>NZ_CALSBS010000003.1 GCF_943590815.1 Pseudocitrobacter vendiensis | reverse complement strand
TGAGGGGCCCAGGCCGCACTTCCCCTATTCAGCCGTCCCCGCATAAATATCAAACCGATGCCCTTTCGTGACCACCGCGTTGGTCGTCGCCACGTCCGCGAGCGGCGGCGCATAGTCCGGTCGCTTCACTACCACGCGTTTTGTCGCCAGCAATCGTGCAGGCTCCAGCAATCCGTCCGCATCTAAATCCGGCCCCACCAGCGACTGAAACACGCGCATCTCTTTCTTCACCAGCGCGCTTTTCTGCTTATGCGGAAACATCGGGTCAAGGTACACCACCTGCGGACGCGGGGTGATATCCGCGAGCGTCGTCAGGCTTGAGGCGTGGATCAACTGTAAGCGTTCCTGCAACCAGCCACCGATTTCCGCATCGGCATAGCCGCGCGCCAGGCCATCGTCGAGCAGTGCCGCCACTACCGGGTTGCGTTCCAGCATCCGCACATGGCAGCCTACCGAGGCCAGCACAAAGGCATCGCGCCCCAGCCCCGCCGTGGCGTCAACCACGTCCGGCAAATAGCTGCCTTTAATGCCGACGGCTTTTGCCACCGCCTCACCGCGACCGCCGCCGAATTTACGCCGATGCGCCATCGCGCCGCCAACAAAATCCACGAAGATGCCGCCAAGCTTTGGCTCATCGCGCTTGCGCAGTTCAAGATGCTCCGGCGTTAACACCAGCGCCATTAGGTTGTCTTCATCGTGCTCCAGCCCCCAGCGGGCAGCAAGAACAGATAAGGCGCCGTCTCCGGCGCCCGTTTCATCAAGTAAACAGATTTTCACTGACTGATTAGCCTTTGATCCCGTAGTGCTCCAGCATCGCATCAAGCTGCGGTTCACGGCCACGGAAGCGTTTGAACAGCGCCATTGGCTCCTCAGAACCGCCGCGCGTCAGGATGTTATCAAGGAACGACTGCCCGGTATCGCGGTTGAAAATCCCCTCTTCTTCGAAGCGGGAGAAGGCATCTGCCGCCAGCACATCGGCCCACAGATAGCTGTAGTAACCCGCCGCATAACCACCGGCAAAGATGTGGCTGAAGGCGTGCGGGAAGCGGCCCCATGACGGCCCCGGCACCACGGCAACCTGTTTCTTGATTTCCGCCAGGGTTTCGAGGATTTTCGCGCCCTGCTCCGGGTTAAATTCCGCGTGCAGACGGAAGTCGAACAGGCCGAATTCCAGTTGACGCAGGATAAACAGCGCCGCCTGGTAGTTTTTCGCCGCCAGCATTTTATCCAGAAGTTCTTTCGGCAGCGGTTCGCCGGTTTCGTAGTGGCCGGAGATAAACGCCAGCGCGTCCGGCTCCCAGCACCAGTTTTCCATAAACTGGCTCGGCAGTTCGACCGCATCCCACGGCACGCCGTTGATCCCGGAAACGCCTGCGGTTTCGATGCGGGTCAGCATGTGGTGCAGGCCGTGACCGAACTCGTGGAACAGGGTGATCACTTCATCATGCGTAAACAGCGCGGGTTTGCCGTTGACCGGACGGTTAAAGTTGCAGGTCAGGTAGGCGACCGGTTTTTGCAGTGAGCCATCGAGCTTGCGCATCTGGCCAACACAGTCGTCCATCCACGCCCCACCGCGTTTGTGTTCACGTGCGTACAGGTCAAGGTAGAAGCTACCGCGCAGTTCGTTATTTTCGTCATACAGCTCGAAGAAGCGTACTTCCGGGCTCCAGACATCAACATCTTTGCGCTCTTTGGCGGTAATGCCGTATATGCGTTTCACCACTTCAAACAGGCCGTTAACGGCTTTGTTTTCCGGGAAGTACGGGCGCAGTTGCTCGTCGCTGATGCTATAGAGGTGTTGCTTCTGTTTTTCGCTGTAGTAGGCGATATCCCACGGTTGCAGCTCATCGACGCCAAATTCCGCTTTCGCGAAGGCACGCAGTTGCGCCAGCTCCTTTTCACCCTGCGGACGCGCACGTTTGGCGAGGTCGGTTAAGAATTCCAGCACCTGCTGCGGATTTTCCGCCATTTTGGTGGCGAGCGATTTAAAGGCGTAGCTTTCGAAGCCCAGCAGTTGCGCCAGCTCGTGACGCAGGGCGAGAATTTCCGCCATCACCGGGCTGTTATCCCATTTACCGGCATTCGGGCCCTGATCAGACGCGCGAGTGCTGTAGGCGCGATACATCTCTTCACGCAGCGCCTGATTGTCGCAGTAGGTCATTACCGGCAGATAGCTTGGGATATCCAGCGTCAGCAGATAACCGTCCAGCTCTTTGGCTTCAGCCTGTGCTTTAGCGGCCGCCAGCGCGCTTTCCGGCATACCGGAGAGTTCCGCTTCGTCGCTCACCTGTTTCGTCCAGCCCATGGTGGCATCGAGCACGTTGTTGCTATAGATGTTGCCGAGTTCAGACAAACGCGTCGCAATTTCACCGTAGCGCTGCTGTTTCTCTTTCGGCAGTCCGATGCCGGACAATTCGAAATCACGCAGTGCGTTATCGACCGCTTTTTTCTGTGCCGTAGAAAGCGTGGCGTAGTTATCGCCGTCGCGCAGGTCGCGATACGCTTTGTACAGCCCTTCATGCTGACCGACCCAGGTACTGTATTCCGACAGCAGCGGCAGGGTTTGCTCGTAGGCTTCGCGCAGTTCCGGGCTGTTTTTGACCGAATTCAGATGGCTGACCGGCGAGAAAATACGCCCCAGCACATCGTCCACTTCCGCCAGCGGCTGGCATAAATTTTCCCAGGAATACGGTGCGCCCTGTGCTACCACGCGTTCCACATTTTCACGGCAGTCGTTCAGCGCTTTAGTGACAGCGGGAACAACATGCTCAGGCTTGATGGCGGAAAACGGCGGCAGTTCGAAGGGAGTCAGTAATGGATTCGTCATATGCACAGTCCTGGTTAAAAAGGGGAAACAAACGCGTATGCGCGTTATTGTCGGATGGCGGCTACGTCGCCATCCGCCATGTAATATATGTAGCATGGGGTTAAGTGTAGTGAATTTCAATGATAAGCGTTGCGCTTTCGCGGCGGCGGCGACTTTTCGGTATACTGTCTGGATAGGCTTTTTTGTTGCCCGGTAACGGGCCCATGTTTTACTTAGCGGAACTCCTTTACCCATGCTCAGTTATCGCCACAGCTTTCACGCTGGCAACCACGCCGACGTCCTTAAACACACCGTTCAGAGCCTGATCATCGAATCACTGAAAGAGAAAGAGAAACCGTTTCTCTATCTGGACACCCATGCGGGCGCAGGCCGTTACCAGTTAAGCAGCGAGCACGCCGAGCGCACCGGTGAGTATCTGGAGGGTATCGCCCGTATCTGGCAACAGGACGATCTGCCTGCCGAACTGGAGCCATATATCAGCGTGGTCCAGCACTTCAACCGCAGCGGCCAGTTGCGCTACTACCCTGGTTCACCGCTGATTGCCCGTCAGTTGCTGCGTGAACAAGACAGCCTGATGATGACTGAACTGCACCCGAGCGATTTTCCGCTGCTGCGTTCCGAATTCCAGAAAGACGACCGTGCGCGCGTGGAAAAAACCGACGGTTATCAACAACTCAAATCCAAACTGCCGCCAGTTTCACGTCGTGGGCTGATCCTCATCGACCCGCCGTACGAAATCAAAACCGATTATCAGGCTGTGGTTACGGGCATTCACGAAGGTTATAAGCGCTTTGCGACAGGCACCTATGCGTTATGGTATCCGGTCGTCCTGCGTGCGCAAATCAAACGCATGATCAAAGACCTCGAAGCCACCGGCATCCGTAAAATCCTGCAAATCGAGCTGGCGGTACGCCCGGACAGCGATCAGCGCGGCATGACGGCTTCCGGCATGATTGTTATCAACCCGCCGTGGAAGCTGGAACAGCAGATGAACGCCGTTCTGCCATGGCTGCACAGCAAGCTGGTGCCGAACGGTATCGGCCACACCACGGTAAGCTGGATCGTGCCTGAGTAATCGCAGACATAGCCAGAACCTATCAGTTTCAGGTATACAATCGCGGATCTTTGGCGCTGGGCACAGAGCCCTCGCCTGACAATGAACAGGAAGGAGCGGTCATGACCAAACATTACGACTATATCGCTATTGGCGGCGGCAGCGGCGGCATCGCCTCAATCAACCGGGCGGCGATGTACGGCCAGAAGTGTGCACTGATTGAAGCTAAAGAGCTGGGCGGCACCTGCGTCAACGTCGGTTGCGTGCCGAAAAAAGTGATGTGGCATGCCGCGCAAATCCGCGAAGCCATCCACATGTATGGCCCGGATTACGGTTTTGATACCACCATCAACAACTTCGACTGGGATAAACTGATTGCCAGCCGTACCGCCTATATCGACCGTATTCATACGTCCTATGACAATGGCCTGGCGAAGAACAAAGTCGATGTGATTAAAGGCTTTGCCCGCTTTGTTGATGCGAAAACCGTGGAAGTGAACGGGGAGACGATCACCGCCGATCATATCCTGATCGCCACCGGCGGTCGCCCAAGCCATCCGGATATTCCGGGCGTGGAATACGGTATCGACTCCGACGGTTTCTTCGCGCTGCCCGCATTGCCGAAACGCGTTGCGGTTGTGGGCGCGGGCTATATCGCAGTGGAACTGGCGGGTGTGATTAACGGACTGGGCGCGGAAACGCACCTGTTTGTGCGTAAACACGCGCCGCTGCGTTCCTTCGACCCGCTGATTACCGAGACGCTGGTTGAAGTGATGAACGCGGAAGGCCCAACGCTGCATACTCAGGCGATTCCAAAAGCGGTCGTGAAAAACGCCGACGGCAGCCTGACCATTGAACTGGAAGATGGCCGCAGCCAGACGGTAGATTGCCTGATTTGGGCGATTGGCCGTGAACCGGCGAACGACAACTTCAACCTGGCAGCAACGGGCGTGAAAACCAACGATAAAGGCTATATCGTCGTCGATAAATTCCAGAACACCAACGTTCCGGGGATTTACGCCGTCGGTGATAATACTGGCGCCGTTGAACTGACGCCGGTTGCAGTGGCCGCAGGTCGTCGTCTCTCAGAACGCCTGTTTAATAACAAGCCGGATGAGCATCTGGATTACAGCAATATCCCGACCGTTGTCTTCAGCCACCCGCCCATCGGCACCGTCGGTTTAACCGAACCGCAGGCACGTGAGCAGTATGGCGACGACGCGGTGAAGGTCTATAAATCGTCCTTTACGGCGATGTATACCGCCGTCACCACGCATCGCCAGCCGTGCCGTATGAAACTGGTTTGTGTTGGCCCGGAAGAGAAAATTGTCGGTATTCACGGCATCGGTTTTGGTATGGATGAAATGCTGCAAGGTTTCGCCGTAGCCCTGAAAATGGGTGCAACCAAAAAAGATTTCGATAATACCGTGGCAATTCACCCGACAGCGGCGGAAGAGTTTGTTACCATGCGCTAATATATGACGCGCAATCCCCTATATGGAAACATATAGGGGATATCTGACTCTCCCGTTCATTCGCTGTGGATTTATGAAGAATAAGAAAACCAAAATATTTGCAGGCCTTATTATTGTTCTTTTTTGTATTTTTTCTTTCTATTACTACATCACAAATTACCCACAAATAGACAACTATCACGTCACTATCGATGCCCGAGAAATCTCAGGTTTAGAAGGTGGACTATCTGGCCTGACCTGGAATACAGACACCCAGACTCTCTTTGCCGTTACCGATGCCCCTTCTTTAATTCTGGAACTTAGCACGGATGGGAAGGTGCTGCGTCGTATCAAAACGGATAAGCCCGCAGATCTTGAGGCAATTGAATATATCGGTAATCATCGCTTCTACCTTTCTAAAGAAAAGAGCGGCACGCTGGCTATCATCACCATTAATAATGATACGCAAAAAGTGGATATCAGCCATGCCGAAACTTATCGTCCGACAGTTCAGGCCGATAAACAAAACAGCGGTGTGGAAGGATTAGCCTGGAAACCCGAACTTTCCCGCATGGTAACGGCCCAGGAGAAAAAGCCTGTACGGATTTTTAATATCCTCGATAACGAAGGGGTATTCAAAACAGATAAAAGTCCGCTCAATGAATTAATGCTTTCCTGGTACGTGCGCGATATCTCCGGAATGGACTTTGATGGCTCGACGTCTAACCTCTATATTCTCTCCGACATTTCGCAAAAAGTCGTGCTGGTCGACCGCGAACATAACCTGAAATTTATGTCGCTGACGGCGGGGCATTACGGCCTTGCCCGTGATATTCCGCAACCGGAAGGTATCGCCACCGACGGTACGGGTAACCTTTACATCGTCAGCGAACCAAATCTGTTTTATAAATTCAGCCCGCGTTAAAACCCGTTACAATCGATTGTTCTGAAAATCCCGGTGAAGATTAAAACCGGGATATCATTTTTCTATTATTTTTCAGAAACCTGAAAAACACGCACATTTTCACGACGTATAAAAACGTGATCTTCCGCACGCTTTGCTCACCGGTAACCGAAGCGAATGTCTACGCTTTACAGGTGGCCGGATAAAACCGGGATGTAAAACGACGCTCACCGGAGGTGACCTGCGATATGTTCAACCAGAAAATACGTCACGAAGAGTCCGAGGCCTTAGCCATTGATATCGAGCTGTGCTACGAAGCGGATCCGTACGAATTAAAACTGGATGAAATGCTCGATGCCGAACCGGAGCCGGAGATCATCGAGGGGCTACCCGCCTCCGATGCGTTGACGCCTGCCGATCGCTATCTGGAGCTGTTCGAAAACGTTCAGCGTTCACGCATTTTTAGCGATAGCAAAACGTTTCCTGACTGTGCACCGAAGAAAGATCCGCTGGATATTCTCATCCATTATCGCCGAATCAAGCGCATACCCGGCTTCGATCTGCGCCGCTTTGTGGAAGAGAACTTCTGGCCGCCGGAACTGCGCGACAGCGAGTACGTTTCAGACCCGGACAAATCGCTGAAGGAGCACATCGACTCGCTCTGGCCAGTGCTCACCCGAGAGCCGCAGGACCATATTCCTGGCTCGTCTCTTCTGGCGCTGCCACAGTCTTATATCGTGCCCGGTGGACGCTTTACCGAAACTTATTACTGGGATTCCTACTTCACCATGCTGGGCCTGGCGGAGAGCGGCCGGGAAGACCTGCTGAAATGCATGGCGGATAACTTCGCGTGGATGATTGAGCGCTATGGGCATATTCCTAACGGTAACCGCACCTACTATCTTAGCCGCTCGCAGCCGCCGGTATTCGCGCTGATGGTTGAATTGTTTGAAGAGGATGGCGTGCGCGGCGCGAAACGCTACCTTGACCATCTGAAGATGGAGTACAGCTTCTGGATGGATGGCGCGGATTCGCTCATTCCTAATCAGGCTTATCGCCACGTGGTGCGCATGCCGGACGGTGCTTTACTCAACCGTTACTGGGACGACCGCGACACGCCGCGTGATGAGTCGTGGATTGAAGATGTCGAAACGGCGCAGCATTCAGGTCGGCCGCCCAATGAGGTGTATCGCGACCTGCGCGCCGGGGCGGCATCCGGTTGGGACTATTCCTCACGCTGGCTGCGCGATACGTCGCGACTGGCAAGCATTCGCACCACCCAGTTTATTCCCATCGATTTGAACGCTTTTCTGTTCAAACTGGAAAATACCATCGCCAATCTATCCGGATTGAAGGGCGACAAAGAGACGCAGGCACTGTTTAAGCAGAAGGCCAGCGCACGCCGCGCGGCAGTGACGCATTATATGTGGGATGAAGAGAACGGTCTGTTCCGTGATTACGACTGGCGTCGGGAACAGCAGGCGCTATTTTCTGCCGCCAGCGTCGTGCCGCTGTATGTCGGTATGGCGACGCATGAGCAGGCAGACCGACTGGCACTGGCGGTACGCGCCCGACTGCTGACGCCACGAGGGATTCTGGCAACAGAGTACGAAAGCGGCGAGCAGTGGGATTACCCGAACGGCTGGGCCCCACTACAGTGGATGGCGATTCAGGGATTCAAGCTCTACGGCCACGACGTGCTGGGCAACGAAATCGCCCACAACTGGCTGGAGACGGTGAATCATTTCTATCGCGACCATCATAAGCTGATTGAGAAATATCACATCGCCGAAGGCACCCCGCGCGAAGGGGGCGGCGGGGAGTATCCGTTGCAGGATGGTTTTGGCTGGACCAATGGCGTGGTACGCCGTTTGATTGGATTGTACGGCGAACCTTAACAACGTGAAAAAAACCGTAGGCCTGATAAGCGAAGCGCCATCAGGCATTTACACCGCACATGCCGGGGGCGCTGCGCTTGCCCGGCCTACACGTTTCAGAAATCCCGTGGGCCTGATGAGCGAAGCGCATCAGGCATTTACACCGCACATGCCGGGGGCGCTGCGCTTGCCCGGCCTACAATAGCTCAAAAACCGTAGGCCTGATAAGCGAAGCGCATCAGGCATTTTCCCCGCACTCGCCGGGGGCGCTGCGCTTGCCCCGCCTACAACGGCTCAAAACCCGCTACTTAATCACGGCATAAATCTCGCGCTGTACGTCCAGCCATCGCTTGTTGTGTGTCGTCGGCTCGGCCTTCACGCGTTGTCGGGCGTTATCCACTTCCCGTCGTTGCCGTTCTACCACGGCGGGGCGGGTGCAAAACGCTTGCAAAAGATCTCTCCTTGACGACGTGAGCGCTTCACCATCCGCCAGCGCGTGGCTCAGGGTGGTGATAAAGCGCCGACACGGTTTTGGTTCATCCATTTGCAGGCGATATCGCAACAGCAAAGCAATCACCTCATCGTGCTGCGCTGAAAGCGCCTGCTCCGTCCAGGCGAGCTGCCAGTCCATCCCGCCACGCATAAACAGCTGTACGACACCCGCATCGTTACGATCAATTGCCGAACGTAATCCATTGATATCCCAATTAATACCACGATTCGCCAGCTGTTCTCGAGGTGACTCACGCGACGGTGCTTCAATTCCCGGAGCAGGTGTTGTTGAGGCGCTGGCCGTTGGCGCGGCAGGCGACGCATTGAGCATCCAGAAGCCCCCAACAATCATCGCCAGTATCATCAGGCCCACGGCGGCCCATAGCCCCGAGGAGATTAATTTATCCCGCGCCTCCACCGTTCGGGCCGATTTTTTACGAGTACGTTCAATAGACTCATGGACTGGCTGATCATCCGCCCCGTTAAGCCGGGCAAACTCGCGTTGCTCATCCCAGAAATGCTGCACCACGTTACCGTCCGTCGCCAACAGGCTTGCGGGATTCACCAACGTTCTACCCTGCTCAAACGCGTGCTGAATCGGCGTGGCAATCTGCCGGGTATAGATATCCAGCAGCAAAAAAGCGGTGGATGACACGGTCCGCTGGCTGACCACCGCCCTGCGCATCTGGCGGATATCGTCCAGGAAAGCGTGGAGTGTCAGACGTGGGTCCGCATGAAAAGTCAGCAGAGTCGCGCTGTGGAAAAGCGAAGCGTAGTGCCGTGAAAACGCTTTTTTATCCACCACCAGTAGCGCCAGCTCGCTGAACTGCATGCCGCTGAGAATATCGCCCTCTTTGCTGCGCGAGAGCCAGCGCCGCACGCAGTCCGCACCAAACTGTAGTTTGAGGTGATTGTGCAAACGGGTGGTATCCGGCCAGGCCTGACGAATAAGTGCAGCCAGCATCAGCTGGATCATACGTAGCTGCCGCAGCGCCAGGGCCTCCAGCTGTTCGGCATCCGCATCAGAATCGCTCTCAAAGACCAGCAACGGCTGACGGCGGCGCATCAGTTCCAGCGCGGCCACCATTCGCGCCGCAGCAATCAGCTGATCCTCCGTGATGGATTGCCCGCGCTCATAGTTCGGCACCAGTTTCTGTAAATGGCGCAGTTGCAGGGTGAACTCGCTCAGCTCGGCATCATTGAGGTTCAGCTTTTTCGCCACGCTCGCCCAGCCGCCAAGATTCAGCCGAGCCTGATCCAGTTGCTCCAGAAACCAACGAGGCTCCTTACCCTCCCCGACGCGCATCTCGAGCAGATTAAGGATCTCCACAGACGCCTGGCGAATCACGCCGAGGCAATGTTCAAATAATTGATGCGACGGAGTAGGCATCATTCACGTCCTTAACCCACAGAAGGAAAATAACCTGAAGATTAGTAAGGTTTATTTTTGTTTTTTTGCCGATACAACATATACGAAACCCCAAAAATTGAAAGGCCGCGGGGCCGACACTGATGCGAAACTCGATCGTTCTCACGACTTTCCGGCAAACGATTGCCCTGTCTTTCTATTGTTGCAGCGAATTTTACGATTGGCGGAATATATTCTCGGCGCATGCCGGAT
Organism: Pseudocitrobacter vendiensis; assembly: GCF_943590815.1. Classification (GTDB taxonomy): domain Bacteria; phylum Pseudomonadota; class Gammaproteobacteria; order Enterobacterales; family Enterobacteriaceae; genus Pseudocitrobacter; species Pseudocitrobacter vendiensis. The sequence goes on along the minus strand of NZ_CALSBS010000003.1, from coordinate 330,533 downwards.
TTACCCAGGCCATCTGGCGAATAGGCGTGCGTTTCCCCATCCTCTACACTCGCTAACCATCTGAGTGAGGAAGAAAAATGCCAAATAGTACCCTACGCCTCAGCCCGGAAGGGTTAGCGTTTATTAAACAATGTCAGGGGTTTTCTGCTGAGCCCTACCAGGATGAATGTCATCTGTGGGTCGTGGGTTACGGTCATCTGATCCAGGGAAGCGAGACGTTTGATACGCCGCTTAGCCAGTCGCAGGCCAACGCGTTATTGCAGTTGGATATTTACGCCTGCCAGCGCGTACTGGCGCAAGAAATAGAGGTGCCGCTGTGCCAGATTCAATATGATGCACTGATATCGCTTGCGCTCAGTTTGGGGCCCGAGACGTTTGCCGCTTCCGCAGTGGTGCGCTATATCAATCAGCACCAGTTCACAAAAGCGCTTGCCGTGTGGTTACTGGAAACAGAGCTTAACGGGGTAAGAAGCTACGGCCTGAACAGACAGCGTCAGGCCGAATGTGCCTTATTCCGAACAGATTTGGGAGGGGAGTTCGTGTGCGCCGAATAACATCGCCGCCTGAGTGCGGTTTTTCACATCCAGACGCCGGTACAGTGATTCCAGATGCGCTTTCACCGTACCCGCGCTGATATTCAACGTTCGACTGATCTCTTTATTCGACTCGCCGTTCGCCAGCAGCTCCAGTATTTCACGCTGGCGGTGGCTAAGCTGTTCCAGCCCACGCTTTTCGCTTTCATAATTAAACGTCCAGCCGCCGGGAAGACACATTAATCCGCACGCGGCGCCGTTAATCGCCTGCACAAACGTTTCGACGCTTTCATCACGCGGCACAATAGCCTGCACATTCCACGCAAGCGACTCTTTAAGCCAGGCCTGCTGGCAATCACTTGCCACAATCACCGTATGTGATGCCGGAAACTGCTGCGCTTTTTCCTGCAATAACCAACTGCAAAACGATTTATCCATGTCGCCATCCAGAATAAGTAATGCCTCTGGATATTCCAGCAACCGTCGCCACAGTTCATCAGCCTGACTGACGGCGTAAATATCTACTTCAGGAATATTTTCCTGCAAACTGATCTTCATTCCATGAATAAATATTGACTGCCTGTCAAACATGATTACCTGCATACTGATTCCTCATCAGAAAAATGAACCCTACACATTTAGGGGTGAAGGGTATTACTAGCGGAGGTAAATAAGAACTCGCTGTTTGGCCTGGGCTATTTTACTGATGAAAATAAAAATAAAAACATTTTTATTATGAATACTTACAGCCTTCGCGTGACAATTACGTATTCATATCGTTTATTACAACTCTATTTCAGGAAATCCTGAAAATAGCTGTCGCACAATTAATATTAATTCACAAAAGGATAATTCAGGGCCGGGAATAAAGGAAATGCGAGTGGGTAAGTTGAGTGTTACGAAATATGAAATAGCACGAGATGAAAGGGTATCTGTGTAGGCATTTTCCCCCTCACCCTAGCCCTCTCCCTCAAGGGAGAGGGGACCGACCGCGCCAGCAATTAATTGTGTGCGGATCTCCCTCTCCCTGTGGGAGAGAGGACCGACCGCGCCAGCGGTTAATTGTATGCGGATCTCCCTCTCCCTGTGGGAGAGGGCCGGGGTGAGGGCATCAGCGCGCACCTTCCCTCCGCAGATAAAAACTACAAAAACATCCCCCCGGAGACCTCCACCCGCTGCGCGTTCATCCAGCCGAGCTTATCGCTCAGCAGCGCGGCAATCGCATCGCCGATGTCGTCCGGCATCCCTACGCGCCCCAGCGCGGTTTGCGAGGCGATGTGCTGATTAATCTGTTCATTATCTCGCACGCTGCCGCCGCCGAAGTCGGTTTCAATCGCCCCCGGCGCAATCACATTAACCGAAATGCCGCGCACACCCAGTTCTTTCGCCTGATAGCGCGTTAACACTTCCATTGCGCCCTTCATGGCGGCATAGGCGGCAAACCCCGGAAGCGCAAAACGTGCCAGCCCCGTCGAGACGTTCAGAATGCGCCCGCCGTTTTTAATCAGCGGCAACAGGCGTTGAGTCAGGAAAAAGGGGCCCTTAAACTGGATGTTCAATAATTCATCAAACTGTGCTTCCGTAGTCTCGGAAAACGGAACATTAATTCCAATTCCGGCATTGTTCACTAAATAATCAAACGTGTCGCGCTGCCACGTCTCTTTTAGCGCCTGTTTGACCTTCTCAGCAAAATCACTAAACGTGCTGATATCACTGACGTTAAGCTGTAATGCCACTGCTTTCACACCTTTTTGCTGCAGTTCTTTCACCACATCCTCTGCAGCCTGCTGCTGGCTATGCCAGGTAAAAATAATATCTGTTCCCTGCTCCGCCAGCTTCAATACGGCATTTTTGCCCAGTCCACGGCTGCCGCCAGTCACTAATGCGATACGTTGTGTCATGAGAAACCTCATTTCAGTGGGTGTGTTCGTTGAGAACAAGCTTATTAGGTGCTAAAAGAACAATAAATATTGCTAAATACGCTTCACTGTCTCATTAAAAACAACAATAAGGATTGGGGATGGATAAAATTCATGCAATGCAACTGTTCATCCGCGTGGCAGAACTGGAGAGTTTCTCCCGCGCCGCCGATACCCTCGGCCTTCCTAAAGGTAGCGTATCGCGCCAGATTCAGGCGCTGGAAAACCAGCTCGGCTGTCGCCTGCTGCATCGCACCACGCGGCGCGTTCAGCTGACGCAGGACGGCATGGTCTACTATGAGCGCGCTAAGGACCTCCTCAGCAACCTTGAAGAGCTCGACAGCATGTTCCAGAGCGACCCCAGCAGCGTGAGCGGGCGTCTACGCGTCGATATGCCCGTTGCCGTGGCGCGAAATGTGGTCATTCCCCGCCTGCCCGCATTTTTACAGCACTACCCCGGCATTGAGCTGGAACTGAGCAGCAGCGACCGTCTGGTGGATGTCGTTCGTGAAGGATTCGACTGCGTGGTACGCGTGGGTCATCTGAAGGATTCAGGATTAATCGCCAGGCCATTCGGTAAACTGACGGTGATAAACTGCGCCAGCCCGGATTATCTGGCGCGATTTGGGTTTCCCGAATCGTTGGACGAACTCGACGATCATGCGGTGGTGCACTACGCAACCAGCCTCGGCGTACGCCTGCAGGGGTTTGAAGTGGTGCTGGATAACACCACGCGCTGGGTGAAAACCGGCGGCGTGCTGACGGTCAACAGCACCGAAACCTATCACGCCGCCTGCCTTGCCGGGCTGGGGATTATTCAGGTACCGCGCGTTGGTGTGCGGGAGGCGTTGCGCAGCGGTAAGCTGATAGAGATTCTGCCGCAGTACCGCGCAGAGCCGATGCCGGTTTCGCTGATTTATCCCCATCGCCGTAACCTGTCGCGCCGGGTGCACCTGTTTATGGAATGGCTAACTGAGGTGATGAAAGAGTACGTTGATTAGCAGAGTCTATAATTTAGTGATAGTAAACAAGAGAAAAGGAAAACCGACCTGATGACGCCGGAAAATGACGTAAAACGTCCTACTCAGGAACTGGAGCACGACCCCATCAAACCCATCGATACCGAAACGCATCGGGCCCCTGAGGAGCCCGGAAAAGCCACACAGGCGCTGAACAAAGTTACGCATACCGCACAGAAGATTCAGCAGCAGCCGATCATCGCCCACCTGCTTCGTGCCGCCGAGCGCTTTAACGATCGCCTGGGCAATCAGTTTGGCGCCGCTATCACCTACTTTTCATTCCTGTCGATGATTCCGATACTGATGGTGTCCTTTGCCGCAGGCGGTTTTATCCTCGCCTCGCACCCGACACTGTTACAGGACATCTTCGATAAAATCCTCACCAACGTCAGTGACCCGACGCTTGCCGCGACGCTTAAAAGCACTATCAACACCGCCGTCCAGCAGCGTACCACCGTCGGTTTAGTTGGGCTTGCAGTGGCGCTTTATTCCGGTGTGAACTGGATGGGCAACCTGCGCGAGGCCATCCGCGCGCAATCGCGTGATGTCTGGGAGCGCACCCCGCAGGATCAAGAGAAAATCTGGATTAAATACCTGCGCGATTTTGTCTCGCTAATTGGCCTGTTGATTGCGCTGATTGTTACCCTGTCGATTACTTCTGTTTCAGGGGCGGCGCAGCAGATGATTATCTCAGCCCTCTATCTCGACAGCATTGAGTGGCTGAAACCCGCCTGGCGGTTAATAGGCCTGGCGATTTCTATCTTCGCCAACTATTTGCTCTTCTTCTGGATCTTCTGGCGACTGCCGCGCCACCGCCCACGCAAAAAGGCGCTGGTTCGCGGTACCTTCATTGCGGCAATTGGTTTTGAAGTGATTAAAATCATCATGACCTGGACGCTGCCTGCGCTGGTGAAATCCCCGTCCGGCGCGGCGTTTGGTTCGGTTCTGGGGCTGATGGCGTTCTTCTATTTCTTCGCGCGACTCACCTTGTTTTGCGCCGCATGGATTGCCACCGCGCAGTACAAAGATGACCCACGCATGCCAGGGAAAACTCACCGTTAATGCACTATCGGGCTGAATGAAAATGCAAAATTTCAGCCCGATTCATCATTTCAGCAGATAAATCCAGTTAGTAACTTTTTTTTAACCAAAAACCAGTTTTATCCACTGACGTGTAAATTCTGTGAAGCATTTCATAGAAGCGATTTCGCTGGCTTAAAAACTATTCACTTTTTGCCGTTTTTTTACGCGCCAGCCTGCTCTGTTACAGATTGAAATGTCGATTTTGCTATGTCTAATATGGCCGTTCGTTCGCTATAAAATAAGAAAAGACTATGCAAGCTACCGCCACAACGCTCGATAACGAACAAGACATCGCACCGGTTAACTCACGTAATAAAGTCGTCGTCGCCTCACTCATCGGCACTGCCATCGAGTTCTTCGATTTCTACATTTACGCCACCGCTGCGGTGATTGTGTTCCCGCACATCTTCTTCCCGCAGGGCGACCCGGCCGCGGCCACGCTCCAGTCGCTGGCGACCTTTGCCATTGCTTTCGTCGCGCGACCAATTGGCTCCGCGCTATTCGGCCACTTTGGCGATCGCGTCGGGCGTAAAGTGACGTTGGTGGCCTCGTTGCTGACGATGGGCATTTCCACGGTGGTGATTGGCCTGCTGCCCGGCTATGAAACGATCGGCATTCTGGCGCCGATGTTGCTGGCGCTGGCACGTTTTGGTCAGGGGCTGGGATTAGGCGGCGAATGGGGGGGCGCGGCGCTGCTGGCGACGGAGAACGCCCCGCCACGTAAACGTGCGCTGTACGGTTCTTTCCCGCAACTGGGCGCACCTATCGGTTTCTTCTTTGCCAACGGCACCTTCCTGCTGCTCTCCTGGCTGCTGACCGACGAGCAATTCATGAGCTGGGGCTGGCGAGTACCCTTTATCTTCTCTGCGGTGCTGGTAATTATCGGGTTGTATGTCCGCGTATCGCTGCATGAAACGCCAGTGTTCGCGAAAGTCGCCGCCGCAAAAAAACAGGTTAAAGTGCCGATGGGCACGTTGTTGACCAAACATATGCGCGTGACGGTTCTCGGCACCTTTATCATGCTGGCGACCTATACACTGTTTTACATCATGACCGTTTACTCCATGAGCTATAGCACCGCCGCCGCGCCGAACGGGCTGGGGCTGCCGCGTAACGAAGTATTGTGGATGCTGATGCTGGCGGTGATAGGTTTTGGCGTGATGGTGCCGATTGCCGGGCTGCTGGCCGACCGTTTTGGTCGTCGTTCCAGCATGATCGTTATTACCTCGCTGATTATTCTCTTCGCCCTGTTCTTCTTCCAGCCGCTGCTGGGCTCCGGCGAGCCGTCGCTGATTATGCTGTTCCTGCTGATTGGCCTGAGCCTGATGGGGCTGACTTTCGGCCCGATGGGCGCACTGCTGCCGGAGCTGTTCCCGACGGAAGTGCGTTATACGGGGGCATCGTTCTCTTATAACGTATCGTCGATTCTTGGCGCGTCGGTTGCGCCGTACATCGCGGCCTGGTTACAGGGTAGTTACGGATTGTATTACGTGGGCGTGTATCTGGCGGCGATGGCGGCGTTGACGCTGATTGCGCTGCTGCTGACGCATGAAACGAAGCATCAGGCGTTGTAATTTCCCCCTCACCCTAACCCTCTCCCGCAGGGAGAGGGGACCGATGGTGCCAATGGTAAGGCATGTGCGGTTTTCTCCCTCTCCCTGTGGGAGAGGGGACCGATGGTGCCAATGGTAAGGCATGTGCGGTTTTCTCCCTCTCCCTGTGGGAGAGGGCCGGGGTGAGGGCATCAGCGCGCACCGTCCAACATCAATGCTTCATCTGCGACAAAATCGTCTGGCACTGATTCACATCCCCTTCCGACGGCGAGATTAACGCCAGCAGCGCCGCTGCCGGTGTCACGAGCGTTGCCAGCGCCGCCGCCACCGCACCACGGGCAATCAGCGGCCCGGCTTTCACCCCCGCCTGCGGGTTCTTAAAACTGCCGCGCACATACAGCGGTGAGCGCAGGGTAATGATGCGAATGCCCTTACTTTCCGGGTCAATCGTCAAATCGAGCTGCTCTGAGGCGAAACTGGCGGTGCCGGTGACGTTAATCAGCGCGTTTTCCGTATCAAAGGCAAAAATCTGTGGACGTGCCACGCCGTTCACAATATCGAGATTTGCCGCCGCGCAGTTTACCCGCACTTCGTCATCGCCAAAGATCTGCCCGACAATAAAGTTACCGACGTTAAGCCCGACAATCTCCATCAGGTTACGGCTGATAAGCCCATCGTTCATCAGTAGCTTAAGGTTACCGTTGCTGTTACCCAGCAGCGCGGCCACGGAATTCCCGGTGCCGCGGAATTGCGCATCGCCGTTCATCTCACCGAGCGTTTTCTGCATCAGCTCAACGTTAGGCATGAGCTCTTTCAATTTCAGACGGCGCGCCTGAATATCCGCCTGGCCACGCATGGGTTTACGATCACCTTCCAGATGGATATTGCCGCTGATAGTGCCGCCCGCCAGACCCAGTTTGATCGGCTGCAGGCGCAAATCGGCATTTTTGAGAATGATGTGCGTGGACAAATCGCTAATCGGCAACGTGCTGCCGTGCTCAATGCGTCGCCCTTTAAAGCGCACATCCGCATCCATCACGTTCCATTTGTCCGTTTCGAAGCGGTCATAAGGCAACACTTTGTCGGCAGGCTGTACTGTGGATTCCCCTTTTCGCGCCTCGGCGCTTTTCGCTTTCTGCGCGCCTTTTCCGGAATCCACGCCAATCAGCGGGCCTAAATCCGCCAGCCGAAGCTGACGCGATTCCAGGTCGCCTTCCAGTTTCGGGCGTGGTTTCCCGGTGGTATAGGTCAGCGAGCCGTGGATATCGCTATCACCGATGCGACCATTAAATTTGCGATAGTCAAAGACAGACGACTTTTCGCTATCAATTTTCGCCACCAGCCGACCATCCGTTTCAAACGGCGGGGTGTCCGGCAGCAGTACGCCGGTGAGATCGTAGAGATCGCTCAGCGAGTCGCCAGAGAATTTAAGTTGCAGATCGACCCCGCCCATCTTCATCGGATCGTTAACCGCGCCAACAAACGCCACTCGCGTGCTGCCGGATCGGAAATCGGCCTGCACCGGGAAAGGCTGTCCTTCACCACGCAGTGCCAGCATGCCGCCAATCTTACCCGTACCGGTGAGCGGTTCACCGCGATAGCGCCCCTGTGCTTTCAGGCCAAACACATAATCCCCGGCTTTGGCGTTATCGCCCTGACCTTTGTTGCCGGTCACTTCACTGAACGGCAGCGGTTTGCCGAGCGGATCGACCAGGATCTCAATATCGGCCTTGCTCACTTTGTCATCCACGGTAATGCGCCCGCGATCGAACAAAATATTATCCAGCCGGAATGACCACGCCGACGGCTGGGCATTTTTATCGTCCTTACCGTCGCCAATATTGAAGGTCCAGTTATTGTTCTTTTCCGAGAGGCGAATCAGGCGCGCGTCAGGTTGTTCCAGCTTAATCCATGGTAGCCAGACCGTTTTGGTGAGCAGCGCCAGCGGTGCGAGCGTGGCTTCTACGCGCGGAAGGTGCACCATGGTGACGTCCGGAATATCCGGTGGGTTGCCGAGCATGATGTCTTCAGCATGCACGTGTGGCCAGGGGATCCAGCTTCGCCAGCCGGTTTCCTGCTTCTGACGCTCCCACACCACACCAAGATCGCCGCGTATAGCGAAAGGTCGGTGCAGTTCAGTGGAGACTTTTTCATTGATGGTTGGCTTCAGCCGGTTCCAGTCGAAGGTCGCAATAATTATCACCAGCAGGATAATCAGGGCTACTAATACCCCTGCGGTGATGGCAATCGCTTTGCTTAATTTCGTCACGCTCGCTCCTTTTGTGAAATTCCTCACCTCTCATAAAGATAGCTGAGGGAGAAGAGAGCGGGATAAATCAGGAAAATGCTATCACCACATCGTCGAGCGTCTTCATGGGAACCGGGCGGGAAAGAAAGTAGCCTTGCGCTGCAAAAGCAGGCGAGTCCTGCACATCCTGCCACTCCTCCTGGGTCTCCACACCTTCCACGATCACGCCACGGCAGTAGCGATTCATCAGTTGCAATAGCATGGTGAAGAGATTGCGCCCCTCCGGGGTTTTACGCAGCATGATAAACAGGTCGCGGGCGACTTTGATGTAGTCGTAGCGCACTTCGCTGAGCGAGGAGAAGTTTGCCATGCCCGTGCCAAAATCGTCGAGCCACAGCGGGCCAAACTCGCAAATGGACGCATACGACGATTCCTGCGGCAGACGCGTATGCTCAACTAATTCAAAACGCAGCCAGTCGAGCGGCTCGATCCTATTTTTTAGCGACTGATCCTGCTGCATCGCCATCAGCGTGGGGCCATCCACGTTGACCGACGCCAGGATCTGGTTCTGTGTAAAGAAATCCTGCTTCAGCATCAGCATGTGCAGTTGCTCTTTTAAGATCGCAATACGTTGGCTGACGGGCACTTCAGAGAAATAACGGTCGGGTGCTATGCGTTGAGAGGGATGGCTGGGATGCGTCACGACCGTCAGCACTTCAATCGCCATCAGGCGGCCTTCGGTGGTGTAGATGGGCTGGTAAGTGTAGGCGCGTTCACACTCCAGCCAGTAGTGCTGTGCCTGCAGATTCGCGAGACCTGGCTCAGGAATGCTCAACTGCGGGATGACCGGCGTTAACTTCATTTCAGCTTCCTGTTGCAATGAGGGATCGAATGGAACTCGTCACAGGTTATCGGCGGGTTAAAGGAGAACTTTATGTGCAAAAATTTGCGCTAATACGCGCTAGCTCAAAAAAATAATGGAACGATGTTTTAATATAGTTGACCACTAAAACAGCGCAGCGCACACTAGCGCTAATATTCCGATTCAGATCAGGTTCACGACTATGTCTAAAAAAATTGCCGTGATTGGCGAATGCATGATTGAGCTGTCCGAGAAGGGCGCAGACGTAACCCGCGGCTTTGGCGGCGACACTTTAAACACATCAGTGTATATCGCGCGCCAGGTTGATTCTGCTGCGCTGCGCGTCGACTACGTCACCGCACTGGGCACCGATACGTTCAGCCAGCAGATGCTGGATGCCTGGAAAGCAGAAAACGTCGGTACCGGGCTGATTCAGCGCATGAGCAACCGCATGCCGGGCCTCTACTACATCGAAACCGACGATACCGGCGAGCGTACGTTCTATTACTGGCGTAACGAAGCGGCGGCAAAATTCTGGCTGGAAAGCGATGAAGCAGCCGCCGTTTGTGAAGAACTGGCGACCTACGACTACCTCTACCTGAGCGGGATCAGCCTGGCGATTTTGAGCCCGACAAGCCGCGAAAAATTGCTCTCTCTGCTGCGCGAATGCCGCGCCAACGGCGGGAAAGTCATCTTCGACAATAATTACCGTCCGCGCCTGTGGGCCAGCAAAGAAGAGACTCAGCAGGTTTACCAACAGATGCTGGAATGCACCGACATCGCTTTCCTGACGCTGGACGATGAAGACGCGCTGTGGGGCGAGAAGCCGGTTGAAGACGTGATTGCGCGTACCCATGCGGCAGGCGTGCAGGAAGTGGTGGTGAAACGCGGCGCCGACTCCTGTCTGGTGGCGATTGCAGGCCAGAACGTGGTGGATGTTCCTGCGGTGAAACTGCCGAAAGAGAAAGTTGTGGATACCACCGCAGCAGGCGATTCTTTCAGTGCGGGGTACCTGGCGGTACGTTTGACCGGCGGCGATGCGGTAGCGGCGGCGCAGCGTGGTCACCTGACCGCCAGCACCGTCATTCAGCATCGCGGCGCGATTATTCCGCGCGAGGCGATGCCGGCTTAACCCCTCACCCTAACCCTCTCCCTGAGGGAGAGGGGACGGATTGTGCCAAAGGTTAAACGTGTGCGGTTTTCTCCCTCTCCCTCAGGGAGAGGGCGGGGTGAGGGTTGTTTTACTGCCCCGGCGGAATATCCGACACGTCCTGGCGCACGTCATCCCCGCTTACCGGTTCTGCCGCCGCAGGCGCTGCCATTACGGTATCCCACGTGGCCTTCAGTTCCTTCATGTTATGCTCCGGTTCACCGGTAGGCTGCTGCAAAATCAGCGCCATATCCTGCGACAGCTGGTTGCGAAGATCCTGGTTCACCATATCGAGCGTTAACGTATCAAGGAAGTTCTGGCGCAGTTGCTGATACTGCTCTGGCGCAATATCCACCACCTGATTCTGCAATGAACGCATACGCTGGCTCATCAGCACATCGGTGTCGGTGCGGGCATAAGTCGCGAACAGTTTTTGCAGTTCCAGCTTTTTCTGCGCGACCAGCGCGTCAAACTCTTCGACCGGCAAACCCTTTTCGCGGACTTCCGCCAGCTCTTTCGCCACCACGCCAAGGTTACCGTCGAGCTTATCGCCCGGGGAATCCAGGTTGATGGAACACTGGGCGCGCAGGTACAGCACCCGGCAATCAAAGCCTAATGCGATGTCTTTCGCGTTGTTTTTGCTCAGTTTCTGCTGAACGTGCCAGAACAGCGCTTCACGCGCGAGGTCCGCACGCCAGTAACGCAGCATCGCCGCAGATTCACGGATGGGCTGCCATGGGGTATCCCACATCAGCGACAGACGATCCTGGGTGACGTTTTTAGTCATGATACTGACCGCTTCCGGGCGCAGCGGCGAAAGCGTCGGCACGGCCGCAGGCGTTTCACGCTTGCCCTTTAGCTCGCCGAAAGTTTTGTTGATTTGCTCGGCAACCGTGCGGCTATCGACGTTGCCGACCACAATCAGGGTCATCGCATCCGGCGTGTACCATTTCTGGTAAAACGCTTTCACCTGCCCGGCATCCACCGGGCGCTTCAACGGCTCTGCCGGGTCGTGGCCCAGCATGGTGGAACCTTTCAGGCGATAGCGCCACCAGCCATCTTTGGTATCCTGCGGCCAGGTTGCCACCATATCCTGCGTACTCAACGCATGTTCTATCGTCTGCGGCGTAATTGAGACACTGCCGCCGGCGCTGGCAAGCCAGGAGAGCGACTCTTTCAGTAAGTCTGTGCGGTTGTTAGGCAGGCTTAAATTAAAGTGGGTGTAATCATAGGAAACGATCGCGGGCGGTAGCGGCCGTTTCGGGTCGATGCCCTGCTGCCACAGAGAGCGAGCCTGCATCGGTTGTAAGCTTCCGCTTTGCGTCAGCGCAATGCGGGGAATGAGATGGCTGTAGCCGGTTTGTTGCGCGCTTTCAGAGAGCGAGCCGATATTCACCACCAGCCGGATTTCAACGCGATCGCTGGGACGCTGAGGCGTGGAAAGTACCTGCCACTGAAAACCATTAGCCAGGGTACCCTGTTGCCAGGCGGGATCGGGCTGTAGCGCCTCTGCCTGCACATAACCCGCTGTCGCCATCATCAGCAAACTGCCAGCTAAGAGTCGAATTTTTGTGCCCTGCATGTGAACCCCTGATGAACGTTCCTGGTTACAAAGGCAATCCACACGTCGTGGTTGCCGAAAAGAATGTCGTAAACACGTCTGTTTGACCACACGATCGTCAAAACGTCACATCGCTACGAAAAATAATGTCTTACGATAGCATGACATCGTCGCCAGCAATGTGCGACGCCGCCTAATTATGCGCAGGAGCCCGCACTCCAGCAAGGGAGTACGGGCTTAAGATGAGGATTTAAGAGGATAATTCGTGCGATTTGTTGGCAGGCGTACGATTATTCAGCACATCATCCAGTTGTTGCTGGTCGAGCTGCTTAACGCGTTTCGCCACCACAATCGTTGCCACGCCGTTACCAATCAGGTTGGTCAGCGCGCGCGCTTCCGACATAAAGCGGTCGATACCCAGAATCAGAGCCAGGCCCGCGACCGGTAAATGCCCAACGGCGGAGATGGTTGCCGCCAGCACGATAAACCCGCTTCCGGTGACACCCGCCGCCCCTTTAGAGGAGAGCAACAGCACCACCAGCAGGGTGATCTGGTGGAAAATATCCATGTGGCTGTTGGTTGCCTGGGCGATAAACACCGCCGCCATCGTCAGATAGATAGAGGTGCCGTCGAGGTTGAACGAGTACCCCGTCGGTATCACCAGCCCCACCACCGATTTCTTACAACCCAGCTTCTCCATCTTGTCCAGCATACGCGGCAGCGCCGATTCGGAAGAAGACGTGCCCAGCACAATCAGCAGTTCCTCACGGATGTAGCGGATGAACTTGAAGATGCTGAAGCCAGTGGCTTTGGCGATAGAACCGAGTACCACCACCACGAACAGAATACAGGTGATGTAGAAGCAGATGATCAACTGGCCGAGTTGCACCAGCGTGCCCACACCGTACTTACCAATGGTGAAGGCCATGGCCCCGAACGCCCCGATAGGCGCCAGACGCATGATCATGTTGATGATGCCGAAGATAACCTGCGAGAAGCTCTCGATGACGTTAAAAATCAGCTGGCCTTTGCTGCCCAGACGGTGCAACGCAAAGCCGAACAGCACCGCAAACAGCAGCACCTGCAGTATGTTACCGCTGGCAAACGCGCCAATTACACTGGAAGGGATGATATCCAATATGAAAGCAACAATGCCCTGATCCTTCGCCTGCTCGGCGTACACGGCAACCGCGCCCGCATCCAGACTCGCCGGATCCACGTTCATGCCCGCACCGGGTTGCACCAGGTTAACAATAATCAGACCAATAATCAGCGCAATGGTACTGACCACTTCGAAGTAGAGTAGCGCCACCGCACCGGTACGCCCTACCGCCTTCATGCTTTCCATCCCGGCAATACCGGTCACGACGGTACAAAAGATGACAGGCGCGATGATCATTTTAATCAGCTTAACGAACGCGTCGCCAAGCGGTTTCATTTGCGCGCCTAACTCAGGGTAGTAGTGGCCTAACAGCACACCGATGACGATGGCGGTCAGAACCTGCACGTAGAGGCTTTTGAAGAAAGAGGTTTTCATAGGATGTCCTTAAGATAAAACCACAAACCAGGTAGGGGATTACCCAACTTGTGACCTCAAAATAACACCCACGAAACATTACGGAAATATATATAGCTACATTTGCAACTGAATTGTTAAAAACCTTGAGCTGACTCGCACAACTGCAAAATCATTTTCAATCGGGTTTCACCGCCGACTTCGGCAGGTAGTCCTGCTCAAAACTTTCCGGTGACACCGCACGCGCAAACAGGAAACCCTGTAACACATCGACATTCGCCGCCTTCAGCCAGTCATATTGTGCCTGCGTTTCCACCCCCTCCGCCACCAGCCGCAGATGCAGGCTACGTGCGAGCTGAATAATCGCCGCCACCATGCTGGCATCCTCCGGCAAGGTATCCACGAACAGCTTGTCGATTTTCAGGATGTCCACAGGCAGCGACTTCATATGCTGAAGCTGCTGGAGCCCCGCATAGCCCATACCAAAATCATCCAGCGCGATACGCACCCCGGCATTGCGCAACGGTCGCAGAATCGCTACAGCGGCTTTGGGATCGTCGATACTGCGGCTTTCCGTCACTTCCAGTACCAGCGTGCCAGGTGCGATACGGTAGCGTTCGAGCAGCGCCAGCATATCCGGCACCATATTATAGTGCATCAGTTGCAGGGCAGAGAGATTGACCGACAGCGGCAGCATGATGCCGCGCTTCTGCCACGCGGAAAGCAGGCGACACGCCTCTTCCAGTACCCAATGGCCGACGGTCACCATCAGCCCGCAGGACTCGATGGTGTCGATCAGGTCGTTTGGCAACTCCCATTCGCCGTTCACCTGCTGCTGGCGCAGCAACACTTCCGCGCTGCACACCTTGCCGGTTTCGGTATCGATTTGCGGCTGTAACCAGATGGCAAACTGGTGGTGTTCCAGGGCCGAGAGAATGTCGCTCTCCTGCGTCAGGCGTTTTTGCGCTTTTTCCATCTGTTCCGGGTTAAAAAACTCAATCTGATTTTTACCCTTGCGGCGCGCACTGAAGGCCGCCGAAATCGCGCGACGATAGAGTTGTTCGGCGCTCAACCCGCCTTCGAACATGGCAATACCGACGCTTGCAGTTGGGCGCAGTTGAATCCCCTGCAACGGCAAACGCTCATTCATGACAGTGAGTACTTGCTGACCTAATGTGATGGCGTGCCACGGTTCGGTGACACCTTCTGCCAGAATGGCGAAGTCATAGGCGCTGACCTGCGCCAGTACCATGCGCGGTGAGATCACCTGTTTCAGCTTCTCAACCAGGGTCAGCAACAGCATTTCGCGCTGCTCTTCTTTCAGGACGCCCGCCGTGTCCTGCAGGGTCTCACAGGCCACCATCAACAGCGCGGTGGTTTTCTGCTGGCTCACGGTTCGCTCAAGCAACGCCAGTAAGAAGGCTTTGTTGGGTAATTCGGACACCGGGAAACGCGTTGCGCGGCTGCAAAGCTCATCATACTGGCGCAACGCAAGCTGCTGATGACGGTTGTAGCTGCGCACCATTTTGCCGATTTCATCGTCGTGATGCAGACGCGGCAGGGCGAGTTGATGGCCCACGCGCTCTTCTGGCGAGAGGTCGTTCAGTTCATTGGCAATCGCACGCAGCGGACGCACAATCAGGCGGTTGATGCTCCATGTCAGCGCCACGGTGAGGATCAGCACCAAAAGTAAGTAAGCAGTCACTAACGTAGCAAGGGCGCTCATCACGAATTTGTACATACGGTACGAATCGGACTGAAGCACCAGATAAGCCAGCGGCTGTGGGTTTGCCGGGCGTTCCAGCGAATAGAGCGGTAGCGAAATCTGTACTGGCAGCTCAAAAATACGGGTGATCATCACCGGAACCGGGCGTTCCGGAATAAAGCTCATGCGCAGCGCCTGGAACTGGTTAGGCAACACAACATCGGCCCGGCTCACAATGCCGGAAGGCTGAATGCGGCCAAGAATGGTTTCCGCTTCCGGAATATCGGCCTTGAGAATGGCCGCAGAAAGCGGCTGGCGAACGGAACGGGCGATGCTTTCAAGTTGCGTGGCCGTGTTATAGCGGTTCTGCTGCACAAAGTGAAAAAGCAGAATGAAACAAAAGACAAACACGAACACCATGGTTACGCCTGCAACCATTGCCATTTGTTTGATCGTAAGTGAACGGCTGACGCGCAAAAGAATTCTCCACTAAAAACTTAACGCACTGCCCGTCATGAGGATAACGAGGTCGATGACAAAGTCAAAAGGTGACCAAAAGGAACAGGCCGACAAAACGACGATCCACAACAGAAAGCACAAATGTCTTACTGTGCAGATATCAGATGCGCAACAAAACAGGACAAAGCCCGCGATAACGTAACAAAGTATGACGTTTCGCGGGCCGATTATACGCTAAGAGGATGGAATTCGTGACAGTTGTCGGTTAATTTCAGCGATTAAAATCACCAGTCAGCGTATGGGACTAATGGCTGAGGCGGCATATCCAGATCGCCCTGCCAGCCTGCCGCCGAGTAACGCACATACAACAAGGCATGGCTTGGGGTGTAATCCTTCGCTTCCTGAATATCCACCGCCGCGCCAACGAACCAGTTCGACGTCACCCGACGCTCTACCAGCGCACGCGCGGTGTAACCGAAGCCCTGACTGCTGCCACCGCTGCTGCTATCCTGGCTGGCGTTTTCCCGCCAGTCGGTCGGAATCAGATTCATCAGCGGATAGCTGGCCTGCGATTTGGTGCGTGAATGCGACCACGATACCGAACCGCCCAGCTCCCACGACCAGTTTTCTGTCCGTTGACGCCAGGTCACCGGCACGGCAAACGACACATACTCTTGCGGGCTGTAGTATCCCCCCTGGCCCAAAGTATAGCCGCTCAGATCCTTCTGATAATGCCAAATCATGTTGTTCAGACCGACCGTCACCCGGCGATTATTTTCATTAATCACCTTGTAGTAGTAGCCGGTCATCCAGCGTACACGCCAGTTATCGTCAACGTTCTTGCCGGTTAACTGGTCCGCGCCCAGCGACGCCCAGACGCCGTTGGCCTCGCCTTTGTCATAGCTCAGGCTGAGTACGCCGCCGTCGGCGCGTACCCCGCCCCATTTCTTGCCGGTGTGACCATCTTTGCTGTTATCCTGCTGGCCGCCGAAGGCCAACAGCGAGCTGGAGATTGGGCGACGATGACCTTCCAGGGTGTAACCAATCGGGCCCGCTTTGCTGCTGTAGCTCAGGCCACCGACCACATCCACCACATTGAAGCCCATCGGCGTGGTACCGATGTCGCCACTCCAGGTGTCGTTTTTCCAACCCACCGCTACGCTGACGCCGTTGTCATTCGAACTGGCACCGCCATGACAGGGGTGATCTTTAATGCCGCAGGTACCCCAGTCTGGCGCGTAGCTGCCGTCATTTTTGCGTGAAAAACTCCCGACATTCATGTCCACCCAATCGGAGCGGAAGAACATGCGTCCGTCTGAGAGCGGCGCATCCACCTGGAGCATGGTGGTATGTGCTTTCAGGGCCGAATACCCGCCCGTGCCGCTGGAACCCCAGTAGTCATGCTCCAGCGTGACGTTGAGATCCTGCTGACGATAGAGGTCCGCCGCATCGCTGCGCACGCCGCGCTTGAGCCAGTCATCGCTGGCATCGTTGCGCGTCAGGCGGGTGAAGGTGTCGTTATCCTGCGGTCGCGTCGGCGTAATCCCGGTGGCGACCATCGTATCTTTATAGGTTTCCAGCGCCTGCTGCGGGTTGCCATCCTGCGCCTGGAAACGTGCGGCATCGCGCAGCACCAGCGCGCTGTCCATTGACGGCGGCTGAGATTTCGCCTGCTGCGCCAGCGTATTAAAGGTATTACGCGCTGTTTCGTTATCGCCGAGCCCTGACTGCACCAGCGCAATACGCCGCTGCATGCCCATCGACGGCGCTTCGCCCGTGGTGGAGAGTTGCGCCAGTTGCGCACGCGCGGCAGCCTTATCGCCCTGCGCTAAATACAGCTCCGCCAGCCCCAGTCGCGCATCGTCATTTTGCGGCTCCTGGCTCAGTACCTCGTTGTAGAGCGCAATAGCCTGCGACGCATCGCCGCGCTGCTGCGCCCAGTCGGCGAGGGTCAACGTGATGCGCGTAGACGCGGGTTGTTTGCGCAAAAGCGCAATGGCTTGTTTCTCCTGACCGGCGTCACGCAGCCGGTTTGCCTCCTGCATCGTTTTGGCGAATTGCAGGCGGTCTGAGAGTTCCTGAATGTTGCTGTTCCACTGACTGCGCGGCAGCGTGTCTAAGTGAGAAATGGCGGCAGCATCGCGTTCAGTGCTGGAGAGATACAGACTGTAGGCGTAAACCTGATCCGGATCTTTTGCCTGCTTCTGCGCCAGATTGCGCATCAGCGAATCGGCTTCACCGCGCTTGCCCGCGCTGTCGAGGTCTTTCGCCAGGCGATACGTTATCCACACGCTGTCCGGGTTGAGCGCCAGGCGCTGACGCTGCACCTCGGCGGCCTGCGCCCACTGGCCTTTGTTCTCAAGCGCTTCGGCCTGCTGTTCAAGGCGATCGTTGGTCAGACCGCGCTCAATATCATCAATACTGCGACGTTGTGTCGCAGGTAACGATTGAATGTAAGCGGTCGCTTTCTCGGGAGACTGCACCCGATAGACATTCGCCAGACCACGCACCGCGAGATTATTATCCCGGTCCATGCGCAAAGTCTGTTTGTAATAGCCTTCCGCCGTCGGGTAATCCTTACGTGCGGCAGCGACGTCGCCCAGCCCAAGAATCGCATAGCTGTCGGTATTATCCACCCGCTGCGCCTGCTGGTAATACGCTTGCGCCTGCGTCGGGTTATTGGCCTTCAGCGCCGCGTCGCCCTGCTGAATCAGCAGCCAGTAGCGGTTGGTTTTCAGCAGGCTATCCCACTTGCTGCGGCTGGTGTTTTGCGGGTCGAGGGCAATCGCTTTTTGCAGTTGCGCGACTGCGCGTGCGCGGTCACCTTTCTGTGAATAGGCTTCACCGAGCGTGCCGATGGCGTCGGCATCCTTATTGTTTGTTGCAACAGCGCGTTGCAAATCGGCAATGGCTGACGCGGCATTCCCCGACGCCAGCGCAGCAGCGGCTTCACTCTTCGCGCGAACGGTTGGGTCAGACAGGGTTTTCTGTTGATCCGCCAACAATCCACGGGCGTTATCCGCCTGCTCACCGGTTGTGAAAATTTGCAGGAAACGCTGAAGCGACTGGACGCTCGCCTGGCTCGGCGGCTGATCCTTAATGGCGTTGAACCAGACATCGCCCGCTTCATTGCGCCCGTTGGACGATTTCGCCATCTGTTCCAGTACGGCAAACGCGTCGTCACGACGGTTATCCGCCAGCAGGGTGCGCGCCAGGGTGGATTGCAAGGTGACGTTGCCCGGCATCTGTTTATTGAGCGCCTGTAAACGTGTCACCGCGTCATTGTGCCGCGCCGGGATTTTCAGCGCCGTGGCCCAATACTCCACCGCGTAATCTCCATCCGGCGGCGGGCCGTTAAACGCTTTCTCATAGGCTGCGATGGCTTCGTCTGCGTGACCGGTGGTCGCCAGCAGACGCGCCTGTTGCAGCGCCTGGCGACCTTCCGCTGAATTCAACAAAAGCTCTGTACGCGAAGCGTTGTATTCCGTTGAATTGGGCGCGAGGCTTTTTAGTCGTTCAAGCTGTTTTTGCGCCCCGGCGGTATCGCCCTGACGCAGCATGTAACGCAACCGCGCAGCAAGCACCTGCGGATTATTCGGGTCGATCAGCTCCAGGCGATACAACGACTGCTGCACGATATCTTCGCGCTTGCTGGATTCCCCCAACCGCACCTGATTAAGCAATTGTTCCTGCGCTGAGGGCGCGGCGTAACTCGCCGGAGCCAGCGTAATACCTAAAGAGAGAGTGAGTAAACTTAGTGTGAACTTGCGCATTCCTGGCCCCAGTCAGGTAGTAATTCACCGCGGGCGCTGAAGCGAAAACGGTGTTGGTCCCAGCCCTGGCCAAAGAGGGTCAGGACATAGCTGTAATAGGCGTCTGCGCCAGGGAAATTGTCGGCCACGCGCTGACGCTGAACGGCTTGCGCGTCACGATCCTGCAGGAACGGCAGCAGCGAGGCGGAGA
The DNA here is from genome assembly GCF_943590815.1 of Pseudocitrobacter vendiensis. Taxonomy (GTDB): domain Bacteria; phylum Pseudomonadota; class Gammaproteobacteria; order Enterobacterales; family Enterobacteriaceae; genus Pseudocitrobacter; species Pseudocitrobacter vendiensis. The sequence goes on along the minus strand of NZ_CALSBS010000003.1, from coordinate 310,962 downwards.
AGCCCACCGGGCCATTGCCGGTCACTTTGCCAGTCAGTGTGTCGACTTTTTCCGGCGGAACGCCTTCGCGAGCGGTCTGCGCCGCCATCGCTTTAAATCGGGTTAACAGACGGGCTTTTTGCGGGTCGCTGTTATGCATCATGCCCACCCATAAATAGACGCGGATGGCGTCATAGCTGCCCACCAGCGGCGTTTTACTCTGCTTCTGCCAGCCCTTGCCTTTCTCGTAATTCACCCAGTCCGGCGAATAGCCTTTCGGGGCTGTTTCCATCAGCAGGCGCTGATTGGTTTCGCGCAACGTCGTCCACGGCGCGCCAAAGCGGGTGAAGTAACTCGCCAGTTGCGGCGGCAGGTAGCTTGGGTTAAAGCGCCAGCTGCTGGTCTCGGCAAAACCAATTTTGCCCGGCAGCAGCATTGAGCCTAACCCCGGTACGTTCACCACCTCTTCACGGGCAATGCGCGAGAGCAGCGCTTTCCCGGTTTCGGTATAGTTCGCGTTCTTCCACAGACGACCGGCTTCCAGCAGCGACCAGGCGATCCAGACATCAGAATCGGATGCGGAGTTGGTATCCAGCACCGTCCATGCGTTGTCGTCTTTCTTGCCCCACAGCCAGGCGGGCAGCGTGCTTTTCAGGTCACCCTGCGCCAGGTTGTTCTGCGTCCAGTCGAACAATTTGCCGAACGTTTCGCGATCGTTGGCCGCCAGCGCGAAGAACAGCGCATAGCTCTGCCCTTCGGAGGTAGTAATTTTGCGCGCATCGCTCGGGTCGATAACGCGCCCTTCGGCACTGATATAGTCTTTTTTGAACTGATCCCAGGCAGGCCAGTTACAGGCCGCCTGGGCCTGTATCATCGTGCCCAGCGCTAACAGCAAAACTATCCAGCGTACGCTTTTCATCACGGCTTACTCGTCTTCAGGGTCCAGTCGACGGCGGCTGATAATGCGCAGCAGTCGCCACAGCACCCACGCCAGCAATACGATGCTGATAGCGGCAAACAGCGCCAGCAGAATCGGATGGTTAGAGAGGGCAAACCACAGACGCTCGAACCATGGCAGGTGACCGACGTAGTACACATCGCCCACGCGCAGGCTGTTCACGCCCGATTCGCGAATAACAGAAACAGAACCAAACATGGCTGCGCGCTTGCCGCTGTCGTTCAGCGCACCGTTCAGCAGTTCATAACCGCGCGGGCTATCTGCCAGCAGCGCAACCACGCTGCGTTGATCGTTATACGGCGACTGGAAGCCGACTATCGCCGCCATCGGGCCGGATGAGGTGACGTCCGTCTGCACGTTCGGTTTACGTTCGTTTTCATCGAGATAGATGCTCGGCAGCTCATGATGACGCAGCGGCGTTTTCACCCAGCTCTTCGTGGCTTCAACCAGCAGGTCAATCTGCTTGTCGTTTTTCAGTTTTTGCGGAATGGAGCCAATCAGCAGCAAGTCGGTATCTTTGCCCTGAATGTCGCTACTTTCGTCGGCCAGGGTCACGTTCATCGCCGGGAAACCGGTTTGTGCGCCCATCTCGCCGACGGTATTCAGCAACGTGGTCACCTGTTCAACGGTCGGCGTTTTCGGCATCACCACGGTGGTATCAGAAAGATCGGCCATGCGGCTGAACGGGAAGCCCGCGTTGGCAAACGCGCGCAGGTCCGGCATCGCCAGGAAGTGATAATAGTTAGAGAAGTCGATCGTCGAGTCGTCGCCAATCACCACATGGTTCTGCACAGGCTGGAAGGTAATACAGTTGTCGATCGAGCCGCCCGGCATCGGGTTCATATACTGGAAGTCGAAACGTAACTGGTTCATTGCACCCAGACGCAGGGCCGGAATAGTCACTTCGTTTTTACCGTCAACCAATCCCTGCAATACCGGCAGACGCAGCAGCAGGCTGCTCACTTCCTGGGTGCTGTTAAGATTAAACGACTGTAAGAACTGATCGTTCAGGCTGATATCCATTCGCGAACTGTCTTTCACCGCAGGCATGGTAAAGCGATATTTGAGATCCATATCGATACCGTTGCTGCGCAGCAGGTAGAGATCCGGCGGCAGGTTCAGCGCCACGTTAATGGACGCCGGTTCCAGCCCGGTAGATTGCAGCTGTTGCTCGTAAGTTTTCAGCTCACCAAAAGTGACCGCGCGGTCAGTACGCACCCAGTTCGGCGCATCGTATGGCACACGCGCCAGCAGCGGTTTTACATCGTCCACCACCACGCTGTCGCCACGGAACAAGATATTGCCCTGAGCAATGCCCTTCGCCGCCATCAACAGATCTTTATCGTCACGGCCCATGATCACCAGCAGCTTGACGTAAGGATTGTCCGGGTGATTGATCATTTCGATAGTCGGGGCTTTTACCGCCGGATGATCGCGCAGGAAGTCAGGACGCTTGTCGTTGGTGGCAAAAACAATGGCATTTTTATCCGGTAGCGTGTTGTAGCTGACCGGGAAGGTCTGCCCACGCCAGCCTGCACGCGAACCAAACCACGAGGCGACAATGCCCGCCGCCTGCTGCTGTTGCAGATCCGGCGTCGCCGCAAACACGATAGGCAAAGTGAGCGGACGATTGTCGCGGGCATCGAAGAACGGCACCGGGAAGTGCGACAGATCGTTACGCACATTCAGCGCCTGATAGGTCAAATCCAGCGAACTGTTGCGGCCTACATCCAGCCAGACGGTGCTGTTAGCCGGGTTTTCACAGACGTCGCGATAGTGGCCGACAAACTCCAGGCGCACGCGGTTAAAATCGGTGATATAGAGCGGGTCGATAGGGATCTGCGCGCTGACCTTTTTCCCCAGTTGCTCTTTGGTGACCGGCAGCACATCCATCAGCTCTTCGTTCAGGTACACCTTCAGTTGCGACAGCACCGGCTGAAGCGACGGCGAAGGCGTATAGGTGAGATTCAGCAAGGCCTTCGACACAACTTCATCACTGCGCATACCGAATTCAATGGAGCCATTGGGATTCGCTCCGCGCAGCACCATGCTGCCCGGCGGCGGCGCAATTTGCGCGAAGGTAAGTTTGACATCACGCGATGGCACGCTTTCCACCACCACCGGCGAGGCATCGGACGGCGCAGCAGCAGGCGTCGTCGCGCTCTCCTGAGCAGGCGGCATAACCGGCGTTGCGGTCGTCGGTTCAGACCAGGTTGTCGCAGGCAGCAAGCTGCCCATTCCCATCGCCACTGCACAAATCCAGGAGAGTTTTCTTTTCATCGTGTAATCATCATTATTGTTGAGCCATAACCGGCTGTGAGTGCGGCTGCACAGCTTCACGCTCAGGACGACGCGGGACAAAAGAAGCCACCCAGGCCACCAGCGAAGTGAGCGTACGGAAAATTACTTTTGCAAACGGTGGAGCAAATTCCGCCAGATGGCGGTAGCCCCGGAAACCGAGCTTGAGAATATCCAGCAGACTTTCCAGAGGTTTATCTTCCGGATAGCTGTCCTGCCAGAGCGCCCAGGTATCGGCGCGCGCGAAAGTACATTGAACAAAATCGATATGCTGACGGGTGGTCATCGGTAGCAGCTTCAGACCGACTTCGTTGCCAATCACGCGCACCACCTGCGTCGGGAAGACGTACTCCTGCTGACCACGCTTAAGCAGCAGATTCACTTTCTGCTCTTCCAGCACCTGCGCGTCACCGTTAATTTTGATCCCCACCCCGCCGTCGGAAAAATCATGCACCGTGCAGGAGAAGAGATGTCCGTCCTCGCGGGCAATCGCGCCAGGCATTTTGATCTCTACGCGATGCGAGCGGCGAACCTGTTTACTTTCAACCGACACGGCGACGGCGCCACCGAGGATAATCAGGTTGTAGAAGACCCACACCAGGCTCACCCATACGGTGAGAATTTCATCTTCCGGGCCATACATATAGCGCCAGATACCGAACGCCACACCCACCAGATTGAGCAAAACAAGGTAGATGTAAGGCCGGGAAATCACCCAGTCGACATACTCCTCTTTTACCAGCCCACCTTTTGCAGTGACGTTGAATTTGCCTTTGTGCGGGTTAATCAACGCAACCAGCGTCGGCGGCGCGATATACCACGCCAGTACCGTTTCGTAGATTTCGCTCCAGAAGGAGTGGCGGTATTTGCCCTGAATCTTCGAGTTGGTCAGGCTGGCGTGGATCATGTGCGGCAGCACAAACAGCGCAATCATCAGCGCCGGCGCGTAAATGATGTAGGCGTGCAGCAACAGGAAAGCGAGCGGCGCGGTCAGGAAGATAAGCCGCGGCACGCCGGACAAGAAGTGGAACATGGCGTTGACGTAACAGAGGCGTTGCGCAAACTTTAACCCTTTTCCAAACAAGGGGTTATCCAGACGGAAGATTTGCACCATTCCGCGTGCCCAGCGAATACGTTGACCAATATGCGCAGATAAACTCTCGGTCGCCAGCCCCGCCGCCTGCGGAAGGCGCATATACGCAGACGTGTAGCCGCGACGATGCAAACGCAGCGAGGTGTGCGCATCTTCCGTCACCGTTTCAACGGCAATGCCGCCAATTTCATCCAGCGGTTTACGGCGGATGACGGCGCAGGAACCGCAGAAGAAGGTCGCATCCCACATGTCGTTACCGTCCTGCACCAGGCCGTAGAACAGCGTGCCTTCGTTCGGCGTTTTACGGAAGCGGCCCAGGTTGCGTTCAAACGGATCGGGCGAGAAGAAGTGGTGTGGCGTCTGCATCATCGCCAGCTTTTTATCCTTCAGGAACCAGCCCATGGTCATTTGCAGGAAGGAGCGGGTAGGCACGTGGTCGCAGTCGAAAATCGACACGAATTCGCCTTTCGCCAGTTTCAGCGCATTGTTGATATTCCCGGCTTTCGCATGCTCATGGGTGCTACGCGCGACGTACTCGACGCCGACATCTTTCGCAAACTGACGAAACTCAGGACGGTTGCCGTCATCCAGTATCCAGATTGACACTTTATCCTTCGGCCAGTCGATACCCAGCGACGCGTAGACCGTGTTCTTCACCACATTGAGGTCTTCGTTGTAGGTTGGCACAAAAATGTCGACCGTCGGCCACTGATTCATGTCTTTTGGCAACGGAACGGGCTGGCGGTTGAGCGGCCAGACGACCTGGAAATACCCCAGCACCAGCACAATCCACGCGTAGGTTTCAGCGAACAGCAGAATGAGTCCGCACACCAGGCTAACCGGGTCATTCCAGTTAAGGGTGGAGGTATAACGCCACCAGATATAGCGGCAGGAAACGGTAAGCGACAGTACAATCAGCATCAGCGCCGAGAAGCGCCCAGGAATGCGTCTGACCAGCAGCGCCACGCCCCACAGCAGCATCAGGAAGATGAACTGAGACAATGGGTTAAAGGGCTGCGTAACACAAATCAGCGCCAGCGCGAGCGACAGCGTCACCACCACGCCCAGCACAATACGGCGGATTTTCGGGTTGATGTGCGCCAGCTCTTTGTGGCTATCCAGGTGCCCGGTTCGCGCGTTGACCTTCGCCGGAATCGCCTCCACCCACTGATGATAGCGCCCCATCACGCCCTGCACCGCCGCAAGGGATCGCCAGCCAGGACGTTTAGCCGGTTCAGGCCGCTTCGTCGCCAGCAGCCACACGCTTTGCAGCAGATAGCGTAGCGGGTCGAGCGGACGCGGACGCTGGGCGTCAATATGGGGATAAAGCTCATCCTGGCGGGCGATCAGCCGCTGCCAGTTCGCCTGTTCAAGCGGAATAAACGCCCACACCAGCGCCACCCAAAAGCAGCCCAGCGATGCGCTAAAACGAGATGCGCCCGCGCGCCGATAGCCCTGATAGCGCGCATGCAGGCGCGTATAGGCTTCCGGCGCAAACAGCCAGGCGCTCAGGCTTATCATGATGCGGACTCCTCAGGAGCGCGGACACCGGCGTAATGCAGCAGACACCAGCTCGCCAGCGTCAGGATCTCTTCCGCCGCCAGCGAGTCGTGACGATATTCGCCCAGCGGTTGTTTCGCTGCCATACTCTCGGCCATCGCTTCGTCACGATGCACGGCAATCGGCAGCAGGCGGCGCTGGGTTTGCAGCCATACCTGATAAAGATCTTCCTGGAGCTGACTGCCGACGCGCAGGTCGTTAATCAGGATATGGGCATTCACCGGCAGCGCCTGCTGGTGCAGGCGCACGTGGCAGTTGGTGTCCGGCTGGACAATCATCAGCGTATGATGGCAGGCCGCCATCAGGGATTGCGTCCACGGATAAAAACCGTGCGGCAGGTCGAGGAGGATCCAGCGATACTCTCCCTGACGCTGGAGCGCGTCAACAATGGCGGTAATTTCCGCAAGTTTATCCGCCAGCGACAGGACATTCTCACGCTCGCCCGGCGTCAGCGCGCCAAACGGTAAAACGTCAATCAGCGAGGTATAACGCATCCCGGCATCGCGCCAGTCGGCTCCGTCAAGCACCGCACGCGCCCAGCCGCCTTTGTGGGCGATGTCGTCATTAAATGACAGGCGCAGCAAATTATCGGGGCAAGCATCAATCACCAGCACCGATTCGCCAAGTAGTTGTAATGACCAGGCTAGCGCTGCCGTAACGGAAGTGGTTCCCACTCCGCCACGCAAGCCCTGTAATCCCAGAATGGCCATTATGGCTTCCTTATTTTTGTTCGACTTTTTGTTCTGCAAACTCAGCCAGCAAAGGCCAACGCTTAAAGGCTGCGGCAAGTTGTTCGCGCTGAGAAATATCGGTGTAGTCTATGTCCGGCAAAGAAAATGCCCGGCTCAATGCCAGGAAGTCATTCTGAAATGTATAACCGAGCGTCGAATCTGACGATGTCATGGGTTCATTATCAGGCATTTTTGTCGATCCCTATGGAATAAACCAGGAACTACGCTACGGTGCTATGCAAGCTTTTCCTGAAATTCGTTTACATGCTAAATCTGATGTTATTTAATTTCAATCTTAGGTTTATTCTACTGCTTTCGCTAGTAAACTGATATGCAGGCTAATCCGCAAAAAGAAGGACACGATGAACCCCATATTTTCTATTGGTATTCAGTCATTATGGGACGAAGTCAGTCACATGCCGACCGGTGGCATATGGTGGGTTAATACCGATCGCCATGAAGACGCTGTCAGCCTGCTCAACCAAACCCTTTCCGCGCAACCAAAAGAGGCGCGGGTCGCGGTGGTCTGCATGGGTTCAGATCCAAAGAAAATCATAAAGTTAGACGAAGACTGTGGGCCTCAAAAAATAGATCTTTTTTCCATGCAGGAAAATGAAAGCAGTCTATACTTTATGCGCCGCGATTTACTCTGTTGTCTCGATCCTACAAATTATCTGGTTGTGGTTTTATGCAGCAATAATGCATGGAAAAATATTCCTCCAGAAAAATTTCACGATTGGCTCAGTAAATCCAATAAGTGGGTAAAATACCATCGTTGCACCCTATTGATTCTCAGCCCCGGAAACAATTCGGATGCCCAAACCTCGCGTTTGTTAAGTGAGTACGGTTCGCTTGCCGGTCTGGCAAGTTTACGTTACCAGGGCGATGGAATGCTTTTTGACATTGCCTTTTGGGCAAATGAAAAAGGCGTAAGCGCCCGCCAGCAACTTCTCATCAGGAAAAACGATAACGGTCTGGAATTAGTTCCTGAAGAGCTGGCAAATGTTCAGCCGCGTACTGATGAAAAAGCGGTATTAAGCAATATTGCTTTTCTGGAAGGGGCTCCGCCGCTTTCTGAGCACTGGTCCGTATTCGACACCAACGATGCCGTCTTTAATGCCGCGCGCAGCGCGCAGGCCGCGACGGTGATTTTCGTGATGGGCCAGAACAGCCAGATTGAACAGCTCGCGCGTTATATTCACACCTTACGACGCCAGCGCGGTACAGCGTTGAAAATCGTGGTGCGCGAAAGCGTGCCCAGCCTGCGCGCCACCGACGAGCGCCTGCTGTTAAGCTGCGGGGCGAACCTTGTGATCTCTCACAGTTCGGCGCTTTCGCGCTGCCTGACCTTAATTGAAAGCGTGCAAAATCAGCAATTCAGCCGCCGCGTACCGGAAGATTTGACTACGCTGTTCAGTAATACCGAACCCCTGAAGCTTAAAGGTTACCAGAAGTGGGATGTATTCTGCGATGCGGTACAAAAAATCGTCAGCAATCCGTTGCTGCCTGCCGATGGCAAAGGTGTGCTGGTCGCGCTGCGTCCGGCGCCGGGATTGCGCGTTGAACAAGCGCTGACCCTGTGCCGTCCGCACCGTATGGGCGATATTGCTACCATTGCAGATAAGCGCCTGATGATCTTTTTATCGTTTTGTCGGGTCAACGATCTCGATATCGCCCTGAACCATATTTTCCCGCTGCCGACGGGCGACATTTTCTCTAACCGGGTGATTTGGTTTGAAGATAAACAAATCGCGGCAGAACTGGTGAATATGCAGGACGTGAAACCGGAGCGCTGGACGAAGCCGCTGCCGGTGACCATCCAGCCGGGCAAAATTATCAACGCCACGCACGATGGCCGTCACTGGCGTCGGTATCCGGAACCGCATCGTTTATCCGCTGACACGGGAGAACAGTCATCATGATGTCGATAAGCGATATTATTCAGTTAGTCGTCTTGTGCGCGCTGCTTTTCTTCCCGCTGGGATATTTGACGCGCCACTATCAGCGCCGCATCGAAAACGCCTTCCGGCTGATGTTCTTTAAACCGCGTTATGTCAAACCGGCTGGTATCGTCCGCCGGGGTTCCAGTTCCAGAGCGAAAACAGAAAAATGACCCAATCAACCCAAACCGCCACGGCCTCATCGCCGCTCTGGCAATACTGGCGCGGCTTGTCCGGCTGGAACTTCTATTTCCTGGTAAAATTCGGCCTGCTGTGGGCCGGTTACCTCAATTTCCACGCCATGCAGAACCTGGTGTTTATGGCGTTTCTGCTGTTTCCGCTGCCCAATCGCCGCCTGCATAAATGGCGTAACTGGATTGCCATCCCGATAGGCTTTGCCCTCTTCTGGCATGATACCTGGCTGCCGGGTCCGGAAAGCATCATGAGCCAGGGCTCGCAAATTGCTGGCTTCAGTGCGGACTACATGTGGGATCTGGTCACTCGCTTTATTAACTGGCAGATGGTCGGCGCCTTCTTTGTGCTGCTGGTCGCCTGGCTGTTCTTAACCCAGTGGATTCGCGTAACGGTATTTGTGGTTGCGGCGATGGTCTGGCTGAACCTGATTACCCTGGTTGGCCCCTCTTTTAGCCTGTTCCCGGGCGGCCAGCCGACCAATACTGTCACCACCACTGGCGGCACGGCTGCCGCGACGGTCGCTACGGCGGGCAATACGCCGGTCGTCGGAGATATCCCTGCGCAAACTGCGCCGCCGACCTCGGCCAATCTCAACGCCTGGCTAAGCAGCTTCTATCAATCTGAAGAGAAACGCTCGACCAAATTCCCGGACGCCTTGCCTGCCGATGCCCAGCCGTTTGAACTGCTGGTGATCAACATCTGCTCGCTCTCGAACGCCGATATTGAAGCGGCTGGCCTGATGCAGCACCCGCTGTGGTCGCACTTTGATATTCGCTTTACCAACTTCAACTCAGCAACCTCCTACAGCGGACCGGCGGCGATTCGCCTGCTGCGCGCCAGCTGCGGTCAACCGTCGCATACCAATCTATATCAACCCGCCGGGAATCAGTGCTACCTGTTCGACAACCTGAGCAAACTGGGCTTCGCGCAGCAACTGATGCTGGATCACAACGGCGTCTTTGGTGGCTTCCTGAAAGAAATACGTGATAACGGAGGCGTGCAAAGCCCGCTGATGGATCAAAGCAAACTGCCGGTTAACCTGCTCTCCTTCGACGGCTCGCCGGTGTATGACGATCTTGCCGTCCTGAAACGCTGGCAGGAGTCGGAAGGCCAGGGGGCGGAAAAACGCACCGCAACCTTCTTCAACATTCTGCCGCTGCACGACGGTAACCACTATCAGGGCCAGAGCAAAACCGCCGATTACAAAGCGCGTGCGCAGAAGCTGTTTGATGAGCTGGATACCTTCTTTACCGAGCTGGAAAAATCAGGGCGTAAAGTGATGGTCGTCGTGGTGCCGGAACACGGCGCAGCGCTGCAGGGCGATAAAATGCAGGTTTCTGGCCTGCGCGATATCCCGAGCCCGTCCATTACGCATGTTCCTGCCGCAGTGAAATTCTTTGGCATGAAAGCGCCGCATCAGGGCGCGCCGATCGTCATCGATCAGCCGAGCAGCTACCTTGCGGTCTCCGAACTGGTTGCCCGCGCCGTTGACGGTAAGATGTTCAATGAAGACAGCGTGGACTGGCAGGCTTATACCAACAACCTGCCGCAAACGGCTCCGGTCTCCGAGAACTCCAACGCCGTTGTGATGCAATACCAGGGTAAACCTTACGTTCGCCTGAACGGCGGTGACTGGGTGCCGTACCCGCAATAAGCAAAAAAGGCCGCAGGATGTTACCCCTGCGGCCTGTTTCGGGCGCACGTTGCCATCTCGACAGCCTGACGCCCGCCTGCGGATTATCTCCGGTTACGCCACCTGCTCACGATTGCGGTGGTAATAACCCCCACCAGAATCGGCGCTGCCAGATCGTGCCAGAAGATCACACAGAGTTGTGCGAACGTCATATAGCCGCCTTGCTTGAAATGACAACGGTTCGCGGCTATTCTTGAATTGTCTAGAGTCAAGATAAGCCCCCGTTATGTTGTCAGGTTAAACCTCTCAACGTGCGGGGGTTTTCTCTTTCCAGCAACCAATGCCGCCGGGGATCAAGCCCCCGCAACATTGCGCCTGACCGGGCGAACCCGGCCTGGCGTCGATACTACGCTTTTTTATTTATTCTCTTCACCTGGCAATCTCGCAAGATGCGCGCTGCCTTCCAGACCTTATAACGCCTTTTCAGGGTTTTCATCCTGCTCTACGGCAAAGCACGCAACCAGTTGACCGTTATACTCTTTCAGCTGCGGCGCGAGTTGGGTACAGGGCCCAAACCGACGACGGCAGCGGGCATTGAAAGCGCAACCCGGCGGTGGATTCAGCGGGCTTGGCAGTTCACCGGTGAGCTTAATGCGCTCGCGACGATCGTCCGGATTCAGACGCGGTGTCGCTGAAAGCAGTGCCTGGGTGTACGGATGACGCGGATTATTGAAGATTTGGTCTTTCGTCCCCTTCTCCACACAGCGGCCGAGGTACATCACCATCACTTCATCGGCAATGTGCTCGACCACCGACAGGTCGTGGGAGATGAAGACATAAGACAGCCCCAGCTCCTGCTGCAAATCCATCATCAGGTTGAGCACCTGCGCGCGCACCGAAACGTCCAGCGCGGAAACCGGTTCGTCGGCAATCACCACGTCCGGGTCGAGCATCAACCCACGCGCGATGGCGATACGCTGACGCTGGCCGCCGGAGAACATATGCGGATAGCGGTCGTAGTGTTCCGTTTTCAGGCCCACTTTCGCCATCATCGCCAGCGCTTTTTCACGACGTTCGGCTTTGCTGAGTGAGGTGTTAATCAGCAGCGGTTCTTCCAGGATCTGCCCCACTTTTTTTCGCGGGTTCAGCGAGCCGTAGGGGTTCTGGAAGACAATCTGGATTTTCTGCCGACGTAATTTCTGCGCATGCGGATCGTGTTTGAGCAGGTCCTGCCCCTGATAAGAAAGCGCCCCCCCGGTAGGCGTTTCAATCATCGTCAGCAGACGCCCCAGCGTCGATTTCCCGCAGCCGGATTCCCCCACTACTGCCAGCGTTTTACCGCGCTCGAGCGTAAACGACACGCCGTCCAGCGCTTTTACCAGACGCTCGGGGGCAAACAGCCCTTTTTTCACCGGGTAGTATTTTTTCAGTTCGGTTGCCTGCAACAGCGGTTGCAGAGCGGCCTCTTGCGTACTCATTTTGTAGGCCTCCCGGCGTCATCGAGTGGGTAGTGACATTTGGACTGACGCGCGCCATCTAGCAGGTTCAGATCCGGTTCTTCAGTGCGGCATCTATCCGTCGCATACGGGCAACGCGGGTTAAGCAGACATCCGTTCGGACGGTCATATTTGCCCGGAACCACGCCCGGCAGCGACGCCAGGCGGGCTTTGTCCTGAGCAAACTCCGGCAACGCACGCAGCAGCGCCTGGGTGTATGGGTGGCGCGGCGCGCGGAAAATATCATGTGCCGCCCCGGTTTCCACGACCTGGCCGGCATACATCACGATAATTTTATGCGCGGCTTCCGCAACCAGTGCCAGATCGTGGGTAATCAGGATCAGTGCCATGTTCTCTTTCTGCTGAAGCTCCAGCAGCAGTTCAATAATCTGCGCCTGAATGGTCACGTCGAGCGCCGTTGTCGGTTCATCGGCAATCAGCAGTTTTGGCCGACAGGCTATCGCCATGGCGATCATCACGCGCTGGCTCATCCCACCGGAAAGCTGGTGCGGATATACGTCTAAACGCGAGGCCGGGTCAGGAATGCCGACCTGATTCAGCAGGTCAATTGCCCGCTGACGACGTGTTTTCTTGTTACCGCCCTGATGCACCTTAATCGCTTCCATTATCTGGAAACCGACGGTGTAGCACGGGTTGAGGCTGGTCATCGGATCCTGGAAGATCATCGCGACTTCCGCCCCGACCAGATTGCGGCGTTCTTTCTCCGAGATACGCTTGAGATCCTGCCCATTAAAGGCAAGGCTCTCTGCCATCACCCGGCCCGGATAGTCAATCAGCCCCATAATCGCCAGTGAGCTGACGGATTTACCGGAACCTGACTCGCCCACAATCCCGACCACTTCGCCCTGATCAACGCTGTAACTGACGCGGTCAACGGCGCGGAACGGTGTACCTTCGTCACCGAAGTGCACCGATAATTTATCTACATTTAATAACGCCATCTCGAACCTCTTACTGCTTCAGTTTGGGATCGAGCGCGTCACGCAGACCGTCACCCATCAGGTTAAATGCCAGCACCGTCAGCAGGATCGCCAGACCGGGGAAGGTCACGACCCACCAGGCGCTTTGCGCGAACTGCAACACGTCGGAGAGCATCGTGCCCCACTCCGGTGTTGGCGGTTGCGCACCCATGCCGAGGAAGCCAAGGGCGGCCATATCGAGAATGGCGTTAGAGAAACCGAGCGACGCCTGAACAATCAGCGGTGCAAGGCAGTTCGGGAAGATATTGACGAACATCTGGCGCATCGCCCCCGCCCCCGCCACGCGAGACGCGGTGACGTAGTCGCGGTTCACTTCCACCAGTACGGCAGCACGCGTCAGGCGCACGTAGTGCGGCAGCGCAACGAAGGTCAGCGCCAGCGCGGCGTTACCAATCGATGGGCCGAAAATGGCTACCAGCACCAGTGCCAGCAGCAGGCTCGGCAGCGCCAGCATGATATCGACCACGCGCATAATGACGTTATCAACCAGGCCGCCAAAGTAGCCCGCCACCAGCCCAAGAACAATCCCCAGCACCAGCGACAGCACCACTACCAGACACCCCACCAGCAGAGATAAACGCGCGCCATACATTAAGCGCGTCATCACATCGCGGCCGACGTCATCCGTTCCCAGCAAATGCGCCCAGCTTCCGCCTTCCTGCCAGACCGGCGGCACGAGCAGGGAATCACGGAACTGATCTGCCGGGTTATACGGCGCAATCCAGTTGGCAAAAATAGCGATAAACAGCACAACAACCACATAAACCAGGCCAACCACGGCGCCTTTGTTACGTTTAAAGTAGTGCCAGAACTCCTGCAACGGCGTCATCGGCACCGGTGCGGACACCGTTTTATTTTCAGTAACTTGTGACATGATGGCCCCTTACTTCTTATGCCGAATACGCGGGTTCACCACGCCATAGAGGAGATCAACCAGCAGGTTGACGAGGATAATCATCGTCGCAACCAGCAGCACACCGCCCTGTACCACCGGGTAGTCGCGGCGCTGCAAGGCGTCGATTAACCAGCGGCCCAGCCCCGGCCAGGAGAAAATGGTTTCCGTCAGGATGGCCCCTGCCAGCAACGTCCCCACCTGCAAGCCGATAACGGTCACCACCGGCAGCATGGCGTTACGCAACGCGTGCACCACGATGACCCGCATGCGGGTCAGCCCTTTGGCGCGCGCGGTACGGATGTAATCTTCACCTAATACTTCCAGCATGGAAGAACGCGTCATACGCACAATCACCGCCAGCGGGATGGTCCCCAGCACGATGGCTGGCAAAATCATATGCGCCACCGCGTCAATAAAGTTGCCCTCTTCGCCCCAGATAGCGGTATCTATCAGCATAAAACCGGTTAGCGGGTTCGAGTCATCAAGGAACACCATGTCGCTCACGCGCCCTGAAACCGGCGTCAGGTTCCACTGCACCGAGACCAGCATAATCAGCATCATGCCCCACCAGAAGATAGGCATGGAGTAGCCGGTCAACGCCAGGCCAACCGCAGTGTGATCGAAGATAGAGCCGCGCTTCACCGCAGCCAGCACACCCACCGGGATACCCACGGCAACGGCGAACATCATGGCGCAGATACCAAGTTCCAGCGTCGCTTTAAAACGCGGCACGAACTCGTCCCACACCGGGAGACGGCTTTTCAGCGAGATCCCTAAATCACCGTGCAACACGCCCCAGATATAGTGGAGGTACTGCTGCCACATCGGCTTATCAAGGCCGAGTGCTGCCAACAGTTCGGCATGGCGTTCAGGGGAGATACCACGCTCGCCCGCCATAATCATCACCGGGTCGCCGGGGATCATATGGACAAACGCAAACGTGAGAAGGGTAATACCGATAAACGTGGGGATGACGAGTCCCAAACGTCGGAGAATAAACTGCAACATAACCCGGATTCTCTCTAGTGACACTCAGCCTGGAACTGGGTGTCTGTATTGCTCACAAATCCTGGCCCGCACGTACACTGCCACGGGCTAAGTATTACGCCGGATGGCGCTGCGCTTATCCGGCCTACAGGTGCAGGTGAGGACAGGCGCAGCAATCCAGCTTTTTAATTATTCGATGGAGACGTTGTCGAAGTGGTGTTTGCCCAACGGATCGACTACATAGCCTTTGACTTCTTTACGCACCGGCTCGTATACGGTGGAGTGAGCGATGATCAGTGCCGGAGCCTGGTCATGCATCACCACCTGAGCCTGTTTGTACAGTTCAATACGCTTGTTGTGATCGTCGGTGGCGCGTGCCGGCTGAATCAGGTCTTCAAACGGCTTATAGCACCATTTCGAGTAGTTGGAGCCTTGCTCTGAGGCCGCACAGCTAAACAGGGTGGCGAAGAAGTTATCCGGGTCCCCGTTGTCGCCGGTCCAGCCCATCATCACCGTCTGGTGTTCACCCGCTTTGGCGCGTTTCAGGTACTCGCCCCACTCATAGGTAACGATGTTGGCTTTCACGCCCACTTTCGCCCAGTCAGCCTGAATCATCTCAGCCATACGGCGAGCGTTCGGGTTATAGGGACGCTGAACCGGCATTGCCCACAGGTCGATGGTGAAACCGTCTGCATGGCCTGCTTCTTTCAGCAGCGCTTTGGCTTTTTCAGGATCGTAACTGTAGTCTTTAACGTCGTCGTTATAGCCCCACATGGTTGGCGGGATCAGGTTTTTCGCGGCTACGCCAGCGCCCTGATAAACAGCTTTGATGATCGCTTCTTTGTTCACCGCGTAGGTCAGCGCCTGGCGAACTTTCACTTCATCGAGCGGCTTTTTCTGCACGTTGTAGGAGAGATAGCCCACGTTCAGGCCTGCCTGCTCGTGCAGGGTAATATTTTTATCCTGCTTCATGCGTGCGATGTCCGCCGGGTTCGGATACGGCATCACCTGGCATTCGTTCTTCTGCAGTTTGGCGTAACGCACGGAAGCGTCAGGCGTGATGGAGAAGACCAGACGGTCGATCTGCGGCTTGGTGCCCCAATAGCCCGGGAAGGCTTTGTAGAGAATACGGGAGTCTTTCTGGTACTGCTGCAGCTGGAATGGTCCGGTACCGATTGGGTTCAGGTCGACTTTATCCGGCGTACCGGCTTTCAGCATGTTGTCAGCATATTCTTTTGACAAAATAGAGGCGAAGTCCATTGCCAGGTCAGCAAGGAACGGCGCTTCCGGGCGAGTCAGGATGAACTGAACCGTGTGATCGTCGACTTTTTTCACTTCGCTAATCAGCTCCGGCAGGCCCATGCCTTCGAAGTATTCATAGCTGCCGCCAGAAATTTTATGGTACGGGTTCTGGTCGTTTTTCTGACGATCGAATGAGAACACAACGTCATCGGCGTTAAAGTCGCGCGTCGGTTTGAAATCTTTGCTGTCCTGCCACTTCACACCGTTACGCAGGTGGAAGGTGTAGGTTTTGCCATCTTCGCTGACTTCCCACTTTTCAGCAAGGCCAGGGATAACTTCGGTAGTACCGGTTTTGAATTCCACCAGACGGTTATAGATTGGCACCGAGCTGGCGTCATAGGTGGTTCCCGAGGTAAAGAGCTGTGGGTTAAAGCCTTCCGGCGAGCCTTCAGAACAATAAACCAGGGTTTTGGCCTGCACGCCCGCTGCGACGGTCATCGCCACCAGGCTGAGACCAAGCTTCAGCATCCCTGACTTCTTCAAGGAAATACTCATTATTGTGCTCCAGGTTATGTGTGTTGTGTTGTTGTTATTCCGCCAGCCTTTATTTGTTTTTTAACCGGTCTGGTCGGTAGTGCCCGAAGGCGTTACAGGGGATGGAGATTCCTTTCAGGTGAGCGTGTGAGTTGCAGCGCAGATCCTCCCTGAAATGCCCCTCGTGCCCTACAATCTGTCAACAGAATGTGAAAACGTCAATACACTCATCCGGGATTTACAACGAGGGTGAGAATTGGCAGGCAAAGATTAAAAAAACTCCAGAGCGGTATTTTCAGCAGAGAAATTTATGCTACTCGCCACGAGCCAGAGTTTTGTTCTTGATATTTCCGGGTGGTCAGTGATTAACGTTTAATCACATTATGAAAAAATAATCACAGAACGGTGATTATCTGAGCGATAAATACCGCGAACGTTAAAACGCACAGGGGAAAATGCTGAGGTTATCCATAAGCAACGAAAAAAAAGATCTGACTATGTATAAAAAAAAGCAATGGAATAGGTCACAAAATGGAGAGGTCGCGGTGATTCAGATGCGTAAAGGGCCTTATGTGTGATCGTCGCACGCTGTTGCCCTCACCCCGGCCCTCTCCCACAGGGAGAGGGAGAAAAGCGGCACGAACCTAAACCTGCGTGCAATTGGTCCCCTCTCCCTCACGGGGAGGCAGAAAACCAGCGCTAACCTTAAACTTGCATGCAATCGGTCCCCTCTCCCTCAGGGAGAGGGCTAGGGTGAGGGTTGTCTTCAAACACCAGACGCAAAAAAGCCCGCTCAAAGAGCGGGCTTTTCAAATTTGGTCGGTGATAGAGGATTCGAACCTCCGACCCCTTCGTCCCGAACGAAGTGCGCTACCAGGCTGCGCCAATCACCGAATGCGGGGCGCATCTTACTGCTGTGATGCATCCCCGTCAATCCCTTACCTTAAAAAAGCCATTCGTTCGGCGAGAAACTCGCCATCCCGGTTAATTCGTGGCTTTCTTGCTGGCATCCGGGATGTGACACCAGTTGTTATTCTCGTTAATCCCGCCGTTTGGCGAGGTGTAACCAAGGCAGCCCATAATGGTGTCATACAGCTCGACATGACGACGCGGCTGCTTCATATCCGCTTCCTTCTTCAACTGGGCAAAGGCCGCAGCATTCGAGGGATTCTCCAGATATTTATCCGACATCCACACCATCATCGGCACGCGGAACTGCTCCGGCGGGGCCATATGGCGTGGGGTGCCATGCAGGTGCTCGCGTTCTTCAATCGACTCACCGTGGTCAGAGGCGTAGAACACGATCGCTTTCTTATCGCGCACCTGATCGATAATGTTATCGATAAAATGATCGACATAGGTGATGGAGTTATCAAACGAGTTGATCATCAGGTCTTTCGGACACTTACGATCGACGGCATAACACTCTGGCCCCCACTTAGCGAATGCGCGTGGGTAACGCTGAGTATAGTTGTAATGCGACCCTTTAGTGTGCAACACAATCAGGTGTTTACCCTGCGGGTTATCATCCAGCGAACGCTGAACTTCGCTCGACAGCAGCATATCGTCCACGGCTTTACCCCGGTTACGCGGTTCAGCGGCGATCTGCTCACGGTAGGCGATGTTATCCGCCATCGTGTTGGTGTAGAACCACATCTCGCTCTGCATCGCATACAGATCAGAACTGAAACCTAACTGCTTAAGCACCGCAAAGACGTTCTGCTCTTTGAGCGTACGCTGCGGATTATCTTCCGCCCCACCTTCACGCACAAACATGCAGCGCAGCGACAACTTGGTCGCGGTGTCACAGGAGTAACCACGGTACATCACCAGGTTCTTCTCTTTAGAGAGTTTTGGCGTAGTGTCGCGTTCGTAACCCAGCATCCCCATGTGATCCCAGCGAGTGGTTTCGCCGATGATAAAAATCACATAGATATCGTCGAGGTTTTGCGTCGGCGTATAGGTGAATTTCTTAACCGGATTCATCAGCGATTTGTTATCCGATGACTCATCCACCTGGGCAAAAGCGTAAAGCCCCAGCGCTGAGAGCCAGTTAGACGGCAGGTAGGAGTTGGCCAGTACGCCACCGTAGCTCGGCATATCCACGCCTGCGATACGGTCATCACGCTTCTGGCGCGTATCAAGAAAACGAACGGGGCCCCAGACCATCAGGCCGGCCAGCAGCACGACCAGCACGCTGCGCCAGCGCTGTTTCGGGGTGCGAATCTGACGCCACAGCGTCATGTTGCTGCCGTTAAACCAGATGAGGAACAGCGGAATAGCGCTTATCAGCACCACTGAGATAACCAGTGTCCAGCCAACCACTTCTTTTGACAGATCGATATCCGTCGTCATCACCGACGCGACAATGCCGTAGCCAATCATGACGTTCATGGTGGTCATGTAATAACAGGCGCCAGCGGAGATCAGCACCAGCAACGACGCCAGTACCTGCCAGACCCGTCTACCGAGTAACGACAGAACACGCAGCAAGAAGAAGCAGATCAGAACGGCGGCAAGCATCTCTACGATAGCCGCAACGCCTTTCCAGAAAGTGAGGTCCTGAGCGTAGCCTTCAAAGCGACGCAGGAAGACTGAGGCATTCATAAACAGACCGATGTAGACCGCCAGCAGCCAGCACAGCGTCTGCTGAGACATCGTTTTTAAATATCGCATGCAAATAACCCTGAAAAAAGGGAACAACAGATCAGCGCTATACCATCCGGGTACGCGCATCAGGCAAATTGTGCGGAAGTAATAGAGTCCATTCGGTACACGCGCGGCTAAGTAGACCACAGTCAGAGGGAAAAGTGGCAATGATGTGTGTTTTGGCTACAGATATTTACAAAAAAGCAAGTGCGGTAGCGGACAAAAGAGGGGTTAAAAACAGCAAAAGAGGAGCATAGCTCCTCTTTTTTCGGACTTGCAATTAGTGCGCGTGAATCTGGCGCAGTGTTGGCTGGGCCGGCTGACGAATCGTGGTAGACAGCGCCAGCGAGATAATCAGCAGAGCGAAGATAACGCAGAAGGTCACGTAGAAGCCGCCGAACAGTGAGGCAATCAACGAACCGCAGATGCTGCCGATACCGAAACCTAAGTAAATCACACCGTAGTTTTTCGCCAGATTGTTCAGACCGAAGAACTCACTCACCAGCGATGGGAACACGGTGATGGTACCGCCGAAGTTAAAGGCCACACAGGCGATGGCGGCGAAGAAGGTGGTGGCATTAAGCGGAGCGAAGAGCAGCGCGGCCATCCCCACCAGCGAAATCACCTGACCGATAGTAATGACACGGATACGGGAGATTTTATCGGACAGGATACCCAGCACCAGACGACCGCTCAGGTTAGCAATAGAGATGATGGTCACTGCGTTCGCCGCCGTAGCGATATCCAGATGTACCATGCCCTGGGCAATATCTTTCGCCACACCAATGACATACAGGCCGCTCATGCAGGCAGTCAGGAACATCACCGCCAGCATCCAGTACTGTGGTTTACGCATGGACTGCGCCAGAGTGAAGTCATTTTCGACCACGCCGTTAACGCTTTTCACTTCCTGCTGCGGCGCATCGGTCATCAGCATCGCGCCGAAGACGATCATCACCAGTACAATCGCGCCCCAAATCATGAAGGTTTTTTCCAGGCCGACAGTTTCCAGCAGGTGGCTGTCGATGAATTTAAAACCGAGGCTGCCTAAACCGTAAGAACCGATAGCAAACGCGGAAATCAGCCCTTTACGTTCCGGGAACCATTTCACGCAGTTGGAGAGCGTCAGCAGATAGCCCGCGCCGTCGGCGAGGCCAACCAGCACACCTGCGCTCAGCCACAGCATCATCAGGCTGTTAGAGTGCGCCGTCAGGAAAAAGCCGACGCCCAGCAAAATCCCGGAAGCCATGGTGACGCGTTTTACGCCAAAACGTTCCTGTAATTTGCCGGCCACAGAGGACGAAAGCGCGAGGCCAAGACTTAATAAACCGAAGGAGAAAGCGACCTGGCTGACCGGCGCATCCAGCTTGCTCGAGAGCGAACTGTTAAACAGACTCCAGGTGTAAACTGACCCCAGCGCGAACTGGGTAATGATGGTGCCGATAAGCGTCAGCCAGCGAGTATGATTTTGAGTTGCAGCGTTCATGATGAAGATGCCTTCTTGAATTAACTGCGGCTACGATAACGAAACCCGCGTATTCCATGGGGGAAAAAGGCATGAAGTGCGTTGAGGACGGAATGAAATGCACTGAGAGTGGAATGAATGACATTGCGTGCAGCTTATGCCCGATGGCGCGGTCTGTCGCCCGCGCCATCCGACAATCTAAAAGCGAGCGCTCACCCCCATGGTATAGAGGTAGTTGGAACCGGTGGTCATGTTGTCCGCCTGCGACAGAGCCGCATACGCAGCAACATGTTGATTAAGAAACATATCAGCCCCCAGCGTCACATCGACCCAGTTGCCTTCCTGATTGGTGCCCGGCATGCGATTAAGGCCGGACTGGGCTTTCCACTGATTTTCGCCATACTGTTGGTTATAACTGACCTGCGCCCACGGATGAACCCCCCACCAGGAGCGGGAGTCCACTCGCCAGCCCAGCGTACTGATGCTGGCATGCCACATTGGGTCGGTATAACTGCCATTATCACCCGAGTCATTAAACACAGAGGCAGGCGAGCCATCGTAACGCCATGCAGCAACCGGCCCGGTCGTCAGGCCCGCGGTCAGCGGCATGTTCCAGCCAATGCTCATTGATTTGGTCGCGTCCAGCGGCGTCTCGTCCGGCATCGTCATCGCCAGACCGGGCCCATCGCTGGCAGCCTTGATACGTTCCGCCAGAATATCGTCATAGCGCGGTTGGTGATCGCTATCCCATGTATAGCGTTCAGCGGTACGACTTTCTGTGTCAGTCACGATATATTCTTGCTGCCAGGCGTGCGCCGAAGCTGCAAATAATAAGCAAATAAAGACAGGCGCCGTCAAAACACCTGGTCGAAAGCCAGTGCATTTCTTATCAATCATTCAAGCGACTCCAGAAAAGAGCCGAACCCGGCGATATTGTTATGTTTTTAGGGGGTGTGTATCCCTGTATTAAATATTGTCTTTTTATTTCTGGCGTCAAGCATGATTTGCAGGTTTTATTATCAGGTCAGGACCATGAAACAGGAGAAGGGTATGCAGCGTTGTGGTTGGGTCAGTCAGGACCCACTCTATATCGACTATCACGACAAGGAGTGGGGCGTTGCGCAGAAAGACGGGCAGCAGCTATTTGAAATGATTTGCCTTGAAGGCCAGCAGGCCGGGCTTTCGTGGATAACGGTACTTAAGAAACGCGAAAACTACCGTCACGCTTTCCACCATTTCGACCCGCGCAAGGTTGCGGCCATGACGGAAGAAGATGTTGAGCGGCTGGTGCTGGATGCCGGAATTATTCGCCATCGCGGGAAAATTCAGGCCATCATTGGTAACGCACGCGCGTATCTGGCGATGGAAGAGAATGGCGAGCCCTTTGTCGATTTCGTCTGGTCGTTCGTGGATAACACGCCCATCGTCACCCAGGCGGCAGAGCTCTCCGGCATTCCTACATCGACGCCCGCCTCCGATGCCTTATCAAAAGCGCTGAAAAAACGTGGCTTTAAATTTGTCGGCACGACCATTTGCTACTCCTTTATGCAGGCGTGCGGGCTGGTGAACGATCACGTAACGGGCTGTTTCTGCCATCCCGGAGGCCAGCATGATCCGCAAGTGGACAGCTAAATCTCTCGACCCGGTGCTCACGCTGTGGCTGGAAAGCACCACCTTCGCGCATCCTTTTATTGATGAGCAGTACTGGCACGACAGCCTCGCGCTGGTACGCGACGTTTACCTACCGGCGGCACAAACCTGGGTGTGGGAAGAAAATGATACCCTGTTGGGGTTTATCAGCGTGATGGATAACCAGTTTGTTGGGGCGTTGTTCGTGGCACCGCAGGCGCTGCATCGCGGCATTGGCAGCGCGCTGCTCAACGAAGTTAAGCAGCGCTACCCGATGTTAAGCCTGGAGGTGTATCAGAAAAATGGCCGCGCGGTGAATTTCTACCATGCGCTCGGCTTTCGCATTGAAGACGGCGCATGGCAGGAGGAGACCAAACATCCCACCTGGATTATGCGTTGGCAGGCGGATCAAACGCCGTTAGCGTAAGCGCCGGGCCGCTGTATTTCTCTACCCACGCCAGCGCCGTATTGCCCGCGCAGCCATTCCCCAGCTTCGAGCTGGGGAGGTCTTTGGTCAGTACGTTGACTGCACCGTTTTTACAGATGCCCCCGGCCTTAAGATCCAGATCCGGCCATGCGCCTTCATGCAGGCACATCACGCCAGGCTTTATGCCATCGCTCACCACCGCGCCCGCCAGCACCTGCCCGCGGTGATTCCATACGCGCACCACATCGCCATCCTGAATATTTCGTGCACGCGCATCCTGCGGATGCAGGGTAAGCGGTTCACGCCCCGCGACCGCATACTGCTCGCGCAGGGACGTATGGTTGAGCTGGCTGTGCAGGCGATGCGCCGGATGCGCGGAGAGCAACTGCAACTGCTGCGGCTCGGCATTACCGTGCCATTCATCCGGTTCCAGCCACATCGGATGCGGCGGACAATCGGCATAGTTGAAGCTGGCGATACGTTCAGAATAAATTTCGATTTTCCCGCTCGGTGTTTTCAACGGATTGGCCTGCGGATCGGCACGGAAGGCCGCGAAACGGACAAACTGCGCGTTTTGTTCGCTGGTCGGCATTTCGATTAGCTGATTCGCCTGCCAGAAATCTGTAAACGGCGGCAGCGTAACCTGCTGGCTGGCGCCCCGCTCTGCGGCGATGCGATAGAACGTTTCCAGCCATTGCAGGTCACTTTTGCCTTCGGTGAAACGCTCACGCCCACCCGTTTCCCAGCGCTCACTCAGCTCAGCAAATACCTCAAAATCATCGCGCGCTTCACCCCGTGGCATCACCACGCGCTTCATCGGCACCAGGTGCTGATTACTGTAATCACCGGTCATAGTCAGATCGTTGCGCTCAAAAGAGGTGGTGGCGGGCAGAACAATATCGGCATGACGCGCCGCCGCCGTCCAGTTGCACTCGGAAATCACCACCAGCTCCGGGCGCTGCCAGGCACGAATTAAGCGGTTGGTGTCCTGATGATGGGTAAAGTTAGCCCCACCCGCCCACCAGACAAAACGGATATCCGGGAAGTGCCTGTCCATGCCGTTGTGCTGATACGGTGCGCCGGGGTTTTCCAGTGCCTCGACAATCCGCGCGACGGGAATTTTATCAACCGCATCCACTCCCCCTTTTACCGCGCCCTGCATCGACGCCAGCACGGCTGCGCGGCGCGTCGGGTTGCCGCCGTTGGCAAAGTGATAGGAGAGCCCAAAGCCCCCGCCCGGCGTACCGATTTGCCCCAGCATGGCGGCGAGCGTCACCACCATCCAGTGCTTTTGTTCGCCGAACTGCTGACGCTGCATGCCCCAGCCCGCCATTAACATGGTGGTATTTTCGCGGAACAGTTTCGCCAGTTCACGGATTTTAGCCGCACTTACGCCACAAATGGCTGATGCCCATTCGGCGGTTTTCGGCTGATTGTCGCGCTCACCGAGCAAGTATTTTGCAAATGTGTCGAATCCGGTCGTACAGCGTGCGAGGAATTGCGCATCATGCCAGTCGTTTTCCACCAGCGTATGGGCAATGCCAAGCATCATCGCCACGTCAGTGCCCATGTGTGGCGCAATCCATTCCATCGACTCGCCGAAGAAATCAACCGTTTCCGATCGCATCGGATCGATGCAGATCAGGCGCTTGCCGCTTTTGCGCAGTTGTTCAAAGTAAGGAATGCCTTGTTCATCCGAAGCATTCCAGGCAATTTTCAGGGTATTCAGCGGGTTGGCACTCCACAGCACCACCACGTCCGTATGCTCCAGCACCAGCGGCCAGCTGGTTTGCTGCTGATACACTTCGTTGCCGCCGACCACGTGCGGCATGATGGCCTGTGCCGCGCCGGTCGAGTAATCCCCCAGGTGCCCGGTGTAACCGCCCGCCAGGCTCATATAGCGCTGTAGCAGCGTCGCCGCTTTGTGGAGCACGCCATTGGATCGCCAGCCGTAGGAACCGGCAAAAATTGAGGACGGTCCATACGTTTCGCGAATACGTTTGTGCTGCGCGTGTATGAGATCCAGCGCCTCGTCCCAGCTCACCCGCACGAATTCATCCTGCCCGCGCACCCCCTTAGGTGACGCTGGCGAGGCCAGATAGCCTTTGCGCACCATCGGGTAACGTACCCGCGTTTTACTGTGCACCTGATCGCGCACGGCGCTTTGCAAAGAGTTAACAAACGAGGTTTCAAGCGCCCCGCGCGAGGAAAAAACGGTTTCACCGTCCGTCTCGACAAGCATGGGGCCCCAGTGGGCGGCAGTTAAGATGGTGTGCGTTTTCGCTGTAGTAGCCAAAGCGTGCTCCTGAGTATTCGATGCAGGTGTTGTGGTGATGAATTAACCATCACTCATTATTTTTTACATAAATCGGAGTTATAGAGGGAATTTTCCGCTTCTTTCCACGTCATAATCAACCGTCACGGTCACCGTGGCAAAGAATAAAAAAGGATTAAGGAATTAAGATGAAAAAAAGCGTACTGATGATTGCTGCCGTTGTGAGCGGAGCTCTGGCAGTTTCTGGCTGCACCACTAACCCTTATACCGGTGAGCGCGAAGCGGGCAAATCCGGCATTGGCGCCGGGATCGGCTCTCTGGTCGGGGCGGGCGTTGGCGCACTCTCTTCGTCGAAGAAAGATCGCGGTAAAGGTGCATTGATTGGTGCGGCAGCAGGCGCGGCCCTCGGCGGCGGCGTCGGTTACTACATGGATGTGCAGGAAGCCAAACTGCGCGATAAAATGCAGGGAACGGGCGTCAGCGTGACGCGAAATGGCGACAACATCGTGTTAAACATGCCGAGCAATGTCACCTTCGACAGCAGCAGCGCAACGCTGAAACCGGCGGGCGCAAATACCCTGACCGGCGTGGCGATGGTACTGAAAGAGTATGAAAAAACCGCGGTAAATGTGATTGGCTACACCGACAGCACCGGCGGCCAGGACCTGAATATGCGACTGTCTCAGCAGCGTGCTGATTCCGTCGCCAGCTCGCTGATTACTCAGGGCGTAGCGGCAACACGTATTCGCACCAGCGGGATGGGCCCGGCTAATCCTATCGCCAGCAACAGCACCGAAGCAGGCAAAGCGCAGAACCGTCGCGTTGAAATCACCTTAAGCCCTCTTCAGTAATACAACGGCCCGGTAACGCCTCGTTTACCGGGCAAATCACTTGCTTAGCCAGATTTTCGCGCTAAGGTGTTCTCACTTTGCAAAGAGAGGCATCTATGGCGAAATCAACACGCCCGACTATAAGCGACGTCGCAAAAGCAGCAAAAACCGGTAAAACCAGCATCTCCCGTTACCTTAACGGCGAGAAACATCTGCTTTCCGATGCGCTTCTGGCGCGTATTGAAAACGCCATCGCCGAACTCGATTATCGCCCCAGCCTGATGGCGCGCAGCCTGAAGCGTGGCCGCACTCGCCTGATTGGCCTGATTATCGCCGATATCACCAACCCCTACTCGGTTAACGTGTTAAGCGGTATCGAGGCCGCCTGTCGCGAGAAAGGTTTCACCCCGCTGGTGTGTAACACCAACAACGAGGTCGATCAGGAGCAGCATTACCTCGACCTGCTGCGCAGTTATCAGGTGGAAGGGATTGTGGTCAACGCCGTCGGGATGCGCGAAGAGGCGCTCAATCGCCTGCAACAATCCTCGCTGCCGATGGTCCTCATTGACCGCAAAATTCCCGATTTCGCCTGCGACGTGGTGGGGCTCGATAACACCCAGGCGGCAACGACCGCTACCGAACATCTGATTGACCAGGGCTTCGAAGCCCTGCTGTTTCTCAGCGAACCGCTGGGCACCGTCAATACCCGCCGCGAGCGTCTGGCGGCGTTTAATGCCACGCTGGCGCGCCACCCCGGGGTGCTGGCTGAAAATGCAGAAGTGCCATTGGCCGAAAATGCGCAGCTAGATAACACCCTGCGTCAGTTCCACACACGGTATCGCGGTATGCGCAAAGCGATTATTTCTGCCAACGGCGCGCTCACGCTACAGGTTGCCCGCTCGCTCAAACGCATCGGCTTGAACTGGGGCAGCGACATTGGGCTGCTGGGTTTCGATGAACTCGAATGGGCAGAGCTGGCGGGCGTCGGCATCACCACCCTCAAACAGCCCACCTGGCAGATCGGTTTTGCGGCGGTCGAACAGGTCGTGCGCCGCATCGAAGGCGGTAGCACCGCCATCCATGAACAGGTTTTCTCCGGCGAACTGATTATCAGGGGATCAACCTCCCGTTAACGATCCTTCGTGATGACGATCATAAATTCAACATTCTGAGCTTTTCTTTGGAACCGGTTCCATCTAGCGTATTCACTATACGATGACGCTGGAGTTCTCCATGAAAAGACAAATTATCGTGGTTACCGCCGCTTACGGACATGACCAGGTCCGCGCCGCGGGTGGCCAGGCGGCGATGCTGCCGATAATCGCGAAAGCGGGCGCGGATGGTGTTGAAATCCGCCGCGAGATGTTTAACGACGCCGAACTAAATGCCCTGCCAGAGCTGGCCCGCGCGATAGAAACGCAAAAATTACTGGCCTGCTATTCGGCCCCTGAGCCACTGTTTCTTGCCGACGGCACGCTTAACCCGCACCTTCCCGCCCTGCTCGAAGAAGCCCGCACGCTGAACGCCCTATGGCTGAAAGTCTCCCTTGGCCATTTTGAGCGCAAAGCGCCGCTGGAAACCCTGCGTACCTGGCTGGAAGTCAGCGGCATGGCGTTGGTGGTGGAAAACGACCAAACCGAATGCGGCCAGTTGCCGCCGATGCAGCGTTTCAAAGCCGCCTGCCGTGTACTCAATCTGCCTGTGCGTCTGACCTTTGATATGGGTAACTGGTTGTGGGTGGGGAATTGCCCGCAGGAAGCCGCACAGCAACTGGCTCCGGCCGTGTGCTACATCCACGTTAAAGCGGCGACGCCTCACCATGACAGCTTCCGCGCCGTGCCGCCGGACCCCATCAATACCGACTGGCTGGACGTACTGCGCGCCCTGCCTGCCGACGCGCCGCGTGGAATTGAGTTTCCGCTCGAAGGCAACGACCTGACCGCAGTAACCCGTCGCTATGTCGAACTGTTACGCGAGGATTAAGCAATGAATAAACAACTGGATGTCATCACAATCGGTGAAGCCATGGCAATGTTTGTGGCAACACAAACGGGCGATCTCAGTGAGGTTGAGCAGTTTATCAAACGTGTCGCCGGGGCTGAGCTCAACGTCGCGACCGGGCTGGCGCGCCTGGGTCTGAACGTGGGTTGGGTGAGCCGCGTTGGCAACGACAGCTTCGGCCAGTTCGTGATCAATAGCCTTAAAAAAGAGGGTATTGATGCGACAGGCGTCACCTGCGACGCGCGTTTCGCTACCGGCTTTCAGGTTAAATCTAAGGTCGAAAATGGAACCGATCCCATTGTGGAATACTTCCGTAAAAACTCAGCGGCCAGCCATCTTTCGCTCGGTGACTTCAATGACAATTATTTCGCCAGCGCACGCCATCTACACTTAAGCGGCGTTGCGGCGGCGCTCTCTGACTCGTCCTACGCCCTGCTCGATCACACGGCCCGTACGATGAAAGCGCTGGGCAAAACAATCTCCTTCGATCCGAACCTGCGCCCGGTGCTGTGGAAAAGCGAAGCGGAGATGGTGGAAAAACTCAACCACCTGGCGTTCCAGGCCGACTGGGTTTTACCCGGTTTGAAAGAGGGCATGATTCTGACCGGTCAACAAACGCCGGAAGCTATTGCCGATTTCTATCTGACGCGTGGTGTAAAAGCGGTGGTACTGAAAACCGGTGCAGACGGTGCCTGGTATAAAACCGCAGAGGGCGAAAAAGGCTGCGTCGCGCCAGTAAAAGTCGACAAGGTGGTTGATACGGTGGGCGCGGGCGATGGCTTCGCCGTCGGGGTTATTAGCGCCCTGCTGGAAGGACGCTCACTGCGTGATGCAGTAACCCGCGGAAATAAGATTGGCGCACTGGCCATTCAGGTTCAGGGCGACAGTGAAGGATTACCGACGCGTGAGGCGTTGGGGGAATAGTGCCGTCCCCCTCACCCTAACCCTCTCCCTCAAGGGAGAGGGGATGGAATGTGCACATTATTGGTTTTCCCCCCTTCCTCAAGGCAGAGGAACGGAATGTGCACATTATTGGTTTTCCCCCTTCCTCAAGGCAGGGGAACGGAATGTGCACATTATTGGTTTTCCCCCTCTCCCTGTGGGAGAGGGCCGGGGTGAGGGCACCAGCGCGCACCTTCCCCTAATAACACTCTGACCCTACAACTACAGAGGCAGGACTATGAATAGCTCAACCAATGCAGCCAAACGCTGGTGGTACATCATGCCAATCGTGTTTATCACGTACAGCCTGGCGTACCTCGACCGCGCAAACTTCAGTTTCGCTTCCGCCGCAGGCATTAACGAAGATTTAGGCATCACCAAAGGGATCTCTTCCTTGCTGGGCGCCCTTTTCTTCCTCGGCTACTTCTTCTTCCAGATCCCCGGCGCGATGTATGCGGAACGCCGCAGCGTGCGCAAACTGATTTTCGTCTGCCTTATCCTGTGGGGAGCCTGCGCCTCGCTCACCGGGATGGTCAACAATATTCCAATGCTTGCCGCCATTCGCTTTATTCTCGGCGTGGTGGAAGCGGCGGTGATGCCCGCCATGCTGATTTATATCAGTAACTGGTTCACCAAATCTGAACGCTCGCGCGCCAATACCTTCCTGATACTCGGTAACCCAGTGACGGTGCTGTGGATGTCGGTCGTTTCCGGCTACCTGATTCAGGCGCTCGGCTGGCGTGAAATGTTCATTATCGAAGGCTTCCCGGCCATCATCTGGGCGTTCTGCTGGTGGGTGCTGGTAAAAGACAAACCGGCGCAGGTGGGTTGGTTGTCTGAATCCGAAAAAGCGGCGTTGCAGGCCGAGCTCGATAAAGAGCAGCAGGGCATTAAAGCGGTGCGTAACTACGGCGAAGCGTTCCGTTCCCGCAACGTGATTCTGCTGTGCATGCAGTATTTCGCCTGGAGCATCGGCGTATACGGTTTCGTGCTGTGGCTGCCGTCAATTATTCGCAGCGGTGGCGCAAACCTGGGGATGGTAGAAGTGGGCTGGCTGTCATCTGTGCCGTATCTGGCCGCCACAGCGGCGATGATTCTGGTCTCCTGGGCTTCCGATAAGATGCAGAACCGCAAGCTGTTTGTCTGGCCGCTGCTGCTGATTGCCGGTTTCGCCTTTATCGGCTCATGGGCGGTGGGCGCTAACCACTTCTGGATTTCCTACACTCTGCTGGTTGTCGCCGGTGCCGCAATGTACGCGCCGTATGGCCCGTTCTTTGCCATCATCCCGGAAATGCTGCCGCGCAACGTCGCTGGCGGCGCCATGGCCTTAATCAACAGTATGGGCGCGCTGGGATCGTTCTTTGGCTCCTGGTTCGTCGGCTACCTCAACGGCGCGACCGGTTCGCCGTCCGCCTCTTACATTTTTATGGGAGTGGCACTTTTCGCCTCGGTATGGCTTACTCTGATTGTTAAGCCTGCTAAGAATCAACAACTTCCCGTTGGCGCACGCCACGCTTAAATCACACTTACGGAGAGTCGCATGAAGCCGTCCATTATTCTCTACAAGGCACTGCCTGACGATTTATTGCATCGCCTGGAAGCCCACTTTACCGTTACGCAGGTGCCTAACCTGCGCCCGGAAACCGTCCAACAGCATGCAGAGGTGTTTGCTAACGCCGTCGGCCTGCTGGGCTCCAGCGAAGCCGTTAACGAAGCGCTACTGGAGAAAATGCCGAAGCTGCGTGCGACCTCGACCGTCTCCGTGGGCTATGACAACTTTGATGTCGATGCCCTCAACGCGCGTCACATTCTGCTGATGCATACCCCCACTGTTCTGACGGAAACCGTCGCGGATACGGTGATGGCGCTGATGCTCAGTACCGCGCGCCGGGTGGTGGAAGTCGCCGATCGCGTAAAAGCCGGCGAATGGAAAAAAAGCATCGGGCCGGACTGGTTCGGTACCGATGTGCACCATAAAACGCTGGGTATTGTCGGGATGGGCCGCATCGGTATGGCGCTGGCTCAGCGCGCGCACTGCGGTTTCGGCATGCCGATTCTGTATAACGCTCGCCGCCAGCATCCGCAGGCCGAAGAGCGCTTCAGCGCGCGTTACTGTGACCTCGACACGCTATTGCAGGAATCCGATTTCGTGTGTCTGATCCTGCCACTCAGCGAAGAGACGCATCATCTTTTCGGTAAAGAACAGTTCGCGAAGATGAAATCCTCCGCCATCTTTATCAACGCTGGGCGTGGCCCGGTAGTGGACGAACAGGCGCTCATTGCCGCGCTGCAAGCGGGTGAAATTCATGCCGCCGGGCTGGATGTCTTTGAGAAGGAACCGCTGTCTGTCGATTCCCCTCTGCTGACGCTGCCGAACGTCGTTGCGCTACCACATATTGGCTCTGCCACGCATGAGACGCGCTTTAATATGGCGGCCTGCGCGGTGGATAACCTGATTGATGCGTTGCAGGGAAAAGTTGAGAAGAACTGTGTGAATCCGCAGGTGTTAGGCTAATTATTTCGGGCTCAGAATCGATCATTCTGAGCCCGAAAATGACGTATTGAACAGTAATCAGACGCAAAAACGAATAGCTAATCTTTCTGGGTTAGTAAAAACTGCGCGAGTAGTGCAGCAAACTGGAACACTGACGGTAGGGTTATCCCGCAGTATATCGGTGTCATAAAAAAGACAATTTCTTCGTTCCTGCGGGCCTCCAGACGAATTACATCACCTTTTTGTAAAGAGATATTCCGTATGAACGTTTGAGCATACGTTTCCTCAACACAGTCGCCATTTTTCATTAATCGCCAGGACAGTGCATGCGCGGAACAGCTGGCGGCAAAATTAACCTCTCCAGAGACTTCATCGCCCGGATATATCGTCCGGCCACTCTGCCGTAGATGTAATTGGCAATCGACCTCGTTGCTTATTGTTGTTCTGCCAGCCCTGAGGCCAGCCAATAGCCCGGCAATACTCAGTTCTCTGGAAAATATGGCTGTTGTCGGTTTCCCCAAAGGATAGACACCATTACCGTCAGGTTTATGCGCATCGCTTCCACCGGTCGCCGTCAGCCTAAAACCCTGGTTCCACAAAAAATCGTAAAACCGTATCGCCTTATCGTTATCAATAGGATGCCCTGCAAGATGTGGTGCATTAATGACTTCGAATAAATGTATATCTCGCACATCAAAATCGTGCTGTAACGTCATTCCCTCAGAAAAGGGGTGATTAATGGAAATTAAAACCCCTTCACCACTCAGATCATGAAACAGTTGGGTCAAAATCGTATTTTTTGACACATTCTGCCACGAGAAATAATGGCCGTAATCGATGAGCTTGTTGAAGCCAAACGCGTTGTAATGCACTTCATTGTCCAGCGTGAGTTCCGTTGCCGGAAGCACCAAAAAAGGACGATGAGGTAAACGCGTCGTGATGACTGAATGATCGGTGACCGCCAGATAATCAAAACCGTTGTCCTCTGCACTATCGCAAATATCAGACAACGAAACTCGGCCATCAGAGTAATAACTATGGCAATGGAGATCGCCGCGATACCATTTTTCACCGTGCTGAAGAACACGGTTTGAGCGCTGCGACAACACTGAAAAATTATCCGGCGTCGTCACGCCGGTCGGCGTATCGCCAGGAATGACGTCGAGCACCACGGCCCCCACATGTAGCGCAGGCCTTACGAATGTTATTGTCCAGTTACCCGGCAGGATTTTTCCTGCCAGGGTATTGTTAGAACTTGATGCTGCCGATTCGCTTACGATGAAATGTTTCGTTCGCGTTTTACAGGTCAATAAAGCTCGTGTTTGCTGTTCAGGATCTTTCAACACTAAAAAGAGATGTTCAAAGGGGACATCCGCGAGAAAAATATCAATACATGTTGCATGCTGAACCGTAAAAGTTGCTGACTGCACCTCGAAAGGTTCAGACGAAAACGCGAACCTTATGCGCATTAATGTCCCTCCAGCAATTCACGCACATCAACCGCAATACTGCATACGTTTGGACCGTACACAATCTGGACGCCATTCTTGCCGATACGAACAATACCCATCGCTTCCAGATTCTCTTTCCAGTGACGATCGGGAGCCATCAGCTCAGCATTCACCAGCACAATTCGCAACCGTGAGATGCAGTTATCAACCTCAACGATATTTTCACGTCCGCCTAATGCGGAGATAATTCCTTCGGCCAGAGAACCCTCTGTGCTCGCTTTCTTAATTTCACCACCAGTCGATTTCTTGTTCACTTTTTCGCTGTAATCTTGTTTGGTATATAACCTTATTTCATCATCACTGCCAACATCTTCACGCCCCGGCGTTTGAATATTAAAGCGAGTAATAAGCACTCTGAATAAGGCATAAGAGGCAACAAAAAAAGCAGGGAAAAGATAGAGAAAAGGCCAGATATTGAGCTTTTCCGGTCTAAAAAAGAAGGGTATCCAGTCTTTGATATTACCCTGATAAATCGACACCTTACACAGTTCAGAAAGCACTTCACCTAACGCCGCAAGCGGTGCATAGATAAAGAAATATAACCATGGCGCAATAAACAGAAAAGTAAATAGAATAGGCTCAGTAATACCAAAAACGATGGTAGAGATAACAACTGAAATCAACAAAGCAGCGACTTTTTTCTTATTTTCCTTTCGCGTGGCATGATACATCGCTAACGCAATACCTGGATAAATAGCAAAGTTGATGATGGCATTGCCCCCCATAAATCCGCGAACCAACAGCTTACCTGGTTCAGGTGAGGCAAGTTGCGCCATTTGTATCGCTGACGTACCGGAAACAAGAACGCCATCAACCATTTCCGATCCCCCCAGTTGAGTCCAGCGGATCGGGAGAGAAATCATGGGATGCATACCGAACGGAATCAGAATTTCGTTTACGGCCCGATAAACAAATGTGCCTAACAATCCTGAGTCATGTACGAATCCTGCAAAACTGCCCAGTGTTCCGCCGATAAATGGCCAGCAGACAAAGAAAAATGCCCCCAAAACGCCGCCTGCCAGCAACGAAAGAATAGGCACCGTGCGCGTTCCGGAGAAGAATGATAGCGCCAGCGGGAGCTTCGTATTGTAAAAGCGCGCATGAATAGCGGCGATGCAGAACCCGATTGCCAGACCGCCAAAGACACCCGTCCGATAGCTAAAATAGCCTAATTCAGTCGTGAAAAGCGCCGAGGATTTCGTCGCGTCTATAGCGCTCTGCCCCTGAGCAACGAAACCCGCTATCGTGGTATTTTCGGCATTCAGCCCTTCATTTTTCAGTAAAATAGAAAGGGTCATAAGCATCGACAAGTATGCGACCATTGCAGAAAATGCCGCCCATCCCTGTTCTTTTTTTGCTAATGAAAACGCCACACCAACTGCGTAAAGGATCCCCAGGTTTTTAAAAATAACATCACCGAGCCCTTTAATAACGGTGAAGCATTTATACCATACAGAGTGAGAATAACTTCCCCAATCAAGCCCAAAAGAGTTTATCGTTGTCTCAGAAGTCAGCGCCCCACCCACACCCAATAACAAACCACCAATAGCAACCAGTGATATAGGTACCAGCATCGACTTGCCGTACATTTGCAATCTTTCTTTCATAAGAATCCCTGAAATATAGACACCGAATCATTCGGATTGCCGATTGAGATATCTGTTCCCACGATAAACAAAACATTAATGATATTTATTTATCATTCAAAACAATTAAAGCAATCCATGTATTTATATAGAAAATAAATTCATGACTTCTTTTACGCTTGTTTTATATCAATCAACGATTGGCGTTTAAACCTGTGCCAAAAAATAGGTACAAAGCATCTCAGTTTGAATACTGGTTTCGGTTTTCAGGGGGGAATAAGGGCGAAAGGTACAGACTAAAGATAATACCGGGCCTGAAATCAAACCCGGTGTCAGGAGACGACGCATCACATCAGGTGTGTTACGTCGACACGGCTTATTTTATTTGGTCGCGTCGACCGCCGCAGTCCAGGCCTGAGTAAATGCCTGATGCTGGGAAGCCAGCGGGCCGATCAGCGAGTTGTACTGGCTTGCCTGCTGCGAAGTCGGGAACTGAATGCCGTTCGCCACGAAGCTCACCTGCTCTCCCTGCTGTGCGACAAAATCCCCCACCTGAACCAGCTGCTGCGTGAAGATTTGCGCCGCCGGAATCAACGGTTGCATCGCATTTGCAGGTGCCGTCACCACTTTGCTGTATACCTGATCAAAGACCGGCTTCAGATCATCCGCCTGTTTCAGCGCGGCATGTGCCGCATCGGCCTGCATCTTTGCATTTTCCAGTTGCTGACTCAGTACACCCAGCGAACCGTTCGCCTGACGCAGCGGCTCGCGCTGAGTCATATAATCCTGCGGAACGCGAATGGCGTTAACACTATCGACAACCGGACGCAAACCCGCATCCATCGCCTGGCTCACCTGCTGCGAATAGCCGTAAATGACGGCGTAATCGGAGACAAAGGGACCAAACTGTTTTTTCTGGTCAGCGGTCAGCGTTGGCAGACGTTCGCCCCCGCGCATCACTGTATTTTGCAGGAAATCGACAAACGCTTTGCGCTGATCGCCTTCTTTATCAAAACACCCACTCAGGCTAACAACCATCAATAACGCCGCAACAGGCGCAAACCAGCGAGAGCAGGACTTTCCTGTCGCCATTTTATTACTCCTTCAGCCAAAAAAACGCAAACAGGCACCCGCGTGCCCGACGCTGACAAGGATAGTCCAGCAGCGCGCCGCAGGATACCTTTTCCTGACAAGTTATGGCATGAAATAACGATGAGGAAAGGGAGAATTTCAAGATGTTAATGCAATGTTGCATACATCACATTTATGACCACAACATTTATGCGAAATATTGTCATTAATCCATTGTTTTAAAATGACTTTAATCTTATTTCTTAAATCCTTTCCCGTAGGGAGTACGATAATCGCACACTTCCTGATTTCCCCTGCATTGTCGCCGCATACGTTAAGTGTTTTGATGAATTGAACGATTACCGGAAATAGGTTCGATAATCGCACAACCGCATGCGGGAGAATCCTTCTCCCCGCTGTTTTCAGGAATTGCCGCATGACGAAGACAACCACGGATATTCAGGCTTTTATCAACGATCATCCCTTTTCTAAATATCAGTGGATGATCCTCGCATTATGCTTTGTGACCGTCGCCATGGACGGTTTCGACACTGCGATTATCGGCTTTATCGCCTCTGACCTGGTGCAGGAATGGGGCGTGCAGAAATCAGATCTCGGGCCGGTGATGAGCGCCGCGCTGGTTGGCCTGGCGGTGGGTGCATTAACGGCAGGCCCAATGGCGGACCGTATTGGCCGCAAGAAAGTACTGGTGCTGTCGATTCTGGTTTTCGGAGGCTTTAGCCTTGTCACCGCGTTTGCCACCAACCTCACCCAGCTTACGCTGCTGCGTTTCCTGACCGGACTGGGGCTGGGTGCGGCGATGCCCAATGCCGCCACGCTGATGAGCGAATATGCACCAGAGCGTCGCCGCGCACTGCTGGTGAATCTGATGTTTGTGGGCTTCCCCATTGGCTCGTCGATGGGTGGGTTTATCTCAGCGTGGCTCATTCCACACTACGGCTGGCAGAGCGTGCTGATCCTTGGCGGCGTCATGCCGTTGGCGCTGGCGGTGCTGCTGATCTTCCTGCTGCCGGAATCCGCGCGCTATATGGTGGTCAAAAACCAGCCTCAACATAAAATTGCCGCCATTCTCAAACGTATCGCCCCGCTGGCCGATAACGCGAGTTTTGTCCTGCAGGAAGCCGGACAGGTGAAAGAGAAATCGGCGTTGGGGGTGATCTTCTCACCTCGCTATGCCGTCGGTACGGTAATGTTATGCCTGACCTACTTCATGGGCCTGCTGATTTTTTATCTGCTGACCAGCTGGCTACCGCTGTTAATTCGCGAAACCGGCGCATCGTTGAGCCAGGCGTCGGTCATCACTGCCCTGTTTCCGCTGGGCGGCGGCATTGGCGTGCTTATCCTCGGCGTGCTGATGGATAAACTCAATCCCAATAAAGTGGTGGCGGTAGGCTACGTACTGACAGGCGTTTTTGTCTGTCTGGTCGGTTTCTCAACCAACAGCCTGGTGCTGATGGGCGTGATGGTCTTTATTGCCGGTACCATCATGAACGGCGCGCAATCCTCGATGCCGGCTCTTGCAGCGGGTTTCTACCCGACGCAGGGGCGCGCAACGGGCGTGGCGTGGATGCTGGGGCTGGGCCGGTTCGGTGGCATTCTGGGCGCATTCAGCGGGGCATTCCTGATGCAAGCGGAACTCTCCTTCCAGACCATTTTCACACTGCTGGCCATTCCCGCCCTGGTGTCAGCGCTTGCGCTGCTGGTAAAACACATCGTCAGCCAGCGGCAGATGCGAAAGAATGAAGCGGACACGCCTGCGTTAAACCACAATACGCAGAAGGCCTGATAAAGCGAACCGGCGGCTCAGCCGTCGGTTTTAGCGCTTTTTTACAAAATTATACCTCCCGCCACTGGCCTTGATTTATGTACGATTTTTACGCTATTTGCGCTGTATAGAAATCGATCTCACGAATAATCACTTCAGCAACCAACTTTTGAACGGATTTCCCGACTATTCTTAACTGGCTGTACCTATTCACGATCACGCTGTGTGTATATAGGAGTTATCAATGGAAGAAAAAGATCCTACATTTGAACTGCTGAGCAGTCTGGAAGAGATTGTCTTCAAAGATGCTTCATCAATGATTAACCTGACACCAAAGCCATCGATCTTTTACGAGTTTGAGGAGCTACGCAAAGGCACCGGTTTGCAGATGGTTGAGTTCGCTAAAGCGATGGGCGTAAGTGTTTCTCTGGTGCAGGAATGGGAGTCCAGACGAGTAAAACCTTCAGTTACCGAACTTAAATTGCTCCGTCTGATTCAGGCCGACCAACAAATCACAAACAGATAACAAACTGATTCATATGTATTTATCTCTTATTTAACGGTCCTTTTCTTGGGCCGTTTTATGTTTTTCTCAGATAACGTTTGCGTTTAGTGGCCGAAGTATGCGTTAATAGCTTCACGGTTTGACGCACAGACCACAAAGCAGTTGAGTAAAGCAGTTCCCTTCAAGGTTATCCATTGGTACCCCTCGTAGCGACATTTCCTTTACGCTTTAAATTCTGTAAAGCATGCCATAACGCCGTAAGGCTCACTTAATTTATAAAGGTAATTTCTATGTCCGGTAAAATGACTGGTATCGTAAAATGGTTCAACGCTGATAAAGGTTTCGGCTTCATCACTCCTGACGATGGTTCTAAAGACGTGTTCGTACACTTCTCTGCTATCCAGAACGATGGTTACAAATCTCTGGACGAAGGTCAGAAAGTGTCCTTCACCATCGAAAGCGGCGCTAAAGGCCCGGCAGCTGGCAACGTAACTTCTCTGTAAGTTTAAGCCGCAAGAATTCGAATCCCTGCCCTCGGGCGGGGATTTTTTTTGCCTGCGATTTGTCGTCGTAGACTTTAGTGATATTCACATCATAAATAAAAAGGGTGCATTGAAAATGCATCACGCCACAAGAAAGGCGGAGATTTCTCCCCGCCAGTTGCCCTTACTTTTTATTCCCACAGGCTAAAAATGCCGCCAGCTCATTACTTCCCTGTTTGATGTGTAATTCACACAGTGAATCTCTCACCATCCAGGTAAATAATAATAGCGTGAAACAAATCACTACTAAGCTAAATAACAAATATTTTTGCGGCATTCCCAGCCTCCGGTGTTGATTTCCAACAAGCAAGAGGCTACCTTTATGGTGTCTATGCATAGAGGGGCCTCACTTTGATTTATAGTCAGGTGGGGCTTTTCTCTGTCTGCCTTTCGGTGATACCTGAGACAAACAGTCTCAAGCACCCGCCGCTATTCTAGCAAACACCGCTCACGCTAAAGAATGAATGTATTCTGAAAAAGTTTCTGCGAAATAAATGTGTAAGCATACACATATTATTCAAATAATTATTACTTGTTTATATTAGCGCATAAAAAAACCTGCCGCTCGGCAGGTTTTTTATTTATCAGCAGTAAACTTACTGCAGCAGCGAAATATCCGCAACCTGCAGGAACAGTTCACGCAGTTTCGACAGCATAGTCAGACGGTTGATACGCAGTTCTTTGTCATCAACCATAACCATCACTTTGTCGAAGAAGGCATCGACTGGCTCACGCAGTTCCGCCAGTTCTACCAGCGCTTCCTGATAACGCCCTTCTGCAAAAGCAGGTGCCAGTTTGTCACGTAAAACCACAACCTGCATGGCCAGCGCTATTTCTTCCGGCTCTTTCAGCGTGGCGGCGTTTACGCGGTCATTCAGCACTTCGTCTGTTTTCGCAAGGATGTTAGAAACACGCTTATTAGCCGCAGCCAGCGCAGATGCCGCTTCCAGAGTACGGAAGTGAGATACCGCTTTCATACGCGCATCGAAATCTGCCGGACGCGTCGGACGACGAGC
The DNA here is from genome assembly GCF_943590815.1 of Pseudocitrobacter vendiensis. Taxonomy (GTDB): domain Bacteria; phylum Pseudomonadota; class Gammaproteobacteria; order Enterobacterales; family Enterobacteriaceae; genus Pseudocitrobacter; species Pseudocitrobacter vendiensis. Next base: position 271,691 of record NZ_CALSBS010000003.1, on the reverse strand, counting down.
CAGCACAGCCTGGATGGTGTCGACGGTGTAACCGGCATCCTGATACCAGGCGCGGAAACGGCCCAACATGAAGTCGATAACGTCATCAACCACGTTGGCGTTAGTCAGCTTATCACCGTACAGACGCGCCGCTTCTTCAGTCAGTGTTTGCAGATCGAGGTTGAGGTTCTTCTCAACGATAATGCGCAGCACGCCCAGCGCGGCACGACGCAGCGCAAACGGGTCTTTGTCGCCCTTCGGATGCTGGCCGATACCAAAGATACCCGCCAGGGTGTCCATCTTGTCAGCGATCGCCAGCGCACAAGCCACAGGATTAGACGGCAGGTCATCACCGGCAAAGCGCGGTTGATACTGCTCGTTCAGCGCCACGGCGACATCTTCCGCTTCGCCATCGTGACGCGCGTAGTGCATACCCATCACGCCCTGGGTGTCGGTGAACTCGAAGACCATGTTGGTCATCAGGTCACACTTGGACAGCAGGCCCGCACGGGTAGCGTGGTTGACGTCAGCGCCAATCTGTTCTGCGATCCAGCCAGCCAGCGCCTGGATGCGGTCAGTTTTGTCGCGCAGCGTACCCAGCTGTTGCTGGAACAGCACAGTTTGCAGGCGCGGCAGGTTATCTTCCAGACGTTTTTTACGGTCGGTATTGAAGAAGAACTCCGCATCGGCCAGACGCGGACGAACGACTTTTTCGTTACCGGAGATAATTTGCTGCGGATCTTTCGACTCAATATTAGAGACGAAGATAAAGTTCGGCAGTAGTTTGCCGTCGTTCGCATACACCGGGAAGTACTTCTGGTCACCTTTCATGGTGTAAACCAGTGCTTCGGACGGCACCGCGAGGAATTTCTCTTCAAACTTCGCAGTCAATACAACCGGCCATTCCACCAGCGAGGTGACTTCTTCCACCAGGCTTTCGCTTAAGTCAGCGTTACCGCCAATCTTACGCGCGGCTTCTTCGGCATCAGCTTTAATCTTCGCTTTACGCTCAGCGTAATCGGCGATGACTTTCCCGCGCTCGCGCAGAATTTCCGGATACTGATCGGCATTGTCGATAGTAAATTCCGGTTCGCCCATAAAGCGGTGGCCACGAATCACGCGATCGGACTGAATACCCAGAATGGTTGCCGGAATGACTTTGTCGCCCAGCAACAGGGTCACAGTGTGAACCGGACGCACGAAGTGCACGTCAGACGCGCCCCAGCGCATCAGTTTCGGAATTGGCAGCTTCGCCAGTGAAGTAGCGACCATATTCGGCACCAGCGCTTCGGTACTTTCGCCCTTCACGTGGGCGCGATACAGCAGCCATTCGCCTTTGTCAGTGGTCAGACGCTCAGCCTGGTCAACGGTAATACCGCAGCCACGCGCCCAGCCTTCTGCCGCTTTGCTTGGTTTGCCTTCGGCGTCGAACGCCTGCGCAATCGCCGGGCCGCGTTTTTCAACTTCGCGATCGGCCTGAGCTTCCGCCAGGTTGGCAACCTTCAGCGCCAGACGACGCGGGGCAGCAAACCATTCAACGTTGCCGTGTGCGAGGCCGGCGTTATCCAGCTCCGCAGTGAAGTTCGCAGCAAAGGACTCAGCCAGGCTGCGCAGTGCTTTTGGTGGCAGCTCTTCAGTGCCGATTTCCACCAGAAAAGTTTTCTCAGACATGGCCGCCTCTTACTTGTCTTTGTTGCACATCGGGAAGCCGAGGGCTTCACGGGAAGCATAATAAGCTTCTGCCACTGCTTTGGTCAGGGTGCGAATGCGCAGGATATAGCGCTGACGCTCGGTGACGGAGATGGCTTTACGCGCATCCAGCAGGTTGAAGCTGTGGGCGGCTTTCAGAATACGCTCGTAGGCTGGCAGCGGCAGCGGATTTTCCAGCGCCAGCAACTGCTGCGCTTCTTTCTCGTACTGCTCGAAGCAGGTGAACAGGAAGTCCACATCCGCGTATTCGAAGTTGTAGGTGGACTGCTCCACTTCGTTCTGATGGAACACGTCGCCGTAGGTGGTTTTACCCAGCGGGCCGTCGCTCCAGACCAGGTCGTAAACGCTGTCTACGCCCTGAATGTACATCGCCAGACGTTCCAGACCGTAGGTGATCTCGCCGGTAACCGGTTTACATTCCAGGCCGCCAACCTGCTGGAAGTAAGTGAACTGCGTCACTTCCATGCCGTTCAGCCACACTTCCCAACCCAGACCCCAGGCACCCAGCGTCGGGTTTTCCCAGTTATCTTCCACGAAACGGATATCGTGGATGGTCGGGTCCATGCCCAGCTCTTTCAGTGAACCGAGGTACAGCTCCTGAATGTTGTCCGGCGATGGCTTGATGACCACCTGGAACTGATAGTAGTGCTGTAAACGGTTCGGGTTTTCGCCGTAGCGGCCATCGGTCGGACGACGAGAAGGCTGCACATAAGCAGTCGCCATCGGCTCTGGGCCCAGCGCGCGCAGGCAGGTCATTGGGTGAGAGGTACCCGCGCCAACTTCCATGTCCAATGGTTGAACAATGGTGCAGCCCTGGCGAGCCCAGTAATCCTGTAAGGTCAGGATCAAGCCCTGGAAGGTCCTGGTATCAAACTTTTGCATATTATTTCGTGCTGGATACGTGTGGATTTAAAGGAAGGGATCAGTATACCCGCTGGCTGGAAGATATACAGTATGAAAGCGGCCTGTTTAGGGAAAATAGAGGAAAACAGGCCGTCTTTTCGTGCCATATTGCCGCGTTTAACGCATCGATAAGTGTAAAAAATCACCATTTGCGTCAAATGAGCAGACAAAACCTTCATTGCGGGGAGTATAGCCGCGTAATTCATAGCTGCCCTGAAAACGCTCAAAGCCCGTGACATCAATTTTCTGCGCCGCTGTGTTATAGCGCTCCGCTGCCCGCTCCTTGCATAAATTTTCCATGCCCAGCGAGCGCGCGGGGTTCGCTTTCGCATTTTGCGCTTTCATCGGCGCAGCATTTTCGTGCGTAGCGCATCCCGCCAGTAATAGCCCCATTAACAGGGGAAGAAGTCGCTTCATCATCATTTTTCATTACCGCCTTACGATCGGGCTGTTATTTTAGTTTGTGGTCTCTGATGCGCCCGCATTTTGCGAATCACACCACAATCTTATACCCAAAATAGTTCGAGTTGCCTGAAGGCGGCAAACGAGCTCACCCCAGGAGCGTACATAAGTACGTGACTGGGGTGAGCGAGTGCAGCCAACGCATAGGCAACTCGAAATATGAAGGGTATACAAGTGTGGGGTGAAAAACTCAGAATAATCCAGTCAAATAGCCTAATAAATATTGAGTCACACTTTGTTTGAAAGGAGAAACCGGCCCTAATGCAGCCCAAAATAAACTGGATTGATAACCTACGCGGAATAGCCTGCCTGATGGTAGTGATGATCCATACGACAACCTGGTACATTACCAACGCGCATAGTATCAGCCCGGTGAACTGGGATATTGCTAATGTTTTCAACTCTGCCTCACGCGTAAGCGTGCCGCTGTTCTTCATGATTTCCGGCTATCTTTTTTTCGGGCCACGCAGCGCCCAGCCGCGCCATTTTCTGCGGATTGCACTGTGCCTGCTGTTTTACAGCGTCGTGGCGCTTATTTATATCGCGGCCTTCACGCATATCAATATCGAAGGGTCGCTTAAGAACATCCTACAGAAGCCTGTTTTCTATCACCTGTGGTTTTTCTTTGCCATTATCGTGATTTATCTGGTCTCGCCGCTGATTGAGGTGAAAGCGATAAGCGGCAAAATGCTACTGGCGCTGATGGTGGTGATTGGTATTGTTGCTAACCCGAATACAGTGACGTTGAAAGCCGACGGCATCGAATGGCTGCCGGTAAATCTCTATATCAACGGCGACACCTTTTACTACCTGATTTACGGCCTGTTAGGGCGCGCTATCGGTATGATGGAGACGCAAAAACGTGGATTAAGCTGGCTGTGCGGGATCGGTTTTGTGCTGGCGGTGGCGGTGATTTCGCGTGGCACGCTGCATGAATTGAACTGGCGCGGCAACTTTGCCGACACCTGGTATCTGTACTGTGGGCCAATGGTATTTATCTGCGCGGCGACGCTGTTTGTGGTCGTCAAAAATTGTCTTAATCATCGCGTGTTGCCGGGATTAGCGCTGATTTCGCGCCATTCGCTGGGTATTTATGGTTTTCATGCCCTGATTATTCATGCCCTGCGAAGCAGCGGCGCAGACATTAAAAGCTGGCCGCTGCTCGATATTGTGTGGATTTTCTGCGCCACGCTGGCGGGGAGTTTGTTGCTTTCGATGCTGGTACAACGCGTGGATAGCAAGCGATTTGTCAGCTAACGCCAGCGCGCCGCGCCGGACATCGCGGCAAACCAGGCGATAACGCTAAGCCCCTTTTCTGTCAGGTTAAGGGGTAAGTTCCAGATGCCCACCAGCATTAATCCTGTTGCCAGCAGTAGCACCAGGCGACACAGCCCGGCAAAACGTGTCTCGTCCTTGTCTTTTCCGGATAATCGCTGGTACGCCAGCACGGTGAACACACCAAGGACCAGCACGGCCAGGAAATAGCCTTTATCGGTTAACTGCGGGCAGTCGCCCCATAGACATACGACGTAGAGAATAACTCCAAAAAACAACACACCCTGCGGGGCCTTTAGCGCTAACTTCATGGCGATCTCCTTATCCATAGCAAATGCATTATGAACGGAAACCGCAGCGCAACATTAGAGCAACACGAAATTTCCAGCAAATTCGGAATTCATCAATTCAGACGGGAGATCCGCCCCATAAGGGGCGGAAAACATCAGGACATCAACGGCAATAGCTGCTGATAAAGTTGGCGGAAGGTTTCACGACGCGGGGCATATTGCGCATGGCGCTGTGCGTCCGGGTAGTGCGCCTGCTCAAGCGGCAACTGCGGCAGCAGATCAGCGAACGGTTTATCGCGGTGAATCGCCAGTTGCGCCAGGCGCGCCGCGCCCAATGCCGGGCCAACATCGCCGCCGGTGCGGTAATCCAGTTGCTGACCGCTGATATCCGCCAGCATCTGACGCCAGTAAGCGCTACGCGCACCGCCGCCAATCAGAGTGACACTTTTTGGCGTAACGCCGCAGGCGTGAACCACATCCATCCCGTCGGCCAGTGCGAAACCTACGCCTTCGAGCACCGCGCGCGCCAGTTCAGCCGGGCCATGCTGGTGCGTCAGGCCAAAGAAGACGCCTTTTGCCTGCGGGTTATTGTGCGGCGTACGCTCCCCGGAAAGATACGGCAGGAACCACACCGACTCGGCATTTTCATCCGCTGATTGCGCCGCGCTTATCAGCGCAGGTACGTTTTCCAGCCCGGTGAGTTTTGCTGCCCAGTCGAGGCACGACGCTGCGCTAAGCATCACCGACATTAAATGCCAGCGCCCTGGCAGCGCATGGCAGAAACTGTGCACCGCGCTTTCTGGCTTGCTGAGGAATCCTTCGCTTACCGCAAAGTAAACACCTGACGTGCCGAGCGAGAGCATCGCCTGCCCGGCATCGGCCATACCTACACCGACTGCGCCCGCCGCGTTGTCACCGCCACCCGCAACCACAGGCACCGCGGGCATATTCCACGCCTGCGCGACGGATGGCAGCAGCGTGCCAGTAATCTCACAGCCTTCAAATAGCCCAGGCATGTTGTCACGGCTCAGTCCACAGGCCGCGAGCATCACATCGCTCCAGTCCCGTTTTGCCACGTCCATCCACATCGTACCCGCCGCGTCGGACATATCACTGGCGAATTCACCGGTAATACGCAGGCGCAGATAATCTTTTGGCAACAGGACCTTATCGACCTGGGCAAAAATCTCCGGCTCATGGCGCTTCACCCACAGCAGTTTCGGCGCGGTAAAGCCCGGCATCATCAGGTTGCCGGTAATCTGGCGTGAATTTTTCACCGCGTCTTCCAGCAACTGGCACTCTTGTGCACAGCGGCCATCGTTCCACAGAATCGCCGGGCGAAGGACGCGCTGCTGCTTGTCGAGAAGGGTTGCGCCATGCATCTGCCCGGCAATGCCCAGCGCTTTAACGCCCTGTAAACTGTGCTGCTGCGAGAGCGCTTTAATCGCGCGGTCGGTCGCCAGCCACCACTGCTCCGGGTCCTGTTCAGACCACAGTGGATGCGGGCGAGAAACGGTAAGTTTTTCCGTTTGCGAGGCGACAACGTCTCCCGCCTCATTGAGCAGGATAGCTTTGACGCCAGAAGTACCCAGATCAATCCCAATATACATAGCGATCGTTCCTTAAAAAAAGCCCGGTTTCGCTCGCGCTTACCGGGCCTGCATAATCAGGCCGGGCGAAATAATCGCCCGGCGGTTTCCATTATTTGTCGAACAGATAGTGATTGACCAGGTTTTCCAGCAGCTCCTGGTGACCGCTCTGATGCTGCGGCGCCAGCTGATGCTGCTCGGCATATTTTGCCAGGTCCTGCAACGACATCTGCCCTTTCAGGATTTGCTGGCCCAGTTCACCGTTCCAGCCCGCGTAGCGTTTCGCCACGCGTTTATCCAGCTCGCCGCCTTCAATCATACGCGCCGCCACTTTCAGCGACAGCGCCATGGTGTCCATCGCGCCAATGTGACCATAGAACAGATCATATTTGTCGGTGCTCTGACGACGTACTTTCGCATCGAAGTTCAGGCCACCGGTAGTGAAGCCGCCCGCTTTGAGAATTTCGTACATCACCAGCGCATTCTCTTCCACGCTGTTCGGGAACTGGTCAGTATCCCAGCCCAGTTGCGCGTCGCCACGGTTGGCATCAACGGAACCGAACAGGCCCAACGCGATCGCGGTGGCAATTTCGTGATGGAAAGAGTGCCCCGCCAGCGTCGCGTGGTTCGCTTCAATGTTCAGTTTAATCTCTTTTTCCAGGCCGAACTGTTTGAGGAAGCCATAAACGGTCGATGCATCGTAATCATACTGATGCTTGGTCGGTTCCTGCGGTTTCGGTTCGATAAGCAGGGTGCCCTGGAAGCCGATTTTGTGTTTATGCTCAACCACCATCTGCATGAAGCGGCCAATCTGCTCGCGTTCCTGACGCAGGTCGGTGTTCAGCAGGGATTCGTAGCCTTCACGGCCTCCCCACAGCACGTAGTTCTCGCCGCCCAGTTTGTGGGTGGCGTTCATGGCGGTGAAGACCTGCGTCGCCGCCCAGCTAAAGACTTCCGGGTCAGGGTTCGTGGCCGCGCCTGCACCGTAGCGCGGGTTAGTAAAGCAGTTCGCCGTACCCCACAGCAGCTTCACACCGCTCTGCTGCTGTTTTTCGGCCAGCACGTCTACCATCTGCGCGAAGTTGTTCAGATACTCTTTCAGCGACGCGCCTTCCGGCGATACGTCAACATCATGGAAGCAGTAGTAAGGCACGTTCAGCTTATGGAAGAATTCAAATGCGACATCCGCTTTGCGTTTCGCCAGGGCAATGGCTTCACCCGGCTGCTGCCACGGGCGGTCGAATGCGCCCACGCCGAACATATCTGCGCCATTCCAGCAGAAGGTGTGCCAGTAGCAGGCGGCGAAGCGCAGGTGATCTTCCATCCGTTTACCCAGCACCAGTTCGTCAGGGTTGTAGTGGCGGAAAGCCAGCGGGTTTTCCGTTTTAGGGCCTTCGAAACGAACACGATCCAGTTGGTCGAAATAAGCTTGCATAATGAACTCCATAATCAGATACGCGGCGAGGAATAATTCGTTGTCTAATACTGAGTTCAGATTTCCTGTTCCTCAATTACGTTATTTCACACTGCGATTAAGAGAATCCACAAACGTGCGCTGGCTCGCAAAATAAAGCGGCTCGCAAAATTTATGTAAATTTCCCTTAGGCGATATATAAAACTCGATCAAGCTCATAAATTGACAATTAAACCAAATATCGTAATGGGAAGATAAAAATCTGTAATTGCCAGCACCGCTTTCTATGTTAAAAATTTGCTGCGTGTTAAGTCGTGCTTGTTTCTTTTATCGCCAATCTCATTACCTACCCTACAAAAGGCATTACGACTATGAAAATCAAGAACCTTTGCCTCACGCTCTGCGCATCCCTTCTGCTTACCAGCATGGCGAGCAGTGCAAAAGAAGTCAAAATCGGTATGGCTATCGACGATCTGCGTCTGGAACGCTGGCAGAAAGACCGCGATATTTTTGTGAACAAAGCAGAATCGTTAGGCGCCAAAGTATTTGTACAGTCGGCTAACGGTAACGAAGAAACCCAGATGTCGCAGATTGAAAATATGATCAACCGTGGCGTCGATGTTCTGGTCATTATTCCTTACAACGGTCAGGTACTCAGTAACGTCATTAAAGAAGCCAAACAGGAAGGTATTAAAGTCCTGGCTTACGATCGCATGATCAATAACGCTGATATCGATTTTTATATTTCTTTCGACAATGAAAAAGTGGGCGAAATGCAGGCCCAAAGCCTGGTCAATCAGGTTCCACAAGGTAATTATTTCCTGATGGGTGGCTCACCGGTGGATAATAACGCCAAACTGTTCCGCGCGGGTCAAATGAAAGTCTTAAAACCGTATATCGATAGCGGCAAAATTAAAGTCGTAGGCGATCAATGGGCCGATGGCTGGTTACCTGAAAACGCCCTGAAAATTATGGAAAACGCCCTCACCGCCAATAACAACAAAATTGATGCTGTGGTGGCGTCTAATGATGCGACCGCAGGTGGTGCGATTCAGGCACTGAGCGCACAGGGCCTGGCGGGCAAAGTCGCTATCTCCGGGCAGGATGCGGACCTTGCGGGCGTGAAACGCATTATTGCGGGCACGCAAACCATGACTGTGTATAAACCGATCACCACGCTTGCAACAACCGCCGCTGAAATCGCTGTTGAGCTCGGCAACGATCAACAGCCGAAGTCAGATGCCACGCTGAATAATGGCCTGAAAGATGTGCCGTCTCGCCTCCTGACGCCAATCGAAGTGAATAAGAGCAATATCGACCAAACCGTCGTTAAAGATGGGTTCCATAAGAAGAGCGAACTTTAATTTCTCTGCCCCGGTAACGGGGCAGTCGTTCTCGTTCGGCCTGAATTATCGGCTTACGTGGAGCAGCTATGTCTTATTTACTTGAAATGAAAAATATCACCAAAGCCTTTGGCGCGGTGAAAGCAGTGGATAACGTCAGCTTGCGTTTAAATCCTGGCGAAGTAGTGTCACTGTGTGGTGAAAATGGCTCCGGAAAATCGACGCTCATGAAAGTGCTGTGCGGGATTTACCCGCACGGCAGCTACGACGGCGAGATTATTTTTGCCGGAGAAACGCTTACCCCGACGCATATCCGCGACACCGAACGCAAAGGTATCGCCATAATTCACCAGGAGCTGGCGCTGGTGAAACACCTTACGGTGCTGGAGAATATTTTTCTTGGCGCGGAAATCAGCCGCCACGGTATTCTCGACTACGACGCTATGACCCTGCGCTGCGAAAAATTACTTGCCCAGGTCAGTCTGGCAATTTCGCCCGACACTCGCGTGGGCGATTTAGGTCTGGGGCAACAGCAACTGGTCGAAATTGCCAAAGCGCTGAATAAACAGGTGCGCCTGTTGATCCTCGACGAGCCAACCGCTTCGCTCACCGAGCAGGAAACGGCCGTGCTGCTGGATATCATCCGCGACCTTCAGCACCACGGCATTGCCTGCATCTATATTTCGCACAAGCTCAATGAAGTGAAGGCTATCTCCGACACCATCTGCGTGATCCGCGATGGTCAGCACATCGGCACGCGCGACGCCAGCAGCATGAGCGAGGACGACATCATCACCATGATGGTGGGCCGCGAACTGACGGCGCTCTACCCCAACGAACCGCACACTACCGGTGACGAGATCCTGCGCGTGGAACACCTCACGGCGTGGCATCCGGTTAACCGCCACATCAAGCGGGTAAACGATATCTCTTTCAGCCTTCGGCGCGGGGAAATTCTCGGGATTGCCGGGCTGGTCGGCGCCGGACGTACCGAGGCGGTACAGTGCCTGTTTGGCGTCTGGCGCGGGCGCTGGGAGGGAAAAATCTTTTTGGATGGCAAACCCGTGACCATTAACACCTGCCAGCAGGCGATTGCCCACGGTATTGCAATGGTGCCAGAAGATCGTAAAAAAGATGGCATCGTGCCGGTGATGGCTGTGGGTAAAAATATGACGCTTGCGGCACTTGATCAGTTCAGCGGCGCGCTGAGCAGCCTGGATGATGCCCGCGAGCAGCAATGTATTTTACAGTCGTTGCAACGGCTTAAAGTCAAAACATCCTCACCAGAGCTGGCGATTGGTCGCCTCAGCGGCGGTAATCAACAGAAAGCAATTCTGGCACGCTGCCTGTTGCTCAACCCGCGCATTCTGATCCTCGACGAACCGACGCGCGGTATCGACATTGGCGCGAAATATGAAATCTACAAGCTGATCAACCAACTGGTGCAACAGGGGATCGCCGTTATCGTTATCTCTTCCGAACTGCCGGAAGTACTGGGTCTTAGCGACCGGGTGCTGGTGATGCACGAAGGAAAACTGAAAGCGGACCTGGTGAACCACAACCTGACGCAGGAAAAAGTGATGGAAGCCGCATTAAGGAGCGAACGTCATGTCGAAAAACAACCCGTCTGAAATCAAGCTGGCGGCACCGACGCCAGCGCCAGCATTTAGCCTGAAGTCGCTGAACTTGCAGGTATTCGTGATGATTGCCGCCATTGTGGTCATCATGCTGTTCTTCACCTGGACGACCGAAGGCGCGTACCTCAGCGCCCGTAACGTCTCTAACCTGCTGCGCCAGACAGCCATCACTGGCATTCTGGCGGTGGGGATGGTGTTTGTGATTATCTCCGCCGAAATCGACCTCTCTGTCGGCTCAATGATGGGTCTGCTCGGTGGTGTAGCGGCGATTTTCGACGTCTGGCTCGGTTGGCCGTTGCCGCTGACCATCATCGTGACGCTGGCGATGGGCCTGGTACTCGGCGCATGGAACGGTTGGTGGGTTGCCTATCGGAAAGTCCCGTCGTTTATCGTCACCCTCGCCGGGATGCTGGCCTTCCGGGGTATTCTGATTGGCATCACCAACGGTACCACCGTGTCGCCTACCAGCGCCGCGATGTCGCAAATTGGTCAAAGCTACCTGCCTGATGGCATTGGCTTCTCCTTCGGGGCGATTGGCCTGATGGCATTTGTTGTCTGGCAGTGGCGCGGGCGCATGCGTCGTCAGAATCTTGGGCTCGCTACACCGGCCTCTACCGGCGTGGTCGGGCGTCAGGCATTGACGGCGATAATTGTACTGGGTGCGATCTGGCTGTTGAACGATTATCGCGGCGTGCCGACGCCGGTTCTGCTGCTGACGCTGCTGCTGTTGGGCGGGATGTTTATGGCAACGCGCACGGCGTTTGGACGTCGCATTTACGCCATCGGCGGTAATATCGAAGCCGCGCGCCTGTCAGGGATTAACGTCGAGCGCACCAAGCTTGCCGTCTTCGCCATCAACGGCCTGATGGTGGCGATTGCCGGGTTAATCCTCAGCTCGCGCCTTGGCGCAGGTTCACCGTCGGCAGGCAATATTGCCGAGCTGGACGCTATCGCCGCCTGCGTGATTGGCGGCACCAGTCTGGCGGGCGGCGTGGGGAGTGTGGCCGGAGCGGTAATGGGCGCGTTTATCATGGCATCGCTGGATAATGGAATGAGCATGATGGACGTGCCCACTTTCTGGCAATATATCGTTAAGGGCGCCATTTTGCTGCTGGCAGTCTGGATGGATTCGGCCACCAAACGCCGCGCTTGATACGATGTAATAATGTCGATACCGGCGAATGATGCCGGTATTGTCATTCATGATTCACCAGGGAAATTGAACCATGTTTGAAAAGCGTCACCGTATTACCCTGTTATTCAACGCGAATAAAGCCTATGACCGACAGGTGGTCGAAGGGGTTGGCGAGTATTTACAGGCGTCGCAGTCGGAGTGGGATATTTTCATTGAGGAAGATTTCCGCGCGCGTATCGAAAACATCAAAGAGTGGCTTGGCGATGGCGTGATTGCCGATTATGACGATCCCCACATCGAAGCGTTATTGGCCGACGTGAAAGTGCCCATTGTCGGCGTAGGAGGCTCCTATCATCGCCCGGACCAGTATCCGCCCGTCCATTACATCGCCACCGATAACTATGCGTTGGTGGAAACCGCTTTCCTGCACCTGAAAGAGAAAGGCGTACATCGATTCGCGTTCTACGGCTTGCCGGGCTCCAGCGGTAAACGCTGGGCGGTTGAGCGAGAATATGCCTTTAGCCAGATTGTGGCTAAAGAGAAATATCGCGGCGTGATTTATCAGGGGCAAGAGACCGCGCCAGAGAACTGGCAGCACGCGCAGAACCGCCTGGCGGACTGGCTGCAAACGCTGCCGCCGCAAACCGGCATTATCGCCGTAACCGACGCGCGCGCACGCCATATTCTGCAAGCCTGCGAACACCTGCACATTCCGGTGCCGGAGAAGCTGTGCGTCATTGGTATCGATAACGAAGAGCTTACCCGCTATCTTTCACGGGTGGCGCTGTCATCTGTGGCACAGGGCGCGCGGCAGATGGGGTATCAGGCCGCCAAACTGCTGCACCGCCTGCTGGATAACGAGGAATTACCGCTACAGCGCCTGCTGGTGCCCCCGATGCGCGTCATCGAACGACGCTCCACCGACTACCGCTCGTTAAACGACCCGGCGGTTATTCAGGCGATGCACTACATCCGTAACAACGCCTGCAAAGGCATTAAAGTGGAGCAGGTGCTCGATTCTGTCGGCATTTCACGCTCAAACCTTGAGAAACGCTTCAAAGAAGAAGTGGGCGAAACCATTCACGCCGTGATCCACAGCGAAAAGCTGGAAAAAGCACGCAGTTTGCTTATTTCCACCTCGCTGTCGATTAACGAAATTTCGCAAATGTGCGGCTACCCTTCCCTGCAATATTTCTATTCGGTGTTTAAAAAAGAGTACGACACCACGCCGAAAGAGTACCGCGAACAACACAGCGAAGTGCGGTTGTAGCCGCTTTGATGCCGGATGGCGCTGCGCGCGTCCGGCTTACTTCCAGGCCATCTCGCCGGTATTGACCTTTGCGCTCAGTTCCAGCGAACTCTCATCGGCGAGATCCGGATATGCCTTTTTCATCACCCCAATCACGCCAGCCGAATCTTTCTGGCTGTTCAGCGCCAGCTCAAATTTTTGCAGATAATCAAGGGTAAAGGTGATGGCTTTCGCTCCGGAGGGCAACTTGCCAAGGTAATGGCCCGGGATCACCGTCTGCGGCTGTTCAGCCTGCATCGCTTTCAGCACGCTGCGCCATTCATTACGGCGTGTCACAGTCTGTGTATCGGCGCTCCAGATATGAATGCCGGACGCCACGCCAGTGCCGCCAAGAATCGCCTTATTCGCCGGGATCCAAACGTAGGCGGCATAGCTTTCAGGGTGTTTAATTTCGACCGCTTCACCATCAATGGTGAAACGCATGTCGTGGAGCGGTTTAGGCGTATACAACTGGTGCGGCGCATCGGCTTTCAGCTGTGGCCCCCAGTAGGCCAGTTTGGCATCACGCGTGGCCTCAATGTGAGAGACCACCGCAGGCGTCGCAACAATCTCCACATTTGGGAAGGCTTTGACGATCGGCTCAAGGCCAAAATAGAAATCAGGATCACCCGAGGTAATCACAATGCGCGAGAGTTTTTTACCGCTGTCGCGAATCATGGCGACCAGCTTTTCACCGTCCTTCACGCTGAACTGGGCATCAAACAGCACGGCTTCTGAGGGGCCGTAGACCAGCGTCGATGAGACCGGAAAAACGGCATTTTCCTGAGGGTTATACGTCTTCATCGTCAGCGGAGCGGCAAAAGTCGTGCTGCTGATAACAAGGGCGGCGATGGCGGTGAATGCACGTTTCATGATGAACCTGATGTTGTTATGTGTGAGACCGTCCATTTTACGGATTTCACCACCTGTCAGAATTCCCGAAAACCGATATGCTTGGTTTCATAAAACGATCAGCTGGAGCCGTTCATGGATAGAGTCACCGCCGCACGCGTATTTAATCGCATCTGCGAACTGGGCAGCCTGAGCGCCGCATCACGCGCACTGGGGATTTCGCGGCCCATGGTCAGCCGCTATCTGGAACAGATGGAACAATGGGCAGGCGCGCGCCTGATTCATCGCACGTCGCGTCGTCTAACGCTGACGCCAGCGGGCGAGGAGATTTTGCTTAAGACGCGCCATCTGATTCAGCTCGCTCAGGAAATTGAGCTGCGTAATCAGCAGGATGAACCCTCCGGCGTGCTGCGCGTTGCCTGTGCGCACCTGACGGCTACCTGCATCATTGGGCCGATTGTCAGCGAATTTCTGACGCGCTATCCAGCGCTACGTCTGGAACTGGACGTGAACAACCATCCGGTGAACCTGGTGGGCGAGCGCATTGACGTGGCAGTGCGCATTACCAATAACCCGGAGCCCGGTACCATCGCCCGCCGCCTCGGCGAGTGCCGTTCAGTGCTTTGCGCCGCACCGGGTTATCTGGCACGCCACGGCACGCCGCAAACGCCTGCCGAGCTCGCCCATCATAACTGCCTGCACTACAGCCGTTTCGCCGGGCAGAGCTGGCACTTTACCACTGCCGAAGGAACAGCGGTGTCGGTCGATATCAGCGGCAATTTCAGCGCCACGATTTCAACGGTGTTACTGGATGCGGCCGTAGCAGGCTGTGGCATTGCGATGGTGCCGGAAATGGAAGCCCGGGAAGCCCTGGCAAAAGGGAGTGTGGTAGCGCTGCTGGCAGAGTATGAGCCGGCCAGGCTGGCGATTTATGGCATGTATTTGCCGCGGGAGTATCAGCCAGGCGGGTTAAGGCCGTTTCTGGATATGCTGGAGAATGCATTGTCAGGGGTGTAAAAAAGGGAGCTTTCGCTCCCTTTAGCATTCCAGATGAGGATTACATATGCGCCGCAATCAGACGCTGGTTATCCTGGTACATCGCGAACAGATAGTTGTTGTAGCTCGAACCTTTGGTGGAATAACCCTTCAGCTTATGAATCATCGCGCTGGCGGTCACTTCCTGGTCCGTCTTACGCAACTGCGCGCGAGACTTACGGAATGACGAGTACGCCGGATGGGTATTCAGGTTCATCGCGTAGGCCTGCACAGACGCTTTGACAGAATCAAAGTGCGAGTAGCCATTCACTTTACCGGAACCATTTTTACACTTACCGGAACCACACTTCATCCCGAATAGATTATTGTTGGCGCGCGCCAGTTTTGACGTCCCCCAACCGCTTTCTGCCGCAGCCATGGTTGCGACCATGCTGCCAGGGATGATGTCGACACGTTCAAGCAGTGAATTCCACGGCACCTTGCGGGTGTTACCGTTCCACTTCACCTTGTAGCGCGTGGTGATGTCTTTCAAACGCGCACGCTCAGACGGCGACCAGCGGCCTTCGTACTGCTTTGAAACCAGCCAGTTACGATCGGCAGTGATTGCTGCATTTTGGCTTGTAATATAAGGCATTACCGTCCGGAGAAACGCTCTTTTCCTTGGGGTTCCGGAAGGGTATTTTCGCAAATCAGGAAGTGAACTGCTCTTTACACTATTGCGAGAATACTCTTGTTTACTGCTAACCTTAGTACTACTAACCTTTTTAACTGAGGCTTTATGATGCTCTGTTACTGTGTGAGTCTTCGCTAACACCCCACCAGAAAAAATCATGGTGAGTAACATAAGTATCGCTGCCCCATATCGTCGAATGGGAGTCGATATCATTAGGTCTCCTGGTCGGATTTATGCATTCCAACACCTTATTTTTGTCTCGAAATTGAGAGTTGAATCTCAAATCATACCAAAAATAGCCCGCCTGCGCACCTTGCTGAATAGTCCTAGTCCTAAACAATGGCACAACTTTGCCATGGGCAAAAACCATAGTCCTAATAGTAATCATTAGAAATGATACGGTTATCGCACTTTTTACTGAATTTTGACGCCCGTCACTCACCCCTTTTTATCCTCCCCCTGAGAGGATGAGGCTTGCGCATTCAATTGCTGCCACACTGTTGAAAAAAACCGCGACAGGACCCGACATGAAACTCGCTGCGCTTGTACCGCTACTGCTTCCGACTTACGCCTTCGCCGCCTGGACAGTGAATGACTTCCCGGCATTTACTCCCGAAGGAACTGGCAAATTCGTCAGTCAAAAAACACTCACGAAGGGTACTCGTCCCCTGACGTTAAATTTTGACCAACAGTGCTGGCAGCCTGCCGCGGGCATTAAACTTAATCAGATGCTATCGCTGGAGCCCTGCAAAGGCGATGCACCGCAGTGGCGCATCTTCCGCGACGGCAATTATCAACTGGAGATAGACACCCGCTCCGGCACGCCGACGCTGTCAATGTCGGTACAAAGCGCAGCGCAAAGCAGCAGCGTACAGGCAGCGACTCGCCAGTGTCCGCGCTGGGATGGCAAACCGTTAACCCTTGATGTGAGCCAGACCTTTGCCGAAGGCAGCAGCGTGCGGGATTTCTACAGCGGCCAAACGGCGCAGGTAAAACAGGGAAAAATCACGCTGCAACCGGCGCCAGAAAGCAACGGCCTGTTGCTGCTGGAAAGTGCAGACACCACCAAACCGGCCCCCTTTAGCTGGCACAATGCCACGGTCTATTTCGTACTGACTGACCGTTTTGTTAACGGCGATCCGGGTAACGACAACAGCTATGGTCGTCGCAAAGACGGCATGCAGGAGATAGGCACTTTCCACGGCGGTGACCTGAAAGGACTCACCAGCAAGCTGGATTACCTGCAACAACTGGGCGTTAACGCACTGTGGATAAGTTCGCCGCTAGAGCAAATTCACGGCTGGGTCGGCGGCGGAACCAAAGGCGATTTCCCCCACTACGCCTATCACGGCTACTACACCCAGGACTGGACAAAACTCGACGCCAATATGGGCGACGAAAACGACCTGCGTAACCTGGTTGAGGGCGCTCATCAGCGCGGCATGCGCATTCTGTTTGACGTGGTGATGAACCACACGGGGTATGCCACGCTTGCCGATATGCAAGCGTTCCAGTTTGGCGCGCTCTATCTGGAAGGTAACGATATCGAAAAAACGCTGGGGAAGAACTGGACGGACTGGACGCCGGGCCCAGGTCAAACCTGGCATAGCTTTAACGATTACATCAACTTCAGCGATAAAGCCGCATGGGAAAAATGGTGGGGGAAAGGCTGGATTCGCACCGATATCGGCGATTACGACAGCCCCGGTTTTGACGATCTCACCATGTCGCTGGCCTTCCTGCCAGATTTAAAAACCGAATCCACCACTGCCGTGGGGTTGCCCAATTTCTATGCCCATAAACCCGATACGCAGGCCAAAGCCCTGACCGGCTTCACGCCGCGCGATTACCTCACTCACTGGCTGAGCCAATGGGTGCGCGATTACGGCATCGACGGTTTCCGCGTGGACACCGCCAAACACGTGGAAATGGCGGGCTGGCAGCAACTGAAGACGCAATCCAGCCAGGCGCTGGCCGAGTGGAAAAAAGCCAACCCGGACAAAGCGCTGGATAATGCCCCGTTCTGGATGACCGGCGAAGCCTGGGGCCACGGTGTGATGGAGAGCGACTATTACCGCCACGGCTTTGACGCGATGATTAACTTCGATTATCAGGATCAGGCGGCGAAGGCAGCAGATTGCCTGGCGAATATCGACCTCACCTGGCAACAAATGGCCGACAAATTACAGTCGTTCAATGTGCTGAGCTACCTTTCGTCGCACGACACCCGCCTGTTCCGCGAGAAGGGTAACAATGCCGCCGAGCTTCTGCTGCTGGCCCCTGGTGCGGTGCAGATTTTCTATGGCGACGAGTCGAATCGTCCGTTTGGCCCAACCGGCTCGGACCCGCTTCAGGGTACGCGCTCAGGGATGAACTGGCAGGATGTCAGCGGGAAATCGGCCGCCAGCGTCGCGCACTGGCAGCGTTTAGGCCAGTTCCGCGCGCGCCACCCGGCGGTGGGCGCAGGCAAACAGACGACGCTAACGCTCCCGCAGGGCTATGGTTTTGTGCGGCAAAACGGTGACGATAGCGTGATGGTTATCTGGGCCGGGATTCGCTAAAAATCCGCTATGTGGCCCGTTCTACGCAGAGCGGGCCACCGCAACATAAAGCTCCACATACGTAGATAATCGTAGGTAGTTATTCCGACGCACCTGTCATTAAGCCATTTGCACCGCGCGGGCGGTGGCGTTATGGTGAGCCTCTTTACAGCAATAGCAGTCGATGATCCGCGATGAAATTTTCACTTTTCGGCGATAAATTCGCCCGCCATTCAGGCATTACCCGCCTGATGGAAGACCTGAACGATGGCCTGCGCACTCCCGGCGCAATCATGCTCGGCGGCGGTAACCCCGCGCAAATCCCCCAGATGAATACGTACTTTAAAAACCTGCTGGCGGATATGCTTGAAAGCGGTAAAGCCACGGATGCGCTCTGTAATTACGATGGTCCTCAGGGGAAAAGTGAGCTACTCGCGGCGCTGGCGGAAATGCTGCGTGAGGAATTAGGTTGGGATATTGAACCGCAGAACATTGCACTGACAAACGGCAGCCAGAGCGCGTTTTTCTACTTGTTCAATCTCTTCGCCGGTCGTCGTGCCGATGGTACCACCCGCAAGGTGCTGTTCCCGCTGACGCCGGAGTATATCGGCTATGCGGATTCCGGCCTGGAAGATGAACTGTTCGTCTCTACGCGCCCCAATATCGAGCTGCTGCCAGACGGCCAGTTTAAATATCACGTCGATTTTGACCGCCTGCCGATCAACGATGAAACGGGGATGATTTGCGTTTCACGCCCAACTAACCCAACCGGCAACGTCATCACCGATGAAGAAGTACTGCGTCTGGACGCGCTGGCGAATCAACACGGCATTCCGCTGGTGATTGATAACGCCTATGGTCTGCCGTTCCCGGGCATTATTTTCAGCGAAGCGCGCCCGCTGTGGAACCCGAACATTGTGCTGTGCATGAGCCTTTCCAAGCTCGGCCTACCGGGCAGCCGTTGCGGGATTATCATCGCCAACGAAGAGATCATCACCGCCATCAGTAACATGAACGGCATTATCAGCCTCGCGCCTGGCGGAATGGGCCCGGCGATGATGTGCGAAATGATCAAACGCCGCGACCTGCTTAAGCTGTCGGAAACAGTGATTAAACCGTTCTACTATCAGCGCGTACAGGAAACGATCGCGATTATTCGCCGCTATTTGCCAGAAGAACGCTGCTTAATTCACAAACCCGAAGGGGCGATTTTCCTCTGGCTGTGGTTTAAAGATCTGCCGATCACCACCGAACTGCTGTACCAGCGCCTGAAAAAACGCGGCGTACTGATGGTACCTGGCGACTACTTCTTCCCGGGTCTGGAAAAACCGTGGCCGCATACGCACCAGTGCATGCGCATGAACTACGTGCCGGAGCCGGATAAAATCGAAGCTGGCGTGAAAATTCTGGCCGAAGAAGTGGAACGCGCGTGGCAGGAAAGTAACTGTATCTGACCGCTTCAGGCAAACATGGCCTTGATGCCAATCTTACTCGTGTCCACACAGCGTAATGCCGATGTTGGACACGCCTCAACACACGCTGGCCCCTGCGCGCGATGCTGACATAAATCGCATTTAATCGCCTGGGGCCGCGCATTCTGCACCACCACACGCATCGCGCCAAACGGGCACACCACCATACAGCTTTTACAACCAATGCAACGATTCTGTTCGACGGTAATGCAATCTTTTTCACGCTTAATCGCGCCCGTCGGGCACACGTTCATGCACGGCGCATCTTCACACTGATGACACGCCACGGCAGACGAGAAGGTATCGCCTTTCACCACCTGAATGCGGGGAAGGAAAGCCTCGCGCGACACGGCTGCGCAATTCTGCTGTTCCTGATGCGACACCACGCAGGCCACTTCGCAGGTACGGCAACCGATGCACTTCTGCGCATCTGCAACAATAAACGGGTTCATACTCCACTCCATCCGGGGCTCCAGCCTTAAGAGTGCCAGAGCGGATGGCAGGCACGCCTTGATCCCGCGCGGGAAAGGCGTGTTTTTTGTCAGACGCCAGAGAGGATCTGGCGGTATGCCTGAAACGCTAATCGCGAACGCTAAACCCGAGTTCGTTAGAGATAGCCAGCGCCGTCTCACGCAGCGGCTTCAGCAGATTTTTCTCGCCGACCTGTTTAAGGCGCGATGTCGAGAGCGAAATTGAAATGGCGTAAGGCACGCGGCCATGGATATCAAACACCGGCACCGCGATACAGGACACGCCTAACTCATTCTCTTCCCGGTCCATCGCCATGCTGCTTTCGCGGATTTGCGCCAGCTCATCGTACATCGCCGGCAGGCCGGTAATGGTATTGCGGGTCAACGGCTGAATTTGTTCCTTGTGGCTTTCCCAGTAGCTTTCGACATAGTCCGCATGACCAAATGCCATGTAAATTTTGCCCATCGCCGAGCAGTAGAGCGGCATGTGCTGGCCGATATAGGCACGGGTACGCAACATACCGGTGGTCGGTTCCAGCTTATAGATCAAAATCGCGTGGTCGTCTTCACGGCTGGAGAAGTTCACCGTTTCACCCGTCGCGAGGTTAAGCGCCTCAAGATGCGGCGCGGCGACGTGAATGATATTGAGCGACGACAGCGCTTTTTGCCCGACGGCGATAAATTTCGTGGTCAGCCGATAGCTTCCGGCTGCGGGCGCAGGCGTCACATAACCGCAGGACTGCAAACCTTGCAGCAGGCGGTGAACAGTACTCTTGTTTAACCCCGCCAGCTCAGACAAATGCGCCAGCGGGCAACCGTTGGGGTAGTTACTTAAGATTTCAATCAGCATCAACCCACGAAACAGGCTCTGACTTCCTGCTGGCCGCTCTTTTTCCGACGCCATCTCACTCTCTTTATCGCTCATGCCACTGCTCCCGTTTTTATCGCGCTCTGATGGTAGCGCAAAGTGTGTCTCAGTTCACGATCTGGACAGAAAATTTGTAAGCACATGATTTTAAAGCGTTTTGAAAAATATGGAACAGATTGCTTTGTTAAAAAACGATCGATATATTTGAAATCAGATTTCGCAATGTGAAATATACAGATCAACAAGCACCCAGAAACAGCTTCCAAACGGATGCTTGCGCTGATGAAAAATCGAGCAAGATGTACTGGAGATGACGTATGTTAGTTAGCTTTGCAGACCTGAAAAACGAGTTCACCCGCGTCCTGCTGACGCGTGGCGTGGCGACAGATACAGCAGAAGCTTGTGCCGACATGTTCGCCCGCACCACCGAGTCAGGCGTCTATTCACACGGCGTCAACCGCTTCCCGCGCTTTATCCAACAACTGGAAAATGGCGATATCATTCCCGATGCCTTACCTGAGCGCATCACCAGCCTTGGCGCGATTGAGCAGTGGGATGCGCAGCGTTCTATCGGCAACCTGACGGCGAAAAAGATGATGGATCGGGCCATTGAACTGGCTTCCGATCACGGCATTGGGCTGGTTGCGGTGCGTAACGCCAACCACTGGATGCGCGGCGGCAGCTACGGCTGGCAGGCGGCGGAGAAAGGCTACATTGGCATTTGCTGGACGAACTCTATCGCGGTGATGCCGTCCTGGGGCGCAAAAGAGTGTAACATCGGCACCAATCCGCTGATCGTCGCCATTCCATCCTCGCCGATCACCATGGTGGATATGTCGATGTCGATGTTCTCTTACGGCATGCTGGAAGTGAATCGTCTGGCAGGTCGCCAGCTTCCGGTCGATGGCGGCTTTGACGACGAAGGCAATCTCACCAAAGAACCGGGCGTGATTGAGAAAAACCGCCGCATTCTGCCGATGGGTTACTGGAAAGGTTCCGGCCTCTCTATCGTGCTCGACATGATTGCCACCCTCCTCTCTAACGGTGCATCCGTTGCCGAAGTCACCGAAGACAACAGCGACGAATACGGTATCTCGCAAATCTTCATCGCCATTGAAGTCGACAAGCTGATCGACGGCGAAACTCGCGACGCCAAGCTGCAACGTATCATGGATTACATCACCAGCGCCGAACGCGCGGATGAGAACGTCGCCATTCGCCTGCCGGGCCATGAATTTACCCGACTGCTGGAAGAAAATCGCCGCAACGGTATTACCGTTGACGACAGCGTATGGGCGAAAATTAAAGCCCTGTAAGGAGATACGCCATGATTTTTGGTCATATTTCTCAGCCAAATCTCTGCCGACTTCCGGCAGCGATTGAAACAGCGCTCAATTTCCTGCGCACGACCGATTTCAGCGAATTATCCCCGGGCGTGGTGGAAATCGACGGTAAAACGATTTTTGCCCAGGTCATCGATTTAACCACGCGCGAACCACATGAAAATCGCCCTGAAGTACACCGCCGCTATCTGGATATTCAGTTTCTGGCGTGGGGAGAAGAGAAAATCGGTATTGCCATCGACACCGGCAATAATGAAGTGAGCGAAGATCTTCTTGAACAGCGCGATATTATTTTCTATCACCACAGCGAAAATGAATCGTTTATTGAAATGATTCCCGGAAGCTACGCCATCTTTTTCCCACAAGACGTTCATCGCCCGGCGTGTAATAAAAACGGGGCAACGCCAATCAGGAAAATTGTGGTTAAAGTCGCGGTGTCGGCACTGAATTAACGAACTCAATTTTCAGGAGTGAAAAATGAATACTCATAACGCCGGTTATATTATCGGTGCGTATCCCTGCGCGCCATCATTCCAACAGCAAAGTGAAGAGCAGGAAGCTGAATTCTGGAAGCAACTTGCCGACACGCCGCATATTCGCGGGCTGGAACAACCGTGCCTGGAAAATCTGCATCCTTTTGGCGATGAATGGTTATGGCAACATACGCCAGGCGAGTGGCAAATTGTGGTCACGGCCGTCATGGAAACCATGCGCCGCCGTGGGGGAAATGGTGCCTTTGGCCTGGCTTCCGCAGATGAAGAACAGCGCCAGCAGTGCGTGGCGTATTATCGCCATCTGCTCAATAAAATTACGGCGGTAAATAAGGCACACCCCGGCAAAGTTATCGCACTGGAAATGCAGGCCGCGCCGCAGGCGGGAAACAGCAATGTACAACAGGCCACCGATGCTTTTGCCCGCTCAATCACTGAGATCACAACCTGGGACTGGCCGTGCGAACTGGTGCTGGAACATTGCGATGCGATGACCTCCGCCGCGCCGCGCAAAGGCTTTCTTCCGCTGGAAAACGTGCTGGACGTGCTCTCCGACCGAGACGTTGGCGTCTGCATCAACTGGGCACGCTCCGCCATTGAAGGCCGCAACACCGCTTTACCGCTTGAGCATACCCTGAAGGCCAAACAGGCCGGGAAACTGCGCGCGCTGATGTTCTCCGGCACTACGCTGGAGGGCGAGTATGGCGAGTGGCAGGATCTGCACGCACCGTTTGCGCCCTTCTGCCCGGACAGTTTAATGACCGAAGAACACGCCAAATCACTCTTTAATGCGGCGGGGCCTGCAACCTTACAATTCTCCGGTATCAAATTACTGGAAATTAATGCTAATGCTGACGTTAAACATCGAATAGAAATATTACGCCAGGGGATAAACACTCTACAAAGAATAAACTTATCCATATAAAAAACGACGACCACACGACAGAAAGTATAAAAAAATCGTGGGTATTGATGAAATATTACCCAGCCTGAAGGAAGTAAAATGAAGAGAGTTCTCGAAGGCATTCTTGCAATCATCATTGCAATATTGTCCTGCATCGTGTTCACAAATATTATTTTACGTTATGGTTTTCAAACAAGTATATTATCGGTAGATGAATTATCACGTTATTTATTCGTCTGGCTGACATTTATTGGCGCTATCGTTGCTTTTATGGATAACGCTCATGTTCAGGTGACGTTTCTGGTCGAAAAGCTATCCCCGGCCAATCAAAAACGCCTGGCTATAGTCACTCACTCTTTAATTCTTCTACTGTGTCTCGCCCTCGCATGGGGCGCACTGCAAAAAACACTCCAGGACTGGAGTGACTTCTCCCCCATTCTTGGCTTACCCGTCGGCCTGATGTATGCCGCCTGTTTGCCCACAAGCGTAGTGATAGCCGTTTTTGAAATTCGCCGGATATTTCAACTGATCACGCACGCCACTCACCACGCTAAACAGGGAGTTTAATGATGGCCGTCGTCATATTTTTATGTTGTTTGCTCGGTGGGATCGCCATTGGATTACCCATCGCCTGGTCACTTTTGCTGTGTGGCATGGCTTTAATGGCGTGGCTGGACATGTTCAATGTTCAAATCCTGGCACAGACACTCGTTAACGGCGCGGATAGTTTTTCTCTACTGGCAATTCCTTTCTTTGTTCTGGCCGGAGAGTTAATGAATGCCGGAGGGTTGTCTAAACGCATTGTCGACCTACCGATGAAACTGGTGGGGCACAAAGCGGGTGGACTGGGTTACGTCGGCGTACTTGCCGCAATGATTATGGCAAGCCTATCCGGTTCAGCGGTAGCAGACACAGCGGCCGTTGCCGCCTTGTTGGTGCCAATGATGCGTAGCGCGAATTACCCGGTTAACCGTGCGGCAGGGCTTATTGCTTCAGGCGGCATTATTGCCCCCATTATTCCGCCATCAATCCCGTTTATTATCTTTGGCGTATCCAGCGGGTTATCAATCAGTAAATTGTTTATGGCCGGTATTGCGCCAGGCATCATGATGGGGGCAACACTCATGCTCACCTGGTGGTGGCAGGCGAGCCGACTTAATCTGCCGCGGCAAAAAAAGGCATCACTGAGAGAAGTTTGGCAGTCTTTGGTGTCCGGGATTTGGGCCCTGTTCTTACCCGTCATTATTATTGGGGGTTTCCGCTCCGGCATATTTACCCCAACTGAAGCCGGTGCTGTTGCTGCATTTTATGCACTTTTTGTTGCTGTCGTCATTTACCGCGAGCTCACCTTTTCCGCGTTCTACCGTGTCCTTGTCAATGCCGCAAAAACCACCTCCGTCGTGATGTTCCTGGTGGCTTCCGCGCAGGTTTCAGCATGGCTTATTACGATGGCTGAACTCCCCATGATGGTTTCGGATCTGCTCCAGCCTTTGGTTGATTCACCGCGCTTACTGTTCATCGTCATCATGCTGTCGATTATGGTGGTCGGCATGGTCATGGACTTAACGCCGACAGTGTTAATTTTAACACCGGTATTGATGCCGCTTGTCAAAGAGGCCGGCATTGACCCGATCTATTTCGGTGTCATGTTTATTATCAACTGTTCAATTGGTTTAATTACTCCGCCCATTGGCAATGTCCTTAACGTTATTTCTGGTGTTGCACAATTAAAATTTGATGATGCCGTAAAAGGTGTCATTCCTTACGTCTTTGTTTTATTCGTATTGCTAACGTTATTCATTTTCATCCCTGAGCTTATTACCGTTCCACTGAAATGGATTAATTAAAAGGAAAATAATATGAAATTGCGTTCTGTAGCCCATGCTTTATTAATTTCAGGTTTGGTTGCGTTTAGTGCCTCCGCATTATCAGCGCAGTCTTTACGTTTCGGTTATGAAACATCACAGACGGACTCTCAACATATCGCCGCCAAAAAATTTAATGACCTGCTGAAGGAAAAAACGGGTGGAGAGTTAACGCTTAAACTGTTCCCTGATAGTACGCTCGGTAATGCGCAGGCCATGATCAGCGGCGTACGCGGCGGCACCATTGATATGGAAATGTCTGGCTCCAACAACTTTACCGGCCTGGCTCCGGTGATTAATCTTCTGGACGTTCCATTCCTGTTCCGTGATACCGCACATGCACATAAAACGCTTGATGGTAAAGTGGGCGATGAGCTGAAAAACTCTCTCGAACCTAAGGGACTGAAAGTACTGGCTTACTGGGAGAATGGCTGGCGTGATGTAACAAACTCACGCGCTCCGGTAAAAACGCCAGCAGACCTGAAAGGGTTAAAAATCCGCACAAATAACAGCCCAATGAATATTGCTGCCTTTAAAGTATTCGGGGCAAATCCAATCCCTATGCCTTTTGCCGAAGTTTATACCGGGCTGGAAACGCGGACCATTGATGCTCAGGAACATCCTATCAATGTGGTTTGGTCGGCAAAATTCTATGAGGTTCAAAAATATCTTTCCCTCACCCACCATGCCTATTCCCCACTGCTGGTTGTCATCAACAAAGCTAAATTTGATGCGCTGAGCCCGGAATTCCAGCAAGCACTTTTAAGCTCGGCAAAAGAAGCGGGAGACTACCAGCGCAAACTGGTGGCAGAAGATCAGCAAAAAATCATAGATGGAATGAAAACCGCAGGCGTCGAGGTTTTAACGGATATCGATCGTAAAGCCTTTAGCGACGCATTAGGTAGTCAGGTTCGCGACATGTTTGTGAAGGATGTACCACAAGGCGCAGACCTGCTGAAAGCCGTTGATGAGGTGCAATAAAGAATGAATGGCTACTGGCTTGGGTTAGATTGCGGCGGCAGCTGGCTCAAAGCAGGATTATACGATCGTGAAGGTCGGGAGGCAGGCGTCGAACGCCTGCCGTTACGCGCATTGAGCCCGCACCCAGGCTGGGCTGAACGCGACATGACAGAACTGTGGGAATGTGGCAGTTCTGTCATCCGCGCACTACTCAACAATACGGGCATCCCTGCGGAGCAAATCCGTGGAGTCGGAATTTCTGCTCAGGGTAAGGGGCTATTTTTACTGGACAAAAATGACCGCCCATTGGGAAACGCTATTCTCTCATCCGATCGCCGGGCGACGGAGGTGGTACGCCGTTGGCAGGCAGATAACATTCCCGAAAAGATTTACCCCATTACCCGGCAAACACTGTGGACAGGGCATCCGGTTTCTTTATTACGCTGGGTAAAAGAGAACGATCCACAACGCTACGCAGATATCGGCTGCGTATTAATGACCCATGACTACCTGCGCTGGTGTCTTACCGGCGTGAAAGGCGCGGAAGAGAGCAATATCTCTGAATCCAACCTCTACAACATGAACACCGGGCGCTACGACCCGCAGTTAACGCACTGGCTGGGTATCAGCGAAATCGACGACGCGCTGCACCCTGTCATCGGCTCAGCAGAAATTTGCGGAGAAATCACGCCTCAGGCGGCCGCTATTACCGGTCTGGCGGCGGGAACTCCCGTTGTCGGCGGTTTGTTTGACGTGGTTTCTACCGCACTCTGCGCGGGTCTGGAAGATGAGCACACCCTCAACGCCGTAATGGGCACCTGGGCGGTGACCAGCGGAATCACCCGGGGGCTGCGCAACCATGAACCACACCCTTATGTTTATGGCCGCTATGTCAACGATGGCGAATACATCGTGCACGAAGCCAGCCCCACGTCATCCGGCAATCTGGAATGGCTCACGGCGCAATGGGGTGATATCTCGTTTGACGAGATAAACCAGTCCGTCGCCAGCCTGCCAAAAGCGGGAAGTGACCTTTTCTTCCTGCCTTTTCTCTACGGCAGTAACGCCGGGCTGGAGATGACCAGCGGCTTCTACGGCATGCAGTCGCTGCATACGCGCGCGCACTTACTTCAGGCCGTTTACGAAGGCGTAGTGTTCTGCCACATGACCCATCTCAACCGGATGCGCGAGCGCTTCACCAACGTTCACGCTCTGCGCGTCACCGGTGGCCCGGCCCACTCCGATGTCTGGATGCAAATGCTCGCCGACGTCAGCGGCCTGACGGTCGAACTGCCGCAGGTTGAAGAGACTGGTTGTTTTGGCGCGGCGCTGGCCGCTCAGGTGGGAACAGGCCTCTTTGCCGATTTTCGTGCGGCGCAACGTAGCCGTCAGTTGACCGTCCGCACGCTTGAGCCCGACGCCGCTGCTCACGCGGCCTATCAGAAAAAATATCAGCACTATCAATTTCTTATTGAAGCCCTTCAGGGCTTCCATGCCCGCATCAAGGAGTCCAACGCATGAGCATCCCTCTGTTACAACTGGCGCTCGACCACACCAGCCTTCAGGCTGCCCAGCACGACGTTGCGCTACTGCGCGACCATGTGGATATCGTCGAAGCCGGAACCATCCTCTGCCTCACCGAAGGGCTGAACGCCGTTCGCGCACTGCGTGAGCTATGCCCCGATAAAATCATTGTTGCCGACTGGAAAGTCGCGGACGCCGGTGAAACCCTGGCGCAGCAAGCGTTTAATGCCGGTGCAAACTGGATGACTATTATCTGCGCCGCCCCACTGGCGACCGTCATTAAAGGTCACGAAGTGGCGCAGCAACACAACGCTGAAATTCAGATTGAGCTGTTCGGCAACTGGACGCTCGACGACGCGCGTGCCTGGTATGCTGCTGGTATCCGTCAGGCCATCTACCATCGGGGCCGCGATGCGCAGGCCAGCGGGCAACAGTGGGGCGAAGCTGACCTGTCGCGCATGAAAGCGCTCTCCGATATCGGGCTGGAACTCTCCATCACCGGCGGCGTAACACCTGCTGACCTGCCGCTGTTTAAAGAGATCAACGCCAAAGCCTTTATTGCCGGACGAGCGCTGGCTGGCGCGGCGAACCCTGCGCAGGTCGCGGCGGAATTCCACGCGCAGATCCACGCTATCTGGGGAGAGAAATAATGCGTCGTCACCCGTTAGGCATTTATGAGAAAGCGCTGGCGAAAGATCTCACCTGGCCAGAACGCCTGGTGCTGGCAAAAAGCTGCGGCTTTGATTTTGTCGAGATGTCCGTTGATGAGACCGATGAACGTCTGTCCCGCCTCGACTGGAGCACCGCACAACGCGCCTCACTGGTAGAAGCGATGCTGGAAACCGGCGTCGCGATCCCATCGATGTGCCTGTCAGCACACCGCCGTTTTCCGTTTGGCAGTCGCGATGAAAATGCGCGCGAACGTGCGCGCGAGATCATGACCAAAGCTATCAAGCTGGCGCGCGACCTCGGCATTCGCACCATCCAGCTCGCCGGCTATGACGTCTATTACGAAGATCATGACGAGGGCACACAGCAACGCTTCGCCGAAGGGCTGGCGTGGGCGGTAGAGCAAGCCGCCGCCGCACAAGTCATGCTGGCGGTGGAAATCATGGACACCGCGTTTATGAACTCCATCAGCAAGTGGAAGAAATGGGATGAGATGCTCTCTTCACCGTGGTTCAGCGTCTACCCGGACGTCGGCAACCTGAGCGCATGGGGCAACGACGTACCTGCTGAGCTGGCGTTAGGCATTGACCGCATCGCCGCAATCCACCTGAAAGACACGCAGCCGGTTACCGAGCAAAGCCCTGGCCAGTTCCGCGATGTGCCCTTTGGCGAAGGGTGCGTGGATTTTGTCGGCGTCTTCAATACGCTGCAAAAACTCAACTATCGCGGCGCCTTCCTGATTGAGATGTGGACGGAAAAAGCCAAAGAGCCGGTGCTGGAAATTATTCAAGCGCGCCGCTGGATTGAGGCGCGCATGCAGGAAGGAGGACTCACATGTTAGAACAACTGAAAGCTGAAGTGCTGGCGGCAAATCTGGCGCTACCTGCACATCAACTGGTGACCTTCACCTGGGGCAACGTCAGCGCGGTGGATGAAACGCGTAAACTGATGGTGATTAAGCCGTCCGGCGTTGAATACGACGTGATGAGTGCGCAGGATATGGTCGTTGTCGATATCGCCACGGGTCAGGTCGTTGAAGGCAACAAAAAACCCTCATCCGATACGCCGACGCATCTGGCGCTCTACCGTCGTTACGCAGAGATTGGCGGCATTGTGCATACCCACTCGCGCCACGCCACCATCTGGTCGCAGGCCGGGCTGGACCTCCCGGCCTGGGGCACCACGCACGCCGACTATTTTTACGGTGCCATTCCCTGCACGCGGTTGATGACCGACGATGAAATCAACGGCGAATACGAATATCAGACCGGTGAAGTCATCATTAAAACCTTCGAGGAACGCGCGCTGAATCCGATACAGATTCCGGCAGTGCTGGTCCATTCTCACGGCCCGTTTGCCTGGGGAAAAAATGCCGCCGATGCCGTTCACAACGCCGTTGTGCTGGAAGAGTGTGCGTATATGGGGCTGTTCTCTCGTCAGCTCGCGCCAACATTGCCAGAAATGCAAAATACGCTGCTTGATAAACATTATCTGCGTAAGCATGGGGCCAAGGCGTATTACGGGCAGTAACTCATTACCCACCCGGCAGCATAACAGGTGCTTGCCGGGTCAATCTCATTTCCTCATGATACAATCACGCCACCTTACCTTCCCATGAGAAAATAAAAATGAGCAAGGACAGCAGCACCAACGTCACCCTGAAACGTATCAAACCGTCATCTATCTATCGGCTGATGCTGATAGGTCTGGGTATTCCATTGCAAATTTTTGCGGTGGTGTGCGGCGTGATGGGGATCTTTGGCGCCGATATGGTGAAATGGAATAATCAGCCGGTACATGGCATTCTCGCGCTGCCTGCCGCGATATTCAGCGCCCTGTTCGTTACTGTTCTCTTTACCGCATTCCTGGGCTCAGTCGCTTGTCTGGGGTTGTGGATCTACAGCCGTTTCCGCCCGCTTGAGGTGAAAACGTTGGATTAACCCGGCAACACTCGCCGGGTTAGCATGCTCATCAGAAACGCCAGCTCGCACCGGTCAGAAAGGTAAAACTGTCCTCACGATCGACCATCGGGCTGTTTTTAATGTCATCTGGCAGCACGCTGTACATCGCGCTCGCCTGTAAAATGATGTTCTTCGTTAAAGGGTATTTCGCGCCGATAGCTACGTATGGCGTCCAGCTGTCGTCCGGAGAATAAGAGGAAAGCCCGCTACGGTGAGACTCCCCGGAAGAGATGCCGTAGTAGTAATCGTTAAAGTTTTTATCGTAATAGAGCACGCCCGCAGAAGGCGTGAGCGTCAGCTTGCCGAGCGGCATCACGCGGAACAATGACATTTCAGCCACCCAACCATCGCTGTTATCCAGAATATCGGTCGCGGCAGAGACCTTCAGGCTGCCCCATTTTTGGTGGTGATACCACGCGGCGCCCGCCATCGCTGTGCTGTCACGCTTATCCAGACGGCTCATCGCATGATCGTCGTTATCGGAAGGCGAAAACTCCAGCGGCATCCATGACGCAGTGATACTAATTTCATTCTTTTCACTCTTTGCAAGAATGTAACCTAAGGTTGTCTGGCGAATATATAACGATTCACCTTCATAACTGATAAGCGGCACGACATGGGTATTTTCATTATAACCACGGTACGGTGATTCATTATATACCGCCCCCGCACCAATAGATAATTCAGACGCTGTTGCAGTTGCCATAAACGACAAAGCAATCAGCGCCGTAACATTGCGTGTATTTAACATTCCCGGCTGTCCATTTTAAAATATACCCGTCATACTTCAAGTTGCCTGTGCGTTGGCTGCGCTCGCTCGCCCGAATCACTTACCTGAGTAAGCTCATCGGGACTCTCTCCCTTGCCGCCTTCATGCAACTCGAATTATTTAGGGTATAGGAAAATAAATCGCGGGAATAATAATGTTTACAAATTCACCCATGCAACGTTCATATTTATATAGTAATATATAAAATCATATATATATTAGGTTTAGCGATGAATAATTTACAACTTAAGCCCCGGGAACTGAAGATTATCTCGGTCATCGCGGCCAGTGAAAATATCAGCCATGCCGCCACAATCCTTGGCATTGCACAGGCTAACGTCAGTAAGTATCTTGCTGATTTTGAATCAAAAGTTGGGCTTAAAGTTTTTGAGCGTTCACCGCGAAAACTGACCCTGACGCCTTTTGGTACGGCCTTGCTTCCCTACATCAATGACATGCTCGATAGACACGAGCAGCTTAACAATTTCATTGCTGACTATAAGCATGAGAAACGTGGTCGGGTGACGGTTTATGCCCCCACCGGGATAGTCGCTTATCTGGCAAAGAATGTCATTGCCAATATTATGGATATTGGTGACATTACCTTTTCGCTAAAAACATACAATCTGGAACCTAAAGCATTTTATGATGGTGTGGAGTTTCCAGAGGATTGCGATGTTTTAATTACTTACGCACAACCCAAAGATGAATCATTAGTCGCCAGTTTTATTACAAAATATTCCGTTACCGCGTTTGCCAGCCCCAATTATCTCAATAAACATCCGATTCGTGGCCCGGAAGAACTGGTGCAGCATTCGTGTATTTTGATTGATTCGATGATGATTGGTGAGTCAAATATCTGGCGGTTCAGTGACGGAGAAAATAAATCTGCGGTCGACTATCGGGTGAAAGGCAATTACGTTTGTGATAATACGCAGTCTGCACTGGAGCTGGCGCGTAACGATCTTGGTATCGTTTTTGCGCCCAAAGAGAGCGTCAGAAACGATATTCAGGCGGGTACGCTGGTAGCCTGTTTCCCTGACCAGCAGGAGTGGTGGTTGGATCTGGTGGCTATCTTCCGCAAACGCGAATATCAGCCGTGGCGGGTGCAGTTTATTCTGGATGCCATGCTCAATGAAATACGCAAACAGCTTGCTGTGGCGCATCAGTTGCCGCCACAGCAAGTGCCTTCAAACGATAATTAGTGGTCGAGATAGAGGTAATGCACCCAACTGGTCATTCGCAGCAGCACTTTACGCATCACCGATACATGACTGAAATGGTCGGAGTAAACCGCCGCCTGCGCGTAAATACCGTCGGGTAGCGCGCTGAGGTCAGCATTTTCGTCCAGCTCAATCGTCGCAATCACCCCTTCCGAACCCGGCGTCGTATTCAGCGACTGCAACACGCCCGTGGATTGATAAGTCCCGCCGGGTACCGCCGGGCTGATGGCCGCCAGCTTGCCGCTGAATACCTGGCCCGGCAGCGCATTGAACACCACTTCAGCCTCATCGCCTGGCTCCAGCCTCAGCAGAGAGTTCTGGCGGAACTGGGCGATGATCTGCCGTTTCTGGTCTGGAATAAAGACCATCACCGGGCGCAGCGGCAGCGCGGCAGCGTAGGTCCCCGGTCGAATCAGAACCTGCGTGATGTAGCCGTCGCTGGGGGCGCGAACAACCGTCTGATCCAGGTTAAACTTCGCTTCCGCAAGCTGCGCTTTCAGGCTGGCGATTTGCGAATGCTCGCCCATAACCATGCTGTCCAGCTCGCTCTGAATCTGTTTCTGTTCCGCCGCCGATGACTTAACCGACGCTTCCTGTGCCAGGTAATTTTGCCGCGCTGCGTCGATATCGCGTTCAGAGAACGGGTTTACTTTAGCCTGGCTCCCCTGAAGATAGCGCTGATAATCCTTCGCCAGTTTGTCACGCGTCGCTTTCGCCTGCTGGGTGTTGGCCATCATCTCATCAAGCTGTGCCACCAGCGCCTGTTGCTTGTGCTCCGCCGTCACAATATCGGCCTTCAGGCGGTCTACGCGCGCCTGATAGCGAGTGGGATCAAGCTTAAATAACACCTCCCCTTTTTTAATCAGAGTATTTTTCTTGTCCGTGACCTCCGTTACCACACCGGTAACCAGCGGAACAACAGGAATAGATACCACCGCTTTTTGCGCTTTAAAGGTATAAGGATGGTTATAATTCATAAGCAGAATTAGACCACTGACAATAAATATACCGCCCAATGCCGCTGTCGGAATGGTCCATTTATTAACGGGAATTTTGAATATTTTAAACAGCGCCCATGCGAAAGCCACATAGGTCAGGATGATCAATAAATCCATAACTATTACTCCGCTGAGGAAGCCTTCGCCTCAGCCAGTTGTTTCTCCAGCCCAGCCACGCGTGCCTGAAGCTGGATAAGCGACGAATCCGGGGTTTGCATTCCCCAGCCGCGTTCAGGACGGTATAACGTTGCCCAAATCCACAGGAAAGGCCAGATAACATGCAGCGTAAAAAGACTCACCCAGCCCGCAACATGAATAGCGTCAGCGTGGGGATGATTGCGCTTTTTAGCAATCAAATAGGGAATATCATGTAAGATGATAATCCCATAGAAAATTACCAGGAATACAAATATCAGTACACCCAGCGCAAAATAATTAAGAAACATAAATCCTCAGAGATTAAAATAAATAATCGGGGGATGGGAAATAATAGAGGAGTTATTAGACCTGATGCAAATATCTAATTTATATAATGCCATATGGGTTTCAATATACAGCAAGCCCGGAGGGAATCACCGCCGGGCCGTTAACGCAGGCTAATCAGAACAGACCGAGCGGTTTGTCCGAGTAGCTTACCAGCAGGCATTTGGTTTGCTGATAATGCTCCAGCATCATTTTGTGGGTCTCGCGGCCAATGCCTGACTGCTTATAACCGCCAAATGCCGCGTGTGCAGGATAGGCGTGATAGCAGTTGGTCCAGACGCGTCCGGCCTGAATGCCGCGCCCCATTTTGTACGCCAGGTTGCCATTACGACTCCAGACACCTGCCCCCAGGCCATACTGAGTATCGTTAGCCAGCGCCAGCGCTTCTTCGGTGGTTTTAAAGGTGGTGACCGCCAGCACCGGGCCGAAGATCTCCTCCTGGAAGACACGCATACTGTTCTGGCCAAACAGAATTGTCGGCTCCAGGTAATAGCCGTCGTGAAGCTCGCCGTCGAGGCGTTTGCGTCGCCCGCCGGTCAGCACATCCGCGCCCTCTTTTTTGCCAATGTCGATATAGTTGAGAATGGTCTCCATCTGACCGTGCGACACCTGCGCGCCCATTTGCGTGACGGTGTCCAGCGGGTTACCGCTACGAATGCTTTCCACCCGGCGAATCGCCCGCTCCATAAAGCGATCGTAAATAGATTCGTGCACCAGCGCGCGGCTTGGACAGGTACAGACTTCGCCCTGGTTGAAGGCGAAGAGTGCGAAGCCCTCCAGCGCTTTATCAAAGAATGCGTCCTCTTCATCCATCACGTCGGCAAAGAAGATGTTCGGCGATTTTCCGCCCAGCTCCAGCGTGACCGGAATGATGTTCTGGGTCGCATACTGCATGATTTGCTGGCCGACTTCGGTCGAGCCGGTGAAGGCAACTTTGGCGATGCGTTTAGAGGTCGCCAGATATTCGCCAATTTCCCCGCCCGCGCCATTCACCACGTTGATGACGCCCGGCGGCAGTAAATCACCGATGATTTCCATCAGCAGCAGCACCGACAGCGGCGTTAATCGCGCTGGTTTCAGCACGATGCAGTTGCCTGCGGCCAGCGCCGGGGCCATTTTCCAGCTCGCCATTAGTAGCGGAAAGTTCCACGGAATGATTTGTGCCACCACGCCGAGTGGTTCATGGAAATGATACGCCACGGTATCTTTATCCACTTCACTGATACCGCCCTCTTGCGCGCGGATGCACGACGCAAAGTAGCGGAAATGGTCAATCGCCAGCGGCACATCAGCGGCGCTGGTTTCGCGGATCGGTTTGCCGTTATCCCAGGTTTCCGCCGTCGCCAGCAGATCGAGGTTTTGCTCCATGCGATCGGCAATTTTCAGCAAGATCCCCGCGCGATCCTGCACCGATATCTGCGCCCATTTTTCTTTCGCTTTATGCGCGGCATCTAACGCCAGGTCGATATCACGCTTGCCGGATGAGGCCACTTCGCAAAGCAGTTGCCCGGTTACCGGTGTCAAATTCTGGTAATACTCGCCGTCGACAGGCGCAACCCAGTCGCCGCCGATAAAGTTGTCATAACGAGGTTTAAGCTTCAGGGGAAAACCGTACTCGCCCGGTTGAATGCGGGCTGAAGGGGGATTGTTAGTCATCGCCGTCTCTCCTTGCTGTTGCAGTCTTACAAGGGTAGACGCGGCTGGCGTTTTTTTCGCCAGCCGTTCATAGGTTTACGACAACGGTCACGAATTACATTGCAGCGCGGTAAATCGCCATAATTTCGTCGTGAGTCGCCTGAATCGGGTTAGTGAAACCGCAGGCGTCTTTCAGGGCGTTGGTCGCCAGAACCGGGATATCTTCTTCTTTCACGTTCAGGTCGCGCAGGCCCGCCGGAATGTTCACTTCGCGCGCCAGTTTGCAGATAGCGTCGATGCAGGCTTTCGCCCCCTGCTCATCGCTCAGACCCACAACATCAACGTTCATTGCCTGTGCGCAGTCACGCAGACGCGCAGCAGCCACTTTGCTGTTAAACGCCTGAACGTGCGGCAGCAGAACGGCGTTGCAGACACCGTGCGGTAGGTCATAGAAACCACCCAGCTGGTGTGCCATCGCGTGAACATAACCGAGCGATGCGTTGTTAAATGCCATACCCGCCAGGAACTGCGCGTAGGCCATTGCTTCGCGCGCATCGGCATTCGCGCCATCGGCGACGGCCACGCTCAGGTTTTCTGCAATCATGGTGATTGCTTTCAGTGCGCAGGCATCGGTGATTGGCGTTGCTGCGATAGACACGTAGGCTTCGATGGCATGGGTCAGCGCATCCATCCCGGTTGCTGCAGTCAGCGATTTAGGCATGCCGGTCATCAGGGAAGAGTCATTCACAGACAGAATGGGCGTCACGTGTTTATCCACGATCGCCATTTTGATATGACGCGCTTCATCGGTGATGATGCAGAAACGGGTCATTTCAGAAGCAGTACCTGCGGTGGTGTTGATAGCAATCATCGGTAACTGCGGTTTTGCCGAGCGGTCAACGCCTTCATAATCGCTAATTTTCCCGCCGTTGGAGGCCACCAGCGCAATACCTTTGGCACAGTCGTGCGGAGAACCGCCGCCCAGAGAAATCACGCAGTCGCAGTTATTTTCTTTGAGAATTGCCAGGCCCGCGTTGACGTTCGCCGTGGTCGGGTTCGGCTGTACGCCGTCATAAATTACGCTGAAAATATCACGTTCTGCCAGGCCTTTCTGTACATCGCCCGCCATGCCGAGTTTATTCAGAATCGCATCCGTTACAATTAACGCGCGGCGATAGCCGTAGTCGCGCATTGTATCCATTGCACCGTTTAATGAATCAGCGCCAATAACATTCACAGAAGGAATATAAAAAGTGGATGCTGCCATGATCGTTCCTTAATTAACAGAAAATTGGCGGCTAGCGTACGGGAAGGAAAAAATAAAAAGTATGATCAATATTCTATTTTTGGAATTCAAAAAATATCAGATGCGCTATTTTTGCACATCTGATATTAATCAATATGATTTTTGTATTAATTCATTTAATATTTAAATTAATCGTTACTTTTATTGTCAGGGAAAAGTAACGCATCGCGTAATAAGTGGTCATTTCCCCGACGGCGCGTAAAACCAATGCGGTTGAAATATTCCAGAATCTGAATAGCCAGCTTCCGCCCGACGTTGAGTTTATCGCGGAAATCTGCGGCGCAGGTTGAGCCTTTTTCCTGATCCAGTTCGCGGATCATGCTCGCAAACGTGACAATGCGATCGTTTCGGTAATAACGATCTTTGACGATCGCCGTAATCATCCCCTGCTGCGCCGCCTGGCGTAATACCGCGCGCATCAGTTGCTCATCGGTGCCGGTTTGCTGCGCTAAATCGCGCACCCACCAGGGTTCATCCGCAAACAGCGGTGCGGCTTTTTGCCATACGGCATTTTGTTCATCGGTAAATCCGGCTTTGTGATCCGGCAGATGCAGCCAACCGTGATGACTGGCTACGATACCGCTTTCGCGCATCTGCTCAATCAGCGTCAATACCAGCGCTTCATCTTCCATCGGCAGTGCGATGCGGCGCAGGCGCTCACGGCCCGGCCCCGGTTCATCTTTGTGTTGTTCGTGGTACGTCGCCAACGCATCCAGCAGTTTACGCTGCCAGCGGGCGGCGAGTGGCGCATCCAGCAACGCGTTGCCGGCCAGAATGTAACCTGGCTGAGAAATCAGTTGTTGCAAACCCTGATCGCTCAACTGGCGAGCCCAGGCAAACTCACTAAGCTGTACCGCGTCACGTTGCAGGTGGATGGAGAGTGCCTGTGCGTCGTCCTCTGCATTCACCAGTTCAGCAATCCACGCCAGATAATCGGCTTTACGTTTACCACGACGAGGGGAGTTGAGCGTCACCACGCGCGCGCCAGCAAGCGTGGTACGTGCAGAGATATCGCGCAGCACCAGGCGGTCGTTATCCGCCAGATACAGCGGTGTATCCAGCACCAGCTCGGCCAGATTGTTCTCCAGCAGCGAGACGCGCCCGGTAATGTGGCTGGCGGCATGGTGAATATGCAGCGGCTGCCATTGGGTTAGCGGCACGTGATTATGCAGCGCAACAATAACCCGCTCGACGGGCGCGGGCGGTTGCTGCGATAGCAGCCAGTCGCCGCGATTCAATTCTTCTTTCTGCGCATCGCCGACGATATTCAGCGCAATACGCTGCCCGCCGTGCGCCTGTTCGGTCGCCTGGTTTTGCGCATGGATACCACGCACGCGCATCGGTTCATCGACGCCCGTCAGCCACAGTGTGTCGCCCACTTTTACATCGCCGGAAAGCGCAGTACCGGTGACCACCAGCCCGGCGCCTTTCACGGTAAATGCGCGGTCGATCGCCAGACGAAAACGCTGATTCTCCGGGTTCACACGCTCCGGAAGTTGCAGCAGATGCGCGCGTAATTCATCGATACCCAGCCCCTGCGTGGCAGCAGTTTCAAACAGCGTGGCGTCTTCAAAACCGTATTCACGCAATACGGCGTCTATCTCGTGACCCACCTCCGCCACGCGCGCCGCATCGACGCGATCGGTTTTAGTCAGCGCCACCGTCAGCGTCGGCTTGCCGGTCAGTTGCAGAATCGCCAGATGTTCGCGCGTTTGCGCCATCACACCGTCGTCACAGGCCACCACCAGCAGGGCATGATCGATGCCCCCCACGCCCGCCAGCATGTTAGAGAGAAATTTCTCGTGCCCGGGCACATCGATAAACCCGAGCACCCGTCCATCGGGCTGCGGCCAGTAGGCGTAGCCCAGGTCGATGGTCATCCCGCGTGATTTCTCTTCCGGCAGGCGGTCGGCGTTAACGCCGGTAATCGCCTGCAACAGCGTGGTTTTGCCGTGGTCAACGTGCCCGGCGGTGGCAATAATCATTTCAGCAACATCTCCAGAAAACGTGATTCATCCTCAAGACAGCGCAGGTCGAGCCATAATCGCCCATCGTATATGCGCCCGATAACCGGCACCGGCAGACTTCGCCAGCGGTTAGCCAGCGCGTCGAGGCGGCTACCGCGCCCGTCTTTAGGGGTAAAGGTGATGGCGGCGCTCGGCAGGCGATCGACGGGCAAAGAGCCACTGCCGATTTGCGAGGCACATTCCATCACCGTAACAGAAAATTCGTCACCGTAGCGCTGCGTCAGCGGT
The DNA here is from genome assembly GCF_943590815.1 of Pseudocitrobacter vendiensis. GTDB lineage: Bacteria > Pseudomonadota > Gammaproteobacteria > Enterobacterales > Enterobacteriaceae > Pseudocitrobacter > Pseudocitrobacter vendiensis. The sequence continues at coordinate 232,409 of NZ_CALSBS010000003.1, read as the reverse complement.
TCACGCAGACGTTCGGCCTGTGCGTGAATCGCATCCACGCGGCGGTTGAGCAGACGTAGCGTCGGCAGGTCAGCCGCCAGGCGTTCAGGGTGCAGATAGAGGCGCAATGTCGCTTCCAGCGCCGCCAGCGTCATTTTATCGGCACGCAGCGCGCGCTTGAGCGGATGCTGCTGAAGCTTAGCAATCATCGCTTTCTTACCAACGATAATCCCCGCCTGTGGGCCGCCCAGCAGTTTGTCGCCGGAGAAACTCACCAGGCTGACGCCCGCGGCGATCATCTCCTGTGGCATCGGCTCTTTCGGCAGACCGTACTGGCTTAAATCCACCAGCGAACCACTGCCTAAATCCGCGACAACCGGGATATTCAGCTCGCGGCCAATTTCGGCCAGCTCGGCTTCTTCTACGGTTTTGGTGAATCCTTCGATGCTGTAGTTGCTGGTATGCACCTTCATCAGCAGCCCGGTATTTTCATTCACCGCCTGACGATAATCTTTGGCGTGCGTGCGGTTGGTCGTTCCCACTTCATGCAATTCGCACCCCGCCTGACGCATCACGTCCGGGATGCGGAACGCGCCGCCAATTTCCACCAGCTCGCCGCGCGAGACGACGACCTCTTTACCGCTCGCCGTTGCCGCCAGCATCAGCAGGACGGCAGCAGCGTTATTGTTAACAATGCAGGCATCTTCCGCACCGGTCAGACGGCAGAGTAAATCTGCCAGCGCGCGATCGCGATGACCGCGCCCGGCACCGTCGAGGTCATATTCCAGCGTCACCGGGTCGCGCATCACCTGCGAAACGGCAGCAATAGCGGCTTCCGCCTGCTGGGCTCGCCCAAGATTCGTGTGCAGCACCGTCCCGGTCAGGTTAATGACCGGGCGGATGGCGCTTTGTGTACCCATCGCAAGCCGACGCGTCACTTCACCGGCCCAGTCGCCGCACCAGCCCGGCAGCGCGCCGGTATCGCGGATAGCCAGGCGGGCTTCATCCTGAAGCTGGCGGAGCTGTTCCACCACTTGCGAATGACCGTGGTTTTCCAGAAGGGAAGCAAAGGCGGCATCGCGCAGTAAGCGGTCGGTCGCAGGAAGCTGGCTGTAGAGTGAGCGAGTATCGGTAGTCATGAGTTGGCCTGGCGGTTAACGATTTTCCCCCCTCCCGACGGGAGAGGGAGTCCATAGTGAGGAGGGATTGTACAGCGTACGACCATGAAGTGTTATAGGGTAGAATCAAGCCTTTGGCGGTTCCGTGCGGGCAAAACTCTCGCGCTGGAACAACGTTTCCACCAGTTTGACGAGATTGGGCCGGTCAACGCACCAGCCCGGCGCAATGCGACGAAAGTTGAGATAGCTAATCGCACAGGCGATGGCGATCGTCGCCAGGTTTAACGTATCGGTGTTGAATGTCCCTTCTTTGAGATGCGTTTCAAGCGCATCGAGACTGCGGCTGATTTTCTCGCGCTGGCGCACACACTCCGCTTCCGACTGCTGTGCCGGCGGGCGGGCCAGTTCACGCACCGCCACCAGCCCGGCGTCCATAATGCCGTCGGCAAGCGCTTCCAGTTGACGCACTTTCAGCCGCGCCAGCGGGTCGCGCGGCAACATGGCAGGCTCAACGTTCAGCAGTTCGATGTACTCGGCAATGATCGGCGAGTCGTACCAGCACTCACCGTCATCCGTCATCAATGCCGGGACCTTGCCCAGCGGATTGTACTGCGCCACGCCGTTTTCCAGGTTATAGGGCAGTTCATTAATAAATTCGAAAGAGATGCCCTTTTCCAGCAATAAAACAGAAATTTTGCGAACGAAAGGGCTGGTATAGCTGCCAATGAGTTTCATGCCATGTCCTTTTTGCCAACGAAAGGGTAAGTATGGCCCAGCCATTGGCAAAAAGATGCCTTCACCCTCAATGATCAAGGTAAAGATAGTGCATCCAGCTTGTCATTCGCAGCAGTACCTTACGCATAATCGACAGGTGTTCTAAGTGATCCGAATAGACCGCGACCTGCGCATAAATACCGTCCGGCAGGGAGTCCACCTCTTCACTCGGTTGCAGTTCAATCAGGGCCATCACGCCGTCGGTACCGGGGACAATCGTCAGCGCCTGTAATGTGCCCTGAGCCTGATAAGAACCACCGGGCACAACGGGCAAAATGCTGGTGAGCTTGCCGCTAAAAATCTGCCCCGGTAGCGCATTAAATACCACTTCGGCTTCATCGCCCGGTTTTAGGCGCAGCAATGAGTTCTGGCGGAACTGGGCCACAATCTGGCGTTTTTGTTCCGGCACGAACACCATTACCGGGCGCAATGGTAATGCCGCCGCATACGTGCCCGGACGAATCAGCACCTGGGTGGCGAAACCATCGCTGGGGGCGCGAATCACGGTTTGATCGAGATTGAATTTGGCTTCGGTGAGCTGCGCGCGCAGGCTGGCAACCTGCGACTGATCACCGTTCACCACGCTGTCCAGTTGGCTTTTAATTTGCGATTGATCGGCAATAGACGCTTTGACCAGCGCGTCCTGCGCCAGATAGTTTTGCCGCGCGTTATCGATATCGCTTTCCGAAAATGGATTCACTCGCGCCTTACTGCCCTGCAAATAGCGCTGGTAATCTTTGTACAGACGGTCGCGTTCTGCCGAGACGCGCGTGGTATTTGCCAGCGCCTCTTCCAGTTGCCCTTTTAATACCTGCGTATTGTGCACCGCTGTGACTAAATCGGCCTCCAGCCGGTCAACGCGCGCCTGGTAGCGTGTCGGGTCAATCTTAAAGAGCACCTCGCCCTTTTTAATCAGCTGGTTTTGTTTATGCGTCACCTCACTCACCACGCCGGTCACCTGTGGGGTGATCGGAATAGAGATAACCGCCTTCTGTGCCTGAAAGGTATAGGGGTGGTTATAGTTCATCCCTAATATCAGCGCACCGACAATAAATACTCCGCCTAATACTGCAGTAGGCACCGTCCATTTATTTACCGGGATCCTGAATATCTTAAAAATCGCCCATGCCAGCGCGACGTAGGTCAATATAATAAGCAGATCCATGATGGCTATTCCCCTGAAGGCGTTTGCATTTTTTTCAGTTGTTTTTCAAGCTCTTCAACGCGTTGTCGCAGCGCATCCTCGCCTTCAGACGCGGGTGGATGCTGCATCCCCCAGCCGCGATCGGGACGATAAAGCGTTGCCCAAATCCACAGGAACGGCCAGAGAACATGTAATGTAAAAAGACTTACCCAGCCTGCAACGTGAATCGCATCGGCGTGGGGATGATTGCGTGCCTTCGCAATCATGTAGGGAATATCGTGAATAATAATAATGCCGTAAAAGATAACCAGAAAAACAAAGACAAGAATGCCAAGCGCAAAGTAATTCAGGAACATAGCCGTAACCTCGAATTTACGCTGTCGATAGTGAGCACGCTATAAGATGTAAAGCGTAGACGGTGTCTACTTTGAACATAATCGGCATTTTATCGTTCTGCCACACTCCTCATTCATTATTCTTTTTTGTGTGATGTTACTCAGTTACAGACAACGCTCATCACAGCGGCAGAACTTGCCCCCGATCACATCTTGATTTGGCGACCTGAAAATATCTTGTGAACCCAATCACAAAAAAGAAACAAACAGCCAAGAACAAAATGTGATTAACATCACATTTACATGTGTTCTGCGGTGCTTTTTCTCGTTGTGTTGTTTTTTTACACAGTAGTTTTGTGATGATGATCACTCAAAATCATCAGGTATCTCCTATATTTGTGTGATCTAAGTCACATGAAGACCCGCTATCTGGACAGCTTAACGATTCAGTGCCAGATTTCGCATCATCAACCAGGGTTCGGCTACTACCTCTGCCGCCAATTAACAATAAACTTCAGGTGATCCACCTGCGGGCAAACAGAAACAAGGGGTGTTTTATGTCATCCGATATCAAGATCAAGGTGCAAAGCTTTGGTCGCTTCCTCAGCAACATGGTGATGCCAAATATCGGCGCGTTTATCGCGTGGGGTATTATCACCGCGTTATTTATTCCAACAGGGTGGTTGCCGAACGAAACGCTGGCGAAGCTGGTTGGCCCGATGATCACCTACCTGCTGCCGCTGCTCATCGGTTATACCGGTGGTAAGCTGATTGGCGGCGAACGTGGCGGCGTGGTCGGTGCGATTACCACCATGGGCGTTATCGTCGGTGCAGACATGCCGATGTTCCTGGGTTCCATGATTGCAGGCCCGCTGGGCGGCTGGGCAATCAAGAAATTCGACATCTGGGTAGACGGTAAAATCAAATCTGGTTTTGAGATGCTGGTGAATAACTTCTCCGCTGGCATCATTGGTATGATCCTCGCCATTCTGGCCTTCATGGGCATCGGCCCGGCGGTTGAAGTCCTGTCCAAGCTGCTGGCAACTGGCGTTAACTTCATGGTTGTACACGACATGCTGCCGCTGGCATCTGTCTTTGTAGAACCGGCGAAAATCCTGTTCCTGAACAACGCGATTAACCACGGTATCTTCTCACCGTTGGGTATTCAGCAGTCTCATGACCTTGGCAAATCTATCTTCTTCCTGATTGAAGCCAACCCGGGTCCGGGTATGGGCGTTCTGCTGGCGTACATGTTCTTTGGTCGCGGCAGTGCTAAACAGTCTGCAGGCGGCGCGGCAATCATCCACTTCCTGGGTGGTATCCACGAAATTTACTTCCCGTATGTGCTGATGAACCCACGTCTGATCCTGGCGGTCATTCTGGGTGGAATGACTGGCGTGTTCACCCTGACGCTGCTGAACGGCGGTCTGGTATCTCCGGCTTCCCCTGGCTCCATCCTGGCCGTACTGGCGATGACGCCAAAAGGAGCGTACTTCGCGAACATCGCGGCTATCGTTGCGGCAATGGCGGTCTCCTTCGTCGTATCTGCCATCTTGCTGAAAACCAGCAAAGTGAAAGAAGAAGATGACATTGAAGCGGCAACTCGTCGTATGAATGACATGAAAGCAGAATCCAAAGGCGGTACTCCGCTGGCGGCTGGCGATGTCACTAACGACCTGAGCCACGTGCGCAAAATCATCGTTGCCTGCGATGCCGGTATGGGTTCCAGCGCAATGGGTGCGGGCGTGCTGCGTAAGAAAGTGCAGGATGCGGGCCTGAGCAACATCTCGGTCACCAACTGCGCGATTAACAACCTGCCGCCGGATGTTGACCTGGTCATCACCCACCGCGACCTGACCGAGCGTGCAATGCGTCAGGTTCCGCAGGCACAGCATATTTCGCTGACCAACTTCCTCGACAGCGGTCTGTATACCAACCTGACCGAGCGTCTGGTTGCCGCACAGCGCCATACTGACAACGAAGTGAAGGTGAAAGACAGCCTGAAAGACAGCTTTGACGACAGCAACGCTAACCTGTTCAAGCTGGGTGCAGAAAACATCTTCCTGGGCCGCAAAGCTGCTACCAAAGAAGAAGCCATTCTGTTTGCCGGTGAGCAACTGGTAAAAGGTGGTTACGTCGAGCCAGAGTATGTGCAGGCGATGCTGGATCGCGAAAAACTGACCCCGACTTACCTGGGCGAGTCCATCGCGGTTCCACACGGCACCATCGAAGCTAAAGACCGCGTGCTGAAAACGGGTATCGTGTTCTGTCAGTATCCGGAAGGTGTGCGCTTCGGCGAAGACGAGGATGACATTGCCCGCCTGGTGATTGGTATTGCCGCGCGTAACAACGAGCACATCCAGGTGATTACCGGCCTGACCAACGCGCTGGATGACGAGTCCGTCATCGAACGCCTGGCCACCACCACCAGCGTAGACGAAGTTCTGGCGCTGTTGCAGAAGTAAGACGCTATACCCTCTCCCATCGGGAGAGGGTTAGGGTGAGGGAAAAGCCTCACCCCAGCCCTCTCGGGTCAAAAACATTAATGAAGGTTAATACTATGAAAGCATTACATTTTGGCGCAGGTAATATCGGACGTGGCTTTATCGGCAAACTGCTGGCCGACGCGGGCATTACATTGACGTTCGCCGATGTAAACCAGGTCGTTCTGGATGCCCTGAATGCCCGTCATAGCTATCAGGTTCACGTCGTGGGTGAAAATGAGCAGGTTGATACGGTTTCAGGCGTAAACGCCGTCAGCAGCATCGGTGACGACGTTGTGGAGTTGATTGCCCAGGTTGACCTGGTCACCACTGCGGTGGGCCCGGTTGTACTGGAGCGTATTGCTCCGGCTATCGCCAAAGGTCTCGCGAAACGTAAAGCCCAGGGCGTAAATACCCCGCTGAACATCATCGCTTGTGAAAATATGGTGCGCGGCACCAGCCAGCTGAAAGGCCACGTGATGGCTGCCGTTGCAGCAGAAGATCAGGCGTGGGTAGAAGCCAATGTCGGTTTCGTGGATTCCGCCGTTGACCGCATCGTTCCGCCGTCTGCCTCTGCAACCAACGACCCACTGGAAGTAACCGTTGAAACCTTCAGCGAGTGGATCGTCGATAAAACCCAGTTCAAGGGCGCGTTGCCGAATATTCCAGGTATGGAATTAACCGATAACCTGATGGCATTTGTCGAACGTAAACTCTTCACGCTGAACACAGGTCATGCTATAACCGCGTACCTCGGCAAAATGACCGGGCATCAAACTATCCGCGACGCGATCCTCGATGAGAAAATCCGCGCGGTGGTAAAAGGCGCGATGGAAGAAAGCGGCGCGGTATTGATTAAACGCTACGGCTTTGATGCGCAGAAACATGCGGCATACATTCAGAAAATCCTCGGTCGTTTTGAAAACCCGTATCTGAAAGATGACGTTGAGCGCGTGGGCCGTCAGCCGCTGCGTAAACTGAGCGCGGGCGATCGTCTGATTAAACCGCTGCTGGGTACGCTGGAATACGGTTTGCCGCACGTTAATCTGGTGAAAGGAATTGCCGCGGCGATGCATTTCCGCAGTGAAGAAGATCCGCAGGCCCAGGAACTGGCTGCACTGATTGATGAAAAAGGCCCGCAGGCCGCGCTGGCGCAGATCTCTGGTCTGGATGCTAACAGCGACGTGGTGAAAGCCGCTGTCGCTCTCTATAACGCCAGCAAATGATGCAAGATCCGGCGCAGGCTATCCTGCGCCTGAATACTAGATTGTCAGATATGCAGGCAATAATGGAAGAAACACAGGCTTTTGAAAACCGTGTGCTTGAGCGTCTGAATGCTGGCAAAACCGTCAGAAGTTTCCTGATTGCCGCCGTCGAGCTGCTGACCGAGGCGGTCAATATTCTGGTGCTGCAGGTGTTCCGCAAAGACGATTACGCGGTGAAATACGCTGTCGAACCGTTGCTGGACGGTAGCGGCCCGCTGGGCGACCTTTCGGTCCGGCTCAAGCTTATCTATGGGCTGGGCGTAATCAGCCGACCGGAGTATGAAGATGCGGAATTGCTGATGGCGTTACGTGAAGAGCTGAACCATGATGGCAGCGAATACGCCTTCACCGATGATGAGATTCTCGGGCCGCTGGGTGAGCTGCACTGTGTCTCTGCCCTGCCGCCCGCGCCGCTCTTTGACGAAAGCGATGCCGACCTGCTGGCAATGCAAAAACAGCGTTATCAACAGGTCGTTCGCTCAACGATGGTACTTTCTCTGACCGAGCTGATTTCCCGAATCAGCTTGAAAAAAGCCTTCCAGAAATAACGGACTCAAACTTCTTTCGCCTGGTTTTCGACGGGCTGATAAAGTTTGCGATAGTGCTCTAATCGCTCCAGAAACATTGCCGCTTTCTCTTCCGGGATCTCTTCCGGCACGTGGCTCAGGCGAGGCGATTTTTTCAGGTATTCCATAAATGCCTGACTGGATGCCATAAAATCTATGGCTTTATCGATGACAAGCGGTACGTTTTCACCCAGTTTGCCCATAACGTCATCCTCCTCATGATTCCTGCTTTAAGAATGACCAATTTAAAGTGACTCGTTTGGGGTAAATGTGCGTATTCTTGTTGGCAAAACGTCAAAAAGAGACCTGTCTAACACTTTTCAATAATTCATAATAAATTCATAACATTAGTTCTTATATGCAGCATGAGAGATCGCGACAAAAGGTGACTTTTTACGATTCTTCGCTATCGGTTATGAACGCTGTCGCGCATACTACCCACTATTACGTCATTTTTTATCAGATATACGCCAAATGAAAGAAATCGAAAAAAACGAAATTAAACGCCTGAGCGACCGTCTGGACGCCATCCGTCACCAGCAGGCAGAACTGTCGCTGGTCGAAAACGCCGAGAAGTATGCCGAGCTCGAAAGCGAGAAAGAGAAACTGGAAGTGGAAATCGCGCGTCTGCGTGAGGTTCATACCCAGAAGCTCAGTAAAGAGGCCCAAAAGCTCACCAAAATGGCGTTCAGCCGTCCGATCACCAAGAAAGAACAGGCTGATATGGGCAAGCTGAAGAAAAGCGTGCGCGGGCTGATTGTGGTTCACCCAATGACGGCACTGGGCCGTGAAATGGGCCTGCAGGTAATGACCGGTTTCTCAAAAACGGCGTTCTGATTTTCTTTCACGCCGATATCAACGTTGCTTGCCCTCTTGCTTTACGCTCCTGTTGTTTTACAGGAGCGTAATTTTGTGGGGAAATTCCGCTAAATCTATTCACCTTTCTTAAACAACTCACCTGTTTACCTGCGGTATTTTTCAGGCAAAATTCCGAAAATGCGTTGTCTGCAAAATGCCAATACATACCCCTCCTAAATGAATACTCAAATTAATCGGCTTAAAACCATATTATTTTCATATGATCATCAAATAAAATTATAATTTTTAGATTAAAACATCAATAAAATGAATAAAAACAAATCCTCTTTGTTTGCCGATACCATTAAATATTTGACACTCAACTGCACCGATCATTAAAATCCGCGCGATTAATATCTTTGGCTGCAATTTATATTTTTTTGATACTAGATCGCTTGTTCGCGATGCAACTTTTCTACACTCACTCTTTGCAGAACCCATTGCGAACATACGACGCGTAAATCATTCATAAAATGATTACATCGTCTATGTCTTTAGTTTGACCATGAAGGGATTCATTATATGAATATCAATAGAGCGTTATTACGTGTTTTATTTACATTTTTTCTCGTTGCCTCAACAGGATGTGATTATGTTGAAAAAACAACGCTTATTAACGATCTTGCCAAACAACAAGAGCAACAAAAAAATCAAATTGCTGCAATTGAAAAACAGCAGGAACAATACAAAAATAAAATTGAAATAATTGAAAAACAACAACTTGCAATGTCATCCAATGACAAGGCACTTTCGACCATTATAAGAACAATTAAAAACAAACAGGACGAATTTGTCTTCACAGAATTTAATCCCGCGCAAACAAAATATTTCATCCTGAATAATGGCTCTGTGGGTTTAGCCGGGCGTATCTTATCAATCGATGCCATCGAGAACGGCAGCACGATTCGCATCTCGCTGGTCAACTTATTAAGCGTTCCTGTATCAAATATCGGTTTCAATGCCACGTGGGGAAATGAGCGCCCTGTCGATATCAACGCACTAGCGAAATGGCAGCAACTGCTTTTCAACACCACCATGAACTCCACCCTGCAATTAATGCCTGGTCAATGGCAAGACATTAATCTGACATTGAAAGGCGTTTCACCTAATAACCTGAAGTATCTGAAATTGTCCATCAATATGGCCAATATTCAGTTCGATACTGTTCAACCTGCTGAAAATCGGCAGCGAAAAAACAAAAAATAAATGCAGCTTCTGCGCTTATATCAAGGAATAGAGAGCATCAACAATGAACAAAATATTTAAAGTTATCTGGAATCCGGCGACGGGCAGCTATAGCGTTGCCAGCGAAACGGCGAAAAGTCGTGGAAAGAAGTCGGGGCGTAGTAAGCTGTTAATTTCTGCACTGGTCGCAGGTGGGTTATTGTCTTCTTTGAACGTATGGGCAAACGCCGGGAATGACAACGGTCAGGGCATTGGAACAGGCACAGGCTGGGTTGCTATTGGTGAAGGCGCAAAGGCAAACGCATTTACAGATAGTAGTGGTGCCAGTACTGCGGTCGGTTATAAATCTAACGCCCAGGGCGCCTGGAGTTCCGCTATTGGGGCACTTACCAGTGCAATTGGTGATGCTTCAATGGCCTTCGGTGTTAATGCCGTTTCAACCGGTCAGCGAAGTATTGCTATGGGTGCATCATCAAGCTCACTCGGTGAGTTTTCAATAGCGCTCGGACGATATGCAAGTTCGGGTGGTAAGTATTCAGTTGCGCAAGGGGATAAATCCAATGCAGCTGGTTTGAACGCCACTGCGGTGGGGAGTAACAGTAATGCGGCGGGCGAGAAAGCTATTGCGCTAGGAAACGCAACTAAAGCTACTGAAATTATGAGCATTGCTCTTGGTGACAGTGCCAATGCCTCGAAAGAATATTCTATGGCGCTGGGAGCAAGTAGCGTTGCAGCAGAGGCTAACGCGATCGCTGTAGGCCGCAACAGCGCAGCTAACGGCACAGACAGCCTCGCTTTAGGCAGAAAATCTCTCGCCAGCGCAGCAAACGCGGTTGCGATTGGCGCTGAGACCGAAGCCGCTGAAAATGCAACGGCAGTGGGTACTAAAGCTGAGGCAAATGGGCTTAACAGTATCGCATTGGGCTACGGGAGTATTGCAAATACCGATAATACGATTGCTCTGGGTAATCAAAGCCAGGCAATCGCTGCGGGTGCCATTGCCATCGGTCAGGGGAATAAAGCTGACGGCGTAAATGCAATCGCACTGGGAAATGGGAGTATTACCGGTGGGGCAAATGCCATTGCTCTTGGACAAGGCAGTTATGCCGGTTTAGAAAATGGCATTGCAATTGGTGCTCAGGCCAGTGCTCAAGGTAAAAATTCAATTGCTCTGGGTGCTGATTCTGTCGCGACTGAAGCGGATACCGTCTCTGTGGGTAGCACAACAGTTCAGCGAAAAATTGTCAATATGGCAAAAGGTGATATCAACAATAACAGTACTGATGCCATCAATGGATCACAGCTTTATGCTATCAGTAAGTCAGTAGCGGATAATCTTGGTGGAGGAGCGACCGTCAATTCACAGGGCGTCGTGACTTCCCCGAATTACAGACTGAAAAATGGTATTTATGGCAATGTTGGCGACGCCTTAGCGGATCTAAACACGAATACGATACAATGGGACGCTCTTAAAAAGGGATATAGTGCGGCACATGGTACAGATGCCACCAGCAAAATCACTAACGTCACCGCTGGCGACCTTTCCGCCACCAGTACCGACGCCGTCAACGGTTCTCAGCTGAAAGCGACCAATGACGATGTGGCGGCTAACACCACTAATATCGCTACCAACACTAGCAATATCACTAACCTGACGAGCGAAGTGGCTGGCAACACCACCAGTATCACTAACCTGACGGATACGGTGACTAACCTCGGTGAAGACGCCCTGAAATGGGACGATGCCGCAGGCGCATTCACCGCTGCACACGGCACTAACGCCACCAATAAAATCACCAATGTCACCGCTGGCGACCTCTCTGACACCAGCACCGACGCCGTCAACGGCTCGCAGTTGAAAGCAACCAATGACGATGTGGCGGCTAACACCACTAATATCGCTACCAACACTAGCAATATCACTAACCTGACGAGCGAAGTGGCTGGCAATACCACCAATATCACCAACCTGACCAATGCCATAGATGGTCTCAATGATGATGCCCTGCAGTGGGACAGCGCGGCGAGCGCATTCAGCGCCGCGCATAGCGGCAGCACCATGAATAAAATTACCAATCTCGCAGCCGGGGCAGTGTCATCGTCCAGTACCGATGCCATTAATGGTGGGCAACTCTATGGCTTAAGCAGCTCCGTCGCCAGCTACTTAGGGGGAAATGCCTCCGTTGATGCGAATGGGAACTTTACAGGCCCGAGCTATACCATTGACGGTACAAGCTACAACAGTGTTGGGGATGCCCTGTCAGCAATTAATACTTCAATTGGAACCTCTTTGGGTGATGCACTGCTATGGGATAATACGGCAGGGCACTTCAGTGCGGCGCACGGCTCTGAGGCCTCCAGCAAAATCGCTAACGTCAAAGCAGGCGATCTCACTGACACCAGTACCGACGCGGTTAACGGCTCGCAGTTAAAAGCGACCAATGACGACGTGGCGGCTAACACCACCAACATCGCCACCAACACCACCAATATCACCAACCTGACCGACGCCGTGGACAGCCTTGGCGATGACGCTATGCTGTGGGACAGTGCGGCAGGCGCATTCAGTGCCTCTCACGGTGCCAATACCCTCAATAAAATTACGAATGTCGCCGCAGGGACAGTGTCATCATCCAGCACCGATGCCATTAACGGTGGGCAACTCTATGATTTGAGTAGCTCAATCGCCAACTCATTCGGGGGGAACGCCACAGTTGATGCAAATGGCACCTTTACAGGCCCTACCTATACTATCGACGGTGTAAGTTACAACAGTATCGGCGATGCGCTGACGGCAATTAACACCTCCACCAGCGCTTCTCTGGGTGATGCTCTGCAGTGGGATAGCACAGCGGGCGCATTTAGCGCGGCACACGGCACAGAAACCACCGCTAAAATCACCAACGTTGCCGCGGGTGAACTCAGTGATGACAGCACCGATGCCGTGAACGGCGCTCAGTTAAAAGCCACGAACGACAATGTGGCGACTAACACCACCAACATTGCCACCAACACCACCAATATCACCAATCTGACTGACGTTGTGGACAGTCTTGGTGAGGATGCGCTGCAATGGGATAGTGCGGCGGGCGCGTTCAGTGCTGCTCATGGTTCCGAGGCCACCAGCAAAATCACCAATGTCGCGGCCGGTACGATTTCGGATACCAGTACCGACGCGGTCAATGGTTCTCAGTTGTACGCCACCAATATGTTGATCACTCAAAACAGTGAGATCATTAATCAACTCGCCGGGAATACCGACAACACCTATATCGAAGAAAACGGTGCAGGTATTAACTACGTCCGCACCAATGACACCGGTTTAACCTTCACCGATGCCAGTGCAGCGGGTATTGGCTCTACCGCCGTGGGGTATAACTCTGTGGCCAAAGGCGATAGCAGCGTGGCCATCGGTCAGGACAGCTATAGCAGCGTTGATACAGGTATCGCGCTGGGTAGCAGTTCCGTTTCCAGCCGTGTCATTGAGACAGGCTCCCGTAATACCCGCGTGACGGAAAATGGGGTCGAGATCGGTTACGACACAACTGACGGCGAGCTGCTTGGCGCGCTGTCGATCGGTGACGACGGTAAGTATCGTCAAATCATCAACGTAGCCGATGGTTCTGAAGCCCATGACGCCGTTACGGTTCGCCAGTTGCAGAATGCGATTGGTGCAGTCGCGACCACGCCGACCAAATACTATCACGCCAATTCGACGGCGGAAGACTCACTGGCTATCGGTGAAGACTCGCTGGCAATGGGCGCGAAAACTATCGTTAACGGCAATGCCGGTATTGGTATTGGCCTGAATACACTGGTGATGGCTGATGCCATCAACGGTATCGCGATAGGGAGCTACGCCCAGGCAAATCACGCGAATAGTATTGCGATGGGTAACGGTTCTCAAACCACGCGCGGGGCCCAGACAGGCTATACCGCATACAATATGGACGCACCGCAAAACTCCGTCGGTGAATTCTCCGTAGGTAGCGAAGACGGTCAGCGCCAGATCACTAACGTTGCAGCGGGTTCGGCGGATACCGATGCCGTTAACGTGGGTCAGTTGAAAGTGACCGATGAGCGTGTGTCGCAAAACACCCAGAACATCTCGTATCTCAACAATCAGGTCAGCAATCTCGATACCCGTGTGACTGACCTTGAGAACGGAATGGGCGACATTATCACCACCGGCAGCACCAAGTACTTCAAGGCCAACAGCACCGGCGCGGATGCCAATGCGCAGGGCGCAGACAGTGTTGCGATGGGCTCAGGCTCCATTGCCGCCGCTGACAACAGCGTGGCGCTGGGGACCGGGTCTGTCGCCAATGAAGCAAATACCGTCTCCGTCGGCTCCTCAACCAACCAACGCAGAATCACCAACGTGGCTGCCGGTATCAATGATACCGATGCCGTTAACGTTTCGCAGTTGAAGTCTTCTGAAGCGGGCAGCGTACGTTACGACACCAAAGCGGACGGGTCTATCGACTACAGCAATATCACGCTTGGCGGCGGCAACGGAGGGACAACGCGTATCAGCAACGTGTCCGCTGGCGTGGAAAACAACGACGCGGTTAACTACGCGCAGTTGAAGAAAAGCGTTCAGGAAACCAAGCAATACACCGATCAGCGGATGGCGCAGATGGATAGCAAATTATCCAAAACCGAAAGTAAGCTGAGTGGCGGGATTGCCTCTGCGATGGCCATGACCGGCCTGCCACAGGCCTATACGCCAGGAGCCAGCATGGCGTCAATTGGCGGAGGTTCATACAACGGTGAATCCGCCGTTGCGCTGGGCGTGTCAATGGTGAGTGACAATGGCCGTTGGGTCTACAAGTTGCAGGGCAGTACCAATAGCCAGGGTGAATACTCTGCCGCGATCGGCGCGGGAATTCAGTGGTAATCACATAGTGAGTTAGCGTCGTAAAGGGCAACGAAGGTATCGTTGCCCTTTCAAATGCTGACAAAGTGCGCTTTGTTCTTGCCGGATGCGGCGTAAACGCCTTATCCAGCCTACAAAAAATTGCAAATTCAATATATTGCAGAAACCTTGTAGGCCTGATAAGCGTAGCGCATCAGGCAATGTTGAGTTTGTCATCAGTCTCCAAGGGCAACGAAAGCATCGTTGCCCTTTCTTTTTATCGCCACCAGCCGCCACTAATTGGCCCAACCAATTCCTCTCTTTCCTTCCAATGGTTCACAATTTCGCTATTTATTCATACAATACCGTTGCTAGAACATAACAATTAGTTAACCATTCATTGTCATTATCCCTACACCATCATATTGGAAGGGCCACTTTTACAAAATCTGTGACGCCGAGATGAGCGCAGACTCACCGCGAAACGGGTTTAGGCCCCCAGGAGACCTGCACAATGAGCCTCTGGCAACAAAACTACGACCCGGCCAATAACATCTGGCTGTCGAGCCTGATAGCATCGCTACCCATTCTCTTTTTCTTCTTCGCGCTGATTAAGCTCAAGCTGAAAGGCTACATCGCCGCCAGCTGGACCGTCGCCATCGCGCTCGCCGTCGCCCTGCTGTTCTACAAAATGCCGGTGGATAACGCCCTGGCATCGGTGGTGTATGGCTTCTTCTACGGCCTGTGGCCGATTGCGTGGATCATCATCGCCGCCGTTTTTGTCTACAAAATTTCGGTGAAAACCGGGCAGTTCGACATCATCCGTTCATCAATATTGTCAATTACACCCGACCAGCGTTTACAGATGCTGATCGTTGGTTTCTCCTTCGGTGCTTTCCTTGAAGGGGCCGCGGGGTTTGGCGCTCCGGTAGCCATTACCGCTGCGCTGTTGGTCGGTTTAGGCTTTAACCCGCTGTATGCCGCGGGTCTGTGTCTGATCGTCAACACCGCACCGGTCGCCTTTGGCGCGATGGGCATCCCGATTCTGGTTGCCGGGCAGGTCACCGGTCTGGATAGCTTTGAGATTGGCCAGATGGTGGGTCGCCAGTTGCCGTTCCTGACGATTATCGTACTGTTCTGGATCATGGCGATAATGGACGGTTGGCGCGGGATTAAAGAAACCTGGCCTGCGGTGATGGTTGCGGGCGGTTCGTTCGCGATTGCCCAGTACCTGAGCTCTAACTTTATTGGCCCGGAGCTGCCAGATATTATCTCTTCGCTGGTTTCTCTGGTGTGCCTGACGCTGTTCCTGAAACGCTGGCAGCCGGTACGTATCTTCCGCTTTGGCGATATGGGCGCATCGCAGGTCGATCAGACGCTGGCGCGCACCAATTATACCGCCGGGCAGATTGTTCGCGCCTGGTCACCCTTCCTGTTCCTGACCGCCACCGTTACGCTGTGGAGTATTCCGCCGTTTAAAGCCCTCTTCGCACCGGGCGGGGCGATGTACGAGTTTGTAATTAATATTCCGGTTCCGTTCCTCGACAAACTCGTGGCCCGCATGCCGCCTGTTGTGAGCGAAGCTACGGCCTACGCGGCGGTCTACAAATTCGACTGGCTGTCGGCTACAGGTACAGCGATTCTGTTTGCCGCGCTGCTCTCTATCGTCTGGCTGCGCATGAAGCCGAAAGACGCTATCAGCACTTTCGGTACCACACTGAAAGAACTGGCGCTGCCTATCTACTCCATCGGGATGGTGCTGGCCTTCGCGTTTATCTCGAACTACTCCGGCCTCTCTTCAACGCTGGCGCTGGCACTGGCCCATACCGGGCATGCGTTTACCTTCTTCTCGCCATTCCTCGGCTGGCTGGGTGTTTTCCTGACGGGTTCAGACACCTCATCCAACGCCCTGTTTGCCGCGTTGCAGGCCACCGCCGCACAGCAGATTGGCGTTTCTGACGTACTGCTGGTTGCCGCCAATACCACCGGCGGCGTTACTGGCAAGATGATTTCGCCACAGTCCATCGCCATCGCCTGTGCGGCAGTGGGTCTGGTGGGCAAAGAGTCCGATCTGTTCCGCTTTACCGTGAAACACAGCCTGATTTTCACTTGCATGGTGGGCGTAATCACCACGCTTCAGGCCTATGTCTTAACCTGGATGATCCCATGATAGTGATGCCCAGACGCCTGTCCGACGAGATTGCCTCTCGCGTGCGGGCGCTGATTGAAGAACAACAGCTGGAGGCGGGCATGAAGTTGCCCGCTGAACGCCAGTTAGCCGCTCAGCTTGGCGTGTCGCGCAATTCCCTGCGCGAGGCGCTGGCGACGCTGGTCAGTGAAGGCGTGTTGCTTAGCCGTCGCGGCGGCGGCACGTTTGTGCGCTGGCCACATGAAGCGTGGTCAGAGCAAAACATCGTTCAGCCGCTAAAAACCCTGCTGGCCGATGACCCGGATTACAGCTTCGATATTCTGGAAGCGCGCCACGCCATTGAAGGCAGCACCGCCTGGCACGCCGCCATGCGCGCAACGGATGCCGACAAAGAGAAAATCGCCCTCTGTTTTGAAGCGACGCTCAGTGAAGACCCAGATCTTGCCTCGCAGGCCGATGTGCGTTTTCATCTGGCGATTGCCGAAGCCTCGCACAACGTCGTGCTGCTGCAAACCATGCGTGGTTTCTTCGATTTGCTGCAATCCTCTGTGAAGCAGAGCCGCCAGCGCATGTATCTGGTTCCGCCGGTCTTCGCCCGCCTGACCGAACAACATCAGGCCATTCTTGATGCCATTGTGGCCGGTGACGCCGAAGGCGCACGCCAGGCGATGATGGCCCATCTAGGTTTCGTTCACACCACCATTAAACGTTTTGATGAAGATCTGGCTCGCCAGGCACGCATCACCCGCCTGCCCGACGACCACGCTGAAAATTCCAGGGAGAAAAAAGCATGATTATTTCAGCCGCGAGTGATTACCGCGCCGCCGCCGAGCGCATTCTGCCGCCGTTCCTGTTCCACTACATCGATGGCGGCGCGTATGCGGAATATACCCTACGCCGCAACGTGGAAGATTTATCTCAGGTCGCCCTGCGCCAGCGCGTACTGAAGAACATGGCCGACCTCAGCCTGGAAACTACGCTGTTTAACGAAAAGCTCTCTATGCCGGTCGCCCTTGCGCCGGTGGGCCTGTGCGGTATGTACGCGCGTCGCGGCGAGGTACAGGCTGCGGCAGCTGCCGATGCGCACGGTATTCCATTCACGCTCTCTACTGTATCTGTTTGCCCCATTGAAGAGGTCGCGCCTACCATCAAGCGCCCGATGTGGTTCCAGCTATACGTGCTGCGCGACCGGGGTTTTATGCGTAACGCGCTGGAACGCGCAAAAGCGGCGGGCTGCTCCACGCTGGTGTTTACGGTTGATATGCCAACACCGGGCGCTCGTTATCGTGATGCCCACTCAGGCATGAGCGGCCCAAATGCCGCAATGCGCCGCTACTGGCAGGCTGTCACGCATCCACAATGGTCGTGGGATGTGGGCCTGAACGGGCGTCCGCACGATCTGGGTAATATCTCCGCCTACCTCGGCAAACCGACCGGACTGGAAGATTACATCGGCTGGCTGGCGAACAACTTCGATCCGTCCATTTCGTGGAAAGACCTGGAGTGGATCCGTGAATTCTGGGATGGCCCGATGGTGATCAAAGGGATCCTCGACCCGGAAGATGCGCGCGATGCGGTACGCTTTGGGGCAGACGGTATTGTGGTTTCCAACCACGGTGGCCGCCAACTGGATGGCGTACTCTCCTCTGCCCGCGCGCTGCCTGCGATTGCCGATGCGGTGAAAGGCGATATCGCGATTCTGGCCGACAGCGGTATTCGTAACGGGCTGGACGTGGTGCGCATGATTGCCCTGGGCGCAGATACCGTTCTGCTGGGCCGCGCATATCTTTATGCGCTTGCCACGGCGGGCCAGGCGGGCGTAGCCAATCTGCTGAGCCTGATTGAGAAAGAGATGAAGGTGGCGATGACGCTGACGGGCGCGAAAACGATCAGCGAAATCAGCCGTGATTCGCTTGTGCAGGAACTGGGGAAAACCTTGCCTGCGGCGCTGGCGCCACTGACGAAGGGGAATGCGGCGTAGGCCCCTCACCCCGGCCCTCTCCCACAGGGAGAGGGAGAAAACCCTCACCCTGCACTATCTGTCCCCTCTCCCTCAGGGAGAGGGTTAGGGTGAGGGTGACGTTATTTTCTGCTATCCTGCCCACCGCACTTAAGGGGGCAGCATGCTTAACATCGTTTTATTCGAACCAGAAATTCCGCCAAATACCGGCAATATCATCCGCCTTTGCGCCAATACCGGCTTTCGTCTGCACATCATCGAACCGATGGGTTTTACCTGGGACGATAAGCGTCTGCGCCGCGCGGGGCTGGATTATCACGAATTTACTGCTGTCACGCGTTATCAAAACTATGACGCGTTTTTTGAGGCAGAGAAACCCCAGCGTCTGTTTGCCCTGACCACCAAAGGTACGCCTGCGCACAGCGCGGTAAGCTACCAGGATGGCGACTATCTGATGTTTGGCCCGGAAACGCGCGGCCTGCCAGCGTCTATTCTGGATGCCCTGCCGCCAGAACAAAAAATTCGTATTCCGATGATGCCGGACAGCCGCAGCATGAACCTGTCTAACGCGGTGTCGGTAGTGGTGTATGAAGCATGGCGCCAGTTGGGATATCCGGGCGCCATTTTACGCGGTTAAATCAAATCCCGTCGCCATACTCAAACGTATGGTGAATGCCGTTGAAGTGCTGGTCCATATCCATCGACGGCTTATCGCTGTCTGGCTTACCGACAATACGTGCCGGTACGCCTGCGGCGGTCGTATGCGGCGGCACAGGTTGCAAAACCACAGAACCCGCGCCAATTTTCGCACCACGACCAACTTCAATATTGCCGAGAATTTTCGCGCCTGCGCCAATCATTACGCCTTCGCGGATTTTCGGGTGACGATCGCCGCTGGTTTTCCCGGTACCGCCAAGGGTGACGGATTGCAGAATCGAGACATCATTCTCAATCACCGCCGTTTCACCCACGACGATTCCGGTAGCGTGGTCGAGCATAATGCCGCGGCCGATTTTCGCAGCCGGGTGAATATCAACCTGGAACGTCACAGAGACCTGATTTTGCAGGAAAATCGCCAGCGCGCGACGCCCCTGCAACCACAGCCAGTGGCCGATTCGGTAGGCCTGCAACGCGTGAAAACCTTTCAGATAAAGCAGCGGCGTCGAGTATTTATCTACCGCCGGGTCGCGCGTGCGCACCGCCTGAATATCACACGCCGCGGACGCGATCATTTCCGGGTCAGCCGCGTAGGCCTCTTCAACCACTTCGCGAATGGCGATAGCAGGCATAATCGGCGATGCCAGTTTATTGGCTAACATGTAGCTGAGGGCGCTACCGAGATTTTCATGCTTGAGTAGCGTCGCGTGATAAAAGCTGGCCAGCATCGGCTCACAATCTGCCAGTGCCCGGGCTTCAGCTTTAATGTTGTTCCAGACAATCTCCAGTTCTTCACACGACATTGCATACTCCAGACGATGATGAATGACCGGCCAGTTCTGTGCCGGCCGGGTCATTTGAGGTGACAAAGGTTTCCTGTATTTACTTGCCGCTGCGTTCGTCCTTGCGAGCACGACCTAATAACGTCAATGCTGCCTCGCGCGCACTTTTTCCGCAATATAATACCTGATAAATTTCCTCGGTTATTGGCATTTCGACACCCACACGGTGCGCCAATTCGCGAACTTCTTTGGTATTACGGTAACCTTCGACCACCTGGCCGATTTTATCCTGCGCATCCTGAACGTCTGCGCCCTGGCCGAGCGCCATGCCGAAACGACGGTTACGCGACTGGTTGTCAGTACAGGTCAGTACCAGATCGCCCAGCCCTGCCATCCCCATAAAGGTGACAGGATCGGCGCCCAGTGCCGCACCCAGCCGTGACATTTCGGTCAGACCACGGGTGATCAGCGCCGTACGGGCATTCGCGCCAAAACCGATGCCGTCAGAGATCCCCGCGCCAATGGCAATGACGTTTTTCACCGCGCCGCCCAGCTGCACGCCGATAAAATCAGGGTTGCTGTAAACGCGGAAGCTTTTGCCGCAGTGCAGCAGTTGCTGTAAGTCGTCGGCAAATACCGGATCGGTTGATGCCAGGGAGATCGCGGTCGGCAAGCCTGCCGCCAGCTCTTTGGCAAACGTCGGCCCGGAGATAACCGCCAGCGGGATATCATCGCCAAGGGCTTCGCGCGCGACGTCCTGCAACAGACGCCCCGTTTCCGCTTCCAGCCCTTTCGTCGCCCACACCACGCGCGCATCGCTGCGCATCAGCGGTTTCATCTGGCGCAGTACCAGACCGAAGACATGGCTCGGCACCACCACCAGCACATTGCGGCTGGCGGCCAGCGCCGTCGCGAGATCGCTTTCGAGGTGCAGTGAATCCGGGAAGGGAACATCGGGAAGAAACGCCACGTTGCAGCGGTCACGCTGTAAGGTCGCGATATGTTCAGGATCGTGGCCCCAGAGTACGACCTGGTGGCCGTTTCTTGCCAGCGTGATGGCAAGAGCGGTGCCGTACGAGCCGGCACCGATCACAGTCATTGAAGCATTAAGTGCGTTCATCAGGCATCCTGATGTTGTTCTGCACCTTCACCGGACTGCTGCTGCAAATAGTTCATGAACAGCGCATCAAAGTTAACCGGCGCAAGGTTCAGCTGCGGGAAGGTCCCACGGGAAACCAGGCTGGTGATGCATTCACGCGCATACGGGAACAGAATGTTCGGGCAGTATGCACCCAGGCAGTGCGCCATCTGAGTACCTTCGATACCTTCGATGGAGAAAATACCGCCCTGCTGAACTTCACACAGGAAGCCCGTTTCTTCGCCCAGCGTCGCCGTAACGGTGACACGCAGCACCACTTCAAACACGCCTTCCGCCAGTTGGTTGGAAGCCGTATCAAGATCAAGTTTAACCTCTGGTTGCCAATCTTTCTGGAAAACGTGCGGCGCATTTGGCGCTTCGAAAGATACGTCCTTGGTGTAGATACGCTGGATCTGGAAATTCATTTCAGTGTTGTTTTGCTCAGACATGTGTAAAAACCCTTTCGTGTTGTCCTTAAAATACGCGTTATTCTTCAGGCCGATACGTGTCGGCGTGACGCTCACGCACATGCGCTATTACAGCAGGGGATCAAGTCCACCACGTGCATCAAGCGCATACAAGTCATCACAGCCGCCAATGTGCTGTGCATCAATAAAAATCTGCGGAACCGTCGTGCGGCCACTGCGCTTAATCATCTCTTCGCGTTTTTCCGCGTCGCCATCGATCGGCAGCTCCTGGAAAGTAACGCCTTTGCTGCTCAGCAATGCTTTTGCACGATGGCAGAACGGGCAGGTCGCTTTGGTGTAGATTTCGATAGTAGCCATGACAATTATCCTTACTTACCGCGAACTAAAGGAAGATTTTCGCCGCTCCAGCCTGCAATACCTTCTTTCAGCACATAAACCTGTTCAAAACCCGCTTTAAGCAGCGCGTTTGCTGATTCCTGAGCCTGCATGCCAGAGGCGTCGGTGACGATCACCGGCTTGTTCTTGTGCTTGTCTAACTCACCCACGTTGTTGGCTTTCACTTCCGCCGGCAGCAGGTTAACAGAGCCTGCGATGTGGCCTTTACGGAAATCATCGCGCTGACGCAGGTCGACAACCACCGCGTCTTCTTTGTTGATAAGACGTGTAGCTTCACCACGGGTAATCACTTTAACTTTAGACGCCAGGCCTTTGAATGTGGTGAACAGAACGGCCACCAGTAAGGCGATCCATGCGATGCTCAGCACAGGATGACGGCTAACAAATTGCATAATTTCTTGCATGGGGGGTAACGACTCCCGACTTAATGATTAAAAAACCAGGGAAGGAGTATACCTGTGCAGTGGAGCAAATACAGCCAGGCCGCGCGATGTAATGCATTTTCTGCGGCGTACTCCGGAAAAAATGCCACAAAAGCGCCCTTTCATTGCTTAATCCTTCCTCTTTTTTTGATCTTCAGTGGCTGTTTGATCGATTCAGCTGTAGTAAAATTACGCAAAATTTTTTATCTCCTTCGAGCATGAGGTTGTCGCAATGTCGGTTTCTAAAAAACCTATGGTACTGGTAATCCTTGATGGCTACGGCTATCGCGAAGAACACCAGGATAACGCTATCTTCAGCGCAAAAACCCCTGTCATGGACGCCCTGTGGGCAAAACGTCCTCACACCCTGATCGACGCATCCGGTCTGGAAGTTGGCCTGCCGGATCGTCAGATGGGCAACTCCGAAGTCGGTCACGTTAACCTGGGCGCAGGCCGTATCGTGTATCAGGACCTGACCCGTCTCGACGTGGAAATTAAAGAACGCACTTTCTTCGCTAACCCGGTTCTGTGCGGCGCAGTCGATAAAGCCGCGAAAGCAGGCAAAGCCGTGCACATCATGGGTCTGCTTTCTGCGGGCGGCGTTCATAGCCACGAAGATCACATTCTGGCGATGGTTGAACTGGCCGCCGAACGCGGTGCGGAAAAAATCTATCTGCACGCTTTCCTGGATGGCCGCGACACCCCGCCGCGTAGCGCTGAAGGTTCACTGAAAAAATTCGAAGACAAATTTGCCGCACTGGGCAAAGGCCGCGTGGCGTCCATCATTGGTCGTTACTACGCCATGGACCGCGACAACCGTTGGGATCGGGTTGAACAAGCCTACAACCTGATGACCCAGGCCAAAGGCGAGTTCCAGTTCGACACCGCGGTAGAAGGCCTGCAGGCAGCCTACGCGCGTGATGAAAACGATGAATTCGTGAAAGCGACCGTTATCCGCGCCGCAGGCCAGGCCGATGCGGCAATGGAAGACGGCGATGCGCTGATTTTCATGAACTTCCGTGCTGACCGTGCGCGTGAAATCACCCGCGCCTTCGTAAATGCTGATTTCGACGGTTTCAAACGTCAGAAAGAAGTGAAACTGGGCGACTTCATCCAGTTGACCGAATACGCTGCCGACATCAAAGCACCGTGCGCGTATCCGCCAGCATCTCTGGCAAATACCTTCGGCGAGTGGATGGCGAAGAACGACAAAACCCAGTTGCGTATCTCCGAAACGGAAAAATACGCACACGTCACCTTCTTCTTTAACGGCGGCGTAGAAGAACCGTTCAAAGGCGAAGACCGTATTCTGATCAACTCCCCGAAAGTCGCTACCTATGATTTGCAGCCAGAAATGAGCTCCGAAGAGCTGACCGAAAAACTGGTCGCGGCAATCAAGAGCGGTAAATACGACACCATCATTTGTAACTACCCGAACGGCGACATGGTCGGCCACACCGGTGTGATGGATGCGGCAATCAAAGCCGTTGAAGCACTGGATAATTGTGTTGATCAGGTTGCCAAAGCGGTTGAATCTGTTGGTGGCCAACTGCTCATCACCGCAGACCACGGTAACGCAGAACAGATGCGTGATCCGGCTACCGGCCAGGCGCACACAGCACATACCAACCTGCCCGTTCCGCTGATCTACGTTGGCGAGAAAAATCTGAAAGCTGTCGATGGTGGTAAGCTTTCCGATATCGCGCCGACCATGTTGACGCTGATGGGCATGGAAATCCCGAAAGAGATGACTGGTAAGCCGCTGTTCATCGTGGAATAATCCCTCCCCATGAGGGGAAAGGCGATTTTTGTACTTAAAGGTGCCGTGGTTACGCTGCGGTCCACATTATACGCCAGCGCACTCAGCGCTGGCGTATTGCTGTGCGCGTCATCTGCCCACGCCGACGATCGCTCGCAGCTCCAATCTATTCAGGCCGATATTGCCGCTAAAGAGCGCGCAGTACGCCAGCAACAACAGCAACGTTCCTCTCTGCTCGCGCAACTGAAAGCGCAGGATCAGGCCATCGCCGCCGCCGCGCGTCAGCTTCGCGAAACGCAAGCCACGCTAACGCAGCTCAATAAGCAAATCGACGAAATGAACGCCTCGATTGCGAAGCTGGAAGCACAACGCGCCACGCAGGAGCGTAATCTTGCCGCTCAGCTCGACGCCGCATTCCGTCAGGGTGAACACACCGGTATTCAGCTCATTCTCAGCGGAGAAGAGAGCCAGCGCGGCCAGCGCTTGCAGGCTTACTTTGGCTACCTTAACCAGGCGCGCCAGGAGACCATCGCTGAGCTGAAACAGACACGCGAACTGGTCACCACGCAGAAAGCAGAGCTGGAAGAGAAACAAAGCCAGCAACAAACCCTGCTGTATGAACAAAAAGCGCAGCAGGCGAAACTTGAGCAGGCGCGCAGCGAACGGCAGAAAACTATCGCCGGGCTGGAGTCCTCTATCCAGAAAGGTCAGCAGCAGTTAAGTGAACTGCGGGCTAACGAATCCCGTTTGCGTAACAGCATCGCCCGCGCAGCTGCCGCAGCTAAAGCGCGCGCCGATCGCGAAGCCCGCGAAGCTGATGCGGTTCGCGACCGTCAGAAAGAAGCCACCAGCAAAGGCAAAACCTACAAACCTACCGAAAGCGAACGCTCACTGATGTCGCGTACTGGCGGCCTCGGCGCACCGAGAGGTCAGGCATACTGGCCGGTTCGCGGCACTACGCTGCACCGCTATGGCGAACAGTTGCAGGGCGAGCTCCGCTGGAAAGGGATGGTGATCAGCGCCTCCGAAGGTACTGAGGTTAAAGCCATCGCCGATGGTCGCGTCATTCTGGCCGACTGGTTGCAGGGTTACGGTTTAGTCGTAGTGGTTGAGCACGGGAAAGGCGATATGAGTCTTTACGGCTATAATCAGAGTGCGCTGGTCAGCGTAGGTACGCAGGTTCGCGCCGGACAGCCGATTGCGCTGGTTGGTAACAGCGGAGGTCAGGGCCGACCGTCGCTCTATTTCGAAATTCGCCGCCAGGGTCAGGCGGTCAATCCACTGCCGTGGTTGGGAAGATAAGTTTGCTTCAATTTCGCAGAATCCTTCTTCTTGGCGTCCTTACCCTAGCGGCGCCAGTCTTTGCGGGGAAGCTGGCGATTGTCATTGATGATTTTGGCTATCGCCCGCACAATGAAAATCAGGTGCTGGCAATGCCGTCAGCCGTTTCCGTCGCCGTTCTACCCAATGCGCCACATGCCCATGAAATGGCCACCAAAGCGCATAACAGCGGGCATGAAGTGCTCATCCATCTGCCGATGGCGCCACTCAGCAAGCAGCCGCTGGAAAGAGACACGCTGCGCCCGGAAATGAGCAGTGATGAAATCGAACGCATCATTCGCGAAGCGGTAAACAAAGTGCCTTATGCCGTGGGGTTGAACAACCACATGGGCAGCGCGATGACCTCAAGCCTGTTCGGCATGCAGAAAGTGATGCAGGCGCTGAGCCGCTATAACCTTTATTTCCTCGATAGCATGACGATTGGCAACAGCCAGGCGATGCGCGCCGCCAACGGTACGGGCGTGAAGGTGATTAAACGCAAAGTGTTCCTCGACGATACGCAGAACGAAGCCGATATTCGCCGTCAGTTTAACCGGGCGGTAGAAGTGGCGCGCCGTAATGGTTCGGCGATTGCGATTGGTCACCCGCATCCGTCGACAGTACGTGTATTGCAGCAGATGCTGCCCACATTGCCGTCGGATATCACCCTGGTACGCCCGAGCGATCTGCTTAACGAACCGCAAGTGGATACCTCCACGCCAAACCTGACGCCACCGAAAGGCACAACGCCAGACGCACCGCGCAATCCGTTCCGCGGCGTGAAGCTGTGTAAAACGAAGAAAGCGCCGGAGCCGGTTTACGCTACCCAGTTCTTTACCGTGATGGCGGACAGCATCAGCAACAGTACCGTGATGCAGTACCTACGGCTACAGTGGCAGGGTTGGGATAAGCCGTAACTCATTGACAGGTAAAGTTTACTGTAGGCCGGATAAGGCGTAGCCGCATCCGGCAAACTCGCATAATCGCCCGGTGGCGCTTCGCTTACCGGGCCTGCAGATCTCCCTGAACATCATCGCAGGCTAAGCGCCTTTCGTGCCAACCTGCGGCTCGCCAGACCGCGATCCTGCCAGCCGTATAACCGCACCGACCACAACAGCACCTGATACGCCAGCTTCGGGCTACGAATATTAGCCACCATCCGTTTATACATTCCGGACGCAAATATCTCGGCAATCATCATTTTACGTGTAATCACATCCTGCTCTTTACGCACCGCATGACAAACCCGCAATGCTTCATAGGTTATTTGCTGGTAAAACTCGGGATGCATCTTAATTTTATCCGCATAATCACGATTTAATTTATCCAGCAAGCGGGTAATTTTAATGTAATGACGTTGATAGGAAAGGTTTTTACGCCCGAAACGTTTTTTACGGCTCACCGAAACATCATGCAGGAAATATTTATACAACGATTCTTCAGTATATCGCGCACGTGTAGCGTTATACATAAATTCCGTCGACCAGAGAATATCCTGATGATGCAGTCCGGGTACAAATTTCAGATTACATTGCTTAATTAATTCATGACGATATACACCCATCCAGACCACATGCGTCCAGCGACGGCTGGCTAACGCCATACGCAGCCACGCCGGGCCGCTCATCACGCCGGTTGAGCGGATGCGTTCCTGCGGGATGGATTGCCAGGTTTTGCCGGTTTCACGTTCACACCAGTCGGCATTGCACTGCGCGACGTCGAGATTATCCTGCAACGCCATGGTCATCAGGGTTTCATACATCTGCGGATACGTCACATCGTCGGCATCCACAAACGCGATGTACTCGCCGTGTGCGAGCTCCAGACCGCGATTACGGGCAACCGACGCCCCGGCGTTAGCCTGATGCACCAAACGAACCTGTGGGTAATTCTCGGCATACCAGGTTGCGATATCGACAGAATTATCCGTAGAGCCGTCATTCACAATGATAATTTCCAGCGCCGTCCAGGTTTGCGCCAGCAGCGATTCCATACAGGCTTTAAATGCATCGCCTGCGTTATAAAGGGGGACGATGACACTGAGTGTCCCTGGGCTATTCATCTTTTTCATTACCTGATCACCTTAACGTGTAGGTTACGTTGTACCTTTCTCACCTTAAGATTGAATTAAGGGTGAAAGATATTTCGGCGTCATTCCGTCGATCCGGCGAAGTTTATTTTTATAAACAGGAATTAGCGTGCAACAGAGGGATTTGTAATGAAATAAGACTAATGCCCGAATACGAAACATTTATGACAATGACAAAGTTTTACATATATCAGGCGATTTTAAGATTACCTTCAGGAAATACGCCTCATGTCTGAAGAGACATGAGGCGATGAGCCTTAATCCCAGCTCAGGATGACTTTACCGGACTGACCCGAACGCATAGCGTCAAAGCCTTTCTGGAAATCATCAATACCATAGTGGTGGGTGATAATCGGCGTTAAATCCAGACCAGACTGAATCAGCGCCGCCATCTTGTACCAGGTTTCGAACATTTCACGACCATAAATCCCTTTGATAAACAGCCCCTTGAAGATGACTTTGGTCCAGTCGATCGACATATCAGACGGCGGAATACCCAGCATGGCTATGCGCCCGCCATGATTCATGGTGTCGAGCATGGAGCGGAAGGCTGCCGGCGCACCGGACATTTCCAGGCCGACGTCAAAGCCTTCAGTCATACCGAGTTCAGCCATTACGTCAGTCAGGCTCTCTTTGGAGACGTTTACTGCGCGGGTGACGCCCATTTTACGCGCCAGGTCCAGACGGTATTCATTCACATCAGTGATAACAACATTGCGCGCACCGACGTGTTTCGCGACCGCCGCCGCCATCACACCAATCGGGCCTGCGCCGGAAACCAGCACATCCTCACCGACCAGGTCGAAAGAGAGCGCCGTGTGTACCGCGTTGCCGAACGGGTCAAAAATAGAGGCTAAATCATCGGAGATGTTATCCGGAATTTTGAAGGCGTTGAACGCCGGGATCACCAGATATTCCGCGAAGCAGCCCGGACGATTTACGCCCACGCCAATGGTATTGCGGCACAGGTGTGTGCGGCCGCCACGACAGTTACGACAGTGCCCGCAGGTGATATGACCTTCGCCGGAAACGCGGTCGCCGATTTTAAAGCCTTTCACTTCCTGGCCAATGCCGACCACTTCGCCGACATATTCATGACCGACCACCATCGGAACCGGGATGGTTTTCTGCGACCATTCATCCCAGTTATAAATGTGCACATCCGTACCGCAAATCGCCGTTTTACGGATTTTAATCAGCAGATCGTTATGGCCCACGTCCGGTTTCGGCACGTCGGTCATCCAGATCCCCTCTTCCGCTTTCAGTTTCGACAACGCTTTCATCTGGCTTCCTCAGGCAATCACGCCCAGTTGTTTACCAATGCGGATAAAGGCTTCTACCGCACGTTCGATTTGTTCAGGGGAGTGTGCCGCCGACATCTGGGTGCGAATACGCGCCTGACCTTTCGGCACTACCGGATAGAAGAAACCGGTCACGTAGATCCCCTCTTTTTGCAGCAGGCGAGCGAAATCCTGCGCCACAACCGCATCGCCCAGCATTACCGGGATAATTGCGTGATCGGCACCCGCCAGAGTAAACCCTGCGGCGCTCATTTTTTCACGGAACAGACGGGCGTTAGCCCACAGGCGATCGCGCAGTTCAGCGCCGGACGCCACCATTTCCAGCACTTTGATAGAAGCTGAAACAATCGCCGGGGCCAGCGAGTTGGAGAACAGATACGGGCGAGAGCGCTGGCGCAGCCACTCAACCACCTCTTTACGCGCCGCGGTGTAACCACCGGATGCGCCACCGAGCGCTTTGCCCAGCGTGCCAGTGATAATGTCCACACGGCCCATCACGTCGCAATATTCGTGGGAGCCACGGCCGTTTTCACCAACAAAACCGACGGCGTGAGAGTCATCGACCATCACCAGCGCATCGTACTTGTCGGCCAGGTCGCAGACGCCTTTCAGGTTGGCAATCACGCCGTCCATCGAGAACACGCCGTCGGTGGCGATCAGTACATGACGCGCCCCGGCATCACGCGCCTCTTTCAGACGCGCTTCCAGTTCCTGCATGTCGTTGTTGGCGTAGCGGAAGCGCTTCGCTTTACACAGGCGCACACCGTCAATGATGGAGGCGTGGTTCAGGGCGTCGGAGATAATCGCATCTTCCGGGCCGAGCAGCGTTTCAAACAGACCGCCGTTGGCGTCAAAACAGGAGGAATAGAGAATCGCGTCTTCCATACCAAGGAATTCCGCCAGTTTCTGCTCCAGCACTTTGTGGTTATCCTGGGTGCCGCAAATAAAGCGCACCGATGCCATACCGAAACCGTGGCTGTCGAGGCCCGCTTTCGCGGCGGCAATCAGCGCCGGATGGTTCGCCAGGCCAAGGTAGTTATTGGCGCAGAAGTTAATCACGTGGCTGCCATCACCCACGGTGATATCCGCCTGCTGAGCTGACGTGATAATACGTTCTTCTTTAAACAACCCTTCCGCGCGGGCGGTATCCAGGTCACCGGCTAACTGTTTGTAAAAATCACCACGCATTGCAACTCTCCAGATTCGGCAAATGTCGGCACATATTACCTAAAGCTATACGTATGTACGAGATGACGCAGCACCAGTTACATTTTTTGTAGCATAAATCACGCGTCGCCCGGGGCTTTGGTGGTGAAAGGCTGAAGGCGGGTCGATGTGATGTTATGATAAGAGTCATTAGCGCCCTGGATTGTCCAGGGTACTCACATTTCAAAGGTTACATTTATGATTATCGTTACCGGCGGCGCTGGCTTTATCGGCAGCAACATCGTTAAAGCGCTCAATGACAAAGGTATCACCGACATTCTGGTGGTAGATAACCTGAAAGACGGCACTAAGTTCGTAAACCTTGTCGACCTGGATATCGCCGATTATATGGATAAAGAAGATTTTCTGATCCAGATTATGGCGGGCGAAGAGTTCGGTGAAATCGAAGCTATCTTCCATGAAGGCGCCTGCTCTTCCACCACCGAGTGGGACGGCAAGTACATAATGGATAACAACTATCAGTACTCCAAAGAGCTGCTGCACTACTGCCTGGAGCGCGAAATTCCGTTCCTGTACGCCTCTTCCGCAGCCACCTACGGCGGTCGCACCAGCGACTTCATCGAATCCCGCGAATATGAGAAACCGCTGAACGTTTACGGCTACTCGAAGTTCCTGTTCGACGAATATGTCCGTCAGATCCTGCCAGAAGCGAACTCGCCGATTGTCGGCTTCCGTTACTTCAACGTCTACGGCCCACGCGAAGGCCACAAAGGCAGCATGGCGAGCGTGGCGTTCCATCTCAACACTCAGTTGAATAACGGCGAAAGCCCGAAACTGTTCGAAGGCAGCGATGGCTTCAAACGCGATTTCGTCTATGTGGGCGACGTGGCAGATGTGAACCTGTGGTTCTGGGAAAACGGCGTATCCGGCATCTACAACCTGGGTACCGGTCGCGCGGAATCCTTCCAGGCCGTGGCGGATGCTGCACTGGCGTATCACAAAAAAGGCACGCTGGAATACATTCCGTTCCCGGAAAAACTGAAAGGCCGCTACCAGGCATATACGCAGGCAGACCTGACTAACCTGCGTGCTGCGGGTTACGACAAACCGTTCAAAACCGTTGCCGAAGGTGTGGCGGAATATATGGCCTGGTTGAACCGCGACGCGTAAGAAGCCAACATGAAGATACTGGTGATTGGCCCGTCATGGGTGGGCGACATGATGATGTCGCAAAGTCTCTATCGCACGCTCAGGGCGCGTTATCCCCAGGCTGTCATTGATGTGATGGCACCCGCGTGGTGCCGTCCGCTTTTAGCACGTATGCCAGAAGTCAACGACGCGATCCCGATGCCGCTTGGCCACGGGGCGCTGGAGTTGGGCGAACGTCGCAGGCTGGGTCACAGCCTGCGTGGCCGCCGCTATGACCGCGCGTACGTGCTGCCAAATTCGTTTAAATCGGCACTGGTTCCCTTCTTTGCCGGTATTCCTCTGCGTACAGGCTGGCGTGGCGAAATGCGCTATGGCCTGCTCAACGACGCGCGCGTACTGGATAAAGACGCCTGGCCGCTGATGGTCGAGCGTTATGTGGCGCTGGCCTTTGATAAAGGCGTGATGCGCTGCGCGAAAGATTTACCGCAGCCGCTGCTGTGGCCACAGTTGCACGTTGCCGAAGGCGAGAAATCGCAGATGTGCAACACCTTCAATATCTCCTCTGAACGCCCGATAATTGGCTTCTGCCCTGGCGCAGAGTTCGGCCCGGCGAAGCGCTGGCCGCACTACCATTACGCTGAACTGGCGAAACAGCTGATCGACGAAGGCTATCAAATCGCGCTGTTTGGCTCCGCGAAAGATCATGAGGCCGGCAATGAAATCCTCGCCGCGCTGAGTACCGAACAGCAGGCATGGTGTCGTAACCTGGCCGGAGAAACCCAGCTGGAACAGGCTGTGGTCCTGATTGCCGCCTGCAAAGCGGTTGTCACCAATGACTCCGGTCTCATGCACGTCGCCGCTGCCCTGAACCGCCCGCTGGTTGCCCTTTACGGCCCCAGCAGCCCGGATTTCACTCCGCCGCTGTCGAACAAAGCCCGCGTCATTCGTCTGATTACCGGCTACCACAAAGTGCGCAAAGGCGATGCCGCAGAAGGCTACCATCAAAGCCTGATCGACATCACACCAGCCCGTGTGCTGGAAGAGCTGAACGCCCTGCTGCTGGACGAGGAAGCCTGACGGATGCGGGTATTGATCGTAAAAACCTCCTCGATGGGCGACGTATTGCATACATTGCCCGCACTGACTGACGCCATGCAGGCAATTCCGGGCATTCGCTTCGACTGGGTGGTCGAGGAAGGGTTCGCGCAGATCCCTTCGTGGCACGAAGCCGTCGAGCGCGTTATCCCGGTGGCGATTCGTCGCTGGCGCAAAGCGTGGTTCTCCGCGCCGATTAAAGCCGAGCGCAAAGTGTTTCGTGAGACGCTTCAGGCGGTGAAATACGATGCGGTGATTGATGCGCAGGGGCTGGTGAAAAGCGCCGCGCTCGTCACACGCCTGGCCCACGGCATCAAGCACGGCATGGACTGGCAAACTGCCCGCGAACCGCTGGCAAGCCTGTTCTATAACCGTCGTCATCATATTGCGAAGCAGCAACACGCCGTCGAACGCACGCGTGAATTGTTTGCTAAAAGCCTGGGTTACGCGAAGCCGCAAACGCAGGGTGATTACGCGATTGCACGTCATTTCCTGACGCAAACCGCGACCGAGCCTTACGTCGTATTCCTGCATGCCACCACGCGCGATGACAAACACTGGCCGGAAACACACTGGCGAGAGTTAATTGGCTTGCTGAAAGAGAGCGGGCTAAAGGTGAAGTTGCCGTGGGGCGCGCCGCACGAAGAAGCGCGGGCAAAGCGGTTAGCGGAAGGATTTGATTATGTCGAAGTACTGCCGCGCCTGAGCCTCGAAGCCATCGCACATGTTCTGGCTGGCGCAAACTATGTTGTCTCGGTGGACACGGGGCTTAGCCATTTAACGGCGGCACTGGATCGACCCAATATTACGTTGTATGGCCCAACGGACCCTGGGTTAATTGGTGGTTATGGGAAGAACCAGGTCGCGTGCTGTTCTACCAATGGTGATTTAGCACATCTGACTGCAAACGCCGTATGGCATGAGATCTCAGCCCTTAAATAAAGGACCAGTATGTTAGCCTCTACAACCGTACCAGGCTGGAAGGGTTATACCCAAAAAACCGCTTCTGTCCTGGAAATCATCACATTTGCGCTCTGTGCTGTGACATTAATTACCGCGCTAATTAATAATAACTTAAGCATGAAGTTATTTAATATTACCGGGATTCTGGCCATATTGACGTTAATCGCAAGGGGAAAAACAGCCGCACTAACAGGCAAAGCCTGCATTCTTCCAGTGGCTATCTTACTGATCGGTATCGTAGATGTTATCTGGTATTCCCTGTTCAAAGTGGATAACTCACCCTTTCGGGCCACGTATCACAGCTATCTGAACACCGCGAAAATCTTTCTGTTCGGGACATTTATTGTTCTACTGGCATCGACATCAAAATTTAAAGTAAAGAAGGATGCGCTGCTTTATCTCTTTTACGCAGTGTCATTTATTATTTTTGGCTATGCCGCCTGGCTTAAATTTAATGCCGGTATGGCGCGAATTGATTTCGGTATCGGTACGGCCACGGGCGCGGCCTACTCCATCATGCTGATTGGCATTATCAGCGCGATATCAATTCTCTACGTCGAGAAAAGCCATCCTCTGCTGTTTCTGCTGAATACTGCTGCTATCTTCACGGCGCTAATCTTCACGCAAACTCGCTCTGCGGTACTGCTATTCCCGGTAATTTGTGCCATCACGCTGGTGCTCTACTTTAGTAAGGCACCCAAAAAGCTCTTTTTATCCGTTATTACTTTCCTCGCTTTACTCGTTGTCCTGAGCTTCATCTTCAGTAAGCCGATATCTCAACGCTATGAAAGTGCAATGCACGATATCGAGAAATACCAGACCAAAAACAACAGCCAGTCTTCATTAGGCGCACGCCTGGCGATGTATCAGGTCGGGTTTGATATTTTTGAAGAGGCGCCGCTGGCATGGCGCAGTGCGGAGGAACGCGCTCAGAGCGCGAAGGCATTGGTTGCAAAGGATAAATCATTGATGGGAATAATGCCCTTCCTCAATGTGCACCTGCATAATGAGTTTATTGAAGCGGGCTCGCTGAAAGGACTGGTGGGGGTATTATCAACGCTGCTGTTCTATGCCGGATTATTCTACGCCGTCTATTACTACCGTTCGCTCGGCCTGTTTACGTTTACTCTGGCCGTCATTGGCCTGGGGTTAAGCGATGTACTGATCTGGTCACGCAGTGTGCCAATCATTATTATCTGCGGTACAACGGTACTGCTCTTCTTCCAGAGCCAGCGAGAACTCCCCGCCAGACCGGAATAATAAAACCAAAAAAAAGTGAGCCATCATGGCTCACTTTTTTACTGGAATAAGCGTTTTAAAGCATCCAGCAAGACTGACTCTTTGATATCGCAGGCGCTACAGGTTGGCGATATCACCTGCTGTGCTCGTAGATTATTCGGCGCCCAAATGATCGGTGACGGATAATCTTCATGCCTCGCTTTCGGATAAAAGGCTAGCGTGGGTCTGTCATAAGCAGAAGCAATATGAACCAGCGCAGTATCAACGGAGATAACGTACTGGCAATATTTAGTCAGCGCGACGGCATGGATGAAATCTTTAAAGGGCAGCGTCTCGATATTCTCAACCGGGATCAGCGGAAGGTCTTTTGGATGCCCCGTATAAATAATTCGCAGTTCCGGGTGATTCTCTTTTAACCAGCTATCGATAAGCTGGATTTGCTGATTCGACATCCGACAAATTTTCTTTGCTCCGATGGGATTAACAATCACCACCTTTGAATCCCCGACAAACTCTTGTAACTGCTGTTCCACATCAGCAGGAAGCGGCAAATCATAACGCTCATCGTATTGAACGCCTTCGCCGAAGAGATGCTCACAGATAACGCGTGTACGCGTGGCCATGTGCTCCGTTAGCTGCTCATCATGCGGATGATAGCTGGAGTAGTAGCGTTTGTACCACTTATCAAAGCCAAGGATATAATGCTTTCTTAATCCTGACAGAAGCAGCGCATGGCCGAAGCTGGGCTGCGTTTCAAAAGGATCCAACACAACATCGAATTGATGCCGCGCAAGCTCCCCGCGCAGCTTCAGAACGTCCGGAATATTATTTGAATCTTTGATAAAGAAGTGGGTAATGCCTGGGTTGGCTTTCAAAAATGCATGCCCGACACCACAGGAGATAATAGATAAAGATATATTTCTCTCAGCGAGAGCACGATAAAGTGCACTCAATACAATAAGATCGCCGAGCTTACTATTATCATGAATAAGCAAACAGCTTTTGATACAGTTTGCAGGTACAGGACTCACACCTTTAGATCTAAAAAGAAAAGAGAGAAAGTTGATTTTAATTTTATTTATTAATAATCTTTTTTTCTTATGAAATGTTCCAAGGCGCATCTTGTTTACCAGCACATGGTTTTATTGAACAATAAGGTTCTTGATGTTGATCATGCATGAACACGCGTATCGTCAGAAGTGAATTTTTTTTTAGCATTCACACTCTTTTGAGGCGCCACATCAGCCAGCTCTGAGACTTTGATAAAAGGAATAATGTCGTAACTGATTGCGGTGTCATCAGACAGATTATAGATACGCATATCAGGCACGTTGTGGCTCATAAACTCAAAGAACGGCAAAATTTTATGCAGATCTTTACTGAGCTCAGACGGCATCGGATTATTGCTTTCATCGTAAAAACGCTGGCAGGTACCGGTAAGATCGAGTCCGGAACATACAATCCGCGAATAGCACAACGAGTAAGCAATCTGAATCGCCGTATAGGCAACGGTATGGCATGAGCAGTAACCGATCGCTATATCCTTACAAAAACCAACAAGGCGTCCTCTCTTCGAAAAGGGTACCTTAATCAATAAATTGCGATACAAGCGTCTTAACACCGCGAGTTTAATTTTCTTCGCTATTCCACCCTTCTCGCGCTTATAAAATGCTTTGAGGATATGGCAATTTTCGCGAAGATATTTTTTATCCTCTTCTGAAGCCTCTTCATAAACATCCGTATTTACGATCGTAAAGCGACTACCGCGGCTGAAACGGTAGAAATCGTCACGCCGTTGATGCAAAAAACGCGCATCCGTCAAAATGTAGATGAATGGCGCAATATTATGACTGAGTAGATAGTCTGCAGAGCCATTTACTGTGATGACATCTTTACTTTCTAGCACAGAAAGTGGCGTCTTCTTTGATGTTGGGCCTGACAGAAAAATGATCGCATCGTCCGATGTTTTCTGCTCAATCAGGCTCTGAACATCAGCATGTGTAATATATTTAATGTGTTTCATAAAAAACCTGTAGAGATAGGCTACTTTTCGCCGGCAAATGCAGCAAACTTAAACTACGATGAACTCCACAAAAACGTATAAAGCATATACAATTAAAACCAGGATTTGTCCACAGTTGACTCTATATTTCTGGATCATCAATAATTTTTAAGTATAAGTTTTTCTAAAACTATTGGCGACGCATATAATAACTAATGAGTTTACCGAACTTCTTTTCCTTTAAGTCTTCTAATAAAATTACGGAACTTTTTCTTAAAAATAAGGCGATAGTAACCTGCATCTTTAACCTCATTAACAATGCCATAATGACGTTCAAGATCAATACGGTCCTTGGCCATGCGCATAGACGAAGGGGACTTACCCGATAAATCAATAATCCTGACAACGCCATCTTCAATGATAAAGTTGCCTTTGTGCGGATCGCCAGAAACCATACCGTGCTGATGTAATCCAGAAATTGATGCTTTTATTTTCTGTTTAAGTTCATCGTCAATTTCAGGAATATCAACCAGTTCAACACCTTCAATATACTCAATCAGCATGATGTAGTAATGCGCAAAGCGTAACGTTTTCTTCTCCGCTAAGAGATAGAAATCGTTAACAGAGTCGAGGCCTTCTTTTCTGACACGCTCAGTTTGTTCGAACAGTTTCTCGTAGTAATCGCCCTTTACCATTGCTTTCAGGAAACGTTCATTCTGCTTAACTTTTGGTGCAAAGATTTTTAAGATCATTTTCCCGTACTGGGTATCGATCAACAAAACCTTGGTATCCTCAATATTACGGAAGACCTTTATGATTTTTATATTGTAGGATAAAAAATCGTTAAACACATCGATGTATTTTTCACCATCTGATTTTGTGAAAACGACATAATCATTAATGTGATGTTTAATACTCATAATAAACCAAAAGTTAATAAAATATTCAGCGAATGGAATGTTTTCTCAGTAGATAAGACACGCCAGCCACAAATCCGGAGTAATATTTGTGTTGAACAAGCAGATGTTTGTAGCGTTTTTTCAATTCAACAATCGTCTGTGCATCGCGAGGTGGCTGGTCTTTCCAGGGAGATACCGCAAGCGCCTGCAAGTAATAACGTACAGATGGGTAAACAGCCCACTTATGCCACGGCTTGGTAACACCGGTATAATGGATAAGTACCGTTTCATCAAAGATAGTTTCTTTATACTTTTGATGCGTTCTGTCTTTTAGCTCACTTTTTATTGTATAAATAGTATTAAATTTCCTCGGCAGGAACTTTATTTTTCCTTTAAGTAAAATATTTAATACGTCCTGATCAGGATATTTATAGACAATATTGTCGTAGTTTTCATGTGTCAGCATTGCCAGAATTCGGTGAGTTAAATCATTTTTCACCCACTCCTGCAAGTTGGCATAAACCACACCAGAGTTAAAATAGTTTCCCTGAAGTTCAGGGTCTTTTAACCGATCGACCACTTTTTTCTGCATCGAGTCGACATCTTTTACAACTGCCGCAATCGTTCCGGTCAGATTACAGGCGGCGAGGTCATCAAGTCGCCCTTTACAGAACACATCTGCATCCAGATAAAGCAGTTTATCCAGTTTGTTGCTAAAGAGTTCGAACGCAAATAACCGGAAGTACATGGCGCGAGACCAGACTTTGGTTCTCGGCAGACAGTCCAGCCTTTCGGCATTGATCAAGTATAAACTTATTTTAAGTTTATACTTTTTAGCTAATGCTTCGATATTGGTAAGAAAAGATGAGTTATACTCATCAGCAACAATATGATAATTGATATCGATACTGTTATTGATAACGACAGACGTAATAGAAATACCGACCCAATCGAGGTAATTTCGGTCTACGCCATACGCAATGTTAAGCACATCATTATCATCATGAGTATGAGTTCTATCATCAAAGACTTTATACTCAGATATTTCAATTACAGGAAGTGAGTTCACAGCATCACCTATATATATATTATTTTGTGATTTTCTTTTTAAAATAAAGAATGTAACTCAATGTACCTTTAACAAATTGCTTCTGATGGAGCTGATGCTTGGCACAGTATCGGTATTGGGCAGCGGTTTTCGGTGCCAGCAATGCATCATCCTTCCATGGTGAATGATTTTTTGCATTCAGAAAACAGGCTGAAACCGGATAGTCTCCCCATAGGTGCCACGGTTTCGTTGGGCCGATGTAATGAATAAACACCGTTTTATCATTCACGGGCCTTACAACGGATTTTTTCAGTTCATAGTTGAGACTGTACTGCGTATTAAACTTCGGATTGATAAAGCGCGCTTTGCCCACCAGCAACATGTTCAGGACATCCTGATCAAGGTGCGTTATCTTGCGGGTAACTTCTGGGTCACGCAGCATTTCAATCGCTTGTTTCGATATCTCTTCAGCGTTCCAGGCTGCGATGTTAATGAGCAGGAAGCCGGCATTAAAGTAACCTTCAGCCAGGCCCGGCGTCGACAGCGTTTCCGCGCGTTTTGTCCACCACGCGGTATTGCCTTCCATCACCACAGCAGCAATCTCATTATCGGCAAAGCGAAGGTCGATCAACTCCTGAATACTTCCTTTGCAGCCAATATCTGCATCCAGATAAAGCACTTTATCGCTTTTACCTGCAAAATAATCGGCGATGATGAAGCGGAAGTACGTCGCGTAACTCCAGTTTTTGGTGCTGGGTAAGGACTTCAGCGTATCGCAATTCACCAGATAGATAACAATGCGAGTCTGATATTGCTTCGCGAGCGCAGCAAACTTATCCCGCACGCTGTCGGTCAGAAAATCAGTAAAAACGTGAAACGCCAGACGACTATTGCGATTAGCAAACAGGATTGATGCCATTGAAATACCGCAACCGTACAGGAAGTTTTTATCAATCCCGTAAGCAATATCGAATGCGCTACCCTCTGAATCAGGCAGATAATTGTAGTCATTGACTGAGAGAATGACGTCTCTCTCATCAAAGTAAGTCTGGTTCATTAATCACTCTTTCTCATCAGCGCGATGAATCAACGTTTCGCAATTGTGTTATCTGTTGTTATGGCTAACCGACAGGCTTGCAGAATAAATCGTAGGTTAGATTTTCGTCTTGCGAAACAAATAATTAGCTTTGGCTACAAATGCTTTCTTTCTGTTCGTTCTCTGATACGTTCAGCTTTTGCTGCCGCCTGCGCCATCAGATTTTTCTCGTCGTGCAAAATCTCTCGCAACGGCTTCGCAAAATAAACCTTCATAAAGCGGAAGATGTCTCGCTGAGTCAGGCCGATATTCATTGAAGAAAAATAGAGCCCAATCAGGTCCTTATCACGCCAGCGCAGCGGTACCTGGCTACGCATTTGCGCACGGTGCAGATCGATAACTGAAATCTTCAGATTCTCTTCATTGCCATCAAAGGGCAGATGCAGCAGAAAGTGGCAGATGTAGCAGTCGCGATGGTTAATCCCCGCCAGGTGCATCTTTCTCACCATCGTCGCGACACGGTTGATGATCATCCGTTTTACGCGCGGCTGTGGCGGATTGTTGACCCAATCTGCACAGTAATCTTCCAGACTGATGGTTGGCGTTAAATCCTCAGTGATAATAAACGACACTTTGCGCACCGGATTCAGGCCTTTTTCGCCATATCCTACGCCACACATGGTATCCACGCCGACATCACGCAATTTATGAATCGCGTTCCACTCTCTGTCTGCGCCAAGTACCGGCATACGCAAAGAAAGCAGGTTTTTCACCACTTCTTTCATCGCAGTGCCACGGTGCCACTTCAGAAAGTAGCTTTTCCCGGCCAGTTCAAAACGCAGCGTACGACGCGTTTCCAGCTCTCTGAAAACTTCCCCCTGCAATTTTTTCACCTCTTCAAACGGATCTTTTCCGCGCCAGAGGGTCGCAAGAGGTTCTTTCAACTCAACCATGAACATCACCAATTATGATATCAGCCGCCTTCTCAGGCAGGCTGTAGAGATCCTGCGTATCCGCGTAATGGCGGGCATTTTCAGCCCATGCCTGGCGGAGTTGCGGATTCGTCAATGCATTGCGTAGCGCATCATTTAGCGCCGACTGCTTCCAGGGCTCGCCCAGTACCTCACCGCAATTTGCCGCCGCGATGTAGTGCGCATAGCCACAAACTTCACTGACCAGCACCGGCAGGCCGCCGGTAATCGCCTCAAGCAGAACAATCCCGGCCGCTTCCTGATAGGCCGGATGCAGTAAAACATCGGCGGCAGCCATCAGTTCAGAGACGTCGTTACGCCCCGAGAAAAAGTGGACGTTCTCACGCACGCCGCGCTTTGTTGCCAGCGCTTCAAAGCGCCCGGGTTTATCCTGACCCACAACATACAGCGTGGTTTTGCAGCGAAGGGCATCCGGTAACGCGGCCAGCGCTTCAATCGAGCGGTCCACACCTTTTCGGCTGAAATCGGAACCGACCTGAAGCAACAGGAAATCGTGTTCGCCAATACCGTTTTTCGCGCGATAAACTTCGCGGGCGTCAGGAATTTGCTGGCTATATTTACGATCCGGGTAAATTCCTGGTGGCAAAATATGGAAGCGCTCAGGTTCGGTTTGATAATGCTTCTGGAAATCGGCGATTTGCTTATTCGTCAGCATCAGTAATTGCGTTGGTTTGCCTTTCTCAAACGTGGCGCGTTCAAACGCCGCATAGTGACGATAGCGGGCGGTCAGGCGATAGAAAAAGCCTTTCTCCTGCGCCACTTTCTCGGCATAACAGACGTCGGCGGCGTAATACACATCCAGACCCGGCATTTTATTAAAACCAATAATACGATCCGCCGGATGTGCTTTCAGATGCGTCTGCACCCACGCGTAATACTCGGCGTTGCGCCCGTGGTTGGTCCGCGATTTCACCGGAACGGTTACCAGCTCAAACTCAGCCGGACAGTCACCCTGCCAGGATTGCGTATAGACGCGCACGTGATGACCGCGCGCCGCAACGGTTTGGGCAATGCGCAAAAAATCGCGCTGCAGGCCACCGAATGGAAAATATTTATAGAGACAGAAGGCGATGATCATAGCGCCTCTCCCGACGGCAACATTTTCTCCGTTGCCGCAATCACATCGGCGGCAGGAATAACGGACATATACTTTTTATTGCGATCGAGCTGCGAGCGCGGCGGCATCGCCTGATAATTGCCGGCCCAGAACTGAATAATGTCTTCGGTCCACGGACGCCAGAAAACATGGTCCGTCGCGCCAAACAGACAAATCACCGGTGTTTTTACCGCTGCGGCAATGTGACCGGGTGCCGAATCGACGCCAATAAACAGTACGGCATGGTCGATTAACGCGCCCAGTTCGGGAAAGCGCGTTTTACCCGCAAGCCCCGTCACCGGGCGTGATACGCACTGCGCCGCAATATCTTCTACACAGGCGAGGTCTTCCGCACCGGGTCCGGAGGTCAACACCACCTGATAGCCACGCTGCTGAAGCGAATCGATGACCTGCGCGAATTTATCGTTATCCCAGCACTTGAACGGCTGGCGCGCTGTCGGCTGAATAACGACATAGTTGTCACCTACTCCGAAAGCATCCAGTTGCTTTCGCATACGCTCCCAATGTTCCGGCGCGTAGGGCATGGATGTTTCCTGACAGGTTTGGGTTAACCCCAGCGGCGCCAGCGCAGAAAGGTTGCGCAGCACACAGTGTTCGCCCTGAAACGGCGCAAGATGGGTAAAGCTTTTTTTCCAGAACGCCGACTGGCGATGGGCGAAATCCTGGGAGATTTTGACGTTGGCGTTTAACAAACGCACCAGTACCGCAATCATCCATTGATCGGTCAGATTGACAATCAGGTCATACTGATTCGCCCGCAGGGTTTTCACCAACGCGTAAAAATTCGCTATTTTTGCGGTTGCCGCTGTGCCTTTATTACTGATGCCATATAACGCATTGATTTCCGGATTTTCCGAAATAATGGGGATCGTATCCTGATACAACAGCATATCGATTTTCGCATCAGGGTAATTACGTTTCAGCGTGCTGATAACTGGCGTAGTCAGCAACATATCCCCATGAAAACGCATTTTAATAACCAGAATTCGGGTGAACGTTTTTTCCACAAGCGGCTCTTTATGATAATAACCAGTCGGAATTGAAAAAAAGGCACGCTACCGCCCCAGGCTTACAGTTACCTGATTACTGACGTCGTGCTCTAATTGCGGCTTAGTGTATCACTTATTCCTGAGCAAACCGAATTGAATATTTTTTAACCTTACTTAAGTATATTCTCTGTTAAAACAATGAGTAATATGATTGCATAAGTGGTTTTGTTTAAGGGCGAGACCGTTGGGTCGCGCCGGAACAACCTCAATTAATCATATAAAAAAGCAAATATAGTTTAACGTTTAATGGCGCAAAGCCATTTTTCCCGCTAAATCAGCCCAAATCGGCAAAAATGATGGTAAAGGTTGGGCTAAATACTTAGAATCCTCAGCACATTCCTAAGCCAGCTGCGTACTATGCTTCAATTGCTCTACACATCACTCCTCTACCTTATTCAGCCGTTGATCTGGATACGGCTTTGGGTGCGTGGACGTAAAGCGCCGGCATATCGCAAACGTTGGGGCGAGCGCTACGGTTTTTATCGTAAGCCGCTGATGCCGGGCGGCATTATGCTGCACTCGGTTTCCGTCGGCGAAACGCTGGCCGCCATTCCGCTGGTGCGCGCCCTGCGCCAT
This sequence comes from Pseudocitrobacter vendiensis, assembly GCF_943590815.1. Classification (GTDB taxonomy): domain Bacteria; phylum Pseudomonadota; class Gammaproteobacteria; order Enterobacterales; family Enterobacteriaceae; genus Pseudocitrobacter; species Pseudocitrobacter vendiensis. The sequence continues at coordinate 189,111 of NZ_CALSBS010000003.1, read as the reverse complement.
CGCTATCCCGATCTGCCGATTACCGTGACCACCATGACGCCTACGGGCTCTGAGCGCGTCCTTTCCGCCTTCGGCAGCGACGTACAGCACGTTTATCTTCCTTACGATCTCCCGGACGCCATCAACCGTTTCCTCGATAAAGTCGATCCCAAGCTGGTGCTGATTATGGAGACCGAGCTGTGGCCAAACCTGATTGCCGCACTGCATAAACGTAAAATCCCGCTGGTAATTGCCAACGCACGCCTGTCTGCGCGTTCCGCTGCGGGTTATGCCAAACTCGGCAAGTTTGTGCAGACGCTGCTGCGCCGAATAACGCTCATTGCCGCGCAAAACGAAGAAGACGGCGAACGGTTTATTGCGCTGGGCGCGAAACGCAATCAGCTATCGGTCACCGGCAGCCTGAAGTTTGATATCTCCGTGACGCCACAGCTGGCGACAAAAGCCATTACCCTGCGCCGCCAGTGGGCGCCGCATCGTCCAGTATGGATTGCCACCAGCACGCACGAAGGCGAAGAGAGCATCATGCTGGAAGCGCATCAGCAACTGCTGAAAACCTTCCCCGACCTGCTGTTGATTCTGGTCCCGCGCCATCCGGAACGTTTCCCGGACACCATCAATCTGGTCCGCCAGGCCGGTTTAAGCTTTATCACACGCTCCTCTGGCGAAGTTCCCTCGGCGGGCACCCAGGTTGTAGTGGGTGACACGATGGGCGAACTGATGCTGTTATACGGCATTGCAGACCTCGCATTTGTGGGCGGATCGCTGGTTGAGCGTGGTGGACATAATCCGCTGGAAGCGGCGGCGCACGCCATTCCGGTTCTCATGGGGCCACACACGTTCAACTTTAAAGACATCTGCGCGCGTCTCGATCAGGCCAGCGGTCTGATTACGGTAACCGACGCCGCATCGCTGGTGAAAGAGATTTCCTCTTTACTGACCGACGAAGATTATCGTAATTTCTACGGTCGACACGCAGTTGAAGTGCTCTACCAAAACCAGGGCGCGCTACAGCGCATGCTGCAACTGCTGGAACCTTATCTGCCACCCAGAGCGCACTGAGGCTGTCATGCAAAAACGGGCGATTTATCCAGGCACGTTCGATCCCATCACTAACGGGCATATCGATATCATTACCCGCGCGAGCAAAATGTTCGATCGGGTGATTCTGGCAATTGCCGCCAGCCCCAGCAAGAAACCGATGTTTGATCTCAATGAACGCGTCGCGCTGGCGCAACAGGCGATTGCGCATCTGGATAACGTAGAAGTTGTCGGTTTCAGCGATTTGATGGCCAATTTTGCTCGCGATCGGCAGGCCACTATTTTGATTCGCGGCCTGCGCGCGGTGGCGGATTTTGAATATGAAATGCAGCTGGCGCACATGAACCGTCATCTGATGCCGGAACTGGAAAGCGTGTTTTTGATGCCGTCAAAAGAGTGGTCGTTTATTTCCTCTTCTTTAGTCAAAGAGGTGGCCCGTCATCAGGGTGATGTCACCGACTTCCTGCCGCCTAACGTCCATCAGGCGTTAATAGAAAAGCTCAAATAGCCGTTTGCCGGATGACATCATCCGGCTCGCAACCCACTCATTTCTGACACTGACGGCAATAAAATGTCGCGCGCTGTGCGTGTTTGGTGGCGATGATCGGCGTTCCGCAAACCCGACACGGCTCGCCCTTGCGACCGTATACCTGTAACTCCTGGGCAAAGTAGCCCGGCTTACCGTCGCTTTGCAGGAAATCTTTCAGGGTGGTTCCGCCCTGTTCAATCGAACGCAACAAGACCGCCTTAATGGTGCTGACCAGCAGCGCGCACTCCTGCGGCGACAGCGACGAGGCGAGTCGGTCAGGATGAATCCCTGCCGCAAACAGTGATTCACTGGCATAGATATTCCCTACCCCGACCACCAGCTTGTTATCCATCAGCCAGGGCTTAATCGCCGTTTTCTTCTTCGCGCACTTCTGTTGCAGGTACTCGGCGTTAAATTCGTCGCTCAGCGGCTCAGGGCCGAGATGTGCCAGCACGTTGTGCCCTTCCAGCTCTTTAGTCCAAAGCCAGGCGCCAAAGCGGCGTGGGTCGGTATAGCGCAGCACTTTGCCGTTGCTCATCACCAGGTCGACGTGATCGTGTTTCTCGGCCGGGAGTTCTTCCGTCAATATGCGCAGGCTACCCGACATACCGAGATGAATGATAATCCAGCCATCCGGCAGTTCCAGCAGCAGATATTTGGCGCGACGTTGAACGCTGAGAACGGGTTTGTCACTCAGGCGGTGGATTTCATCGGAGACGGGCCAGCGCAGACGTCCATTGCGGATAATCGCATACTGGATGGTTGCGCCAACCAGATGCGGTTCAATGCCGCGGCGGCTGGTTTCAACTTCGGGTAATTCAGGCATAGCGTCTCCGACTGTTTAACTGATGTCTTCAATATGGGGACGGCCAGAAAACAAAAAACCCCGCCAAGGCGAGGTTTTTCGTGACATCGAATCTAAAATTATTTGATTTTAGCTTCTTTGTACAGAACGTGCTGACGGACAACTGGATCGAATTTTTTCAGTTCCAGTTTTTCCGGTTTAGTACGTTTGTTCTTCGTGGTGGTATAGAAGTGACCAGTACCAGCAGAAGAAACCAGCTTGATTTTCTCACGAATACCTTTAGCCATGATTTATTTCCTCTAAGTACTTAGTACTTTTCGCCACGGGCACGCAGTTCAGAAAGAACTGTATCAATGCCTTTTTTATCGATTACACGCATACCTTTAGCAGATACGCGCAGGGTGACAAAACGCTTCTCGCTCTCAACCCAGAAACGGTGAGAGTGCAGGTTCGGCAGGAAACGGCGTTTAGTCGCGTTCAGTGCGTGGGAACGGTTGTTACCGGTCACCGGACGCTTGCCAGTAACTTGGCAGACTCGGGACATGTCTATTCTCCAAAAATCAAATTAGCTCGAGCTTCGTATGGGGTATCGGCGCCTCGTCAGGCTTTACAGCCCGGTCATCGCATAGTTCTAAGTGAACTCTCGATTGCCAGGCCCAAATGCCAAACCCGAGATTCTCAAAGGTGGCGTAGTATACGCTGACCCGGCGTTATGCTCAAGTCCCGAACAGACAAAGATCCCGGTGGATCGCGTAATAATCGGCTAAATCCAACCGCGTTCGGCAAAAGAGACATACTCACCACGCCCAATAACGAGGTGGTCAAGGACGCGTATATCCATGAATTGGCATGATTTTACCACCCTTTCAGTGATAAGTCTGTCTGATTTACTGGGTTCAGCACTCCCTGAAGGATGATTATGCGCCAGGATCACCGCAGCCGCGTTCACTTTGATGGCTTCTCGTACAATTTCGCGCGGATGCACCTCCACGTGGCTTAATGTGCCGGCAAAAAGTCGGCTGTGTTTCAGCACCCGATTCTGGTTGTCGAGAAAGATCACGATAAAGATCTCACGCATTTCGTCACTGAGCTGACTTTGCAAAAATTCACGCGTCATCTCCGGGCTCAGTAGCGCGTTTCGAGCCAGCACCCGCAGGCTAAAATAGCGTCGCGCCAGTTCAGCGATGCCTTTTAATTGCGCGCACTTCGCCAGCCCCATGCCGTATTGTTCGGTGATTTCCTGTTCCGACGCCGAAAGCAGCTCATACAGTGAGCCAAAATGATGCAGCAAATCACGCGACCAGGTCATAACGTCTTTGTCCCGCGTGCCGGTGCGTAAAAACAGCGCCAGCAGCTCCACATCGGACAGTGATTCGATGCCCATTTTCTGCATTTTTTCGCGCGGCATCAGCGCATCTGAGCTATCCATATCGGCTCCTCCCTGACAATGTTCGCCATCCTGCCACAGCAACGTGCGACCTGCGCGGGTCACTTTTTACTCTTGCGTAGCCCCTCGCAAAGTGGATACTCCCTAACCGCACGACCCCGAAAATATTGTGATAAAATCCCACTTTCAGATGAACTCGACAGGAAAGAATCATGATGAGCCTGGCCGGAAAAAAAATTGTTCTCGGCGTGAGCGGCGGTATCGCGGCCTATAAAGCCCCCGAACTGGTGCGCCGTCTGCGCGACCGTGGCGCCGAAGTACGCGTTGCCATGACCGAGGCGGCGAAAGCTTTCATCACCCCGCTGAGCCTGCAAGCCGTCTCCGGTTATCCGGTTTCCGACAGCCTGCTCGACCCGGCGGCAGAAGCGGCAATGGGCCACATTGAGCTGGGAAAATGGGCGGATCTCGTGATTCTCGCCCCCGCCACGGCTGACCTCATTGCTCGCGTAGCGGCCGGTATGGCCAACGACCTGGTTTCCACCATCTGTCTGGCGACGCCATCACCGGTTGCCGTCGTGCCGGCGATGAATCAACAGATGTATCGTGCGTCAGCCACGCAGCATAATCTGTCCGTTCTGGCATCTCGCAACCTGCTTATCTGGGGCCCGGATAGCGGAAGCCAGGCCTGCAGTGATATCGGACCGGGCCGCATGCTCGACCCGTTAACCATCGTCGATATGGCTGCGGCGCATTTTTCGCCTGTCAAAGATCTGCAACATCTGAACATCATGATTACGGCGGGCCCAACCCGCGAACCGTTAGATCCCGTTCGCTATATCAGCAATCACAGCTCCGGCAAGATGGGCTTTGCTATTGCGGAGGCTGCCGCTCAGCGCGGCGCAAATGTCACTCTGGTGAGCGGCCCGGTGTCGCTCGCGACGCCTGCCTTTGTGCAGCGCATTGATGTAACCACGGCGCAGGAGATGGATGCAGCCGTGCAGGCTGGCGCGCAAAAGCAGCATATTTTCATTGGCTGTGCCGCCGTCGCTGATTATCGAGCGGCCGTCATTGCCGATGAAAAAATTAAAAAGCAGGACACGCAGGGCGATGAATTCATTATTAAAATGGTGAAAAACCCGGACATCGTGGCAGGCGTTGCAGCCCTAAAAACGCACCGTCCTTATGTTGTCGGATTTGCCGCCGAAACGAATAATGTGGAAGAATATGCGCGGCAAAAACGCGCCCGCAAAAACCTCGATCTGATCTGCGCTAACGATGTATCACAGGCAAATCAAGGCTTTAATAGCGATAACAATGCATTACACCTTTTCTGGCAGGACGGCGATAAGCGCTTACCGTTAAGCAGCAAAGCGCTGCTGGGCCAACTTTTACTGAACGAGATCGTTACCCGTTATGATGAAAAAAATCGACGTTAAGATTCTGGACCCGCGTATTGGTCAGGAATTCCCGCTGCCTACCTATGCAACGCCTGGCTCTGCAGGGCTTGATCTGCGCGCCTGCCTTGATAGCGCAATCGTACTGGAGCCGGGTCAAACGACGCTGCTGCCGACCGGTCTGGCGATTCACATCGCCGATCCTTCTCTGGCGGCGATGATGCTGCCGCGCTCGGGTCTGGGCCATAAACACGGTATCGTTCTGGGTAACCTGGTGGGCCTTATCGATTCTGATTATCAGGGGCAACTGATGGTCTCAATCTGGAACCGTGGGCAAACCACCTTCACCATCGAACCTGGTGAACGCGTCGCACAAATGATTATTGTCCCGGTCGTGCAGGCCGAGTTTAATCTGGTAGAAGATTTCGATGCCACCGAACGTGGCGAGGGCGGCTTCGGCCACTCCGGGCGTCAGTAACCGGTCCTGTCTCTGCCCGGCTTCATGCAGGGTGGAGACATTTGAACGCATCCCACAGCGTCATAATGCAATAACATCACTGCAAATTCGGATTTGCGGTCACTGTGTGGATGTCTGCCTGACGAGCATTTATTTTCAGGGGTATTTTAGAACATGGCAGAAAAGCAAACTGCGAAACGGAATCGTCGCGAAGAAATACTTCAATCTCTGGCGCTGATGCTTGAATCCAGTGATGGTAGCCAACGCATTACCACAGCAAAACTGGCGGCTTCAGTTGGCGTTTCCGAAGCGGCGCTCTATCGTCACTTTCCCAGCAAAACACGCATGTTCGATAGCCTTATCGAGTTTATCGAAGATAGCCTGATTACCCGCATCAACCTGATTTTAAAAGATGAAAAGGACACCACCGCGCGTCTGCGCCTGATTGTTCTGCTGATCCTCGGGTTTGGTGAGCGTAATCCTGGCCTGACGCGTATTCTCACCGGCCACGCGTTGATGTTCGAGCAGGACCGCCTGCAGGGGCGTATCAATCAGCTTTTTGAACGCATTGAAGCCCAGCTGCGTCAGGTGTTGCGCGAGCGAAAAATGCGTGAAGGTGAAGGCTACGAGACGGATGAAACCCTGCTGGCAAGCCAGCTGCTCGCCTTCTGTGAAGGAATGCTCTCTCGCTTTGTCCGCAGCGAATTCAAATATCGCCCCACCGACGATTTTGACGCCCGCTGGCCGCTCATGGCCACGCAGCTTCGCTAACGTGTCTCAGGCAGAGCAATCTGCCTTATCATTTGCTGCACATCATGCAGCGCCTGTCTGAACCCCTGATCGTCCGGGTTAACCTGTAGCAGCCAGGCTATTTTCCCCTGCAAACGCTGAAGATAACACAGCGCCGATTCTGTCGGCTGTCCGCTGCGGCTAAGGTGCGACGCAACACCAAATTTCCGGCAGAAATGCACTTCCTGACGCAACAATCGCCGCTGCTCGCGGGAAAGTTGCAGCTTTTCGTTCACCACGATGCCCGTCACCGTCTGTTGTTTATGCGCGGGTATCTGCACTGTTTTACGTTTATTCAGCCGCAACCCCCATTCAGCCAGCAGCGCTGAAGCTTTATTTCGCACCTGTCGAGCGGAAAACGCGCCGGAAAAGGTCATATCATCGCAGTAACGGGTGTAAACAATATTACGTTCCTGACACCAGCCCCCCATCCGTTCATCAAAACTCTTCATGACCAGATTAGAGATTGCAGGCGAGGTGACCGCCCCCTGCGGTAATGCATCGCGATGGCAACAAAGATGGGTCAGCATTGTCACTACAGCGTTGGGTAATGTCGTTTGACGGAATACCCGCCATACCTGTAACCCGCTGATATTATCGAAGAAAGCTTCTATATCAAGCTTTAAAATCTGCGGTTGATGAAGATGGGGCCGCGCGTTGTGCGCTACCGTACTGCCTGGCCGATAGGCCGTTGCAAAGGGGGAAACAGGGAAATGCGCGAGGATATTCTTCAGGATGTTGCGCTGCACCGTTTTCAACAAATAATCAGGCGCCAGGATCTGTCGCTCACCGCCGTTGCGCTTCGATAACGCGATGGCCCGGTAATGCTTCGACGTACTATTGCTGAGTGCGTACAGCCGGCGAATCTCTTCGTTCGCGCTCCAGCCCGGAGCGCTAAATAAGTCCAGCGCCAGAAGGCAAACCCGGGTCGCATCCATTCAACGCTCCACATTGCTGAGAAAAGTGGGTGCCAACAGCGGCGATACTCGAAAACCATCCCGAAGGCGTGGAACTGTACTTCGCGCGACCGCGCGCGCACGTGAAACGTGCTGAGGTACAATGGAACGACTTTGGGTATATGAGTGAACTGCGGGCGTTAAGTCGGCGACTCGCCGACCCTTCTGGATTACTCCAGAAACGCTATCGCCACTGCTGACACAGAAAGCATAGCATGGGCATTGCGGGGAAAACCACTCGGCACATCACGCTGCGGGCGGATACCCGCAGCGTGATGGATCAGACGCCGTACGCTTCGCGATAGGCGCGAACAGCGGCCAGATGCTCCGCCATGTCGGGTTTTTCTTCCAGATACGCAATCAGGTCTTTCAGGGTGATGATGGAGATAACTTTGCAACCGTAGTCGCGCTCCACTTCCTGAATCGCCGAAATCTCGCCACGGCCACGCTCCTGACGGTCGAGAGAGATCAACACGCCAGCAAGCGTAGCGCCGTTGGCCTGAATGATTTCCATTGATTCACGGATCGCCGTACCAGCGGTGATCACATCATCCACCAGCATTACGCGCCCCTGAAGCGGGCTACCCACCAGGCTGCCGCCCTCGCCGTGATCTTTCGCTTCTTTGCGGTTAAAGCAGTAGGGCAGATTGCGGTCGTGATGCTCCGCCAGCGCAACGGCCGTGGTGGTGGCAATTGGAATACCTTTGTAGGCCGGGCCAAACAGCAGGTCGAAATCAATCGCGGAATCGACCAGCGCTTCGGCATAGAAGCGGCCTAACAACGCCAGATCGCGCCCGGTATTAAACAGCCCGGCGTTGAAGAAATAGGGGCTCTTGCGCCCGGATTTCAGCGTAAATTCGCCAAACTTCAGTACCTGCTTGCTAAGCGCAAATTCAATAAACTGGCGCTGATACGGTTTCATGGATTCGCTCCTTACTTACTTTTCTACGGACAAAAAAAAGGCGACTTCTCAGTCGCCTTAATAATCAATTTACCAGCGCCGCCTTCTGCGTCGCTACAATGGATTCGATACCCCCTCGGGCCAATGCCAACAAGGTAAGTAGCTCTTCGTGGCTGAACGGCTCGCCTTCTGCGGTGCCCTGCACCTCAATCATGCGGCCATCTTCCATCATTACCACGTTCATGTCGGTTTCTGCTGCCGAGTCTTCAACATACTCAAGGTCGCATACTGCTTCACCGCCCACAATTCCGACTGAAACCGCGGCCACCATCCCTTTCATTGGGTTGGTTTTCAGTTTACCGGCGGCGACCAGCTTGTTCAGCGCATCGGCCAGCGCCACACAAGCGCCGGTGATAGACGCAGTACGGGTGCCGCCATCGGCCTGAATTACATCGCAGTCAAGAGTGATGGTGAACTCGCCCAGCGCTTTCAAATCAACCGCCGCACGCAGCGCACGCGCGATCAGACGCTGAATTTCCATGGTACGGCCGCCCTGCTTGCCCTTCGCCGCTTCACGCGCGTTACGGGTGTGCGTGGCTCGCGGCAGCATGCCATATTCTGCGGTGATCCAACCCTGGCCCTGGCCTTTCAGGAAACGTGGCACGCTCTCTTCAACGGACGCGGTGCACAGGACTTTGGTTTCACCGAATTCGACGAGCACGGAGCCTTCAGCGTGTTTTGTGTAATTACGGGTCAGGGTGACGGGACGCACCTGGTTAGCGCTACGGCCTGCTGGACGCATGATAAAATCTCCGGCTTGAAACGAATGTGGCTGCGCATTATACGGACTTCCGGCGGTTATTCCTATCCTGGCAGGTGAGGGATAGCTATAATCCCTCCATCACTCCTTTAAAAACAGGAACGTCTATGATCCGCAGTATGACCGCCTACGCCCGCCATGAAATCAAGGGCCAGTGGGGCAGCGCCGCCTGGGAACTGCGCTCAGTGAACCAGCGTTATCTTGAAACTTATTTCCGCCTGCCAGAACAGTTCCGCAGCCTGGAGCCGGTGGTCCGCGAGCGTCTGCGCACGCGTCTGACGCGCGGTAAAGTCGAATGCACTCTGCGTTTTGAGCCTGACGCCAGCGCGCAAGGCGAGCTGATCCTCAATGAGAAGCTGGCTAAACAACTGGTTAACGCGGCAAACTGGGTCAAAATGCAGAGCGATGAGGGCGAGATTAACCCGGTCGATATTCTGCGCTGGCCAGGCGTGATGGCGGCACAGGAACAGGATCTGGACGCCATTACCGCTGAAATTCTGTCGGCGCTGGATAAAGCCCTGGATGCTTTCATTATTGCCCGTGAAACGGAAGGTCAGGCGCTGAAAGCGCTGATCGAACAGCGCCTGGAAGGCGTCAGCAATGAAGTCGCCAAAGTGCGCGCCCACATGCCGGAAATTCTGCAATGGCAGCGTGAACGCCTGGTCGCCAAACTGGAAGATGCCGAAGTTCAGCTGGAAAATAACCGCCTCGAGCAAGAACTGGTGCTGATGGCGCAGCGCATCGACGTCGCCGAAGAGCTCGACCGCCTGGAAGCGCACGTTAAAGAAACCTATAACATCCTGAAGAAGAAAGAGGCCGTGGGTCGTCGTCTCGACTTTATGATGCAGGAATTTAATCGCGAGTCGAATACCCTGGCGTCCAAATCCATCAATGCGGATGTCACCAATTCTGCGATTGAGCTTAAAGTTCTGATCGAGCAGATGCGCGAGCAGATTCAGAATATTGAGTAATCGGTTCTCCGTTGGCCCACCCCACGTGGGCCACTTTAGTTTTTCTAAGCTAAAATCCTCTTATGAGAATGCTCAAACCCCGTTAAACCTAAACCAAGCAGAATCCACTCATTACTTTTTCTAAGCCAAACCCCTTCACCTTAGAAAATCTCAATCGTGACGTCGCGCACAAATCGCTACCCTTCCGCCATCGATTTCGGGGGCTCATATGTTACTGCACGTTCTTTACCTTATCGGCATTACCGCCGAAGCCATGACTGGCGCGCTGGCCGCCGGGCGTCGACGCATGGACACCTTTGGTGTCATCATTATTGCGACCGCCACCGCGCTGGGCGGCGGTTCAGTGCGCGATATCCTGTTAGGTCATTATCCACTGGGCTGGGTAAAGCACCCGGAATACGTGATTATCGTGGCGACAGCGGCAGTTTTGACTACCATCGTGGCCCCGGTAATGCCCTATTTGCGTAAACTGTTTCTGGTACTGGATGCCCTTGGCCTGGTGGTGTTTTCTATTATCGGTGCACAAATCGCGCTGGATATGGGCGAAGGCCCGGTTATCGCGACCATTGCTGCTGTCGTCACCGGCGTATTTGGCGGCGTGCTGCGCGATATGTTCTGTAAACGCATTCCACTGGTATTCCAGAAAGAGCTTTATGCAGGCGTGTCGTTTTCCGCCGCCGTGCTCTATGTTGCGCTACAGCACTATGTCAGCAACCAGGATATCGTGGTGATTGCCACCCTGCTGTTTGGCTTCACGGCCCGCCTGCTGGCACTACGTCTGAAGCTGGGTCTACCGGTGTTTTATTACAAGCACAACGCGCACTGAGATTAAAAACCGGGGATTTTCTGGCTGGCGAGCCACTGCGCCAGCCGGGAAATGTCCGGATGATTTACCACCTCCACCATCCGTTGCGCACGCTGGTTTCCCATCCCCGGCAGGCGTTGCCAGTCCTGAGCACTTCTCGACACCAGCGTCTCCCAGTGGTTATCCGCCAGCGCATCCAGCGCCGCTCTGCTCAGCGGTAAACCGAACGCCGTCACCCAACGCTTAAACGGCTTCTGGCGCACCAGGTTGAATTGATGCCACAACTGCGTCGCGCGAGATGGCGTGAACCCTGGCGTGCCACGTAGCTGCTCCGGTGTCAATGCAAGCCACGAGAAGAGATGCTCAAAAGGCTGTGCCTGATGCAGCGTCTGCCAACCCGCGCGGCCCAGGCCATCAATATCAAAAACCGCCTTTGAACTCAGCCATTCCAGCCGCGCCATAAACTGTTCTTCGCAGCCGGGTGTGGCATAAAAGCAGGTGAGTGCATTGTATTTCTGCGCAGGCGGCGTGGGCTTGATGCGCTGCGTACTGCGCCAGACCACGCTATCAATGCGTGGGATCCCCTGTCCGGCCAGGCTGACCAACACCTGGTCACCCTCGGCAATATCCAGCGTTTGCCAGCGGGCGACTGAACCGATATTGACCCGCTGAACCTGTTTATCATCCAGCTTCACCGGAAAAAGTTGCGCGACGACGGCAACCTTTCCTGTGCGCCCCACCGTGAAGCTTACGGTTTTTACCTCAGCCACCTGTGCAGCCGGAACATATTTCCAGGCGGCAACCCAACTCCCCTGCGTAGGCAGCCAGTGTTTCCCTTCGGGCTCATCGGCTGAGCGAATCACTATGCCATCGGTCACAAACGGCAGCGGCAAGGTAAACCAGCGGTCGCGCCAGCCCGCGATATCATCAACCCGCGTCACCGGTTGCGAGTAACGCTGCGCCAGCGAAAAACCGGCCTGACTCAGCAAGGTGAGTCGCTCTTCCATAAGTTGCGGCCCATCCGGCCACGCCCAGATAAACACACCAAGGTTTGCCAGCGTTTTGCTTTCACCCTGCCGCATCAGAGCGCCGGCAACTTTAGCGCGGGCGTTCATGCCGCCCATCTGCTTTTGAATATGCTCGCTGCGCTGCAGGAATATCTCCCCCTGCAGCACGCTTTCCGCCAGCCTGCCCGTTATCATTTTAGGAATTGCCGGAATGTGCCGCGCTTTCTCGGTCCAGTCTTCCCCTTTCAGGCCATCGCCACGGCTGATGGCCTGTTGCAAGCGCCCCTGGTGATAAACCAACGTCACCGCGACGCCATCCACCTTAGGCTGCACCCAGAGATGACGTTTGCCCGCCATCCACAGACTCACCGCACGCACATCTGCCAGCTTCTGTACGCCCGTATGGGCAACCGGATGCATGACGCCGGACACCGGGCGCGGCGTCACACCCTCGCCGCCCTCGGCATAACCAAAGCAGCGCTGCCACTGTGCCAGCCGCGCCGAGAGCTGATCGTAAACATCATCGTTCACATCGCTCACGCCCTGCCACCAGTATTCGTCATTCCAGCGTGCGATTTGCGTCGTAAGCTGCGTAATTTCCCGTTCCGCTCGTGCGGGAGCCCAGGCAGGGCAAGTTGCCTGAGCCCCCGTTACGCTCGCGATGAACAGCAGTAGTATCCTTTTCACTTTCGCCCCTCCATTTGCGCTGTAGCGGTGTTTTACCGCCCGGCGAAAAAGATTGCGAACGCCTGTTGCGAAATCCCCGAGGAGGCTTCCAGGGAAATTGATTTGTTGCAGCAACAGGTAAGGAAATCAGGAAACTGGCACGCAAAATGAAAGAAACCAGCGCAAAAAGTGTGACAAAGACTACGTCACGATGCGCCGACGTGTATAATAAGCCCGTATGTAGAACTTCATTGCTGGCAACATACACAAATACTCATGGCTCAAGGCACGCTTTATATTGTTTCTGCCCCCAGTGGCGCAGGTAAATCCAGCCTGATTCAGGCTTTATTGAAAACCCAACCGTTATACGACACTCAGGTTTCTGTTTCACATACCACGCGCGCGCCGCGTCCGGGTGAAGTGCACGGTGAACATTATTACTTTGTGAATCATGACGAATTCAAAACCATGATTGGCAGAGACGCGTTTCTTGAACATGCGGAAGTGTTCGGTAATTACTACGGCACCTCGCGTGAAACCATTGAGCAAGTGCTGGCAACGGGCGTCGATGTTTTCCTTGATATCGACTGGCAGGGCGCGCAGCAAATTCGCACCAAAATGCCACATGCGCGCAGTATTTTTATCCTGCCGCCGTCCAAAATTGAACTGGATCGCCGCCTGCGTGGCCGCGGTCAGGACAGCGAAGAGGTGATCACCAAACGAATGGCGCAGGCAGTTGCAGAAATGAGCCATTACGCGGAATATGATTACCTGATCGTGAACGACGATTTCGATACCGCTTTGGGCGATCTGAAAACGATTATCCGTGCTGAACGTCTGCGCATGAGCCGCCAAAAGCAGCGACATGACGCTTTAATCAGCAAACTATTGGCAGACTGAACCCACTTTCAGTATCATGCCCAGTCATTTCTTCACCTGTGGAGCATTAAAGTATGGCACGCGTAACTGTTCAGGACGCTGTAGAGAAAATTGGTAACCGTTTTGACCTGGTACTGGTCGCCGCGCGTCGCGCTCGTCAGATGCAGGTAGGCGGAAAGGATCCGCTGGTACCGGAAGAAAACGATAAAACCACAGTCATCGCACTGCGTGAAATCGAAGAAGGTCTGATCAACAACCAGATCCTCGACGTGCGCGAGCGCCAGGAACAGCAAGAGCAGGAAGCCGCTGAATTACAGGCCGTTACCGCTATTGCTGAAGGTCGTCGTTAATTACAGAGCGGGTCGCCCTTGTATCTGTTTGAAAGCCTGAATCAGCTGATTCAAAACTACCTGCCGGAAGATCAAATCAAACGTCTTCGGCAGGCGTACCTCGTTGCACGTGACGCTCACGAGGGCCAGACACGTTCAAGCGGTGAACCCTATATCACGCACCCGGTAGCGGTTGCCTGCATTCTGGCCGAGATGAAACTCGACTATGAAACGCTAATGGCGGCGCTGCTGCATGACGTGATTGAAGATACCCCTGCCACCTACCAGGATATGGAACAGCTTTTTGGTAAAAGCGTCGCCGAACTGGTAGAGGGGGTATCAAAGCTTGATAAACTCAAGTTCCGCGATAAGAAAGAGGCGCAGGCCGAAAACTTTCGCAAGATGATTATGGCGATGGTGCAGGATATCCGCGTCATTCTCATCAAACTTGCTGACCGTACCCACAATATGCGCACGCTGGGCTCACTTCGCCCGGACAAACGTCGCCGCATCGCCCGTGAAACACTCGAAATTTACAGCCCGCTGGCACACCGTTTAGGTATCCACCACATTAAAACCGAACTCGAAGAGCTGGGTTTTGAAGCGCTGTATCCCAACCGTTACCGCGTGATTAAAGAAGTGGTGAAAGCCGCGCGTGGCAACCGTAAAGAGATGATCCAAAAAATCCTCTCAGAAATCGAAGGGCGTTTGCAGGAAGCGGGAATACCGTGCCGCGTCAGTGGTCGCGAGAAGCATCTTTATTCGATCTACTGCAAAATGGTGCTCAAAGAGCAGCGTTTTCACTCAATCATGGACATCTACGCCTTCCGCGTGATCGTCAATGATTCCGACACCTGTTATCGCGTGCTCGGCCAGATGCACAGCCTGTATAAGCCGCGTCCGGGTCGCGTGAAAGACTACATCGCCATTCCAAAAGCGAACGGCTATCAATCTTTGCACACCTCGATGATCGGCCCGCACGGCGTGCCGGTTGAAGTCCAGATCCGTACCGAAGATATGGATCAAATGGCGGAGATGGGTGTTGCCGCGCACTGGGCTTATAAAGAGCACGGCGAAACCAGCACGACTGCACAAATCCGCGCCCAGCGCTGGATGCAAAGCCTGCTGGAGCTGCAACAGAGCGCCGGTAGTTCGTTCGAATTTATCGAGAGCGTTAAATCCGATCTCTTCCCGGATGAGATTTACGTTTTCACACCGGAAGGGCGCATTGTCGAGCTGCCTGCCGGTGCAACGCCCGTCGACTTCGCTTATGCGGTGCATACCGATATCGGTCATGCCTGCGTGGGCGCACGCGTCGACCGCCAGCCTTACCCGCTGTCGCAGCCGCTTACCAGCGGTCAAACCGTTGAAATCATTACCGCACCGGGTGCTCGCCCGAACGCCGCGTGGCTGAACTTTGTCGTCAGCTCGAAAGCGCGCGCCAAAATTCGTCAGTTGCTGAAAAACCTCAAGCGTGATGATTCAGTAAGCCTGGGCCGTCGTCTGCTCAACCATGCGTTGGGTGGCAGCCGTAAGCTCGCGGAAATCCCGCCAGAGCATATCCAGCGTGAACTTGAGCGTATGAAACTCACCTCGCTTGACGATCTGCTGGCTGAAATCGGCCTCGGCAACGCGATGAGCGTGGTGGTGGCGAAAAACCTGCAACAGGGCGAAGCCACACCTTCCGCACCGGGTGCCTCCGGCCATGCGCATCTGCCTATCAAAGGCGCAGATGGCGTGCTGATCACCTTCGCAAAATGCTGCCGCCCAATTCCCGGCGACCCGATTATTGCTCACGTCAGCCCGGGCAAAGGCCTGGTTATCCACCATGAATCCTGCCGTAACATCCGTGGCTATCAGAAAGAGCCTGAGAAGTTTATGGCGGTTGAGTGGGATAAAGAGACTGAGCAGGAATTTATCACCGAGATTAAGGTTGATATGTTCAATCATCAGGGGGCGCTGGCCAACCTCACGGCGGCAATCAATACAGCGACGTCCAACATTCAGAGCCTGAATACTGAAGAGAAAGATGGCCGTGTTTACAGCGCCTTTATTCGCCTGACGGCGCGCGACCGCGTGCATCTGGCGAATATCATGCGCAAAATCCGCGTAATGCCGGACGTCATTAAAGTCACACGTAACCGAAACTAGTTTTATGAATCCTAAACGTTATGCGCGTATCCGCGAGATGCTCGCCAGGCGACAGCCTGACCTGACCGTCTGCATGGAGCAGGTCCACAAACCTCATAACGTTTCGGCGATTGTGCGCACCGCTGACGCCGTGGGCGTACACGAAGTTCACGCCGTCTGGCCGGGCAGCCGCATGCGCACCATGGCTTCAACGGCAGCAGGCAGCAACAGCTGGGTTTCGGTTAAAACGCATCCGACGATTGGTGAGGCAGTTTCGCACCTGAAAGGACGCGGTATGCAAGTGCTGGCGACCAATCTCTCTGATAAAGCCGTAGATTTTCGCGAAATCGATTATACCCGCCCGACCTGTATTTTAATGGGTCAGGAGAAAACCGGCATCACACAGGAAGCGTTAGCACTCGCAGACCAGGACATCATTATTCCGATGATCGGGATGGTGCAGTCACTCAACGTCTCCGTAGCCTCCGCGCTGATCCTCTATGAAGCACAGCGGCAGCGGCAGAACGCCGGTATGTATCAGCGTGAAAACAGTATGCTGCCGGACGACGAACAACAGCGCCTGCTGTTTGAAGGCGGTTATCCGGTGCTGGCAAACGTCGCGAAACGCAAAGGCCTTCCCTATCCGCACGTCAACGATCGCGGCGAGATTGAAGCCGACGCGACCTGGTGGGCCACCATGCAGGCCACGAGGTAATCCATGCAAAGTCGCCTGTTAGATGCTGTTCCGCTCAGTTCGCTAACGGGTGTTGGCGCAGCGCAAAGTCAGAAGCTCGCCAAAATTGGCCTGCACACGGTGCAGGACTTACTGCTTCACCTGCCGTTGCGTTACGAAGACCGTACTCACCTCTATCCCATTGGCGAACTACTGCCCGGTATCTATGCCACGGTAGAAGGCGAAGTTCTCAATTCAAACATTACGTTCGGCGGACGGCGAATGATGACCTGTCAGATTAGCGACGGCACGGGCATCCTCACCATGCGCTTCTTCAACTTCAACGCGGCGATGAAAAACAGCCTTGCGGCCGGACGTCGCGTGCTGGCCTACGGCGAAGCGAAGCGCGGCAAATTTGGCGCGGAGATGATCCATCCGGAATATCGCGTGCAGGGCGATTTGAGCACGCCAGAATTGCAGGAAACGCTCACGCCTGTTTATCCGACCACCGAAGGCATCAAGCAGGCGACGCTGCGCAAGCTGACCGATCAGGCGCTGGATCTCCTCGATACCTGCGCCATTGCCGAGCTACTGCCGCCAGAGCTGGCTTCCGGCATGATGAGCCTGCCTGAAGCGCTGCGCACCCTGCACCGCCCGCCACCATCATTGCAGCTCAGCGACCTGGAAACCGGCAAGCATCCGGCCCAGCGGCGCTTAATTCTGGAAGAGTTACTCGCCCATAACCTGAGCATGCTGGCGCTCCGCGCCGGGGCTCAGCGCTATCATGCCCTGCCGCTCAATGAACTGGGCGAGCTGAAAAATCAGTTCCTCAATTCACTGCCGTTTAAACCTACCGGGGCGCAAACCCGCGTGGTGGCTGAAATTGAACGCGATATGGCGCTCGACGTGCCGATGATGCGTCTGGTGCAGGGCGATGTGGGCTCCGGTAAAACGCTTGTCGCCGCACTGGCAGCACTAAGAGCGATTGCCCACGGCAAGCAGGTAGCGCTGATGGCGCCAACCGAACTGCTTGCCGAGCAGCACGCCAATAACTTCCGCAACTGGTTTGAGCCGCTTGGTATCGAAGTGGGCTGGCTCGCCGGGAAGCAAAAAGGGAAAGCGCGTCAGGCGCAGCAGGAAGCCATCGCCAGCGGCCAGGTGCAGATGATTGTCGGCACCCACGCCATTTTCCAGGAGCAGGTGCAGTTTAACGGCCTCGCGCTGGTGATTATCGATGAACAACACCGCTTTGGCGTCCACCAGCGTCTGGCGCTGTGGGAGAAGGGCCAGCAGCAGGGCTTCCATCCACATCAGCTGATTATGACCGCGACACCCATTCCGCGAACCCTGGCAATGACTGCCTATGCCGATCTCGATACCTCGGTGATTGACGAACTGCCACCGGGCCGAACGCCAGTCACCACCGTCGCGATCCCGGACACGCGTCGCAGCGACATCATCAATCGCGTGCGTCATGCTTGTACCGAAGAGGGGCGTCAGGCGTATTGGGTTTGTACGCTGATTGAAGAGTCAGAGCTGCTGGAAGCGCAGGCGGCAGAAGCTACGTGGGATGAGTTAAAGCTGGCGCTACCGGAACTCAACGTCGGCCTCGTTCACGGGCGTATGAAACCTGCCGAAAAGCAGGCGGTAATGCAATCCTTCAAGCAGGGTGAGCTGCATCTGCTGATTGCCACCACGGTGATTGAAGTAGGTGTCGATGTGCCCAACGCCAGCCTGATGATTATCGAAAACCCGGAGCGTCTGGGCCTTGCGCAACTCCACCAGCTGCGTGGCCGCGTGGGCCGTGGCGCAGTGGCCTCGCATTGTGTGCTGCTCTACAAATCGCCGCTGTCGAAAACCGCGCAAATGCGCCTGCAGGTGCTGCGCGACAGTAACGACGGCTTTGTGATTGCGCAAAAAGATCTCGAAATTCGCGGCCCTGGCGAGCTGCTTGGTACACGTCAGACGGGCAACGCTGAGTTCAAAGTCGCGGACTTACTGCGCGATCAGGCGATGATCCCCGAAGTTCAGCGCATCGCCCGCCACGTTCATGAACGATACCCACAGCAGGCCACCGCGCTGATTGAGCGCTGGATGCCGGAAACCGAACGTTATTCCAACGCGTAGTGCAGCCTTCAGCCCTCTCGGTGCTGTGCTAAACTTCGCGCAATTTTTCTTCTGAAACGAGTTTGCTATGAGACGAGAACTGGCTATCGAATTTTCGCGCGTCACGGAAGCGGCGGCGCTGGCAGGTTACAAATGGTTGGGCCGGGGCGATAAAAATGTCGCTGACGGCGCGGCGGTAAATGCGATGCGCATCATGCTCAACAAGGTCAACATTGATGGCACCATCGTGATTGGCGAAGGCGAAATTGATGAAGCGCCGATGCTCTACATTGGCGAAAATGTGGGGACAGGAAAAGGCGATGCGGTCGATATTGCCGTCGATCCGATTGAAGGTACCCGCATGACTGCGATGGGCCAGGCGAATGCGCTGGCGGTGCTGGCGGTGGGCGATAAAGGCTGCTTCCTGAACGCGCCGGATATGTACATGGAGAAGCTGATTGTCGGGCCGGGCGCGAAAGGTGTTATCGACCTCAACAAGCCGCTGGAAGAAAACCTGCGTAATATCGCAAGCGCACTGAATAAACCGTTTGAAGAGCTGACGGTCACTATTCTGGCGAAACCGCGCCACGATGCGGTGATAGCCGGGTTGCAGAAACTGGGCGTGCGCGTGTTCGCCATTCCTGATGGTGATGTCGCGGCGTCCATTCTGACCTGCATGCCGGACAGCGAAGTTGATGTGCTTTATGGTATCGGCGGCGCGCCGGAAGGCGTGGTCTCGGCGGCAGTGATCCGCGCGCTGGATGGCGATATGCATGGCCGTCTGCTGGCGCGTCATCACGTGAAAGGCGACAGCGAAGAGAACCGCCGCATTGGCGAAGACGAACTGCGCCGTTGTCATGAGATGGGTATCGAAGCCGGGAAAGTGCTGACGCTGGATGATATGGCGCGTAGCGACAACGTTATTTTCTCCGCGACCGGGATCACCAAAGGCGATCTGCTGGACGGCATCAGCCGCAAAGGCAATATCGCCACCACTGAGACGCTGCTGATTCGCGGTAAATCACGCACCATTCGCCGCATTCAGTCGATTCATTATCTCGATCGCAAAGACCCTGAGATCCAGAATCACATCCTGTAAATCATTTGTTCAATTGAGCTTTCCAGCCCCACAGGGCTGGAAATCTTCTCCTGACACAGCGAAGATAGAATAACAACGCGCAGAGGAGACGATCATGGCCGATTGGGTAACAGGTAAAGTCACAAAGGTGCATTTCTGGACCGATGCACTGTTTAGCCTCACCGTTCACGCCCCCGTTAATCCCTTCACCGCCGGGCAGTTCGCCAAGCTGGGTCTGGATGTCGACGGCGAGCGCGTGCAGCGCGCGTACTCCTACGTTAACGCCCCCAGCAATCCCGATCTTGAGTTCTATCTCGTCACCGTACCAGAGGGAAAATTGAGCCCACGCCTCGCCGCGCTGAAGCCGGGTGATGATGTACAGATTGTCAGCGAAGCGGCTGGCTTCTTTGTGCTGGATGAAGTACCTGACTGCGAAACCCTGTGGATGCTGGCGACCGGCACGGCAATTGGCCCGTATCTGTCGATTCTGCAGGAAGGGAAAGATTTAGCGCGCTTTAAGAATATCGTACTGGTTCACGCCGCGCGCTTTGCTGCCGACTTAAGTTACCTGCCGTTGATGCAGGAACTGGAGAAACGCTACGAAGGGAAGTTGCGCATTAAAACCGTCGTCAGCCGCGAAACGGTAGCGGATTCCCTGACCGGACGCGTACCCGCACTGATCGAAAGCGGTGCACTGGAAGAGGCCGTTGGCCTGCCAATGAACGCCGAAACCAGCCACGTGATGCTGTGTGGTAATCCGCAGATGGTGCGAGATACCCAGCAATTACTGAAAGATACCCGCCAGATGACCAAACATCTGCGCCGCCGCCCAGGCCATATGACGGCGGAGCATTACTGGTAATCAGCGGTATTTCACGTCCTGCGTGTCTTTACCGTACTTGTTTTCCCCCTGGGTGCCGACAAACGCGCCCAGGTCAATCAGCATCATCACGATAATTAGCGTCGGAATGAATCGCCCCACGCCCCACTGCCAGACACCCGGCAGCATCACCCAGTTACCGGCCAGTAGCATCCACGCCAGCACCATCAGCAAGGCCCAGATGCCTGATTTACCGCGATCGTGCAGACGTTTCACCGTGACCGCCGCCGTAGGCCACAGCAGGCAAACCAGGATAAACGCCGCGGTCTGAATGCTGAGCATCTCACCGCCGGCCAGCGTAAACAGTATTACCATCGCCAGCAGCCAGATCCCCATCCAGATCCAGAAGTCGCGGCGACCAATGCGGCCCTTAATTGAAAACAACCATTGCTGTAAGGTCATGTCTGATTCCTTATTCTCATAATGCGGCGTAGTGTACCCTGAAACGCTCTCTTTTTGACAAGCGAGGCCGTTCCCGTTTTAATCGTCTGCTGGAGAATATGAGGACGACAAACATGAAGAAGTGGATCGCTGTGTGTCTTGCAGGCGTCATCGCCCTGAGCGCTGGCCGCTTCGCGTTTGCCGTTGAGTCTCCGGATACCACCGCGCCCTATTTGCTTTCCGGCGCGCCCACATTCGATCTCTCCATCAGTCAGTTTCGCGAGCGGTTTAATATTGATAATCCGTCACTGCCCCTCAGCGAGTTTCGCTCAATTTCATCCAGCCGCGACAAGCTGAATCTGACGCGCGCAGCGAGCAAAATTAACGAGAATCTGTATGCGTCCACCGCGCTCGAACGCGGAACGCTGAAAATCAAGTCGATGCAGATAACCTGGCTGCCGATCCCCGGCCCTGAGCAAAAAGCGGCGAAAGCCAAAGCACTGGAGTACATGACCGCAGTGCTGCGTCTGTTCACCCCCACGCTCACCAAAGCGCAGAGCCAGCAGAAACTGCAAAAGCTGCTGGCACAGGGCAAAGGGAAGCACTACTTCACCACCAGCGAGGGCGCAATTCGTTATGTTGTCGCCGATAATGGCGAAAAAGGGCTGACCTTCGCTGTTGAACCGATTAAGCTGGCGCTATCTGAAAATCTTGAAGGAGGCGAATAAATGATAAAAAGCAAAGCCTTCAGCATGAACACTCTCTATACTGATTCACAGACCATGCTGCCCTTACGGGCGGCCATATTCCTTAATTCGCTAACAAGCGTGGAGAATTAAAATGCGACATCCTTTAGTGATGGGTAACTGGAAACTGAACGGCAGCTGCCACATGGTAAACGAGCTGGTTGCTAACCTGCGTAAAGAGCTGGCTGGCGTTGCAGGCTGTGACGTCGCGATCGCGCCGCCGGAAATGTACATCGACATGGCGAAACACGCCGCTGCCGGTAGCCACATTGCTCTGGGCGCGCAGAACGTTGATCTGAACCTGTCTGGCGCATTCACCGGTGAAACCTCCGCAGAAATGCTGAAAGATGTCGGTGCGCAGTACATCATTATCGGTCACTCTGAGCGTCGTACTTACCACAAAGAGTCTGACGAACTGATCGCGAAAAAATTCGCTGTGCTGAAAGAGCAGGGTCTGACTCCGGTTCTGTGCATCGGTGAAACCGAAGCGGAAAACGAAGCTGGCAAAACTGAAGAAGTTTGCGCACGTCAGATCGACGCTGTTCTGAAAACTCAGGGCGCGGCGGCATTCGAAGGCGTGGTTATCGCTTACGAACCCGTGTGGGCAATCGGAACTGGCAAATCTGCGACCCCGGCTCAGGCTCAGGCGGTTCACAAATTCATCCGTGACCACATTGCTAAAGCTGACGCGAAAATCGCTGAACAGGTTATCATCCAGTACGGCGGTTCCGTAAACGCGGGCAACGCAGCAGAGCTGTTCACTCAGCCGGACATCGACGGCGCGCTGGTTGGCGGCGCATCCCTGAAAGCAGACGCTTTCGCGGTGATCGTTAAAGCAGCAGAAGCGGCTAAACAGGCTTAATCCTGTTTACGCGCCGGATGGCGGCTTCGCCTTATCCGGCCTACAGTCCTGACGATGTAGGCCGGATAAGCGCAGCGCATCCGGCAAAAACTCACAACTTTCCCAACACCTGATACCAAAGGTAATCCAGCGGCAACAGCAGCAGATAACTCGCTGCCGCCAGCGCCAGACACAGCATCATCCCCGCCCTTGCAGGCACTTTCCCTAACGCCATCGCCACCACAATCGGCGACGCCTGATACGGCAGAAGCGGCGTGGAATAGCCTAATACCTGAATCATAATCACGCTCAACAGCGGGAAGTTTGTCGCCTCAGCAAAACTTTGCGCAAAGGTGGTGTAGAGCGCAGGCACGCCGTTGGCGGTCATAATGAAGTTGAGCGCGGTCGTGATCCCGGTCAGCGCGACAAAGCTGGTGAACGGGCGTTCCGGGTCGAGCGGCATCACGCGCAGCAGCGCTTCGCCTACAGCATCGCCAATCCCCGTTTGAGTGACGGTAATAGCCAGCCCCAGAATCCCGGCGACGTAAATACAGGTGCGAATGTTCACACCCGCCGAGAACTCCTCGCCGCTGATAAACCCAACACGCGGGAGCAGCGTGACACATGCCGCCGCCAGCCCCGTCCACGCCGGGCCGATGCCGTGCCAGCTTTCCGTCACCCACAGGGTTAACACTATCGCCAGTAGCCAGGCCAGGCGCTTCTCTGCCACGCTCATGGGCTGCGCCGCCTGTACCGATTTCGGTGGCTGCGGTTTTCCGGGGAAGAGCCAGCAAATCAGCCCGATAAGCAGCGCGCCTTTCAACCAGCCGAGCACCGGCGTATGCAGCAGCAGATAAGGCAGATAGTTCAGATGAATACCCCACGCCCCCTCCGCCGCACCGCCCATCACCAGGTTGGGTACGTTAGCGGGCAGGATGGTAGCGGAAAGCTGGAACGTGCCGAATCCCACCGCCAGCGCCAGCCCGTACCATGGTCGCGTGCCCTCTTTAATGCCCGCACGAGACGCCATCGCCGCGACAATCGGCATCAGTAGCGCGATTCGCCCCATGTTTGAGGGCATCACAAATGCCAGCGCATAACTCAGCAAGACCACGCTCGCCACCATCCGCAGCCACGAATCAGTCAGCCTGGCCGACAGCGCCCTCGCCGCCCGATCGGCAAGCCCCGTTTTGCGAATCGCTACGCCGAGCACAAACCCGCTGAACACCAGCCAGAAGGCCGATGAAGCAAAGCCGCCGAAAATGACCTCCGGCGGGGCGATTTTCGCTGCCATCGCAACGGTGAAGAATAAAAGCGCGGTGATAAATTCAGGCAACAGCGAAGTCGCCCAGAGGATGATGGTGATGCCAACAACCAGTGATGGAAGGAACAGAGGATGGGAAAACCAGAGCGACATACCTGACTCCTGTCGTTTTTTTCAGCAAGAATACGACGACAGACAAGTCAGGTAAACGCCAGAACGGGTAAGGTTACTTCAGAATATCACATTGATGATCCTGAATTTCCTCAGCCGACGCGCGGTTCAGCGCCAGTAAATTACGCTGCGTTGCCAGCAGGACAAAGCTTTCATCACTTAAGCGAACCATCGCCAGCGCGTAGCTTCCCATATGGTCGCGCGCGTCAGGCACCTCTTCCGCCAGCATCATAAACGGGCTGCTTTTCACCATTTCGCTTTCGGTGACACGGCGCGCCAGATACTCATTCCCACGCAGACCACCCGGCAGCGGCAACCAGCGGGTGCTGATTTTTGCCATATTCATATCCAGTTGATGGCGCACGTCTGTGCGCAGGCAGGAGATGTGAATGTGGAAGTGATTTTGCGTACGCCCAGTGCGTGAATTGATCGCCAGCGACACGGCGCTATCCGGGATCTCTTTGCCATATTTCTGGCTCATAAAGCTGCGCGCCTGCCAGGCCAGCCAGAAGAAATTCGGCGTATAAGGCTCCAGCAGCATCGGGCTTTCAGTACCGTTGATACGAAAAGTGGGCATCAGAAGATATTGCAGCGGGCCGTTACGGTCCTTGAAAACCACGTATCCGGCATCCGGTTTCACATCGGCGCATGGCGCGGGATTCTGGTGTTGCAGTTGATTTGGAAGGCACTGTTCGAAGACGATGGTGCGCAGCGCGTTCGGGTTTCCGGCCCACTTCCAGTAGCCTGCGCCCGCCACAAGAGCAATGACGATCATCGCCAGAATAAGATAGCCAGCTTTTTTCATTGTGCGTTCCCTGTAATTCGATGACTGGCAAGGGTACCGCATAATCATGACAAATAAAAAAGCCCGGTAACATTACCGGGCTACGTGGTTCATGCGTGATTAACGTTTGCTGATTTGATCGAACGTACCGCCGTTAGAAAAGTGCGTCTGCTGCGCTTTCGCCCAACCACCAAACTCTTCATCGATAGTGAACAGTTTCAGTTTCGGGAACGCGCTTTCATACTTCTTCGCCACTTCCGGGTCACGTGGGCGATAGAAGTTCTTCGCCGCAATCTCCTGGCCTTCTGGCGAGTACAGGTACTTCAGATAGGCTTCAGCGACTTCTTTAGTGCCTTTTTTATCAACCACTTTGTCGACTACAGAAACGGTTGGCTCTGCCAGAATCGACTCGCTCGGCGTGACGATTTCAAATTTATCTTTACCCAGCTCATTTGTCGCCAGCAGCGCTTCGTTCTCCCAGGCAATCAGCACATCGCCAATGCCGCGTTCAACGAAGGTGTTAGTTGCGCCACGTGCGCCAGAATCAAGCACTTCAACGTTTTTAAACAGCGATTTCACGAAATCCTGAGCTTTGGCCTGGTCACCATTATTGTGGTGCAGCGCATAACCCCATGCAGCAAGGTAGTTCCAGCGAGCGCCGCCGGAGCTTTTCGGGTTAGGCGTGATGACAGACACACCCGGTTTTACCAGGTCGTTCCAGTCATGAATCTGTTTTGGGTTGCCTTTACGCACCAGGAAAACGATGGTCGACGTGTACGGCGCGGAGTTATCCGGCAGACGTTTAATCCAGTTTTTATCGATGCGGCCACGCTCAGCAATCGCATCAACGTCATAGGCCAGCGCCAGCGTCACCACATCGGCCTCAATACCGTTAATCACCGACGTCGCTTGTTTACCGGAGCCGCCATGCGACTGACGAATCACCACGTTATCACCCGTCTCTTTTTTCCAGTGCGCGCTGAAAGCTTTATTGTACTGATCGTACAGTTCGCGCGTCGGATCGTAAGAAACGTTAAGTAATTGAATATCCTTAGCCAGTACGCTGGTGGAAGCCAGCAAAAGCGTTAAACCCACGCCCCACTTGTTCATCGCCCGCTCTCTTATGTTGTGTCGTTGATGAGGCTAGCGTGCCAGAAAGCAAATCGAACATTAAAGAATAAAAACAGATTGATTATGTGATTTTGAAATATACAGCGGGGAAATAACGCGGAGAGAAGTCGCTGCCTTCCTGGCATAACGCCCGATGAAGGCAGCGAACTTACTGGAAGATTAGACTTCTTCCATACGGCCCAGCAGCGCTTGCAGACGATCCTGCCAGCCGTTCTGCTGTTCTTTCAGCTGGTTGTTTTCGCGTTCCAGCTCTTCACGGCTGTGCTGTGCAGACTGAACGTCCTGCGCCAGCGCGTTGTTCTTCTCTTTCAGTTCTTCGATTTCCATCTGCAACAGGGTGATGGTATCAATCGCCTGCTGAACTTTTGCTTCCAGTTTCTCAAATACTTCTAATGACATCGTCATACCTCTCCTGATCTTGCAAGGCGTTGATATCGTCCCGGGAACCCGGCGACGCCTTAACGAAAATAAGCGCACTTCTGACCTTCGATTGTATGGAGCCCCGCTCCCCCTGTCCAGCGCCAGGGCACGTAGATTGCGGTTTGCAACAATTTTCAGTCTAGACCTGGAGCTTTCGGCGCATTTACCCCTTATTTGTTAACACGGAAGGTTCATGAAATGATTCAGCTCTCTTTTTTTAGTTCCGTAAAGACACACAATGTGGCGCGAAATCGCTCATTTTATGACGCAGTACACACATTTCGATTTCGATATTTCTCGTTTATGTTCGTTAACGATAAATTAACACTATGCCTACATGGCAGCGTGGGTGTCTACGACCACCACGACACTATAACTAGCAAACTGTCTTCAGGAACCGATTATGAGCCAAACTTCAACCCTAAAAGGCCAGTGCATTGCAGAGTTTCTTGGTACCGGGCTGTTGATCTTTTTCGGCGTAGGATGTGTTGCGGCATTAAAAGTCGCAGGGGCCAGCTTTGGCCAGTGGGAAATCAGTATCATCTGGGGTCTGGGCGTGGCGATGGCCATCTACCTGACCGCAGGGGTTTCCGGCGCACATCTTAACCCGGCTGTCACCGTTGCGCTGTGGCTGTTCGCCTGTTTCGATCGCCGTAAAGTGGTCCCTTTCATTCTTTCGCAGTTTGCCGGCGCGTTTTGCGCAGCGGCGTTGGTTTACGGGCTTTACTACAATCTTTTCTACGACTACGAATTAACCCATCATATGGTGCGTGGTAGCGTAGAAAGTCTTGATCTTGCTGGAATATTCTCCACTTACCCGAACCCACATATCAATTTTGTGCAGGCCTTCGCGGTAGAAATGGTGATAACCGCTATTCTGATGGGCGTGATCATGGCGCTGGGCGACGATGGCAACGGCATTCCACGCGGGCCATTGGCACCGCTGCTGATTGGCCTGCTAATCGCGGTTATCGGCGCATCGATGGGGCCGCTGACCGGCTTTGCGATGAACCCAGCGCGTGATATTGGACCAAAAACCTTCGCCTGGCTGGCAGGCTGGGGCGATGTCGCCTTCACCGGTGGCAAAGACATTCCTTATTTCGTGGTGCCGATGTTCGCACCCGTGGTGGGCGCGGCGCTGGGTGCATTCAGCTATCGCAAACTGATTGGCCGCCATTTGCCGTGTGATACCTGTGTGGTTGAAGAGAAAGAAACCACCTCCGGTAGCGCTCAACACAATGCTTCGCTGTAATCTGACTATGGAACACGCATTATGACTGACAAAAAATATATCGTTGCGCTCGACCAGGGCACCACCAGTTCCCGCGCCGTGGTGATGGATCACGATGCCAATATCATCAGTGTTTCACAGCGCGAGTTTGAACAAATTTATCCTAAGCCAGGCTGGGTTGAGCACGATCCGATGGAAATCTGGGCGACCCAGAGCTCCACGCTGGTTGAAGTGCTGGCAAAAGCCGATATCAATTCCGATCAGATTGCCGCGATTGGTATTACCAACCAGCGCGAAACGACCGTCGTGTGGGAGCGCGAAACCGGGAAACCGATTTATAACGCGATTGTCTGGCAGTGCCGCCGTACCGCTGATATCTGTGAGCAGTTGAAACGCGACGGCATGGAAGAGTACGTGCGCAGCGCGACGGGTCTGGTGGTAGACCCGTACTTCTCCGGCACCAAAGTGAAATGGATCCTGGACCACGTTGAAGGCTCCCGTGAACGCGCGAAGCGCGGCGAACTGTTGTTCGGTACCGTCGATACCTGGCTTATCTGGAAAATGACCCAGGGACGCGTGCACGTCACCGACTACACTAACGCCTCACGTACCATGCTCTTCAACATCAACGAGCTGGACTGGGATGACAAAATGCTCGATGCGCTCGACATCCCGCGCGCCATGCTGCCCGAAGTGCGCAAATCTTCTGAGGTGTATGGCCAGACCAACATCGGCGGGAAAGGCGGCACGCGTATCCCGATCGCCGGGATCGCAGGCGATCAGCAAGCTGCGCTGTTCGGCCAGCTGTGCGTGAAGGAAGGGATGGCGAAAAACACCTATGGTACTGGTTGCTTTATGCTGATGAACACCGGCGAAAAAGCGGTGAAATCTGAGCATGGTCTGCTGACCACCATTGCCTGCGGCCCACGCGGCGAAGTGAATTATGCGCTGGAAGGCGCGGTGTTTATGGCTGGCGCCTCTATTCAGTGGCTACGCGATGAGATGAAACTCATCAGCGACGCATTCGACTCTGAGTATTTCGCCACCAAAGTGAAAGATACCAACGGGGTGTATGTGGTTCCGGCGTTTACCGGCCTCGGCGCGCCCTACTGGGACCCGTATGCGCGCGGCGCGATTTTCGGCCTGACGCGCGGCGTCAACTCGAACCACATTATTCGCGCCACGCTGGAATCCATCGCTTATCAAACCCGCGATGTGCTGGAAGCGATGCAGGCAGACTCCGGCATTCGTCTGCACGCCCTGCGCGTGGATGGCGGCGCCGTTGCCAATAACTTCCTGATGCAGTTTCAGTCAGACATTCTGGGTACCCGCGTAGAGCGCCCGGAAGTCCGTGAAGTGACCGCGTTAGGTGCTGCGTATCTTGCAGGCCTGGCGGTAGGCTTCTGGCAGAATCTGGATGAATTGCAGGAGAAAGCGGTGATTGAACGTGAATTCCGTCCGGGGATCGAAACAACCGAACGTAATTATCGTTACAGCGGCTGGAAAAAAGCGGTGAAACGCGCGCTGGCGTGGGAAGATCACGGAGAGTAAAAAACGTTGGCGGGGGCGCTTCGCTTGCCCGCCCTACATCGATCGCAATTCTTTGTAGGGCGGGCAAGCGAAGCGCCCCTGCCACATTCCTCACACTGATTAGCCAAACATCGGCAACATCAAATAGAGCTTAATCACCAGCGCATTAACGATATCGAGGAAGAACGCGCCCACCATCGGCACCACCAGAAACGCCGTATGCGATGGGCCGAAACGCTCGGTAATCGCCTGCATATTCGCAATCGCCGTAGGGGTCGCACCAAGGCCAAACCCGCAGTGGCCCGCCGCCAGCACCGCCGCATCGTAGTTTTTGCCCATCATTCGGTACGTGACGAAAATGGCGTACAACGCCATAGAGATAGCCTGCACGCCCAGAATTGCCAGCATCGGTAAGGCTAAAGACGCCAGTTCCCAAAGCTTAAGACTCATTAACGCCATTGCCAGGAATAACGACAGACATACGTTGCCGAGGATGGATACTGCCCTGTCAAATACGCGATAAAAACCGATCAACGCCAGGCCATTGCTAAGAAGTACGCCAATAAACAGTACGCAGACAAAGGTCGGCAATTCAAACATTGTGCCCAACAGAAGTTGCGCAACCGCCTTCCCTACCGTTAAGCAGATAGCAATAAGAGCAATCGATTCGATTAACACCAAAGAAGTGATGACGCGCCCAACATCCGGTTTTTCAAACGCCGTCGGCACTTCCTGATCGTCCGGCGTACCGTCCGGTGAGGAGGAGTGTTTGACCAGGTAACGCGCTACTGGTCCGCCAATCAGGCCGCCCAGCACCAGGCCAAACGTTGCGCAGGCCATCGCAACTTCCGTTGCGCTGGTAAAACCGTAGCGTTCGGTAAAGAGTTTACCCCACGCCGCCCCGGTGCCGTGGCCGCCAGAGAGGGTAATCGAACCTGCCAGCAGGCCCATTAATGGGTCCAGCCCCAGCATTTTTGCCATGCCAATGCCAATGGCGTTCTGCATCAGCAGCAGCCCCACCACGACAATCAGAAAGGTACCTAATACTTTGCCGCCCGCGCGCAGACTGGCGAGGTTGGCGTTCAAACCAATCGTGGCGAAGAAGGCCAGCATCAGCGGGTCTTTCAGACTCATATCGAAGTCAATTTCCCAGCCCATGCTTTTTTTCAGCACCAACAATGCCAGCGCCACCAGCAGCCCACCGGCGACCGGTTCGGGAATGGTATATTTTTTAAAGAAGGGAACAGAGTGAACCAGTTTGCGCCCCAACAGCAGCACCATTGTCGCCGCGACCAGCGTAGATAACGTATCGAGATGAAACATATTTAAAGCTCCTTACCAGACGCATGATTCATTCATACGCGACGTATTTCCTGTGTCGTTGAGATCTCTTCGTAAGATCAGGGAACAGATTGTAATCAATAAATGCGCAAAAATAACAGTAAAAGCGTAATCACTGTGACAAACCATTTATATGCTGAATAATTGATAAAAATTAAAGTCCGGGAAATTTTTAACGCCATCACAAAGCAACCGTTTGCTTTTGCTCGCCAGTCCGATAAAATCGCCACTTTTCCACCATGAGATTGCCTCTGATGTCCGCCAACACCCTTGAGTCAGAAAATGCGCAACCGGTTGCGCATACTCAAAACAGCGAATTGATTTACCGCTTAGAAGACCGTCCGCCGCTGCCACAAACGCTTTTTGCCGCCCTGCAACACCTGCTGGCTATGTTTGTCGCCGTGATCACCCCAGCCCTGCTGATTTGTCAGGCACTGGGTCTGCCGGCGGCCGATACTCAGCACATTATCAGCATGTCGCTGTTCGCATCCGGTGTGGCGTCCATTATCCAGATTAAAGCCTGGGGCCCGGTGGGTTCCGGATTGCTGTCGATTCAGGGCACCAGCTTCAACTTTGTGGCACCGCTGATTATGGGCGGCACCGCGCTGAAAACCGGTGGTGCCGATGTGCCGACGATGATGGCGGCGCTGTTTGGCACGCTGATGCTGGCGAGTTGTACAGAGATGGTGCTGTCGCGCGTGTTGCACCTGGCGCGGCGCATTATCACCCCGCTGGTTTCCGGTGTGGTGGTGATGATAATCGGGTTGTCGTTGATTCAGGTTGGCCTGACATCTATTGGCGGTGGTTATGCGGCAATGAGCAACAACACCTTCGGCGCGCCGAAAAATCTGCTGCTGGCGGGTATCGTGCTGGTCCTGATTATCCTGCTTAACCGCCAGCGCAACCCGTACCTGCGCATTGCATCGTTGGTGATCGCCATGGCGGCGGGATATCTGATGGCCTGGTTCCTCGGTATGCTGCCGGAAAACACCGCGCCAACCAATACCGACCTGCTGATGATCCCAACCCCGCTGTACTATGGTCTGGGCATCGACTGGAACCTGCTGCTGCCGCTGATGCTGGTGTTTATGATCACCTCACTGGAAACGATTGGTGATATTACGGCAACATCTGACGTCTCTGAACAACCGGTCTCCGGCCCGGTTTACATGAAACGTTTGAAAGGCGGCGTGCTGGCCAACGGCCTGAACTCGTTTGTCTCTGCGGTATTCAACACCTTCCCGAACTCCTGCTTCGGCCAGAACAACGGTGTAATTCAGCTCACCGGCGTTGCCAGCCGTTACGTTGGTTTTGTGGTGGCATTGATGCTGATTGTCCTTGGTCTGTTCCCGGCGGTAAGTGGTTTTGTACAACACATCCCTGAGCCGGTTCTGGGTGGCGCAACGCTGGTGATGTTCGGCACCATCGCCGCGTCCGGCGTGCGTATTGTCTCCCGGGAACCGCTGAACCGCCGCGCAATCCTGATTATCGCCCTTTCACTGGCTATCGGCCTCGGTGTTTCCCAGCAGCCGCAGATCCTCCAGTTCGCGCCGGACTGGCTGAAAAACCTGCTCTCATCCGGTATCGCTGCTGGCGGTATCACCGCGATTGTTCTGAATCTGGTCTTCCCGCCAGAGAAAGAGTAATCCGCCTTGCCGGATGGCGGCGACGTCATCCGGCATCATCCCCGCACGCTGACACCGAATTTCACCCTTCTCGCCTTGAGCATTGCGCATAATTCGTGCATAACTGCCTTATGTGCCCTTCTCAGGATGGAAGATCATGAAATTTATTGGAAAGCTGATTCTCTGGCTCCTCGTCGCACTGCTGCTGGTTATTCTCGCCTTCTACTTCCTGCTGCAAACCCGCTGGGGCGCGCGCGAAGTCAGTCAGTGGCTGACGGAAAACACCGATTATCAGGTGACGTTCGATGCGATGGATCACCGTTTCTCATCACCTTCCCATATCTTGTTCAGGAATGTGACCTTCGGGCGCGATGGTAAACCCGCGACGCTGGTCGCTAAAGCTGTCGACATCGGCCTGAGCACCCGCCAGGTGACCGACCCGCTGCACGTTGACACTATCCTGCTGCAAGACGGTACGTTAAATCTCTCGCCGTCTAACGCGCCGCTTCCCTTTGCCGCCGATCGGCTGCAGCTCAGCAATATGGCTTTCAACAGCCCGGAAACCGGCTGGGAATTGAGTGCACAACGGGTTAACGGCAGCATTGCGCCATGGACCCCGCAAGCAGGTAACGTGCTGGGCAAGAAAACGCATTTGCAGGTGAATGCCGGTTCCCTGACGCTCAATGGCGTACCCACCAGCAACGCGGTGATTGAAGGGGATATTGATAACGGTATTGTGACGCTCACCAGCCTTGGCGCGGAGGTCGCGCGCGGCTCACTGGCCGGAAATGCCCGCCGCAACGCCGACGGAAGTTGGGTGGTGGATAATCTGCGCCTGAACGATATACGTCTGCAAAGCGACAAAACGTTGATCGATTTCTTCGCCCCACTCAGCACCGTTCCGTCGCTGCAAATTGGCCGCCTTGAGGTCGTGGA
Source organism: Pseudocitrobacter vendiensis (assembly GCF_943590815.1). Taxonomy (GTDB): domain Bacteria; phylum Pseudomonadota; class Gammaproteobacteria; order Enterobacterales; family Enterobacteriaceae; genus Pseudocitrobacter; species Pseudocitrobacter vendiensis. The sequence continues at coordinate 156,110 of NZ_CALSBS010000003.1, read as the reverse complement.
TGCCCGTTTACAGGGCCCGGACTGGGCGGTAACCGATCTCGATATGAATGTGCGCAACCTGACCCTAACACAGGGCGGATGGCAAAGTACGGACGGCAAAATCACTCTGAACGCCAGTGAGTTTATCTACGGCTCGTTACATCTGCTGGACCCCATTTTCAACGGCGAGCTCTCAGACCAGGGCATCGCCCTGCGCCAGTTTACTACCCGTTGGGAAGGCAGCACGGTTAGAACGTCCGGTTTCTGGTTGCGCAACGGACAGGCGCTGACGCTGGATGATGCGTCGATTGTGGGCCTTGAATACACGTTACCCAATAACTGGAAACAGTTGTGGATGGACGCGTTGCCGGAGTGGCTCAACAGCGTCACCCTGAAGAAATTTACCGCCAGCCGCAATCTGGTTATCGATATCGACCCGGCTTTCCCGTGGCAGATCACGGCGCTGGAAGGCAGCGCCACCAACCTGCAACTGGTGAAGAATCGCCTGTGGGGCGTATGGGGCGGAAATGCGCAACTCAATGCGGCGGCGGCGACGTTTAATCGCGTAGACGTTAATCGACCGAGCCTCGCGCTGTCAGCAAACGCCTCGACGGTCAATATCAGCGAACTTGCGGCGTACACAGAGAAAGGCATGCTCAAAGCCACCGCCACGGTATCTCAGTTGCCGCAACGGCAGGTGAACGTCAGCCTCGACGCACGCGGCGTGCCGCTGAATACGTTGCAGGCCTGGGGATGGCCTGCGCTCCCCATCAGTGGCGACGGTAACCTTCAGCTCACCGCCACTGGCGCGGTGCAGGCTGACACGCCGCTCAAGCCAACGGTAAATGGGCAACTGAGCGCGGTGAATATGGCGAAGGAGCAGGTGACACAGACCCTGCGCAATGGTGAGATAACCCAATAAAATTCCGCCCCGAACGCTATTGTTCGGGGCGTTTCCATTCTGAAACCTGTGTGCATTTTGTGATGCTTTGTACCTATTTCCTGCAACAGGTTTCACACAATTAATAAGCCTGATATAACTATTTCGCTGGAAGTTATTTTTATAATAAAAACTCACATTCTAAATAGTGAATTGAACTTCAAGGAATATTTATGTCTGCAATACGTCAACGTATGCTGGAGAATATGCAAAAGTTCTCCAGAGCGATGATCGGCGCAGTATTGTTCTTGCCTGTCATCGGCTTAATCCTTGCTCTAAGCTCTGTCCTTACCAATCCGAATATTGTTTCTGAAACAGGTTTCTTACATCAACTGGGGCAACTTCTCGGTGATACCTTTTGGCCGCTATTTGGTAATCTCGGCCTGTTATTTTGCGTGGGGATAAGCTACGGTTTAGCCCGCGATAAAAAAACGGAAGTCGCGCTGGTTTCCGTAATGTGTTTTATTATGTTCCTGGGTGCCAACCATTCCTGGCTTGAATATACCAACACCATCGCCGAGAAAATTAACGGTGAATACTATGGTACCGGTCAGACGCAGATATTAGGTTTTGTCGTCGTCGATATGGGTGTATTCCTGGGTATTATTCTGGGCTGTACCATTGCCTGGGTGCATAATAAAGTTTCAGAAATCGAATTACCGGGTGCGTTATCCATGTATGGCGGCGCGAAGCTTACGCTTATCGCCATGACGCCGGTTATCATTTTATACGCCATCGCTTTCACATGGATTTGGCCGTTCATGACCCATGGCATCTCAGCGTTAACCGGGTTTATGAAAAATGCCGGTATCGCAGGCGTCTTTGTGTATGGTTTCTTTGAAAAATTCCTGATCCCAACCGGTTTGCATCATTTCGTCTGGTCTCCGTTCCAGTTGACACAAATTGGCGGCACCATCAGCGTCGATGGTCAGGTCGTGTCTGGTACACAGGCTATTTTCCTGGCTTATATGCGTCACCCTGATCTCACCCCAGTGATGAACGAGGCGCTAAGATTCGCGCAGCAAGGGATGACAACCATGTTCGGCCTGTCAGGCGCCGCGCTGGCGTTCTACCACACGGCTACGCCCGAAAAGAAAACGCTGGCAAAAGCGATTCTGCTTCCCGCGATTATCACCTCTATTCTGACCGGGATCACCGAGCCTATTGAATTTACCTTTTTATTTATTTCACCGCTGCTGTGGTTCATTCATGCGACCCTGACGGCTGCTTCACAGGCGCTTTGCGATATCTTCACTGTCCGTCCGTGGGGAGCGTCAGGCTTGATTGAATTTCTGATTTACAACCTGCCCCTTCCCGCTTCACTGACGCGCTGGCCGGGCTATGTGCTTATTGGTATCGGTCAGTTTGCCGCGTATTACGTAATATTCCGCACGCTGGTTGTGAAACTTAATCTTAAAACGCCAGGTCGGGAAGATGACGAAGGCGTTCGTTTGTATAGCAAAGAAGACTATCGGCAGAAAACCGATAAAAAACAGGATATCACTGACGATATTATTACCGGGCTCGGTGGACGAGAAAACATTATTTCCGTCGACAACTGTTTCACCCGTTTACGCGTAGCGGTTCACGATATGGAAAAAGTGAACGATGCCGTTTTAAAAAGTACGGGGGCTAACGGTATCGTCAGGAATCAACATGAAGTTCAGGTCATTTATGGTGTCAAAGTCGGGCAAATTCGCTCAAAAGTGGATAGCTGGCTGACCACTCATTAACGGGAGTAACAAACATGAAATTAACCGTATTAGGCGGGGGCGGCGTTCGCTCTGCATTCCTGGCAAAATCACTGGCCTATAATGCCCACCGCATTAATTTACAGGAAGTTGTCTTCCAGGACAGCTCAGAGAAAAATCTGTCTCTATTTGGCGAAATCGCGCGCTATATTTTCAATACCATTCGTCCGGATATTACATTCACACTGACAACCGACCCGGTTGCGGCGCTGGAAAAAACCAATTACGTCATTACCACGCTACGTGTGGGCGGTGACGAAAGCCGCGTACGTGACGAACGCATTGCGCTCAACCACCACACGCTTGGGCAGGAAACTACCGGGGTTGGCGGCTTTGCCATGGCCATGCGCTCGATTCCGGCTATTCTGGAGTATTGCCAGTTAATTGAAAAACATGCCGCAGAAGACGCCATTCTGTTCAACTTTACGAACCCCTCGGGGCTCGTTACCGAGGCCATTATCAAATCAGGTTTTAAACGCCGGGTTTACGGTATTTGCGACGCGCCGTCGGAGCTCATTCGCGAATTACCCGCGATCCTGAACTGCGCCAGCGACGACCTGAGCGTCGAATGCTATGGGCTCAACCATTTCTCGTGGTTTACCCATTTCACGGTGCGCGGTGAAGATGTTACCGACAAATTAGTCACCCATCCGGACCTGTACAGCAAAACCGCGATGCAATACTTCTCGCCAGAGCTGGTGCAGCTTTGCGATAAACAACTGCTGAACGAATATCTCTATTACTACTACTATCGTGACGAAGCGTTAAATGCGATTCTCGAGGCTCCGGAGACCCGCGGGGAGCAAATTGCGCGAATCAACAAGGAAATGCGTGATGAGCTCCAGCACATTGATGTAAAAGCACACCCTGAAGTCGCATTCGATGTCTGGATGAAACATTATCTGCGTCGCGAAAACAGCTATATGCAGAGCGAATCCCAACAGGAGAAATTCAATCCTCGTACGGCAATCACGCTACGTCAGTTTATTGAAGAACCCGATACCGGTGGTTACGCAGGCGTTGCGCTGGATATTCTCGAAGCCGTAAACAGCACCACAACCAAGCGCATTGTGGTTTCCTTGCAGAACAACCAAACGCTCGATTTTCTGCGCCCGGATGATGTAATTGAGATCAGCTGCGATCTCAGCAAGGACGGCTTAAAACCGATTACGCCGATACATGTCCCGGACGCGCAAAAGAATATGATTTCCTGCGTGAAAGAGTATGAAAGGCTGGCGGTAGAAGCCATTATCAAGAAAGATCGCGCGCTCGCTATCCGCGCCATGATGGCGCATCCGTTAGTGGGTTCTTTTTCTCTGGCCACGAAACTGGCGAGCGAGTATCTCAGCGACGCGCATTTTTCTGACTGGAAATAACATTCCCAGGGGGCGCTCATCGCGCCCCGTTATTTTGCATAAACCACAGCTTGAGCACATGTTCAAAGCCGAGAATACAGTAGCCAAAAAACGGGTTGCTCCAGTAAATATCATCATCAAATTTTTGCGGGTCATGAATGATAAACGCCATATCCGCAGCCTGAGCAAGCGGGCTCTGATAATCGCCGGTAAAGCAAACCAAATTCATTCCCTTTCCCTGAATGGCATTAACCCAATTCAGTGCAGAACTGCTGCGCCCGGATTTTGACACAATCCAGATAGAGTCAAATTTCAACGCCGATTTCTGTTCAAGGATTTCGTAGTCCGGCCAAAGTGCGAGGCTGGCGTTCACGCCGGTCACCAGAAATTTGTTATAAATATATTGCGCAATAAGCTGCGAAAACCCACTGCCGTGAATGAGTACGCGTTCATGCTTCAGCCTCTCTAACAACAGCGGCAAGCCTTCCGACGGCTGAATGTTCATAAAATCAATGTCATTAGTGACGTCGAGCTTCGGCATCGTGATATTGAATTTTATAAAATAGACCAGTTCCAGCCAGCCGCTAAAGTTGAGTTTTTTTGCCAGGCGCACCAGTGAAGAAGGATTGCTATAGCAGCGGGTTGCCACGGAACGAATTCCCTCTCGCAAACAACGTTCGGGATCGTCCTGAATACAGCGCAATACGGTGATATCGATTTTGCTTAGCTTTGCATCACGGAAAATGATTTGCGGATCCATGACTCCTCCCTGAGTTGAGAACACATAAAAAAAAGCCCCCTTTGCAAAGCAAAGAGGGCCAGATTAACGCATAAGGCGTGAATTAAAGTGTGATCGTCAGCGTATTACTCTGCGCTTTCACCACCACGCCCAACTCACTTCCCGCATGTGCGCCGCCCTTAATACCGCTAATTTGCTGCACGTTGCGCAGGCACAGCGTCCAGTCACGCGCACTGCCTTCACCGGTCACCGTAATGGTGTTACCCGCGCGCACCGCTTTCAGGGTGAATGCAGCGGAACCCTCCGTCGCTGGAACGATGCAGAGAGCTTCACGGCCATCATCCAGACAGAAGAGCTGGAATTCGGTACCTTCATGCCACGCGTAGTTCGGTTTCTGGTTGTTGTTGCCCAGCGCCAGCAGAGTGTTGTCGCGGACATACACCGGCAGGCTCAGGAAGTCGTGCTGTTGTTTATGCCAACGACTGCCCTGTACTTCATCGTTGTGCCACAGGTGCGTCCAGCGGCCTTCCGGCAGGTAGAACTGCACATCACCCACTTCCGAGAACACTGGCGCCACCATCACGGCATCACCGAGCATATACTGGCGATCGAGGTAGTCGCATGCCGGGTCGTGGGGGAACTCCAGCATCATCGCGCGTAGCATCGGTGTGCCCTGCTCATGCGCCAGCGCAGCCTGGCGGTAGAGGTACGGCATCATGCGGCACTTCATTTCCGTGAAGAAACGCACCACGTCGCAGGACTCTTCGTCGTAGGCCCACGGTACACGGTAGGATTTGCTGCCGTGCAGGCGACTATGGCTCGAGAAGAGGCCGAATGCGCACCAGCGTTTGTAGACATCCGCCGGGGCGGTGTTTTCGAAGCCGCCGATATCATGGCTCCAGAAGCCGAAGCCAGAGAGGCCAATCGACAGGCCGCCGCGCAGGCTTTCCGCCATCGATTCGTAGTTAGCGTAGCAGTCCCCTCCCCAGTGAACCGGGAACTGTTGCGCACCCACGGACGCGGAACGGGCGAACAGCACCGCCTCTTCTTCGCCAACGGTCTCTTTCAGCACGTTCCACACCAGTTCGTTGTAGATAAAGGCGTAGTGGTTGTGCATTTTCTGCGGACAGGAACCGTCAAACCATTGCACATCAGTTGGGATACGTTCGCCGAAGTCGGTTTTGAAGCAGTCGACGCCAATATCCACCAGGCCTTTCAGTTTGTCGGCGTACCACTGGCAGGCATCCGGGTTGGTGAAGTCATAAATCGCTAATCCTGGCTGCCATTTATCCCACTGCCAAATTGAACCGTCCGGGCGTTTAAGCAGATAGCCCTTCTCTTTCAGTTCCTGGAAGATCGGTGATTTTTGGCCAATGTACGGGTTGATCCACACACAGACCTTTAACCCTTTCTCTTTCAGGCGCTGGATCATGCCTTTCGGGTCAGGGAAGGTCACCGGGTCCCACTCGAAATCACACCACTGGAAGGCTTTCATCCAGAAGCAGTCGAAGTGGAAAACGTGCAGCGGCAGGTTGCGCTCTGCCATACCGTCGATAAAGCTATTTACGGTCGCTTCATCGTAGTTGGTAGTGAACGAGGTGGTAAGCCACAGGCCGAAGGACCACGCTGGCGGCAGTGCCGGGCGGCCGGTAAATTGCGTGTAGCGGTTGAGCACCTCTTTTGGTGTCGGGCCGTCGATGACGAAATATTCCAGATATTCGCCTTCCACGCTGAACTGCACTTTCGAGACTTTCTCAGAACCAATCTCAAACGAGACGTTTTCCGGGTGATTTACCAACACACCGTAACCGCGGTTGGTAATGTAGAACGGAATGTTTTTGTAGGACTGTTCAGTGCTGGTGCCGCCGTCACGGTTCCAGGTATCTACCGTCTGACCGTTACGTACCAGTGCGGTAAAGCGCTCGCCCAGGCCATAAACCGTTTCACCCACGCCCAGGTCCAGACGCTCAAACAGGTAGTTTTTACCGGTGTTGCCATCCTGTACATAGCCGTTGTTTTTCACCTGAGAACCGGTAATGCGTACGCCGTTGCGCAGGAAATCGAGTGACCAGAATTCACCTTTCGTGACCCGCACGCTCAGGTTGCCGCTTTTCAGCTCGGCAAATTCCGCGGTGTTCTGCATTTCAACTTTCACGTCTTTCAGGACGTTCAGCGGATAGTGTGGGCCGTTATTTAATGCACCCTGGAAGTGTTCGATACGTACGCCGACCACGCCTTCCTGCGGGGCGAAAAAGCGCAGCGTAAACATTGGCGTATCCAACTGCCAGGTACGCTCACGCACATCGCGCGGCGCGGCATAAACCACCATCTCATTACCCTGTTGCTCGACATCGAACACCTGGATGGGGTGGATAAGATTGAGACCCGGTTGGATCAGCCAGTTTCCATCACTGATTTTCATAATTCGTCCTCCTAACTCTGTAATAATTTTGATTCGGGTACGTGTTCAAATTCTTGTTGATTGCGACGTGCGCCCTGCGCCAGCTCGCCCATAATTTTCAGCAAGAAAGGCGTTTTCAGGGTGTAGTAGCGCTTCGCAATGATTGGGCTCAGCAGCGTGTAAGTTATGGCGGCATAGATCATTTTGCCGTTCAGGCTGAGAGGTGGCGTGCTGTAGGCCAGTACACACACCTCGCCAAACGGCAGCGCGCCAAACAATACCCACGGGCGGAACTTACCCCAACGACTGCGGGTACGGCCAGCCAGCAGGCCCACGCCATAGCCAATCTTCTCTTTGACGGATAAAACTTCGCTTTTCATGTCGAAATCTTTCTTGAGCCGACGCCACGCTGGTACCGGTTACGGTTTTGTAAACCATCCGACCGCTAAGATGAATTCCGATATCTCGTTATCAAATTACGTTTCTTAATTTCTGTGATCGCAGTAGGACTGGAAGGTGTGTCGAAGTGTAACTTGCGGATTTTATGAGGTTTTGTTCTGAGGGGAACATTCACACGCGTGATTTGTACCAAATGAATCCAAAAAAGGTGCATTAAAAGATGTGGTAAATGCCTGAAAGTAGCTATAATGCGCCCCGCCTCCATGTAGCAATCGAGGCGCGGAAGATCGTCATCTCCGGTGAGGTGGCTGGACTTCAAATCCAGTTGGGGCCGCCAGCGGTCCCGGGCAGGTTCGACTCCTGTGATCTTCCGCCAATTAACCTCTTCTGAGCTCTCTCGAAGTCAATAACTCTTTCTTAACCCCTTGTATATCAGGCTTCATCGTGTCCCAAACTCAATCGAACTAAACCTACATCAAGCATTTTTTGGGGGTGCATTAGGGGGTGTTATTTCCCTACCGAAACTTCGGAACCCCCATAATGTGAAAAATATGATATATAACAATAGGTTTAAACAACACCTTTGTTATACAAGGGGTGGGGGTATCAGATAGGTTACTAGTGTAAGTCCCCATGGAGGATGAACTCATCAAAAACCGGAGGGCGTGATGGCACTAACTGATGTTAAAGTCAAAACAGCAAAACCAAAAGAAAAGCCTTATAAGCTAGCTGACGGTGGAGGTATGTATCTGCTGACTAATACCAATGGCTCAAAGTACTGGCGTATGAAGTATCGTTTTGCTGGTAAAGAAAAAATGCTTTCTATTGGTGTCTACCCTGATATATCTCTGGCTGACGCACGTGAAAAACGTAGTGAAGCTAGGAAAATCCTTGCCGCAGGAGGCGACCCGGGCGAAGTGAAGAAAGAGGGGAAAATAGCCAAGCAAATGAGTCTGAAAAGCACTTTTGAGGCTGTCGCACGTGAATGGCACCAGTCTAAAGCCGACCGTTGGTCACTACGTTACCGCATTGAAATCATCGAGACCTTCGAGAAAGACATCTTCCCCTACATCGGCAAGCGCCCTATTGCTGAAATTAAGCCAATGGAACTACTGGAAACTTTGCGTAAAATGGAGAAACGCGGAGCGCTCGAGAAGATGCGCAAAGTCCGTCAACGTTGCGGTGAGGTGTTCCGCTATGCAATTGTCACTGGTCGGGCCGACTACAACCCCGCCCCCGACCTTGCTAGCGCTTTAGCTACGCCGAAAAAAGTACATTTCCCCTTCCTTTCTGCCATTGAACTTCCTAACTTCCTTAACGATCTAGCGGGCTATACCGGCAGTGTTATCACGAAGACAGCGACTCAAATCATTATGTTAACCGGTGTACGCACACAGGAGCTGCGTTTCGCCCGTTGGGAGGATATCAATTTTGAGGCAAAGTTATGGGAAATCCCAGCAGAAGTGATGAAAATGAAACGGCCCCATGTTGTACCGCTCTCAGAGCAGGTCATTGCGCTGTTTAAACAGCTTGAACCGATATCGAAGCATTATCCGCTGGTTTTTATCGGTCGAAACGATCCTCTCAAGCCTATCAGCAAGGAAAGCGTTAATCAGGTGATTGAGTTGCTGGGGTATAAAGGCAGGATAACTGGGCACGGTTTTCGCCACACAATGAGCACTATTCTGCATGAGCAAGGCTTTAACTCGGCGTGGATTGAAACACAGCTTGCGCATGTCGATAAAAACGCGATTCGTGGAACATATAACCATGCTCAGTATCTGGAAGGGAGAAGAGAGATGATGCAGTGGTATGCGGATTATATCAATAGCCTAAAACAACCGGCATAATAGCACAGCCCAAAGCGGGCTGTGCTTCACCTACACCGTTCTTTTTTGGTAAATCACCGAAGAAAATAACATTGTAATATGCTGTTTTTAAAGTATTTTTTAATTAACTCGCCATTTACAAAAACATCGAGACCAAACAGCCAGTTATGTTATCAGGTAAAAATTAGTTGAGACTATCCCTGTTAAAACAGGCATAGCTAATTAACTGCTAACTTGAGAGAAAAAGTGTTTTAATTACGTCGAGTGTAATTACAATCGCTGGCGACGCCAGCAGTGCCAGTGGTGGTCTCAGCCCGGAACAATTTGAAAAAACAGATCTTCGCTTAAGATGGTATCCACCTTACGTGGGTAGGATCAGCGTTCCTCGCTGACTATAGAGTGGAATAAGCGTTGCACTAAAATCCATAAAACAGAGTCCATTTAGTCGGGCATCTTCCGACAACAGCACCAATTCGACGGGTTACGTTTCCTTATCTAAGTCCTAAGCGAGCTAGTTTGTACCATCATACAAACACCTAGAGACACATGATGGTAAGATTTTTACAGCTGGTTTCTCATACCCCATACAGAGCCCTAGTTAAAGTTCAGAACCTTTACCCGTAAGTACGCCTATTCCATGCTCCCGGTAGGCATAAACCTATTTTCTTACTGTGCAGGGGCTGATGCCGTACATCCTGGCTACAGATTTCAAACTCAACTCATCTTCCAGGTACTTCACTGACACTTCCTTTTTGAATTCCAATGAAAATTTTGCCATACGCCCTCAGTTTTTGATCTGGTGTCTAACTTTTGAGGCTCACAGCATCCTCTCAGGAATTTCAGGAGCTGCTAGACGGTGCTGGAACAACGCTTATTCTCAATGACAGTGGTTTATGTTACAAAAAAACGCTCCCGGAAAGGAGCGTAAACCAGTGACTTCGGCATCAAATGAGGGTCTGACAAGTGGAGCAGCGGGTTAATTCTGGGTAACCTGGCTACGATGCTTTTCCGCCTGCTGCTGATGAATAACGGAAGACTGGCCATTTTTCGCGTTCTCATGCACAACAGCAGCTTTCTCATGCTCGCTCATTTCGGAAAATGGCTTAGCAGTTTCTTGGGTGTTCTCAGGTTTGGCTTTCATCATTTTTTTATGCATTTCAGCCATGTCCTGATGGGCGGCAGAATTGCCGTTTTGCATCATTTCATGGGACATAGCGGCCTGATCGTGACCGCTCATATCCATCATTTTCATGCTCTCCCCCTGAACTGCACTTTTTTCAGCGGATGACTGCATCTGATGGGCAGGCGCCTGGGCATTATTTACCTGGTCATGCATGTTCATTGTCTCTGCAGCCCAGGCAGATGAAGCGACAGCCATCATGGCAATAAAGGATACAAGAATTTTTTTCATGGTTGGGTCTCCGGTGTTTTCATACCCGAACAATCAATGCTTATAACAGAGAAAGCATTTGATCTCAGGGCTGGTTAATCATCACGCCAGGAACCGGGCGATTGAATTATCACGTTGCTCCTGATTTATGACTGATTATAAAAAACCGCCTCTGTTTATCGCGTGACTAAATGATGACATTTTTGTCACCTTCCGGATTTTTACTGAATAACAGTATTAATCCGTTAACAGACGCACACTGAACACAATTTCCCGCCCCTGCTGTTCTGCTGACAGCTCGCCGCCGTGAGCATGAATGATCGACCTTGTAATTGATAATCCCAGCCCCGCACCTTCCGTATTGTGGACCCTAGATGAGTCTGCGCGATAGAACCGGTCAAACAGGCGTTCCAGATTAGCGGGAACCGGGCCAGACATCGTATTCGTAATCATCACGTTCACACAGTCACTGTCACGCTCAAGGTGTATCGCTGTACAGGTGTTATCGGGAGAATACTTGATTGCATTGGAAAGCAGGTTACTGAAAGCACGTCGCAGCATATCGCTGTCTCCGGCAACAACGCCCTCTCCTTCAACCGTGATTGTCTTTCCTGTTTCGTCTGACAGGGGCTCGAATAACTCACGTAATTCATTCAGTTCGGCTGCCAGATCTACATCATGTTTATCCAGCTGCAGCAGACCATGCTCTGAACGTGCCAGAAAAAGCATGTCACTGGTCATTCGTGACAACCTTTTCAGTTCTTCCAGGTTAGCGAATAAAATTTCGCGGTAATGCGAAACATCCCTTTCCTTAGCCAGTGCAAACTGCGTCTGCATCATCAGATTACTGATTGGTGTGCGCAGCTCATGCGCGATGTCAGACGAGAAATCTGACAGTTTCCGAAATGACCCCTCCAGGCGATCGAACATGTTATTGAATTCCTGCATGGTCTCAGAGATTTCCGGTGGAGCCAGATCGGGATTAAGACGCTGATCAAGGCTGTGTACGGTCATGGAGGAAGCCAGACTGGTCATTTCCCGTAACGGTTTCAGACCAATACGTGTGGTCAGCCAGCCCAGAAAAACAGAAATAAAGACCAGACCGATATTGAACCAGAACAGCCAGGTACTGAGCTTATCCATAAACAGGGTGTGATACCCAGTATCCGTGGCAACCGTAATGATGAAATGTTTACTTTTACCCTGTTCCGGCGTCACGGCAACCCGCCGCGAGATACTGCGGTACACGGTGTTATTTTCTTCCGTCTGGATCATATAGTCGAGAATATCACCCGACTTATTAAGCAGGACCGCTGGAACAACAGAATTTTTGGCATAAAGTTCAACAATTTTTTCATTTTCCATGTTTTTTATAGAAATGAATAAACCATTGTGCCCTACCATCGCATCGTTTATTTTTTCTGATAATGACTTAATATCCGTTTTGTTCCGGAACGTCTCTGTTTTAAGAAACTCTTCGGTGAGCTGAAGTTTACCTGTCAGAAAATCGCGGTCCTGATTATCGAAATAGCCATTCAGGGTGCTCACCAGCATAAAACTGGATAACCACCATACCGTAAGCATCACTGCAGAAAAAATCAGGCTCAGGCGCGTGGTCAGGGAAATTTTGAACCTCACTCTTCTCTGATCTCCAGGACATATCCGGCACCACGAACGGTATGGATCAGTTTTGGCTCAAAGTCATCATCAATTTTACTTCTCAGGCGTCTCACGGCGACATCAATCACATTCGTGTCACTGTCAAAGTTCATATTCCAGACCAGGGACGAGATAAGACTCCTGGGTAACACTTCTCCGGTGCGTTGCAGCAGCAACTCAAGCAGAACGTATTCTTTACCGGTGAGATGGATCTTCTTCCCCGAACGGATCACGGTCCGGCGCACCATATCAACGGTCATATCGGCGATAGTGCAAACTGTGGCGGCCTGCGAGCGGGCGCGTCGCAGCAAGGTTCTTACACGTGCAACAAGCTCTGTAAAATCGAAGGGCTTAATCAGATAGTCATCTGCGCCAAGCTCCAGTCCTTTCACTTTGTCCCGCACGTTGTCCTTTGCGGTTAAAAACAGGACCGGTTCTTCATGCCCGGACTCCCTCAGTGCGCTGATGATTTGCCACCCGTTGAGGAAAGGCAGCATCACGTCCAGTATTATCAAATCATACTGTCCCTTCGACGCGGCCCCGAGACCATCGCGGCCATTATTAAAGAGATCGGCCTGATAGCCTTCCTCAATCAGTCCCTGCTGCAGGTAACGACCTGTTTTTTGTTCGTCTTCAACGATTAAAATACGCTGCATGGTCAACTCGCTGATATGAAAGTAAAAATCTCACGCATGAGCTTTGGCTGTCCCCTAGCTGACCTGAGACGGAGCAAGCATTCCGAGCCACGCAACGGCGCCCAGAATGATAATCGCAACAACGAATTCTGTCAGGATGCTGTTTCGCATCAGGGCAACGCTGCGATCATAATTCCCTTCCCTGACCATAACTTCAAGCCGGGGACCCAGGTGAAACCGGTTTGCTGCAGCCAGAAGAAGCATCAGAACAAACAGAGCCGTCTTAGCAAGCAATATCCCCCCCCAGGAGCTGTTGAATAAGGGGTTTAAGTTACCCTCAGCAATATACAGATAGTTGACCAGCGCACTCAGGATCAGGGCTACAACAATCACCGTACCTGCCGTGGCAAATTTTGCCAGGGAGTCAGATATCACAATGACGCTCTGTGCATTATGCGCGTTTCTGCGCATCAGCAGGATAGCAAATGCAACCAGAGCACCTGTCCAGGCACCTGCAGCGCCGAGATGAGTCAGATCGCTCAGTAAATGGAGATAGTAATGCAGACCGTCATGCATGACGGCGTGTCCTCCCCAGGCAAGTGTAGCCAGCGCCACGCCCCCACTCATCGTCATCAGCAGGCAGGACAATACTCTCTTATTAGTGTAAAGGAACAAAGCACCGAGAGTGGTAAACAGGGCACAGAGTCTGACAATCCAGCTAATACCTACATCCGTTTCTTCTATCACCATCTCGATAATATGGATAGATAATTCTCTGAGATCAGTTACTCCGCTCATGGCATTAGATACCAGGAGCATATTAATGCCAGTAAGAATGATGCCTGCAACAACAGCAAAGGTTATAAACGACCTGAAATTAGTCAGGTTATACGTTTCATGTCTGACACTGCTTATTCCATATATCTGAAAAAATGGCAATCCAAATATTACCATCAAATCAAGATAAAGAAGAAAACGAATAACAATCATAATCAGGTCGTTCATAATATTACTTCACTGTAAAAGTGTAATTGCCGGTAATAGGGTGTGTATCTGCAGAAACCGCGCGCCAGTCAACACGATAAGTGCCGGCTGGCAGAGGTTCTCGTGGGATAATGACCATTGATTTAGGGTCAGCACCTGGTGCCACTTTTGCCGCGACTGGCATTGGCGAATGGGATGACATGCCTTTCATCCCGGTCATTGTTAATTTAGCCCCTGAGAATTTCACAGTCAGATCTTCTGTGAAATTAAGCTGGATCTTTTCCGGGGCCGCTATGGCTGAATCTGCCTGCGGGACAGAACTTTTTAATTCAGGATGGGCCATAGCAGAGAAAGCAACGCCCATAACGAGGCCACCTGTAAGAATGGCTTTATTTAAAATCGACATTTTATTTACCTGTTTAGTTGAGTGTTTTATATCGGTGCGTTAAAACCAGATTCTGGCTCCCGCCAGGAATACTACCTGATGGTCTTTCTCACCTTCTCTTTTCGCCATATCGGATGTTTTCCCGTAAAGTTGATTCCAGGAAACGCCTATATAGGGTGCAAACTCACGGCGTATTTCATAGCGCAGCCGGAGCCCCAGTTCTGTGTCAGTCAGTCCCCTGCCGCGACCCCGCGATTCATCATCCTGACTGTAGAAATTCACCTCATAGGATGGCTGGAGTATGAGCCGGTTAGTCAGTAAAACGTCGTATTCTCCTCCCAGACGAAGGGCTGCTTTTCCGCCATTACTGACAAACCCCGTAATTTCAGATTCAAAATTATAGAGTGCCAGCCCCTGAAAACCGACAGCAGCCCAGGTCTGGGCAGAAGCAGGTCTGAAATCCTGCCTGACACCCGCAACCAAATCCCACCAGGGGCCAACCGCATGTCCCCAGAGTAACTGCGCTTCAGCCGCCTCCGTTTCCCCATTGCTTCGTTCGCCTTCGCTCTTTAGCCAAAGCCGGTCTGTGTCGCCTCCAATCCAGCTGTTAACACTCCAGCTGAAATTGTTGGTGTTATCCGACCGTTGCCATTCCAGTTGATCCAGCAGAACCAGATAATTAATCGCACTGTCGTGAATCGCATGCCCCTGTAAATTGCCGAATGCAGCCTTCCGGTCGGCATCGGTAACAGGCGGAATTGGCGTTCTGCTCTCGGTTACAATGGGCTCCATTGACGTCATCTCAGTGAAATTCTCATCTGCTGGCATCTGCATGGCAGACATGTCGTGCCCGGCGTGGGGATCTGCAGAGACGAAGCCCGCCGCAATAGAAAGCTGTGAGGTAAACAAACCGGCGACCAGAACAGGTATGGCCTTCAAATTTCTCTTCATTCGCATCATTCCTCCACCCGGACTTCACGAAACATTCCCATTTCCATGTGATAGAGCAAATGGCAGTGATACGCCCAGCGTCCAAGTGCATCTGCTGTCACTCTGTAACTGCGTTTTGTACCAGGGGGAACATCTATTGTGTGTTTACGAACCATGAAATTACCGTTTTCATCTTCCAGATCGCTCCACATACCATGCAGGTGAATGGGGTGAGTCATCATGGTATCGTTGATCAGCGTGATCCTGAGCCGCTCACCGTATTTCAGCAGCACCGGTGCGGCATCTGAAAACTTGATTCCGTTAAATGACCAGGCAAACTTTTCCATGTGGCCGGTTAAATGCAGTTCTATGGTGCGGCCTGGTTCACGTCCGTCAGGATCCTCAAAGCGGCTTTTCAAATCCGCGTACGTGAGAACCTTTCTTCCGTTATTTCGAAGACCAATACCCGGATCGTTTAATTTCGGAGAGACGCTCATCGCCTGCATATCAACCAGTGGGTTATCCGTTTCTGACGCAGGATGACTTTGCATACCCGGCATTCCGGCCATCTGGGAATGATTCATACCGGCCATGCTACTGTGATCCATGGGCGCGGAGGATGTCCCGCTATCCGGAAGGTCAGCACCGTCCATAGACATCATCTCTCCGCTGTTATCCATGCCTCCCATCTGGCTGTGGTCCATTCCTGCCATATCATGTCCCATTCCTCCCATACCCATATCTTCCATGGTCAACAGAGGGCGGGGATCGAGGGCGGGAACGGCAGCACTTAACCCCTCTCTCGTGGCCAGTGTCCCCCGAGCGTAACCGGTCCTGTCCATGGATTGTGCGAAGATGGTATAGGCCTCACCCTGAGGCTCCACAATGACATCATAGGTTTCGGCAACGGCAATCCTGAATTCGTCAACGGTAACCGGGTTTACATACTGGCCATCTGCAGCCACGACCGTCATTTTCAGCCCGGGGATACGGATATCGAAATAGGTCATCGCCGAGCCGTTGATAAACCGTAAGCGTATCTTTTCACCGGGACGGAACAGTCCGGTCCAGTTTTTCAGCGGGGCCTGCCCGTTCATGAGATAGGTGTAGGTGTAGCCACTGACATCCGCGAGGTCAGTCGGATTCATTTTCATTTCAGCCCACATTTTCCGATCGGCAATGGTGGCTGACAGCCCCCGGGTATTCACGTCACGGAAAAAAGAGCCAACGGTTGGTTTATTGAAATTGTAGTAATCCGACTGTTTTTTTAATTTTTTCAGCAGGCTGTGAGGATTTTCATCGGTCCAGTCAGACAACATGACCACATGCTCACGATCGTAAGCAAACGGTTCTGGCTCCCTGGCATCGATGATAATGGCACCGTATACCCCCTCCTGTTCCTGCAGACCGGAATGGCTGTGGTACCAGTAAGTCCCGTTCTGCTTAACCTTAAAGGTGTAAGCGTAGGTATCATCAGGCTCTATGCCCATAAAACTCAGCCCCGGAACACCATCCATATTGGCCGGAAGAATAATGCCGTGCCAGTGAATGGACGTCTGTTCATTAAGACGGTTTTTGACCTTCAGGGTAATGGTGTCACCTTCTTTCCAGCGAAGAACGGGCCCCGGCAGGCCTCCATTGATTGTTTTGGCCTGACGCTCACTGCCCGTGATATTGACGGCCGTTTCACCAATGGTCAGGTCAAACTGAGTACCCTGCAGGGATGCGGCAACTGGCAGGCTCAGACTGGAACGCGCATTGAAACTCCATACGCCAAGACTTCCGGCTACGCCAGAGAGGGTTAACCCCTTCAGGAAAGTTCGTCGAGACGTTTTCAACAGCATGCGCGTTCCCTTATTTAAAGTATGGTTACTGACAGAATTCGAGAACCGATTTAAATTAAATTACTGGTTCATCCTCTTACAATGAAATGAAGCTAGCACACCTTAAGAAACAAATTCATTACAATCGTGTAATGTACATAGCTGTATTACATTTACGTCATCTTCCCCACAGGTTGATTATTTTTATATATGATCGTAAGGACATCTTTTATGTACCTCAGAAGGTAATTACACATGAATATATTAATCACAACCACTGCGTTTACAGCTTTATTTTGTGGGGCAGCTTTGCTCAGTCCAGTGATATTGCCCATGAAGCACATCGATTTGTTAATAATGCCTCAGCCGTCAGTCATGTGAATTCCTCGACGCATGAAAATTTGCCGGACATGATTAATAAAAACAGCACGCCCTCATTCTCTGAAATGAATGAACATGAAAGGGCCATTGTTGCTCATTCATTTATGAACAACAGCGCGTCCTATGCACATCAGAAAATGATTGAGGAACATAAAAAATGCTGTCCGACAGTGGTGCAAATTCAAAGACCTCCTCTTCTTCTTTTAACGAACTGAATGCCGGAGAGAAAGCCGCCCTCGTGCATGAGCAGGTCAATAATGCCGGTGCGGAAGCTCATCAGACGCAGGCAAGAAAGCTTCGCGGCCTTTATTCGTCCAGGTAACGGCAGGCGAGTTAGTGCTTAGCGTCAGGTGCGCAGCAGGGCTTCACTGACGGGTTACGTCGCAGGACATGAGCCTCATATTGCTCTGCCGTAACCTGTTTCAGACCCGTTAATCATCACCGTCGGGCTGGTCATACAGTTCCCAGAGCTTCAGGAGCAAACGGGAAACAAGATATGTTACAAAAATGACGACCATCAACGGTGCTCCCGATTAACTGACAGATGACACGCCTCCTGAAAACCCCTAGCATACGCCGCAGTGTTCATGCTAACGGCGAATTCCAGTAAATGTATTCTACCGATGTCGTAAAAGAAAATGCTTACCTTTCAGCCACGCGCTCGGGGCTGGAATCGAACGAGATCGCTATCCTTCAGCGCTCTTTGCCTTCCCGGTTTAATCTTCGGCATTTGAAAAAAAATGAATCATTAAAACTCGTACTGCAAAAGAAAGCGGGAAAATCACGTGTAGTGGCCTATAAATTTACGTCCGGTTCATTTAATTACACGGCGTATCGTATATCAGACAAAAAGTTCTATAACCTTTCCGATACTTCCGGGAAAGGCAGTCTCGATTATCCGTTACCAGCCGCAGCAAGACTCAGCTCGCCTTTCAATCCTGCAAGACTTAACCCTGTATCGGGAAAAGTGAGTCCCCATAATGGCATTGATTATTCCATGCCCATGAACACAAAAATAGTCAGTGTCATCGACGGAAAAATCACCCGGGCCGAATACAACAGTACCATGGGATATTTTGTTGAAGTAACGGGAAAAGCCGGTGTTAAAACTCGCTATCTCCACCTCAATAAAATACTCGTTACCAAAGGGGCCAGGGTTACCCGGGGAGGCGCTATTGCGTTATCCGGTAACAGTGGACGTTCATCCGGTCCTCATCTGCATTACGAGCTGGTCATCAATAACAATCCTGTTAACTCACTGGCGTTCCGGGCAGCGGCACCCGCTGATAACAAACTTGAACAGCATGCCTTTGCGCATGCCAGAGACTACGAACGATACCTGGACTGATAACGGGACCGCGACGCGGCCCCGTTTGCCGGATTAATTTTTTTTATCGTTTTCACTTCCGTGATGTTGATGATCTCCATGCCCTCCGTGGCCGTGGAAAAGATGCATTAGCGGGCAGACCAGCAATAACAGATATGGCCAGTAACCTGCCACATGTGACCAGTGTTCGCGCAGGAGGGCAAATGCCGCGATCGCGGCGACAGCAATAAGCGCATAGGTGGTACTTTTCATACTGGACTCCTTCTGTTCGTAACAACCCCTTCACCAGTGTTATTTCCCGAGCCTGACACTTTTCAGACGCAACGCATTCACAATGACGCTGACGGAAGAAAGAGCCATGGCCGCCGCCGCAATAACTGGCGACAGCAGTATTCCATACACAGGATAAAGCAGACCTGCAGCCACAGGCACACCAAGTGCGTTGTAGATAAATGCAAAAAACAGATTCTGTCGGATATTTTTCATGGTGATCTCTGACAGATGACGGGCCCTGTTCAGTATCATCAGGTCGCCTTTGAGAAGGGTGACTCCGGCACTTTCAATTGCCACATCTGTACCCGTTCCCATGGCTATACCCACGTCAGCCGCTGCCAGAGCCGGGGCATCATTCACACCGTCTCCGGCCATCGCAACCACATGGCCAGACTCTTTCAGTCGGGTTATCACTGCTTTTTTGCCATCCGGCAGAATCCCTGCTTCAACCTCATCTATTCCCAGTTTCCGTGCGACTGCTTCAGCAGTAAGCTGGTTATCCCCGGTGAGCATAACAATGCGGATCCCCGCCTGACGCAACGCTTTAAGCGCATCCGGCGTGGATGCTTTCACGGGATCCGAGATAGCTATCAGGCCTGCAAGGTCCCCGTCCGTGGCCACATAGATAACGGTAGCGCCTTCCATCCGCAACGTATCCGCAATGGCCTTTTGATTTTCAATAACGATACTGTTTTCCTGCATAGCCAGTTCATTACCAATAACAACCCATTGACCTTCGACATCGCCTGTGACACCTTTACCCGACGGCGCATCGAAATGAGTGACTGCGGGTATTGCGATCCCCTTTTCCTGCGCTGCTTTAACTACTGCCATACCCAGCGGATGCTGCGAGCCTTTTTCCACTGCGGCCGTTACACGCAAAAGAGATGTTTCCCCACCCGGATTGAGACTGATAATCCCTGTCACCGTCGGCGAACCTTCCGTGAGCGTGCCTGTTTTGTCGACAACCAGCGTGTCCACTTTTTCAAGACGCTCAAGGGCTTCGGCATTCTTAATTAACACCCCGGCCTGGGCTCCTTTGCCCACCCCCACCATTATCGACATCGGCGTGGCCAGCCCCAGCGCGCAGGGACAGGCAATAATCAGGACCGACACAGCCGCAATGAGACCGTGCGCCATCCTGGGCTCGGGCCCCCAGACAGACCAGATCATGAAAGCAACAACCGCGATAAGTATCACCAGAGGAACAAACCAGCCTGAAACGCTGTCAGCCATTCTCTGGATGGGGGCCCGCGAACGCTGTGCATCAGCGACCATCTGAACAATTCGTGAGAGCATCGTTTCATCACCGACTTTCTCTGCACGGATGATAAGACTACCTGTCTGATTAATCGTCCCCCCAATGACGGGTTCACCCTCCGTTTTGGTAACCGGCATAGACTCCCCGGTCACCATCGATTCATCCACGGTTGTTTTGCCTTCGACCACGATACCGTCGACCGGAATACTCTCTCCAGGTCTGATGCGGAGCTTATCGCCAGGCAGGACATCTTCCGCATTAATATCCGTTTCATGACCGTCATGATCCAGCCGCCTGGCGGTTTTGGGGGCAAGGTTCAGAAGCGCAGTAATGGCACCTGAGGTTTGTTCCCGTGCCCGCAGCTCAAGAACCTGTCCCAGCAATACAAGCACCGTAATTACTGCCGCGGCTTCAAAATAAACGGCCACCAGGCCATCCATGTTTCTGAACGATGCAGGAAACCAGGAGGGGAAGACGGTTGCAATGACGCTGTAAACCCAGGCTACGCCGGTCCCCATAGCAACAAGGGTAAACATATTCAGGGAGCGGTTACGTAACGACATTCCGGCCCGGGCGAAAAATGGCCAGCCACACCACAACACGACAGGAGAGGCCAGAAGCAGCTGCAGCCATGTGTTGTACTGTGGTGATACTGTATTCCTCAAAGCGGGAAACAGATGAGATCCCATTTCGAGTATCAGAACCGGAAACGCCAGCAACAACCCCAGCCAGAAGCGTCTTGTCATGTCGCGAAGTTCATCACTCGGCCCCGTGGATGCCGTGGCTACGAGCGGTTCCAGTGCCATTCCACAGACAGGACAGCTTCCGGGACCACTGCGGCGTATCTCCGGGTGCATCGGACATGTCCACACACCTTCAGAAATATCGTTCTCCGCCTGGTGGTGAGGCTGTTTTATCTGATCAGGGATGACTTCGTGGTGATGGTGATGGGAATGTTCACTGGCATCTTCTGTAAGATAACGATCGGGATGGGCTTTAAATTTACTCTCACAGCTGGCGGAGCAGAAATAAAGCTGATGCTCCTGGTATCGAATGCTGCTGTGCGTCTTGTCGGGCAGGATTTCCATCCCGCACACGGGATCTCTCACCTTATGCAATACGTGACTCTCGTCTGGGGATAATGTCTGTTCAGAAGCAGTCTGGTTGTTGTGTTGCACTGCATTGTCATTTTTCACAGTAACTCTCCTTATGCAAACCTGAAGCATCTTCTGTATTCAGGTTATGTCATGGATGCGATTACCACGAATGTCGCCGGCACAGGAGTGCCTGCTGCCGGCGTCCCGTTATCAGCCGTTCCGCTGACTATTCGATTCGCTGGAAGACCTTTTTACTGCCCTCCGGTGAGAATGCGATAACATCGTAAGCCTCTTTACGGGCCCCCATCTCCATTCCCGGGCTCCCCGCAGGCATGCCGGGGGTGGCAAGGCCATAAATCCCTGAACCAGACTGCATTGCCTTATGTATCGTGGCTGCAGGCACATGGCCTTCAATGATCAAATTACCAGCAACCGCGGTATGACAGCTTCTCAGTCCAGCAGGAACAGCATATTTTTCTTTCAGGGCTGACAGAGCCTGATCATTCATGACGTGGGTCCGCACCTCAAACCCGTCATTTTCCATCGCCTTACCCCACAGGGAACAGCATCCACAGTTTTCAGATTTATACATATCAATCACTTTTTCACTCGCCATCGCGGGCAGTGAAAGGCCAAAAGCCAGGGTCATTAAAATTATTTTTTTCATACTCACCTCTGTATGTTATCGATATAAACCCTGACGTCAGGGTGAATTTATGCAAAAGGACACCCGCAGGGGTGCCCTTTCAGGGTTATGACACGCTCTTTTTATGTCTGCGCAGCCAGATGAGTTTATAGGCGGCAGGTATAATGAACAGGGACAGCAGCGGAGCCGTGATCATCCCACCAATCATGGGGGCCGCAATACGGCTCATGACTTCTGAACCTGCGCCGGTTCCCCAGAGTATCGGCAGCAGACCCGCGATGATCACCGCCACGGTCATGGCTTTCGGCCGGACACGCAGCACGGCACCATGATAAAGGGCTTCATCAAGACCTTCCGGTGTGAACGTTTCTTTGTTTGACAGTTCCGGATGCGCTTCAATGGCATGACGCAGATACATCAGCATGACCACGCCAAACTCTGCTGCCACACCGGTCAGGGCGATAAACCCGGTTCCGGTTGCGACTGACATATGGAAGCCCTGCCAGTACAGGAACCATATCCCGCCAACCAGGGCGAACGGCAGACTCATCAGGATAAGTAAGGCCTCATCAACCCGACGGAATGCCAGATATAACAGGATGAAAATGATCATCACCGTCATCGGCACCATCAGTTTCAGTTTCTTGTTGGCGTGTTCAAGTAATTCAAACTGTCCGGAGAATGACACGCTGGTACCTGGTTTCAGTTTCACTTTCTGACTGATAGCTGTCTTAATATCATTGACCACCGACACCATATCCCTGTCGCGTGCATCGATATAAATCCAGCTGGCTGGTCGGGCGTTTTCCGTTTTCAGCATGGTTGGCCCGGAAACTACTTTAACGTCAGCAACATCTCCCAACGTGATTTGTTGCTTCATTGGCGTCAGGATTGGCATTTGTTTCAGAGCCAGAGGGCTATTCCGGTAATCCTGCGGGTAGCGGATATTGATTGGGTACCGGGCCACACCTTCAACGGTTTCACCTACCATTGCGCCACCTATAGCTGAGGAGACGAACAGCTGAACATCTCCTACAGTCATTCCATAGCGGGAGGCTTTCTCACGGTTAATATCGATGTCAATGTAGCGCCCACCCTCCAGACGTTCAGCGAGAGCAGAAACCACGCCCGGCACGGTTTTGGCTACCGCTTCGATACTCAGTGCCGTCGCATCGATATCGGACAGAACAGTCCCGGATACCTTGATACCTATCGGGCTTTTGATACCGGTAGAGAGCATATCAATACGGTTACGAATTGGCGGCACCCAGAGGTTAGCCAGACCAGGCAGACGGACGGTCTTATCAAGTTCGTCGATAATCTTGTCAATAGTCATGCCTGGCCGCCACTGATCCTCAGGTTTCAGCTGAATGGTGGTTTCCACCATTTCGAGTGGCGCGGAATCCGTTGCGGTCTCTGCCTTACCGGTCTTGCCAAATACAGAGGCCACTTCAGGAACGGTTTTGATTAACTTATCCGTGGTCTGCAGTAGCGCCGCTGCTTCCGCCGGAGAGACGCCTGGCAACGTTGACGGCATATACAGCAGGTCACCTTCGTTGATCTTCGGCAAAAACTCACCGCCGACCTGGCTCAGTGGCCAGATAACCGTGAAGATGGACAAGGCCGCAACCAGCAGGGTTGCTTTTGGCCAGTGCAATACCCGTAACAGCAACGGATGATACGCTTTAATCAGCATCCGGTTGAGGGGGTTACTGGTCTCGGCAGGGATTTTCCCGCGGATCCAGAATCCCATCAGAATAGGAATGACGATAATAGCCAGCGCGGCCGCTCCTGCCATGGAATAGGTTTTCGTGAACGCCAGCGGGCCAAACAGACGCCCTTCCTGTCCTTCAAGGGTAAAGATAGGAATGAACGAAAGGGTGATAATCAGCAGACTGATGAACAGTGCAGGTCCCACTTCCACGGAGGCGTCAGTAATGACTTTCCAGCGGGTGGCGTTATCAATCTGCTCTCCTGGATGTTGATGATCCCACTCCTCCAGCCGTTTGTGCGCATTTTCAATCATGACAATAGCGGCATCCACCATTGCGCCGACGGCAATGGCTATCCCTCCCAACGACATAATATTGGCGTTCAGTCCCTGGAAGTGCATGACGATAAAGGCGATACACAGGCCAAGTGGCAGAGAAATAATTGCCACCAGGGCAGAACGAACATGCCAGAGGAACAGGGCACAGACAATGGCAACAACGATGAACTCTTCAAGGAGCTTATAACTGAGATTGTCAATTGACCTGTCGATAAGCTGACTGCGATCGTAGGTGGTCACGATTTCGACCCCCTCAGGCAGGCTGGCCTTCAACGTTTCCAGTTTGTCTTTTACTGCTGTGATAACGTCTCGCGCATTTTTACCCGACCGCAGAATCACCACGCCGCCGGCAACTTCTCCCTGACCATTAAGCTCTGCTATCCCGCGCCGCATTTCTGGCCCGATCTGTACGCGAGCGACATCACGCAGATAAACCGGTACACCGTTCTCGCCTGTTTTCAGAACAATATTATTAAAATCATCAATGGACTGAAGATATCCGCTGGCACGGACCATGTACTCTGCTTCTGCAATTTCAACGGACGAACCACCGGCCTCCTGGTTAGACGATCCAAGAGCCTGTTTAACTTCAGGCAGGCTGACACTGTACTGGGACAATTTCTCCGGATTAACCTGGATCTGATACTGTTTCACCACGCCGCCAACCGAAGCGACCTCAGCCACGTTCGGAATGGTTTTCAGTTCAAATTTCAGGAACCAGTCCTGCAGAGAGCGCAGTTCTGAAAGGTCGTGTTTCCCGCTGTGATCAACCAACGCATATTCAAATATCCAGCCCACGCCTGTGGCATCTGGACCGATTTCTGAACTTACGCCGGCAGGAAGTTTACCCTGAACCTGATTAAGATATTCCAGCACGCGCGAGCGGGCCCAGTACAGATCTGTTCCATCTTCAAAAATGACATACACATAAGAGTCACCGAACTGAGAAAAACCGCGCACGGTCTTTGCGCCCGGCACCGACAGCATGGTAGTCGTGAGCGGATAGGTGACCTGGTTTTCAACAATCTGAGGAGCCTGGCCGGGATAGCTGGTTTTAATGATTACCTGCACATCTGACAGGTCAGGCAGGGCATCAACCGGCGTGTTAATAATCGTCCATGTGCCCCAGATGCTGAGAAACAGGGCACCCATCATGACCAGGAAACGGTTGGCGACAGAGCGCCGGATAATCCATTCAATCATCGTCGTCTCCTCAGTGTCCTGAATGCATATTTGCAGGCTGCTCAGGCATTACTGGCAAACTGTTTTCTGCTTTTTCAGGATTACGCATACGTTCCAGCGCGCCCGTAATATTGGCTTCAGAGTCAATGAGGAACAGGCCGCTGACTACCACGTTATCCCCTTCATTCAGGCCGGAACCAATGCCGGACTGTTGCTGTGATTCATGCAAAACGTGGATCTGTTTTGGCACAAAATGGCCTTCATCATCGACCGTAATCACGCGCTGTTCTTTGCCGGTATCGATAACGGCCTGGCTTGGTATCAGCAACATTTCCTGGCTTTGGGTATTCAGTTTCAGGTAGGCATTCATGCCCGGCTTAAGAAACTCATCCTTATTAGAAACCTGGAGACGGACCTGAAGCGTACGGGTTGTCTGATCCACGCTGGGAAGAATGTTCCATTTTTCGACATGGAATGTTTTATCCGGATAAGCCGGTACCGAAATTTCAAATTGCGACGTATCTTTCAGCAGATAGGCGATAGATTCCGGCACTGCAGCGCTGATCCAGACCGGGTCCATCCCCTGAATCTGAGCCACCACCTTATCTTTCGAAATATTCATGCCGGTGCGCAGGTCAAATGCAGTAATGACACCATCAATAGGTGCTTTAATGGTAAAACGGGTCTGGATTGTACGGGTTGAACGCAGCCTTTGAATATCCTCTTCCGGCATACCGGCCAGGCGAAGCCGTTCAAGAACGCCTCGGGTTTGCGTTGGCGTTCCACCGGTACCGGATAACAGCAGGAACTCACTTTGTGCCTCAACCCATTCAGGAATGGTGATATCGATAAGCGGAGTGCCTTTCTTTACATGATCGCCAATCGTCAGGGGATACACTTTTTCGACAAAACCGTCAGAACGCGCCTGTACAATGACAAACTGATATTCGTTATAACTGACGTTAGCCGGAATAGTCTGGGAGTAATTCAGTGCTCCACGAGCGACTTTTTGTGTTTTTAATCCCAGGTTCTGAACCTGAGTTGGGTTAATGCGGATCCCGCTACTGCTTTTATCGCCACTTTCATCAGCATATTTTGGCACCAGGTCCATATCCATAAAGGGAGATTTTCCGGGTTTATCAAATTTGGTATCCGGTTTCATCGGATCATACCAGAAAAGTACCTTTTTCTCCGGTGCCTTTTGTTCTGTTTGTACTGTTTTTTGTGATGAGTTTACATACTGCCAGGCAGTAACCGATATCAGCCCTCCTGCTATGAGGCTGCTGATAATTATTGCAGCATATTTTATCTTTAAAGAAGCCATACAATTTCTCGCTGAAAAATCAAAACACCTGGCATATGCGCCCGATCATTCATTCACAGTGATCCCATAATGAATGTTCAGGCGCACTGGATGTATCCGCTCCGGACTGTTAATCAGGATTGCGTAACGTTAATGCTTTTGAGTAAGGAGATATTGCCCTGCTGAATAAACGAGAAATCGACATGGTTGCCGGTTTTCAGGGCATTGATAGCGTCGTCTGCATTAACAAAAGTGAAGCGCATGGTCATTGCAGGCCAGCCCACCGCCGGGATTGCTTCGTGCGAAATGGTAATCTTTTTACTATTCATATCAATTTCTTTAACGATACCGGTGCCCTTGATAACCTGCTGTACCGAAGCATCACTGGCAGCATTCATATCGCCATGCTGATGTGTCTCAGCATGAAGACCGGTAGAAAACATGACAGAGAAGGCACCAAATAAAACGGCTTTAAGTGAATTACGCATTTTTAATTTCCTGATTAATTGAATAAATTTACTCTACCCAGCCGCCACCCAGCGCGGTAAACAGATTAATTTCGTTAACCTGTCGGGAATAGGTAAGATCGAGGATGGTTTGCTGTGTCGCGAAGAGGGAACGTTCTGCATCCAGCACTTCGATGTAACTGACAGCACCACTTGCATACAATCCTCTGGCACGCTGCAGGGTTATCTGAAGTGAATCAAGATAACGCTGCTGTGACTCAAGTTGCTGGCTAAGGCTATCGCGCAGCGCAAGCGTGTCGGAAACATCCTTAAAGGCTGACTGAATTTTTTGTTCGTAATTAACCACCGACTGTTGCTGGCGAATTTCAGCCAGCTTCAGATTGGCTTTGTTCCTGCCAGCATTAAAAATAGGAATTTCAATTTTAGGAATAAAATTCCACATTCCGCTTCCTGACGTAAAGAGGCTGGACAACTCCGTACTGCTTGCGGAAAGGCCACTGGTCAGGGTAATGGACGGGAAAAAGGCCGCTCGCGCTGCGCCAATATTGGCATCAGCTGCTTTTAGCTGGTATTCAGCTTCCAGGATATCCGGGCGCTGCAGTAAAATTTGTGAGGACAGGTTTGGTGGCAGTTTTACTGGCGCGATCTCACCGCCCTTCATCCCTTTTTCTGACGGAAGTGCACGGTACGTTCCCAGTACAAGCTGCAGGGCATTATTTGCCTGTGCCAGATCGCCTTCTCGTTTGGCTATCTCTGCGCGGGTACTTTCGATTTGTCCCCTTGCCTGTTCAAGCGCCAGGACATTCGTACTCCCGGTCACCAGCTGTTGCTCAACGAAAGCATAGGACTGTTCATAATTTTTTAGCGTTTCACGCGCGATACGGAGTTGTTCATACGCCAGTTGCTGGCTGAAATAGCTCTGTGAAACGTTGGAAACCAGCAGGATATGCACGGCCCGACGGGCTTCTTCACTGGCAAAGTAGTTCTGACGGTCAGCTTCACTCATGTTCTTAAGCTTGCCGAAAAAATCGAGCTCATAGCTGAGCTCCAGACCCGCGTCATACTCCTGTGTCGTCGGCTTGTCGCCTTTCAGTCCACCGCTGTATGTGATCCCTGATGAGGCATTCAACTGCGGATAACGATCTGCATCCGTGACGTTGAACTGGGCTCGGGCCTCTTCAACCTTCAGGGCAGCCATTCTCAAATCACGGTTATTATTCAGAGCTTCAGTAATCAGCCGTGTAACCTGGGGATCGACAAAAAAGTTACGCCAGCCCGTATCCTGATAACCATTCACTGCTGGCGTCAGGCTGTTTCGGGACAGCGAAAACTGCTGGGGTACCGGTGCTGCCGGGCGCTGATATTCTGGTGCCAGAGAGACACAACCGGCCAGGATGAATATCGTGCTAATGCTGAGTAATTTTAATTTGAACATAACGCTTCTCTTCCAGGCAGACCTGGTAAATGGTTCAAATGAAGTCCAGAGTATTGATAGGGGTACTTTACCGAACGCTCTCTGTTTGCCGGGTGACAGGATAATGACAATGTTGTCATTTTTGCTGTAATCCGTTGATAACGATCGTGAGCGCAATAGAATGACCTTAGCAGCCAGCCGGGGAGCAAGATGAAAATATTGATCGTCGAAGACGAAATTAAAACAGGTGAATATCTCAGCAAAGGGCTTACAGAGGCAGGGTTCATAGTGGATCACGCTGATAATGGTCTTACCGGATATCATCTCGCCATGACAGCCGAGTATGATTTAGTCATTCTGGACATCATGCTGCCTGATGTGAACGGCTGGGATATCATCCGCATGCTGCGCACTGCCGGAAAGGGGATGCCGGTATTACTGCTGACGGCCCTTGGCACGATTGAAAACAGGGTCAAAGGACTTGAGCTGGGGGCGGATGATTACCTGGTTAAACCCTTTGCATTTGCCGAACTGCTCGCCCGGGTGAGAACTCTTCTGAGACGGGGGAACACGGTGATCACAGAAAGCCAGTTTAAGGTGGCTGACCTCTCGGTTGATCTCGTTTCCAGAAAAGTCAGCCGCGGGGGGAACCGCATTGTACTCACCAGTAAGGAGTTCAGCCTGCTGGAATTTTTCATTCGCCATCAGGGCGAAGTATTACCTCGTTCGCTGATTGCTTCCCAGGTCTGGGATATGAACTTTGACAGTGATACCAACGCGATTGATGTCGCTGTAAAGCGGCTTCGCGCGAAAATAGACAATGATTACGAGGCAAAACTGATCCAGACAGTCCGGGGCGTGGGCTACATGCTGGAGGTTCCGGATGCGTAACAAGTTTTCCAGACGCCCATTTTCACTTGCCCTGAGGCTGACCTTTTTCATCAGTCTGTCCACAATACTGGCTTTTATTGCGTTTACCTGGTTTATGCTGCATTCCGTTGAAAAGCATTTTGCCGAGCAGGATGTCAGCGATCTGCAGCAAATCAGCACCACACTGAACCGAATACTGCAGTCTCCGGCGGATGCGGATGAGAAAAAAATAAGTAAAATAAAGGAGTCGATTGCCAGTTACCGTAATATTGCCCTTTTGCTCCTTAGCCCGCAGGGAGAGGTGCTGTTTAGTTCAGCGCAGGGATCAGCATTACGATCGGCCCTGAATTCAGCAGACTTTAGCGAGCACACTCGCGTCCGGGACGTGTTTCTCTGGACGGTGGAAGATCCGGCTGAACCGATGTTTTCCGGCTCCGGAATGAAAATGGAAACCTACAGAATTATCGCCTCCTCTGGTCAGGCGATATTTCAGGGTAAACAGCAGCACTATGTCATGCTGACCGGACTCTCTATTAATTTCCATCTTCACTATCTCGATGCGCTGAAAAAGAATCTGATTGCCATTGCCGTCGTGATAAGCTTGCTGATTATTCTGATCATTCGAATTACTGTCCACCAGGGGCATCTGCCCCTTCGCAATGTCAGCAACGCCATTAAAAATATTACTTCTGAAAACCTTGATGCGCGGCTGGAACCCGCTCGCGTTCCTATTGAACTGGAGCAACTGGTTATCTCGTTCAATCACATGATTGAAAAGATAGAGGATGTTTTTACCCGTCAGGCCAATTTCTCTGCCGATATTGCGCACGAAATCAGAACCCCGATCACCAACTTGGTGACGCAGACTGAAATTGCACTGAGTCAGGATCGATCGCAGCAGGAGCTTGAGGATATTCTCTACTCCAGCCTTGAAGAATACAACCGGATGACCAAAATGGTCAGCGACATGCTGTTTCTGGCTCAGGCGGACAATAATCAACTGATTCCTGACAAGGTCATGTTTGACCTGAGTGCCGAAGTCATGAAAGTCTTTGAGTTCTTCGAAGCCTGGGCGGAAGAACGCAATATCACACTGAGGTTTAACGGGATGTCCTGTCTAGCAGAAGGGGATCCACAGATGTTCAGAAGAGCAATTAATAACCTGTTATCCAATGCCTTGCGCTATACGCCGGAGGGACAGGCGATCGACGTCTCAATAAGTGAACAGGACTGCTGTTTTAAGCTGATGATTGAAAATCCCGGAAGGCCAATCCCTGAAGAACATTTACCACGGCTGTTTGACCGGTTTTATCGGGTGGATCCGTCCAGACAACGAAAAGGCGAAGGCAGCGGCATAGGCCTTGCTATTGTAAAGTCAATCGTGGAGGCCCATCACGGAAAAGTACACGTGGAATCGGATATACACTCGACTCGTTTCATTTTATCTGTACCAAGACTGAGCAAAATGAATCCGATCATACCCCACTGATAATATTACAAAGATGTCATCAGCCTGTCATGCTACGAACAGAAGCCATTCGGTATAATTTTTGCAACTTATCAGGAAGTCTGGACGACTCCATCATTACATAGCGTCAGAGTACCTCAGGTAATGAATGTACAGTCACTTGCCAGAGAAGACTGGCATTTTCAGAGATACAACTGAAGAAACAGGTCGTGATTTCCCGGACATCATTGATTTAAAAATGGAGAGTTACCATGAATAATATCGTAATAGCTTCGGTGTTAGGTTTTGGATTAATTTCTGCGACATGGGCCGCTGAAACCGTGAATATCCATGAGCGTGTCAATAATGCACAGGCACCTGCTCATCAGATGCAGTCTGCTTCCGCTCCTGCCCAGATTCAGGGGGGGGATTCCCGTATAGCTGGTATGGATCAGCATGAACAAGCCATTATTGCCCATGAAACTATGAATAATGGTTCAGCTGATGCGCACCAGAAAATCGCGGAAAGTCACCAGAAGATGATGGGGAATAACCCCGTTTCCGCTACCAGCCCGTCGACCTCATACGCGGCGATGAATGACCATGAAAGAGCGGCTGTTGCCCATGAATTCATGAATAACGGTCAGTCCGGCCCGCATCAGGCTATGGCCGATGCACACCGCCGCATGATGAATGCTGGCTGAATGTGACTGAGATACCCGTGCATTTACCCTTTCCTTGGATTATTCCTTAAGCGGAATATGTTGTTATGTTGCTGTATTTTGGCCCCCGTCTGGGGGCTTTTTTATCTGACTCTGCTACAATTAAACAATACCTACTCGAAAAGGATTTATTTTATGAAAATAAAAAAAACTCTTTCTGTTATATTGTTGCTGTCGCTGCCAGCAATTTCCGCATAACATTCAGAAATGAAAATTTCTGAATGTGTCCTCATCGGCATCTTCACAGAAATATATGTCAGGGATGAAAAGCATGCATGACAAAATGATGGGTTCCGTTAATGAATCCGATCCCGACAAGGCTTTTGCAAAAGGCATGGTTGCACACCATGAAGGGGCAATAGCAATGGCTGAAACCGAGCTGAAGTACGGGAGAGATCCTGAAATGAGAAAACTCGCGCAGGACATCATTAAAGCACAAAAGGAGAAATTGAGCAGATGAATAAATGGCTTAGCAGTCAAAAATAATGATTGT
Source organism: Pseudocitrobacter vendiensis (assembly GCF_943590815.1). Lineage (GTDB taxonomy): Bacteria > Pseudomonadota > Gammaproteobacteria > Enterobacterales > Enterobacteriaceae > Pseudocitrobacter > Pseudocitrobacter vendiensis. Next base: position 123,978 of record NZ_CALSBS010000003.1, on the reverse strand, counting down.
GGAAATATTATATTGCGCGTATAGTCAGATTGTTCCCAGGTACGGGAACCTGTTAATCGTTAACTAATCAAAACCCGATTAATTTCGGGTTTTTCATTTTAACCCCCCCAACGCATGCACTGCACCGAGTGAAATTCACCTGAGCCAATTCTGCTTGCTTATTATTTCGATGGGAATTGCTGATTTTAATTAAGTCTATGTTTTAAAGGTGTTTCTCATGCCTGGGTTTGGCAGGGGGTCGTCCTGTTCTCTGGTCATGCGCAATGGCAATTCGCAGTCAGGGCTCAAGACTACTTTTACCTCTTTTTTAACAGAAAGTTTCTGAACCAGATACTTGCCGGAAACATCATCTGCTGTTCATCCCGACCAATAAAACGAAGGTATCACTCTCGTTTGAAACTCACTTACTTTCCATTTTGTAATAAAGAATCAAGTTTTCCAGTGATATATCAATACCAACTTTTTTTAATAACCTTTTTCTCGCAGTGTATATTTCTTTCAGCATATCTTCATAACCCTGTCCAAGGTGAATTTGTTTATGGCAATTGCAACACAGAGATATTATATTTTCTTCGACATCAAGAGAGGTGTCGAAATCATCTTGCCTGGACATAGGTACAATGTGATGAGGTTCAGTATAATTTAAGGATGAGTTTCGCCTTCTGAAGGTTGGGTGATCGCTATTGATTTCACATATGTAACCTGCTTTATTCAGTGCATTTTTGGATACCCCTTTACTCCTGGGATACGAGAGGCCATTTTTTACTTCTATTGCATTTTTCTTTGGTTTGGCTTCTCCTGTATATTCAAACGTCTGAGCGTCGTCGAAGATATTACTTTCCTCTATGGCATTGATCAACTCAGCGTCAGAGTAATACTCACTGCAGGCCATTTCTGTTGTACCAAAAAAATCAAGTTCATTAATTGCCTGAACAAGTTCCTCACGAATTGTCCATAAATTTCTTTTGGGTTTCCCGACGATTTCTTTACTCTTCATGACTGTAATAAATTTTGTACCGGACGCGATATTTCCGATACCTTCAACTTCAAATCGACCAAGTTCTTTTTGAACTCTCCCACCCAGTCCGTTAATAACACCATTAGCACTCATACTGTGCAGTTCGTACTTTTTACCAATATCGAAGCATGTGCAAGAATGATTTGGTTCAATGAACCATTTTTTTAACGCTGTAATACTCTTTTCATCAAAAACTTTTTCATTCACTAATAAATCTTTCCATTCCTCCACGCTGATATCAATATCACAGACGTACTCCCCGTCAATCACCTGGCAAATTTTTTTTATCACGGCCATCCCCCTAAAATATAAAAATCATCATGAAAATATAAAGTGCGGTATCTAGCATGGTTGCAAAGGACGATTGTCTGCAAGATCACGTATTTTCCGTTATCTTCATCCCTAGAAAATCAAGGAAGCCATTGTACCTCAAAAAATTTATTACGGGGATCGCTCATTCAGATGATCATCCGCTTGATCATACCTGATTAGCAGACAGCACCCCAATATTAAAGCTTTACGGTATTATGGGAGATAATCGGTTCTCTGGCTATTGCACGAATGCTCAGCCCCCTGCTTATGCAAGATTTTAATGTCCATAACTGTCTCAAAAGTAACCATAAGCTCCCCCAAATCAGGAGAGCAGATTTATCCCCCTAGCTCTGGTTTGTACGGTCCGAGGACATGGTGAACACTTTTTAACATCCTTTACCCATGGTGATCGACTTTTTCTTCAGGTCGATCACCCCCACCTTTGTACTGCACCACCACACTTCATAGCAGCCATCCTCCAGCGTCTCCTTCAGCCCGACCCGCTCCCCCCTGAACGCTTTGCCTGCATTTAGACTGATACCTTTTATGCTCAGCGTCCCGCTGATATCGCGAGGTAGGAACGGCCATACCCAGTGCTTCATGGGGCCGTTCAAGGTTATACACCGTACGCCAGTGGTCGAAAGCACGCTGCAGCTCACCGCTGTCTGTGAACCACTTACCCTGTGTCTGCAGATGATATGGCCGGGAATGCCCCACCCGGATACCCTGGCGCATCAGCCACAACTCCAGTGCCGTCCAGGTGCCGGTGGTGTCGCCCCACGGTGAGCCGTTGTCCATCGTCATCCGGTCTGGCAACCCGTAGCGTTCAAACACGCTGACCAGCTGTTGCTGCACGGTCTCACGGCGTTCATCGGTGCAGGGTGCCAGACACAGGGAGAAACGGGAGTGGTCATCCAGCAGGGTGAACGGAAGGCACGGCCCCCGCCGAAGGGGAAGTGGCCCTTAAAATCCATCTGCCAGAGCCGGTTCGGCGCGTCATGTTCGAAGCGTCCTGCGGCCGGAATACCCGGAGCCGTACCCGGCAGCAGACCGTGACGGGCCATCAGGTTATGGACGGTGCTGAAGGAGGGCATACGGTGCCCCTGGTCTTCGAGCCAGCGTTTTATCTTGCGCGCGCCCCAGCGCTCATGACGGACATGGGCGATACGCAGCAGGTCAGTGATGTCGTCGGGCGAGCGGTTGGGAGAATAATGAGGCGTCCGGGGACGGTCCAGAAGACCGGATGTGCTTTCCTCAGCCCAGCGGCGAAGCCACTTGTAGCCAGTGGCGGGAGAAATGCCGTAGTGACGGCAGAGGGAACGGATGTTCGCCCCGTCTTGTGAGGCGGACAGAACAAACTCGGAACGTAATGACATGGTATCTCTCGCATCCCAGGGCATAAGCGACTCCATAAACGGGTTCTTATGCCTTAGTTGTAAGTGTCTACCATGTCCCCGAACAAGTGTTCACTATGTCCCCGGACTGTACAGATTTCAGGTGTCGGATATGGATCACTTTCGCACCGTTGGTAACACTCAATGCCACCAGCATGGGATAAGGGTCAACTGCCTGCTACAGAAAAGTTCGCAGGGTTACCGCATTACCCGCATCAGAAATGGGGGAGTAATAATTCATAAAGGGTACTCTCTGTTCTTTTAGCGGAAGACAAGATGCCGGCGAATGGACACCAGCAGGGTGGGGAGATATCGGGCGTATTTTGACGGTGTGTCTATACAGGTCATACTGGCCAGAGTTCGGCTAATTGCATCTGGCTCTCGCTGAACACGGCATGTCGGCATTCTGTATCGACGCACTGTCCAGTGATGATGACTTACAATCCCCGGATCCCTGTCGAAAATGTGGGAGGACGGTAACAACAGCGAATCACCCGCCGTCTGTCGGCTTCTGAACGCGGTCGGTGAACCAGCTGCCAGCCATTATCACCCTGCGTCACGGTGGCTGGCGTATGGCAGGATCCACATAACAGCGGCTTGGTATGCTGATATGAGAGCGCATCAACAGCCACCCATTCGCCATCAGCAGTAATCACATATTCTGTTGGTCTGAACCGTATCGCCATGGTCAGTATCCTCCCAGGTCTGCTGGTGGGCACTGTGCCGGATCTTCAATTGGATGGATGTCACCCTGCCCGACCGTGTCTTCGATGCTGTAGATACCGGTGTTACAGACCGCGCAATGCTTCTCGCCCTCGTAATGACATCCGCACCAGACACAGTACCAGGACTCCGTCGCCATGCGGATATCCTGTCCATGAACGGAGTACAACATCACTCTGAAGCGTTCACCCGGCAATCCGTCACGGTGCTGACGATACTGGCAGTATGCCAGAGCAGATGCATCTGCTGACGTCTGGTCATGCTCAAACCAGGGAGGGGTATCATCGTCTCCCGGGTGCAGCACCAGACGACATCCGCAGGACGTACAGCGCCAGCCATCAGCAGATTCGCTAATGGCGTCCCGGGAGCGGCTCATCGCCCCCTTGCTGTTGAGAGCGAGGTGGCACGACATCATAAGCATAAGACCTCCCCGGCCCTGCGGTATTCATATAACGGGCAGTGATGCACACCAGGCCCTATCACCGGCATTGCATTCGGTACGTAACGTCGTAGCTGGAGTATTAACAGAACTTCATCAATGTCTGGTTGGATGTACGGACAGCCTTGCCTGCCTACAGTGAGTGCAGCATCGGTATGCGTAAACCACGGGCGCTCAGCGTCAGTGTGCAGCACCAGGTCACTCCCACAGTGATGGCAGGTGTATCGTTCGCCGGGAGAGCGCAGTGCGGTTCTGGCACCGGTCAGGCGACCAGCACTGTTACAGGCCAGGAAACATTTTGCGTACATAGTAATAGTCCTTACCGCCATATGACACGCAGGCACAGGCCGTCCCGGTATGGGCAGCATCATGCGTGGTTACTGGCGGGGTATAGATTTACGTGTATGAGTGAGTAATGCTGAGGGGGATGATTCAACCAGCTGTGGCAGCTATCACATTGGCCGTGCCGTAGCAGTGCGGGCACATACGCTCACCACAGTACTGGCGATGACACTGCAGACAAATCCAGCGTACCGGAGCCTGCCATGTCTTACGGTTATGTTTCTTCTTCATGCGTGCTCAGCCCCGTGATTCAGCGATACGCAGCTGTAACCAGGCTTCCACTTCGCTCTGCAACCATCTGGAGCTACGCCCCAGTTTGATAGGCTTAGGGAATACCCCATCCTGAATAAGCTTGTAGAACCATTTATCCGTTAAGCCGGTTAACCGGGTAATAAACTTCATGTCGACAAACTGGTCATTCAGGACAGGGATATCGGTATTCATCATCTTGTTCTCCGTAAAGTGAATGGAGAAGGAATTACGAGTGAGATGTGATTCCTTCAGATGATGAGTGCGGGGTATAAATTTTGATATTCACGATATCCCCCGGTTTAAATGGTGTCTGATATTATTACCAACCAGTGATTTCAGATTCTGACTTTCGCCTTGGCCTTCCTCTCCTGCTTCGTTCAGGAATATCACTGAACTGATAAATTAATCTGTCCTCTTTCTGGTCCACTTTGCTCAGATAGCTGAGGATATAGGTCATCCCATTGCGACCTTTATCGTCATCATGACAGATAACCCTCTCCCCACGAACCCGATAATGCTCCTGAGGTTTACACCATTGTGCATGCCCTTCACCATTAGTTATGTCCCCCCATAAGCATTCAACTGCCTGCCAGGTATTCCAGACTTTACGGTGCCGTTGTCCATCGAGATAAAAGGTGGCGTGGATATGTATCCCGTGTTTCTCTGAGCGTTCCATTACCCATGCAAATCCAATGATATCAGTATGGATATTCAGTTGTTCAGTCAGGAGTGTCATCTGCCAGGCCATGTCCTTTTCGTCTTGTAGACTGAATGCTTCACTGTATTGCAGATACCCAAGGTCAATACGTAGCATTAAGATCTTGGCGTAATTATCAAAGAGTGTATCAAGGTGAGTGAATAGTCTGTTCTTCAGATGATTGTAGTGGATGTAACGGTTATTTTGCTTCATGGGTAGAATATCTCGTGTGTGTGAGTCATGAGATACGTATGGGATGTTATTTTTGATTGGCTGTAACTTAGGGGGATAAGTGTGGGATTGATATGGCGTTACAGGTGACCAATGAGTGAGGTGATGTGAATGGGTTTCATGGATTTAAAAACTGTTTCCATATAAAATAACAATAATTACCTAAATTAATTATTAGGTACCACTTTACAGTCATCAACAGCACCCTCTATCCTGATATTCCAATCTGTCACTTTTATCCAGTGGTTCGCTTACCATAGCATCTGAAGCACTGCTTGCCACTTTTCAAATTCAGAAACGATTTCAATCGATATCTTTTTCGGATATGTCTCGATACAACCAGGGAGCAGTGAGGCATCCAGATAATAGCATTCATATGTATTTTTTGAATCGGTATCTCACATAGTCTGCCCTTATCTCCTGTTATCCATTACGGTACCCCAAAGATCTCCGGATATGGCCCTTTCCTGCGCTGTGGATGCTGTGCAGTCGGGGAGACATCATGATCAGGAATGGCTTCTGATAAGCCATGATTGTTCTTATCTGTTTTATGAGATAAAACAACGGATTCAAAATGAATATTAGCGATAATTATATACACTACCAATAATTCACATCATTGTTACTAACCCATTGTTTTTAGTGACTTGTTAACCAAAAACGCATACTCTTAATTATTGGATTTTTACACTTAATAAATACTATTAAAGCTTCATTTATAGCCATATAATTAATAGGGTGATAAAATAACTAAAAACCACCTCTGTAAGGAAGTTTCATGCGAAAGGATGGAATGAATGATTTTTACGAAGTGAATTTCCTCAGGCTTCGTGAGAAAGACAACACATATCCGGCACCTGAAATCAAATATAATAAACTTGCTGGCATCTACAGCTTTATCAGCTTTGATGATGTAAAAATTGAAAAGGGGAAGGAGCTTAGCGATGATGAACTGAATGACACTGACAGTGAAGTTCAAATACAGGGGCACGCCACAAACAGACTGCGTGAAATACTGGCATCAGAAATAGAAAACATACCACTCTCAGAACGCAATACTAATCCTAATATACCTGATGACATAATACACCTGCGCCATCCGGCCCGGCCTGTGCAGAGAAATTTTCTCAAGGCGTCACTTATTCATAAAGAGACCGTTTACAATAAACTGCTGCAAAAATATGCAAAAATAAAAAAGAAAGCAAATCATCAGAAATTAACACTATTTGGTATCAGCCTTCGTCTGGGGAAAAAGACTGAGGGTAAAGCCAGGCATATCGTCGATGATCTACGTATCATGAATCGCGCACTGAATTTCATGATCAGTAAAATCAGATACCGTGCCATGTATAAACGAATAGCAGGTTATCAGCGCATAGCGATAATTGATGAATCTTTCTTACCCTGCGCACATGTGCTTTTTTACATTCGGGATGGTGTTATTAATGAGAGTTTCATACAGGAACTTATTCTTACATGGTGTTCATTTATCCCGGCAGAGCATAACTGCTACGCAGGCATTTACAGTTTCGATTTTAATTTCACCATGGGATTACAGAAACACCTGATCGAGAATAAAACCAATACATACCGGGCTAAAGATACTGAAGGACATTCGTCTGATAAGCAGGTTCATATCTTTATTAATGATATTCTGGTTCCGTTTCCTGATGCATCCGTCCACGGGTATGACTTCAGACAAACGTTCAGCCTTCCCGACCAATTAATACGGAAAATGGCACGTGATGACAGCGAGAACAAATCATCTCAGGCGTCAAATTCAGGAAAGAACAGCTATCTTAAAGGATACGAAAAAATAAAAAACACCCCAGCAGAACATAAAGATTTCCTACTGAGGATTGCAAAGAAAACAAATAAAATCCCTTTAATTCGTACCGTGGACTAACCTCCTTGATACAGCAAGGAGAGATGCTCCCTCTCCTTTTTAAATATTTTTCAGATATATATTACATCATTGAATAACAGACTATTTGCTCATCAGGCTATCCTCCGGGATGGCCTGTTTTATTTCTGAGGAATATTCAATGAAACAACCATCAGGATATCAGATTATCCGCCGCCATTTACGCCGCTATCCCCGTACATTACGCCACACGCTGATTAAGGAGCTCAGCCAGCTTATTACTTACGAACCAGTCATCGGTATTATGGGAAAAACAGGTGCAGGTAAATCGTCGCTCTGCAATGCCCTGTTCCGCAGTGAAGTCTGCGCAGTGAATGCTGTGGAAGCCTGTACCCGTAAACCACAGCGTGTACGCCTGCGATTCGGCCAACATTATCTGACGCTGGTGGACCTGCCCGGTGTGGGCGAGAGCCAGAGTCGGGATAAAGAATATCGTGAGCTCTATCGGGAGCAGCTCCCGAAGCTGGATATGGTGCTGTGGGTACTAAAGGCGGACGACCGGGCATTCTCCGTGGAAGAGACGTTTTATCAGTTCATTCAGGCCCGGTGCGGTAACACCATGCCGCCGGTACTCTGGGTGCTCAATCAGGTGGATAAAGTCGAGCCATCCGAGCAGTGGAACCGACACACTGCGATGCCATCACCCGGCCAGCTTGAACACATTAAACGTAAACAGCAGGCCGTCGCCAGTCAGTTGGGTATACAGAAAGATGCTGTCATTCCTGTTTCAGTGAAGGGGCGTTATCACCTGGCCCACATCGTGGAGCGGATGATAAATCGCCTCCCAAAGCAGGCACGCAGCCCGCTGCTGCCCCACCTGCATCAGTCCTATCACTCAACCCCCATACAGGATACCGCCCGCAGCAGCTTTGGCGACGCCGTTGTTGATACCCTTGACCACGTCATTGACAGCGTACCACTGCCACTGCTTGTCCGGCAGGCCTTGCAGGCTGTGACACACACCGTTGCCCATGTGGCCCGCAGCGTCTGGTCCTTCTTTTTCGATTAGTTTTGCACGTCCAACGATAAAGAGTTTTGCTTGTTCATGATCGATTTTGTCGATCGTTCCGATCGGTTTTATTCATTATCCCTTCATCTATCATGGTTATAAACTTGAGCTGAAATGCTGCTATCTGATTGAAATAAAACAGATATGGAGACGCACGTTAAAACATTGTAAGGAGATGACATGCCACTGGTTTTGTTATGGATTTTTCTGGCCGTTGTGCTGGGGTTTCTGGCCAAAGGTGCCGGAAGGTCATTCTGGGGATGGTTTATTCTCGCAATGATAATTGACCCGATTCTTGCCGGGTTGCTCTTCTTTCTCATTGTCAGAGACTGAGGTTCCCGATGGCATTCCCGCACCGACTGGCACGGAAAATCTTCCGCTGCTTAATCATCAACGTTCTGCTCACGATATTCATCGTGTTCGCCATGATTTTCCTCGTCGATACCTTTGCCCCATAGGGAAATAAACATGAAGAAACTGACCCTGCCTGCACTGGCTCTTCTGGCTCTCTCATCCGCACCGGCTATAGCCGACGGAGGCTGGGGATATGCCAGTGGGGAGTATTACTACACGATTAACCGAAACAGCACGTTTTCCATGGATGACACACCCGGATATGAATATATCCAGGTTCAGACCAATGAGAGAAACAAGAAGGCCTGCCAGACGCCGGAGGCTGACAGCGTCACACTGACGCTGAATGAACACCCGGTTCAGGGTGAGCGCCATATATGGCAGAAAAAAGGCGAATGCCAGATATCCCTGATTATTCGGGGTAAAGCCACTCAGCAATGGCTGGTGAATTATCTGCGCGAATATGGTCATGTCGTCACGCTCACTGATATTACCGGAGAATTTAAAATCAGCGGACGTGGCTTTAAAGATTTCTGGGACGCCTATCAGTGAGGTAAATAATGAAAAGTTTAATGAATGTGGTGTTGAGTGCCGCGATATTGCCCCTGGCAGTCCCTGCGGTTGCCGCCACCATCACAACCCAGGTCAGTATCCCTGACAGCACCTATACGCTGGCCAGTACCGTCAACGGTGATGGTCTGTGGTGCAATGGCTGCGGCGGAAAACAGGGCTGGGTCCATATCGACAGCGATGAAATGATGACGCTGGGCGCAGGAACGTCTGTCACAGCCTCCGGAGGCAAATTCGCTATTCTGCATACCGATATGGGCATGTCCTGCCCGGCGGGCAATATCGCTGTCCTGAACCTTGAAACCGGAAAATACGTCGGCCCCGAAATTGATGAATGTAATGACGAAAAAGTTGATTACAAAATCAGTAACGGTAAATGGTGGGTGAAAGTCCGCAACCACATGTACTCCGGAAAATAACCTGTCGCCATCTGACTGAATACCGTCTCTTTTACTTCCGCTTCTGAAACTTCCACCTTTAAGGATAAACCATGCCTGTCATTACCGACCTCAGCGCCCGACTGAATACAAAAACGCTGAATTTTGTCTTACTCTCTTTCGTTACCTTCGGTATCTATCCACTGATGTGGCTCTACCGAAAACAAGGCATCATCATCGACACCACGAAGGTTTCGTTTTCCTCTGACCTTTATGTTCTGTGGATAGCCATCTGCTACGGTATTTCGCGCCAGCTCAGTGTGATGGGCACCACCGACCCGGAACTCTATGGTTATGACCCGACCATGGATGCCATTGCCATGCTCGGCGGCGTGTTGTCCATTGCCAGTGGTGTGATGTATATCATCTGGGCCTTTAAAGCCCGCACAGCGCTGCAGAGCTACGTGCTGAACACCTTTAAGTTCGAACTGAAGATGAATGTGTTCTACGTCATTATCTTCAATGTCTTTTATATCACTTACTGCATCAACACGATGCCGGAGGCTTTTGCTAAACACAAAATTATCCAGGGTGGCTTAACTACAGCCCCTGCTGAAGCCACTTTACCGACGGGAAATAGCCAGGCCGACACGGACCCGAAATAACCGCGCGGTAACGTTCGCTGTCATTACAGAATCCCGCCATTCCCTGATACACCCCCTCTGAAGCCCTGCTCGTATGAGCAGGGCTTTTTCGTTTATGTCATCCATAAAGGTAACCCCATGAAATTAGCCAGCCGTTTTGGTCGTGTGAACCTGATCCGTCGCGACTGTCCCTTAACACACGAAGAACTGATGTTGCACACCCCGAGCGTGTTTGGTGAAAACAAGCATGCCTCCCGCAGCGAGCGGTATGCCTATATCCCCACCATCACCCTGCTGGAGAGCCTCCAGCGCGAAGGTTTTCAGCCGTTCTTTGCCTGTCAGACCCGAGTGCGCGATGCGTCCCGCCGGGAGCACACGAAGCATATGCTGCGCCTGCGCCGTGCCGGGCAAATCACCGGTCAGCAAGTCCCGGAAATTATTCTGCTCAACTCACATGACGGCTCCAGCAGTTATCAGATGCTGCCGGGGCTGTTCCGTAGCGTCTGCTGTAACGGCCTGGTCTGCGGGACGTCCTTTGGTGAAGTACGCGTACCGCATAAAGGCGATGTGGTGGAAAAAGTCATCGAGGGTGCTTATGAGGTACTCGGCGTATTTGACCGGGTGGAGGAGAAGCGAGATGCCATGCAGTCTCTGTTGCTGCCCCCTCCGGCGCAGCAGGCGCTGGCGAAAGCGGCCCTGACGTACCGTTTTGGAGAAGAGCATCAACCGGTCACAGAGACACAGATTCTGGCACCACGCCGCTGGCAGGATGAGCAGAATGACCTGTGGACGGTCTTCAATCGTCTGCAGGAAAACCTGCAGAAAGGCGGGTTATCCGGTCGTTCAGCACAGGGCAAACGCAGCCGGACGCGGGCAGTGAACGGTATCGACGGTGACATAAAGCTCAACCGCGCGCTGTGGGTGATGGCTGAAGAGCTGCAGCAGGCACTGAGCTGATGCCCGTTCTTCCTGAAAATACCCACAAGGCCGGCGTTTATCCGGCTTCCCTGAGCGATACCGCTTTCTGCCGTTCCATCTCCGATGATGACCTCTGTGCCTGGTGCGCATACCTCTGTTACCGGCCTGGCGAACTCAGCTTGTGCAGACTGGCAGATGCCGGTGGCGTATGGCCCTGTCTGAGCGATATCGATGGCTATGCACAATCCTGCCCCCGGTTATGTCTGCTGTTAATGCCAGACTGACGCGCTGCGGTTTCTTTCCGCACATATGCGCATATCTGCTCTTCTCCCCCTGATTTTCATTATTGCTCGCGCCACCGCCCTTCTCTGAACGGCGTACTCATACTCTTATACAAGGAACACCCATGAACATGAATCATTCGTCCGTGACAGCGGACACAGAACAGGTCCCGACCATCACCGCCACGCTGCTGCCTGATGCACAGCGGCTTCATTTCTGGCCGCAACATTTTGGCGGCATTCCACAGTGGATACTGCTGGAGCCCCGCATCTTCGCGTGGATGGACCGGCTTTGTGAGGATTACCACGGCGGCATCTGGAATTTTTACACACTCAGCAACGGCGGCGTGTTTATGGCACCGGAGCCGGATGGAGACACTGGTGATAAATGGACACTGTTCAATGCCATGAATGGCAACAGTGCTGAAATGAGCGCTGAGGCGGCGGGTATCGCGGCCTGTCTGCTGGAGTATAGCCATCATGCCTGCCGTACGGAATGCGACGCCATGACAGAGCACTATTACCGTCTGCGGGACTACGCACTGAACCATCCCGAATGCGACACCATTATGCACATCATCGACTGAGGTCAAAATTATGGAACAACAACTTCCGCTGTTTGCCCGTGAACTGGCCCCCACAGAACAGCAGACGGTCAGGACGGCACTGACCCTGCTGGAGCAACAGTTACGTGAACCCGGGGCGTCATTTACCTCCAGCCATGCCCTTCGCGACTGGCTGCGCCTGCAGCTTGCCACACAGGAGCGCGAAGAGTTTGCTGCGCTCTTCCTCGATAACCAGCACCGGCTGATTGCGCATGAAACGCTGTTCACCGGCACCATCAATCATACACAGGTTCATCCCCGGGAAATTGTAAAAGCCGCCCTGCAGCATAATGCCGCTGCGGTGGTGGTGGTGCATAACCATCCCTCAGGGTATGCAGAGCCCAGTCAGGACGACCGGAATATTACCGGGCGCATCAGTGAAGCCCTGGCGCTGGTTGATATCCGCCTGCTGGACCACATGGTCATCGGCGGGATGGAGATTGTGTCCTTTGCCGAACGCGGCTGGCTGTAGGGGGAAATAAATGAAGATTATCAGCAAGCGTCAGGCCATGGCGATATACCGGCAGCATCCGCAGTCCCGCTTGTTTCGCTTCTGTACCGGCAAATATAAGTGGAGTGGCAGTATATGCCATTACGCCGGTCGCGAGGTACAGGACATCGGTGGTGTGTTGGCCGTCTTCGCTGAACGCCGCCAGGACCGTAACGGCCCGTATGTCGTATTGCGCAGCGTCACACTGAATTAACACACGTTTAAGGAAGGCTAAAATTGTCGAATAAAATACCGGCAGAAAACCACGATATCACTGAACCCTGGTGGGGACTTAAACGCAGTATCACTCCCTGTTTTGGCGCTCGCCTGGTGCAGGAGGACAACCGGCTGCACTATCTCGCTGACCGCGCCAGTATCACCGGACAGTTCAGCGACGCGGATTTACGCCTTCTCGACCAGGCATTCCCGGTACTGCTCAAACAACTGGAACTCATGCTGGTTTCCGGTGAGCTCAGTCCCCGCCATCAGCACTGTGTCACGTTATACGCAACAGGGCTGACCTGCGAGGCCGACAGCCTCGGCTCGCATGGATACGTGTACGTAGCGATTTACCCGACACCATCTGAAGCAACCGCGTAAACCTTCGCACTATTTTCCCTCGTTTTAACCCGTCAACGAAGAGATCCCACTATGCAAACCCAACCACTATCCTCCACGCAGGAGGATTCGCCACGTCCGACGCCCGTTGAAATCTGGCAGCAACTTCTTGTATATCTGCTGGAACAGCATTATGGCCTTTCACTTAACGACACACCGTTTGGCAACGATGGTGTCATTCCGGAACATATTGACGCAGGCATTTCACTGTGCGACGCGGTGAATTTCATCGTCGAAAAATACGATCTTGTCCGTATCGATCGTCGCAGTTTCAGTGCAGAAACACAGTCCCCACTCATCAGCAGTATTGATATCCTCCGCGCCCGTAAGGACTGTGGACTGATGACGCGTAACGGCTACAGAATGGTAACCGATATCACCACCGGCAAATACAGCGGAGCGACTCAATGAAGCTGTCTCTGACCGTGGAGGCTGATGCCGTCAATATACTGGCCCTCAACATGGGCCGGATCGCTGTTGATATCGACGGTATTGAACTGGCCAACCTGATCGATGTGGTCTGCGATAACGGTTATTCACTTCGCATTGCTGACGCCCCCGGGAAGTTGGTTGTTGAAGATCCTCTGCCACGTGTCGCCCGTCTGAACGGGATCCAGTGTAGCACCGCCCGTATTACCTGTGAGGATAACGCTATCCTTGACCAGGTAACACTTCAACGTCATGACGGCGGCAACTACGACTGGATACTGTATACCGGCTACGGATTTATTCTCAGGCTGAATGCCCGTTTACATCGCGTACTGGAACTAAAGCGACTGGGGTTATCAAAAGCCTGTCGTCGTCTGGTTGTTACGCTTATGCATCGTTATTCCCCCGACATAATCCATTTTGATGCTGCAGGGTAAATGCTGCCCGGATTAGAAATCTTCGACTGGTAACCCACGTATCCTCCTCTGATACGGTTTTCCCGTGCAAGCCTTAACCTCCGAAGAAACCCTGCAAATTCTGTTCGGCTGGCTGCGCGACAATATTTGCAGGGGCACGGAAATAATCTCCAACAACGTCGAAGACAATACCCCACGATAACACTGTTATCCGGTTTAAAGGACAACTGCTCCACTTAAAAACAGCCTAAAGCAATAAGGGGTTGTCATTTTGCTATCATAGAAAACACAGGTCAAAACGTAGCACTGGGTTCCCCCTCTCCCCACAAACAAATCCATTTGGGGGTGCTTATGGGGGTTACTCATTTGCCAAACATAAAATATCATCATTTAATCAATTAATTAACTATCGAATACGACTCCTGTGATCTTCCGCCAATTTGCTCCCTTCTCACGCGTGAAACGGCCTCGATGATATAAACCGTTAAACATAAGCTTCCCTTCCCCCATATATCAAATTACACAATATTATTTTTTGTTCCATATATGAGATTAATTTCCTCTTTACCTCACAAATAGCAATACTCACGCCTGCCTTTAATAACATTGCGCGATAGCTCAAACTTTACACCTTGACGACACGCGAATAGCGTGCGATTTTCCATATATCAAATAATAAACTTAGTTTCATATTTGAGACAAATATAAAAAACCAATAAATTTATTTCTGAGTTTCACTGGCGAAACGCCATCAATTAATTCTCGCTGATTTTTATCCGCGGCGGCGAGCTATTGCGTATTGAATATGAAATGAGAGGTGAGCTATGCGTAAACAATTTTTCGCGCTGCTGCTGGGCACATGCATCGCCGCACCCGTGCTGGCTGAGGGCGGCAAGCCCTTCCCACATATTGGCTGGCGCAGTGCGGACAGTAACGCCGGGTTAGATATTGGCGGCGCATTACGGGCAAATTATCGCTATGAAGACTGGAAAGGCAGTAATTATCGCGATCCGCCGCATCTGCGTTTTGATACATTCCGTATCGACAGCAGCGGTTTTTATAATAACTATTTCTTTGATGCCGGATTCTGGTTTCAGGATCACCATAAATATGCGATTGACCGCGCCTATGTGGGATATCGGTTTGATCAGAATAATAGTGTACAGCTTGGCATTCCCGGCAAGCCTTTTGGCCTGGAGCCGTATCCACAATTTGGCTGGTCATACGGCATTCCCTTTTATTTAGGGTTCGGCGTCAATGCCGGTAGCGGGGTAAATTACCAATATCACGATAATAACTGGTCGCTGGATGTGGCTTATTTCCCGTGGATGGAGCCTGAGAACCTGCGCTATGCGCCCGATGTCGGGGATTATGACCGCTTAAAAAATACCAATTATCCCAGCCAGCATCAGCAGCGTAATGAGAAACGCGATCAGGTGAACGTGCGGCTGGCGCGAAACTTCCACGGCGGGGGCTGGAATAATGAGCTGGGCGGATCGCTGGCGCTGGCGCGATTGCACAATCGCGAGACCGATGATGACGGCACTTTCTGGGCGGCGGGCCTGCACGGAACCGTGCAGAACGGGCCGTGGCAGCTCTCCTCACAGGTGATCCGTTACCAGTACGATCCGAAAAATCCGGCGGGCGTAAGCGACGATACGATTCTGATGGGCGGCAACGGCCTGACGCCGTCGTATTTAATCCCGGCAAAAGCCACCACCGCGTCGCTCAACGTGGCCCGTGATGTGGACGTCAAATGGGGCGCGGTATCAAAGCTGCGGTTCTATAACGATTACAGCGTGTTATGGAAAGATAAAAGCGGCTGGAGCGATTCCCAGATGAACACCGTCGGGGTGCAGGTCTTCGCACTACCGGTGATGTTCTGGGTCGATTTAAGCTGGGCGAAAAACGTTAACCCGTGGGGCGGCGCGCTTAACGCCACGGGCTGGACCAGCACGCAGTCGGAAGGCAGCGGAAAATGGTATTTCCGCACCAACGTCAATATCGGCTACTATTTTTGATGACCGATTTCCCGCGCGTTTACGCGCGGGATGCGCCTGAAAACTATCCAATCGGTGCGGTTTAAGCCAAACAGCAAAATAAGCACTATCTTCCATTCATCCAATCAATATGCAGTTCAAATATCTGCCCATTAATAATTAGCATCATAAATAATTCAATTTGAATCACTGATTCAGCATCAATGCCTGGAAAAAGAAAGCAAACGTTTGCGTTTAGATCTGGATCACTCCCCTTACGATGAAGATAATCGCAGCCCTGTGCGAAACCGCCCATACGTTTAGTGCGTCTATCAGGGGTCTCTCTACCCGCGAGAGTAGCGACATAGCGGGGGCGACATTCGCACACTTTTTCTTTTTTTATCTCTGTTTACAAGGTATTAGCATGAAGATGTGTCGGGCAGCAGGTGCAGTTAAACCATCACGATTAACCGGTGGTCTCACCGCCCTGGTCACGCTTGCAGCTCTGGCGCTTCCCGCCAGCGCAGAAGCGGCTCTCTCCTTTAAGTCCGACAGCGAGTGTTTCGACGCCAACGGCAACGTCAGCAACCTGAGCGATGTATTTAGCTGCGGTAAAGTCAGCGGCAGCGTTCGCTCACTTTACTACACCACTCACAACGCCTATTTCGCCAAAGGTTTTAACCAGGACACCATCAGCTACGGCGGTTTCCTTAAGTATGAAACGGCGCCGATGTACGGCTTCAACGTGGGTGTGAGTGGCCTGTTCCTGCGCGGCATTAACCATCCACCGGAAGAGCGCGTAATCAGCGACATCGGCGAAAACCAGACCAATATTGGTGAAGCGTATCTCAACTGGCGCTATGGCGATTTCCGCATCACCGGCGGGAACCAGCGTTTGGATCTGCCGTTTGTCGGCGACTATGACTGGCGTATTACTCCGATTCTTTATCAGGCACTGGATATGCAGTACGGCAGCGGCGACGATTTCCTGCGCGCGACCAAAATATGGCGCTATAAGGGCTGGGGCAGCGATCAGGTGAAACGCACCACCGCCTATACCGAAGTCACCGAAGAGACCGATGGCATGTGGGCCATTGGCGCGGGTCGCCACATGATGTGGGATGACAAAAAGCTGACCGGCCAGATGTGGTACGAAAGCTACGCCGATTTCTCCAACATCTTCTACACCGAAGGTCACCTCCAGTGGCAGCAGGCGCTGTTCACCCCGGATGTGGCGCTGCAATACATTCGCGGTACCAGCGAAGGCAAAGCGCTGGCGGGCGAGGTAGATAACCGCTCTTACGGCGCACAACTGTCGCTGAACTTCACGCCCGCGCTCTCCTGGGCAGCGGGTTATGATCACATTGCTTCCAGCGGCAACAGCTACGGCTATGGTTCACTGGTTACACCGTATGCGCATAACAGTTCATCGGGCCCGTATTTCGCGCAGCCGTACTTCACCAGTACGCAGGATCTGGGCAGCGGTGACGCATATGCCACTAACGTGAACTGGAACGCTAACGAGAACCTGACGCTGGGCGCGCGTTACTCGTGGATGGACCTGACGCCGACGGTGAATACCGGTAGCCTGCGCCAGTCTGAGTATCTGGTTTACTTTATCTGGAACTTCCAGGGTGCGCTGAAAGGCCTGAGCCTGAGCGATTTTGTCGGCGTGCAGACTTCACCGCTGTATGAGAAAGACTTCTGGCAGAACCGTTTGACGTTGCAGTACGACTTCTGACGTTACGCCGGATGCGCTTCGCTTATCTGGCCTACCGACTTTTCCCCCTCTCCCTGTGGGAGAGGGCCGGGGTGAAGGCATCAGTGCGCATATCCCCCCTCACCCTAACCCTCTCCCTCAAGGGAGAGGGGACCGATGGTGCCAAAGATTAAGTGTCCGCGGTTTTCCCCCTCTCCCTGTGGGAGAGGGCCGGGGTGAGGGCATCAGTGCGCACCTCCCTCCCATTCCATTTCCGCATCCCTCCCATTGATGAGATTCACTTTACGAATATTCATCATAGGTATAACCTGCTCTTAGTACATTTGTATGACAAATAGATTCTCGCTCAGGCGGACAAACGATGAACAAAAAATTAATCATGCCCGATGGCGGCAATCAGTGGTATCGCATCTGCCGTGACTTACTGCAACGCGCAGACATCGAAATTAACGGCAAACGTCCTTTCGACATTCAGGTCAAAAACAAACATTTCTACAAACGCGTTCTTCAGCAGGGCTCTCTTGGCCTGGGCGAGAGCTATATGGATGGCTGGTGGGAGTGCGAGCAGCTCGACGAGTTTATCTCCCGTCTGCTGAAAATCGATATCGAGTCGCAGATTAAGCACAACCTGAAAGATTTAATGCACGTCGTAAGCGCGAGGATAATCAACCTGCAATCGAAAAAACGTGCATGGATTGTGGGTAAAGAGCATTACGACCTCGGCAACGACCTCTTCACGCTGATGCTTGACCCGTACATGCAATACTCCTGTGGCTACTGGCGGGAAGCAAGCAACCTGATTGAAGCGCAGCAAAACAAGCTGGAGCTTATCTGCCGCAAACTCAATCTGCAAAAAGGCATGACGCTACTGGATATCGGCTGTGGTTGGGGTGGGCTGGCTGCGTATGCGGCAGAAAACTACGGTGTGAAAGTCACCGGTGTCACCATCTCCGCCGAACAGCAAAAGCTTGCTCAACAACGTTGCGCCGGGCTGGATGTGGAAATTCTGTTGCAGGACTATCGTGACCTCGACAGCAAATTTGACCGCATTGTCTCGGTGGGAATGTTTGAACACGTCGGGCCGAAAAACTACAAAACCTACTTTACCGTGGCCAATAAAAATCTGGCGGAAGACGGTATCTTCCTGCTGCACACTATCGGTTCCAATCAAAGCGACCTGAACGTCGACGCGTGGATCGATAAATACATCTTCCCGAACGGCTGCCTGCCGTCGGTTTCGCAGCTCTCTTCTGCCTGCGAACCCTTCTTTGTGATTGAAGATCTGCACAATTTTGGCTCTGACTACGATAAAACCCTGATGGCCTGGGAGCAGCGATTCCAGGATTCATGGGGCCAACTGGAAGAGGTCTATTCAGCACGTTTTAAACGGATGTTCACCTACTACCTGAAAGCCTGCGCCGGTGCTTTCAGGGCCAGAAATATTCAGCTCTGGCAGGTGGTTCTGACGCACGGAGTACCGGGAGGGATTAACGTCCCACGGTAATATGGGGCACCTCTGCCCCTACACGATGTGAGCAAGGAAAAGAAAAATGGAAAACGAAGCAGTATTAAAACAACAAAAACATGAAGCCCATATGTTGGCGTTTTGCTGGACGGTTGCCATTGTCGGCTTTGTCTTTATTCTGAGCCTGGCCGTTAAGTTCTGGTAACGCACTGTGCCGGGCCCGCACGATGCGAGACCCGGCAGCCTGTTTTATTTCGCTGGCGGATAATCAATATATCCCGCTTTTCCGCCGCCAAAGAACTGCTCTTTCACTGGCTGATTGAGCGGTAAATCATGCTGTAAACGATACGGCAAATCCGGGTTGGCGATAAACGGACGACCAAAACCAATCAAATCCGCCCAGTCATTTTGCAGCGCCTCTTCCGCACGCGCCCTGGTGTATTTACCGGAGTAAATCAGCGTACCGCGGAATATCAGACGCAGTGCTTCTTTAAAAGCCGCTGGCATCACCGGCGCATCTTCCCAGTCCGCTTCGGCAATATGAATATAGGCAATGCCGAGATCGTTCAGCACGCTGGCGGCCGCCAGATAGGTCGCTTCCGGCGTATCGTCGCGGGAACCCATCAGGGTGGTCAATGGTGCCAGGCGAATACCGACGCGTTCTTTGCCAATCGCATTCGACACGGCAGTAACCACTTCTTTCATAAAGCGCAGGCGATTTTGCAATGCGCCGCCGTATTGGTCATCGCGCAGGTTAGCCTGCGAATCAATAAACTGATTGATGAGATAACCGTTCGCGCCATGCAGTTCGATACCATCAAAACCGGCGGCAATCGCGTTACGCGCAGCCTGCGCATAGTCATTCACGATAGCGGGGATCTCTTCAGCAGTCAGCGCACGCGGCATCGTATGTTGTAGCATCTCGCCCACACCGCTCTCCGGCCCGCAGCCTTTTACATCCACAAACACCTTCACGCCTTCGGCCTGAATAGCAGATGAAGAAACCGGTGCAGCGTGGCCCGGCTGAAGTGTGGTATGCGAAACGCGACCAACGTGCCACAGCTGTGCGAAGATCTTACCGCCCGCCTGATGGACGGCATCGGTCACTTTTTTCCAGCCTGCAATCTGCGATTCGGTGTATATTCCCGGCGTCCAGGCATAACCCTGGCCCTGCTGGCTGATCTGCGTACCTTCGCTAATGATCAGCCCGGCGCTGGCGCGCTGTGCGTAATATTCCGCCATCATATCGGTGGCGACATCGCCCGCTCCGGCACGTGAGCGGGTCATCGGTGGCATAACAATTCGGTTTTTCAGCGCGACGGCATTTAGGGCATAGTTTTCAAATAACATTTTCATCTCCTGGTGAGGGTAATAATCAGGCGGTTCTCATGTTTTTTGGAAAACCGTCTTGCCGCGCGCTTATTTGTAGAGTTCAGCGCTCATGGTGACGCGGTTGCCCATGTGGGCGCTGGTGATTTTGTACTGAGAGGCATTCATCGCTTTCGCTTTCTGCGCAATCGCCGCTTCTGCAGAATCGAGGGTAGAGGCGGTTGCCGTTACGCTTTGCGCTGATGCACCAAAGGCCATAACGGAGAGAAGAGAAGCAGCTGCAATCTGAGTGAGGGTTTTCATAATGGGTATCCTGTATTCGGCATAACGTTGCGTTCGGCAACTCGATGGCGACAAGAATACGGCGGTGAGCAGGCGGGATAAACGGTCATTCCGGCAATAGACTATTGCGATTTTGTTCATAAAAATCTGGAATTACCTTTCATCAACGCAAAGGTAGGTTCTGTCTGCATTTTATTCACATTGCCAGGTTATGTAATTAAAGAAAATAACCAGAAACATTGTAACTTTAAAGAATAGGCTTATTATTCGCGCACTTTTAAATAACGCGTAATACACAAATGAATAAGCTCTATGGCTTCATGCCAATTGCAGTTCTCTGCCTTTTTTCGACGTTAATTACCCCGGCACACGCCAGGGGCAGCATACATTTTTCCGGTGCGATTTATGGCGAGTCCGCATCCTCGACCAGCAAATGCATCGACGATGCGATTTACCGCATGCAGGCCCAGCGCTGCGCCGAAGAGGGCGAAGTTCCTGTCGTCTCCACGGTCAGAGACATCGCACTTCATGGTTCTCGCCCGGTGCGGGAAGTGGTGATTTATAGCTATTAATTAGTTCTCTAAAAAGCACCACCATTAATAAGATTTAAAGAATAATAAGTTTAATTATTTATTCCCTGACGCATTAATGCTAACGCATTGCTAATGATTATTTCTGTTGTCAGCGAGGCAAGCCTTTCATCGTTTCGCATTCGGGAAAAGGGTACTAATACCAGGCTGAGTAAAGAGGTAAATAGTAATTCCGCCGTCAAATGCGGGTTTATTTTCCCTTCCTGCTGCCAGCGTTTGACCGATGCCAGCGTCTGTTGATAGCGATCCTCGCCAAAACGCGCGTTAAGATGCTGGCGCAGCACCGGCATTTCGCCTATTACCTCCTGCATCCACAATGGCGCAAACCACTCGTAGCGCGCAGCCAGTTCCGCCAGCATCTTGACCATCTCGGTCAACGCGGTAACCGGTTCATCGGGATGCGCGGCAAAAATCGCTGTGATCTCACTTCTCAGCGGTAAAAAACGCTCTTCAATCACCACGTCCAGCAGTTGTTCGCGCGAGTTGAAATAGTAGTGCAGCATGGCGGGCGTCACGCCAGCCTCACGGGCAATCGCGTTCAGTGAAGTATGGCCAATACCCTGCTGCGAAAAGAGTCGCAGCGCGATATCGAGCAGATGCTCGCGGTTATCGCCGCTCGGCTTGCTACCGCGCGGGCGACCCGGTTTACGTGCTTTTAGGTTTTTTCCGTTGTCTTTTTGTGCCGTCATAAGGGAGCGATCTCTTGACCAGTGAAGCATCTTCCATAAATATTAATTATACAGTTAATTAATTTCAAGTGAGCACACTATGGAGTCCGATACCGTGACGCAAGAAACGTCATCATCACATGCGGGCGCACCTTCTATCCGCCTGCTGTTCAGCGCATTGCTGCTGGTGATGCTGCTCTCCGCGCTCGATCAGACGATTGTCTCGACCGCGCTGCCAACCATCGTTGGCGAGCTGGGCGGGTTGGATAAACTCTCCTGGGTGGTCACGGCATATATTCTGACCTCCACCATTGTTGTGCCATTGTACGGTAAATTCGGCGATCTGTTTGGCCGTAAGCGGGTTCTGCAGATTGCTATCGTGCTGTTTTTGGTCGGTTCCGCACTGTGTGGTTTAGCGCAGAATATGACACAACTGGTACTCATGCGCGCCCTTCAGGGGCTTGGCGGCGGCGGGCTGATGGTGATCAGCATGGCTGCTATCGCAGATGTCATTCCTCCTGCTGAACGTGGCCGCTATCAGGGGTTGTTTGGCGGTGTGTTCGGCCTGGCGACGGTGATTGGCCCATTGATTGGCGGTTTTATCGTCCAGCATGCGTCGTGGCGCTGGATTTTCTACATCAACATCCCGCTGGGGCTGTTCGCCCTTTTGGTGATCGGCACGGTCTTCCACAGCAACACTAAACGCAACCAGCATGAGATTGACTGGCTGGGCGCGATTTATCTGACCATGGCGCTGGTCTGTATCATTCTGTTCACCACCGAAGGCGGCACCGTTCGCCCATGGAACGACCCACAGCTATGGTGCATTCTCGCCTTTGGCCTGGTGGGCATTGCCGGGTTTATCTATGAAGAGCGGCTGGCCTGGGAGCCCATCATTCCCCTTTCGCTTTTCCGCAACCGCAGTTTCCTGCTGTGCAGCATGATTGGATTTATCATCGGGATGTCACTGTTTGGCTCGGTGACATTCCTGCCACTCTATTTGCAGGTCGTCAAAGAGGCGACACCGACGCAAGCGGGCTTGCAGTTAATTCCGCTAATGGGCGGGCTGCTGCTGACCTCGATCATCAGCGGGCGCATTATCAGCCGCACCGGGAAATATCGCCTGTTTCCGATTCTCGGCACGCTGCTGGGCACGGTGGGCATGGTGTTGCTGACGCGCATCACAATCACTTCGCCAACCTGGCATCTTTATCTCTTTACCGGCGTGCTGGGAATGGGATTAGGGCTGGTGATGCAGGTTCTGGTGCTGGCGGTGCAAAACACCGTCGCGCCGAATCTGTACGGTGTAGCAACTTCCGGTGTAACGCTGTTCCGTTCAATTGGCGGTTCCATTGGCGTGGCGCTGTTTGGTGCAGTGTTTACCTCCGTACTGCAGTCAAACCTGACGCGTCTGTTGCCTGAAGGCGCAGAAGTACCGCGCGATATGAACCCGTCCACCATCCACCATCTGCCTGATGCGGTGCGCGCGGATTATCTGGATGCCTTCGGCTCGGCCATCCACGCGGCATTCATTATGGCAGCGTGCATTATGGTGCTGGCGTTTGTGCTGTCGTGGTTGCTGAAGGAAGCGCCGTTGAAAACGCGGCATGAGTAGTTACTCAGTGTACATACCCCTTTTATTTTCTCTCTGCAAAGCCCGCTAAAATTCACTGCGGTAATAAAATATTCCAAACTTATTACCGCAGTAAGTCACTACCCATCTGCATTCCTTCTTATTCACCTGGCTTTAATCGTGATACCCTTCACACGAGAGGAATAAAAAATTCCTTATACTGACTGCCACTGATGAAGACGAGGCCACTATGAGTATCGACCTGAGCAAACTGCTGACCGAGCGCCGCAACGCCAACAGTACCAATATTGACACCCTCTCCACCGAAGAGATGCTGGCGGTGATCAACCGCGAAGATCAGCTGGTTGCCCACGCAATCACGCCTTATCTGCCGCAGATTGCCCAACTGGTTGACGCCGTCGCGGCAGCATTCCAGAAAGGCGGTCGCCTGATTTACAGTGGCGCAGGTACCTCTGGTCGCCTCGGTATTCTTGATGCCAGCGAGTGCCCACCGACGTTCGGCACTCGCCCGGAACAGGTCGTTGGCCTGATTGCTGGCGGGCATAAAGCAATTCTTAGCGCCGTTGAGAACTCTGAAGATAACGTTGCTCAGGGCGCGGAAGATCTGAAAGCGCTGAATTTCACGGCAAATGATGTGCTGGTCGGTATCGCCGCCAGCGGCCGCACGCCGTACGTCATTGGCGCGATGAACTACGCCAAAAGCGTGGGTGCGCGAGTCGCAACCATTACCTGCAACCCGCACGGCGAAATGGCGCAACTGGCCGATATCGCGATTACCCCGGTTGTGGGCCCGGAAGTGGTGACCGGCTCAACCCGCCTGAAGGCTGGCACCGCGCAGAAACTGGTGCTGAACATGATTACCACCGGCGCGATGATTCGCAGCGGCAAGGTTTACAGCAACCTGATGGTCGATGTGGAAGCCACTAACGCCAAGCTGATTGAGCGCCAGGTGTCCATCGTGATGGAAGCAACCGAGTGTGACCGCGAAACCGCCATTAATGCGCTAAACGCCTGTCATCGCCACTGTAAAACCGCCATCGTGATGGTGCTGGCAAATCTCAGCGCTGACGAGGCCACCACACTGCTGGCCGATAACAACGGCTACATCCGCAAGGCGTTACAGCAAGGCTAAACCGTCCTGGAGAACAGATTGAATGGCGAAAATAAATAAAGAGATGATAGCCCGCCTCCTCTCCCTGGTGGGGGGAGCCGGAAACGTCGTTCAGGCCGGGAACTGTATGACCCGGCTGCGCTTAACCTTGCGCAATGAAGAGCAGGCCGATATCGCCAACATCCGCCAGGTCGAAGGCGTGCTGGGTGTGGTAGTCAGCGAAGAGCAGTTCCAGATTATCCTCGGCCCCGGCAAAGCACAGACCGCCGCCGAGATGATGAACACGCTGCTGGAGGATTCGCCAGCCGTTGAACCTTCACTGGCTGACGTCGCCAGCGATAAGAAAAAAGCGCTGAAAGAGAAACAAACCAGCGGAATTCAGAAGTTTTTGGCGAAGTTCGCCACCATTTTTACCCCATTAATCCCGGGCTTTATTGCCGTCGGCCTGCTGCTGGGCTTTGCCACGCTGGCAGAACAGATGTTTGTGCTAAAAAGCGCTCATCCGAACGCCACGCTGGTGGAAGTGATCGGCTATATGAAGGTCTTCAGCAAGGGGATGTTCACCTTCCTGAGTATTCTCATTGGCTACAACACGCAAAAAGCGTTTGGCGGCTCGGGCGTGAACGGCGCGATTATCGCCTCGCTGTTTGTGCTGGGCTATAACCCGGAAGCGACGGTGGGGTTTTATTCCGGCATCACGCAGTTCTTCGGTCACGATATCGACCCGCGCGGTAACATCATCGGCGTGCTGATCGCGGCGATTCTCGGCGCATGGGTAGAAAGACGGGTACGCAGCATCATGCCCGCCAACCTCGATATGATCCTCACCTCCGCCATTACGCTGTTGATTATGGGTGCGGTCACCTTTGTGGTGATTATGCCGCTCGGCGGTTACCTGTTCACCGGGATGTCCTGGTTGTTCCTGCACCTCAATGGCAACCCGTTCGGCTCTGCGGTGCTGGCCGGGCTGTTCCTGCTGGCGGTCATGTTTGGCGTGCATCAGGGTTTTGTGCCTGTCTATTTCGCACTAATGGATGCACAGGGCTTCAACTCCTTGTTCACCATTTTGTCGATGGCGGGCGCGGGCCAGGTTGGCGCAGCGCTGGCGCTTTACTTCCGCGCGAAGCACGGCGCGCTGCTGCGTACGCAGATTAAAGGAGCGATCATTCCCGGTCTGCTGGGCGTCGGCGAACCACTGATCTACGGCGTCACGCTGCCGCGCATGAAACCGTTTATTACCGCCTGTTTTGGCGGTGCGTGCGGCGGCTTCTTTATCGGCCTGGTGGCGTGGATGGGCCTGCCTGTCGGTCTGAACACCGTATTCGGCCCGTCGGGTCTGGTGGCGCTCCCATTAATGACCTCCAACAGCGGTATCTACGCCGGGATGGCGGTTTACGCCGCGGGCCTTGCGGTAGCCTACTTCTGCGGCTTCCTGCTCACCTGGTTGTTCGGCAGTAAAAACGTCGATCTCAGTTAATCCTCCCACCCCTGGCAACCGCTGGGGGCTTCTATTTCTGCATGCTATGATTCCCGTCTGATAAAAATAAAGACGAGATCACAACAACATGGGTTCTACCAGAAGAGGGATGATGAACGTCCTTATCGCCGCCGTGCTATGGGGAAGTTCAGGGGTATGCGCGCAGTACATCATGGAACAAAGCCAGATGTCCTCGCAGTTTTTGACCATGACGCGCCTGCTGTTTGCCGGCCTGATCCTGCTAATGCTCTCTTTCGTGCATGGCGACCGCATCTTCCGCATTATGAAAAACCGCAAAGACGCGCTCAGCCTGCTGTTCTTCACTCTGGTGGGCGCCCTGACGGTACAACTGTCGTTTCTGATGACCATTGAGAAATCCAACGCCGCCACCGCGACAGTGCTGCAATTTTTGGCCCCGACGATCATCGTGGCGTGGTTCTCGCTGGTGCGTAAATCTCGTCCCGGCTCGTTTGTTTTCGCCGCCATTGGTACATCGTTAATCGGTACGTTTTTGCTGGTTACTCACGGTAACCCGACATCACTGTCTATTTCCGGCGGGGCGTTGTTCTGGGGGATTGTCTCCGCCTTTACCGCGGCGTTCTACACCACCTATCCGTCACAGCTGATTGCGCGTTACGGTACGCTACCGATTGTCGGCTGGAGCATGCTCATTGGCGGCGCGGTGCTGCTGCCGTTCTACGCAGGCCAGGGCGAGAGCTTTACCCTTTCCGGCAACGTGGTGCTGGCGTTCTTTTATCTGGTGGTGATTGGCACCTCACTGACCTTCAGCCTGTATCTGAAAGGCGCGCAGATGATTGGCGGCCCACGCGCCAGCATTTTGAGCTGCGCCGAACCGCTGAGCAGCGCGTTCCTGTCACTGCTGCTGCTCGGCATCACCTTCACTCTGCCGGACTGGCTGGGCACGCTGCTGATCCTCTCTTCGGTTATCCTGATTTCTCTGGATTCCCGCCGTCGCAGTACGCCGGTAGAGCGCCACTAAATTGTCCAGAATCGCCAACTGCACGTATAGTTAAAGGAAATGAATTACCGATAAGGATATGAGCATGAAAATGATTCCGGTGCTGTTTTCTCTGGCGACCTGTCTGGCAGCTTCCGGCGCGGCGTATGCCGAGTCACCGATGGAAGGACTTAAGTTTGAGCAGCAAAAGCGGCAGGTGATTGAGGACGTGAAGAAAAACTGCACCCCGGCGGGCGCGGTGTCGGACGATCAATTTGCGAATCTGGTGCTGGCGACGGAAGAGAATCGTCTGCGCGTGCGGGAAGCGACGCTGGCGCTGGAACGCAATGATGCGGAACGCTATGGCGCCGCGGTGAAACAGGTACAGTGTCCGAAAGCGGAGTGATATCCCGTAAATGATGGCCGGATACGCGCAGCGTAATCCGGCAATATTCATTAACTCACTTTCACTTTCGTCGCCACCAGCGTGGCCGTCAGCAGCATCAGGCAGGCGGAAAGCACCAGCGGCGACAGCACGCCGAAATGGTCCAGCGCAACGCCGCCCAGCGCCGCGCCGCAGGTGTTGGCGAACTGGATCACCGCCACCTGAATAGATCCCGCTTTCTCGGCCTGATCGGAGAGCGAGCGCGTGATCCACGTCGACCAGCCGACCGGTATCATCGCAAACGCGAAGCCCCAGATAATCGCCACCGCAGACGCGACAACGGGCGAGTTCCCCCAGAAAATCAGCGCCAGCGCGCTTAGCGTCAGAACAAAGGGCGCGCAGGCCAGCGTGCCTTTTACCGAGCGTTTCAGAATAGCGGATGAAAGCGAGGTACCAACAAAGCTGGCAACCCCAAAGCTCAACAGCACCAGCGTCAGGCCATCCACGCTAAAGCCTGCCAGCGTGGTATAAACCGGGCGAATATAGGTGAAGAAAGAAAACTGACCAACGAACACCAGGAAGATAGCGCTCATTCCCGCCAGTACGCCGGGGCGCTTCATCAAGCTGAACATGTTCTGCTGCTGATGCGCCGCTTCGCCAGGCAGCGAGGGCAGCGCTTTAATCACCCAGACAATGCACAGCGCGCCCATCAGCGCCGCACCGTTAAACACATTGCGCCAGCCAATAATTCCGCCGAGAAAACTGCCAAGCGGCGCAGCGATCACCAGGGCTATCGATACCGCGCCAAAAATCACCGACAGCGCTTTGGGCACCACGCGCATTGGCACCAGCCGAATGGTCAACGACGCCGACATCGCCCAGAATCCCCCCAGCGCCAGGCCGAGACAGGCGCGCCCCAGCAGCAACAGCGCAAAGCTGTTGGCGAACGATACCAGCAGGCAGGAGAGCGTAAGTAACACCGCAAACATCACCACCACGTAGCGGCGATCGGTGCGGCCAATGATGTGAGTGATAAACAGGCTGGAGAACATCGCCACAAACGCGGTCATGGTGACTGACTGCCCCGCCAGGCCTTCAGAGATGCCCAGATCCTGCGCCATCGGCGTCAGCAGGCTAACGGGCAAAAACTCAACGGTAATCAGGCAGGCGACGCAGAAAGCGACCGCAAAAACGGCCGACCAGTTGGGCCGCGTAACAGTATCTTTAGGTTGTGGAGAAGAGAGCGAGTCGGTCATAGGCCACCTGATGTTTGTTCGCATGCGGGAAGGTTGCGCAGTGTAACATCCTGAGTGTGACCTATTTAACGTTTTGACAACTTTTTGGGGGAAAGAGAGGGGAGCGAGCGCGCTGATGCCCTCACCCCGGCCCTCTCCCACAGGGAGAGGGAGAAAACCGCACCCGCTTAACCTCTGGCACTCTCGGTCCCCTCTCCCAGTGGGAGAGGGTTAGGGTGAGGGGGAAGGCCCGCTCGCATCAATGCAACCACCGCACCCCATCTTCATCATGGAACAGGGCGTTATAGCGAAGCTGAAACGCATTAAGCTCTCCGGCGTTTGGCTCCAGCTCACGCATAAACCCCAGCGCCAGCCGCACCTGCGCATCGGTAATCGGTGCCGCAAGACGCGATTTTTGCAGCAGGCGGTGCCAGCGATGCATACTTTCTTCGCTGCTGTCGACGATAAACACCTGCCAAATCAGCAGCATCTGCGCGGCATTTTGCAAATGAGCCTCGTTCGGGCGCTCAAGATAGTGAAGGTACTCGTTGCCAGGCTCCTTCCCCAGTTGATCGATCATCGATTCTATGGGCATTGGTGTAATGCCCATGCGTTCACTCAAACGACGAATCGCCCGGCGCGGGCCGGATGTCATCACCCGAAAACCCACCACAAAAACCACCACCAGCGTCGCCAGCATTATCCAGATCATGCGCCCTCTCAATGTCGTTCAACCCCGACATCATAAAGAGAATATCAGCGCTGTCGACTGCAAGATGACCTACTGAAAAAACACCGCAATCTTATTAAACATCGTCGGGTCCGACTGGTTGCGCTGCACTTTCACCACGTCTTCCAGCTTGTCTATCTGGCTCATCATCTGCTCCAGCCGCTGGTCATCGTTGACCAGTAGCCAGATATGGCTTTGATCGCTGTCCTGAATCGGTAGGCAAAGGATGCCTTCGACGTTAAACGCGCGACGGGCAAACAGGCCGCAGACGTGGGTCATGACGCCGGGGTGGTTGCGAACGGTGAGTTCGAGAATGACGTTATCGTGTGCTGTGTTTTGCATGGCTTATTCCCCCACCATTTCAGTATTGGCCGCTCCCGGCGGTACCATCGGATACACTTTTTCATGCGGGTCGATACGCACGTGGATCAGCGCCGGGCCCGGTCGATTGATAATGGCCTGCAGCGCGCCCTGTGGGTCCGTTTCGCTGTTTAAGTCGCAGGTTGCCAGGCCAAAACCTGCGGCAATTTGCATAAAGTTGATCATGCCCGGATACGTCGCCGCGAATACGCCCTGTTTGTAGAACAGGCTCTGTTGTTGATGCACCAGGCCCAGCGCTTCGTTATTCATCAGGATAATTTTCACATCCAGCTGATTTTCAGCCGCCGTCGCCATCTCCTGAATATTCATCATCAAACTGCCATCACCCGAGAAGCACAGAACTTTGCGATCCGGGTTCGCCAGCGCCGCGCCAACCGCCGCAGGCAAGCCGAAGCCCATTGTGCCAAGGCCGCCGGAAGTCAGCCACTGACGCGGGCGATTGAGCGGATACGCCTGGGCCGTCCACATCTGGTGCTGTCCCACATCGGTGGCGATAATCGCGTCGTCGTTCACGCAGGCGGCAACGGCGTTGATCAGGCCATAATGACTTAATGGGTCCGTTTCCTGCGGGATCGCGCACGGGAATTCCTGTTGCAGTTCAGCCACTTTTTCACGCCATGCGTTACGCGGCTGCGCGTCAATCTGCGGCAACAGTTGCGCCAGGACATCATCCACATCGGCCTGAATCGCCACGTGGGCTTGCTTAATTTTCCCCAGCTCGGCGCGGTCGATATCGACGTGAATGATCTTCGCATTCGGGCAGAATTCGGCCACTTTCCCCGTCGCCCGGTCATCAAAACGTGCGCCTAAAACAACCAGTAAATCAGACTGTTGTAAAATAAAATTGGTGCTGCGCGCGCCGTGCATCCCCAGCATACCTAACGACAGAGGATGCGCTTTAGGCAGCATGCCTAATGCCATCAAAGTCATGGTGGTCGGCAAATTCGCTTTCTCAGCCAACTCGCGCACACGCTCCGGCGCGTTAATGACGCCGCCCCCCAGATAGAGCACCGGACGCTGCGCGGCGTTGATCATCGCGGCGGCTTCGCGCACGCTCTCGGCACTGAATTCAGGCGTTGGCGCACGATCGCCGGGCTCCGGCAGTTCATTCAGTTCGATTTCAGCGGTCTGCACATCCTTAGGAATGTCTATCCACACCGGGCCCGGGCGGCCAGACTGCGCAATGCGGAAAGCGTCCGCAATAACCTGCGGTAACTCCGTGATGTTGCGAACTAAATAGTTGTGTTTGGTGATGGGGATAGAGATGCCGTAGGTGTCGACTTCCTGGAACGCGTCGGTGCCGATTAACGAGGAGGCCACCTGCCCGGTGATGCAAACTAATGGAATCGAGTCGAGACGCGCATCGGCGATGGCGGTCACCAGGTTGGTGGCACCGGGGCCGCTACAGGCCATGCATACCGCCGGTTTCCCCGCCGTACGCGCCATGCCCTGCGCAATAAACCCGGCACCCTGCTCGTGACGCGCCAGGATATGGCGAATTTTTTTGCTTTGGCTTAATGCATCGTACAGGGGCAATACGGTGCCGCCTGGAATGCCGGTAACCATAGTAATCCCCTGACGCTCCAGTAAATGGACAATCAGTTCTGCGCCGGTAAAGCGTCTGGTCTGTGATGTTGTGCCCGAACTTGCCATGCTCCAGTCCTTTTATTCTGAGCCGACTTTCCGGGGAGGGTCCTTAAACGAAAAACCCCGCCCGGTTTGCGCCGGCGGGGTTTTGGAATCGTGTGTTGTTCCGGACCCTACGGCGCATTGCCGACGACCACCACCACACGCACGACGACCACCGCGGCTGGTAGCGCGGTTTTTAGTAGGGTCGACGTCATCATGGAAGGAGTCATTAGGGACCTGTTTATCAATTCATCAATTGAATTTATACAAACACAGGTTGTGGGCGCTGGCAACGGAAAAAAATTCATCTGCGTGAAAATGTTTGCGCGATCACACTCCAGAGCCACGCTGAGACTGGCAAGATTAGTTGCCGTCACCGTCTATAAATCCTGCCTGGTTGCTACAAATCATTCACATATCTGATGGTTAAATTGTCATCTTGATATGGTAGATTCCACCCGCATTTAGGGTAATAAGCAGCAGCTTATTCTTGTATTTTCCTTTTTTATAAAATATCAGAGAAATGAAAAGCCAAAGAAACGTCACTATCTTATTGATGCTGGTGTTGCTGGTAGCCGTCGGACAGATGGCGCAAACCATATATATTCCTGCAATTGCTGATATGGCACGCGATCTCAACGTTCGCGAGGGCGCGGTGCAAAGCGTCATGGCAGCCTATCTGCTGACCTATGGCGTTTCGCAACTTTTCTATGGCCCGCTTTCTGATCGCGTAGGTCGCCGTCCGGTGATTCTGGTTGGGATGTCGATTTTTATGCTGGCGACGATTATCGCCATGTCCACCCACGACCTGACGGTGCTGATTGCCGCCAGCGCGCTACAGGGAATGGGCACCGGCGTGGGCGGCGTAATGGCGCGTACCCTACCACGTGACCTGTACGAGGGCAGCCAGCTTCGCCACGCTAACAGCCTGTTGAATATGGGTATTCTGGTGAGCCCACTGCTCGCGCCGCTGATTGGCGGGCTGCTTGATACCGCCTGGAGCTGGCGTGCGTGCTACGGCTTCCTGCTGACCCTGTGCGTGATTGTCACCTTCAGCATGGCGCGCTGGATGCCGGAAACGCGCCCTGTCGGAGCGCCGAAAACGCGGCTTATCAGCAACTACAAAACGCTTTTTGGCAGCAGCGCGTTCAACTGCTATCTGCTGATGCTGATTGGTGGCCTCGCAGGCATTGCGGTGTTTGAAGCCTGCTCTGGCGTATTGATGGGTGCAGTGCTTGGCCTGAACAGTATGGTGGTAAGCATTCTGTTTATTCTGCCGATCCCAGCGGCATTCTTTGGCGCCTGGTTTGCCGGGCGTCCGAATAAGCGTTTCCCAACGCTGATGTGGCAGTCGGTGATGAGCTGCCTGGTCGCCGGGCTGATGATGTGGATACCGGGCCTGTTCGGCGTGATGACCGTCTGGACGCTGCTGGTGCCCGCCGCGCTGTTCTTCTTCGGCGCCGGGATGCTCTTTCCGTTGGCAACCAGCGGTGCGATGGAACCCTTCCCGTTCCTCGCCGGTACCGCTGGCGCGCTGGTCGGCGGCTTGCAAAATATTGGTTCCGGTGTGCTGGCGTGGCTTTCAGCCATGATGCCGCAAACCGGCCAGGCCAGCCTTGGCCTGCTGATGACGCTGATGGGCCTGCTGATTTTCCTGTGCTGGCTGCCGTTGGCTTCGCGTTTTCATCATCATCAGCAGCCGGTGTAAGCCGCCTGCTCCTGCAACCAGCCAATAAACGCCTCGATTTTCGGCCACTGACGGCCAGGCAGCGTGGTGACGTAATAGTGCTGATGACATTTCAGCGCCATATCGCCGAAGGGAGCCACCAGCTCCCCGCTGTCGAGGCGTTTTTGCACTAAACGCTTCCGCCCCATTGCCACACCGATATGATTCATCGCGGCAATCACCGCTAAATCTGAACGATCGAAACCAATCCCCGATGATGTCGGCAAATTTACCGTAAAGTGTTGCGCCCAGCTGTGCCATTCATCGGTGCCCGAGTCGTTGCTCCACGCCTGCCTGTCGTGCAGCAATGTACAGTGCGGAAGATTTACCAGCCGTCCATTCAGATCATAACGCCGCGCATAGTCGGGGCTGCACACCGGCAAAATTTCTTCATCCATCAAAAAATGGTGTGTTAGCTGTGCCGATGGCGCATCGTCGAAGTAAATCGCCAGGTCGATGCCCGCCCGCTGTAAATTAACGTTGTCATTTCCGGTTAGCATAGTCAGTGAAATCGATGGATAGCGGCGGGTGAAATCACCCAATGCGGGTACCAGCCAGCACTGTGCAATGGACGGCCGCGAATAAACCGTGAGCGTGCCGGAAAGCTCCTGGTTTTTGATGTCCAGAATTTCCTGGTTGAGGGTATCCAGCGACGATTTCAGTGCCCAGAACACCCGCTTCCCTTCGTGCGTCAGCTCTACTTTACGGTGCGAGCGGACAAACAGCTGAATGCCCAGTTCCTCTTCAAGCTGATTAATGCGATGGCTGACGGCGCTGGGGCTCAGCGAGAGTTCATCCGCCGCCAACGCAAAGGACTGATGCCTCGCCGCAACCTCAAAGGTGTAGAGCTTCGATAACTGCCAGCCATTCAGCAGCCGATTTCGCACGTCGCGCAGGGGATCCATAACCGCCTCATCAACCCAAATAGTACTTATCAGTGTAAAAAAATATGCTGCAAAAATCAGCGCAAGGATGAATTAGAGTGAATCATCTCGCAATTTACCTTCATTATTCGACGTAAATCACCATTTTGATTCAATCTGGCTCATGTGAAAGGACAAATACATCGTTTGTCAGGCTATGCCCGTTTTTTGTCCAATAGGGGGAGGTTAATCACAGGGCAAGGTGAGATATGCACTCTCAAATATGGGTTGTAAGCACGCTGTTGATAAGCATCGTGTTGATCGTTTTGACCATCGTGAAGTTTAAATTCCACCCGTTTCTGGCGCTGTTATTAGCCAGCTTTTTCGTGGGCGCGATGATGGGCATGGGCCCGCTGGAAATGGTGAACGCCGTGGAAAGCGGAATTGGCGGCACGCTGGGCTTCCTGGCCGCCGTTATTGGCCTTGGCACCATTCTGGGCAAAATGATGGAAGTCTCCGGCGCGGCGGAGCGGATTGGGCTGACGCTTCAGCGCTGCCGCTGGCTCTCTGCCGACGTCATTATGGTGCTGGTGGGGCTGATTTGTGGAATTACGCTGTTTGTGGAAGTGGGCGTCGTGCTCTTGATCCCACTGGCGTTTTCCATCGCAAAAAAAACCAATACGTCATTGTTGAAGCTGGCGATTCCGCTGTGTACCGCATTGATGGCCGTGCACTGTGTTGTGCCGCCACACCCGGCTGCGCTGTTTGTCGCCAATAAACTGGGGGCAGATTTAGGTTCAGTTATCGTTTACGGCCTACTGGTTGGGCTGATGGCCTCACTTATCGGCGGCCCGCTGTACCTGAAATTCCTCGGCAATCGTCTGCCCTTTAAGGCCGTACCGGCCGAGTTTTCAGACCTTGAAGTACGCGATGAAAAAACGCTGCCGTCACTTGGCGCAACACTGTTTACTGTTCTGCTGCCAATTGGCCTGATGCTGGTGAAAACCGTCGCTGAATTGAACATGGAAAAAGGCAGCACGATTTATACGCTGCTGGAATTTATCGGCAACCCAATTACCGCCATGTTTATCGCCGTGTTTGTGGCCTATTACATCCTTGGCCTGCGTCAGCATATTGGCATGAGCACGCTACTGACCCACACAGAGAACGGTTTTGGTTCCATCGCCAATATTCTGCTGATTATCGGTGCAGGCGGTGCATTCAACGCAATTCTGAAAGGCAGCGGCCTGGCAGATACGCTGGCGCTTATCCTCTCCAACATGCATATGCACCCGATTCTGCTGGCGTGGCTGGTGGCGCTGATTCTGCATGCGGCCGTCGGTTCCGCCACGGTGGCGATGATGGGCGCAACAGCGATTGTCTCCCCAATGCTGCCGCTTTATCCGAACGTGAGCCCGGAGATCATCGCCATTGCTATTGGTTCAGGCGCAATTGGCTGCACGATCGTCACCGATTCCCTCTTCTGGCTGGTGAAACAGTATTGCGGCGCAACCCTGAACGAGACGTTTAAATACTACACAACGGCGACATTTATTGCCTCCGTCGTTGCACTGGTATGCACATTCCTGCTTTCCTTTATCATCTAAGCGCAAAGAGACGTACTATGGAAAACATTCAAAAACTCATCGCTCAATATCCTTTAGTGGACGACCTGGTCGCGCTCAAAGAGACCACCTGGTTTAACCCCGGCACCACTTCTCTTGCGGAAGGTTTACCCTATGTTGGCCTGACGGAACAAGACGTTAAGGCCGCGCACGACCGTCTGACGCGTTTCGCACCGTATCTGGCAAAAGCGTTTCCGGAAACCGCCGCAACCGGCGGGATAATTGAATCTGACGTGGTGGCGATCCCGGCGATGCAAAAGCGCCTGGAACAACAGTTCAGTCAGAAAGTGGGCGGTGAAATTCTGCTCAAGAAAGACAGTCATCTGCCCATTTCCGGCTCGATTAAAGCCCGTGGCGGCATCTATGAAGTGCTGACCCACGCCGAGAAACTGGCGCTGGAAGCGGGACTGCTGAGCACCGAAGACGACTACAGCGTGCTGCTTTCCCCTGAATTTAAACAGTTTTTCAGCCAGTTCAGCATCGCGGTGGGCTCCACAGGCAATCTCGGTTTGTCGATTGGCATCATGAGCGCCTGTATCGGGTTTAAGGTTACCGTACATATGTCCGCTGATGCCCGCGCCTGGAAAAAAGCGAAGCTGCGCAGCCACGGCGTGACGGTGGTCGAGTATGAAGAAGATTACGGCGTGGCGGTTGAACAGGGGCGCAAAGCGGCGGAGTCAGACCCGAACTGCTTCTTTATCGACGATGAAAACTCCCGCACGTTATTCCTTGGCTATGCCGTCGCCGGGCAGCGCCTGAAAGCGCAGTTTGCTCAGCAGGGACGCGTGGTCGATGCCGGTCATCCGCTGTTTGTTTATCTGCCGTGCGGTGTGGGCGGCGGCCCTGGGGGCGTGGCGTTTGGCCTGAAACTGGCTTTTGGCGATAACGTTCATTGCTTCTTTGCTGAGCCAACGCACTCGCCGTGCATGCTGCTGGGCGTGTACACCGGCCTGCACGATGCGCTTTCCGTTCAGGACATCGGCATTGATAACCTGACAGCGGCGGATGGGCTGGCGGTAGGCCGCGCATCCGGTTTTGTGGGTCGCGC
Organism: Pseudocitrobacter vendiensis; assembly: GCF_943590815.1. Taxonomy (GTDB): domain Bacteria; phylum Pseudomonadota; class Gammaproteobacteria; order Enterobacterales; family Enterobacteriaceae; genus Pseudocitrobacter; species Pseudocitrobacter vendiensis. The sequence goes on along the minus strand of NZ_CALSBS010000003.1, from coordinate 87,140 downwards.
AATGGAACGTCTGCTCGACGGGCTTTATACGCTCGACGATCAAACAATGTATGACATGCTGGGCTGGCTGGCGCAGGAAGAAAATATCCGCCTTGAGCCTTCAGCGCTGGCGGGTATGGCTGGGCCGCAGCGCGTTTGCGCGTCCAGCGCGTATCAGCAGATGCACGGTTTCAGCGCCGAACAGCTTAACCACGCCACCCACCTGGTGTGGGCGACGGGCGGCGGCATGGTGCCGGAAGAAGAGATGGCGCAGTATCTGGCGAAAGGCCGTTAAACCCTAGCTTCGCTGAAGCATCACCATCAGCTCAACGGGCGAGCGGTGGTGCTTCAGCAGATCGCGCATAATTTTCATGTGTGGCGCCGTATCGGTGAAGAACTGGCGATAGCCTTCGCATAACGCGCTTTTGCCTGCATTCAGGCGGTGTTTTGGGCAATCACCCTGACACAAGCGTAGCACAGGGCATTGTCGGCAAGCATCCGTAAGCGCACGCTGTTTGTTTGCGCCAAAAGCCGCGACCTCTGGCTGTACGTTAAGCACCTTCAGCGGTTGCTCGTGAATATTGCCCAACCGATACGCCGGATAAACGTAGTGATCGCACTGATAAAGATCGCCATTAGACTCCAGCGCAAAGGCGTGACCACAGAGCTCACTTTGCGCGCACATCTGCGCGGGATAGCCAGACCAGACGCCCAGCGTAGAATCAAAGAGTTGAACGTAAACGCGGCCAATATCTTCTCTTACCCAGACGGAAAAGACGCGCGTCAGAAACTCGCCCCAGCGCTGCTCGGTCAACGATTCTGTCGTTAAATTACCGTTTTCATCCTGCTCAACCAGTGGGATGAACTGGATAAACGGTGTACCGAGTTTACGTAAGTAACGATAAAGCGCCTGCGGATGCTGGCTGTTGAGACTGTTGACGACCACCAGCAGGTTGAACTCAACGCGATGGGCGGTCAAAAGATGGATAGCTTCAATAACTTTATGATGGGTAGGCTTGCCGCTAGTGCTCACACGTAATGCATCATGCAACGGCGCGGGGCCATCGATAGAGATGCCCACCAGCCAGTTATGTTCGCGGAAAAACCGGCACCACGCCTCGTTAAGCAGAATCCCGTTGGTCTGGAAGGCATTGGCAATGCGTTTGCCATTTGCGTAGCGCCGCTGAAGCGCAACAACACGTTTAAAATAATCCAACCCGCAGAGCGTAGGTTCGCCACCCTGCCAGGCAAACAGCACTTCATCGCCAGGTTGCGCGTCGATATGTTGACGAATAAACGCTTCAAGCGTGTCGTCATCCATTACGTTCTGTTGTGGTTTTTCAATATAGAAGCAGTATCTGCAGCGCAGATTACAGCGAGAACTGGCCGGTTTGACCATGACCTGGCAGCCTGTCATAGATAATCCTTTATCAATAACCCCACCTGACGCAGATGCGTTACCGCAAACAGCAACGCCAGTGAGAGAACCGCAAGCGCGATAAAAAACTTATCGCGCACCACGCGGGGTTGCGCAAAATCATTTTGCGTAACGTCCATTAAAATGCGATTTCGAGTATATCGCCAAAGCACCGGTGCGGCTATTGCCAGTACCGCAATTGAGATCCAGAACAAAATCCCGGCCTGATGCCAGTTATGTTTAATCGCCAGCAGCATCAGCGCAGCGTAACCAAGTAGGGTACGAAACCAGGCGAGCGAGGTACGTTCAGGCTGCAGACCTGGATCACTCTCCCTGCGCGCTTTACGGTTAGCCGGCATAAAGCACAAGGCCCATCACAATGGCGGCAACAACCATTAAAATCACACTAATAATCAGTAAGCTATGGGTGTAAGGCAGGTCCTCCTTCAGCCGCATCGCTTTTTCATTACGCAGCCAACGCAGGTAACCGTAAATCGCCAGCCCGCCCGCGAACAGGCACAGTAATAACGCCAGAAGTTCACGAATGACCGGCGTTGCGAAGTCAGGCGCCAGTTGATCAAGACCGACGCCTGCCGCCAGAAAGCCCAGCGATGTACGGATCCACGCCAGAAACGTGCGTTCATTCGCCAGCGAGAAACGGTAATCCGGGGCTTCTCCGAGGCGGGAAATTTTCATTGTGGCTCCTTGTCGTTGGGCTTAATCGGTCATCAAAACTTCTGCTTTTTCTCTTCCACTTTGACGCCCTGTGTTGGCAGCCCAGTGTCGTAATCTCGCACTACTGGTGAATAGCCGTCTTCCGGGCGCGGGCGAAATGCCCCCATCCAGCGCGGTGTCGCACCTTTTCGCCATGGGCGCAGGCTCCACTGATAGGTACGGAACGGATCGCGGATTTTATCCATATAATCCAGTAAATCATCGTGCATTTTATCGCGCATCGCGGCGAATTCCGCGACGTTAATCAAGTTGTTTAGTTCGTCAGGGTCATTCACGCGATCGTACAATTCGTCACTGGTGAAGAGATTAAGCACCAGTTTAAAGCTCTCCGCTACCCAACAGCGTACCGGAATAAACCCGCCAAAACTGTCGTGTTCAATTTCATAACGGTTGAACTCGACCATCACGCCGCGTGGAGAATCCACCTTAAGTATATTTTCTCCAGGTAGAATATCTGGCTTATCAATACCCGCCAGTGCCATCATTGTAGGCAACAGGTCGATATGGCTAACTGGGGTGTCCACCTGCGCTGCTTCGCCTTGAGGGGCGCGAATAATCAGCGGAATACGCGTGATGTCGTCGTACATCGCTGCCCCTTTACTGATCAGTTTATGTGCGCCCATCATTTCACCGTGATCGGAAGTGTAAATCACCCACGTATTTTCACGCTGTTCAGGGGTTAATGCGTTGATAACACGACCAATCTGATCATCGACAAAATCATTGCAGGCAAAGTACATCGGATGATGGTACAACCCGCTGTCATCTACCGGGGAAGGCATTGCCTCAGCCCACAGGCGATGGTGCTCGGGTTTATTCGCGAGGTCGTCATGGGCTTTCGGCCCCAGGTCGTAATAGAAATCCTGATACTTTTCCAGATACTCAACCGGGCAGGTGAAAGGATGATGAGGTTCATCATAGGAGACCACCATCAGAAACGGTTCATCGTTGCGTTGTGGTTGTTGCAGAAAATCCACCGCCCGATTGCTGATGCGATGGGCCCAGGTGAAGGTTTCATCAATCTGGTGATTCTGCAAATCTTCAACGCTATTCAGGCCATTTCGCCACAGACCAATCTCCTCATCGGTCAGTTCCGCCAGATAGTTAGCACCGTCATACCAGTATTGCGGATCCCACTCTGGCGGGCATACGCCGGTACCGAAATAGTCGTGCCCATCAAGATGCCACTTGCCGATATAACAGGTGTGGTAGCCCGCATCCTGGAAATAGCGTCCCATGGTGGAGATATTTTTCCCCGGTGCGACATTGTTTGTCCACGGCCCAGACTGGTTGGCATAGATTCCGGTAAATAGCCCGGCGCGTGCAGGTGTGCATACGGGCGAGCAGGTATAGGCAGAGTTAAAGCGTAATCCTTCGCGGGCGAGCTGGTCGATATGCTGTGTATTAAGCGCCTTCCCGCTATAACAACCCACCATGTTGGTGGCCTGGGTATCCGTCATGATGAAGAGAAAATTTGGGCGTTTCATAGGGAATCCTTCGCATAAGTGGCTGTTTTACGACTGCGTAAGCTGTCAAAAATGAGGTAGATAACGACCAGTGCGGTAATGCTGTAGCTGGCGATGGCCAGCCAACGAGTCGGATAACCACCAAACTCAGCAAGGCCGGTATAGACACCAATCATCGCGAACAGGATGCCAATAGAGGCTATTTTCGCGTTTTTCCACGGTTTCATGTCGACGGCAAATGCATCCTGAAACTGAAAAGGCGTAGCGCGGGGTTTGAGGATGCCGATAATCAGCATGACCACCACGTTGATACAGAAGGTGCAGGCCAGCACATAAAGAAAGTGAAAATCGAATTTCACCAGGTAGTTGATGGTGATGTAGCTGACAATCCCCAGTGCCATCGCGACCTTGGCAGCAAGCGCCGGAATACGAGGAAAGAAGAAGCCCATGATGATGATGGTCACTAACGGTACGTTGTAAATACCGTTCAACTGCTTCATCCAGCTATAAAGGCCCTGCGGCGCGTTAGCAATCCACGGGGCGACGAGAATAGAGATAAGTGCAATAAACAATCCAAAGCGGCGACCAACGCGTACCAACTGAGTAGGTTCTGCATTGGTGTTTATGATGCGACGGTAAATTCCCATACTGAACAATGTACTGGCACTATTCAGAAATCCGTTGAAAGTACTGATCACTGCACCAAATAATACAGCGCCAAAAAAGCCCACTAACGGGGTCGGCATGACGCGGTTAACCAGCGTGGGATAGGCCATATCCGCACTGGGCAAATCCTGATAAAGATGGAACGCAATAAGCCCAGGTAGCACCAGCACAAGCGGATCGAGCATTTTCAGTACTGCGGTTAGTAACGCGCCCTTCTGCCCCTCTGCGAGGCTCTTCGATGCGAGCGTACGCTGTACAATGCCCTGATTCGTGCACCAGTAGAACGTATTCACCAGAATCAGCCCCGTAAAAGCCGCGCCAATCGGTAAGGGATCTGTGCTTGCACCAATGGAATTGAGCTTCTCGGCATGCACGGTTGTCAATCGCTCAATACCGTCTAAAAAGCTGCCATCCCCCATCATGATTAACCCAAAAACAGGCACCATCAGCCCACCAATGACCAGACCAATGCCATTGATAGAATCGGCTATCGCCATGGCGCGTAACCCACCAATAACCGCATACAGAATTCCAGCGACTCCAAGTAAAATAACCAAAAGCCAAATTGCTGCGCCCTGAGACAATCCCAGTGATTCAACAATATGGAACAAGCTATTGAGCGCAAGCGCCCCGGAATAGAGCACGATCGGTAAGAAGCAAACGCCAGTCGCAATAAGAAAACAGAAATCGATAATAATACGGGTCTTTTTGTCGTAACGCTCTTCGAGAAAATCAGGGATCGTGGCAATGCCGCGTTGCAGATAACGCGGCAGGAAAATAAGCGCGAGAAAGATTAATGTCACCGCCGAGGTGACTTCCCAACCCATCACCGACATCCCGCTTTTGTAGGCCTGCCCGGAAAGCCCCACCAGTTGTTCGGTCGACAGATTGGTGAGCATCAAAGAAGCGGCAATCACCGGTGCTTTGAGCGAGCGACCAGCCAGAAAATATCCCTGCTGGGAACCGGTATCTGCTTTGCGGACTTTCCACCAGGTAATCACGGCAACCAACAACGTAAATCCGATAAAGCTCACAATTTGCTGAATATTCATTTTTTAGCCCTGAATGATAATCTAACCCCAGCGGATTAGTTGACTAAATATCGCTGGTCTACAGGCATAGATTTTTAAAAATAAATACATCGCTTCCCTGGCCTTACCGTTTTCTGTTAACGTTTACGCCAGGTTGCAGGCATAATTCTCCGGCGAGTAATTAAAATGAATGGAAAAAAGAGTATTTCGCATGTAAAAAACGAAACCACTTTTAATATTCCGCTGCTGATTAACGAAAATGTGATCTCTAGCGGAATTTCGTTGCTCTCTCTTTGGCATACCTTTGCCGATGAGCGTTATCAGGTATTTTGGCCAAGCGATAAGAAAAAACCGCTGATCGCGAACTCATGGGTGGCCGTCTACACGGTACAGGGATGCGGTAAAATCTTGCTTAAAAACAACGAGCTGATCACACTGAATGGCAATTGCATTATCTTTTTGAAGCCTACAGACATCCAATCCTATCACTGTGATGGTTTACTCTGGGAACAGTACTGGATGGAGTTTATCCCCACCAGCGTAATGGAAATTCCGATATTACAGAAAGGTATTATTTATAACGGAGAAATCTTTAGTGCTGAATTAAAAGAAGTATCTGATTTAATTACCAGCGATAATGCCATGCAGCATAATCTTGCCGTTGCTTATCTCACAAAAATTATATATCAGTGGATTTATCTTATTTCCCAGAGTGAGAAAAAAGATCCGCAGCGAAATCAGGTCGAGAAGCTAATTACCGCGTTGCATGCCAGCCCACAAAAGCGCTGGACGGTTACCGAAATGGCACGATTTATCCCCTGTAGTGAGGCGTGGCTGCGTCGTCTTTTTCTTCGTTACACCGGCAAAACACCTAATGAGTATTATCTGGATGCCAGGCTGGATCTCGCACTGTCATTATTAAAGCAGGAGGGAAATACGGTAGGCAATGTGGCAGATATGCTGAGCTTTTTTGATGCTTTTCATTTCAGCAAAGCATTTAAACAGAAATTTGGCTACGCTCCTTCGGCAGTGTTAAAACATCAGGGTCAGCGCCCACAGGACACTGACCCTGGCGGTTAATTCAATTCCGGCCAATACTCCCTATTCGCCTCAACCAAATCATCAAGAATCGCTTTCGCCACCGACGCGCTCGGCACGGTTTTCGACAGCGTAATCGCCTGCCACAATTTCTGGTATGAGCGCTGTTCCCAGGCATCCACGACCAGTTTTTCAACCATCACCTGCTGGCCCATCATCCCTTTCTGGAAGTGCGGGATTTCGCCAACGGTCAGCGGCTCTGGCCCGTTGTGGCCCACCAGGCACGGAATTTCGACCATCGCGTCAGCATCAAAGTTAGAAATAGCGCCATTGTTCGGCACAATCAACAGCATGCGCTCCTGGGTGTTGAAGGCAATCGCCGCCGCCAGATCGACGATGTAAGACGCATGTTCATCGATTTCCAGCTCGCCCGCAGAGGAGTTACCCGCTTCAATAATTGCCCGGCAGGCGCTGAAGACGTGTTTCTCGCGGTGGTCCATCACTTCGTTGGCGCGCGTGCGTTCCGGGTTGGAGTGGGCCACCACGTAGTCCGGGAACAGGTAATATTTCAGGTACGTGTTGGGCAGGGTTTGCGGGTCGAGGGCCTGCACATCTTTCGCCTTGGCAAAGGTATCGTTCCAGCTAGCTTCCGTATGCGGATCGTTAGAGGGCGGAACATAGCCGTGTTTTGCCACATATTCACGTAATTTCGGCATCAAATCGTTACCTTGCAGATCCTCGATAGAGGTCCACCAGCCGAAGTGGTTGAGGCCGTAGTAGCGTACGCGCATCTGTTTGCGATCTTGCAGGCCCACGATTTGCGCCATGCGCCCTTCAATACCGATCGGCATATCACAAATGTTGAGGATTTTCGCATTCGGACGCAGGCGACGGGTCGCTTCCGCCACAATCGCCGCCGGGTTGGAGTAGTTCAACATCCAGGCGTTCGGCGAATATTTTTCCATGTAATCCACCAGCTCCAGCACACCGCCGATAGAGCGCATACCGTAGGCAATCCCACCAGGCCCGCAGGTTTCCTGGCCGAGCACGCCGTGGCGCAGCGGGATTTTTTCATCTTTTTCACGCATCGGATATTTACCGACACGGATGTGCGCCATCACAAAATCGACATCGGTAAAAGCCGTTTCCGGATCGGTGGTGTAGCTGAACTCGATATCCGGTGCCTGCTCTTTGAGGACGATTTTACAGGCCTCGGCGATCACTTCCTGACGGGCCCCGTCGTTGTCGTAAAATTTCAGTGAACGCAGAGGGAAACGATCCTGGTTTGCCAGCAACATCAGGACGATACCGGGAGTAAATGTGCTGCCGCCGCCTGCGATAACAACTGAGAATTTTTTCATGATACTGCCTCCGTCATGGTGGATTGTTCGGTCGGGAAAGATTCTTTCATTAGGGTTTCAAGCTGGTCGCGAACCTGGGGGACATGCAGGCCGACAATCACCTGAATTCCGTTGCCACGGCGCACGACGCCGTGTGCGCCCAGCGCTTTAAAGACCTCGTCACTTTGCGTATGCGCCATGTCTTTCAGGGCAATGCGCAGTCGGGTGGCGCAGTTATTGATACTTTCGATATTTGCCGCGCCGCCCAACGCTTGCAGGAATCCGGCGGCCTGGCCCAGTTTGGTGTCCGGTGCACCTGCGGCGCTGGTTTTACCGCGTGCGGCCTGGTAATCGGCTTTGCTGTAGAGCTTGATTTCGCTTTCTTCACGGCCCGGCGTTTTCAGGTTGAAGCGCAGAATCAGGGTGCGGAAGATGACGAAGTAGAGCGCGGTAAAGCATACGCCAACACCAATCTGGATAAACATCATCGACGCATGGTTGTGGAACATCGGTATCCAGTTCTGCGGCAGGAACTGATCCAAAAGGCCACCGCCGAAGTTGCCGACGACACCGCACATATACATCACCGTCGCCATCGTCGCGGCCAGCACGGCGTGTACGGCGAACAGAAGCGGTGAGATAAACAGGAAAGTGAACTCCAGCGGTTCGGTGATGCCAACCAGCATCGCCGTCAGCGTGGCGGGAATCAGCAAACCAGCGACTTTGACGCGGTTTTCCGGCGCGGCGGTGAAGTAGAGCGCCAGCGCAATGCCAACGGAGCCAAAGACCTTCGAGTTGCCGTGCAGGGCGAAACCGCCTTCCGGGAACAGCGCTTTCAGCGGTTCGGTGCTCTGGCTGAATTCCTGTAAATGCTGCGCCCAGTAAACCTGAATGCCGCTTTCAACCACTGCCGGGCCAAAGATGAACGGGCCATAGACGAAGTGATGTAAACCGGTTGGAATCAAAATACGTTCCAGGAAGATATAAACCCATACACCCAACGCCCCGGCAGAGCGTAAAAATGCCTGCAGTGATTCAATGCCTAATTGCACTTTGGGCCAGCCAAGCAGGGTTAACCAGGCGCAGGGGATCATCGCCAGGAAAGCGACAATCACCACAAACGATGTTCCCTGGAAAATACCGAGAAATACCGGCAGAGGTTTATCAAAATAGCGGTTATGCAGCGCAGTAACGATACCGGAAATAACGATCGCGCCGATAATACTGGTGTCGAGCGTTTTTATTCCGGCGATCATCGTCAGGCCACTACCGGCGGTAGGATCGACGGAAAAATCGACGCCAAAAAAGTGGCCCCAGGTCATTCCCATCGCGTTAATAAAGTAGTTCCAGGTGAGAAAACTCACCAGCACCGCCAGACAGGCTCGGCCCTGCGCCTGCTTTGCCAGGCCAATCGGTAAGCCAACGGCGAAAATAAGCGGCATGTTGCGAAATACGGTCCAGCCGCCTTCTTCAATAATATGAACAATCTGAGCAAATAAATTATCGGGAGCCGTGAGCGCTTCGCCGACAAACATCGGGTTACGCAACATAATGGCGATACCCACCACGATCCCGGCAAAAGGAAACAGCAATACCGGGGTAAACATGGCGCCGCCAAAGCGTTGTATTTGACTGAGCATTTGGTAATCCTCATTTAACAACTTGTAGGGTGAGTGGCTTTATTTATCTTCTCTATCAGCCTGCTTCGAGAATAGGAATTTGCCGGGCAGACAACATGTCGCGCCGGTTCGATTCGTGATCCCTTTCATGGTTTTAATTGCGCTGATGTTGTCTACTTTTTCATAGAAAAATAGACAACATAAATTTGCGCGAAAAGATTCACCGAGAGAACACGTTTTATCTTAGTGATATGTATGAATTAATAATTAGAAACAGAGGTTCGATTCTTACCGCTTACCCTAAAACAGAGGTCTACTGGTGATCTACAAATCAATCGCTGACAAACTGCGTTTACGGCTCAACTCCTCCGACTACAGCGTGGGAAGCCTGCTTCCGGCCGAGAAAATTCTCGCCCAGGAATTTGGCGTTGCACGCATGACCATTCGCAAAGCGGTGGATATGCTGATTGCATGGGGGCTGGTCGTCCGCCGCCACGGCAGCGGGACCTACGTGGCGCGCAAAGATGTTCATCATGAGACCACCAACCTCACCGGGCTGGCGGAGGTGCTGCGCCAGCAGGGGAAAGAGGTGGTGAGCAAGGTACTGGTGTTTGAAGTGATGCCCGCGCCGCCCGCTATCGCCAGCCAGCTGCGCATCCAGATTAATGAGCGGATCTACTTTTCACGCCGCGTGCGGTATGTAGACGGGAAACCATTAATGCTGGAAGACAGCTACATGCCGGTGAAACTGTTTCGTACGCTCTCGCTGGGGCATCTGGAAGGGTCAAAGTTTGATTACATTGAGAAGGAGTGCGGAATCACCATCAGCGGTAACTATGAAAGCCTGACGCCCGTGCTGGCAGACAGGCAGCTGGCACAGTCGATGAACGTGCCGGAACAGACGCCGCTGCTGCGTATTACCTCTCTTTCCTACAGCGACAGCGGCGAGTTTCTTAATTATTCGGTGATGTTTCGTAATGCCAGTGAATATCAGGTGGACTACCATTTACGGCGCGTCCACACCGATAATAGCCCGTTAACCCATTCCCCAGAATAGCACCGCCAGTAGCTGCGGGGTGATGATGCGCAGGAACATCACCAGCGGATACACGGTGGCGTAAGAGAGCGCGGCCGCGCCGCTGGTCGCGTGCAGATTGTTGGCGAAGGCCAGCGCGGGTGGGTCGGTCATCGAGCCAGCCAGCATGCCGCACAACGTCAGGTAGTTCATGCGCGCAAAGATACGCGCCAGAATACCCACGGTAATAAGCGGTATCGCGGTAATGAAAATGCCGTAGCCAATCCAACTCAGACCGTCGCCGTGCACCAGGGTATCAACAAATTCGCCGCCCGATTTCAGGCCAACCACCGATAAAAACAGCACAATACCCAGCTCACGCAGCGCCAGGTTGGCGCTCGGCGGCATAAACCAGTACAGCTTCCCAATGCTGCCGATACGCCCGAGGATCAGCGCCATAATCAGCGGCCCACCGGCGAGGCCCAGTTTTAACGCCACCGGGAAGCCGGGAATAAACAACGGCACAGAACCCAACAGTACGCCAAGGCCGATACCGATAAAGACCGGCAGCATTTGCACCTGTTGCAGTTTTTGCTGCGCGTTGCCCAGTTCAGCCGCCACGGCATCGATTGCCGCCGGGCGCCCCACCAGATTGAGGATGTCACCAAATTGTAGTGTCGCGTGGCTGCTGGCGACCAGTTCTACGCCCGCACGATTGAGACGAGAGATAACCACGTCATAGCGCTGTTTGTAGTGCAAATCGCGGATTCGCTTGCCGAGCACCTTCTCGTTGGTGACCACGATGCGCTCGACTTTCATGTCGGTACCGCGCGTGGAGAGCGACGTTTCAACCTCTTTACCGATCACCAGTTGGGCATCGTGCAGATCGGCTCGTCGGCCCACCAGATGCAGCAAATCACCCTGCTCAATGAGCGTAGCGGGCGATGGCACCATCAAGATGTCACCGCGTTTCAGGCGCGAGCAGATAATTTTGTCGCTGTTCAGAATGGGGACATCCTGAATCGCCATGCTATGCAGGTTTGGGTTTTCGACGCAAATGTTGATGGTTTGCAGATTTTCGTGATTGTTACCGGCTTGTTTATCAAAACGTCGGGCTTCTTTCTCGACATTAATGCGAAAGAACAGGCGCAGCAGCCACATGGTGAGGAGGATACCGCAGATGCCGAAAGGATAAGCCATCGCGTAGCTCATGCCCATTTGATCGACCACATCAAACGGCACGCCAAGATCGCGCAGAATTTGTTGACCCGCGCCCAGGGCTGGCGTGTTGGTGACCGCGCCGGAGAATATCCCTAATACGACAGGCAGCGGGATATCGAAGATTTTATGCAGCAGCGTGGTGACGACGCCGCCCAGCAGCACAATCAAAATGGCGAAGAGGTTAAGCCGAAGCCCGGAGACGCGTAATGAGGCGAAGAATCCCGGCCCCACCTGAATCCCGATGGTGTAGACGAAGAGAATCAGGCCGAATTCCTGAATAAAATGGAGCATCGGGCCGCTAAGCTCGACGCCTGCCATCTCGACAAAGTGTCCTACGATTATCCCGCCAAACAGCACGCCACCAATACCGAGGCCAATGCCGCGGATCTTGACGTTGCCTATCCAGAGGCCGACGACGGCTACCAGAGCAAGCACACTGACGGTCATTGCTATATCACTCATACTATTTTCCCTGTGAATAACATTACCTGTAGTGTGGATTCTCGCAGAAATGCGGTGGGTTGTATGGGGATTTGCGCACAATTACTTTGGATTTTTAGCAGGCACAAAAAAGCCCCGTCTTAAGACGAGGCTTTAGATTGCTGACAAAGTGCGCGTTGTTGTTGCCGGATGCGGCGTGAACGCCTTATCCGGCCTACAAAATCATGCAAATTCAATACATTGCTAGCTGTTCAACGCCGGGCGCTCGCTGATGGCGATACGCTGCGGGGCAATCTCTTCCGGCACGTTGCGGGTTAAATCGATATGCAACAAGCCGTTCGTGAAGGTTGCGCCTGACACTTCCATATTTTCAGCCAGTGTGAAGCTCAGGCTGAACGCCTGGGTGACCAAACCCTGATGTAACCATTTAGTCTCTTTTTCCTGCGGCTGCGGCGTGCCTTTCACGGTCAGGCGCGTGCCTTCCAGTTGAATATCCAGATCTTCCTGACGGAAACCAGCCAGCGCGAGGGTAATGCGATAGTGGTTATCGTCGCTTTTCTCGATGTTATAGGGCGGGAAGCTCTGGCTTTCACCGGCGTTTTGCAACGCGTTCGCCATTTTGTCAAAACCGATCCATTGACGCAGCAGTGGGGATAAATCGTAGTTACGCATAATACATTCTCCTTCTAAGAAGCGAGTGAAGTCCTGCGAATCATGAAGATTCGCATGAGGCTCCCTGACGGCAAGCCTGGGTAATTTGAGCCGCCGTAGCGGCTCACTGAATTAGTTGATTTCGATGCGGCGCGGTTTATTCGCTTCAGGAATCACGCGCTCAAGTTCGATATAGAGCAGGCCATTCACCAGGTTTGCGCCACGCACGTGGATGTTTTCCGCTAACTGGAACTTGCGTTCAAAGTTGCGCTCGGCGATCCCCTGATAGAGATAGGTACGCTCTTTCTGCTCAGCCGCATGAGCGCCTTTCACCACCAGCATGTTGTCCTGGGCGGTGATTTCCAGCTCGCTTTCAGCAAAACCGGCAACGGCAATCGCAATGCGGTAGTGGTTTTCGTCTACCAGCTCAACGTTGTACGGAGGGTAGCCGCCGTTACTCTGGGTTTGATTGTTTTCTAACAGATTGAACAGGCGGTCAAAACCAATAGCAGAACGGTATAGCGGGGATAAATCAAAGTTACGCATAATCAATAGCTCCTGAAATCAGCGAGAATTTTTACGGCCTTCCATCATGGACAGGCGGTGATACCCGAAGCACCCATCAGGCGTGCTCCTCATTGGGCTACACTCTTAAAATGTGTTCTGAGGAGCGATTTTCAAGGGCATATGTCTTACTTTTTTTGCACTTTCGTGCTGAAGGCATAGACTGGGGTAGAGCACTCTTGGTTAAAGTGCGACAACCGCCACAGAGCGGGAAGCCAGGACTATCCATTTTCGCTACGGGTGGCTATAACCCGTACAGATGAGCCCTCCCGGCTCCGATACGATGATTAAATCATGATAAAAAATAATTTGCTTAAGCTGGCTCTGTTCAGTGGGATGATGTTAGTAGGCGGCTGCTCAAGCGTAATGTCGCATACGGGTGGCAAAGAAGGTACGTATCCGGGTACGCGGGCAAGCGCGACCATGCTCGGCGATGATGACAGTAACTGGGGCACCAAGTCGCTGGTGGCGCTCGATATGCCATTCACAGCGGTGATGGATACCCTGTTGCTGCCGTGGGACATGTTCCGCACCGATAACTCCGTGCGTTCGCGTGTCGAAAAGAGCGAGCAGGAGACACTGGCGACAAACTCTGTCATTCCGCCAGCGCCAATGCCTTCGCCGTAGTTCAGAGGCCGGTTTCGGTTATCCATAGCTGACGGAAGCCCGCCGTCTCTTCCATCCAGGCAATATCATTGCCATCGGGTGAGAAAACGACGGCATCGGCAGACGGCGGGTTACCGTGATCGGTTGTCAAAAAGCGCACGTTTCCGCTTGCCACATCGGCTATCGCAATTCTATTTTCCAGCACAAAGCCCAATGCATTCCCTGACGGATGCCAGTTAAACGCCGACTGAATATCACTCTCAAGATGGGTAAGCTGGCGCGGCTCTCCACCTTCCGGGGATATCAGCCACAGCTGAACCACACCGCGTTCATCGCGCATCAGTACCGCGATTTCCGTACCCTGCGGGTTGCTGCGCACCCAATGACGTGGCACATTCACCAGCCCAGGATACGCCCGTTGATGCGTGAAGGTTAAGCGACGCTGCACCACACCTGCGGGCGGCGCAGGCAGCGTGGTTTCCGTTCCGGCCAGCGGCGCTTCGCCCGGCTGTTTCCACCCCTGCTCATTTTGCGGCAAATCAACAATGAACAACTCAGGGACTTTCTCGCCCTTCACCGACAGCGTGTCGCCAATAAACGCCAGCTTCTCATTCCCTACCCAGCCCTCTTCATAGGCGCGATTGATCTCATCGCTACCCGGCTGCGGCGCAGGCGTGGTTTTACTGACAAGAACACACCAGTGGCTTCCGCTGTATTCACGCGGATGCTGAACGGAGACATTCACCGGCCCAAACGGTACGGCAACGCCAACATTGCGCAGGTCATACGCCGGGTTGTATTCGTGCATCACGTGGTCGTTATAGGTAAAGCTGACATTCTCACCGTTAGGGCTAAACACATGCACGTGGCTCCCGCCACGCAGCGCGCCAGGCGTGTAAGGCGCAGTGATATCCATCGCATCCAGATTGGTGGTCGTACTGTTTTCAGTAATCACACCACGGCGATGGTGAAAATCGTACTGCCAGGCGGCATCCGGATTCTCCGGGCCGTGGATAAACACATATTTCTCATGCAGAGGATGAACGGTCACCACGCCGACGTGCGCACCCTGGGTAGCGCGGTAAATAACGTCGAGCTCGCCGGTATGAATATTCACACGTTCGATAGTCTCACCGGTAAATGAGGCCCCCGAAGGACGCACATCAAACACCAGCCACTGACTGTCTGGCGTCCAGGTATTGATGTTGGTGAGCTGATGATGGCGAGAAGCGAAGGTGACCTGTTTCATGGTGCAGTCCTGATGCAAGACAATTTCCGTCATCATACTTCACACAGAGTTCACTTTCAGGCATTAGCGTATCGCCATCTCAACTTTGGCGAGCAAAAAGATGGAACATTTTGACGTGGCGATTATCGGCCTCGGCCCTGCTGGCTCTGCGCTGGCGCGGAAACTGGCAGGGAAAATGCGTGTCATCGCACTGGATAAAAAATGTCAGTGCGGCACGGAAGGCTTCAGCAAACCCTGCGGTGGACTGTTAGCGCCGGATGCGCAACGGGCGTTTATTCGCGACGGAATTACCCTCCCCATTGAGGTTATCGCCAACCCACAGATATTCAGCGTTAAAACGGTCGATGTTGCCGCCAGGCTGACCCGCAATTACCAGCGAAGCTATATCAATATTAATCGCCATGCCTTTGATTTATGGATGAAATCATTGATTCCAGACGTGGTGACCGTTCATCACGATACCCTATGTCGAAAGGTGTGGCGCGAAGGGGAGTTGTGGCACGTTCTGTTTCAGGTTAACGGTGAGGAACAACACATCACAGCCCGCTGGCTGGTCGGCGCCGACGGCGCTAACTCCCTGGTGAGGCGTCATCTGTACCCGGATCACCAAATCCGCAAATACGTTGCCATTCAACAGTGGTTCCCCGAAGCGCACGCCGTGCCGTTTTACTCCTGCATTTTCGATAACGCCGTGACAGATTGCTACTCATGGAGCATCAGCAAAGACGGCTATTTTATCTTTGGCGGCGCATATCCGATGAAAGATGGTCAGGCACGCTTTGAGGCGTTGAAAGCAAAGATGACAGATTTTGCATTTCATTTCGGCGAACCAGTTAAGAGCGAGAAATGCACGGTGCTGTTTCCCTCGCGCTGGGGAGATTTTGTCTGCGGAAAAGAGAACGCGTTTTTGATTGGCGAAGCGGCGGGATTCATCAGCGCCAGTTCGCTGGAAGGGATCAGTTATGCGCTGGATAGTGCAGAAATTCTGTCTAACATGCTGCTAAATGAGCCAAATAACGCTAATCGCGCTTACTGGTGTGCCACACGAAAATTACGGTTCAAACTCTACAGCAAGATAATCAAAAGCCGGTGTTTAACATCACCGGCTTTGAGAAAGTGGATTATGCAAAGTGGTATCGCGCATATTCCACAAAATCACTCAGAGGATTATCCGACGCGTTTTACATCGCCCACCAGCAGGATGTAAGAGAGCGCACCAATTAGCGCAACCGCAGAGATATAGACCAGCGCAGGGCCGAAGCCATAATCCTGCGCCAGATAGCCAATCACCAGCGGAACCGTGATGCCTCCCAGACCGCCAACAAAGTTAAATACACCACCAGTGAGGCCAATCAGGCGCATCGGTGCCAGTGACGACACCAGTGACCAGGTAATAGAGGCAAAGCCATTTCCGAAGAACGCGAGCGCCATCAGGGCCATAATCCATACGGGATCGTTGGTGTAGTTAGCACCCATGATGCAAGTAGAGATCAGCAATCCACAGATAATTGGCGTTTTACGCGCCGCACCTAGTGAGAAGCCTCTTTTCACCAGTCTATCGGCCAGCCAACCGGAAAGCAGAACGCCAACAAACGCAGCCAGGAAAGGTACGGTAGTCATGAAACCCGCTTTCAGCGCCGTGATACCTTTTTCCTGCGTTAAATAGTTCGGGAACCAGGTCAGGAAAAACCATAGTGTCGAAGTAACCGCAAATTGTCCCAGGTATACCCCCACCAGTTTACGGTGGAACACTAACTTCCAGTCGGCGCCGGTGAGCGGTTTGCGATCGGACTTTTTCACCGGCGCATCGCCATCGACCAGACCACCGCCATCGCGGATATAATCCAGTTCGGCTTTGCCAAGGCCCTTCGTCAGGCGCGGCGGCTGATAAACTTTAAACCAAATCAGCGACCAGATAATGCCGATGCCGCCCGTGATAATAAAGACCCAGTGCCAGCTCAGCATCTCCTGAATCCAGATAAGCAACGGCGTCAGGAACGCCAGCCCGACAAACTGCCCTGAAGTATAAAATCCAACGGCAGAGGCGCGTTCGTGTTCCGGAAACCAACTGGTCACCATACGGTTATTCGTCGGGAACGCAGGTGCTTCAAAAATACCGGTAATGGCACGCAGACCAATTAACGACATTAACCCGGTCGCAAACCCCTGGAATAATGTTGCGACAGACCAACCGAATATTGCAATAAAGTAAGTCAGGCGTGAACCAACGCGATCAAGAAACCAACCGCCAGGTATCTGACACAAGGTATAAAGCCAGGCGAAAGCCGAAAAAACATAGCCCATTTCTGCTTTAGTAATACCAAACTCTTCCTGAATATGCGCTGAAGCCACCGCCAGGTTGGCGCGGTCAACGTAACAAATCACAACTGTAATAAAGATCATTACCAGCGTCAGATAACGCCGACGACCGGGTTTTGCAGCAGTAACTGAAATATCCATCGCAATCTGTCTCCAGATTTTGGGCATAGCGAAGCCGCTCACCATGCCCTGTAATTTACAGAGGGTGTGTATTTTTTTATATTTAAAAGGGGATGGGTCTACGGAATGTGAATTACCACTCCGCTACGCTGCCATCCTCATGACGCCACAACGGGTTGCGCCAGTCTGGCGCATTTTTGCTGTATTCAATCACCTTCGCTTCGTCGATATCCACGCCAAGCCCCGGTTTCATCAACGGTTTAAAGAAACCGCCATCCATGTTGAAATCATCCTTGTTCTTCACAAAGTCGAGTAATTCTGCGCCCTTGTTGTAGTGAATGCCCATACTCTGTTCCTGAAGCACCGCATTATAAGAAACAAAGTCGATGTGCAGACAGGCCGCCAGCGCAATAGGACCAAGCGGGCAGTGCGGCGCCAGTGCCACATCATACGCTTCCGCCATACCGGCAATCTTGTAGCACTCGGTGATACCGCCAGCGTGGGAGAGATCCGGCTGTAGAATCGCAATACCCCCCGCGTCCAGCACACGTTTAAACTCAAAGCGCGAGAACATACGCTCACCCGCCGCGATGGGAATATGGGTTTGCGCCGCCAGTTTCGGATAATATTCCGCCTGTTCGGCCAGCACGGGCTCTTCAATAAACAGCGGGCGATAAGGCTCCAGCTCTTTTATCAGCACTTTCGCCATCGGCGCGCTCACGCGACCGTGAAAATCGAGGCCAAACTCGATCTGATTGCCAAAGGCTTCGCGAATTTGTGCCACCGTATTCACCGCCGCATCCACTGCGCGGGAGTTATCAATCAACCCCATTTCTTCACAACCGTTCAGTTTGAAGGTATCAAAACCAATCTCGCGCAAGGTTTTAATGCCGTCGATCACATCTGCCGGACGATCGCCGCCCACCCAACTGTAGGCTTTGATTTTGTCCCGCACCAGCCCACCCATCAGTTGCCAGACCGGGGCATTCAACACCTTGCCTTTGATATCCCATAATGCCTGGTCAATCCCGGCAATGGCGCTCATCAGAATCGGGCCGCCGCGATAAAATCCCGCGCGGTACATCACCTGCCACAGGTCGTTGATGCGCGAAGGGTCCTGGCCAATCAGATAGTCGCTCAGTTCATGAACCGCCGCTTCTACCGTGCGGGCGCGCCCTTCAATGACCGGTTCGCCCCAGCCCACAACGCCTTCATCAGTTTCGATTTTGAGGAACATCCAGCGCGGGGGTAAACGGTACGTCGTGATTTTGGTAATTTTCATTTCACTGCCTCTCGATATGCCTTAACAAATGCTACTGCCTGCTGCGCGGTACGCTCAACGGATTGCCCGGCGCGATAGAGATCGCTTCCTAACCCCGCGCCAGCACACCCCGCGTGGATCCACTGCGTCAGATTCTCCGGCGTCACGCCCCCCACAGCAAAAACGGGGACATCAGGCGGAAGTACCGCTTTCAACGCTTTGATGTATTCCGGTCCGAAAGCAGAGGAGGGAAAAACTTTCAGCGCCTGCGCGCCGGCTTCAAGGGCGCTAAACGCTTCCGTCGCTGTCGCGCAGCCAGGACACACCGTCATGCCGTGACTCACCGCGCGGCGGATAACATCGGTGTGAATGTTAGGGGTGACGATAAGCTTGCAACCCATTCTGGCAAGTACATCAACCTGTTCAGGTTTGAGTACCGTTCCGGCGCCAATCAGCGCTTTTTGCCCATACGCATCCACAACGGCCGGAATGCTTCTCTCCCATTCAGGGGAATTAAGCGGGATCTCGACGGCGTCAAATCCTGCGTCAATCACCGCACCAACGTGTTCGAGTGCTTCATCCGGCGTAATGCCGCGCAGTATTGCGATAAGCGGTAGTTTAGTTTGCCACTGCATGAGCGATGCTCCTTATGCCTGCCTGAAATGCGGTATCGCCGCTGACAACATTTGTCTGCTGACCCACTGCGTGAAATGCCTGCTGATAACGCGACGACAGCGCAGTGCCTGCAACGATGGTGATAACCTGCTGACACGTAAGGTCGTCACGCATACTGGCGACTTCCGCGCCAATCAGCAGGCCAGAGAGAAATTCACTCACCTGCTCGCGGGGAAGCGTTCCCAGTACGTGCGAGGCGCGAACTTCAAAAAGCTGCGGCAAAACAGCAGGGGCGTTAAGGCCACGCTCAAGACCGGCGGCAAAAGCGCCGGGAGCGCTCTCCTGCGGGGGTAATCCCGCGCCAATCAGGGAGTGATTCAACAGCAAATGGTGCAATTCTCCGGTCATTACGGTGCGAAAATCGTGAACCTGTGTACGATCGGCTTTTACCCATTTGCAGTGCGTGCCGGGCATGACATAAAGAGAGGAAGGCGAAAGCGTGCGTGCGCCGAGTAGTTGTGTCTCCTCTCCGCGCATCACGTTTTTGTTATCGTCGCGAGAAACGCATAATCCGGGAATAATCCAGATATTGTCGCCAACGGACGTTAACGTCTCGCCAATTGTTGAAAAAAAAGCAGGAACGGGGAGATAGGGCGCCATCTTCCAGCCCACATTGCTTCCCACCATTCCAGCCATAACCACTGGCGTTCCGCTTTCACGCCAGTTTTGTGTGACCTCTGCTAACACCGCGTCAGGAGATTTCCCGTTCAGGCGCGTGACACCTGCTTCAGATTGCCTGCTTTCCAGACATTGCTCGCCCTGATAAAGCCAGGCGCGCAGATTGGTCGATCCCCAGTCAATTGCGATATAGCGAGATGTCATGTGATTTCCTTCAACCTTCGTGTCGAGCTGGCGATCATCGTGAGTGCCGCCTGCTCTGCCGCATTGCCGTCCTGATGCCGTATCGCATCAAACAGCGCTTTATGTTCCTGGAGGGTTTGCGGCATGTTGGCCTCATCTCCCATCCAGGTACGTTCAAATACTGCCCGCTGTAGCGAGCTAATCGCGATGCTAAGCTGTTGTAAAACCGGGTTGTGTACCGATTGCAGCACCGCTTCGTGATAGCGGATATCCGCTTCGTTAAATGCGTCACGATCCTGGTTATTCGCGACCATATCGTTCAGCGCCGATTCAATCAGCGCCAGATCGCTGGACGTTGCCCGTTCAGCCGCCCAACGCGCGATAGCGGGTTCCACCAGATTTCGCACTTCACTCATCGCACTGATGAGTCGAGGGTCGTAGTCGTTTTCCAGCACCCACTGCAGCACCTCGGTGTCGAGGTAGTTCCACTGGTTACGCGGCGCAATGAATGCCCCACGATAACGTTTCATTTCTATCAACCGCTTAGCCATCAGCGAGCGAAAGACTTCACGAATGATGTTGCGCGAGGTTTCAAACTCCTCGCAGAGTTCAGCTTCCGCCGGAAGTGCCGAACCCGGTACGTACTTACCGCTGACGATTTGTTTCCCCAGCGTGATAACGATGCGATCGGTTTTGTTGAGAGTCATGGAGAGTCCTTATGCTCTGGATGTACCACTCTACTTTACCGCGATCGCTGACTTTCTCCTCACTTTTGCACTACAAGAGTGAGTGTTTTTTGTCATCGCATGCGTTCAATGTAGTACAACAACACTGTGTTGTACTACAATTTAGATCACAAAAAAGACAATCCGTAAGAAAAATGTTAAGAATGGAGAAAATCAGATAAAAAAAACCCGCATCGGATGCGGGTTTGGATCAGGTAGGGTGTGTGCTTAATTCAGCGCAAACTTTTCAATGGCGTAGGCCACGCCATCTTCAAGGTTGGATTTAGTGACAAAGTTCGCGGCCTCTTTTACCGATGGAATAGCGTTATCCATCGCCACGCCGACACCGGCGAATTCAATCATGGCGATGTCGTTTTCCTGATCGCCGATTGCCATAATCTCTTCCGCTTTAATGCCCAGCGCATCGGCCAGTGATTTCACGCCAGTGCCTTTATTGACGCGTTTATCGAGGATTTCGAGGAAGTACGGCGCACTTTTCAGCACGGTGTACTTCTCTTTCACTTCCGCCGGAATTTTCGCAATCGCTTTATCCAGGATGGCAGGCTCATCAATCATCATCACTTTCAGGAACTGCGTCGCCGGGTCCATTTTATCGGCTTCGCAGAAGACCAGCGGGATTGTCGCAACGTAGGATTCATGCACCGTGTAATAGCTGATGTCGCGGTTGGCGGTATATAGCGTATTGCGATCGAGGGCGTGGAAGTGCGAGCCCACTTCGCGCGCAAGCTGTTCCAGATAGCGATAGTCGTCATAGCCCAGTGCGGTTTGCGCCACCGTGCTGCCATCACCCGCTTTCTGCACCAGCGCACCGTTGTAGGTGATGCAGTAATCGCCCGGCTGTTCCATGTGCAGCTCTTTCAGATAGCTATGCACGCCTGCGTATGGGCGACCCGTGGTCAGCACCACGTTAACGCCACGCGCACGCGCGTCGGCGATCGCCTTTTTGACAGCAGGAGAGATGGTATGGTCCGGCAACAGCAAGGTTCCGTCCATGTCGATTGCAATAAGTTTGATAGCCATGAATACCCCAGGTTAGATGAGTCCTTCCTCATGCTAACGCGATTCCGCTCAAAAAACAGCAGCCGTGACGGGTTAAAACGGGGATGCAACGCGCCTGGCGTGCTCCCCTTTTGTTGCGTAGTTAGCCGAAAAGTTTGCCGCTTTTCAGAAGATCCATTCCTGCACTAAGTAAATCGTTATGCGCCTGCGGTTCAACTTCGCCCTGCGGCGAGAGCGCATCTATGACTTTCGGCAGATATTCCGCCAACATAGTCGATGCAGAACCGGTATCGATACCCAGTTTTTGGCCGAGATCGGAGACCGCTGGCGTGCCCAATGCCGATTCAAGCTGATCGCCACTCACCGGCTGGTTGCTGTGCTGATTGCTAATCCACGTGGACAGAATGTCACCCAACCCACCGTTTTGCAGTTTTTGCAGCAATGCCTGAATGCCGCCCTGCTCGTTCACCCAGTTCAGGATAGCCTGATACTTCCCGGCGTCGCCGTTCAGAAACGAGCCGACAACTTCATCAAAAAGTCCCATTTTCCACTCCTTTTAGTGGTGAATACATAATGAGAGAAGTATAGGTCAGTGTGGAAGGCGTGTTGGGTTATTGTCCATGAAACATTTATGGGAATTTTTGTGATCGCCAACGAAATAAGGGAACGTTCCCTTTCACTCTTTTTATTACGGCTGATACTCTTTACTAATAAATATTAGCAATCAAAACACATTCACAATAAAGATATTAATTAAGTTGATTATAAGACATCAAGATATTATCAGCCATTCAAATAACGGATGATTCCATGAGAGCGAAATTACAGGACTATTTCTCTGCGCTCGGTCGCTCATTTATTCCTGCCGTCGCGGTAATGAGCTGCTTTGCATTATTATTATCAATAGGTGCGGTACTTAAAAATCCGCACTTCGCTGCCGATCTACCCTGGCTTCAATCACCGGTTATTGCGTTTATCGCTAACCTCCTGACACAAACCGGAATGGTGATTATTGCTTATATGCCACTGATATTCTGCCTTTCTATCGCCATTGGTATGGCGGAAAAAGGTAAGAAAGAGACCGCGGCGCTTTCAGCACTTATTGGCTACATCTTCATGCTGGTTTTTTCCGGATTAATGCTTAATGCCGCCGGAATGCTGTTGAAACCGGATGTAGCCGTAAACACACAAAGTAACGTACTGGCGATATCGCAAACCATGGCAATGCGCCAGGCAATGCAAAACGTCGTGCTGGGCATCCAAACCGTGGATACCGGTGTTCTGGGTGGAATCCTGATTGGCGCACTGGCTGCTGCGATAACAAATCACAACAGCACGCGTAAGCTACCGTTAATCTTCGGTTTTTATCAAGGTCGACATCTCCCACCTATTCTTGCAGGTCTTAGCGGATTAGTGATTGGTTTGCTAATTCCGTTCGTCTGGCCGTGGATTGGCGGCGGGCTATATTATGCAGCTTCAGCGCTGGCGAAGGCCGGAATATTCGGTTCGTTTATGTTTGGGTTTATTGAAAAACTGCTGTTGCCGACCGGGCTACAGCATGTCTGGTATTCACTGGTGCATTACACGCCGGTCGGCGGCACGCTTGAGATTGGTGGACAGACGTACGTTGGCACAAAAGCCATTACCGTTGCGGCGCTTGCCACGCCGGATTTTAGCGAGAACATCCATCAAATTACCCGGTTATGGCTGGGTCAGGGCGATACGCCTGGTAAAGTGTTTGGTATTCCCGGTGCGCTTATCGGTATCTGGCTGGCGGCAAAAGATCGCCAGCGCGTAAAAACGGTAGCTATCTCGGCTGCTGTTGCGGCAATGTTTGCTGGCGTCGTCGAGCCATTTACTTTTATGTATATGTTCCTCGCGCCACCGCTATTTTTAATCGATTGCACATTGCAGGGGCTCTCTTTCGCTATTCTCGATGCAACAAATACATCTTATCTTGGCGGCAGCACATTAATTGAAATTCTCTTCAACGGTATATTACAGGGTCATAAATCGACATGGATACCGATTGTGCTTCTCGGTATTGCGTTGTTCTTCATCTACCTTTTTACCTTTAAATGGTATATTGAGAAATTCAATATTCCGACACCGGGTCGTGAGGGTACCGAAGATACTGACGCGGTAAAAGAACTGGAAATTCGATCATCAAAACTCATACGACAAAATGCCTCTACTGATGATGTCGCGAAAGAGATCCTGGAAAAACTGGGTGGTAAAGGAAATATAAAGGAAATTAACAACTGTATTTCCCGTCTGCGTATCAAAATTATTTCCCCACAGCAAGTCGATATGAACGGAATGAAAACCATCACCGATGCGCTCGGCGTGACACATCCTGCCCCGGATGAATTTCATATTATTTTTGGCATGCGCGTGAGCGAATATCGCGATGCCTTTGATAGCGTCGTTGAAACGGCGTAAGGAAGAGAGATGTCAGGAACAACGCAAATTTTGCTGGAAGCCCCTCTTTATGCTGAAGCGGACGTTATCGTGGTCGGCGCCGGGCCAGCGGGCGTCGCCGCGGCAATTTCCGCAGCTCGCAGCGGTGCGAGTGTCATTCTGGTTGAACGTTCCGGGCAACCGGGGGGAATGGCTACCCTTGGTACGGTTAGTATTTTTATGACGATTGGTAATCTGACCGGGATTTATCGGGAAATTATTACCGCCATTCGCCCCGATTTTTTGCTGCAAAACACGCAGCCAGAGAAACTCAAAATTCAGTTCAATCCTCTGCTGCTACGCTACCACCTGAACAGGATGATTGAGCAGGAAAATATTCAGCTGCTTTATCACACCGATTTTATCGCACCGGTAGTGGAGAACGGTACGGTGAACGCGGTGATCGTGAAAACGCGGGAAGGCGTGAAAACGCTAAAAGGTCGCGTAGTGATTGATTGCACCGGCAATGCGGAAGTCGCCATCGCCGCTGGAGCCCCTTATGAAACCGGGCGCGATGAAGATGGCTTAACACAGCCGATGACGCTGATGTTCCAGATGCAGAATACCGGCAGTCCGGTACAGGCGGCGTTGCCTGATGGATGTTATCACTATGAAAATGTAGAGGATTTACCGCAAGGGCGCCGTTTGCTATGGGAACTGAAACCCGACGGTACGCTTATCGTTAATATGACTCGCGTAAAAGGCAACGGCGCGCTAATTGCCGATAGCAGCCGCGCGGAAGTTGAGGCGCTAAAGCAGGTTTTTTCCGTCGCCCACTATCTGCAACGTAACGGCTTTGAAAACTACATTTTGTCGCATATCGCCGCCGAAACGGGCGTTCGCGAAAGCCATCGCATCTGCGGAATGTACACGCTTACGGAAGATGATCTGCTCAACGCGCGTCGCTTTGAAGATGTTATCGCGCAAACCAATTACGAAATTGATATTCATAGCCCCCAGGGTGAAAAAGTCTGTCATGAGCGAAAAATTGATAGCTACGACATCCCCTATCGCTGCCTGGTGCCACAAAACATTAAAAGCTTGCTGGTTGCCGGGCGTACCCTGTCGGCGAGTCACGTCGCGCTCTCTTCCGCACGCGTGATGCCTACCTGTTTTGCGCTGGGCCAGGCCGCCGGGATCGCCGCAGCACTGGCAGTGGACGCGAAATGCGCGGTGGCGGATATTGCCATTGAGGCGCTCCACCAGCAGATGAAGAAGCAGGGTGTGGCGTTTTTTTAAACCAGAGATGAACTAAAAAGAACAAGGCTCGTTCGATGAACAGCAATTGAAGAAAGTACAAACGTTTGCACCTGATATTCAAAAGGGACAAAACATCAGGGTTTTTGATTTGAGTTTTTACCTTTCAAGGAATGATGTTATTGCCAAAAACGCGAGTGAACGAATCGAGCGCATTGCTAAGCCCTTTACCTTCGAAATCAGAGAGGAGGGTACTGCTTAATGCAAGGCGTTCTAACCCCTATCCGTCGCTGTCGATATCGTCACCGCCCCGCTACAACTCGTTTGTGATTCCGAACTTGCATCAGTCGACGAAAAAAAACGCCTGAATAAATTCAGGCGTTCCATGATGGCATTGTTTTTCCGGATGGCGGCGTAAACGCCTTATCCGGCCTACAAAAGATCATTGTAGGCCCGGTAAGCGCTGCGCCACCGGGCATTTGCCAACGGTTTAGATATCGATATTCGCCGCTTTCAGGGCGTTCTCTTCGATAAACGCGCGACGCGGTTCAACGGCATCACCCATCAGGGTGGTAAACAGCTGGTCGGCGGCAATCGCATCTTTCACGGTAACGCGCAGCATGCGGCGGCTTTCCGGGTCCATGGTGGTTTCCCACAGCTGTTCCGGGTTCATCTCGCCCAGACCTTTATAACGCTGGATAGCCAGACCACGACGGGATTCTTTCACCAGCCACTCCAGCGCCTGCTCGAAGCTGGCAACCGGCTGACGGCGTTCACCACGTTCGATAAACGCATCTTCTTCCACCAGACCACGCAGTTTCTCGCCCAGCGTGCAGATACGGCGATATTCCGGCCCAACCACGAATTCGTGATCCAGCGGATAATCAGTATCAACGCCGTGTGTACGCACGCGAATGATCGGTTCGAAGTGGTTCTGTTCGCTGTTATGGCGAACATCAAACTTCCACAGGCTGCCATGCTGTTCGTTTTCGTTCAGCTCAGTAACCAGCGCATTCACCCAACGGGTGACGGTCTGTTCATCAGACAGATCAGCTTCGGTCAGCGTCGGCTGATAAACCAGTTCTTTGAGCATGGATTTCGGGAATCGACGCTCCATACGGCCAATCATTTTCTGCGTGGCGTTGTATTCAGAAACCAGTTTTTCCAGCGCTTCACCCGACAGAGCTGGCGCGCCTTCAGTGGTATGCAGCGTTGCACCGTCCAGCGCAATGGTAAGCTGGTACTGATCCATCGCTTCATCATCTTTGATGTACTGTTCCTGCTTGCCTTTCTTCACTTTGTAGAGCGGCGGCTGCGCGATGTAGACGTGGCCACGTTCCACAATTTCCGGCATCTGACGGTAGAAGAAGGTCAGCAGCAGGGTACGGATGTGCGAACCATCGACGTCCGCATCGGTCATGATGATGATGCTGTGATAGCGCAGTTTATCCGGGTTGTACTCGTCACGACCAATGCCGCAACCCAGCGCGGTAATCAGCGTGGCGACTTCCTGAGAAGAGAGCATCTTGTCGAAGCGCGCCTTCTCAACGTTGAGGATTTTACCTTTCAGCGGCAGGATCGCCTGGTTCTTACGGTTACGCCCCTGTTTTGCAGAGCCGCCCGCAGAGTCCCCTTCCACAAGGTACAGTTCGGAGTGCGCCGGGTCGCGTTCCTGGCAGTCAGCCAGTTTGCCCGGCAGGCCTGCTAAGTCGAGCGCGCCTTTACGTCGGGTCATTTCACGAGCACGACGTGCGGCTTCACGCGCGCGCGCGGCATCGATAATTTTGCCAACCACGATTTTCGCGTCGGACGGGTTTTCCAGCAGGTATTCGCTCAGCAGTTCGTTCATCTGCTGTTCCACCGCCGATTTCACCTCAGAAGAAACCAGTTTGTCTTTGGTCTGAGAAGAGAATTTCGGGTCCGGCACTTTCACGGAGACTACCGCAATCAGGCCTTCACGCGCATCGTCACCGGTGGCGCTGACTTTGGCTTTTTTGCTATAGCCTTCTTTGTCCATGTAGGCGTTCAGGGTACGGGTCATCGCCGCACGGAAGCCAGCCAGGTGCGTACCGCCGTCGCGCTGCGGAATGTTGTTGGTAAAGCAGTAGATGTTTTCCTGGAAGCCATCATTCCACTGCAACGCAACTTCAACGCCGATACCGTCTTTTTCAGTGGAGAAATAGAAGATATTCGGGTGAATTGGCGTTTTGTTTTTGTTGAGATATTCAACAAACGCCTTGATGCCGCCTTCGTAGTGGAAGTGGTCTTCTTTGCCGTCACGCTTGTCTTTCAGACGAATAGACACGCCGGAGTTGAGGAATGACAATTCGCGCAGGCGTTTCGCCAGGATGTCATACTCAAATTCGGTGACGTTGGTAAAGGTTTCAAGGCTCGGCCAGAAGCGAACCATTGTCCCGGTTTTTTCGGTTTCACCAGTGACAGCAAGGGGTGCTTCTGGTACGCCGTGCGCGTAAATCTGACGGTGAACTTTGTTATCGCGCTGGATAACCAGTTCCAGTTTCTGCGACAGGGCGTTAACCACGGAAACGCCTACGCCGTGCAGACCGCCGGAAACTTTATAGGAGTTATCATCGAATTTACCGCCTGCGTGCAGTACGGTCATGATAACTTCGGCGGCGGACACGCCCTCTTCCGGGTGAATGCCGGTTGGGATACCACGGCCATCATCCTGTACGGATACGGAGTTATCGCTATGGATGGTGACAACGATGTCTTTACAGTACCCTGCGAGCGCTTCGTCGATAGCGTTATCCACAACCTCGAATACCATGTGGTGCAGACCGGTGCCGTCATCCGTGTCGCCGATATACATACCCGGGCGCTTACGCACCGCATCCAGCCCTTTCAGGACTTTGATACTGGAGGAGTCATAAGAATTCGACATCAACGTTTCTCGCTCATTTAAACTTGGGTTAATCCGTTATTTTACCCTTTTCCACGGTAAACATCTTCGAATTTTCATCCGACATGTCTATAACGTGTTCAGCGCTGATCGCGCTGACAAAAACCTGTGACTGCGTCGCTTTTAAGCGGCTGGCCAGCAGCCCGCGACGCGCGTCATCAAGTTCAGAGGCAAAATCATCTATCAGGTACAGGCAGCGCCGACCGCTTTCGCGGGTCAGAAACTCGCCTTGTGCCAGGCGCAGTGCGCACATCAGCAGCTTAAGCTGCCCGCGCGACAGCGTATCTTCCACCGGTGCGCCGTCGGCGCGTATGCGAAAGTCCGCTTTATGCGGGCCGTGCGCGGTGTAGGTCAGCATTCTGTCACGCTCGAAGTTCCGCTCCAGCACCTCGGCATAATCCGTCTCTTTTTCCCAGCCGCGCTGGAATGAGAAGGTGAGGGAGAACTCCGGTAAAAACTGTTTGCAGGTATCCGCCATATCCTCGGCGATACCGGTGCTGTATTCGGCACGCCAGCGGCTGATTTGTTCCGCCAGGGGAATCAATTCTTTATCCCAGGGGCGTAGCTGTTCATAGCGGCTGACCTGGCGTAGCGCGGCGTTGCGCTGCTTCAGCAGGCGCTTGAGGTTGCTCCAGGCGGTAAAGAACCCGGCTTCGTTGTGGAAGCATCCCCAATCAAGGAATGCTCTTCTGTATTTGGGGCCGCCGTTGAGTAAAGTAAACCCCTCGGGCGTGATGAGTTGCATCGGCATCAGCAGCGCCAGTTCGGCAACTTTATGACCGTCGGTGCCGTCGATGCGTACTTTGCTGTCGCCCAGCTTATCTTTGGTGAGGCCGATGGTGGTTTCGCGCTCTTCGCCCTGCAAACGTCCGTGCAGCACGAACGCATCCTGTTCATGGCGAATCACGCGGCCAATCTGCAAACTGCGAAACGCCCGGCCATGGCCGAGCGTATAGATGGCTTCCAGCACGCTGGTTTTGCCACTGCCGTTTGCGCCAACCAGGAAGTTAAAGCCGGGAGATAAGGCGAGATCCGCGCTTTCGATGTTGCGAAAGTCGCGGATCAACAAGCGGGTGAGCGACATTACAGTCTCATTGGCATGACAACATAGGCAGCCGACTGTGATGCGGCATCTTCAATCTGAACGCTGGAAACAGAGTCCGTCAGCAAAATACGTACGTTTTCACATTTCAGCGCATTCAGCACGTCGAGGACGTAACTGACGTTAAAGCCAATTTCCATCTCGGTGCCGGAATAGTTGACGTCCAGAATCTCTTCCGCTTCTTCCTGTTCCGGGTTGTTGGCGGTGATTTTCAGCTGATTTTCGCTGACAAACAGACGCACGCCGCGGAATTTTTCGTTGGAAAGAATGGCCGCACGTGCGAACGCCTGCTTGAGAATATCGCAGCCGGCATCCAGATGTTTGTCCGGGTTCTTCGGCAATACGCGGCGATAATCCGGGAAACGGCCATCAACCAGCTTAGAAGTGAAGATAAAATCGCCGACGTGCGCGCGGATGTTATTACTGCCAATTTGTACGCGCAGCGGGTTATCACCACCGTCGAGCATACGCATCAGTTCAATTACGCCTTTACGCGGCACGATCACCGAATGGTTTGGCAGCGATTCGCCGATCGGCATAGAGCATACCGCCAGACGGTGACCATCGGTCGCCACGGTGCGCAGCTCTTCACCTTCGGTTTCGAACAGCATGCCGTTTAAGTAATAGCGAACGTCCTGATGCGCCATCGAGAACTGGGTCGCTTCAATCAGACGTTTCATGGTCGCCTGTGGCAGGGTGAATTCCACCTCGCTCTGCCAGTCGTCCAGATTCGGGAAATCTGCGGCAGGCAATGTGGAA
The DNA here is from genome assembly GCF_943590815.1 of Pseudocitrobacter vendiensis. Classification (GTDB taxonomy): domain Bacteria; phylum Pseudomonadota; class Gammaproteobacteria; order Enterobacterales; family Enterobacteriaceae; genus Pseudocitrobacter; species Pseudocitrobacter vendiensis. The sequence continues at coordinate 56,740 of NZ_CALSBS010000003.1, read as the reverse complement.
AGCGAGAAGCGGCTACGGCCAGAACGGACCAGCATGCGGTCGCCTTCCAGCTGCACGGCGATCTCGGCGCCTTCCGGCAGACCACGGCAGATATCGAAGAATTTACGCGCCGGGACGGTGGTCGCGCCGGGTTCGTGCGCCTGTACCAGCGCCACGCGAGCGACCATCTCCATTTCTAAATCGGTACCGGTCAATGACAGCGTACCGTCAGCGACCTGCAACAACAGGTTTCCGAGAATAGGCAGCGTCGGGCGGCCACCTAACGGGCCACTCACCTGTTGTAACGGTTTTAATAAATGTTCACGTTCTACGGTAAATTTCATAGCGTCACGACGATAATGTTCTGATTAAATTTGAAAAATCTTCTTTGATATCGTGGCTCTCTTCACGCAGCTGCTCAATCTTACGGCAGGCATGAAGCACGGTAGTATGGTCACGACCACCAAATGCGTCGCCAATTTCTGGCAGACTGTGGTTGGTCAGCTCTTTAGCCAGCGCCATCGCCATTTGACGCGGACGCGCCACCGAACGGGAACGCCGTTTGGAGAGCAAATCCGCCACCTTAATCTTGTAGTACTCGGCCACCGTCTTCTGAATATTGTCGATAGTGACCAGTTTTTCCTGCAGCGCGAGCAAATCGCGCAGCGCTTCGCGAACGAAGTCGATAGTGATAGCCCGGCCCGTAAAGTTGGCGTTGGCAATCACGCGATTCAATGCCCCTTCCAGCTCACGCACGTTAGAGCGTAGACGCTTGGCAATAAAGAACGCCACCTCACCCGGCAGTCGAATATCGTTCTCGTCGGCTTTTTTCATCAGAATAGCCACGCGGGTTTCCAGTTCCGGCGGCTCAATCGCCACCGTCAGGCCCCAGCCAAAGCGGGATTTCAGACGATCTTCCACGCCGTTGATCTCTTTTGGATAGCGATCCGATGTCAGGATGATCTGTTGATTACCTTCCAACAGGGCATTAAAGGTGTGGAAAAATTCTTCCTGGGATCGTTCTTTATTGGCAAAGAACTGGATGTCATCGATAAGCAGCGCATCGACAGAGCGATAGTAGCGTTTGAACTCTTCAATGGCGTTGTTTTGCAGGGCTTTTACCATGTCCTGCACAAAACGCTCGGAGTGCATGTACACCACTTTGGCGTTCGGTTTACGCGCGATGATGCCGTTACCGACCGCATGTAATAAGTGCGTTTTACCGAGGCCCGTACCGCCGTATAGAAACAGCGGGTTATAGGCGCCGCCAGGATTGTCCGCCACCTGGCGCGCCGCCGCGCGTGCCAGCTGGTTAGACTTACCTTCAACGAAGTTATCGAAGGTATGTTTTACGTTGACGTTGGAGCGGTAAGAAGGCTCAGCCGGGGCCGGTACGTTATCCCAACCCTGACGCGGTGCGGGCACGGCACGTGGCGTATGCACCTGCGCGGCCTGTGCTGGGATCGCGACGTTTGCCGTCTCTTTGAGCGTAGGGGTGACCGGTTTGGTGCCCACTTCAAAGCGCAGCTGTGGGGCGTCAGAACCGCAGAAATCATTCAGCAGCCCGTTGATATTGTTCAGGTATTTATCTCTTACCCAATCAAGCACAAAACGATTTGGCGCGTACAGGGCCAGCGTGTTATCGCTCAGTTCCGCCTGCAACGGGCGGATCCACATGCTGAATTCTGTGGCTGGTAACTCATCCTGCAATCGGGCAAGACACTGCTGCCAAAGCGAAAGTGACACGGCGGACTCCACTCGAAAAAAAGTCGATACACATCATCGTTCAGGCGACCCTGTCAGGGTGCTGTTGATGAACCGGCCTGACATAAACTGTCGGGGACTCACTCAGTAGCCGCAGATGCAGCCTGAATAGTGCTGTGTATAAGATTAAAAAGTTCGTGATTATTGGCACACGTCGAAAAGACCCAATGCACAAGGGTGACGTGCGAACCGCTCTTTGCGGTTTTCCACAAAACACCTCGGCTGCCCGTGGGCAGTAGCGCAACCAGAAACACCGGAAGCGTTCAGTGTGTTTTCCTGACCAGGATCCGTGGATCCGATCAGGACCGCGGATCATAGCCTAAACTGAGCCAGAGATCTTCTGTTTCTCACAGATTCTTCCCGATTTATCCACAGGAAGGATCGAGACCGGCTAAGTGTAAACGATCCGCAAGAGAAGGAGGGACGATTTACGCCGCATATTGGAAAAATTAATGAGTACCGACAAATTTTTGCTTAAATGATCTAATAAAGATCCTGGATGATCCTTGCGCTTTGATGGTCAGGCCGTATAATCCCCGACCCAGCGCATGCTACGTGCCTACAGGCGTCAGATGTTGCTCATTTTCCGTGCTAATCGCTACAAAAAAACGTGGTAAATTGCGCGGTAAATAAGGAAAGAGAATTGACTCCGGAGTGTACAATTATTACAATCCGGCCTCTTTAATCACCCATGGCTTCGGTGTCCATCGTTCGATTTTCGGGCGGATATCCAATAAAGCCATTGAATTTATTCAAGTTTAGGTAGAAATCGCCATGAAACGCACTTTTCAACCGTCTGTACTGAAGCGCAACCGTTCTCACGGCTTCCGTGCTCGTATGGCTACTAAAAATGGTCGTCAGGTTCTGGCACGTCGTCGTGCTAAAGGCCGCGCTCGTCTGACCGTTTCCAAGTAATAAAGCTAACCCCTGAGTGGTTAAGCTCGCATTTCCCAGGGAGTTACGTTTGTTAACTCCCACTCATTTCACATTCGTCTTCCAGCAGCCACAACGGGCTGGCACGCCGCAAATCACCATCCTCGGCCGCCAAAATTCGCTGGGGCATCCCCGTATCGGTCTTACAGTCGCCAAGAAAAATGTTAAGCGTGCGCATGAACGCAATCGGATTAAACGTCTGACGCGTGAAAGCTTCCGTTTACGTCAACATGAACTTCCGTCTATGGATTTCGTGGTGGTGGCGAAGAAAGGGGTTGCAGACCTCGATAACCGTGCTCTTTCGGAAGCGTTGGAAAAATTATGGCGCCGCCATTGTCGCCTGGCTCACGGCTCCTGATAGCCCTCATTCGGGTCTATCAACGCCTGATTAGTCCGCTACTCGGGCCGCATTGCCGTTTCACTCCTACCTGTTCACAATACGGAATTGAGGCATTGCGCAGGTTTGGAGTGATAAAAGGCAGTTGGTTGACAGTGAAACGCGTATTAAAATGCCACCCTTTACACCCAGGTGGAGACGACCCCGTCCCCCCCGGACCTTTTAATACCAGAGAACACTAACGATGGATTCGCAACGCAATCTTCTCATCATCGCTTTGTTGTTCGTGTCTTTCATGATCTGGCAGGCTTGGGAGCAGGATAAAAATCCTCAACCTCAGCAGCAGACCACGCAGACTACGACCACCGCAGCGGGTAGCGCCGCCGACCAGGGCGTACCGGCCAGTGGCCAGGGGAAACTGATTACGGTGAAAACCGATGTGCTCGAGCTGACCATCAACACCCGTGGTGGTGATGTTGAGCAGGCACTCCTGTTGGCTTACCCGAAAGAACTCAAATCTTCTGAGCCGTTCCAGTTACTGGAAACGACGCCGCAGTTTATCTATCAGGCACAAAGCGGCCTGACCGGTCGTGATGGCCCGGATAACCCGGCTAATGGCGATCGTCCGCTGTATAACGTCACCAGCGATACCTTTGTGATGGCCGATGGCCAGAACGAACTGGTTATCCCGATGACCTATACCGATAAAGCGGGCAACACCTTCACCAAAACCTTCACCCTGAAAAAGGGCGAGTATACGGTGAACGTGGGCTACAGCGTACAGAACAGCAGCGAGAAACCGTTAGAGTTGTCCACCTTTGGTCAGCTTAAGCAGTCCATCAATCTGCCGACTCACCGCGATACGGGCAGCAGCAACTTTGCGCTGCACACCTTCCGCGGCGCCGCGTACTCTACGCCTGACGCGAAGTATGAAAAATACAAATTCGATACCATTGCAGATAACGAAAACCTGAACGTCAGCTCTAAAGGCGGTTGGGTGGCGATGCTGCAACAGTACTTTGCAACGGCATGGGTTCCGCGTAACGATGGCTCCAACAACTTCTATACCGCTAACCTCGGTAATGGCGTTGCAGCAATCGGCTACAAATCTCAGCCTGTTCTGGTTCAACCGGGTCAAACCGGTACCCTGGGCAGCACCCTGTGGGTTGGCCCGGAAATTCAGGATAAAATGGCAGCCGTTGCGCCGCACCTGGATCTGACCGTTGATTACGGTTGGTTGTGGTTCATCTCTCAGCCGCTGTTCAAACTGCTGAAATGGATCCACAGCTTCCTGGGTAACTGGGGCTTCTCCATCATCGTTATCACCTTCATCGTTCGTGGCATCATGTACCCGCTGACTAAAGCGCAGTACACCTCCATGGCGAAGATGCGTATGCTGCAGCCGAAGATTCAGGCAATGCGTGAGCGTCTGGGCGATGACAAACAGCGTCAGAGCCAGGAAATGATGGCCCTGTACAAAGCAGAGAAAGTTAACCCACTGGGCGGTTGCTTCCCGCTGCTGATCCAGATGCCAATCTTCCTTGCGCTGTACTACATGCTGATGGGCTCCGTTGAACTGCGTCATGCGCCGTTCGCACTCTGGATCCACGACTTGTCTGCACAGGACCCGTACTACATCCTGCCGATTCTGATGGGCGTGACGATGTTCTTCATTCAGAAGATGTCGCCGACCACTGTAACCGACCCGATGCAGCAGAAGATCATGACCTTTATGCCGGTCATCTTCACCGTGTTCTTCCTGTGGTTCCCGTCAGGTCTGGTGCTGTACTATATCGTCAGCAACCTGGTGACCATTATTCAGCAGCAGCTGATTTACCGTGGTCTGGAGAAACGTGGCCTGCATAGCCGCGAGAAGAAAAGCTCCTGATTCGGTGTAGGCCGGGTAAGCGTAGCGCCTCCCGGCAATCGGAACAATAATGATAGGGCGGTCTCATGACCGCCTTTTTTTATTTGTATTGGACGAGACATATCATGAGCCATAACGACACGATCATCGCCCAGGCCACCCCTCCGGGACGCGGTGGGGTGGGTATTCTGCGCATCTCTGGCCTGAAAGCGCGTGAAGTAGCAGAAGCCGTACTGGGCAAACTGCCTAAACCTCGCTACGCCGACTATTTGCCGTTCAAAGATGTCGATGGTACCGCGCTGGATCAGGGCATCGCCCTGTGGTTCCCCGGACCAAACTCGTTTACCGGTGAAGACGTGTTGGAACTTCAGGGACACGGCGGCCCGGTGATTCTGGACCTGCTGCTCAAACGTATTCTGGCGATCCCGGGCGTGCGTATCGCAAAGCCGGGAGAATTCTCCGAGCGTGCATTCCTGAACGACAAGCTTGATTTAGCGCAGGCAGAAGCGATTGCCGATCTGATTGACGCCAGCTCCGAACAGGCGGCGCGCTCAGCCCTGAACTCGTTACAGGGGGCGTTTTCTGCACGCGTAAACCACCTGGTGGAAGCACTCACTCACCTGCGCATCTACGTGGAAGCCGCCATCGACTTCCCGGACGAAGAAATTGATTTCCTCTCGGACGGTAAAATCGAAGCACAACTGAACAATGTGATGACCGATCTCGACGCCGTGCGTGCCGAAGCGCGTCAGGGCAGCCTGCTGCGTGAAGGGATGAAAGTGGTGATTGCCGGACGCCCTAATGCCGGGAAATCGAGCCTGCTGAATGCGCTGGCAGGGCGTGAGGCGGCTATTGTTACCGATATAGCAGGCACCACGCGCGACGTGCTGCGTGAACATATTCACATCGACGGCATGCCGCTACATATCATCGATACGGCGGGCCTGCGTGAAGCCAGTGATGAAGTGGAACGCATCGGTATTGAGCGCGCCTGGCAGGAGATTGAACAGGCCGACCGTGTGCTGTTTATGGTTGATGGCACCACCACTGACGCCGTTGACCCGGCGGCTATCTGGCCTGACTTTATCGCCCGCCTGCCGGCAAATCTGCCGATAACGGTGGTCCGTAACAAAGCGGATATCACTGGCGAGCCGCAGGGACTGAGCGAGGTGAATGGTCACTCACTGGTTCGTCTTTCCGCGCGTACCGGCGATGGCGTGGAAGTGCTGCGCAACCATCTCAAACAGAGCATGGGCTTTGAAACCAATATGGAAGGCGGTTTCCTGGCACGTCGTCGACACTTGCAGGCGCTGGAGCAGGCCGCAGAGCACCTTCAGCAGGGCAAGGCGCAGCTGTTGGGCGCCTGGGCGGGTGAACTGCTGGCTGAAGAGCTGCGCCTCGCCCAGCAGGCCCTGAGCGAGATAACCGGGGAATTCACCTCCGATGATTTGCTGGGGCGGATTTTCTCGAGTTTTTGTATTGGCAAGTAAGGTATTTTCATCAGGCTCTGGTGCCCATCGCCGGATGGCGGCGTAAACGCCTTATCCGGCCTACGGGGACCCCCTGTAGGCCCGGTAAGCGCAGCGCCACCGGGCGTTTAGCACCACTGCCCGCCATGTGAGTTTTCCCCACAGGAAATCACACTTGTCCAAATGGCAACTCGCCAGCTAATCTCCCTCCCCGTATCCTGAGCGCCACGCTTAATGTGAGGACGCTATGGCCCGTTATCTCCTGTGTAGTTTCGCCCTTGTTTTGCTTTATCCCGCGGGCATCGATATGTATCTGGTGGGTTTACCGCGTATTGCCGTCGATCTCAACGCCAGCGAGGCGCAGCTGCATATTGCCTTCTCGGTTTATCTGGCTGGAATGGCAACCGCGATGCTGTTTGCCGGACGCGTCGCCGATCGCTCAGGGCGTCGGCCTGTCGCGCTGTTTGGCGCGGTGGTGTTTGTGCTGGCCTCCGCGCTGTGTGCGCTGGCGCAGGAGAGCTCACTGTTTCTGCTGGGGCGTTTCGTGCAGGGGTTCGGTGCCGGGAACTGCTACGTCGTCGCCTTTGCAATTCTGCGCGATACCCTGGATGACCAGCGACGGGCAAAAGTACTGTCGCTGCTGAACGGTATCACCTGTATTGTGCCCGTACTGGCCCCCGTGATGGGACATCTGATTATGCTCAGCTATCCCTGGCAGAGCCTGTTCTGGACCATGTTAACCATGGGCGTAGTGGTGTTCCTGCTCTCACTGCTGGTGCTGAAAGAGACGCGGCCCGATAAACTACAAAATGCCACCACCCATTCTGCGCCAGCCGCCGAATCCCTGCTCGACCGATTCTTCCTCAGCCGCCTGGTCATCACCACGCTCAGCGTGTCGGTGATCCTCACTTTTGTGAATACGTCGCCGGTGCTGTTAATGGAGATGATGGGTTTTGCGCGCGGCGAGTATGCCACCACCATGGCGTTAACGGCGGGCGTAAGTATGGCGGTCTCGTTCTCAACGCCGTTTGCGTTGAGCATCTTTAAGCCGCGCACGCTGATGATGGCCTCGCAGTGCCTGTTTCTGGCGGCGGGCGTGGTGCTCATCCTTGCGCCAACCCATGCTGTTACGCTGTTTGGCATTACGCTGATTTGCGCAGGGTTCTCGGTCGGCTTTGGCGTGGCGATGAGCCAGGCACTCGGTCCGTTCGCCCTGCGCGCGGGCGTCGCCAGTTCGGTGCTGGGAATTGCTCAGGTTTGTGGGTCGTCACTGTGGATTTGGCTAGCGGCGGTGCTCGGCCTCAATGCGCTGAATATGCTGATCGGGATTCTGATTGCCTGTAGCATACTGAGTCTATTGCTGATTATCGCCGTCACGCCCAACAGGACCGCGCATCGCCATGAAGAAATCCATCACCAGCCTCGATCTTAACCTGCTGTTATGCCTGCAACTGCTGGCGCAGGAGCGCAGCGTGACCAAAGCGGCGAAGCGGATGAGCGTGACGCCGTCGGCGGTCAGTAAGTCTCTGGCCAAGCTGCGCGCCTGGTTTGACGACCCGCTGTTTATCAATACGCCATTAGGGCTGACGCCGACGCCGATGATGGTGAGCATTGAGCAGGACCTGGCGGACTGGATGCAGATGGGTAAGCAAATCCTTGATAAGCCACATAACGAGACGCCGGAAGGGCTGAAATTTGAGCTGGCAGCGGAGTCGCCGCTGATGATGCTGAAATTTAATGCGCTGTCACAGCAGATTTATCAGCGTTACCCGCAGGCGTCGATAAAAGTGCGTAACTGGGATTACGACTCGCTGGATGCCATCACGCGTGGCGAGGTCGATATCGGATTTACCGGTCGCGAAACCCACCCGCGCTCACGAGAGCTGCTTAGCGCCCTGCCCCTGTCTATCGACTTCGAGGTGCTGTTTACCGATCTTCCCTGGGTCTGGTTGCGCGAGGATCATCCGGCGCTGCGCGAAGAGTGGAATCTGGAGACCTTCCTGCGTTATCCACACATTAGCATCTGCTGGGAACAGAGCGACACCTGGGCGCTGGATAACGTATTGCAGGAACTGGGACGCGAACGCACTATTGCCCTGAGCCTGCCGGGGTTTGAGCAATCGCTGTTTATGGCCGCCCAACCGGATCATTCGCTGATCGCTACCGCGCCGCTCTACTGTCAGCACTACAATCAGCAGCATCATCTACCATTGGTTGCCCGCCCGTTACCCTTTGATGAGAGTCAACGAGAAAAGTTGATGGTGCCTTTTACGCTTCTGTGGCACAAGCGTAATAGCCATAACCCCAAAATCGTTTGGCTTAAGGAGACCATCAAATCGTTATACCGGAATATTAAATGATCCTGCTTATTTATGTCATTTTTGCGAGATCTTTAACTGTTACGGCTAAGGAATTGTAAAAGTCCTGTCCTGACCCTTTCAATGTCTGCGCTTCCGCATTAAAACGTATACGTTTCACCGATAATATAAGGGTGAAATTTATTAACGGACCATTAATCACGGAGCGAAAAATGGCGATACATTTTGCAAGAGGGATACTGAACGACGGGCATATGCTCTCGGTCAGGCTATCAACAGCCTGTCATAATGCGGCCCGCGAGTTACCATCACACCGACGAACACGATTTCTGGCGTCACGCGCCCTGCTCGCCGAACTGGTGTTCATGCTCTACGGTATCAGCGAATTGCCAGAAATCATCAATCAACCTGATGGCCGGCCGGTTTTTCGTGACCCCAACCTTCCCGATTTTTCGCTGGCCTACGCCGGAAACATTGTCGGCATCGCCCTGACTACCGAAGGACAATGCGGGCTCGATATTGAATTACAGCGCTCTGCCTATTCACTTTCCCGTGCCCAGAATCCGGAAAGTGACGGCTTCACCAGCAACGAGAAGCTATGGATTAAAAATCAAAATGACGCAAATGAAGCGCAAGTTCAGTTGCTGACTCTGCGCCACAGTATTCTGAAACTCACCGGTGAAATCCATGAAGATAAGCCTGAACTGCTCCAGTTATTACCGGGCTCGGGGCGTTTGCGATCGGCTCGTCTGGCGCAGCTGGAAGCGCTGAGCGATGCGGAGGATGTGCTGGTCTGGTCGCTCGCCGCGACGCCCGCCATCGAGAAGCTCAAAATCTGGCAATATGACGGTAAGTACGGCTGGCAGAGCCTGCCCGACGCACAGACACGCGCGAATGCCGAAGATGCCCGTCTGATGCGATTCACCAGCCTGTCGGCTGATAAGGCTCTTATACTCAATTAGCCTGGCCGTCGTTGGCCAGTAGATAAACAGGAGTAATCATGTCCGAAGCGTTGAAAGTTGTTACGTTACTGGGAAGCCTGCGCAAAGGTTCATTTAACGGTATGGTTGCGCGCACCCTGCCGAAAATTGCGCCGGCGGGAATGGACGTTTCTCCGCTGCCGTCGATTGGCGATATCCCGCTGTATGACGCCGACGTTCAGCAGGAAGACGGTTTTCCGCAAAGCGTATTAGCGCTGGCGGAGCAGATTCGTCAGGCAGATGGCGTGGTGATTGTGACGCCGGAATATAACTACTCGGTGCCGGGTGGCCTGAAAAACGCCATCGACTGGCTGTCACGCCTGCCGGAACAGCCGCTGGCCGGTAAGCCGGTGCTGATTCAGACCAGCTCTATGGGCGCGATTGGCGGCGCACGCTGTCAATATCATCTGCGTCAGATTCTGGTCTTCCTGGATGCGATGGTGATGAACAAGCCTGAATTTATGGGTGGCGTGATTCAGAACAAGGTCGACCCGCAGTTGGGTGAAGTAATTGAGCAGGGCACGCTGGATCATTTGACCGGTCAGTTGACCGCGTTTGGCGAGTATATTTCGCGGGTTAAGGCGTAAAAAATTTCCCCTCACCCCGGCCCTCTCCCACAGGGAGAGGGTTACGGTGAAGGCATTAATGCCCGTCGATAAATACGATCTTCAGTACAAACAGCAGCGCAACGATAATCACGCACGGGCTGAGGTCGCGGAAACGACCGGTACCGATTTTCATCACGCAGTAAGAGATGAAACCCAGCGCAATACCTTCAGTGATCGAGAAGCTAAACGGCATCATCACGGCGGTAATGAACGCCGGAACGGATTCGGTCAGGTCTTCCCATTTCACGCGCGCGAGGCTTGAGGTCATCAGCACACCAACGTAAATCAACGCACCCGCAGCCGCATAGCCTGGAACCATTCCGGCCAGCGGAGACAGGAAGATAACCAGCAGGAATAACAGACCTACAACGACCGCTGTCAGGCCGGTACGGCCACCGACGGAAACACCGGAAGAGGATTCGATGTACGCGGTAACGGACGAGGTACCAATAAAGGAACCGGCGACGGACGAGACGCTATCCACATACAGCGCTTGTTTCATGCGCGGGAATTTGCCCTTTTCGTCGGTCAGACCCGCTTTATCGGTCACGCCAATCAGCGTACCGGAGGAGTCGAACAGGTTCACCAGCATGAAGGAGAAAATCACGCCCGCCAGGCCCAGGTTAAACGACCCCGCCAGGTCAACATGACCGACAACCGTCATGACGCTAGGTGGCGCAGAAACGATACCGTTGTAATGCACGTCGCCCAGCATCCAGCCCAGCAGCGTGGTAACCACGATGGAGACCAGTACGGCAGCATGAATGTTACGCGAGGCCAGAATGGCGATAATGAAGAAGCCCAGCACGCCCAGCAGAACGCTGTGAGACGTCAGGTTACCAATCGCCACCAGCGTTTCGGAGTTCGCCACGATGACACCCGCGTTTTTCAGGCCCATCATACCGATGAACAGGCCAATACCGCTGGTGATGCCCACGCGCAGACTAACCGGGATATTGGCAATCATCCAGTAACGCACGCGGAAGATAGTCAGCAACAGCAGGCCGATTGCGCCCCAGAAGATTGCGCCCATGCCAACTTGCCACGGCAGGCCCATTGCCTGAACCACCACAAAGGCAAAGAAAGCGTTCAGACCCATCGCGGGGGCCAGTGCCACCGGCAGGTTCGCGAAAACGCCCATCAGGATACTGCCCAGCGCAGCAATCAGGCAGGTGGTGACAAACACCGCGCTGGTGTCCATGCCCGCCACGCCAAGAATTTGTGGGTTTACAAAAACGATGTAGACCATCGTCAGGAAAGTGGTGAAACCGGCAATCACTTCAGTACGTGCCGTTGTGCCGTGTTCGCGCAGTTTGAACACGCGTTCCAGCATACCCTGACCGGAGGTCTGGGTAGTTTGTTGTTGGCTCATCATCTATTTCCGCAGAAAGGAAGGAAAATTCGTCGCTATCCTATACCAAAATGCGACAATAGGCGCGGTTGCGAGATACTTTTTTTCATCTGTTTTGCTTATACGGCAACGATTGCGTCTCTCAATTCAGCAGTACGAAAACGTTAAACTTGTTATTAAGGGAATGATATGTCCGGGATTGAAGCAGTATTTTTCGACTGTGACGGCACGCTGGTCGACAGCGAAGTGATTTGTTCTCGCGCGTATGTCCATATGTTCAAAGAATTTGGCATTACGCTTGATCTGGAAGAGATCTTTAAACGCTTCAAAGGCGTGAAACTCTACGAGATCATCGACATCATTAACGCAGAGCACGGGGTGAATCTCGCCCGCGCAGATCTGGAACCGGTTTATCGCGCTGAGGTCGCACGCCTGTTCGACTCGGAACTTGAAATTATCGCCGGGGCAGATACGCTGCTGAATGCCATGAAAGTGCCGATGTGCGTGGTCTCTAACGGCCCGGTCAGCAAAATGCAGCACTCACTGGGCAAACTTCAGATGTTGCACCATTTCCCGGAAAAACTGTTCAGCGGCTACGATATTCAGCGCTGGAAGCCGGACCCGGCGCTGATGTTCCACGCGGCAAAGGCGATGAACGTCAACGTTGAGAACTGCATCCTGGTGGATGACTCTTCTGCGGGCGCGCAGTCGGGAATAGATGCGGGAATGGAGGTGTTCTACTTCTGCGCCGACCCGCATAACAAGCCGATTAACCATCCGAAAGTGACGACGTTTACCGATTTGGCACAGCTACCGGCACTCTGGAAGGCCTGCGGGTGGGATATAGCATAACACGTCATACTCCCTTCGCTGCTCTACATAATTTGGTGAAAATTGTTTAAGCGAAGGGAGTTTGCCAGGGCCAATGTCTGAAAACAGACTCTTAAAGTTAAGCGGGATGCTTTATCTTCTAATTTCTCTATAGCAGACAGGATATTTCTATGACCCTACCTATCAGACCGTTACCTATCTTCAAATATCATCCAAAACCGCTGGAAACTGGCGCACTTAAGCAGGACAAAACCGTAGAGTGCGATTGCTGTAAACAAGAGACGTCAGTTTATTACTCTGGTCCATTTTATTGTGCTGCCGAAATGGAATACCTTTGCCCCTGGTGCATTGCCAATGGTGCTGCGGCAGAAAAGTTTGCAGGTTGTTTTCAGGATGATGCCAGCATCGACGGTGTTGAATCACAGTATGATGAAGAAGGCGAGTTTACAGGCGTCACAATTCCTTATCCTGATGAAATGCTGAAGGAGTTGGTTGAACGCACCCCAGGTTATCATGGATGGCAGCAAGAATACTGGCTAGCCCATTGTGGCGATTTCTGTGCATTTATCGGCTACGTTGGCTGGGATGAGATAAAAGATCGTCTCGATGAATTTGCCAATATTGAAGAAGATTGCGAGAATTTTGGGGTGAATTTCGCAGATCTGGCCAAATGCCTGCACAATGACGGTGATTGCCAGGGTTATCTGTTCCGTTGTCTACACTGCGGTAAATTGAGGCTATGGGCCGATTTATCCTGAGTGAAAGCGTTTTTGCCCGATAGAGGTGTATTATCGGGCAAAGTGTCAAATGCAACGCACGCTCAGCGTTACTCTTTCGGATCTTTCCCCGCCAGCAGTTTATCAAGCTCATCGCCGCCCACGTGACGGAAATCCTGCCCCTTCACGAAGTAGAAGATGTATTCGCAGATATTCTGGCAGCGGTCACCAATACGCTCGATAGAGCGCGCGCAGAACAGCGCCGTTAACACGCTCGGGATAGTTCGCGGATCTTCCATCATATACGTCATCAGCTGACGCACGATGCCTTCATATTCCTGGTCGACTTTCTTATCTTCGCGGTAGATACGCACCGCTTCGTCGAGATCCATACGCGCAAACGCGTCCAGCACGTCATGCAGCATCTGCACCGTGTGGCGGCCCAGCGATTCCAGGCTCACCAGCAGCGGCTGGTGCTGAGAAGAAAACTTCTCCAGCGCGGTGCGGCAGATTTTATCGGCAACATCACCAATACGTTCCAGCTCGGCGATGGTTTTGATAATAGCCATCACCAGACGCAGGTCGCTCGCCGTCGGCTGGCGTTTGGCGATAATGCGCACACAGGCTTCATCGATGGCGACTTCCATCATGTTGACCTGTTTGTCACCTTCCACCACGCGTTTGGCCAGTTCGCTGTCCTGGTTGTGCATCGCGGTAATGGCGTCGGAGAGCTGCTGTTCGACCATGCCGCCCATGGTCATCACCTGGGTGCGGATGCTTTCCAGCTCAGCATTGAACTGGCCGGAAATGTGTTTATTAAGATTGAGGTTGTCCATGGTTAACTCCAAATCAACCGTAGCGGCCAGTAATGTAATCTTCAGTCTGTTTCTTCGCCGGGCGGGTGAACAGTGCATCCGTGTCGCTGAACTCAATCAGCTCGCCCAGGTACATAAACGCCGTGTGATCCGAGCAACGCGCAGCCTGCTGCATGTTGTGGGTTACAATCACCACGGTGTAATCCTGCTTCAGTTCGGTGATCAGTTCTTCGATACGCCCGGTGGAGATCGGGTCCAGCGCGGAGCAAGGTTCATCAAGTAACAGCACTTCCGGGCGAATAGCGATACCGCGTGCGATGCACAGACGCTGCTGCTGACCACCAGAAAGAGAGTACCCGCTCTGATGCAGTTTATCTTTGGTTTCGTTCCATAATGCGGCCTTGGTCAACGCCCACTGTACGCGCTCGTCCATATCAGTGCGCGAGAGCTTTTCAAACAGGCGCACGCCAAAGGCGATATTGTCGTAAATCGACATCGGGAACGGCGTTGGTTTCTGGAATACCATGCCCACTTTCGCACGCAGCAGGGCGATATCCTGGGTGTTGGTCAGGATGTTGTCGCCATCGAGCAGAATTTCCCCTTCCGCACGCTGATCCGGGTAGAGCGCGAACATTTTATTGAAGGTACGCAGCAGTGTGGATTTCCCGCAGCCGGACGGCCCGATAAACGCCGTCACCTGGTTTTTCGCGATATCCAGGTTGATGTTCTTCAGGGCATGGAATTTGCCGTAGTAGAAGTTCAAATCACGAACCTGAATTTTACCCGGGGCAGTATTGACCATACTCATCTCAATCTCTTCCTCATCGTGCCTGATAGCGCTTCGCTTATCAGGCTTACCGTAGGCCGGATAAGGCGTTCACGCCGCCATCCGGCAAAGTGTTAACCGTGTTTCTTCTTCGCGAAAACTACGCGCGCCAGAATGTTCAGTAGCAGTACGCACAGGGTAATAATCAACACCCCTGCCCAGGCCAGTTGCTGCCACTCAGCAAACGGGCTCATCGCAAATTTAAAGATGGTGACCGGCAGGTTAGCGATCGGCTGCATCATGTCGGTGCTCCAGAACTGATTCGAGAGCGCGGTAAACAGCAGCGGCGCGGTCTCACCCGCGATACGGGCAATCGCCAGCAGAATACCGGTCATGATCCCCGGCACGGACGCCTTAAGCGTAATCGCCGAGATCATCTTCCACTTCGGCGTACCCAGCGCATAAGCCGCTTCACGCAGGCTGTCCGGCACCAGTTTGAGCATGTTTTCCGTGGTACGAATGACGATTGGCACCTGCAACAGCGCCAGCGCGATCACCCCGGCCCAACCGGAGAAGTGCTGCATCTGCGCCACCACGATGGTGTAAACAAACAGACCGACCACAATCGACGGTGCTGAAAGCAGGATATCGTTGATGAAACGAATGACTTCCGCCAGCCAGGATTTACGGCCATATTCTGCCAGGTAGATACCCGCCATGATGCCGAGCGGCGTACCAAAAACGGTCGCCCACAGGATTAACAACCCGCTCCCCGCCAGGGCATTCGCCAGGCCACCGCCCGCCGTGTTCGGCGGCGGCGTCATTTCGGTGAACAGCGCCAGCGACATCCCGTCGACACCGCGCGTTACGGTGGACATCAAAATCCACACCAGCCAGAACAGACCGAACGCCATCGTCGCCATGGAAAGCGTCAGCGCGATACGGTTTTTCAGACGGCGACGCGCCTGCATTTTGCGGCGAGATTCCGCCAGGGCCGCCGTGTTTTGCATTTCGAGCGTAGCCATTAACGCGCCCCCTCGTTTTTCGCCAGGCGCATAACCATGAATTTAGATGCCGCCAGTACGATAAAGGTAATCACAAACAGGATCAGGCCCAGTTCCATCAGCGCCGCGACGTGCAGGCCAGATTCCGCTTCAGCGAATTCATTCGCCAGCGCCGAGGTAATACTGTTGCCCGGCATGTACAGCGAGGCGCTGTCGAGTTGGTAGGTGTTACCGATAATAAAGGTCACCGCCATGGTTTCACCGAGCGCACGCCCCAGCCCCAGCATGATGCCGCCGATGACGCCGTTTTTGGTGAACGGAAGGACAATGCGCCAGATTACTTCCCAGGTGGTGCAGCCGATACCGTAGGCCGACTCTTTCATCATTACCGGCGTTTGTTCGAACACATCGCGCATGACCGCCGCGATGTACGGGATGATCATGATGGCGAGGATCACCCCTGCCGCCAGAATCCCGATACCAAAAGCCGGGCCGGAGAACAGCGCGCCAACAAACGGGATGTTGGAGAGAACGTTGCCAACCGGCTCCTGGAAATAGGTCGCAAACAGCGGGGCAAAGATAAACAGGCCCCACATGCCGTAAACGATACTCGGGATCGCCGCCAGCAGTTCAATGGCGATACCCAACGGGCGACGCAGCCAGTTGGGAGCCAGTTCCGTCAGGAACAGCGCGATGCCGAAACTCACCGGAACGGCGATCAGCAGCGCGATAATTGAGGTGACGAGGGTGCCGTAGATGGGAACCAGCGCACCGTAAATATCGTTCGGTGCATCCCACTCTTTGGTCCACAGGAATGAGAAGCCGAATTTTTCGATGCTCGGCCAGGAGGAGATGATCAGGGACACGATAATGCCGCCCAACATCAATAGCACAATCAGCGCAGCCAGTTTTACCAGCGCGCTGAAGATCATGTCACCCTTTTTACCCGGTGGGTTAAAAGCAGGCTTGGTTGCAGCCATAAATCACTCTTTCCGTTAAACGCGTTTTACGAAGTTGCCCGATGGCGCAAACGCTTATCGGGCCTACAGTGTGAACCGTAGGGCGGGCAAGCGCAGCGCTACCCGCCATTTTCGTCAAAATATCCTGTTAGTACAGCGCTTTACCGCTGCTGTCTTTCACGCTGGTCTTCCATGCGGCACGAACCTGCTCAACCACGCTGTCCGGCAGTGACGCGTAATCCAGGTCGTTAGCTTGTTTCGCGCCGTTTTTGTAAGCCCAGTCGAAGAACTTCAGTACTTCTACGCCCTGCTCCGGTTTTTTCTGCTCTTTGTGCACCAGGATGAAGGTGGTGGAGGTAATCGGCCACACGTCATCACCTTTCTGGTTGGTCAGGTCCTGGGCGAAGGATTTGCTCCAGTCGACGCCTTTGGCAGCGTTAGAGAAGCTCTCTTCGGTCGGGCTTACCGGCTTACCGTCGGCAGAAACAATTTTGGTGTAGGCCAGGTTATTCTGTTTCGCATAAGCGTATTCGACATAACCAATCGCACCCGGCAGACGCTGTACGAACGCCGCAATACCGTCGTTGCCCTTACCGCCGAGGCCGGTCGGCCAGTATACGGTAGAGCCTGCACCGACTTTGGATTTCCACTCTTCGTTCACTTTCGCCAGGTAGCTGGTGAAGACGAAGGAGGTACCAGAGCCATCCGCACGACGCACGACGGCGATATTCTGCGAAGGCAGCTTCACGCCCGGGTTCAGTTTGGTGATGGCTTCGTCATCCCACTTCTTGATTTTACCCAGGTAGATGTCACCCAGAGTTTTACCATCCAGCACCAGTTCGCCAGATTTCAGACCCGGAATATTTACAGCCAGAACCACACCGCCGATCACGGTCGGGAACTGGAACAGGCCTTCCTGCGCCAGTTTTTCGTCAGACAGCGGGGCATCAGATGCGCCGAAATCCACGGTGTTAGCGGTAATTTGTTTTACGCCGCCAGAAGAACCAATACCCTGATAGTTCACCTTATTACCGGTCTCTTTCTGGTAGGTGTCAGCCCATTTGGCATACACCGGCGCAGGGAAGGTTGCACCCGCACCCGTCAGGCTTGCTGCAGCAAACGCAGAGAAAGCACTCATCGATAAGGTCGCGGCGACAACAGTTGCGACGGTGGTACGCATAACTTTCATAATGTCTCCTGGAAGGATTCATAAAGCATTGTTTAGTGGCTACGATGAGCAAAATAGGACAAACAGGTGACAGTTATATGTATGGAATATGACAGTTTTATGACAAGAAAATTTTTATCAGTAACTCCTTGATTTACACACCATCAAAAAGAAAAACACTGTCATCTTTTTGTCATGTCATATGAGATTAGGTGAAGATGAGGCATAAGATGACAACGGTGCGTGGAGCACCGCTGTCAGTTTGATTAGCGAACAATTTCGATGGTAATTGTTGCCGTAGCAGTAAATGTTCCTGGCGCGGGTCGAGCACCCGTGAGGCTTGCAGGCGCAGCAGAAAACGTCACGCTTCCAGCTTTCTCGCCATAAACGCTTGTTGCTCCCATATCAGTTGACAGTTCTCCACCGTTGACGTTGATTTCCCTGTTATTTTTATCGTAGATTTTTACCCCTACATTTGGGTTTGATGTTACAACCATTGAATTATCGCTACTGGATTCAGTAGCGTAAAAAGAGGTAGTGATATCATCCGTATTCAGTATTCCTAAATACTCACACTTAATGGTGACAGTTTTGGTGATTTTATGCGCTGACACAGCACTCCCGACAACAGATGAAAAATCTGAGGCTGGAATAGTACTAAAATCAAAATTAATAGGCTGCAAACTATTAATTTCACAACTTTGTGGTGCAGTAATGTCTCCACGAATATAAACATCAGCCATCGGTTTAGAATAATCAACCGGTGTATCACGACTGATAGTTCCATACAACTTTGCGATAAGCGTCTCGGGAATAATTAACTTTCCTGCAAATGGCTTTTTGATATAAAAATAAACCTGAGCCTTAGCGCCACTGGAAATACTTAATGGATCGACTCTACTACACTTATATACTGTTGTTCCAGAGGGATTGTTAGCATGATACTCGAATGGTGCATTAACAAATCCGACTCCCAAAAGATCGATTGCCATACCTACATCAAGATGAGAATTAAGATTATAGTAATTTAAATTAGAATGAACGCCTGCATAACTTAAAGATTCATTTATTCTTGCTGTGTAGTAAATATAGGGAAATTCACCGACTGTTCCAGTATCACAATGACAGTGTGCCGGATAAGACCCACCATTAGTTACTGTCGTATTAAATGTGCCCCCCGCTTTATTTTGAGCTGCCGTAATAACATATCCAGGAAAATCAAGCACGCTATGAAAAACGCCATTATCCGGAGTACAGATACCTTTAGGAGCCGCAAGCGTCGTACTCGTGTAAAAAATGGCAACAATAGAAAAAAACCACACCAGAATATTATTTTTCATAAAAAACCTTTATTTACAGGTGACACTCTGTTCAATTAAACCATTCTCATTTTCTGGTACTGAAAGTGAGTAGCCAAAGGTACATTTCGTGACGGCATCTTCTCCCCAGGACAAAGTGACCTGCCCTTTATCTGGCAGACCCGAGAGATAAAGCTCACCATAATCACCAACTATTCCTGAATCGGCGGTACTTACATTTTGAACGGAGGCAATGGCGCCAAAAGGTGCCGGTTTACCATTTGCATTTACCACTCTGAAAAGAACGCGGTAACCCACATGCGTCACAAATTCCGCTTTAACCACCGCGCCGCGAGTGGGAACCATCGTAACGACGGTATTATCGAGTTCAACATTCGACTTAGAGAAATAGTTGTCGCTGATCGCTACCCGGTTTTCATCATAAGGATTTAGCTGTGTCTTAACCGTGTAACCACGCCAGTCTGTTGCCGCCCCGCGCATATTATCAATTTCCAGACCTGCGGCTCCCGGTGCTTTAATAAGAGCGATGGTTTCACCCAGTTCCTGGCTAAACGTTACCCCTTCACTGTGCGCCAGAATGCCACCCCGGATACCATAATTGAGTCGCTGAGAATTTTGGCTGTAGTTATAACTGCCGTTTAACGTGCCGTAGATACCGTCATAGGTCAGCGACATATTACCGCCTACTTGATCATCGCGGCTGTTATAGGACTGCATGAGATTCCAGGAGAGATTATTTTTCTCCAGAGCCGTACCACTTAGGCCAAGTTGATGCGAGCTACCAGAATCATCATTTTGCGAAACCGAATAGGTGGCATAACTATTTCCCCACCAGCCCGATAATGGAACTGATAAAGAGAGCATGTAGATTTGTTCGCTGGTGTTATCACTGGCATAACTATTACTCGTCCCTTGCCGGGCCGTATTGGAATAACTCCACGAGACATTCCACGAGAGGCGCTTCCAGCTACTGCTGTAACCAAATTGGATTAATCGTTCGACATCATCTGTGTGCCAATATTGCTGGCGGCTTAATGTCAGGTATAAGTTGCCATAATCTCTGCCCAGCGATTGCGTTAACGTTCCTTCCACACGGCTGCGACGGTTTCCGGTTTGCCAGAAATCTTCCGGACTATTTTGCCGGGAGGCCCATTCATTAAGGGTATAATAGCCTTCGGTGGAATAACGATAACCAACCAGGCGTAAGCTGGTGTCTGTATCGTCAAAACGTTTTGAATACAGAAAACGATATGATTGACCCGTTTCCGTATCATCAGCAAATTTCGCTCTGGCATGTGTTACATCTAAGGAGATGGCTCCCAGAGAACCGAGATCTTTACCTACCCCTAAAGCAACAGAACCATACATTTCAGCAGCCTGTACGCCGCCATACAAGGTAAAACCGTGGGGCAAGCCATGAAGGATCTGTGCCTGAAGCACGTCAGGAGTAAAACCATCTTCATCGCGCAGTTCCCCCACGCTAACATCTACATCGGTCTGACCTTCACGTTTGAGGATAGCCAGCGACGCATAAGGCTGGATGAATCGTTGTTCACTACCATCTTCTTCCTTGATAGTTACATCCAGGTCGCCGCCTGAGCTGGCAGTATTCAAGTCGGTGATTTCAAAGGCGCCTTGTGGAACGGCTGACTGATAAATTACGTAGCCGTTTTGCCGAATGATGACGGTGGCGTTGGATTTTGCAATCCCACGAACCACTGGCGCGAAGCCATTCTGGCTGGCGGGTAACATATCTTTATCAGTATATAGTCGTGCACCACGGATTTGCGTGCTGTCGAAAATATCGCTCGCCGTCCACGTATCGCCGATCATAATCTGGCTTCTTAACGCAGCAATATCACGTTGTATCCAGGTACTGATAGAGTTGTATTCCACACGACCATCGGTGGTGTTTAAGGTGCTGTAATTGCGTAGTCGCCACGGCCCAATATTGAGTCCGTTACGCAGGTTGAGATAACTGGTATCGGTCTCCTGAGAGCTGTAATCCGAGCGCAGGGTATGTGAACCGGAAAAATCGTAGTTGATAGTCAGTGCGTTAATTCCCTCATCCCAACGCGTGGGGCTTATGTAATCGTAAGCCATCGCATCCATATAGATCTGGGGAATGGTGATATTCAGTTGCAGCTTATCACTGTCCAGTTGCCAGGTTGAGCCTTCAATGCGTGGTGCAGGGTCAATACAGGCCTTGTCATCCACCTTATTGAGCGCTTTCAGCGCGTCAACTTTTACGCCAAAGGAAGTCAGCGTTTTCTTAACCGCGACAAAGCAAGCGTGCAGATCGGCATCAGGGTTATCCTGAACAAAAGTCACATCCTGACGCTCGAACATTTTGCCATTGATAATAATATCAACACTGTAGACGCCGGGAGGTATGTGATTCGCTTTGTTAAACTGGCGAATATCGACTCCGGATTGATGGTCAATTTCCAGCAGTGCCGGATTAAATACGCTGACCTCGGCCATCAGGCTTTGCGAGAAAACAAGACACGTCCCTGCCGTCAGGCCAACCGCTATTCTGGTCGTAACCATAATTCGCCTATCCTTATGCAATACTTACAACGCTTGCTTTAATGGTTCGCTTATCGCGCCGTAATCATTAATAAATCGCCAGGTCATTTGGCTTCCCGAAGAATTAGCAGGCAACGGTAACGTGAGCGTCTCGAAAGGACGGATCATGTTGAGAGGTACATCATGGCCATCAACAATGACATCCATCACGCTGATATGAATAGGGTTAGGGTTCTCAGCAATAAGATTTCGGCCTTCCCGATGCCACTTCACCTTTGGTGCGGCATCTTCGGGAATCATGTGGATAGATGCCGGTCTCCAGAACAGCTTAATTCGCGTTTTAACGGCGATTTCCAGCGAGTTCGCTTCTTTGTTGCTCGCAGAGGGCGGAATATTTTTGATATTTAGCCAGAAGACAGACTCACGATCCTTTGGCAATGACAATCCTTTAGTATGGACAATACGTAATATTTTTTCTTGCGCGGGTTCTAACCGTGATACCGGAGGAATTACAATAAATGGCGCTTTAGTTTTATCATCTTTATTAAACGGGTCCACCCACGCCTGGATGAGATAAGGAATTTTTACTTCTTTACTCAATACAGAAATAGATTTATCTGCATCAATGCTCACATAAACGACTCGTGTACCGCCAATAACAACACCAGCATAGGTTAATGCCGGGCGGACTAATAAGGCGCTTAGTAGAATTAAAACTAATAAGTTATGAGATATTATTGCGTTAAAGAGCCTGATTAGACAACTTTTTCTGGACATAACGACTCCCTGGCCAAAGCCAACTGAATAAAAAGGCCCTGAATTAATTATTTCTTATATTCGACGGTGAATTGTGAATCTGCGTTTGCTGTACCCGCCGTTACGGTCGCACTGGTTGCAACATAGCGTGCAATAAACTTCATTTCAGCGGTGCCGTCAGCAGCGATAGGGGTATAAGCCGAATCATTATAAAGTTTAACCTGGGAGTTATCCTCTCGGTTAAAGATACGAATAGCTACACCCGTCGCAGCAATGGCTGCCCCTGTGCCAGGGTAATCACCCGGGTTGCCTGAAGTCATCGGCGTTCCCACCTTGAGATCGCCGTTTCCGGCAGGATCTTCAGTACCATCGAAACGAACAGCAGCCTGAGTGTAGGTTGCCGGGCATTTTTCCAGTTTAATACTAAATTCCTGTGGTGATGCCACGCTTCCTACAGCGACAAATGCGCTTTTACTGACTTTTCCAAGAGGAACAGTTTGATCGGCGGTATCGGAAGTCACTTCACAAGTGCTATCGACAATCTCACCGACAAAGTGAACAACGCCATCTTCTGCAAGTGCATTTCCGGCTAACATTAAAGATGCCAGCGTAAGTGCACCGCCAATAATATTACGTTTCATACAAACTCCATTGATATAATATATCCTTCAGTCCAAATCATCACTTAAATTAATAAGTGTATTTATGATTCGCAGGCATACTACACCAACAGAACGAATTAACATACAAATAATATTATTTAGATAAAAATAGCCAGATATATATTTATATCTATTAACTTTTAAAACAACGCTTATCAAATAGAAAATAAAAGAATTTTAATTTTTCAGAATATAACCATATAGAGAATTAATTTAATTATATTAATTCATAAAAAAGATAAATCTAAAATAATAAAAAAGGCTCCTTCCGGAGCCTTTTCGCAATTGACGAAAATTATTCTACCGTCACCGATTTCGCCAGGTTACGCGGCTGGTCAACGTCAGTGCCTTTGATCAGTGCCACGTGGTATGCCAGCAGTTGCAGCGGCACGGTGTAGAAGATTGGCGCAATCACCTCTTCAACGTGCGGCATCTCGATGATGTGCATGTTGTCGCTGTTGGTGAAAGCGGCATCCTGGTCGGCGAAGACATACAGCTGGCCGCCGCGTGCGCGAACTTCTTCAATGTTGGACTTCAGTTTTTCCAGCAGTTCGTTGTTCGGCGCAACGACGATAACCGGCATATCCGCATCAATCAGCGCCAGCGGGCCGTGTTTCAGCTCGCCTGCGGCGTAAGCTTCCGCGTGAATGTAGGAGATCTCTTTCAGCTTCAGCGCGCCTTCCAGGGCGATCGGGTACTGATCGCCACGGCCGAGGAACAGTGCGTGATGCTTGTCAGAGAAATCTTCTGCCAGCGCTTCAATGCGTTTGTCCTGCGACAACATCTGCTCGATACGGCTCGGCAGTGCTTGCAGGCCGTGAACGATATCGTGTTCGATGGATGCATCCAGACCTTTCAGGCTCGCCAGTTTTGCCACCAGCATTAACAGAACCGTTAACTGCGTGGTGAAGGCTTTGGTGGATGCTACCCCGATTTCTGTGCCGGCATTGGTCATCATCGACAGGTCGGATTCACGGACCAGCGAAGAGCCCGGCACGTTACAAATAGCCAGAGACCCCAGGTAACCCAGCTCTTTCGACAGACGCAGGCCCGCAAGGGTATCTGCCGTTTCGCCAGACTGCGACAGGGTGATCATCAGGCTGTTGCGACGCACCGCGGATTTGCGATAGCGGAATTCAGACGCGATTTCCACGTCGCACGGTACGCCCGCCAGCGATTCAAACCAGTAGCGAGAAACCATCCCGGAGTTATAGGAGGTGCCACAGGCGATAATCTGGATGTGCTCAACTTTAGACAGCAATTCGTCGGCGTTGGGGCCCAGTTCGCTTAAATCTACCTGGCCGTGGCTGATGCGGCCGGTCAGGGTGTTTTTGATGGCGTTCGGCTGCTCGTAAATCTCTTTCTGCATGTAGTGGCGGTAAATACCTTTATCGCCAGCGTCATACTGAAGATTGGATTCGATATCCTGACGTTTTACTTCTGCGCCAGATTTGTCGAATACGGTTACAGAACGGCGGGTCACTTCAGCAATATCGCCCTCTTCGAGGAAGATAAAACGACGAGTAACCGGCAGCAGCGCCAGCTGGTCAGAGGCGATAAAGTTTTCGCCCATGCCGAGGCCGATAACCAGCGGGCTACCCGAACGCGCGGCCAACAGGGTTTCCGGGTTACGGGTATCCATAATCACGGTGCCGTATGCGCCACGCAGTTGCGGGATAGCACGCAGCACAGCTTCACGCAGCGTGCCGCCCTGCTCCATTTCCCAATGCACCAGGTGCGCGATCACTTCGGTATCCGTTTCGGACACGAAGGTATAGCCACGGCCCTGCAACATTTCGCGCAGCGGTTCGTGGTTTTCGATGATGCCGTTATGCACCACCACAATGTGTTCAGAAACATGCGGATGCGCGTTGGTTTCTGATGGTTCGCCATGCGTTGCCCAACGGGTGTGAGCAATACCGGTGCCACCGTGAAGCGGGTGTTCTTCCGCCGCCTGAGAGAGCATCTGGACTTTACCCAGACGACGCAGACGGGTCATATTGCCCTTTTCATCAACAACCGCCAGACCCGCGGAGTCGTAACCACGGTATTCCAGACGACGTAAACCTTCGAGAAGGATCTCAGCTACATCACGTTGCGCGACTGCGCCTACAATTCCACACATAGTTTTTTAATTCCGATTTTGGCGATATGCCAGTCGTTGTCGGTCAACCTGTATGCCCGTATTTTCGGGCGCCCCGAGCCTTTGTAGAGAGTGGGGTTATTATTTTGAGTACTGCATTTTGGGCGGGAGATTATGTTATCTCCTCATCCCCTATCTGCCTGATGGCGGCTTCGCCTTATCAGGCCTACAAATTTGTTGGCGGGCTAGCCCGCCACGAAACTTACTTCTTCTTCACCGGACGCTGCCAGCCCTGTTTATGGACCTGCGGCACACGGCTTAAAACCAGTTCGTTATCAGCAACATTGCGCGTTACGGTAGTGCCTGCGGCGATAGTCACGCCATTGCCGACGGTAACCGGCGCCACCAGCTGCGTGTCGGAACCGACAAACACATCGTTGCCGATGATGGTTTTGAATTTATTCGCGCCATCGTAGTTACAGGTGATAGTACCCGCGCCGATATTTACGTTGTCGCCAATTTCTGCATCGCCCAGATAGGTCAGATGACCGGCTTTCGAGCCTTTACCCAGTCGCGCTTTTTTCATTTCAACGAAGTTGCCGACGTGCGCGCCTTCCAGCAGTTCCGCGCCAGGACGCAGACGAGCGAACGGGCCGATGGTGCAGGCAGCGTCAAGACGCGCATCTTCCACCACGCTGTACGGGCTGATTTCGCAATCGTCGCCAATCACCGCGTTTTTAATCACGCAGCCCGCACCAATTTTCACGCGGTTGCCAAGCGTAACGTCGCCTTCCAGAATAACGTTAGCGTCAATTTCTACATCGCGCCCATGAACCAGGGTGCCACGAAGATCAAAACGCGCCGGGTCGCGCAGCATTACGCCAGCCAGCAGCAGCTTTTCGGCCTGCTCAGACTGGTAAACACGTTCGAGGCGAGAGAGTTGCAGACGGTTGTTGACGCCTTCAACTTCGCTCAGGCGATCAGGATGCACGGCGGCAATTTCACGCCCTTCCTGATAAGCCATTGCGATGATGTCGGTGATATAGAACTCGCCCTGCGCATTGTTGTTATTCAGCTTCGCCAACCAGCGTTTCATATCCGCGCCGCTGGCAATCAGAATGCCGGTGTTAATTTCCTGAATCTGACGCTGTTCATCGCTGGCATCTTTATGCTCAACAATGCCGGTCACCTTGCCATTTTCACGGGTGATGCGGCCATAGCCAGTAGGATCGTCGAGCTTGACGGTCAGCAGGCCAATGCCGCCCTGCGGTTTCGCATCGCGCAGACGTTGCAGCGTCTCGATGGAAATCAGCGGTACATCGCCATACAGCATCATGATGTCTTCATCATCGGCAAAGAACGGCGCGGCCTGCTGCATGGCATGGCCCGTACCCAGTTGTTCAGCCTGAAGCACCCAGTTCAGATTGCCGTCGGTGAGTGTCTTTTTGAGCAGCTCGCCGCCATGGCCATACACCAGATGAACCTGCGCTGCGCCTAATTTATTGGCAGCATCAATGACGTGTTGCACCATTGGCTTTCCTGCCAGGGTGTGCAGCACTTTTGGAAGTTCGGAATACATGCGGGTGCCTTTGCCAGCGGCAAGGATCACGACGCTCATTGTACTGTTAGACATATGCATCCTGTCTGTAAATTAAGTAGGAAGTAAACCCCATTTCACCTTGAAATTTCTACATATTTTTCATCATGAAATGGTCTGCTGTTAAAACGGTCAACCGTATGTTGTTACGCGCCTTTCTGAGCCCATTTTCGACCATCATAAAACGTTTTGTCTTGTAAAAGTTTAGCCAGAACGCCGAATTACGCGCTATGCCACTGCTTAGACTCTTCTTTTGCCACCTGAATAAAGATCGCATAGAAATAAAACAGCGTTTTATTTGAGCGGTTTTGTGATACACGAAAAAGAAACAGTATTTCATTTTGGTGATAATCGCAGCGGAAAACCATTCAGGAACATAATATGAAAAACAAATTACCTCTGGCTTTAACTCTGTGCAGCGCTGCTATCACCCTACCAGCACTGGCCGCAGACACACCACTCTGGAAAGCGGTCGCCTTTGGGCAATCGACCGATGTCAATTTCTCCTCTAACGTCCTTCCGGAAAAAGTTGGCGTGAATAACGTCACCATTGAGGGAAAAACGCTCAGCCCGGACAGCACGGCGGATTTGAGCAAACCGATTACCCTTGAGAGCCGCGGCGGCAAGATTGCTAACTCGCATGATGGCCTGACGTTCTTCTACACCCAACTCCCTGCAGATGAAAACTTTATGCTGCAAGCCACGGTGACCGTCGATCAGTTTGGCCCGGAAAACGGCGCCAAACCGGCGGCACAGGAGGGTGCGGGTTTACTGGTACGCGATGTAATTGGCACTCCGCGTCAGGAGCCGCTGAAAGAGGGCTACGAGGAGTTCCCGGCTGCGGCCAACATGGTGATGAATGCCATCATGACGCAGGACAAAAAAGATGCTCAGCGTGTGAAGCTACAGGCCATCGCGCGAGAAGGCATCACACAACCGTGGGGTAATGCCGGGTCAGCGATAAATAAGGTGAGCTACAAAGAAGAAGTTGATCTGCAAAAGACGCCGACCTTTCGCCTGAAGCTTGAGCGTACCAACGAAGGCTTCATTACTGCATGGGCGCCTGCGGGCAGCGAAGAGTGGGTCAGCGAAAAACTGCCGCGAGCCGATCTTATTTCAGTGCAGGATAAGCAACATTACTATGTCGGATTCTTTGCCTCGCGCAATGCCAAAATCACCGTTCGCGATGCGTCACTCACCACGTCTCCAGCGCAAACCGTAGCATCCGCGCCTTTTGTGGCGAAAAGCTGGCCGCCGGTGATGCAGATTGCTTCCGCGGATAAGAGTCTGAGCAAGGATTACATCCTCCAGGCACGCGCCAATAGTGACGGAAACTTTACCGTGCGTCAGAACGAAGTGGTGATCGGGCTTGATAAAGCGGTGAAGGCTGGCGAGATGTTTACCCTGCCCACTCAGCTTCAGGAGAACAATAATTTCCAGATTAGCTGGACGCCTGTAAATGGCAAACCGGTAACCCAGAGCATGGTCGTGCAGCTCGTCACGACCATCACGGGCAACACGTTGCATGTTTCCCCTGATGGAAAAGCAGAGGGAAAAGGTACGCAAGCATCGCCGTTGGATCTCAATACGGCCATAAGTCTGCTGCCGCCAGGCGGAACAATTATTCTTGCTGCGGGAAGCTACCCGAAAACGGATATTCCCCTCAGCGCCAGCGGCCTGAAGGAGAAGCCGAAAACGCTGACGGCCAACGGCAAAGCCGTGATCCACGGTATGTTGCTGGACGCGGACTACTGGCATCTCAACGGTATCGATATTACTGATAAGAGTTTGCGTATTCAGGGCAGCCATAATCTTATCGAGAACGTTGTGGCCTATCACAACGACGATACCGGGATTCAAATCTCCTCACCGGATAAACTGGGTCGCCCACTGTGGGCCAGCTACAACCGGGTCGTGAATTCGGAATCGTTTAGCAATGAAGATCCCGGCAAGATCAATGCCGACGGCTTTGCGGTGAAGATGCGCGTGGGGGAAGGCAACCGGCTGGAAGGATGTTATTCACACGACAACATTGATGACGGCTACGATCTGTTCAACAAAATCGAAGACGGTGCTAACGGGGTGGTGGTCATTGAGAACTCCATCGCCCGTAACAACACCAGTAACGGCTTCAAGTTAGGTGGCGAAGGGCAGCCCGTCGCGCACGAGATCCGCAA
This sequence comes from Pseudocitrobacter vendiensis, assembly GCF_943590815.1. Lineage (GTDB taxonomy): Bacteria > Pseudomonadota > Gammaproteobacteria > Enterobacterales > Enterobacteriaceae > Pseudocitrobacter > Pseudocitrobacter vendiensis. The sequence goes on along the minus strand of NZ_CALSBS010000003.1, from coordinate 27,752 downwards.
CAGTATTGCGATTGGTAACCACCTTGATGGCTTCACCGATAACTTTAACCCGGGCAAGCTGGTGGTGGTGAACAACGTTGCCGTCGACAATCAACGCTTCAACTACATTTTCCGCCCGAGCCCTTACGGCGATGCGTCAACGCAGGGTATCTTCAGTGATAACCTGTCGCTGCGGACGACGCCCGGAAAATATGATGACGCGGTGGTGGGGAATATTGATGCCAGTAACATCTTTATTGCTGAAGGGAAAAGCGTTAACAGCAAAGAGTATCTCTCGCTGGACCTGCCACAACCGCTGGAGCGTAACGCGGATGGCAGCTTTAAGACCGGGGATTTTCTGACGAAAAACTAATGCCGCTCATAAACAAAAAGGTCGCCATCAGGCGACCTTCTTCGTTTGGTTCTCGTTCACACCGCATGTGTTGTGGTTTTAGTTAGCGGTACAGCGCAAAACGAAACACAGCAAACGAGGCTTTCAGCCATGCAACCTTAGTGGTTGATAGTACCGAAAGAGATATTCATAGAGCTGAAAAGAGCGATGATTTTGTTGATCAGTTTCATGATGGCACCTTTGTAGGAGAATAATTTTTGTGACTCAACTCACAAAAAGAAGTCTACGCCTCATTTTTTAATCGATCAACATTTTTTGTGATGTTCATCACAAAATATCAAAACCGCTTTTCAGTTTCAGTCAAATTGAAACAGCACGGTAAAACCTGCTAAGCAAGATTTACCGCACAATCTCAGTTACGCGACATAAACAGACGCAGGACATACCAGAACATCGTGGCGATCGACGCGAACAGATGCAGCGCCGCGCCAGCGGGACGGTTAGTTGGATAGTGATGAATGATGTTAGAGGTATCGTACAGAATAAATCCAGCACACAGCAGCACCATCGCGGCGCTAAACCAAATCCCGAGCGAGAACCCGAGCAGCACGCTTGCCACAATCGCCCCCAACGCGATAAAGCCCGCCATATTCAAAAAAGAGCGCATAAAAGAGAAGTCTTTACGCGTGGTGAAAGCGGTAAAAGTCAGGCCACACACCAGCAGCAACGTGGTAATCGCAGCGGATGGGATGATATCCGGATTGATGTATCTGGCCATGGTGAGCAACGGCGCGAAGATTAACGCTTCGGCGAGCACGTAGATCCCAAGGCCAATCTGCTGAGTATTATTGGACTCCACGTTATCGGCCATACGCGTTGCCAGCATGCTCACCAGCATAAATGCCCCCAGTACCACCAGCCAGCCATACCGGCCGCCCGCCGCCAGTTTTGCCAGCATCATCTCGCCCACGCCCTGATTCATAAATACCGCACTCAGCAAAATAAAGCCCAGCACCGAAACGGCAAGGTGAATGTAGGTTTGACGAATAAACGTGGCACGATCGGCCTGGTGAGCAGATTGTGGGCCTTCAAATAACGGTTTAAATGACATGCTAATGATCCCTCATATAGTTACGGCTGTAATAGTTACATTACGAACAAAATAACACTGCGTAAAGAGGGAGACAATTAGCGTTAGAGTAATTGGATAACTTTTTGAATATTAATAAATATTATGTATATAACGGGGCGCAATTATAAAAAAAGCCAGCCTGGAAACCAGACTGGCTTTTGACTTTTCAAGCCGGTGTTACATCGCTTTCTTGGTCAGCTCGATAACGCGCAGCTGCGCGATCGCTTTGGCCAGTTCCGCAGACGCCTGAGCGTAATCCACGTCGCCGTGAGAGCTCTTGATGTGCTCTTCCGCTTTGCGTTTCGCTTCCAGGGCTCGCGCTTCGTCGAGATCCTGGCCACGAATGGCGGTATCAGCCAGAACGGTCGTGCTACCAGGCTGCACTTCAAGAATGCCGCCAGACAGGTAGATAAACTCCTCATGACCGTGCTGTTTCACGATGCGGATCATACCAGGCTTAATGGCGGTGAGCAGCGGGGCGTGACCCGGGTAAATACCCAGTTCACCTTCGCTACCCGTTACCTGGATTTTCTCGACCAGACCAGAGAACATTTGTTGCTCTGCGCTGACGACGTCCAGGTGGTAAGTCATTGCCATATCACCCTCCGATTAAGGCGTTAAAGTTTTTTGGCTTTTTCCACGGCTTCGTCGATAGAACCGACCATGTAGAACGCCTGCTCTGGCAGGTGATCGTATTCGCCGTCCATGATGCCTTTAAAGCCACGGATGGTGTCTTTCAGGGAAACGTATTTACCCGGAGAACCGGTGAATACTTCCGCTACGAAGAACGGCTGGGACAGGAAGCGCTGAATTTTACGTGCGCGTGCTACCACCAGTTTATCTTCTTCAGACAGTTCATCCATACCCAGGATGGCGATGATGTCTTTCAGTTCCTGATAACGCTGCAGGATGGACTGAACGCCACGCGCAGTGTCGTAGTGTTCCTGACCAACAACCAGCGGGTCCAGCTGACGGCTGGTGGAGTCCAGCGGGTCAACGGCCGGGTAGATACCCAGAGACGCGATCTGACGGCTCAGTACCACGGTTGCGTCTAAGTGCGCAAAGGTGGTGGCTGGGGATGGGTCAGTCAAGTCATCCGCAGGTACGTATACCGCCTGTACGGAGGTGATAGAACCGGTTTTGGTGGAGGTGATACGTTCCTGAAGAACACCCATCTCTTCCGCCAGGGTCGGCTGATAACCTACCGCTGAAGGCATACGGCCCAGCAGTGCGGATACTTCCGTACCGGCCAAGGTATAACGATAGATGTTATCGACGAACAGCAGTACGTCACGGCCTTCGTCACGGAATTTCTCAGCCATGGTCAGGCCGGTCAGAGCAACGCGCAGACGGTTTCCCGGCGGCTCGTTCATCTGGCCATACACCAGGGATACTTTATCGATAACGTTGGATTCGGTCATTTCGTGGTAGAAGTCGTTACCCTCACGAGTACGTTCACCTACGCCCGCAAACACAGAGTAACCGGAGTGCTCGATCGCGATGTTACGAATAAGCTCCATCATGTTTACGGTTTTACCTACACCCGCACCACCGAACAGACCGACTTTACCGCCCTTCGCGAACGGACACATCAGATCGATTACTTTGATACCGGTTTCCAGCAGTTCCTGAGAGTTTGACAGCTCTTCATAGGACGGTGCTGCGCGGTGAATCGCCCAACGCTCTTCTTCACCGATGTCGCCTTTCATGTCGACCGGTTGACCCAGTACGTTCATGATACGACCCAGTGTTGCTTTACCTACCGGGACTTCGATCGGGTGCTCGAGGTCTTTTACATCCAGACCACGGCGCAGGCCGTCAGAAGAACCCATTGCGATGGTACGCACGATACCGCCGCCGAGCTGCTGCTGAACTTCCAGCACCAGCACTTCATTACCATTCTGTACCTCAAGAGCTTCGTACACGCGCGGTACGGCATCCTGAGGGAATTCGACGTCAACTACGGCGCCGATTACCTGGACAATTTTTCCAGTAGCCATCTTGAATCCTCTACGAATTAACCTGGTTATACCGCGGATGCACCACCGACGATCTCGGTGAGTTCCTGAGTAATGCTGGCCTGACGAGCTTTGTTGTATACCAACTGCAGCTCTTTAATCAGGCTGCCGCCATTGTCGGTCGCGGCTTTCATCGCCACCATACGTGCGGCCTGCTCGCTGGCCAGGTTTTCTACAACACCTTGATAAACCTGAGACTCTACGTAGCGGCGCAGGAGGGTATCCAGCAACGCTTTCGGATCGGGTTCATACAGGTAATCCCAGGATTTACGCTTCAGATCCTCATCTTCTGACGCAGGCAGCGGCAGCAGCTGAGTGATGGTAGGAACCTGAGACATGGTGTTGATAAATTTGTTGTTTACAATATAAAGCTTGTCCAGACGGCCTTCATCGTAAGCCTGCAACATCACTTTTACCGGGCCGATCAGTTCGGACAGGGAAGGGTTATCCCCCATGCCAGTGACCTGCGCGACGATGTTGCCGCCAACGGAATTGAAGAAAGAGACGCCTTTAGAGCCGATCATTGCGATATCGCACTGAACGCCTTTATCAGACCAACCTTTCATTTCCGCCAGAATTTTTTTGAACAGGTTAATGTTCAAGCCACCACACAGACCACGGTCTGTCGACACCACCAGGTAGCCCACGCGTTTAACGTCGCGTTCTTCCAGGTACGGGTGCTTATATTCCAGATTACCGTTTGCAAGGTGACCAATCACTTTGCGCATGGTTTCTGCATAAGGACGGCTGGCCGCCATACGTTCCTGCGATTTACGCATTTTGGAAGCGGCGACCATTTCCATCGCTTTAGTGATCTTCTGCGTGTTCTGGACGCTTGCGATCTTACTACGTATCTCTTTTGCGCCGGCCATGAGCTTCTCCTCAATGCCTTGCGGCCTGCCTTAAGGCAGGCCACCAGACGTTACCAGGATTGGGTTGCTTTGAAGGAATCGAGGATGCCTTTCAGCTTGCCTTCGATTTCGTCGTTATAGCCACCGGACTGGTTGATCTCTTGCATCAGTGGAGCGTGATCACGGTCGACGTAAGCCAGCAGAGCGGCTTCGAAGCTACCGATTTTCGACAATTCAACATCTGCCAGGTAACCACGTTCTGCTGCGAACAGAACCAGAGACTGCTGCGCAACAGACATCGGCGCATACTGTTTCTGTTTCAGCAGTTCGGTCACTTTCTGACCGTGGTCAAGCTGCTTACGGGTTGCATCGTCAAGGTCGGATGCAAACTGGGAGAACGCCGCCAGTTCACGATACTGCGCCAGTGCGGTACGGATACCACCGGACAGTTTTTTCATGATCTTGGTCTGCGCTGCACCACCTACACGGGATACGGAGATACCCGGGTTAACCGCAGGACGAATACCGGCGTTAAACAGGTTGGTTTCCAGGAAGATCTGACCATCGGTAATGGAGATTACGTTAGTCGGAACGAACGCAGAAACGTCACCTGCCTGAGTTTCGATAATCGGCAGCGCGGTCAGAGAACCGGTTTTCCCTTTCACTTCACCTTTGGTGAAGGCTTCAACGTATTCGGCGTTAACACGCGCAGCACGCTCCAGCAGACGGGAGTGGAGATAGAATACGTCGCCCGGGAATGCTTCACGTCCTGGCGGACGACGGAGCAGCAGGGAGATCTGACGGTAAGCGACTGCCTGTTTAGACAGGTCATCATAAATGATCAGTGCATCTTCACCACGGTCACGGAAGTATTCGCCCATTGCACAACCGGCATACGGTGCCAGGTATTGCAGTGCAGCGGATTCAGACGCGGTTGCCACAACAACGATGGTGTTAGCCAGCGCGCCGTGTTCTTCCAGTTTACGTACCACGTTAGAAATAGTGGACGCTTTCTGGCCGATAGCAACGTAGACACATTTGATACCGGAATCACGCTGGTTGATGATGGCATCGATTGCCAGCGCAGTTTTACCGGTCTGACGGTCACCGATGATCAGTTCACGCTGACCACGACCGATTGGGATCATGGCATCAACGGACTTATAACCAGTCTGCACTGGCTGATCAACGGACTGACGTTCGATTACGCCCGGCGCGATCGCTTCAACAGCGGAGAAGCCGTCGTTATCCAGCGCACCTTTACCGTCGATTGGCGCACCCAGGGTGTTAACCACACGACCCAGCAGGCCACGGCCAACCGGAACTTCCAGGATACGACCCGTACACTTAACTTTCATGCCTTCGGCAAGGTCAGCATACGGACCCATAACGACTGCACCAACGGAGTCGCGCTCCAGGTTCAGTGCGATAGCGTAACGGTTCCCCGGCAGGGAGATCATTTCACCCTGCATACAATCGGCCAGGCCGTGGATGCGGATAACACCGTCACTTACAGAAACAATAGTACCTTCGTTGTGAGCTTCACTCACAACACTGAACTGAGCAATGCGCTGCTTGATCAGTTCGCTGATTTCGGTGGAATTCAGTTGCATGCTCCAGTCCCCTTAAGACTGCAAGACGTCTGCAAGGCGTTCAAGACGGCCGCGTACGCTGCCATCAATGACCATATCACCCGAGCGGATGATAATGCCTGCCATTACAGACTTATCGATATTGCAATTCAGCTTCACTTTGCGTGACAGACGTTTTTCCATCGCTGCGCTGATTTTCGCAAGCTGTTCTTCACTCAGTGCTGTCGCGGAAGTCACTTCGACTTCAGCAACCGCCTCGCTGGCGGCACGTAAATGAATAAACTGCTCAAGAACATCCGGGAGCACTCGCAGACGACCATTCTCAGCCATAACCTTAATCAGGTTCTGACCGTTTTCGTCCAGTTGCTCACCACAGACGGCGATAAACGACTTAGCGAGCGTTTCCGGCGCCATCGCGCCAGACAGAAGCTCTGCCATTTGTTCGTTTTTCGTCACTTCAGCGGTAAACGCCAGCATGTCCTGCCAGCGCTCTACACTGTTGTGTTCGACGGCAAAGTCAAAAGCTGCTTTGGCGTAGGGGCGAGCTACAGTAACAAATTCAGACATCAGCCCCTCCCTCCTTACAGTTCAGCGACAAGTTTGTCCACGATGTCGCTGTTAGCAGCTTCATCCACGGAACGTTCGATGATCTTCTCGGCGCCAGCAACAGCCAGGATAGCAACTTGCTTACGCAGTTCTTCGCGAGCACGTTTACGCTCGGCGTCAATTTCCGCCTGAGCCTGCGCCACGATTTTAGTACGTTCCTGTTCTGCTTCAGCTTTCACTTCGTCCAGGATCTGGGCGCGACGTTTATTCGCCTGCTCGATGATAACCTGGGCTTCCGCTTTCGCTTTTTTCAGCTGGTCGGTCGCGTTGGCCTGTGCAAGGTCCAAATCCTTTTTAGCTCGTTCAGCAGAAGCAAGACCGTCAGCAATCTCTTTTTGACGTTTTTCGATGGCAGCCATTAACGGCGGCCATACGTACTTCATGCAGAACAGAACGAACAGGACAAACGCGATGGCCTGGCCGAGGATTGTTGCGTTAAGATTCACAGCACAATGCCTCTTATCTAGTTAACGTTCTGATATTGCTTACTAATTCAAGCAACGCTTACTACGCGACAGCAAACATCACGTACAGACCCAGACCTACAGCGATCATTGGGATAGCATCCACCAGACCCATAACGATAAAGAACTGAGTACGCAGCAGTGGAATCAGATCCGGTTGACGCGCTGCGCCTTCCAGGAATTTGCCCCCGAGGATGCCGATACCGATCGCAGCACCGATTGCCGCCAGACCCATCATCACAGCGGCAGCCATGTACAGCAGATCCATATTCAGGTTTTCCATGACAGTCTCCAGTTTGTTTCAGTTAAAACGTAGTAGTGTTGGTAAATTAATGCTCTTCAGACGCCATCGACAGATAGACAATCGTCAGAACCATGAAGATGAAGGCTTGCAGCGTAATGATCAGGATGTGGAAAATGGCCCATGGCACATTCAGAATCCACTGTGACCACCACGGCAACAGACCAGCAATCAGAATGAAAATCAGCTCACCGGCATACATGTTACCGAACAGTCGCAGACCGAGAGAAACCGGTTTGGACAGCAGGCTGACCCCTTCAAGGATTAAGTTGACAGGAATGAAAGCCCAGTGATTGAACGGCTGCAGCGTCAACTCTTTCGTGAAGCCGCCGATGCCTTTCATTTTGATGCTGTAGAACAGAATCAGGATAAACACGCCCAATGCCATAGACAGGGTAATGTTCACATCCGCAGACGGTACCACGCGCAGCGCCGGCAGGCCCAGTACATGCTCAGCAATGTACGGCAGCAGGTCGATAGGCAGAAGGTCCATCAGGTTCATCAGGAAGACCCAGACGAAAATCGTCAGAGCCAGAGGAGCGATGAGTTTGCTTTTGCCATGGTACATGTCTTTGACACTGCCATGAACGAAGCCAATTACCAGCTCAATCGCGGTCTGAAATTTGCCTGGTACGCCGCTGGTTGCTCGTTTAGCAACACTACGGAACATAAGCAGGAACAACAGACCCAGCACCACCGAGAAGAACATGGAGTCAATATTGAGCGTCCAGAAGGTGGCTGGGGGGTTATGCGGATCTACCAGCGAGAATGTACGCAGGTCCAACTGAAGGTTATTCAGGTGGTGACCTATGTAATCCTGCGGCGTCATATTTTCAGAAGCCATGATGCCTTTTACCCTTTGTTGTTAATTACAGCGGGTGCCAGTATCTGAACCACCAGCACCAAAATCCATGTCACGATTAGCGGCAAGAACACCGCCTTCAAAACGGCCAACGCCACGACCATCAACACCAGCATCGCTAACACCTTGAACGCTTCACCAAACGCGAACGTCCAGGCGACTCGGCCTTTGGCCGGTGTATGTACCTGGTGGCGCCAGGCAAAAATCATAAACAACATGTTAGGCAGGAATACTGCCATACCTCCGCACGCGGAGGAAATGCCCCAGAAGGGGTCTTTGAGGCTGAACAGCAGTCCACTTGCTATTACTGCCAGGAGCTGAATGAACAGAAGCTTACGAGCAACGTTTCGACTCACGAGCGACAATGACATCACGTTATTACTCCTGCTCCCTTTGAGGTATGCCGCGTGTCGTATAAAACGTTCTTTAAGGCTCAGAGTCAAGCATCAAAAAGCGGTCAAATTATACGGTGACGCCTCGTGATTTCAAACAATAAGTAGCAAAAAGGTGAATAAATGTTTAAATATTTTTCCTCACCTCTATTTTCGCGATTTTTCTGAAAGTGTGAACGATCGAACAAAAGTGCAAATACCGCGAAAACGCTGACTATAAAGCGTGCTCCAGATCACATAATAAACATTTTTGATGATACTCGATTAAGATTAGCCTCAATTCATAACTTGCCAGCGTTTTGATCTTAAAGGCAATTAGAGACAACTCTTTTCAAAAATGACACACACACCGTAAAAACAGCTTATTGACATTTATAATAATAATTTAACATTCGATTTTCATTCAGCGAATCGACTGCTAGTAGACTGATATTTTCCATGTTGACTATTTTTATTGTTAACAAAAAGAGCCACGTTAAATGCCAGATAAACCCTAGTTAAAACCTCGTTAAATGTAACTGAATGTTCCATCGTTTTTGTCGCTTCTTTTTAACAAAATCGAGGTCGGTTTTTTCCGATATTTTTTGATAAAAGTTAACTTTTGTTTGCTCTAATTGTCACCAGATGGCGCTCGCCTTCCAGGTGTGGCACACGTAGCTCAACGATATTTTCCACGGAAAATTCAGTCGGTAACTGACTGATTTCATCATCTGGCCTCTGCCCTTTCAGCGCATAGAAGCGGCCATTTTCCGCTGGTAAGTGCTTACACCAGGTCACCATGTCAGTCAGAGAAGCGAATGCACGGCTGATGACGCCGTCAAACGGCGGCTCTGCAGGGAATTCTTCCACACGGCTTTGCACCGGCGTGATGTTTTCCAGTTTCAGCTCATGCTGCACCTGACGCAGGAAGCGTACACGCTTACCCAGGCTGTCGAGCAACGTAAAATGCGATTCCGGACGCACGATCGAAAGCGGGATACCCGGCAACCCAGGGCCCGTACCAACATCGATAAAACGTTGCCCCTGCAAATGCGGCGCAACCACGATGCTGTCCAGAATATGGCGAATTAACATCTCGTTAGGATCGCGTACGGAGGTCAGGTTGTACGCTTTATTCCATTTGTTCAGCATATCCACATAGGCCACCAGTTGCGTTTTCTGGTGATCGGTGAGCGAAATACCTGCTTCATCCAGCAGACGAGAGAGTTTGTTAATCACGAAAGTTACCTGTTGGGGATAATTTGCCGGGCGGCAAGCAAAATACCGCCGCCCAAAACCGTTATTACGCGCTGCGGCGCAGCATACCTTGTTTTTTCAGCCAAACCAGCAAAATCGAGATGGCGGCAGGGGTAATCCCGGAAATACGCGACGCCTGGCCAATAGAAACCGGTTTATGATCGTTCAGTTTGGCGATCACTTCGTTGGAGAGACCGTTAACCTGACGATAATCGAGCGTCGCAGGCAGGAGCGTATTTTCGTTACGCTGTTGTTTTTCAATCTCATCCTGCTGACGCGCGATATAACCTTCGTATTTCACCTGAATCTCAACCTGTTCAGCGGCCTGAGCATCGCCCAGCGCAGGCGCGAACGGCGTCAGCGCGGTCAGCTGTTCGTAGGTCATTTCCGGCCGACGCAGCAGATCTTCCCCGCTGGCTTCACGTGACAGCGGCGCACTCAGGTGAGCGTTCACTTCGCCCGCAGACTCGGAAGACGGTGCAATCCAGGTCGTTTTCAGACGTTGACGTTCACGTTCGATATTTTCCAGCTTCTCGTTGAAGCGCGCCCAACGCACGTCATCCACCAGCCCCAGCTCACGGCCAGCTTCAGTCAGACGCAGATCAGCATTGTCTTCGCGCAGCATCAGGCGATATTCCGCACGTGAGGTAAACATGCGGTACGGTTCTTTGGTTCCCAGCGTACAGAGATCGTCAACCAGCACACCCAGGTAGGCCTGATCGCGGCGCGGCGCCCAGCCCTCTTTCTCAGCGGAGAAACGCGCGGCGTTCAAACCGGCAAGCAGGCCCTGCGCAGCGGCTTCTTCATAACCGGTGGTGCCGTTGATCTGGCCGGCAAAGAACAGACCGTGGATAAATTTGCTTTCCAGCGTCGGTTTCAGGTCGCGAGGATCGAAGAAATCGTACTCGATAGCATAGCCAGGACGGACGATCTTCGCGTTTTCCATCCCCTGCATAGAGCGGACGATTTGCATCTGCACATCGAACGGCAGGCTGGTGGAGATACCGTTCGGGTAAATTTCATTGGAGGTCAGCCCTTCCGGCTCCAGGAAGATCTGGTGCTGGTTTCGGTCGGCGAAGCGCATCACTTTATCTTCGATAGACGGGCAGTAACGCGGGCCAATTCCTTCAATCACGCCAGCATACATTGGGCTACGGTCGAGGTTATTGCGGATCACGTCATGGGTTTTCTCATTGGTATGCGTGACATAGCACGGTACCTGGCGCGGATGCTGGGACGCATCGCCAAGGAACGAGAAAACGGGCATCGGGTTATCACCGTGCTGCTGCGCCAGTACGCTGAAGTCGATAGTGCGCGCGTCGATACGCGGCGGGGTACCGGTTTTGAGACGGCTCACGCGCAGCGGCAGTTCACGCAGACGACGAGAGAGCGGAATGGACGGCGGATCGCCAGCACGGCCACCGCTGTAGTTATCCAGCCCGATATGAATTTTGCCATCAAGGAAAGTCCCGACGGTGAGTACGACTGCTTTGGCGCGGAATTTCAGCCCCATCTGGGTAACCGCGCCAACCACGCGATCGTTTTCCACAATCAGATCTTCAACCGCCTGCTGGAAGATCATCAGGTTCGGTTGGTTCTCAAGTGCGGTACGTACCGCCTGGCGATAGAGCACGCGATCCGCCTGAGCACGCGTGGCGCGTACCGCCGGCCCTTTGCTCGCGTTTAGTATCCTAAACTGGATACCCGCATGGTCGATCGCGGTGGCCATCAGGCCGCCAAGTGCATCCACTTCTTTTACCAGGTGTCCTTTCCCAATGCCGCCAATCGCCGGGTTGCAGCTCATCTGTCCCAGCGTGTCGATATTGTGTGTCAAAAGCAGGGTCTGCTGACCCATTCGCGCAGCGGCCATCGCGGCCTCAGTGCCTGCATGACCCCCGCCAATGATGATGACGTCAAAAGGATCCTGATAAAACATGGTGGTCTGCCTCGCATAAAGCGGTTTGATGATGGATTGAAGCCCGGGCGTGGATTCTACTCAACTTTAGTCGATGGAGAAAGCGTCTGGATCTTTGCTATTTAAAAGAAGATCTTTTTATTTAGAGATCTGTTCTATTGTGATCTCTTATTAGGATCGCCAGTTACTGTGGATAAGTGCGATCCCGTATTTAAGATCATAAGCTTAAGAAGGATCACTATCTGTGAATGATCGGTGATCCTGTTCCGTATAAGCTGGGATCAAAACGGGGAGTTATACACAACTCAAAAACTAACCATACGTTGTTCTTTGGATAACTACCGGTTGTTCCAAGGTTTTAACCAGTGTTATCCACAGAATAAAGTTGGATCTTTACAAATCTCTGAGCCGATCGGCCCATGATCCGACCCAAATTTCCGCAGGATCTTCAGGAATGTCATGTTCAAGGACATTGATCTTGAGTGTTTCACCAATCTGTTTCGCGCCGCAGGCGGTCAATTCAGTGTCGATTTTATCGATGGCACCACAGAAAGTGTCATATTCACGACTGCCAATACCGATTGAACCGAAACGAACCTGAGAGAGGTCGGGTTTCTGCTCGCGGAGATCGTTATAAAAAGGCAGCAGGTTGTCGGGAATGTCACCCGCACCGTGTGTGGAGCTGATAATCAGCCAGATACCCGATGCAGAGAGATCCTCTAATAAAGGACCATGCAGCGTTTCGGTCGAAAAACCCGCGTCTTCCAGCTTTTCAGCCAGGTGTTCCGCCACATACTCGGCGCTGCCAAGTGTGCTTCCGCTGATGAGTGTGATATCTGCCATAACCGCCACCTTTATTAAGAGTGGCGTATTGTACGCTGTGAACGGTCTGGGATCTACCTGTGGAAAAGTATGGGATTAAAAAAGCCGATCACGGCTTGATGGTACGCATGATCGGGTTCTGCAGGACGATCAGGGTTTCGGTGGACTGAATTTCATCAATTGTTTGGATCTTGTTGATAAGTACGTGCTGCAAAGCGTCGATCGAACGGCACATCACTTTAATAAAGATGCTGTAATGGCCGGTGGTGTAGTACGCCTCGGTGACTTCATCCAGGCTTTCCAGCCGCGCCAGCGCTGACGGATAGTCTTTTGCACTCTTCAATATAATACCGATAAAGCAGCCGACATCGTATCCGAGCTGTTTTGGGCTGACATCGACGCGGGCCCCGGTAATGATGCCCGCCTGTTTCATTTTCTCGACGCGAACGTGAATGGTGCCGGGGCTGACGCCGAACTGTTTGGCTAATTCGGCGTAAGCGGTGCGGGCATTCGCCATTAAGGCGTCAAGGATGCCGCGGTCCAGATTGTCGATCTGATAATTTTCCATAGCTTTTTCTTATGAAGAATGATGATTCTTTCTATTTTAGCGCCTATTTTTAACGAATCAAAAGTTAAGTCGCCTTTTTATCTGTTGATTATTGAATATGACCCGCATTCTGTTGCTTAATCATAACCAACAGGACGCAGGAGTAATAAAAAATGAAAACCGCTTACATCGCAAAACAACGCCAGATTAGTTTCGTAAAATCCTTTTTCTCTCGTCAGCTAGAAGAAAAGTTGGGTCTGATTGAAGTTCAGGCACCGCTGCTGAGCCGCGTAGGGGATGGGACGCAGGACAACCTGTCTGGTTGCGAAAAAGCGGTACAGGTAAAAGTGAAAGCCCTGCCAGAGGCCCAGTTTGAAGTGGTGCACTCTCTGGCGAAGTGGAAACGTCAAACCCTGGGACAGCACGACTTCAGCGCGGGTGAAGGGCTCTACACGCACATGAAAGCCCTTCGCCCCGATGAAGACCGCCTTTCGCCGATCCACTCCGTTTACGTTGACCAGTGGGACTGGGAACGCGTGATGGGTGATGGCGAGCGTCATCTCGGTACCCTGGAAAGTACCGTGAAGGCGATTTGGGCGGGGATCAAAGCAACAGAAGAAGCCGTAAGCAAAGAGTTTGGCCTGGCACCGTTCCTGCCAGAACAGATCCACTTTGTGCACAGCCAGACGCTGTTAAGCCGTTATCCGGATCTCGACGCGAAAGGTCGTGAACGTGCGATTGCCAAAGAATTGGGTGCCGTCTTCCTGATTGGGATCGGCGGCAAACTCTCTGATGGTCAGCGCCATGATGTCCGTGCGCCGGATTACGATGACTGGAGCACCCAGGCGGAATCTGGTCTGGCGGGTCTGAACGGCGATATCCTGGTCTGGAACCCGATTCTGGAAGATGCGTTCGAGCTCTCTTCTATGGGGATCCGCGTTGATGCAAAAGCGCTGCAACACCAGCTTCAGCTGACCGGCGACGAAGAGCGCCTGCAACTGGAGTGGCACCAGGCGCTGCTGCGTGGTGAAATGCCGCAGACCATCGGCGGTGGGATTGGCCAGTCGCGTCTGACCATGCTGCTGCTGCAACTCTCCCACATCGGACAGGTTCAGTGCGGTGTGTGGCCAGCACAGGTTCGTGAAGGCGTCTCTTCTCTGCTGTAAGATTTAACGCCGCCAGCGTCTGAGCAGGCGGCTACGCAAACCGGTATCGAAGCGCCAGATGTGGTCAAAGATGCGCATGATGCCGGGCTTGCCGTGTGCAGACATCGCTACCGCATGAAAACGGTGCTGATGTTTTCGCTGTAACTCCCCGACCCTACTCACCACCTCATCCGGCAGACGCTGGGCGATAAAGTCTGAAATCACCACCGCATCGGCATCCTGCCAGGTCGGGTTTTCCAGGCGTTCAATGATGGCGCGAAAACAGCTCGCCATGTCGGTACCGCCGCGAAAACGCTGGCTCAGGAAACGGATCGCCTGCTCTATCCCCTGCGGGCCAGTCAGCTCGTAACGCACCACTTCGCTGGAAAACAGCATAATGAAGCAACGGCGGTTATCCGCCAGCGCCACGCGCATCATCGCGAGGCAAAAGGCTTTCGCGCACTGCTCATTAAAGCCGCCCATTGATCCTGACGTGTCCACGCAGACGACAAACGGGCCGCGCGGTTGTTCGTCAACGTCCTGGTGTATCACCGGGCGCTCAGTAACTTTCTCATGCCACGCATCGCCGTGTAGTCGATAGGTGAGTAATTGTTTCTCCACCAGCCGCCGGTAAAACTCATACTCCAGCTCGGTAATGCCGAGCGTAGCCAGTTCCGGCGGCAGCAGACGCAGGATGTCATCGCTTTGCTGAATGCCATCAACCTGCTCCGGTACGGTTGAGGGTTCGCGCACCAGCGTGCGGAAGGTTTCCATTGGCGCATCTTTTTTGGGCACCGATTTTGCTTCACGCGATCGACCCAGTTGATCCGCCAGTTGCATCAGTTCCGGCTGCTGGCTGAGAAAATCGCCGTACTTCACGATCAACTGATAGTCACCGCGCTTAAGCTGCCCGGCACTCATATCCCACAGGCGACCGGCGGCGTTTTCGTTCTCGACCAGCACCGGTTCCAGTTGGCCGCTCAGGGTCATTCGCTCCTGAACCTCGCTCAGCAGTTGTTCCCGTTCGCCTTCCAGTAACTGTTGGTTGAGCGATGTCGCCTGCACTACCAGGCTTAGCCGCCAGCGTTGCAGGAACAGCGTATGCAGCGCCGGGGTGAAGGTAGGATTATGCGCCGCCAGCTGCTGCGCCTGTTCGGCGTAGGGTGAGCGCACCTTCTTCAGCAGCGCCAGGATCTGCGGCAACTGGGCATTGATTTGCGGCGTGGAGAAGGTCTGGCACTGCTGATAGCAGAGCACTTCTTCTTCCAGCTCCGGCGGTACGTGTGTACCTTTAAGTGTGCTTTTCAGGTTTTCGCGCCAGCGGGGCAGATCTTCCGTAATAGCGCTTTTCAGGCGCGGGAATTTCTTAAAGAATGCCGATAGCTGTGGTGACGCCAGCAGGGCGATGATCGTCTCTTCGATCAATCCCTCTTCGCTGACCGCCAGCATCACGTTGAGCGTATCGATAGTCAGCATTGCTGAGCCTGTTTGATCTGCGCCGCGACATCCTGCAGGCTG
Source organism: Pseudocitrobacter vendiensis (assembly GCF_943590815.1). Classification (GTDB taxonomy): domain Bacteria; phylum Pseudomonadota; class Gammaproteobacteria; order Enterobacterales; family Enterobacteriaceae; genus Pseudocitrobacter; species Pseudocitrobacter vendiensis. The sequence goes on along the minus strand of NZ_CALSBS010000003.1, from coordinate 12,020 downwards.
GCTTCAATCTGCGCCAGCCAGTCGCTATGAATGAACAGGCATTTTTGCTGATCGTTAAAGCTCAGATGCTGTCGATGCCACTCTTCCGCCAGTTCGTCGAGCTGCTGTTTGATTTCTGCTGGCATGTTCTGCTGGCTTTCGGTTCCCGGCAGCGCCAGCCGTGAGCCCTGCAAACTGATATCACGCACGACCAGATGCTGCGCGTTATCAACCTCCAAATTCAACGTTAGCGCAAAACCGATGCCATTGAGTTTGCCGCGAATTTCACCGCCTTTCTCCAGCCAGTGTGCCAGCACCTGACGCTCGAAGGTGATGTGAATAACATCGATATCGTGCAATTTGAGCGGTTTTTGCAGCAGTAACGTGACCATTGGGCCCTGAACTTCCGCCGGAAGCTCATAGTGCGGTTTACGGCTGAACATACCGCCCAGACGCGTCACTTTGAGCGCGGTTTTATCGCTTTCCTGCTGCTGAAGCTGCAAGCGATGCTGAGTAATAGCGCTCAGGCGATTTAGCATCGATTGCTGTTGCCAGGCGTGCCCGGTCATCAATATTTCGAGCTGTTGCTGCATCAAGTTGCGGCTTTGCGCGTCGTGCCACAGGCACTCTTTAAGCAGAATCAGATCGATAGGCGCAATGGCATCGCGCCCGCTGAAGAATGCACTGGCCTGTAGCAGGCGAATCGCTTTCTTCCAGCGACGGTCAGAGACATAAGGTGCATTGGGCAGCGTATCGAGCTGCTGGCGCAGGGTGAAGATCAGTTCAAAAACCGTATCCGGTAGCTTGATAGCGGCGATGTCTTTCTGCCACTGGAAAAACTCTTCATCGGAGACCTGAAGCCCTGGTGATACCGGGTTTTCGTTCTCATCCTGCTGGCTCACCAGCATGGAACGGAAGTTGCCTTTTTCCTGTACCTTGTCGAGCCACAAACGAATCAGCATGCGGTCATATAGCGCTTCAAGGCTGCTTTCTGCTTCAGGCAGTTCGTTCGATGCGGCCACCAGCAGGCGCATCGGGATTTTCTCGACCGTCGCGCCGTTACGGAAGTGGCGTTCGTTAATGGCGGTTAACAAGGTGTTCAGAATCGCCGGGCCAGCTTTCCAGATCTCATCAAGAAAGACGATTTCCGCTTCCGGCAAATAGCCTGCGGTCAGACGCTCATAGCGTCCTTCATCTTTCAACGCCTGGATGGAAAGTGGGCCAAAGACTTCTTCCGGCGTGGAGAAGCGGGTCATCAGATATTCAAAGGCGCGGGCGTGTTCAAAAGCGAACTTAATGCGTCGCGCAATCAGGCTCTTGGCGATACCAGGCGGGCCAAGCAAAAACACGCTCTCGCCGCTGAGCGCTGCCAGCAGGCACAGGCGGATAGCGTGACTGCGTTCATACAGCCCTTTCTCAAGTGCGCTACTCAGACGCGAAATTCTTTCTGCTAATAAATGTGATTGGGCCATAATTGAGTTGCATCCTTTCGCCGAACATACGGCTAACTGAGCGAGTATAGACGTTTCATGGACGAGGATAATAGGCTGAAGAAGCGCTTCATTTTCTTTGCGCCAGGTTAATATGAATTCACATAAGGGTACGATTTTGCGATTAATCGTGCATACTGTGCGCTTTTCGTGGGCCAAGGGACCAGGCACTCATTTGTTTTACAAACGAAAGACTAGTCTATGAGCACTGATAAGAAGCAATCTTTGTCGGCGATAACCCTCGCCGCCATTGGGGTGGTATACGGCGATATCGGCACCAGCCCTCTTTATACTCTTCGAGAATGTTTGTCCGGGCAGTTTGGTTTTGGCGTTGAACGTGACGCGGTTTTTGGCTTTCTGTCATTAATCTTCTGGCTGCTGATCTTTGTTGTCTCTATTAAGTACCTGACCTTCGTTATGCGTGCGGATAACGCCGGTGAGGGGGGGATTCTGACGCTAATGTCTTTGGCGGGGCGCAACACGTCAGCTAAAACGACCTCTTTCCTGGTGATAATTGGATTGATCGGCGGCAGCTTCTTCTATGGGGAAGTGGTCATCACGCCTGCGATTTCGGTGATGTCGGCCATTGAAGGTCTGGAAATCGTCGCGCCACAGCTGGATAGCTGGATAGTGCCACTCTCGATACTGGTACTGACGCTGCTGTTTATGATTCAGAAACACGGTACCGGGATGGTCGGCAAGCTCTTCGCGCCGATTATGCTGGCGTGGTTCCTGATTCTGGCGGTGCTGGGCGTGCGCAGCATTATGGGCAACCCGGAAGTCCTTCAGGCGCTGAATCCAATATGGGCAGTGCGTTTCTTCCTTGAATATAAGATGGTGTCGTTTGTGGCGCTGGGGGCGGTTGTCCTCTCCATCACCGGGGTAGAAGCGCTGTACGCGGATATGGGCCACTTCGGTAAATTCCCTATTCGTTTGGCCTGGTTCTCGGTGGTTCTGCCGTCTTTGACGCTGAACTACTTCGGGCAGGGCGCGCTGCTTTTGAAGCATCCGGAAGCGATTAAGAACCCGTTTTTCCTGCTCGCGCCGGAATGGGCGCTGATCCCGCTGTTGATTCTGGCGGCGCTGGCGACGGTTATCGCCTCGCAGGCGGTTATTTCCGGTGTCTTCTCGCTGACACGCCAGGCGGTGCGTCTGGGGTATCTTTCGCCGATGCGCATTATTCACACCTCTGAAATGGAGTCCGGGCAGATTTACATCCCGTTCATCAACTGGCTGCTCTATTTCTCGGTGGTGATTGTCATTATCAATTTCGAGCACTCCAGCAATCTGGCGGCGGCATACGGTATTGCGGTAACCGGTACGATGGTGCTGACCTCGATTCTGTCGACTACCGTGGCGCGTAAAAACTGGCACTGGAACAAGTTCCTGGTGGCATTCATTCTGGTCGCCTTCCTGTGCATCGATATTCCGCTGTTCTCGGCAAACCTCGATAAAATCGTCTCCGGCGGCTGGCTGCCGCTGAGCCTCGGTACGGTGATGTTTATCGTGATGACGACCTGGAAAAGCGAACGTTTCCGTCTGCTGCGTCGTATGCATGAGCATGGCAACTCTCTGGAGGCGATGATCGCCTCGCTGGAGAAATCACCGCCGGTTCGCGTACCGGGCACTGCGGTGTATATGTCGCGTGCGTTGAACGTGATTCCGTTTGCCATGATGCACAACCTTAAGCACAACAAAGTACTGCATGAGCGTGTGATCTTACTGACGCTGCGCACGGAAGATGCGCCTTACGTCCATAACGTGCGTCGTGTGCAGATTGAACAGCTTTCGCCAACCTTCTGGCGCGTGGTGGCCAGCTACGGCTGGCGCGAAACGCCAAACGTGGAAGAGGTCTTCCACCGTTGCGGTCTGGAAGGTTTAAGCTGCCGAATGATGGAAACGTCGTTCTTTATGTCGCATGAGTCGCTGATTGTTGGCAAACGCCCATGGTATTTGCGCCTGCGCGGTAAGCTCTATCTGCTGCTGCAACGAAACGCCCTGCGTGCGCCGGATCAGTTTGAAATCCCGCCTAACAGGGTTATCGAGCTGGGCACCCAGGTCGAGATTTAAAGGCTGTCAAAACGCCGGGTCGTTTTATCACCTCCCGGCGTTTCTCTTTCTACCCTTCGCTTTTTCGTCGCGAGCGAAACGTTTCGACGGCGATCACAATTCTGTTACGCCATGTTGGTTTTCTGCTCACTCTTAAGATTAAACTTACATCAGCGAAACGTTTCGCTAGTGGAGCAAGAAAATGAAGAAAGGCACGGTACTTAATTCTGAGATCTCATCGGTCATCTCCCGCCTGGGGCATACCGATACGCTGGTGGTGTGTGATGCGGGTTTACCCATCCCACGCAGTACAACGCGTATTGATATGGCGTTAACCCAGGGCGTTCCCACTTTTATGCAGGTGCTGGACGTGGTGACCCGTGAAATGCAGGTTGAGGCCGCCATTCTCGCCTCGGAGATTAAACAACATAATCCGCAACTCCACGAAACGTTGCTCAAATTCATCGGGCAACTGCAACAACACCAGGGAAACACCATAGAAATTCGTTACACCACCCATGAGCAGTTTAAAAAACAAACCGCAGACAGTCAGGCGGTGATTCGCAGCGGGGAGTGCTCCCCGTATGCGAACATTATTCTCTGTGCTGGCGTCACCTTCTGAGGCCAACATGGACGCATTACTGCAATTAAAAGGTATCGATAAATCCTTCCCGGGCGTGAAAGCCCTCTCTGGCGCGGCGTTAAATGTTTATGCGGGCCGCGTGATGGCGCTGGTTGGCGAAAACGGCGCGGGCAAATCCACGATGATGAAAGTGCTAACCGGTATCTACTCTCGTGATGCTGGTTCGCTTTTATGGCTGGGCAAAGAAACCACCTTTAGCGGGCCGAAATCGTCGCAGGAAGCCGGGATAGGTATCATCCACCAGGAACTGAACCTGATCCCGCAGCTCACTATTGCGGAAAACATCTTCCTGGGCCGCGAGTTTGTGAATCGCTTTGGCAAAATTGACTGGAAGAAGATGTACGCTGAAGCGGATGTCTTGCTGGCAAAACTCAATCTGCGCTTTAAAAGCGACAGGCTGGTGGGGGAACTCTCTATCGGCGATCAGCAGATGGTGGAAATTGCCAAAGTGCTGAGCTTTGAGTCGAAGGTCATCGTGATGGATGAACCGACCGATGCGTTAACGGATACCGAAACCGAATCCCTGTTCCGCGTTATTCGCGAGCTGAAATCGCAGGGGCGCGGCATTGTCTATATCTCCCACCGCATGAAAGAAATCTTCGAGATTTGCGATGACGTGACCGTATTCCGCGATGGGCAGTTTATCGCTGAGCGGGAAGTTTCCTCGCTAACGGAAGATTCGCTGATCGAAATGATGGTAGGGCGTAAGCTCGAAGATCAATATCCGCGCCTCGATAAAGCGCCTGGTGAGATCCGCCTGAAGGTCGATAACCTGTGCGGATCCGGCGTTGAAAACGTCTCCTTCACGCTGCGCAAAGGCGAAATTCTTGGCGTTGCGGGGCTGATGGGGGCAGGGCGTACGGAACTGATGAAAGTGCTTTACGGCGCGCTGCCACGCAGCAGCGGCTATGTCACCCTCGACGGCCACGAAGTGGTGGCGCGCTCCCCGCAGGATGGGCTGGCGAACGGCATCGTCTATATCTCTGAAGACCGCAAACGTGATGGCTTGGTGCTCGGCATGTCGGTAAAAGAGAACATGTCGCTGACGGCGCTGCGCTACTTCAGCCATGCGGGCGGCAGCCTGAAGCATAAAGATGAGCAGCAGGCGGTCAGTGATTTTATCCGTCTGTTTAACGTCAAAACGCCATCAATGGAACAGGCTATCGGCCTGCTTTCCGGCGGTAATCAGCAGAAAGTCGCCATCGCACGTGGCCTGATGACGCGCCCGAAGGTGCTGATTCTCGACGAACCGACTCGCGGCGTGGATGTTGGCGCGAAAAAAGAGATTTATCAGCTTATCAACCAGTTCAAGGCCGATGGCCTGAGCATCATTCTGGTCTCCTCCGAGATGCCGGAAGTTCTGGGGATGAGCGATCGCATTATTGTGATGCATGAAGGGCATCTCGGCGGTGAATTCACACGCGAGCAGGCCACCCAGGAAGTATTAATGGCTGCCGCTGTGGGCAAGCTTAACCGTGTGAATCAGGAGTAAAGAAGATGACAAACCAGGCTGTCGCTGGTCGCCGCTATTTCACCAAAGCATGGCTGATGGAGCAAAAATCGCTGATCGCTTTGCTGGTGCTGATTGCCATCGTCTCGACCATGAGTCCCAACTTTTTTACCGTCAATAATCTGTTCAACATCCTGCAACAGACCTCCGTTAACGCCATTATGGCAGTGGGGATGACGCTGGTGATTTTGACCTCGGGGATTGACCTGTCCGTCGGTTCCCTGCTGGCGCTCACCGGCGCTGTCGCCGCCTCGATTGTCGGCCTTGAAGTCAATGCGCTGGTGGCGGTGGCTGTCGCGCTGGCGTTAGGCGGCGCTATTGGCGCGGTGACCGGGGTGATTGTGGCGAAAGGTCGCGTGCAGGCGTTTATCGCCACGCTGGTGATGATGCTACTGCTGCGCGGCGTAACGATGGTGTACACCAACGGTAGCCCGGTGAACACCGGCTTTACCGATAACGCCGATCTGTTCGGCTGGTTCGGGATTGGCCGCCCGCTGGGCATCCCGACGCCGGTGTGGATCATGGCGATTGTCTTCCTGGCGGCCTGGTACATGCTGCATCACACGCGTCTTGGTCGCTATATCTATGCGCTGGGCGGTAACGAAGCGGCAACGCGTCTTTCTGGTATCAGCGTCAATAAAATCAAAATTATCGTCTACGCTTTGTGCGGCTTGCTGGCGTCGCTGGCGGGGGTTATCGAAGTGGCGCGTCTCTCTTCTGCGCAGCCGACAGCGGGTACCGGCTACGAGCTGGATGCTATCGCGGCGGTTGTGCTGGGTGGCACCAGCCTTGCGGGCGGTAAAGGTCGTATTGTTGGGACGCTGATCGGCGCACTGATCCTCGGTTTCCTGAATAATGGTTTGAATTTGCTGGGTGTTTCTTCCTATTACCAGATGATCGTTAAAGCAGTGGTGATTTTGCTGGCGGTGCTGGTAGACAACAAAAAGCAGTAACTCACGACTCTACAGGACATCTTAACTATGAATATGAAAAAACTGGCTACCCTGGTTTCTGCTGTTGCGCTGAGCGCCACTGTCAGCGCAAACGCGATGGCGAAAGACACTATCGCGCTGGTCATCTCTACCCTGAATAACCCGTTCTTCGTGTCCCTGAAAGATGGCGCGCAGAAAGAAGCCGACAAACTGGGTTACAACCTGGTGGTACTGGATTCGCAGAACAACCCGGCGAAAGAGCTGGCGAACGTGCAGGATCTGACCGTGCGCGGCGCGAAAATTCTGCTGGTCAACCCAACGGATTCCGACGCAGTGGGTAACGCCATCAAAATGGCTAACCAGTCTAAAATCCCGGTTATCACCCTCGACCGCGTAGCGTCGAAAGGCGAAGTGGTCAGCCATATCGCGTCTGATAACGTGCTGGGCGGGAAAATCGCCGGTGATTACATCGCGAAAAAAGCCGGTGAAGGCGCGAAGGTGATTGAATTACAAGGTATCGCCGGAACATCTGCCGCGCGTGAGCGTGGTGAAGGTTTCCAGCAGGCTGTGGCCGCGCACAAATTTAACGTGCTGGCGAGCCAACCGGCTGACTTCGACCGCACCAAGGGCCTGAACGTCATGCAGAACCTGCTGACCGCTCATCCGGATGTACAGGCGGTATTTGCTCAGAACGATGAAATGGCGCTGGGTGCACTGCGTGCGCTGCAAACCGCAGGTAAATCTGATGTGATGGTTGTCGGGTTTGACGGCACGCCAGATGGCGAAAAAGCAGTAAATGATGGCAAACTGTCAGCGACTATTGCTCAGTTGCCAGAGCAGATCGGCGCGAAAGGCGTTGAAACTGCGGATAAGGTCCTGAAAGGCCAGAAAGTTCAGGCTAAATATCCGGTTGACCTGAAACTGGTCATTAAGCAATAAGTCACCATCGGGCCACAAAAGGCTTGAGGGACAACCTATAAAGAAAAGCAGGGCACGCGCCACCCGGCAACGGGTGGCGCACTTATCGGACACGCTGAAATGAAAACCGCAGGCAAACTCGTCGTTCTTGGCAGCATCAATGCCGATCACATCCTTAATCTCGAATCCTTCCCGACGCCGGGTGAAACCGTCACCGGTAACCAGTATCAGGTCGCGTTTGGTGGCAAAGGTGCAAACCAGGCGGTGGCTGCCGGGCGCAGCGGCGCAAATATCGCGTTTATTGCCTGTACAGGCGAAGATGATACTGGCGAGCGAGTACGTAAACAGTTAGCTGGCGACCGTATCGACGTTGCTCCTGTCAGTGTTATCCCCGGTGAGTCGACCGGTGTGGCGCTGATTTTCGTTAACGGCGAAGGCGAAAACGTCATTGGTATTCACGCGGGCGCCAATGCAGCGCTGTCGCCTGCATTGGTTGAAGCACAGAAAACGCGTATTGCGCAGGCGGATGCACTGCTGATGCAGCTTGAATCACCGCTGGAAAGCGTCCTGCTGGCGGCTAAAATTGCCCATCAGCACCAGACGCAGGTGATTTTAAACCCGGCCCCGGCGCGTGAGCTTTCTGATGAACTGCTGGCGCTGGTGGACATTATCACGCCGAATGAAACCGAAGCCGAGAAGCTGACGGGTATCCGCGTGGAAAATGATGACGATGCGGCGAAAGCGGCGCAGGCACTCCATGCCAAAGGCATCGACACCGTTATCATCACCCTGGGTAGCCGTGGCGTATGGGCAAGCGTGAAGGGCGAAGGTCAACGCGTGCCTGGCTTTAAAGTGCAGGCCATTGATACCATCGCCGCCGGAGATACCTTCAACGGCGCGCTGATCACCGCACTGCTGGAAGAAAAACCGCTGAACGAGGCGATTCGTTTCGCGCACGCGGCGGCGGCCATTGCCGTTACCCGCAAAGGCGCGCAGCCTTCCGTTCCCTGGCGTGAAGAGATCGACGAATTTCTGAATCAGCAGAGGTAATGTTTGGCTACCATGAAAGATGTCGCTCGCGTGGCGGGCGTTTCAACCTCTACCGTTTCTCACGTCATTAATAAAGACCGCTACGTCAGTGAAGCAATCACTGAAAAAGTCGATGCGGCCATCAAAAGCCTGAACTACGCGCCATCTGCGATAGCGCGTAGTCTCAAACTGAATCAAACCCGCACTATTGGCATGCTGATCACCGCCAGTACCAATCCGTTCTATTCGGAGCTGGTGCGCGGCGTCGAGCGCAGCTGTTTTGAACGCGGCTACAGCCTGGTGCTGTGTAATACCGAAGGTGACGAGCAGCGGATGAACCGCAATCTTGAGACGCTAATGCAAAAACGCGTTGATGGGTTATTGCTGTTATGCACCGAAACGCACCAGCCGTCGCAGGAGATTATGCAGCGTTATCCGTCCATTCCGACGGTGATGATGGACTGGGCACCGTTTGATGGCGACAGCGATCTGATTCAGGATAACTCTTTGCTGGGCGGTGACATGGCGACACGCTATCTCATCGAACAGGGCCACACCCGCATCGCCTGTATCGCCGGGCCGCTGGATAAAACGCCTGCACGTTTGCGTCTGGAAGGATATCAGGCTGCCATGCAGCATGCCGGGCTGGATGTTCCTGACGGTTATGTGATCATCAGTAACTTTGAATTTGGCGGTGGCTTTGATGCCATGCAGCAGTTGCTGGCGCAACCAGAATTGCCGCAGGCGGTATTTATCGGTAATGATGCGATGGCGGTCGGGGCTTATCAGGCGCTTTATCAGGCCGGGTTGCGCATTCCGCAGGATATGGCGGTGATTGGTTATGACGATATTGAACTGGCGCGCTACATGACGCCGCCGCTCACCACCATTCATCAGCCCAAAGATGAACTGGGCGAACTGGCGATTGATGTGTTGATCCACCGTATGGCCCAGCCCGGACAAAAACAGCAGCGTGTACAGCTGACGCCCGAGCTGGTGGTTCGCGGCTCCGTTTAAGCTTTGTGCCGCTCCTTAATCAGGTTGCGGCCATCTTTCGGCTTCAGCAGCATAAACATGAAGGCTGACACTACCGTTATCCCGCCCATCGTAATAAAGGTGTAGTGGAACTGCTCGATGGTGTTCGAGCCTTCCATTCCCTGGTACACCCTTAACACGGCGGCGCTGATCGCCACCCCCAAACTGATTGAGAGCTGTTGCGTTACGGCCAGCATGCTGTTGCCGCTGCTGGCGTTCTCATCCGTCAGATCGGCAAGCGTAATGGTATTCATCGACGTAAACTGCGTTGACATCGCCATCCCGAGCACAAACAGCGGCAGGATCAACATCCAAATCGGCATTGAGGGTGATTGCAGCGAGAACTGTGCAATCATCACGCCGATAAATAGCGTAATTCCCACCAGTGTTTTCCGATAACCGAGCCAGCGCAGTACCTGCGTAACCGTCGATTTTGCCAGAATAGACCCGAGCGCGGTCGGGGCCATCATGCAACCAGCAATTAGCGCCGGATAGCCAAAACCGACCTGCAGCATCAAGGGCATCAGAAAGGGCACGCAGCCGGTGCCTAAACGCGTAGCCAGGTTTCCGGCAATGCCGACGGAAAACGTGCGCGTCTTAAAGAGTGACAGAGAGATAAGCGGCGTCGGATGACGGCGGGCATGGCGAATATAAGCCATCAACAACAGAATACTGATGCCGATAATCGCGAAAGCTATCCAGCTTGCCACAATACGTTCGCCGAACAGCTCCATCCCGCTGGAGAACAGCACCAGGCTCAGGCCAAACAGCAGGAATCCTGACATATCAAAGCTGCGCTTCGGCGTGGTGAAGTTAGGCATGTATTTGCGGGCATAGAAGAGACCCGTAATTCCAATCGGAATATTGATAAGGAAAATCCAATGCCAACTGGCCCACGTGACCAGCACGCCGCCAAGTACCGGACCGAGTATCGGCCCCACCAGTCCCGGCATAGTGACGAAGTTAAGCACCGGCAGGAGTTCGCTGCGTGGGTACGCGCGCAGGAGCGCCAGACGCGCGACGGGCATCATCATCGCCCCGCCGATGCCCTGAATGACGCGGAAGATAACCAGCTCTAATAATGATGTTGAGAGGGCGCAGGCCAGCGAACCCAGCGTGAAAAGCGTCACGGCAATCATAAAGATGCGGCGGGTACCGAAACGGTCGGCCAACCAGCCGCTTACTGGTATCAGCATGGCTACCGTCAGGGTGTAACTGATAATAGCGGACTGCATGGCGAGCGGTGAACGGTTGAGGCTGTGCGCGATGGCGGGGAGCGCGGTATTCAGTATTGTCGCATCCAGGGCCTGCATAAAAAATGCCATGGCGGCTATCCACGGCAACCCGGCCATACTCCGCGCTTTTTTCTTTATCATGCGATGCTTTTATACTCCAGGTCGAATATGCGGTGCGCTTAATAGCGCCTGGCAGGCAATAAACGCTTTTTGGCTATCGCTTTCCTGAATAGCGTTAACAATTGCCTGATGCTTTTCCAGTTCGATCACTTCATCCTGAGTAATCGAGGTAAAGTATGTGTGATAGACCGAATGGAAAAGTTTAGCGAAGGATATGAGGAACGGGTTGGCCGTCATTTCGTAGATATGCTCGTGCCAGGCGGTATCCACATCAATCCAGCGTTGGCGATCGAAGTTCTTTTTCAGAATCGCCATCTCCTTCATTAACGTATTGAGCTCCGCTTTTTGCTCTGCAGTGCCTAACATAGCGGCCAGTAAGCAGGCCTGTGGCTCAAGGCTGTGGCGGAGTACCAGAAAGTGTTTCATCACTTCCTGAAAATTATCTTCCGTCAGCCACCAGGCAAGCAACTCGGTATCGAGAAAGTTCCAGTGTGATTGGGGCATAACGCGCGTGCCAATACGTGGGCGCGGCAGAAGCATCCCTTTAGCGGAAAGGGTTTTGACCGCTTCACGAACGGCGGTACGGCTAACGCCGAAGATCTCACCTAATTCCATTTCGCCCGGCAAAATGCTTTCCGGCGCATATTCACCCTTAAGGATTTTCTGGGCTAACTTCTCTGCTAATACCCATGAGATGTTTTTTTGAGCTGCTAATTGCTGTGCGCTTAAAGACATATAAAGGTGTCCTGTATCTTGTTATTGGTTCTAGTATGCCATTCACCGATAAAAATCGGCTGCAAAAAGGCCAAAGAGTGCATTTTATGGCGTATTACCATGTGTATTGGTGAAAAAAAGCACGAACTGTAATTTTTTTTTAATAAACGCTTGCCTGCCTGAAATAACTCCCTATAATGCGCCTCCACTGACACGGAACAACGGCTTCTAAGCCGCCGGGTTAGCAGGCTTCCTTCGGGAACGCCGCCAGAGAAAAGCGAAAATAAGCGCTTGACTCTGAAGGAGGAAAGCGTATTATACGCCACCTCGCAACGGTGAGCGTAAAGCCGCGTTGCAACTGCTCTT
>NZ_CALSBS010000002.1 GCF_943590815.1 Pseudocitrobacter vendiensis | reverse complement strand
AGAGGGGCCTTTCCCCTCGCAAAACATCCATTCCTCGTATTGTTCTCTTTATTCCGCTATGAGATTTTTCCTAAGGCTCAATTAGGACTTTTTACCTGTCTAATATACGATAAGAAAGTAGAATTAATGTTAGCGATATAACAGGAAGTAACTATCACTTGCGTGACTAAGTAACAGTTCTACAACCTGCGCAACATGCTTCACGACATAAGCCGTTTTTATCTCTGGCCTGCGGCTAAAATTAAAAAAGGCTTTTTCCGTGAATCGAATATTCAGGAGAAAATACGATGACTTCAATGAACAAAAAAATCACTGCAGCGGTAATTGCTGCCACTTTAGTAATGTCACTGAGCGCATGTTCAAACTGGTCCAAACGCGACCGTAACACAGCTATTGGCGCTGGCGCAGGCGCGCTGGGCGGTGCAGTATTAACTGACGGCAGCACCCTGGGTACCCTGGGTGGCGCGGCAGTCGGCGGGATTATCGGCCACCAGGTGGGCAAATAATTAATCGTCCGTATATTTGAAATAAGAATTCAGGGCCCCGATGTTTATCGGGGCCCTTTTTGTTTCTTAACCACCCGCCAGTTTTACTTTCAGCCCTTTAGCTTCGAGTAATGTTTTGAGCAGGTCGCGCTTATCGCCCTGAATTTCAATCACGCCATCTTTCACTGAGCCGCCGCAGCCACATTTCTTTTTCAGCTCTGCAGCCAGTTTTGCCAGTGATTCATCATCCTGATCGATGCCCGTAATCAGGCACACGCCCTTGCCTTTCCGCCCGCTGGTCTGGCGCTGAATACGCACAATGCCATCACCTTTTGGGCGTTCCACAACGACCTTTGGTTCGTCGATACGACCGCTGTCGGTGGAGTACACCAGACGGCTATTGGAGTCGCTCATTACGCCTCCTTTTGCAGCGAGGCATTAATGGTGCGCAATGTCATCGCCGGGTCCGCTGATTGGGTTACCGGACGGCCTATGACCATGTAGTCTACGCCTGCCGCTTGTGCCTGTTCAGGCGTCATGATACGGCGCTGGTCACCCGCTTCACTGCCTTCTGGGCGAATACCCGGGGTCACCAGTTTAAATGCCTGACCCAGTTCCTGCTTGAAGCGCACCGCTTCTTGCGCGGAGCACACCACGCCATCGAGGCCGCAATCACGTGTCAGTTTAGCCAGTTTGGCGGCATAATCCGCAGGTGACAACGTCACGCCAAGATCCACCAGATCGCTGGCTTCCATACTGGTCAGCACGGTGACCGCAATCAGCAACGGCGCATCTTTTCCGAATGGCAGTAACGCTTCGCGCGCCGCCGTCATCATGCGCGCCCCACCCGATGCATGTACGTTCACCATCCACACGCCCAACTCTGCCGCTGCCGCAACGGCATGGGCGGTGGTATTCGGGATATCGTGGAATTTCAGGTCCAGGAAGATATCAAAGCCACGTTGCTGTAAATCACGCACGAATTGCGGGCCAAACAGCGTGAACATCTCTTTTCCGACTTTCAGACGGCAGTCGCGCGGATCGATACGGTCAACAAAAGCGAGCGCTTTATCGCGGTTATCGTAATCGAGAGCAACAACGACGGGAGAGGATGTGACAATACGGGAAGAAGATGAAGCAGTAGACGTCATGACCAGACCTTCTTGTTGATAGGCGCCCGGCTATTCAGGCGCAGAAAAGGTAAACGGCGAGCATTCTACCTGCGAGTGGGGCAAATTGACAGGCGCGATTCGCCCTGCTGAGCCTGACACGCTCGATGCTGAATGTGCGAGGGGTAAAAAATGAAAAGTATGTTGTAACTAAAGCGAGTGTTTTTTTAAATATTACTGCCCGTCGAGGCCGCGAATCGGCTTAACGGTGGACCACGCGCGGCAAGATGGACAGTGCCAGTAAAGCGTATAGGCAGTGAAGCCACACTTCTGGCAGCGATAGCGCGGTTTACTGCGGATCTGCTCGCCAACCATGTCTCGCAGCACCATCAGGCTCTCTTTCGCGCGCCCTTCTTCTGCTTCATTGAGGTGATAATCCATCAATTTATGGAAGACGCGCATCGTAGGATGCCGCTGTAACTGTCGTGTCACGTAGGTTTGCGCGACCTCACCGCCCTCACGCTGATCGAGCACTTGCGCCAGCATCAGTTCTGCCGCAGCACCGGTATTTTCCTCTACGCAGCGTTGCAGGAAAGATTCCCACTCATCGATTTTACCCAGTTGTTGATAACAGGTTTGCAGCATTTCCAGTGTTTCACTGACCAGTTCTTTGTCCTGATCGATGACGCGCAGCAGGCTTTCACGCGCTTTCGCGTAATCGCCCTTCGCCATCCAGACGCGGCCCATCATGATAGAGACGCGCGCGCTGGATGGATCGGCAGACGCGCCCTTCTTCAGCAGCGTCATTGCTTTATCCATATCATCGTTGCCCATCTGTTGCAGGGCCAGTTCGCACCAGAAATGGGCGATTTCGCCGCGATGCTTCTCTTTACCGAGTTTCACCAGGCGTTCGGCCACGTCGATAGCCTTTTGCCAGTCGCTGGTAAGTTGCGCGATTTGCAACAGCTGTTGCAGCGCGCTGATACGAAAATCTGTTTCATCCACCAGTTGACTGAACATGTCTTCTGCGCGGTCATAGAGCCCGGCGGCCATGTAGTCACGCCCCAGCTGTTGTACCGCCAGCAGACGCTGATCGTAGGTCAGCGAGGCGCTTTCCATTAAGGTTTGGTGAATACGGATGGCGCGGTCAACCTCGCCGCGTGAACGGAACAGGTTGCCCAGCGTAAGGTGGGCTTCCACGGTGCCGGTATCCTCTTTTAACATGTCAAGGAACAGGTCAACCGCTTTGTCTTGCTGGTTACTTAAGAGAAAGTTAACCCCTGCCACATAATCACGTGACAAACGGCTTGCTTCGTCCTGTTTGGACTGTTGTGCACTTCTGCGCCCCATATACCAACCATAGGCTGCCGCAACGGGTAAGAGCAGAAACAACAACTCCAGCATAAATCGTTATTCCTTCGTTACTGGCACGGTCGGGTTTACGGACGGCACACTCTCAGGCGCAATCTGATTTTCCAGACGTTTAAGTTTACGCTCTGCACGCAGCAGAGAAACACGCACGCGCAGCCAGAACAGGCCACAAACCAACCAGCCAATCGCAAAACCTACGGCAAACAATACCGCCAGTAATGTTGAGATTCTGAACTCGCCCTGCGCCAGTAAATAGTTAAAGGTCACGAGCTGATCGTTCTGTGCGCCCAGCGTCACTGAAATGACAAAGACCGCTAACACCAATAAGAAAATGAGAAAATATTTCACACGACTTCCCGTTATGTGGTTTCAGCTGATAAATCCCGTTCGATCTATCGCATCAAGCCTTATAAAGTACCATTTTCGCCGCGTAGACGAAATGGAAAAGCACGCGGCCAGTTCAGGATTTGAGGGTTAAAGGGGGGAAAATCAACCCTCACTCACTTTTCCTGCTCGCGTTTCCTGATTTCCTGCGCTTCTTCACCCGGTGGTGACAGTGGGCCGCATATTTTTTGTGCAAGCCAGGTCGCCACAGTAACCAGCAGCCAGGACATCAACGTTGCCGCCACTAAATCGCGTGGCCAGTGCATGCCTAACAGCAGGCGACTGCCCATAACCGCCGTTGCCCATACCAGCAAAATCGCGATGGTGAACGTGCGTCGACGGGGCCACAGCAAGCCAACCGCCAGCAGCGCCCAACTGGCCGCAAACATGGTATGCCCGGACGGAAACGCAAACCCAGTCTCTTTTTGCCAGTGCTTACGCAAGAACGAAGGGATATCCTGTTGTTGTGCAAGCTGTTCTTTGACCAGCGCGCCGCGATCCTTACGCTTTAAAGTGTAGAACTCATCAACGGGAATATGGTGCGTTTTTTCCAGCCAGATAACAAAAGGCCGCGGTTCCTGAGCCACACTTTTCACCCAGGATTTCGCCCCCTGCCCGATCATTATCGCCCCGGCAAGAATCGCAAAGAGCATGATAGCCGGACGCAGACGAAAGCGCAGACACCATAAAAACCAGCCAAATAGCACCACGTGGGTAATGATTCCCCACGGTTGAGTGACCGTTTCCGTGACCCAATACAGCGCTTTCAGCCACATTTCTGAATGTCCAGGCTGCCAGGTCCAGCCGGAGATCCAGACTGCGAGCGGCATCGCTAACAATGCGGCGGCCCCCACGGCAGTTCGTCTGGCAATTGTTAGCATAACGGCTCCTTTGTCTCTGAATCCTCAATAATAACCGAATAATAACATAACGGCGAAACTGTCAAAATTGTGCGCTTTAACAGCAGTCACTTGCGCACTATTAGGTGAACCAAAGCACGTTGTGGCAAAATACAAAAAACAGAAAGCGCTAATGGCGCTGACATAATCTGGAGAATCACATGCAGCTTAAACGTGTGGCAGAAGCCAAACTGCCAACCCCCTGGGGCGATTTCCTGATGGTGGGCTTTGAAGAACTGGCAACCGGGCAGGATCACGTCGCCCTGGTTTTTGGTGACATTTCCGGGCAAACCCCGGTACTGGCACGCGTTCACTCCGAATGTCTGACGGGCGATGCGCTCTTTAGCCTGCGCTGTGATTGCGGTTTCCAGCTTGAAGCGGCCCTCACGCACATCGCGGAAGAAGGCCGTGGCATTCTGCTTTATCATCGTCAGGAAGGTCGTAATATCGGCCTGTTGAATAAAATTCGCGCCTATGCGTTGCAGGATCAGGGCTACGATACCGTTGAAGCCAACCACCAGCTCGGCTTTGCCGCCGATGAGCGCGACTTCACCCTGTGTGCAGATATGTTCAAGCTGCTGGGCGTGGACGAGGTGCGTCTGCTGACCAATAACCCGAAAAAGGTTGAGATCCTGACCGAAGCGGGTATCAACATCGTAGAGCGCGTCCCGCTGATTGTGGGACGCAACCCGAAAAACGCCTACTATCTCGATACCAAGGCGGCCAAGATGGGCCACCTGTTGAAAGAAGAGTAAACATAAAGCCCGCCAGCGAACCTGGCGGGCTTTTTTACAGCGAAATATTTTCCTGCGTTTCCCCGTCAAAAATGTGGCATTTGTCCATCTCAAAACGGAACCACACCTGCTGCTGTAATCCATTGTCGATAATCGGTTTCGCCTGATCGGATGAGATCCGCGCCGTCAATTCAACATCCCCGACCTGTAAATACAGAAAATATTCATGCCCCATGTTTTCAATACGGATTAACTTCCCTCGCCCGCAGCTCGCGCCGAATGACGTCGTGGAAACATCAACATATTCAGGGCGAATGCCAAAGTGCACGTCTTTATCAACGTAGTGCGCCACTTTATCCTGCTGACTCGCATTCAGGGCCAGTAAATCTTCGCCGACGGTGATATGGAGGCCGTCATCGCGACGCACAATTTTTGCCGGTTTAATGTTCATTTCTGGCGCGCCAATAAAGCCCGCGACAAACATGTTTTTCGGTTTGTGGTACAGGTTATCTGGCGTATCGACCTGCATGATGTGGCCCAACTTCATCACGCAAATACGGTCGCCCATGGTCATCGCTTCGGTTTGATCGTGGGTCACGTATACGGTTGTCGCCGGCTTGCCCGATTTCTTGAGCTGCTTATGCAGATCCGAAATACGAATACGCATGGATGCGCGCAGCTTGGCATCGAGGTTCGAGAGCGGCTCATCAAATAAAAATACATCCGGCTTTTTGACGATTGCGCGCCCTACCGCCACGCGCTGAGCCTGACCACCGGAAAGCTGACGCGGCAAGCGATCCAGCAGTTCTTCCAGTTCCAGAAGTTTGGCGGCGTCTTCAACCTGTTGATTGATTTGTTCTTTCGGCAGTTTGCTCAGTTTCAAACCAAATGCCAGATTTTCCCGCACGGTCATGTGCGGATAAAGCGCGTAGTTCTGGAACACCATCGCAATGCCGCGCGCTTTTGGTGGCAGGTTGTTCACCACTTTTTCGCCGATTCGAATTTCACCGCCGCTGATGGTTTCCAGCCCGGCGAGCATACGCAGGGTCGTGGATTTCGCACAGCCGGAGGGGCCAACAATCACCATAAATTCGCCATCGGCAATGTTCAGGTCGATACCATGTACCGCTTTGAAGCCGTTGGAGTACACCTTTTCCAGTTTATTAAAAATCACTTCAGCCATGATATTCCCTCTTAGCCTTTAATTCCGCTGCTGGATACGCCCTGGACGAAGTAACGCTGCGCCAGGAAGAACACAATGATAGATGGCAGAATGGAGATGCTCGCCATTGCCAGAATTTCGTTCCACGGCGCCCCTTCCGTGACGTCGATAGACATTTTCAGCGCCAGCGCAATCGGATATTTATCCACGCTGTAGACGTAAATCAGCGGGCCGATAAAGTCGTTCATCGACCACATAAACTGGAACAGCGCAACAGAGATAATCGCCGGTTTAAGAATCGGCACCAGTACATACCACAGCACTTGCCAGGAGTTACAGCCATCGATTTGCGCGGCCTCTTCCATGTCGCGCGGCACGCCGCGCAAGAACTGCACCAGCATAAAGACGAAGAACCCTTGCGTGGCGAACGCGGTGGGCAGGTAAAGCGGCAGATAGCTGTTCAGCATACCCATTTCGCGGAACATCAGATATTGCGGGATCAGCAACACGGTACTCGGCAGCAGCATGGTGGCGATAAGCGTGGCAAACCAGAATTTCTTCCACGGGATTTCAAAGCGGGCAAAACCGTAAGCCACAATGGTGGAGGAGATAATAGTCAGAATCACTTTTGGGATCACATACTTAAATGTATTGAGCATGTAGTGGCCGAAGTGATATTCCGTGCCGGTTTTCCAGCCGTTGATAAACCCGTCCCAGGTAGCGTGGGTCGGCCAGAGGTTCAGGGTGGTGAAAATCTCGCTATTCGGCTTGAACGCGGCGGAGAACATCCACGCCAGCGGATAGAGCATCAGCAAACCAACCAGCAGTAAAATCACATAGCGAATATTACGGCTGATTTTTTCGCGACGCAGCGTGCGGGCCACCTCGTTCGCCGCATCCGTTGCGGTTGCCGTCATGATATGTTGATCACTCATTTTTACCTCCCTTGTCGGCTGAGTAGAAGACCCAATATTTCGATGACTTAAAGGCCAATAACGCGAAGATGGCCACCACCAGGAACAGCACCCATGCCAGCGCAGCACCGTATCCCATGTCGAAATACTTGAAGGCGGTATCGTAGATGTAGAGTGAGAACAGGTAGGTATAGTAGGTTGGGCCGCCGCCGGTGATAACAAACGGTGCAGTAAACTCCTGGAATGCGCCGCTGGTTTGCATAATGAAGTTGAAGAAAATGACCGGCGTAATCAGTGGTACGGTAATTTTCAGGAACATTTGCCACTTGGCGGCGCCATCGATCATCGCTGCTTCGTACTGCGACTGCGGCACGTTTTGCAGTGCGGCAAGGAAGATAACCATTGAGGAACCAAACTGCCACACACTGAGCAGCGTTACGGAAAACAGTGCCAGCGGCGGCTCACCCAGCCAGTTGATGGGATCCAGACCGAATACGCCGGTAAAACTGTTCAACAGGCCGTCGATAGCAAACAGCGCGCGCCACAGTACCGCAATGGCGACAGAGCTACCGAGAATGGAGGGAATGTAGTACGCCGTGCGGAAAAAACCGATACCACGCAGTTTGAAATTCAGCACGAAGGCGATGAACAGCGAAAACATCAGCTTCAACGGGATAGTAACGAATACGTACACAAACGTGACCGCAAGGGATTTCCAGAACAGCGGATCCTCTGAGACCATGTAACGGTAGTTTTCAATGCCGTTAAACTCAGGTGGGCTCATCAAATCATATTGGGTAAAACTCAACAGAAAAGAAGAGACAAAGGGAAAGGCGGTAAACACTAACAATCCAATAATATAGGGCGAGATCCATGCCAACCCTAACCACTTATTTTCATTCATGACAGCCTCGGGGCAAATAAATAATGCCGTATCATCCCGTAAAACTCATAACGACATCGCGATCAATATCACAGTAGAAATAATTCAATACTTTCAACGTGTGATCGCCATCAAAGCCTTGCAGCACCTGGCTTTAGATATAATTACCATGAATGTTTTAAATAAAACAACACCATTGCACAACCAGAATAAAATACAAGCTAATAAAACTAATAAATCCATTATTTATTTTAACGTAATTGCTAATAATATTAGTAATATGTATAAAAAAACCCGACTGCTTTCGCGAGTCGGGCCTGGCATTAAACAGAATCAATCCAGCATATTACGAATCACGTAATGCAGGATGCCATCGTTTTGGTAGTACGTCAGTTCTGTCTGCGTATCGATACGGCAACGGCAAGCCAGTGTTTCCCTGGTACCGTCGGCGCGCGTCACGGTTACTGGTATCGTGGCGCCCGGTTTAAGCTGCTGTAAATCCGGAATATCCAGCAGCTCTTCCCCGGTCAACCCCAGCGACTGCCGCGTTTCACCCTGCGGGAATTCCAGTGGCAGAATCCCCATACCGATCAGGTTGGAACGGTGAATACGCTCAAAGGATTCCGCGATCACCACTCGCACGCCCAGCAGACGCGGCCCCTTCGCCGCCCAGTCGCGGCTGGAACCGGAGCCATACTCTTTCCCGGCAATCACCGCCAGGGGGGTGCCCTGCTTCTGATACGCCATCGCCGCATCATAAATCGACATCACTTCTGAACCTGGCAACAGGCGCGTCATCCCCCCTTCTACCCCTGGCACCATTTCGTTGCGGATGCGAATGTTGGCAAAGGTACCGCGCATCATCACTTCGTGGTTACCGCGGCGGGAACCATACGAGTTGAAGTCGCGACGTTCAACCCCGCGCGCCTGCAGGAAGCGCCCCGCCGGGCTGTCCGGTTTAATGCTGCCCGCCGGAGAGATGTGGTCGGTGGTGACGGAATCACCCAGCATTGCCAGAATACGTGCCCCATGGATATCCTCTACCGGCTTCGGCTGGGCTTCCATATCGTCAAAGAACGGCGACAGGCGAATATAGGTAGAGTCATCCTGCCAGTTGTAGGTATCCGATTCCGCGACGGTGATAGCTTTCCATTCCGGTGTGCCTTCGAAGACTTCCGCATACTCTTTACGGAACATCTCGGTGGAAACCTGCTGCACCGCTTTGGCGATCTCCTGGCTGCTCGGCCAGATATCTTTGAGGTAAACCGGATCGCCTTTTTGATCGTGACCCAGCGGGTCGCTTGCCAGGTTGACGTTCATGTTTCCGGCCAGCGCATAGGCCACCACCAGCGGCGGCGAGGCCAGCCAGTTGGTTTTCACCAACGGATGAATACGCCCTTCGAAGTTACGGTTACCGGAAAGCACCGCCCCAACGGTCAGGTCGCCCTTCTTAATCGCCGTTTCGATAGGTTCTGGTAGCGGGCCAGAGTTACCGATACAGGTGGTACAGCCATAGCCCACGAGGTTAAAGCCAAGTTTATCCAGGTAGGGGGTGAGACGTGCGTGGGCGAGATAATCAGAAACCACCTTCGACCCCGGCGCCAGGGAGGCTTTCACCCACGGCTTCGGCTTCAGGCCCAGCTCAGCGGCTTTTTTCGCCAGCAGACCCGCCGCCATTAGAACGCTCGGGTTGGACGTATTGGTACAGGAGGTGATGGCGGCAATCACCACCGCGCCGTCTGGCAGCGGTACGGTTTCACCTTTGAGCGTATATTCTACCGGCTGCTTATCTTTCTGCGCGGTGTTCACTTCCAGCTCTGTCGCGGCGGCAAAGGCTTTAGGTACATCGCCCAAAGCGACGCGATCCTGTGGGCGTTTCGGCCCGGCAAGACTCGCTTCGACCGTGCCCATGTCCAGTTCGAGACTGCTGGTGAAAATCGGTTCATCACCGGTGTTGCGCCACATCCCCTGTGCTTTAGCATAGGCTTCGACCAGTGCAACCTGCTCATCGCTGCGTCCACTCAGGCGCATGTAATCGAGCGTAACGCCATCAATCGGGAAGAAGCCGCAGGTTGCGCCATATTCCGGCGACATGTTAGCGATGGTGGCACGGTCCGCCAGCGGCAAAGAGTCCAGACCATCGCCATAGAATTCAACAAATTTCCCCACCACGCCGTGTTTACGCAGCATCTGGGTGACGGTCAGCACCAGGTCGGTGGCGGTAATCCCTTCGCTGAGCTTGCCGGTTAACTTGAAGCCCACCACATCCGGAATCAACATAGAAACTGGCTGGCCGAGCATCGCGGCTTCTGCCTCAATTCCCCCGACGCCCCAGCCCAGCACGCCAAGGCCATTAATCATCGTGGTGTGTGAATCGGTGCCGACCAGCGTGTCCGGGTAAGCAACCCATTCATCGTTTTGTAATTCGCTCCAGACCGCTTTACCCAGATACTCAAGGTTAACCTGGTGGCAGATCCCTGTACCCGGCGGCACAACGCTAAATCGGCTGAACGCCTGCTGGCCCCAGCGCAGGAACACATAGCGTTCATGGTTGCGCTCCATCTCCAGGCGCACGTTTTCTGCGAAAGCATCATCGTCGCCGAAATGATCCACGGTAACCGAGTGGTCAATGACCAGGTCGACCGGCGAAAGCGGATTAACCTTCGCGGTGTCGCCGCCCAGACGCTTCACCGCTTCGCGCATGGCAGCCAAATCCACGACCGCTGGTACGCCGGTGAAATCCTGCATCAAGACCCTCGCCGGGCGGTAGGCAATCTCCCGGTCAACATGGGCAGTTTTCACCCACCCGGCCAGGGCTTTAATATCCTCTTCCGTAACAGAATCCCCATCCTGCCAGCGCAACAGGTTTTCCAGCAGGACTTTGAGTGATTTGGGTAGACGGGAAATGTCACCCAGCGTGTTGGCTGCCAGCGGTAAGCTGTAGTAGTGATAGGTTTTATCTTGCGTGTGCAGCGCGTCCTTACTGGCTTCTCGTAGTGTTGACGACATAGCTCCTCCTTTATGTGTAACGGGACTTGCAATCCCCTGACACTCCTCAGGGTACGCATTAAAGATAACACAAAGATGTCGTAACGTTTTGATAACAACTCTAATTGATAAAATTGTTGAGACTATTCTGTGAAATTAAAACGCCCGGCGCAGAGGCCAGGCGTGAGAAGGAAGGAAGACGGAGATTATTGCGCCGCAAATTTACCGGCACAGCAGCCAGATAATCTGCCCCCAAAACAGAAGTGAAGCCGACAGCGCGCCCATCCATGACCAGTATTTCAAATTGTGATGCGTATTCATTTTGCTTACACCTTTTTATGCATGAGTGCATTCAGCCGACATGGTGTCGACAGACCGTTGCTGTGGTGTATTTAAAAGTCAGTGCGAATGCGGAAGGTATGTTGGGCGAGCCACCCTGCTATTATTTTTTTTTGCGCTCACCAGGATTAAACGACTCAATAAATTCACGTTGTTCGGGGGTCAATTCCCATGATTCAGGAATTTTGACCTTATCCTGTTTCTCCGGCTGCGGCTTGGGCTGTGTTGGCCGGGGACGACTGGAGATAAACATGATCAGCCCCAGTACTTCCAGACAAGCAGTGCTACAACCACCCAAAATAGCGCAGACCCCAGAAACACCGACGCCCAGGCTTTACGCTTCACGTGCGGATCGCGCTGTGGACCTTTGGTTCCTGACGGCATCGACAACCTCTTACAATCGATATTACTTATCATTTTGGCACCAAACAATCGGTACGATTAATCATCACTGAGACAAATCCTAAATAAAATCTAGTCAAAAATCCAGTGCTTTCGCCAGCCAGGCGGACGCATTTATTTAATCTTTTGACCAAAAATAAATAATTGAACTGTAAAATTTGCCTTAAGGGGAAATCGTTTCTACTTTTATGCCCTCACTGGCAATACATTAGCCAAACTAATGAAAAATATAAGGGCATATCGAGAGCAAGATGATTTAGGGGATGAGAATGAGGAGAGGTATTATTACGGTTCAGACGGTATCTCCGCAAAGGAGATACCGTTCGGAATTTAGTGAATTACTTCTCTGGCAATTTAATATCTTTGAACATCGCCTCGATGTCTTCATTGGAGCGCAACGCTACCGCGGTATCAATAACGTCGCGCGTTAAATGCGGCGCAAAGCGTTGAATAAAATCATACATGTAGCTGCGCAGGAAAGTGCTGCGACGGAAGCCGATTTTAGTGGTGCTGTGGCTGAAAATACCGTCAGCATCCAGTTTAACCAGATCAGGATCAGAAACCGGGTCAACGGCCATGCTGGCAATCACCCCTACCCCCAACCCGAGGCGAACGTAGGTTTTGATAACGTCGGCATCCGTGGCGGTGAAAACAATGCGCGGCGTCAGGCCAGCGCGGTTAAACGCGGTATCGAGCTCTGAGCGCCCGGTAAAACCAAAGGTATAGGTGACCAGTGGATACTGGGCCAGTTCTTCTATTGTGACCGACGTTTTCGACGCCAGCGGATGCTCCGGCGTCACCACTATGGAACGGTTCCAGTGGTAACACGGCAGCATAACCAGATCGTCATACAGGTGCAGCGCTTCCGTGGCGATGGCAAAATCCGCATTCCCTTTCGAAACCGCTTCGGCAATCTGCGTTGGCGAGCCCTGATGCATGTGCAGAGAAACGCGCGGATAACGCTCGATAAAGCCCTTAATCACGCCGGGAAGCGCGTAGCGCGCCTGGGTATGCGTTGTGGCGACGTACAACGAGCCTTTGTCCGGCCAGGTGTGTTCGCCCGCCACAGATTTGATGGCATCCACTTTCGAAAGCACTTCACGGGCAATGCGAATAATTTCCTGCCCGGCTGGCGTAACCTGCGTCAGGTGCTTACCACTGCGCGCAAAAATCTGGATACCCAGCTCATCTTCCAGCATTCTGACCTGTTTACTGATGCCCGGCTGTGAGGTGTACAAGCCTTCAGCGGTAGAGGAGACGTTGAGGTTATGGTTAACAACTTCAACGATATAGCGGAGCTGCTGTAGTTTCATGGCGCGGTATCCGGTTGCGTAGTGATACGCTATTAATACGATTTAATAATAAGAAAAGTGTTTGCTATAACCACTATATCATTTATAGCAAGTGTGTATAGATGGGAACAAAAAATAATAACGCGGTTATAAAAAAGGGCCGATGATCGGCCCTTTGTGCGGTTTGTCAGGTGACAATTATTTCTTCGCTTCGACCCATTTACCGTCGACAAAGAAGGCAGACCAACCGGTCGCTTTACCCTCTTTCTCAGAAGAAACATACTGCTGCTTCGTCTTACGGCTGAAGCGCACCATCGTCTTGTTACCTTGCGGATCTTCCTGCGGCGCATCGGCCAGATAACGCAGTTTCTCCGGCAGACGATCGCGGAATCGGAACAGCTCTTCGACCAACGGCGCGCGGGTTTCACGCGATTTAGGGAAGGTGTTCGCCGCCAGGAACACACCGGCAGCACCGTCACGCAGTACGAAGTAGGCGTCCGATTTCTCGCACGGCAACTCCGGCAGCGGAACCGGATCTTCTTTCGGCGGTGCCACTTCGCCGTTGCGCAGGATCTTACGGGTGTTCTTACACTCTTCGTTAGTGCAGGCCATGTACTTACCAAAACGCCCCATTTTCAGGTGCATTTCAGAACCACATTTCTCACACTCAACGATCGGGCCGTCATAACCCTTAATGCGGAATTCACCCTCTTCGATTTCGTAACCGTCGCAGGTCGGGTTATTACCGCAAACGTGCAGCTTACGTTTCGGATCGATGAGATAGCTGTCCATTGCCGTGCCACACTTCTGGCAACGACGTTTCGCGCGCAGCGCGTTGGTTTCAGCGTCATCGCCTTCCAGCACGTTCAGCACTTCGTTTTCCGGCACCAGGTTGATGGTGGTTTTACAGCGCTCTTTCGGCGACAGCGCATAACCGGAGCAGCCCAGGAATACCCCCGTACTGGCGGTACGAATGCCCATCTTGCGACCACAGGTCGGACAATCGATACTGGTCAACACTATCTCGTTCGGCTGCATGCCGCCCTCTTCAGGCGGTTTCTCAGCTGTTTCGAGCTGTTTGGTGAAATCACCGAAGAAGAGATCCAGCACCTGCTTCCACTCGGCTTCGTGGTTTGCCACGCGGTCGAGATGGTCTTCCATCTGAGCGGTAAAATCGTAGTTCATCAGTTCGCGGAAGTTCGCTTCCAGACGATCGGTGACGATCTCACCCATTTTTTCAGCGTAGAAACGGCGGTTTTCCGTACGCACATAGCCGCGATCCTGAATGGTCGAAATGATCGACGCATAGGTAGACGGACGGCCAATACCGCGTTTTTCCAGCTCTTTAACCAGTGAGGCTTCGCTAAAGCGCGCCGGCGGTTTGGTGAAGTGCTGAGCTGGCGTCAGTTCAACCAGAGAGAGTTTGTCTCCCTGATTAACCATCGGCAGCGTGCGGTCTTCATCGCCTTTGCGCAGCGCAGGCATCACCTTAGTCCAACCATCAAAACGCAGGGTACGACCGCGCGCCTTGAGTTTGAAATCACCCGCCTGCACCGTCAGCGTCGTGGAGTCGTACTGTGCCGGTGTCATCTGACAGGCAACAAACTGACGCCAGATCAGCTGATACAGTTTCTGCGCATCGGCTTCCATATCTTTCAGCGATTCAGCAACCACCGAGACATCGGAAGGACGAATCGCTTCGTGCGCTTCCTGAGAATTCTCTTTGCTGGCGTACTGGTTCGGGTTCTTCGGCAGATATTTATCGCCAAAGTTATCGCCGATATAACCACGCACCATGCTCACTGCGTCCTGGCTCAGGTTGGTAGAGTCGGTACGCATATAAGTGATGTGGCCCGCTTCATACAGACGCTGTGCCATCATCATGGTTTTTTTCACGCCAAAGCCCAGACGGGTGCTGGCGGCTTGCTGTAACGTGGAAGTGATAAACGGCGCGCCAGGTTTGCTGCTGGTCGGTTTATCTTCACGTTCAAGGACGCTGAAGCTCGCTTTTTCCAGCAGGCCAACGGCAGCCATTGTCTCGTCGCGACTTACCGGACGGAAGGCTTTGTCTTTCTGGTGCGTTACTTCCAGCGGCAACGCGTCGTCGCCCGGAGTAGTGGTACTCGCAACCACGTCCCAGAACTCTTCCGGCACGAAGGCTTTGATTTCTCGCTCACGCTCAACTACCAGACGCACGGCAACGGATTGCACGCGGCCTGCGGACAAACCGCGGGCGATTTTTTTCCACAGTAACGGCGACACCATATAGCCCACAACGCGGTCCATAAAGCGACGCGCCTGCTGCGCGTTAACACGATCGATATTCAGTTCGCCCGGCTTTTCAAACGCCTGGCGAATCGCATTTTTTGTAATTTCGTTGAACACCACGCGGCTATAGCGCGAATCATCTCCACCAATCACTTCCCGCAGGTGCCATGCAATGGCTTCCCCTTCGCGGTCAAGGTCGGTTGCGAGATAGATGTGGTCGGCTTTTTCCGCCAGTTGCTTAAGTTCTGAAACTACCTTTTCTTTACCCGGGAGCACTTCGTAGTGCGCTTTCCAGTCATGCCATGGGTCAACGCCCATGCGGTTAACCAGCGCGCCACGTTCATCCTTTTTAGGCTTTTTGGCCGTTTTGGTGGAGGCAGAGTCAGCGCTCTTTTTGGCGGCTGAGCCACTTGTCGGCAAATCGCGGATATGACCGACGCTGGACTTAACCACGTAGTCATTACCCAGATACTTATTGATCGTTTTGGCTTTTGCCGGGGACTCAACGATAACGAGAGCTTTACCCATATTCACCTTTACCTAATTTGATTCTTCCAGAATACATCGCACATTGAGTCACCTGTCCACTGGCGACAAGCCTTGTATGTTGCGGCGGTCTCAATGGATATCAACCCTATAGCCACCCACTTCACATCCTGAAGCCAGGCGGTTGAGTTCACTGACGTTTTACCGCCAGGTGCTATAGCACGAAGAATTTTCGGTCGAATGTCAAGCAAATCTGTTGCCAGATTGCCGAAAGCGTCACACTGTACCTGATAAAATTCGTTACGCAACTTTATTAGCACGCATTTGTTAAACGCGCCAGAAAGGCAGGTACAGGCTTAACCTTAACTATAGCCCTGAAGTTTCAAGGGAGTATTTGCCCCGAGCGCGTGCCCGGCGTAAACTAGGGGAAGTTTTTCGAGGAGTAGAAAATGTCTGGTAATACACAACCCATCGATCGTCAAACTCTGCTTATTGAAGCAAACCGACTCATCCGTGAACATGAAGATACCTTAGCTGGCATCGAAGCCACGGGCGTAGAACAGCGCAATGGCGTATTGATATTCAGCGGCGAGTATTTCCTGGATGAACAAGGCCTGCCCACGCCGAAAAGCACGGCAGTATTTAACATGTTTAAATACCTTGCCCATCAGCTTTCCGAGAAATATCACCTGGTCGACTAACACACGTTGAGTCAGGCGAACTCACAGCCCGGCAGTGAGCCTACCGGGCTGTCCTGAGACTTACATCAACGGCTTTTGCCCCCGCTGCCACCAGCGCAGCAACAGGCGATCTGCACTTTCTGCCGCACTCCCGGTGAAACGGTCCATCATTTTCTTGCGCTGTTTATAACTCACGCTCATCACTTCGCGATCTTTCATCAGGTTCAGCAGCAGTTCATCGCTGGTACCCACTTCATCCACCAGCCCTTTCTCCTGCGCCTGCACGCCGTACCAGTGCTCACCGGTCGCCACCGTGTCGATATCAAGCGATGGCCGCATCTCTTTAACGAAAGCCTTAAAAAGATGATGGGTTTCGTTAAGATCTTCGCGGAATTTCTGCCGCCCCTCTTCTGTGTTTTCCCCCAGCATCGTCAGGGTACGTTTATACTGGCCTGCCGTGTGCAGTTCGATATCAATATCTTTATTTTTCAGAAAACGATGTAGGTTCGGAATTTGCGCGACCACGCCAATGGAGCCCAGAATGGCAAACGGCGCAGCGACGATTTTATTCGCCACGCAGGCCATCATATAGCCGCCGCTGGCCGCCACTTTATCGACCGCCACCGTCAACGGGATCTGCTTATCACGGATGCGTTGTAGCTGAGACGACGCCAGGCCGTAACCGTGCACCACGCCACCAGGGCTTTCCAGACGCACCACCACTTCATCTTGCGGCGTGGCGACCGTCAGCACCGCAGTAACCTCTTCACGCAGCGAGGCAACTTCATGCGCATCCATACTGCCTTTAAAATCAATCACCCACACGCGCGATTTGCCTGAAGGCGTTGCGTTGCCCTGTTTGGCCTTTGCTTTTGCCGCCTTTGCCTCAAGTTTGGCTTTTTTCTTTTGTTCTTTATGCCAGAGTTTTTGCTGTGGGCCGTCGAGAAGCGCCACCGCTAAATCTTCCTGCATCTCTTTGTGTTGTTCGCTTAGATTGGTTATCCGCAGCTCTCCACGTTGCCGCTTGCGCTGTGACAAATTGATAATAAGTGCTGCGATTACAATGATTGCGACGACAACCGTCACGATCTTCGCCAAAAACAGACCATATTGAAAAAGAATTTCCACGCTTTCACCTTGTACAAAACCACTGAATCTGCGACCAGTGTACAACACCGTATTCGCTACGTCTCGACCACGATTAAAGCCTGCGAGGCGCTTTCCGTAATTCAAATTGGCTGATGAAATCATTGCAAATTGTTAATTTTACGTTGTCTCTCCTCCTGGCTGATTGAAATAGTGGCGCGATTAGGGCATAAAGCCCAAAAGCCATGAAAAGAACACAGATTGTGGTAGCGAAAAGCCACAAAGGAGTCGTCGTGCACTACCAGCCCAAACGCGATTTGTTGCAAAACCGTATAATTTTAGTCACCGGTGCCAGTGATGGTATTGGTCGGGAAGCAGCCATCACCTACGCACGCTATAGCGCCAGCGTGGTTTTACTTGGTCGTAATGAAGAAAAATTACGCGCCGTCGCGCAAGAAATTGAAAATCACGGCGGATTGCCCGTACGTTGGTTCACACTCGACCTGCTCACCTGTACACCGCAGGATTGCCAGCAGGTTGCTCAGCAAATAAGCATGCATTACCCGCGCCTTGACGGCGTGTTGCATAACGCCGGGCTACTCGGCGAGGTAGTGCCAATGTCTGAACAGAAGCCCGACATCTGGCAGCAGGTGATGCAGGTCAACGTCAACGGTACCTTTATGTTAACCCAGGCGTTACTGCCGCTGTTGTTGCAGTCTGAAGCAGGCTCACTGGTCTTTACCTCGTCAAGCGTAGGCCGCCAGGGGCGCGCCAACTGGGGGGCCTATTCGGTGTCCAAATTCGCCACCGAAGGAATGATGCAGGTGCTCGCCGAGGAGTATCAAAACCGCCTGCGCGTCAACTGCATTAATCCCGGCGGCACGCGAACCGGCATGCGCGCCAGCGCGTTCCCGACGGAAGATCCTTTAAAACTGAAAACTCCTGCCGATATCATGCCGCTCTATTTGTGGCTGATGGGCGACGATAGCCGCCGCAAAACAGGGATGACTTTCGATGCCCAACCAGGCCGTAAACCGGGGATTGCCCAATGAGTGATGAACGTTACCGCGAGCGCCAACAGCGCGTGAAAGATAAAGTTGATGCCCGGGTGGCTGCCGCTCAGGAAGAGCGTGGCATTGTGATGGTCTTTACCGGCAACGGGAAAGGCAAAACCACCGCTGCCTTTGGGACGGCGACGCGCGCCGTTGGACACGGCAAAAAAGTCGGTGTCATCCAGTTTATTAAAGGCACCTGGCCCAATGGTGAGCGTAATTTGCTGGAGCCCCACGGAGTCGAGTTTCAGGTAATGGCGACCGGTTTTACCTGGAATACGCAGGACCGCGAGAGCGATACGGCCGCCTGTATGGCCGTCTGGCAACATGCCAAACGCATGCTGGCCGATGCATCGCTGGACTTAGTTGTGCTGGATGAGCTGACCTATATGGTGGCCTATGACTATCTGCCGCTGGAAGAGGTGCTGAGCGCGTTACGCCAGCGCCCGGCGCACCAGTCGGTGATTATCACCGGTCGCGGCTGTCACCGTGAGATCACCGAGATGGCCGATACCGTCAGTGAACTGCGCCCGGTGAAACATGCATTTGACGCGGGTATCAAAGCGCAGATTGGCATCGATTATTAAACGAAGAAATGCCGATGTCAGCGCTCACGCTCGTCGGGTAACCGTTGCCGCAGGTTGATGGCAAATAGTTTTCGGTGGGCTGGTATCGTTTAGTGAAGGCGGAATGTCAGGCACAATAAAACCGGGCAAACATTGCTGTTTGCCCGGCTTGATAATCAGGAGGTTGATTAACCGTTGCTGCGGCTTCCCCCGCCACGACGCGGGTTACTGACCTGGCTGTGACGTTTTACCGCACGGCGAATCTGATTCGCCTTCATGCGACGTCTGTCTTTCTCAACCGCCACTTTTGATGCGGTTTCAGGCGGCAGTTCAACCAGCTCACGCAGGTAGTTGGTCTGCGCCAGATCCAGTTCGGTATACCCGCCGCGCGGCAGGCCTTTCGGCAATGGAATATCGCCGTAGCGAACGCGGATAAGACGGCTAACCTGCACGCCAACGGCTTCCCAAAGACGACGCACTTCGCGATTACGACCTTCCGTCAGGGTCACGTTGTACCACTGGTTGATGCCTTCCCCACCGGTAAACTTGATGGTTTTAAACGCCGCCGGGCCATCTTCAAGCTGTACGCCGCGAGACAGCTCGCGCACTTTGTTGTCATCAATCTGACCGAACACGCGTACGGCGTATTCACGTTCAACTTCGCGGCTTGGGTGCATCAGGCGGTTTGCCAGCTCACCGTCGGTGGTGAACAGCAGCAGGCCGCAGGTGTTGACGTCCAGACGACCGACAGCAATCCAGCGCGCACCGCGCAGTTTTGGCAGACGATCGAATACTGTTGGGCGACCTTCAGGGTCGTTACGCGTACAGAGTTCACCTTCCGGCTTGTAATACGCCAGAACGCGACAAATTTGTTCTACGGATTCTTTAACGGAAATCAGATGACCATCAATACGAATTTTAAGGCCAGGGATCACTTCAACGCGATCGCCGAGTTTGGCGATTTTGCCGTCGACGCTCACGCGCCCCGCTTCAATAATCGCCTCGATTTCACGACGGGAGCCGTGGCCGGCACGCGCCAGCACTTTTTGCAGTTTTTCGCTTTTATCGCTCATAGAGCTTCCTTCCGGTGTCGCCTTCACAGGCGTCTGGGTATACTTTCAAAAACAATGCGTTGAGTTCAGTTAAACCCTAACTCATTGAAAGGTATCTTTTACACGTCAAATGGCGCACCACGTGCGCCATAACAATAATTCGTGGCCGCGTATCTTACATGAATTTCTGATGAAAAGATTCATCTGGTTTATTCACGTTTACAGGAACGGCTTCACATCGCCCACGCCTTCACGCAGCACCACTGGCTCGTCGTCAGTTAAATCAATGACCGTGGTCGGTTGTTGGCCCAGATAACCACCATGAATAATCAAATCGACCACTTTTTCCAGACGATCTTTAATCTCCTCCGGGTCAGATTCGGTAAATTCGCTGCCCGGTAACATCAGGGAGGTCGAAAGCATTGGCTCGCCTAACGCCTCAAGCAGCGCCTGCGCAATCGGGTTAGACGGCACGCGCATGCCGATGGTTTTACGCTTTTCCTGCAACAGACGGCGCGGCACCTCTTTCGTCCCTTTCAGGATGAAGGTGTAATTGCCCGGTGTGTTGTTTTTCATCAGACGAAACGCCACGTTATCGACATAAGAATAGGTCGACAATTCGGACAGGTCACGGCACATCAGCGTGAAGTTATGGCCATCTGGCAGATGACGAATACGACAGATGCGCTCCATCGCGCCTTTATCTTCAATTTTGCAGCCCAGCGCATAGCCGGAATCGGTTGGGTAGACTATCACCCCACCTTTGCGCACGATCTCAACCGCCTGGTTAATCAGTCGCGCCTGCGGGTTATCCGGGTGAATGTAAAAAAACTGACTCATACTTCCCTCTCAGTAGAATTCTGTGGCGTCTCGAAGCGTTGCCAAATGCCCTCTACCCCGGCGGGTAGCCACAGCTTACGGCCCAGTTCTATCCATGGGCAGGGTTGATGAAAATCAGAACCCTGCGAGGCCAGTAGCGCGTATTCTCGGGCATAGGTTGCAAGCTGAGCGCGCTCGTGTGGCGCCTGCTGGCACTGCGCGACTTCCATCGCATCGCCACCCTGTTCACTGAAGTGGGCCAGCAATCTTTTTAGCCACTTGGCAGACAGGTTGTAACGGGCCGGATGGGCCATTACCGCCACGCCGCCTGAATGATGAATGACATCAATAGCTTCCCTTATTGTACACCACTGTGGCGGAACGTATCCCGTTTTCCCGCGCGCGAGATATTTTTTAAACACATCACCAATGGTGTTCGCTTTCCCCTGCTCCACCAGGAAACGGGCGAAATGCCCGCGTGTTACCGCCCCGCCGTCGGCCAGACGCTGTGCGCCTTCCAGCGCGCCAGGAATATGCGCTTTCTCCAGACGTTCGGCAATCATCGCCGCCCGCTCGTTTCGACGCGCTTTTTGCTGATTCAGAAAGGCGGTTAAGGCCGGGTGCTCAATATCAATATTCAGGCCGACAATATGAATTTCGTGATTTTCCCACAGCGTCGAAATCTCAACGCCGGTTATTAAGTTCAGCGCCAGCCCGGCGCGCGCGATCTCTGCCTGCGCCAGAGGGATGCCATCGACAGTGTCGTGATCGGTGATCGCCAGCGTACCCACGCGCATTTCCAGGGCGCGATGCACCAGCGCTTCCGGCGTCAATCGACCATCAGAGGCGGTGGTATGGCTGTGAAGATCGTAAATCACTGCGTATGTTGTGTCGCTCAAAACGGCTCCCGTTGGGCTAATATTCGTATAAGACGGCTCATCATAACGTTTACTGAGGAATTTCTAAAATCAGGGGTTGACTTTGACTCATCGAACTAGTTAACTAGTACGCAAGTTCACTTAAGCAAGGTATCGGCAAATGAAGACGAAAATCAATGTACTGCATGGTTGGTGGCGCACTCCCAGATAACGGGCAGTGTCATCACGTCTGCATTATGCAAACAGATACCCGGCCCGCCACTGAGCGGGCTTTTTATTGAACACTTATTTTACAGAACAGGCGAAACAAACAATGCAAACATCAAAACCAACGCTTGAGCTTCTGACCAGTGACGCGATTTATCGTGAAAACCCCACCGCGCTGTTTCATCAGCTGTGCGGTTCACGCCCGGCCACATTGCTGCTGGAATCTGCGGATATCGATAGCAAAAACGATTTAAAAAGCCTGCTGCTGGTCGACAGTGCGCTGCGTATTACCGCACTCGGTGACACTGTCACTATTCAGGCACTGACTGACAACGGCGCATCCCTGCTGCCATTGCTCGATGCGGCGCTGCCTGCGGGCGTTGACAACCAGCATCAGGCCCGCGGCCGCGTGCTGACCTTCCCCGCAGTCAGCCAACTTCTGGATGAAGATGCGCGTCTTTGCTCTCTGTCGGTATTTGACGCGTTCCGCCTGCTGCAAACGCTGGTGACGCTGCCAGAAAACGAACGTGATGCCATGTTCTTCGGCGGGCTGTTCGCTTATGACCTGGTGGCCGGTTTTGAAGACCTGCCAACGCTTGAAAGCGACACCTCCTGCCCGGACTACTGCTTCTACCTGGCGGAAACCCTGCTGGTGATTGACCACCAGACCAAAAATACGCGCATTCAGGCCAGCCTGTTCACGCCATCATTGAGTGAAAAAGACAGGTTACTGCAACGTATTGCGGAGCTGCGTCAACAACTGAACGAGCCGCCTGCGGCTTTGCCGGTGGAAACCGTTGAACAGATGCGCTGCGAGACCAACCAAAGCGATGAAGAGTACGGTGATGTGGTGCGCAAAATGCAAAAAGCGATTCGCGCCGGGGAAATTTTCCAGGTCGTGCCGTCGCGTCGCTTCTCACTGCCCTGCCCGTCGCCGCTGGCCGCTTATGATGTTCTGAAAAAGAGCAATCCAAGCCCGTATATGTTCTTCATGCAGGATAACGACTTCACCCTGTTCGGCGCTTCACCGGAAAGCTCACTGAAATATGAAGCCGCCAGCCGCCAGATTGAGATCTACCCGATTGCCGGTACCCGCCCACGCGGTCGTCGCGCAGACGGTTCTCTGGACCGCGACCTTGATAGCCGCATTGAGCTGGAAATGCGCACCGACCATAAAGAGCTGTCGGAGCATCTGATGCTGGTTGACCTCGCGCGTAATGACCTGGCGCGCATTTGTACACCGGGTAGCCGCTATGTGGCGGACCTCACCAAAGTTGACCGTTACTCCTTCGTAATGCATCTGGTTTCTCGTGTTGTCGGCGAGCTGCGTAACGATCTCGACGTGCTGCACGCCTATCGCGCCTGCATGAACATGGGCACCCTGAGCGGCGCACCGAAGGTTCGCGCGATGCAGCTTATCGCAGCCGCAGAGGGCAAGCGTCGCGGCAGCTACGGCGGCGCGGTCGGCTACTTCACCGCTCACGGCGATCTGGATACCTGCATTGTGATCCGCTCCGCCTTCGTTGAAAACGGCGTCGCCACCGTTCAGGCTGGCGCAGGCGTGGTACTGGATTCTGTTCCCCAGTCCGAAGCCGATGAAACACGTAATAAAGCACGCGCGGTACTGCGCGCAATCGCGACCGCACACCACGCACAGGAGATTTTCTGATGGCTGACATTCTGCTGCTCGATAATATCGACTCATTCACCTATAACCTTGCAGATCAGCTACGCGCCAACGGTCACAACGTGGTGATTTATCGCAACCATGTACCCGCTCAAACGTTAATTGAGCGTCTGGGCACCATGAAAAACCCGGTGCTGATGCTCTCACCAGGCCCTGGCGCACCGTCCGAAGCCGGTTGTATGCCGGAACTGTTGACCCGTATGCGCGGCAAATTGCCGATTATCGGTATCTGCCTCGGGCATCAGGCGATTGTCGAAGCCTATGGCGGCTACGTGGGTCAGGCAGGTGAAATCCTGCACGGGAAAGCGTCAAGCATTGAGCACGACGGCCAGGCGATGTTTGCCGGGCTGAGCAACCCGCTGCCGGTTGCCCGCTACCACTCGCTGGTCGGCAGCAATATTCCCGCGGGCTTAACCATTAACGCGCACTTTAACGGCATGGTGATGGCGGTTCGCCACGATGCGGATCGCGTGTGTGGTTTCCAGTTCCACCCGGAATCAATTCTCACGACCCAGGGCGCACGCCTGCTGGAACAAACCCTGGCATGGGCGCTGCAAAAACTGGAGCAGACCAACACGCTGCAACCGATTCTGGAAAAACTGTATCAGGCGCAAACCCTGACGCAACAGGAAAGCCACCAGCTTTTTTCTGCCGTCGTTCGCGGCGAAGTGAAGCCGGAGCAGCTGGCTGCCGCGCTGGTTAGCATGAAAATTCGCGGTGAGAGCCCGATTGAAATCGCCGGAGCGGCCACCGCATTACTGGAAAATGCAGCACCATTTCCACGCCCGGACTACCCGTTCGCCGATATCGTCGGCACCGGTGGCGACGGCAGCAACAGCATCAACATCTCGACCGCCAGCGCGTTTGTCGCGGCGGCCTGCGGGTTGAAAGTAGCGAAACATGGCAACCGTAGCGTCTCCAGCAAATCCGGATCATCGGACTTACTGGCTGCATTCGGCATCAATCTGGATATGAATGCTGATAAGTCACGAAAAGCGCTGGATGAACTGGGCGTCTGTTTCCTGTTCGCGCCGAAATACCACACCGGGTTCCGATACGCGATGCCGGTTCGCCAGCAGCTTAAAACCCGTACGTTGTTTAACGTGCTGGGACCGCTGATTAACCCGGCGCATCCGCCGCTGGCGCTGATTGGTGTCTACAGCCCGGAACTGGTGCTGCCGATTGCGGAAACCCTGCGCGTGTTGGGTTATCAACGCGCCGCCGTGGTACACAGCGGTGGTATGGATGAAGTTTCGCTGCATGCGCCAACCGTGGTAGCCGAACTTAATCAGGGTGAGATCAAGAGCTATCAGCTGACCGCCGCCGACTTTGGTCTTAAACCTTACCATCAGGAAGAACTGGCTGGCGGTACGCCGGAAGAAAACCGTGACATTCTGACGCGCTTGTTACAAGGTAAAGGTGAGACAGCGCATGAGTCCGCTGTCGCCGCCAACGTCGCCATGTTAATGCGCCTTTATGGCCATGAAGATTTAAAAGCCAACGCACAAAAAGTACTGGATGTTCTGCGCAGCGGTGCAGCCTATGATTGCGTCACCGCATTAGCGGCAAGAGGGTAAAAAATGCAGACCGTATTAGCAAAAATCGTAGCCGATAAAGCGATTTGGGTAGAAACCCGTAAACAACAACAACCGTTAGCCACGTTCCAGAATGATATTCAGCCTACGCAGCGTAGTTTCTACGATGCGCTGCGCGGCACACGCACTGCCTTTATTCTGGAGTGTAAAAAAGCCTCTCCGTCGAAAGGCGTGATCCGTGATGATTTCGACCCGGCGCGTATTGCAGGTGTCTATAAGCATTATGCATCGGCTATTTCGGTGTTAACCGATGAGAAATATTTCCAGGGTAATTTTGAGTTTTTACCTATCGTCAGCAAAATCGCGCACCAGCCGATTCTGTGTAAGGACTTTATTATCGATCCTTACCAGATTTACCTGGCGCGTTTTTACCAGGCCGATGCCTGTCTGCTGATGCTCTCGGTCCTTGATGATGAACAATATCGCCAGCTCGCCGCCGTCGCCCACAGCCTGAAAATGGGCGTGCTGACGGAAGTGAGTAATGAAGACGAGCTGGAACGCGCGATTGCGCTGGGTGCAAAAGTGGTCGGGATTAACAACCGCGACCTGCGCGATCTCTCTATCGACCTGAACCGTACCCGCCAGTTGGCACCACGTTTGGGCCACGATGTGACGGTGATCAGCGAATCGGGGATTAACACCTATGCCCAGGTGCGCGAGTTAAGCCACTTTGCTAACGGCTTCCTGATTGGCTCTGCGCTGATGTCGCACGACGATCTTAACACTGCCGTGCGCCGCGTACTGTTGGGCGAAAATAAAGTCTGCGGGCTGACGCGTCCACAAGATGCCCAGGCGGCGTATGACGCTGGCGCAATTTTCGGGGGACTGATTTTTGTTGCCACCTCACCTCGTGCCGTAACGCCTGAACAGGCCCGTGAGGTGATGACCGCCGCACCATTGAATTACGTGGGCGTCTTCCGCAATGCTCCTGTTCACGATGTCGTTGCACGTGCAAGTGAACTGTCGTTCGCCGCCGTACAACTGCACGGTAATGAAGATCAGGCATATATCGACACCCTGCGCGAACAGTTGCCGGCAACAGTGCAAATCTGGAAAGCCCTCAGCGTGGGCGAAACCCTGCCCGCTCGTAATCTGAATCACGTGGATAAATACGTATTCGATAATGGCCAGGGCGGTACCGGTCAACGTTTCGACTGGTCGCTGTTGCAGGGACAGGATCTCAGCAACGTGATCCTGGCAGGTGGATTAGGCGCAGATAACTGCGTAGAAGCAGCCAAAAGCGGCTGTGCCGGGCTGGATTTCAATTCAGGTGTAGAGTCGCAACCGGGTGTAAAAGATGCCAGCAAACTGGCCTCGGTTTTCCAGACACTGCGCGCATATTAAGGTATGAAAGGAGCAACAATGAGCACGTTACTTAATCCCTATTTCGGCGAGTTTGGCGGAATGTACGTTCCGCAAATCCTGATGCCTGCGCTGCGTCAACTGGAAGAAGCCTTCGTCAGCGCGCAAAAAGATCCGGAATTTCAGGCGGAATTTACCGACCTGCTGAAAAACTACGCGGGTCGCCCGACTGCGCTGACCAAATGCCGTAACTTAACAGCGGGTACCAAAACTACGCTGTACCTGAAACGTGAAGATCTGCTGCACGGCGGCGCGCACAAAACCAATCAGGTGCTGGGCCAGGCCTTACTCGCTAAACGCATGGGTAAAACCGAAATCATCGCCGAGACCGGCGCGGGTCAGCATGGTGTTGCGTCAGCGCTCGCCTGTGCCTTGCTGGGCCTGAAGTGCCGCATCTATATGGGTGCAAAAGATATTGAACGCCAGTCACCAAACGTCTTTCGTATGCGTTTGATGGGCGCGGAAGTGATCGCGGTGCACAGTGGTTCAGCCACGCTGAAAGATGCCTGTAACGAAGCACTTCGCGACTGGTCTGGCAGCTACGAAACTGCGCACTATATGCTCGGCACGGCGGCAGGCCCGCACCCGTTCCCGACCATCGTGCGTGAATTCCAGCGCATGATCGGCGAAGAAACCAAAGTCCAGGTGCTGGAAAAAGAAGGTCGTCTGCCAGACGCTGTCATCGCCTGTGTTGGGGGCGGCTCCAACGCCATCGGTATGTTTGCCGATTTTATTACTGAAACCAGCGTTGGTTTGATTGGCGTTGAACCTGCAGGACACGGTATCGAAACCGGCGAGCACGGCGCGCCGCTGAAGCATGGTCGCGTCGGCATTTACTTCGGTATGAAATCACCGATGATGCAGACCGATGAGGGGCAGATTGAAGAATCTTACTCCATCTCTGCGGGCCTCGACTTCCCGTCTGTCGGGCCACAGCATGCGTATTTGAACAGCATTGGTCGCGCGGAGTATGTCTCAATCACCGATAACGAAGCGCTTGACGCCTTTAAAGAACTCAGCCGTCACGAAGGGATAATCCCGGCGCTGGAATCATCACACGCCCTGGCGCACGCGCTGAAAATGATGCGCGAAAATCCGGAAAAAGAGCAGCTTCTGGTCGTTAACCTTTCCGGACGCGGCGACAAAGACATCTTTACCGTACACGATATTCTGAAAGCTCGAGGGGAAATCTGATGGAACGTTATGACAACCTGTTTGCAGAACTCACCGCCCGCAAGGAAGGCGCATTTGTTCCCTTCGTCACCCTCGGCGATCCGAACCCAGAGCAGTCACTGAAGATTATCGATGCGCTGATTGAAGGCGGCGCAGACGCGCTGGAGCTGGGGATCCCCTTCTCCGACCCGCTGGCGGATGGCCCGACCATTCAGAGCGCGACGCTGCGTGCTTTTGCTTCCCACGTCACGCCGACACAGTGCTTTGAGATGCTGGCGGCGATTCGCCAAAAACATCCGAGCATGCCTATCGGCCTGTTGATGTATGCAAACCTGGTCTTTAACCGCGGTATTGATGAGTTTTATGCGGAATGCGCGCGAGTGGGTGTTGATTCAGTCCTGGTCGCTGATGTGCCGGTTGAAGAGTCCGCCCCGTTCCGTCAGGCTGCAATGCGCCATAACGTGGCGCCGATCTTCATCTGCCCACCGAACGCCGACGACGACCTGCTGCGTCAAATTGCTTCCCACGGTCGCGGTTATACCTACCTGCTTTCTCGTGCGGGCGTGACCGGAGCCGACAGCCGCGCTGCGCTTCCGCTGCATCACCTCGTTGAAAAGCTGGCGGAATATCACGCCGCCCCCCCGCTACAGGGCTTTGGTATTTCTACGCCAGAGCAGGTGCATGCTTCAATTGAAGCCGGTGCCGCTGGGGCAATTTCCGGTTCCGCCACGGTAAAAATCATCGAGAAGAATCTTGATAAGCCCGACGTTATGCTGGCCGAGTTGAAAGCCTTTGCGCAGGCCATGAAGGCCGCAACGCGCCAGGCGTAGTGCTGTGTAGGCCGGGCAAGCGTAGCGCCTCCGGCAAGATACAGGCACATTTTTAAAGCGTTATCTCTATGTAAAAGCTGCCAACCGGCAGCTTTTTCTTTGGATGCGAAAAAGAAGCAATTAACACAAACTGTAGGGTTGATATCTTAGATGAGAACCATTATCTTTCTCATCAACGAATAGTTGAGCAAATCACTCAAGTATTCGTTACGACATTGCTCACATTGCTTCCAGTATTACTTGCCCGCTTCGTGCGGGCTTTTTTTATTCCACTACCCGCTCGATCGAGCCCTGTTCGCTAATGTACATACAGCGATTTCTGCCCGACTGTTTCCCCACGTACATCGCGCCATCGGCACGTTCAAGCACGATACGCAGCAATTCACCGGGAATAGCCCGTGTTAAGCCTGAGGTGACGGTAACCGGAATATCATATTGCCCAACTCTGATTTGATGATGTTCAATCGCACGTGTGATACGCAGACCCGCCGCCATCGCTTCCGCCTCACCCTTCGCTTTCAGGATCACGATAAACTCTTCACCGCCAAAACGGTAAACGGGTTCATAATGTCGCGTGCAGCTTTGCAATTTTTGCGCAAAGGCTCGTAATACCTCATCACCAATGATATGCCCGTAGGTATCATTAATACGTTTGAAATGATCGATATCCAGAATCATCACGTAAAGATCGCCGTTACTCCGATCCATAATCTGGCTTTCGAACGATTCATCCAGGATTCTTCTCAACGGCAAACTGGTTAATGCATCATAGCTTATACGTAGCTGTAATAAATGTGTCTGGTAAACAGTAATGGCCGCGACAAATTCCTGAAGTGCATGTTCAAAATCATTAAATAGTGTCTCTCGTATATTATCCTGTAAAACCGAATCGACTAATCGACGGCAAACTTCATGCACCCGAATATGTTTATCATTAATGGTTAATAAAAAACCTTTATCTTCGGTATTAGTGGCCAGATATTGACTCAACCAGCCGCCAAACTGGCAGCAGGTATGTGCCTCAAGACCGGTAATGTCATCCGTACCATCGTTGCGTTTTGCGATAAGGCGGAACGCCTGCACCAGCCAGCGATAATGCCCCCCGACAGAACGATTCAATCCCGAAAGGAGTTCATCTATCTCTTTTAACTTCCTGTTCATCTGGCCTCCGATAATAACGTTGAGCGTGTGACGTGAAACATTAACAATAATTAATTAAAACTTTGTCAAGAAAGACAAAAAAAAGCTAATATCACTCAGTATTTAATTCATTGCAGAAAGAGTTTACCTTGATTACATTACAATCTAATTAATAACTCTTACGAATGATCTTGCACGATTAGGAAAAATACAACAATACCGTCCGAGGATAAATGAAGACTCCCTTGTAAGGAAGTCTTTCTATGACAAAAATCGAGACCTGGCGTTTACTCTGCCCACTCGATGCGGCCACGTCCATTGTTCTTCGCCCGATAAAGTGCTTCGTCCACCTTGCGAATGAACGAATCCTGCGCCTCTCCCAATTCACGTGAACCCACCCCAATACTGATGGAGAGCGGTTGATCGCCGTTGACCAGAATCGTTCTCGCATTTTCGAGCACCGATTGTGCAAAGAGATGCATGTCGCTCGCCGAACGCCCCTCAACAATAATGGCGAACTCTTCCCCGCCGATGCGCGCAGGCATCACGCTATCGCTACTTAAATTTAGCAACTGTCTGCCCAGCGCAAACAACACTTCATCGCCGATCAGGTGGCCCCAGGTATCGTTGATGCGTTTGAAAAAATCAATATCCAGAATAATCAGTGAGACCTGACGCCCCTCCTTTTCCCGAATAGTATCGATGAAAAAGCGGCGATTCGGTAATTGGGTCAATTCATCGCGCAAGGATTTAAAGCGCGCATCGACATACAACATATTTATACGCTGAATGATTTTATAGACACCGACCGCCGTCGCCAGCATTCCAGCCAGACGCAACATGTCTTCACAATAGAATCCCATCCAGCGAGGTTGCTGAACAATTTCGTCCATCACATCGAACGTCATACCTGCAATCCATAGCAGAAAGCCATAGCGCACCCAACGCAATACGTTATGGGCAAGACGCACCCGCGTAGCACTCCAGTACATAAAGATAAGGAATATCAGCCCAATACCATCAATATAGAGCCCCGGGTTACGCAGGACCTGCCGGGCATTCCCAAGGGAATTGCCCGCCAACATAGTAACCACGACAACCAGTACGAAAACGATCGCGACCCACCCCATTCGTCCTGGCTGTACGCCCGTTTTCTCTAACCTGTTCTCAATCGGCATTCACCTACTCCTGATATCACGCACTGGCTTTACGACAAAATGATTATCGTAATTTAAGGTAATCTGACATTAATTCTAGCGGTCATTCACCATGGATTATAGTGAAAAGTATCAGGGCTAATATTGCCCACCGGCGATTATTCAATTAATGTAAATCCGCTTAATACCTTAATAAGAATAAGGATGTTCTTATGTGTACGAATTATATAGTGATTGTCGCCGCTGCCGTTACCAGCTTTATTCTTGAGATGGATATTGATGTGCACAGCATTGTGGAATGGTTAGATCCGTGGCTTGACGCGCTACGTGAATGGTCGAGGTATAATATCCTGTTCATGCTGAAAGGATGATGGTGAAGGGAAGTTCGGGAAGCGATCCTCATGGTGCCGAAACCGGGTAAGGCTGGCCCCAGAAGGCCAGCCCTTCAATACATTAGAAGCGATAACCTGCCGAGAACATAAACACCCATGGGTCAAGACGCGTACTGACGCTTTGACGCTCCCCGTTGTGTTTGAATTTCACGTTAGTGTCGATATCCATATACCAGACGGACATATTCACCAGCCAGTCACGGTTGATTAAGTAGTCCATCCCCACTTGCCCTG
Organism: Pseudocitrobacter vendiensis; assembly: GCF_943590815.1. GTDB lineage: Bacteria > Pseudomonadota > Gammaproteobacteria > Enterobacterales > Enterobacteriaceae > Pseudocitrobacter > Pseudocitrobacter vendiensis. Next base: position 396,950 of record NZ_CALSBS010000002.1, on the reverse strand, counting down.
CGGCGCCCCAGGAATCATCAAGACTAAGGTCTGAGAGCCCGGCTTCTTTACCTGTTTTGTTAAAATCGTTGTCAAAGAAGGTGGTGTAGTTGATACCCGCACCAATATATGGACGCAGTTTGCTACTGGAATCACCAAAATACCATTGTGCCATTAAGGTTGGCGGTAAGTGGTGAACGGTAGCGATATCACCCGTTGGGCCAGTACCCACTTTATGACGGAACGGCGTAGCCGCCAGCAGTTCAATACCGATGTTTTCGGTTGCCATATAGGTAAATGTCAGACCCAACTGCGTGTTATTGCTGACATTAAATCCACCCAGCGCACCAAGAACATTATCCGAACCTTCGGAAGGACGCACCGTTGCGGAACCCGCACGAATGAAAAATTCGCCCGCGTCATGGGCCCATGCGCCACCAGAAAGTGTTGAAAGTGCTAAGGCTGCCACTGCTAATTTTTTCATACCCACTCCTTTTTTAGGGGTTTTATTAGTCATGGCAAATATACCTACAAATAGTTAATCAGATCGCAACACAGATCACACCAAATGTTAAATTTTAACATTTGTTGATCTGGATTAATTTTTGCTTATTTAATTGAGATGAAGGATACGTATCTACATCAATTTCATGGATGTTTTCTGACACAAGATTGTCCGGATCCCCACTTGCTCTCTTGCAACCGTCTGGATAATTTAGACGCGACAACTTTTGTTTATGCGTTTTTTCAGGTGAGCTATGAGCGATTTGAATCCGTGTATGACGTGCGGGGTCTGTTGTGCGTATTTCCGTGTCTCTTTTTACTGGGCTGAAGCCGATGATGGCGGCGGCCTTGTCCCTGCACAGCTTACAGAGCCCCTCACGCCTTTTTTACGTTGTATGAAAGGAACCAACAGCAAACATCCGCGCTGTAGGTCACTCGAGGGAGAAATTGGCAGCAGAGTCAGCTGTGCCATCTACCCTCATCGCCCTTCTCCCTGCCGTGAATTTGCCATGTCGGGTGAAAATGGCGAAGTAAATGAGGCATGTCATCGCGCTCGGGCGTGCTACGGCTTACCTCCTCTTTACAAAGATATGCTTTTCCATACGAGTCTTGAGGCTGCAACGAGTGCATTAACTGCGGTACAATCAGCGGCTAATTAACACAAGCATACTCAAGGAGAGTGCATGTCTATCACGGCGCAGTCCGTATACCGTGACACGGGTAATTTTTTCCGTAACCAGTTTTTAACCATTTTGCTGATTGCGCTGCTGTGCGCATTTATCACCGTGGTGATTGGTCACGCCTTTACACCCAGCGATGAACAGCTTGCTCTCTTACGTCAGGGTGACAACCTCACCGGAAGCGTCGGTCTGTTTGATCTGGTACAAAACATGACACCTGAGCAGCAGCAAATCCTGCTGCGCGCTTCAGCGGCATCGACGTTTTCTGGGCTGATTGGCAACGCCATTCTTGCTGGCGGCGTCATGCTGATGATTCAACTGGTTTCTGCCGGTCATCGCGTCAGCGCCCTGCGCGCCATTGGCGCAAGCGCCCCTATCCTGCCTAAACTGTTTATACTGATTTTCCTCACCACATTTATGGTGCAGATGGGCGTGATGTTGATCGTTGTGCCGGGCGTCTTGTTGGCCATTGTGCTGGCTTTCGCGCCTGTCATGTTAGTGCAGGATAAAATGGGTATCTTTGTTTCGATGCGTAGCAGCATGAAACTGGCGTGGGCCAATATGCGCCTGGTGGCACCCGCTGTCATTGGCTGGCTGCTGGCGAAAACGCTGTTACTGGTGTTTGCACCAAACTTTGCCGTGCTGACGCCAAACGTGGGTGCCGTTGTGGTGAATACGCTCAGCAACCTTATCTCTGCCGTGTTGCTGATTTATTTATTCCGCTTGTATATGCTTATTCGCAACTAATTTTCTGCAGGCCCGGCAGTCGTTGGGCCGCAACTGGAGTACGGAATCGAAGTATGAAGCAGTTTCTGGATTTTTTACCGCTGGTCGTCTTCTTCGCGTTTTATAAGATTTATGACATCTATGCCGCAACCTCAGCGCTGATTGTCGCAACCGCTATCGTGCTGATCTACAGCTGGGTACGCTACCGCAAAGTCGAAAAAATGGCGCTAATCACCTTTGTTCTGGTCGCGGTTTTCGGCGGCTTAACGCTCTTCTTCCATAACGATGAGTTTATCAAGTGGAAAGTCACCGTGATTTACGCGCTGTTTGCCGGGGCGCTGCTGGTTAGCCAGTGGGTGATGAAAAAGCCGCTGATTCAGCGCATGCTGGGGAAAGAGCTAACGCTGCCTGCGTCGGTGTGGTCCAATCTGAATATCGCCTGGGCCGTGTTCTTTATTCTCTGCGGCCTGGCCAATATCTACATTGCATTCTGGCTGCCGCAGAACATTTGGGTCAACTTCAAGGTGTTTGGCCTGACGGCGATGACGCTTCTGTTCACTGTGCTGAGCGGCGTCTACATCTACCGCCATATGCCTCAGGAAGAGAAATAACAAACAAACCACGTAAACCCTATATATCATGTAGTTACATGGTATATAGGCGTTAATTTCACGCTTTAGGCACACAATGATGTACACATTTTTCATTGTGTGTCTCCCCTCCCTCATCTTTCTGCGCATTTTCTATACTTTCAGTTCGACAACTGGAGGTATCCATGTGCGGACGTTTCTCTCAATCAATGACCCGTGAAGACTACCTGGCGTTAATCGCCGAAGAAGCCGAGCGTGACATTCCGTTCGACCCGGAACCCATTGGCCGGTTCAACGTAGCGCCAGGCACTAAAGTTTTGTTATTGAGCGAACGAGATGAACAATTACACCTCGATCCAGTTTACTGGGGCTATGCTCCAGGATGGTGGGATAAGCCGCCTCTGATAAACGCACGCGTCGAAACAGCGGCATCCAGCCGGATGTTCAAACCCCTCTGGCAGCATGGCCGGGCGATCTGTTTTGCCGATGGATGGTTCGAATGGAAGAAGGAAGGTGACAAAAAACAACCCTATTTCATTCGCCGGGCTGACGGGCAGCCGATATTCATGGCGGCGATCGGCAGCACGCCATTTGAACGTGGTGACGAAGCAGAGGGATTTCTGATCGTGACGTCAGCCGCAGATAAAGGCCTGGTAGATATTCATGACCGCCGGCCACTGGTTCTGTCGACGAAAGCGGCGCGCGAATGGATGCGCCAGGATGTAGGCGGGAAAGAAGCAGAGGAGATTGTTGCTGACGGTTCAATGCCAGTAGATGCATTTATCTGGCACGCAGTGTCGCGCGCCGTCGGTAATGTGAAGAATCAGGGCCCGGAGTTAATCGAGCCCGTCTGATTAAATTACCGGGTTGTCGTCATCCGCCGCCCGGTTAATAAGATGCGTCAGAATACCCTTCACATCCACCTCATCCAGTACCTCGCCTTCCAGGACTTCACCGTCTACCATTATCAGCGCATCACCTCTACGCCTGGCAAAGTGACAGCCTCCTGAGTACGAAATCAGGTAGGTGCTATCCGGCGATGGCTTCATACCCTTCTCTATCACCGCAAGTCCATGCGATGTCTCAATCACCAGGCTGTTAGCCGTGACGCCGCAGATAGTCTCTATGGTGAGCGTGCGTTCAATATAGTCTTTTGCTGGCGATGGAAATCCCATGATTACCTCCACTCTTGACACTGGTTAAAAACACAGTATAAATACTGTATATCCAACCAGTAAAGAGGGAAGCTAAAATGTTTGTGGAATTGGTTTATGACAAGCGCAATGTGGCAGGACTTCCGGGTGCTCGTGAAATCATCCTGTCAGAGCTTACTAGACGTGTTCACCGGATTTTTCCTGATGCAGATGTGAAGGTGAAGCCGATGCAGGCGAACGCCCTAAACAGTGACTGTACGAAAACAGAGAAAGAGCGGCTTAACCGCATGCTTGAGGAAATGTTTGAAGAGGCTGATATGTGGATGGTGGCTGACTGATGGACATCGATAACATCATTATCTCTGGTGTCAGAATCTACTTTCCACCAGATAACACCCTACCCACGCCATCTTCAGACATGCTCACCTTCGCCGTAATCAGAGATGAGCAGGAGTTATCCGACTACTTTCTGATGATCCACAAAGATGGAAGATGGGGACTGGCTACCGCACGATTATTCAAAGAACCGGCTGAGGCTATCAGTACGGCTACCAAAATCGGGCAAAACATGTGGTGACAGCATTATTAACTTATATACTTTTTGCACGTGCCAGGGCATGAACAACCTGGACGCAGCCGCGGTCCGTTACGAAAATCAGCGCGGCTGCGGCTTTCTCGTTTAATGCGGTAATGTGAAGTCCAGCCCTTTAGCATCTGCCTCTTCCATCGCATTAATCGCTTCATCCTGCTTTTGGTTCCAAATGCTGTCCGTTGGCATATCGAGACGAACATCGATCCAACTATTAACCGGAACATCTATCAGTTCACCTTTTCCTCTTTCGATTTCTCCGGATGCGTTTATGGAATACTTCAGCCGATAGAGTTTAATTGTGATCACGCCACCACTATCCTGTTCAGCTTCAACGACGCCCAGTTCTCCCATGCCTCCAGGGTCCATCGGTGCCAAAAGTTGCCAGCCAGAAGATGCCAGGCGAACAGCACCGGAAATTGCATATACCCCAACATCTTGCCTTGTAATAAGCACACCTTCAGCTTCTGCGTTTGCTGTCCCATTACCAGCCCATGAAAACCCTTCTTCATCAATATCAGTACGTTGATTTTCTCCCTGACTTTTAACGATTCTGATCACTGGGGATGCAGCCTTTAAAGTACCGTCACTTGCTTTTGTTGTGTTCCTACTATGGTACAACTCTGCATTCGAGGACCATGCGGTACTTGATGCTCTACATCTTATAATCGCACGTGGTGAAGCTGAGTATGCTGCCAGTATCATCTGAGCACCTACCACCCCGCCGCCCTTAATATTAAACCCTACTTGCCAGGTGCCGGGCATTACGCCGCCTCCAGCCTCAGATGACCAATACCCAAATCCAGTTGCGTCATTCCCTCCTAAGCCTACAGCAAGGGAGCTCCCGTCGAGTGCGGGGCCCAGACCAAAAGAACCCACTTCCATCACATTACCGCTATTCGTCCCAATGTCTTTCGTCGCGCTACTTCCTAAACCGAGGTTTGTGCGAACGTCTGCGGCTGTCTTTGCGCCGGTCCCACCCTGCGCAATCGGTACCGCGCCATTGGATTTAGTTGCCATATTGTCTGACAGGTACTTCCATGAAGGACCACTGAAAACGCTCCCATCTGGCAGGGTAACGGTAATGGCTCCGGTCCCGGTAAAAATACTTTGCCAATTTTGTTTGTCGTAATTCAGGCCACGTAAAGCCTCCGCGCTCTGTGTTACAAGTGCAGCGGTAACCATGTTCAATGCAACACGAGGAATAGCATTCCACGCATTGCCAGATTGAGTGGGTCCGGTGAAATTACTTACCAGTGTCAGAGATGTGGCACTGGTTATTGAAAGTACCGGTAGGGTGTAGGCGATACCACCTACGGTTGCAACGATAAAGTCACCAGCCGCCAGTTCTGTGGTGAATGACGTACCGTTACCGCTTACAACGGCAGATTTATTTGTGAGCGTAATTGTTCCTGCGGACATAGAGTCTCCTGAACGTGCATAAAAAACCCCGCCGGAGCGAGGTTTTCTGTGATGGTTGCTGTGCCGGGTGCCTCCCGGTGAACTTCTAAGCCATAAAGTCCGCGTTCTCGTTTACTGTCTCATCAGAGATATTGTGGCTTCACGCCCATCCGCATAGGTGGATTCACAGCAAATTCGTGACGACTGTCGTGTGCTTATTTGTCGGGGCTGCCGCACGTGGTCGATATAAAGTTGTTTTTATTTACCCAGTGCCAGCCAAATGGATGGCCCGCGCGGTACTGCGTCTGGTTGTTTTGCTTACGGACACCATAAATCTGAACGGTGTTTTCCTGACCGCCAACGAGCGCAATTCCGGAACATACCGGCTGCTGCTTCTCAAGCACGCCGGAGCAACCAGCGAGTAAAGCAGCACCGGCCACACATAGAAGTAGCTTTTTCATATCAGAGGTATTCCTGGAAATTCATGAAGTTAAACAATAACAACATGAATCAAAGGTGGATAATTGATTCTATAGATCAATTATCTGATATTGATCGCTGAAAACGATCAATCATAGTTAGCGAGGTTGAGCGCATATACCTGATTTCGCATGTTGTGATACTGGATGTTAGTAACACCGCCTCCCGGCGAACCACCTGTTGATGCAATCGTAATCTGTGTAGACGCGCCGTTATATTGAGTCGTAAAAAATAGCTGAGATTGAAATGGTCTCGTTCCTCCGGCAATAATTACCCCGGTAATTAGCCCACACATTGAAGGAAGAATGCCCCACTTCCCGGTCTTCGTCGCGTTTATATTATATCCACCTGCAGCATCACTACCGCTGGTACCAACAGATTCCACATCCGTTAAAACACGCGTTTCGTTTGTCAAAATGCATACGCCATTTTCATCCCATATGGCTATTCCCCAGTCAGGCAAGGATTGCTCGAATATCGTGAAGAAATACACGTCAGCGCTCCCGCTGCTTCCTTCTGGATATTGAAATGTGACCGTGCAGGTATTACCGCTGACTGCATAACTACTGACACATTTCGCTGTTGTACAAACGAACGGGACCATTGGGCGACTGGATGAGAATGACTGAGTTACAGTTGTTGTCAGCCCCGCAGGTAACGACACTGTTTTTTTAGCGATGAGCGCCAGTGGTATCGATTGAGGTGTAATGAATGGAGCACCATTATCCGTTGTTAATAGCGCACCCCAAATATCAGCCATCAGGAAGCCCTCAGATAAGCAATAATGAACCCCGCTACCGCCGGGAATGTATTTGCACCGAAATCTATATCTGAAGATGCGGCAGTAATAGTTACCGTTCCACCCGAAACTGTTATCTTTCGGCGTTTTGTTGTGTAATTAGAATCAGAGCAAACCTGCAGAATTTCCATAACAAACCCTGCGGGGAGGCTATAAGCCGCCCCGCCGGATTGCTGACCATTCGAAACAGAGAAGAATCCAATCACACTGATTGGTACCAGTCCATAGTTATTAACTTTTCCGCTGGCATCCCAGGTTTGTATTCCCCAGCTCATCAGAATACCCCCGTTATTTTGCCGATTTGTACGCGCAGTCGGCTTGTGTCCTTGATGCTTATTGTCACGTTCGTCTGCTTCATTGCGCCACTACTATCACTGCCATAGTTTTGCATGGTTCCGTTTTTGTCCCATCTCCACCCCTGGCTTCCAGCGACGTAATTACTTGACTGTATATACTGCCCAATCTTGGCGTTATCTATGCTGCCATCCTGAATAAATGCAGAACTAATAAAGACCTGCCCGTTATAAACGAAGAACGCAGCCTGATAATTTCCGGGGTCACTCCCGCTATAAATACCGAACTGATCTGCAGCGAATACGACGGTTGATTTATACGAACTCCCTGACGGCTCAATCGACATACCGAAACCGGTATTGTATTTCACACCACCGCGGATGATTCCAAGATTCAGGGTGTAGGATGCCTTGCCAGTACCATTGCTGGTTACTTCCGCATTCATTTTCTGATTAACAGCGGTCGTCAGGTCGCCAACCTCAGACTGAACATAAGTATCAAGACTGGCAATGGCCTGGGTGTTATTACTGATTGCGGTCTGCTGCTGCAGGATGGTCGCATTTACATCTTCAAACTGAGAATTTACGCTGGTTGTGAGCTGGGCCAGTGCCTGATCGACTGTCGCTATGGTTGTCCTGATGACGATAATTTCAGCACGAACTGCGCCAAGTTGCTCAAACTGACGATCAACAGTTCCATGATTGGCGAGCGCATTTTCCATAATGCCGTTCAGGTTAGTATCAACCCCTTCCTGCACATTTTTGAACGCTTCAGAATCGCGAACTGCATCATCGATGAGGTCAATCATGCCTGGTATATCAGAAGACGCCTGTCCGGAAGCTTCGACGAAATCCGACACACCAAAAGCATTGCGCGTACGGACATAAACATAATACGTTTTATCCGCCTGCAGGCCGTGCAGCGTCCACTGGTTAGAGCGCCCCAGAAATTGGGTCTGGTCTTCAATGACAGCAGGATCCGTAATTTTAGTCTGGCCTGAATACCAAAATTCAAATGACGTGTCGGTAGTGGCGGAAATACGCATAACCGGTACCAGATCGGCAGAGAATAAACCCGGAGTCCAGATGACACTTGAAGGAGCCGGCGGAGCGCCAATCACCAGGCTTACCTGGGTCTCAGCACCTTTCATGCCGTTTTCATTTCTGCCACGCACACCCAGCGTATAGCTTCCTGCATTCAGGCCGTAAAACTCATATCGGAACTGATCAGTCTCATACTGAGCCACCACCTTCCCATCAGCACTGTACACGTACAGTTCAAACATCAGCTTTTTGGTAGTTGTAGCTGTTTCCCAGGTTGCAGTGACCTGAACAGTCTCAGAGTTGGTGTTAATGATGCGCAGATTTTCAATATTCGGTACGCGGTAGCCGTTAAGAGTATCACTGGGAATTTCAAACACAGCTCCCTCATCAACAATGGCCTGCTTGTTGGGGTCATGCTGAGAAGCTGTGATGCTGTATGTAGAGTTGTTATCCGTCTCTGCAACACTCAATATGCGGAATAGTCTGGTAGAAACGTTGCTGGTAGAAATGGCAAATACAGTACCGTCACGAACCCATGCTGGCGTTGTTTTCAACGTCACTATATTGTCGGCAATACTGCCAATTTCATACTTAACGAACTTCCCGTCCCTCCCCATAATCGACATAGTGGAGCCGTCCGTTACTACCGAGGAATCAACCGCGTCAACCGTTATCACCCTCCCGGAATGAGAAACAATTCTCCCCCCGAGGCGAGTTCTTGCGTAGTCATTATCCATGACCTCAACGATATCACCCGGCGTGAAGTGGATAGCATCGCGTGCCATCTGGAAAGACAGTCTGCTGCTTTCACGCTTTGCTGTTTCCAGCAGCCATTTACCTGCCCGCCATGCCTGTCCGCGAGAGGTGCAGCCAAACGCCTCCAGAGTGGTTTCGTTGTAGTTCCCTTTGGCTATCATCTCATCGTCGGAAACGTACTCTTTCACCTGCTCCCATCCGTTGTCGGGGTCAGTCCATGACACTACAACCGCATTGTATTTCTCTGAACGCTTTACAGAGCTTCGTTTGAACTCGCCATTCACAACGTTGGCGTTCGTGATTGTCGCAATCGGATCCTGTGGAGCGTCCAGCATTACGGACAGGCGCAGGCCGTCCCACAGCGCAATGCCACGGAACATGCTCGCTATCTTGTCGAGAATGTCTCGCGCACTCGCCTGCTCTGTGATGTAGGCGTTGAGCGTCATGCGTGGCTCTTTGCCGCCATACCCATCATCTACAAGCTGATCGCAATATTGCGACAGAATGTAGAGTGCGCCATCGTCAACATCGATGTATCCGGCGCGTTTCGCCAGGCCAAATCGGGTGTTTTTCGCCAGCTCACGGAACAGCCACGCCGGGTTGTTAGTCCATGCCTTTTTGAAGCCCCCCGTCCACAGCCCGGAGTAAGTTCTGGCAATTGGCTCGTAGTTATCCGGTACGTCAACGATCAGCCCGCGAAGATGATATGTGCGGCTCGGCGTGTCGGTGTACTGGTCACGGTCGATGACTGAGCCGGCAACGGCAGAGAACGGATAGCTAAGGTTGTCGTCGGTGATCTCGCTGTAGCTGTTCCAAACAGTCCCGTTTGACAGCAAATCGCTGCTGCTGTCAGGCGTAATGCGGCGAACGCGGATATCAAACGGTTTGGTGTCGGGGGCATCAATGACGTGCGCCTCAAGGTACTCGCCAGAGATTTTCCCTGTAATCGTCACCGTCTTCTCCATGACCCAGCCCGACGAGCCAGTTCTGGTCTCGATAACCATCGTTACAGAGGTGTTTTTCTGGTTACCCTTGGAGTCCTGCTCCAAGAGCCCGGTGACGCCGATGTTAAAACGAACGCGGGTCACGTCCTGATCTGTCACGGTTCTAACCAGCGGGGTATCGTAAGTGACCTCAGTGTTAACAATGGTCGTCGCTTCGATTGCAGAGAAGCCGTTGATTGGCTCCTGAGTTTCCGATCCAGGTCGCCAGGCAACACTAATGCCGTTCACGTTGACATTACCGTTCGAGTCAGTGATAGGCGTCTTATTCAGCTTGAATGAAGACAGGTGCTCCTGATCCACCGGGCCCGCGATTGGCCCCTCAGATATCAGATCCAGTACCCGATAGAATTGTTTTGATTTGAGGTTATCGTCGAGTAGTTTTGGGGTTGATGCTTTACCGCCACCTGAAGACATAGCGCCACCTTAGCTGATTGATTCTTCCCAGTCGGAATTATTAGATGTGTCGATCCCGAGACTTATTACGTTGCTGCCGACCTCCATCTCGCCGAGGAGTATGGGGACAGGATGCCCCTGTCCGACCCTGTTTTCTGCACTGGTAAACGAGTTATTCGTGAGGGTGTTTGTTTCGGCCGCTTCCGCTGAAGTTTTGCTTTTCATGTTCCGGGACATGTAGATGGAGTAAGCAACCGAGGCGGCAGACAGCACCAGTGAGGCAATGAGAACTATCGTACTGGTCTCAAGTCCCGCCCCCTCAATCACCGGGACAAACAGCACTACAGAGCCATCCTTCAGGCGCCGATCCATGTGCCACTGCACCGAAGACGTTTCAACATCCTCACCCGCCACTCGCATTCTTACTCTGGCGTTCAGGAATGCTTTTTTGAACTCATGATTCTGAGCAAGCAAAAGACGAATGCCCTGGGCAGGGGTATCAACGCTCAGCTCGACTTTGCGGAAATGTCGGCGTAAATGCCCTGCAAATTTAAAGATGAGCACTGTTCATGTCTCCATATGGAATGCATCTGCTTAACGTATGCCGGGCGCATTTGCTCTCTCCGGCTTAAATGCCCTGAGCAATCGTGGTGAAGAACCATATTGTCATCGAGCAGAATCATTGCGTGGCAAGGGTCAGCTCCGGGGAATGGTTGCCTGATTATTACGTCACCTGGCAGCGCTTCTCCCGGCGATACCTGATTGAAGCCATTGCGCGACATGTTGTTCAGATAAAGGTTCTCCCCTCTCAGCCACCAGCCATTCGTCCTTTCGAAGTCAGGGAGGTCAATGCCACACAGGTGATACGCATCACGGAATAGCGTGTAACAATCAGTCACTCCGTGCTCGAACCGCCTCCCCAAAAAGTAATCCACCGGCCTGAACGTTCTGATTTTCCCGTTACAGGCCAGCACCCATGGAAGGCCCGATGCAACCTGGCATTTACGGTCGGCGCCGGACAGAACCGGGCTGTTCATTGGGTGAGAGTGGAATACCGCAGTCACCTCTCCAGCCTCCTCGGCCGCCAGCCACTCATCATCACTGATTCGGAAGTGCTTTCCAGGCTCCGGGTGAACATTCCGACAGCGGAACAACTGCCCGCCATCCAGGATTAAGCCGCACACCTCATCCTGCGACGATGCCGCATAATCGAGTAATTCCTGCATCATGAAACCTTCTGAGAGCCGGGGAAGCTGCTGATTGGCATTGGTTCCGGTCGTGGATAACGGAAGCGGCAGCCGCTACGGCGGTGAGAGCACTTATCTTTTGCCGGGTCAGTGGTTGGATTGTCGCGCTCATCTGCAACCGGCGGCCCGTCATATCCGCACCCGACGCCGCGATACAGCCACTGGCAGACGTCGGCAAGGATGGTTCGCGCCGGGATGATAGCGTTGTCGCAGTCAATCGGTGTCGCCAGCGTGTAGGTCACCTGCTCGAACGTCTCTTCCGTCATCTCCTCAACAACGTAGCGGGAAACCGCTTCCTGCGTCGGATCTGCGTCAGGGTTGCCATTGGGGAAGTTCACCGCGTCCAGGTATTTCACCGGAACCTGACGGCGGGTGATCACCACCCCAAGCATGTCGTCGAAGTCATGGTTTATGCCCGTCAGTAAACCCGTGACGTTCGCCACCACCATTGTTGGCCGGGCATATGTGCCTTCGTTCTTTGACTCGAACCCTTCGACTGCTATCGGGTATGCCTGATACTGATTCCCCTTCCAGATCACATTTCCGTAATATCCATTGGTGCCGGAATGGAACCGGATAAGGTCTCCGCCAAAGGGTTGCAGGTCGGCTTCGAACAGGTCGATAAACGCGCCTACTCCGGCGTCGACGCTATCAATAATCATACTGGCTGGTATGTCGCGCACGGCAAACTCCCATAAAAAAAGCCACCAAGTGGTGGCTACTGTTTGAATATCAGGATGTTGCTTACTGATAACCCTGGTTAACGTGTAAGCTCAGCCCGTCAGTGGTAGGAGACTGGCGTTATCGAAAAAGGAGGGATGGCTGATTACCTCTGATGGAGAATAAACATGTGGACTATTCATCAAATTTCATTTTTAAACAGCAAAGATAATGTAGGAGCGTTAAAACCAACACTTCATTTAACAAATTCCAATGGCGAAGGCAGAAGCATCCCACTGGAAATTAGTGGTAATGATATTCGTCGTTTTACTATTCAGCAGTTAGAAGATATAGCTAATGGCTTAACCGATATTAAGACGATTTTGAACCAACCTTCCTGATAGCAGCAACATCGGCAGACAATGATGAAGCCATGCAATTCAAGGCAGAAATGCATTCCTTGAGTTGCATTTTAAGGCTCGAAATCTCTTTCTCTAACTCTTCAACACGTTGTTCTAAAGTCATAACTGTCTCCCGCCTTTCGGCTTATCGTGGTACTTGTTCAAAAGTGGCCGTCAGTTCAAACAGCGGCCCGGTCTTTGTCATGCTCCAGGATCGGCAGACAAACAGCTTTCTGATCCCAGTATCTGATGGGGTCCAGTAGAACGCCTCAACCGCGCCCCTGGCTTTAAGGAACGCCTCAGCATCCTTAGCAGAATTACTCCGGCAGGCGCCGCCTACGCCCCGAAAGGTGAGCGAGTATTTATCCATTAACGGGTTGATACCCTTCACCTGTCGCTGTTCGTAACCGTCACCGAGTTTAATGACGGCTACGTTCGGCGTTCGCTCAACGGAGTAGGCTTTCTGCGGTGTCCATGTGAATGTTTCTGGCATGAATTGCTCCCAATAAAAAACCCGCCGGAGCGGGTTTAGCGATCTCGTTGCTTGAATCAAAAAGCCGACACTAAGGTGGCAAGTTGCTTTTTGGCCTCTTCAAACACGCGACTTTCGATAACTGAAAGAGATGCCTCTTTGTCCAGAGGCAGATGCACGTTAACCAGCACGCTCTTAAGATGCGTTTCATAATGGAAAACAACTCTTGCGATAATTCCAGAGCCATTATCATTATCAAATGCCGTTATATCTTCGATATGGTAATCCATTTAATTCTCCTTTTTAGTTTGTCGATCTGATATATGGGGAGTTAACGGCTTTTTTCAAGCATCCCATTTGGTCGCTGTTCGTTTCTGATAGCCCTCAATGCTGCGTTATATGCTACTTTATCGAACTGCTTAATGGTCTCCTGGCTGTTTGGACTGCCCTCAAAATGATAATGATTGGTCTGTTGAACAACCACACTGCCACCACCACCCGCCTTATCAGCCGATATCACCTTCCCTGACTGGTTCGGGATGAACATCTGCTGACCACCAGCAGTCTGGAAGATTTCAGAACGACCATCCTCGTTGACTCGATAGGCGTTGCCAGCAGATACCGTGCCGCCGTAGCGACGACCGCCTGCAAGAGCCATTGCCTTAGCAGCAACCAAAGACTGAGCATACGCAGCCTGGCCTACCCCTGCCGCGCTGCCGTATGTGGCGATTGAGGCGCTCATTGCGGCTGGCGCCCATGCAGAGGCGGCAGCGGTAGCCTGTGCCATAGTCGATGCCAGTGATGCAGCAGCAGCGGCCTGACCCATTAACTGGCTCTTGACCCACTCGATCCCCATCTGCACCAGACTACCGACAACGCTATTCAGGATTGTTGTGCCGATGTTGGCAAAGGATTCTTGCAGGCTCTGGGTACCGTTGATAAGGCCGGTTATCGCGCTGGTTGCGCCGCCCTGTAAGGAGTCGATTGCAGCGCCAAGCATGTTGTTGATCTCGCTCTGCTGCTGCCATTCCTCCCACATTGCGGCCATGCGTTTCTGGTGATACTGATCTTCGATTCCTGCGCGGACAGCTTCAGCCTCTGCAATCCTTTGTGGGTAAAGTTGCACATACTCATCAAGCTGTGCCATTTGCTGTGCGTAGGTGTTATCTACTGCGGCAACTGGTGATACCTGCCCTTGCAACCCGGTAAAGTTTTGTCCGGCCTGTGTGCGCTTCCTTTCCTCTTCTGCTGCGGCTTTGGTTGCCTGCTGTACTTTCCAGATGGACTCAGCTTGCTGTTCCGCTTTGGCGATCTGCTCTGCTGATGCTTTGTTACCAAGCGCAACAACAGCATCGTATTTCGCTAATTCGAGCGAGCCATCGGCGTAACCAGTGTTCAGGCGATCAAGTGCGACTTGCTGGCGGGTAAGGGATTGGGCGGCTTCATCAGATGATTTTGTTTCCTTATTGGCGTCCTTCCTTGCAGCGGTAACACGCTCTGTTTCAGCATACACATTTTGCAGCACCCCAACGAGCTTATCGCCCTTGGCGATTCCGGCATCCTCTGCATCATATTGAGCCTGTAATCTCGCCCTCGCCTCACCTTCCAACTTTGAGAGTGCAAGGCGGCGTTCAGCGTTCTGGATTAACTTTTTGGCTTCCGGTGACTCTTCAGGTTCCGCTGGCTTATCGTTCCCAACGCTTGCAGCTTTTTTGTTGAGCGTGTCCAGCACCTGAATAGTAGATGCCATCGCAGATATAGCAGCTTCACTCGCTCCTGGTATTTTGTTGCGCAAGTTATTAGCAAGAATGTTGAATGCCTCTTCGGACTCTCTCGCCTTTTGATTTAACTGCTCCTGAATAAGTGATTGCTGTTCGGTGGTGCGGTTTAGTTTATCAGTGGCATCGCTGACATCCCTTTTTCTTTGGTTTAATGTTTGCAGCCATTCGTTGGCTTTTTTTACATAACCGTTGTTTTTATCCTGTTCCACCCCGAATTGTTTTGCCAGGCCACTGTATTTGTCATATTCAGTCTGAGCATCCCTTACCGAATCATTCAGGTCGTCTATATGATCCTTTTGCGCCGCTACAGATTTTGCTACATCAGCAAGAGTGCCATTAAGTTGCACCTGATTCATCTCTTTCATTTTGGCAATAACGCCATCGAGTGAATCTGCGTAATTAATCGCCTCTTCTTTAGCCTGCTTCGCGCTTTGCCACCAGTAAATCAGCGCAGATGTAGCAATCATCACGATTCCCGCCGGTCCACCAAGAAGAGACATCGCCCCGCGTAACAACCCCATGCCTATGGATGCCGCTCTTGCAGCAGACGCTGCTTTTGCTGTAGCTGCTGCCTGCGCTGATTCGGCCTGAGCCAGAGCTAGAGAGGCCGCACGCGCTCTTGATTTTTCTGCCGTTAAAGCAGTAAGAGCCGTCATTTCGGCATTACTGCCTTTTGCCACATTATATTCAGCCTGCGCCAGCGCGACGGCAGAAAGAGCGGCCTCTTTGTCAGCCACCGCCTTTCTTCTTGTTGCACTCGCTGCAATCAAAGCCGCCTGCGCAGCCTGGCTTTCTGCTGTAACCATCTGTCGCGTTGCGGATACTGATTGGACTTTGCTCGCAATAGCTGTGTTTAACGCTCCCGCATACCGGCCAGCCATTACCAGAGCAAACGCCTTGGCAGCAATGGTGGCTGTGTCAATTAGGCCAGCCATGCTTTCTGAGTCGCGCCCAAACTCAAGGATGACGTCAGCGGCACTAATCAGACCGTTGGTGAACGTCTGGAGAACGCTGGTTTGCCCCTCAAACGATACCAGTATTTCAGTGATGGCCGTCTTAATCCTTACGCCTGCGTCCGTCAGGTTGTTGGACATGCCTTTAGCCGTTGACGCATTGGAATCAAGCGATGCCTTCAACCCTTCCGTAAGTTGCAATGCCGTCAGCTTGCCAGCAGATCCAAGCGCCCTGATTTCCGCCGTAGTTTTACCACTGGCGGTAGCAATATCACCAATAACGGACGGGATGGCAGCGATTATGGTTTCCCACGAATCTGCCTCAACCTTGCCCTTGTTGATGGATTTAGAAAACGCACTAATAGCATTATTAGCCCGATCTGCATTTGTTGCGTTCTTAACAAATGCAAAAGACATTGAGTCCTGAACATCAATCGCCTGTTGGGTTGAATACCCCATACTGCGGAGGCTATCAGCAGTTGTGATATACAGTTCCTGAGCTTCAGATAGTGAACGATAGGTGTCGTTAGCGGTATTGAGAAGTCGTTTCTGTACACTCTGAAACTCTTCCTGGCTGGAGGTAGCCATTTGTACCCGCTCTGACATTTCCTGATAACTCTGCACCATCCGCGCCATTTCCCGGAGAGTGCCAGCGGCAATAACCAGCTTGAGTGTAGATGCAAGTTTTGTTAACCCCGTATTAAGGGCATCAGCAGATTTATCGGCCTTTTTGAATCCTGACTCCATGCTGTTGGTGATATTAACCACCTGCTTGTCAGCACGCAGTAGCTGAGCCGTATCAGCCTTAATTACATATTCAATGTCACCTACGTTCTCAGCCATTTCATTTTCTCCGGACAATAAAAAACCCCGCCGGAGCGAGGTTTGTTTAAGTAAATTAATTATTGACTACGAGTCTTCGCCACAAACATTAATGTATGACTTCATTTCTTGCTGATTTGGCTCTGAGTATATTTTCTTGTCGTCAATGGTATAGTTGACCCCTTTCGAAAAAATACCTTTCGACTTCATGCGTATAGCTACATAGAAAGGCGAAAACCCAGCGTAGGCGCCATAACTGTTTTTAGCATTTACATTTCCGCATACAAATCCGCCAATAGTGTCATTATTTTTACCTGCCTCTATAAATCTCATATAACGAAATTTTGCGCTGTCAGGATCCTTCATATTCGAGGCTATTTCATTTTTTGCCAATTCTATAGCTTTATCCGCACTAGGCTTACAGCCTGTCAACACAAGCAGACATGAAACCAGAGCAAAAGACCACTTCATATCCCTATCCCCTTTGATAAATGTGCCAAAAGAGTAGCAGGGATCGGGCGACGACAAAACTAGTTACATGTCACTTGGTAACTAGGGCAATGAACAAGGGAACAAGTATTGCCGATACCAAAAGACCAACCAGCCATTTTTGGTTGTCGTCAGCCTTATCAATGAATCGCTTTTCCATTGAAACAAGATTTCGGTTGATGCTTTTCAGCTCAGATTCAATGCCTCGGATGTTTCGCTCTCGCAGTTCGTCTGTGGCTTCAAGTCTTGCAAGTCTCTCGCGTGTGTACATATCGCCTCCGTCACCGCCGCTACCGCCACCACCATGTTTTGGGAAGTCTACAACGTGAATATTGTCATCCATCTTGCTATTCATTAGTCCCTTTCCCTGAATCTGAAAGCTTCTTCTCCACCCATTTCAATACCGGCCACGTTGCAAAATGCATCGAATAAGCACAGTTTTTGCATATCAATCGATACTCATATTTCACCAATGAGTATGGTGGCCCTTCTGTGTCGAGTTTGACTGGGATGGCATAAGTGCTGCTTTCACACCCTTCAGGCCCTACAGTCATCGAACTGGCGTTAGGGATAGAAATATCATCACTACCACAAATTGGACATATGACTGTTTTGACGCCGCGTTCGAAAAGATATTCAGAGAATAGCTCTGGAGTGACTTTCTCCAGTCGTCGCTGAAGTGTCAGTTGAAGCTGCATTTGGCGCTGCTTTTCATCTTCCACGTTGATTCACCACGAAATGTATTTCCGTAAATTTATCACGCGTGGCATTACTGTATAAACTGATCTTATATCCATGACGACGACAAAACCCGCAGTTAAGCGGGTCATCGCTGCCTACATAATGCCAGGCAAATACATTTGAACTTCATCAGCAACACGATCCCGTGCTGCGTTCAGTAGTTGCTTGCGGCCGCCGGAACCCCATCTGGCCATCTGGCTGGCGCATTGGCTGATCTGCTTGGTTTCAGTATTGATGATGTGGTCAATTTTGTTCAGGCGGGACATGGCACTGATGCCGAGGCGCACCACCGTTCGGAACACCTCATATACTTCAATCTCAAATTCCGGCTTAATCCATGCGGCATAACGGATCGCCAACAGTTCAACACCCCAAACGCCTGGTTCATCCCCACCTTTAATAACATTAAGTGGTTGAATTTGTTCCAGAGTGCTTTTTTGCACTTTGGCTTTTAGTGCTTTTATGAAGCGCTTAACTTGAGCACTACGCAAAAACTGACTTGGGCGCTGCTGTTCTGTTGCCTCTCCGTTTGCCACTGCGGCAGCGTGAAGATCATTGAGGTTGTAGCGCCCTTCGTCATCAACGCGAACGGAAACTCCGTTTACAGATACGGTTGGATAGTGCATGAGGTTTACCTATAGAAAGTGAGCCTGTCACACAGAGATAGCAGCCCAGAGTACAACTAACTCTCAGGCTCGCTTTCTGTAGGCTCTGGGATTATAACGTGCGCGTGTGAAGCGCGTTGGGTTTATTGCAGGTATAAAAAAGCCCCGCTTTAGCGAGGCTGTTTGTGTTGTTCTTAAGTTGATTAATGCGGCCCGTTCCGTTGCGCGTCGATCGTCAGCATTCGTTCGGCCCAGTCCATGACTTCGTCGTATTTTTCCTGAGTAGGCACTCTGGCTTTCTCTTTCTGCGGAAATTTAGCGTTCATGGCGGCGCGGAAGCTGGTCATCGTCATGTTCCAGGCGTCTGCCTCACTCATCCCGAGGTGGGCAACTGCGGTATAAACGAATGTACGGGCATCGAATTTATCGCTGTACTCGCCTTTCTTGCTCTCGAACTCCTCGGGCGGCTGATCCCCCATCACGCCATGCAAAATCAGATGCCGCGCCAGCTGGATGACGTCCTCAACTGGCAACGAGCCAGGCTTAAACACGAGGCGTCCCGCCGTAGTCACTGAGTAAGAGCCGATGATTTCAGCAATGTCGCCTTCAGAGCAATGCCTGACTACGTTAGCTGCAGCTGCGGCCATTTCAGCAAAGCAGCGTGCATTAGCCGCTTTGAGTATCTGCTGGTCCGCAATTCTGTGCTTTGGGTAATGGCCTGCATGAACTTTCACGAAAGCATCAACGATTTGTTCAGGCGTGCCGATTCGGGACATAGCCAGGAATGAAGGGTTGAGGAATATCTCTTTGCCGCTGGCGCGAATGACAGCCTGGCCGATATCGGTGATTGCTTTCATGGAAACTCTCAATAAGAGGGAGGCCAAGCCTCCCATGGGTTTAGGCTGCGTTCACGGTTACAGTAGCTGGGCTGGAGGTTACCGAGCCGGCGGTTGAGGATGTAACCTGACAGGAGTAAGAACCCGCATCACCCGTAACGACGCTGGCCTTCGTGTAGGTAGCGTTCGTCGCACCAGAGATGTCAGTTCCGCCCTTCTTCCACTGATAGGTCAGAGTGGAGCCGTCAGAGACATTTGCCGCCACAGACAGGTTTAGTGCATCGCCCACCGTGAGCGTGCGGTTCTGCGGCTGCGTAGTGATGGTAATCACCGCGCCGACGTCGCGTACATCAACCTGTCCCGCACTGGATGCTTCGATAGACCAGGTGGCGACATCGTCGTGCGGCGCTTCATCCTGCCATGAGGTCACCATGAACGGCCCTTCGGTAATATCGTTTGGAGAGATGATCTTCAGCCAGACATACGGCTGGTTACTGGTCTCTGCGGGTGGGTTATAGACGTGGCGTTTAAGCGCGTTCTGCGCATAAACATCCTCTTTGCGGGTAACGCCGTCACCTGAGAACGAAATGTTCTTGTAAGTAACGAGGTTTTCCTGCGTGAATGCAGCGCTCATATCGGCAGTTGCATCAGCGGTTTCCCATTCTGCGCCTGTCGTTTTGCCTCGCATCATGCCAAGGCGTGTATAGTCACCGTTTGATGGTTGGACTTCTGGGCAGGAAATCGCGTAATAAACAACGACGTCACGCCCTGTGAATGCACCAGCTTCACATGCCATGTTTGTATCTCCGTTTTATCGGGAAATGATGGTTTGAAAGGAAATATCGAAGAGGTAACGACCTTCTTCGGTTTGGATGGCGGTGATGCCGCCGATTGGCTGCATCGAGATGATGCACTCAGTTTTGTAGTCGTCGATCATCGCCTGGCGGATAGCGTCGGCGCGGTCTTCAACCTGGTTAATATTGCTGTCGTTCTGACCTGACAGGAGGAGGATTCGGAAATAATCGCGGGTTATCGCCTCTTCTGGCTTGCCGCCGCCGTTCTGCTGTATAACGATAAAGCGATCGCCTGCTGATTCTTCAGAATCTTTCCAGAATCGACTCTGAACACGATAACCAACATCAAATCCATGCGACTGCAACCACGCTCTCAGCGCGTCATACACCTCGCTACGTGTCATACTTTGTACCCTTGCTTGATGATGGCCTTTATCTCGTTGAGACCGTCACGCTCAAAGCCTTTAGTCAGAAATCCCGGCTCGGCATCAGGATCCCAATAGTTACCTTTTCCTGTGCCACCACCGAATTCTTTTCCAGCGCGAGTTTTGCCGAAGTGTTCACGCGGCTGGCCTTTTAGCTTCCCGGACATACCATGAACGGCGGCAGCGTATGCAGCCGTGTACCCGACCTTTCCCTGCATTCCTCCTGGCATTGGCTCAAGTTTTCTGTACTGGCTGTTGATGAGTGTGGAGGTATCAATGGGGGTGAGTAACGCTGCGTGAGACGAGCCGACAATCATGACCTCAGTCAGCACTCTTTCTGTGCGTGGCCCGGCAATTTCTGTCAGCACCTTACGGGTGTTCATCTGAACACGCTTGATACCTTTAACGGGCATGATTACCTCACGTCATAACCTTATAATCGGGTTCCTCACCAAATGGTGACATATCCCATTCAGTCACCGCTTTGATGACATTGGCACCAGCCTTCAGCGGATCGGCCTGCGCCGTTGTGTCACCTCTTGCGATGTACCAGTCGCGCTTCGGCATGGTCGCATCGCCGCCGTTACGCTTCAGTTCAGTGAAGAAAATCAGGTTCGTGGTGAACTCTTTCCCGCTGGCATCTACAGCAACTTCATTGTTTGCCGTCCAGGTGCAGTCAATCAGGTATGGGGTGCCGTTTGTCCAGGTGTTGTTCCAGTCGTCATAGACGCGAGGGTAGACAGTGGCGACATTGGTGTAAGACCAGTTAGCCGTGGCTGACACTATCATCCTCCCACCGGATAATCTCCGGATTCTCAGCGGCTACCTTCCGGCACAGCAAATACCATTCACCGTTACTTTTAACGTAACCCGTGACCCGCCGCCCGCAGTCAGTGATAACCCAGACCTTTACGAAGGGCTCAGGAAGCCTCTGCTTGACCGATATCAACGCCATCATCGACTCCCGTTGCACATGCAGCCGCCTCGGGCAATCCAGATGCCAGCAAAAGCGGTGTTAGTCGGATCAGGCGGGATCAGGCTTGTAGCGCATCCATACTTATCTAGTCCCCTCAGAAGCCCCAGAGAGGCTTTCCATCGGTCAGCAAAAGACAGGTACCGAAATGAGCGTGATGCGCCGTTGGGCCCTGTCTGAGAACTGATGTATTTGTCACCCTGCCCCAGCGCCATTAGCCCCAGCAGGTAGGACTGTATTAGCAGAGCGGTTGCGGGAGGGTAATGCGCATCCAGACACTCCTGAATGCTGCCAGCCTGCTCTAAAAGAGCCTGCAGGATGAAATCTGGCAGCGTGATACCGACTGACTCCAGATATTCCTTGGCCTGTTCTGTGGTAATCATGCGAGCCTCTGATAAGCCCTCCGAAGAGGGCATAAAAAAACCGCCTCAGCGGCGGCTGTTATTCAGCAGGGAAAAGCTTTTCGAATTCACCTTCCGGTAGCAATTCGGTCAGTTTCTCCAGACCGAGGTTACCTTTATGCTCAATTCCCAGCGCATCGAGTCGGGCAATGACTGCCTCTTTGCGCGCTTTGTTGTCAGTGCCAGCGCCCGGGGTTGCAGGTACCAGTTCCGCAGCAGCTTTATCGGACAGCTTGCGCACATGCGGTTTCAGCGACGGATGAACTTTGCCCAGCTCAACAACGTCACCAAGCGCAACGCCGTGCCACGGCTTAACCACTTCGTATTTTTCAGCCATGATTGCTCCTTAAGCCAGGTTAGCGCCGTAGACCACACCGGACAGGCCTTCGCCGTCCTTCTTAATCTGCAAACCTTCTGCGGACATGATCTGGAAGTTGTAGTTGCTCTGCGGCATCAGGCGCGGGAGCGGTACAACGCCCACAGCCATACCTACCAGAGGAGAAATCACATCCTGTCGGCGCTCGTACGCCAGGAACTCGTTACCTTCCAGTGCATAGGTCATCTGGATAGACTTAGCAGGAATAAACTTGCTGATCGCATCCAGAACGGTTCCGCTAAGCAGCGCATTTGTGCCGGTGTTGATATCCACCAGATACGGCTTAGACATGTTGGCCCAGACTTCAGGGCTCACCCACAGCTTGTCGTAAGCCGTCACCTTGTTGGTGCGAGCCGTCAGACCAAACGGACCGGTCGGGCCAAAGAAAGACAGTAACTGCGCCGGGGTTGCAGTGGTGAGGTCGATGTTGGCACCGCCAGCACCGCTACCAAGGTTGATTTTCTGAGTGTTGCGGTGGTTTTTCATGCCCTGAGCCGGCATACCATCTACAACGATGCTGGCATCGCCGTTCAGGTAGAAGTTGACGCGTTTTTTGTGGAATTTACGCATCTTGGCCGACTGCGATTCCAAAGCCAGATCGATACCGACGGTACTGAGCCCTGCAGCATGACGCCAGTTAACGCCATAACCAGCAGTGAATACCGGAACAGGGTCGCCATCAGAGCCAAACTCGGTATGGTCGAAAGAGTAAGGCGCCTGACCGTCAATGCTGATAGAGACATCATCAGCGATATCGCCGGAGACGTTATACAGCTTTGCAGTTTTGCCGATTGGCAGAATGGTCTGCACACCCATCAGGTCATTGACGATTTCCATGCCAATTTCCTGATCGCGCATCTGGATAATCTGACGGTCAATTTCGGCCCAGAACTCGCGAGTAAAGCCACCGATAGCGTTCGCCGCCAACATCTCATGAGTCATGCGCGTGCGATACGCGTTGACCATCATGTCGTGCTGGGCGTTATAGATGTCACGGTTGGCCCAAAGCTCATTCCAGTGGCCGCGCAGGCGGCCATTCGTAGCCAGTGTTTCAGCGGTAAAATACATTCTTATTCTCCTGATTAAGCGCCAGCATCTGCAGCGGCTACGGTACCGACGCGCATACGCACACGGATGAAATCGGTAGTGCTGGCTGCGATGGTCGCATCGTCCTGGCTATAGCCAATCACCGAATCGGTGTCTGCAGTAGCTTTGGTAAATTGCCCATTACTACCCAACTTGATTGGATCGTCTTTGGCGTAAGTTCCCGCCACGCACAGCAGCGCCAACTCGCGCCCCTCTTCTACGTAGTTACCCACGGCGGAGTCGCCGGCGGGCACTGCTTCAGTGATTTTCAGACCCTGATGATAGGCAACGTCGATGATGTAGAGACGTCCGGCGAGTTCAGTTGCCTGCGCAAACTCGTTATCGTCGTTGATGACAGCAGCGGTACCTGGCAGCAAGGCTGCTGCAGTGGCGCGGGTTTCGGTCTTGTACAGAGACTGACCGTCGATATTAACGCGGCGATAGCGAGCCATTACGCAGCACCTCCGAAATAGGTTTTAGGGTCCGGTGCGCCAGATTCATTCTGCTGCTGCGCGGAATTGGCGCCCAGCGGTGCAGAGTCGCCGATTGTTTTAAACATCGCATCCAATGCCTCACCAGACAGCGCATTGGCGACGATTTCGCCATGGACCTTCGCAACCGCTTCACGCTTGGCTTTCTCTTCTGCGCGCGTATTGGCGGTTAGAGTGTCAGCGAGTTGCTTCTGATTGGCCTGCAGTGCATCAACCTTTTCCGCGAGAGGCTTAATAGCCGCTTCAGTATTGGTCGCAACAGCCTGGCCGATCATGCTGCCGATTTGTTCCAGTTCTTCTTTGGTTAAAGGCATGTCGCCCTCCGTTTTGTGGTTTGGTGCAGGCTGTTCCTGCGGTGTGAAAAAAGATTTGAGTTTGTTGACGACAGCAACCCATGAACTCTGGCGCTGAACCTCTGTCCCGATATCATCAAAGACAATCTTTCCGCCTTCAGACTTGTATCCGTAAACCTTCGGCTCGCCATTGTTGAGGATGATTACCGCTTGCGAGTCAGTGAAGTCAGCCACCCAGGCGTATTCTTTCTCGCCAGGAGCGAATTTATCTTTCGCTGCCTTCTCCAGCCTCCGCTCACGCTCGCGATAGGTTTCCCCCACCAGAGCGCCGGAATTAGCTTTCAGTGGAGTGGCAAGATCAGCATTTACCATCATCCCTACCCCCTGTTCTGGCGTAGCTGCGCCAACCTCATCCAGAAGGATGGCGTCATGGTCCATCGCGTGAATTTTCGCAACCCATGAAGCCCCCTGAGCTTTCTGCTCATCGTTCGCTTCAAGCTCCTCCAGGAATACGGCAACGCTGGTATGGATTGGCGGAACATCCTCGCCTTTCTCCAGCGCTTCAAGACGCTCAAGGAGGCGCTTTCCGTCATCCGTGCGCTTTGCCACTTCTGTATCGATCCACTTCTCGACGTAGACGCGGTTGCCGGACTTCTTGACGTTTTTGTTCCATGCCCCCACATAACCCACATTCAGCCCCTCAGGACTAAAAGCAGAAACAAACTGACCGTTGACCTGTGGATGTCCAAGCGGTGCCAGTGTCCCCTCCAGGCCACTGTAGTGCTGGTCAATCTCACTGGCCGGATACAGACCTCCGTTCATGACCACGTTCGCCGGAAGGGTGTATGAAGGAACAACCCAGTGCTCACGTCCGTTGTGCTGTTCGCGCCGGATGGCCTTACTGTTCACCTTCGAGGTGACATTAACTTGCATTGGCATGAGTTAACCCTTAGCCCATTGGTAGCCACGGGCTTTCATTGTGTTAAATGTTTTCTTAGCTTTATCGATGATGGTGTCACTTAACGGCTTGCCGCTTTCATCGACCATAACCGCGATCGTGGAGCATTTGCAGTTCACGCCGTTTGCATCCTTAGCCCACCACTCCCGCTGCTCTTCTGCGGTATACAGATGGGCGTGACGCGCGGCATGGGTGCTTCGGGTCATCGGGCTGAGCGCTGATATGTGCATCTGCTTTGTACGGATGCCATATCGTTCTCTGGCTTCGTCGTCTTCGTCCAGGCGCGCACGGCGCAGCGCGGTGGTAATCTCCGTCCTGGCAATACGATTAGCCCGGCGAGACTCAATCCCCGTCTGCTCAGTAAGGCGCTTAGCTATCTCCAGTGGATTTTGTCCGCGCCCAAGTCCATCGGTCAGTATCCGCGCCATATCCGCTTTCACACTGGCGCTGAGGTTCTTCATTTCCTCGAAGGTACGAGCGCGAACAAGAATCAGCCTACGTCGGTACGGTTCGCTGAGAAGGATTGTCGATACGCTTTCCTGTCCGGCAGCGTACACGGCTGATTGCTGCGCCAGATTGGCAAACTCCTGCGCCGTGCCGCGCTGATACGCCGGGTTGACGTAATCAGCCCAGAACCAGAATCCTGTCTCGTTATCTGCACCCAAAATCTCATCAACCAGCAATGAAGCATTGCTGAGGAGCATTGATAGCTGAGTGGAATCAAGGTCGAAGGTGTAGCGCTGGTTTACTGATGGTGATACAGGGATGCGGTCGAGAATATCGTTGTACGCCTTGCCAATTCGCTTCATTCGCCTGGCGAACTCGCTCATTGCCCCGCGTTCAAGTCGGTCGGCACCCGTCGGGTCTTTAAGGTTTCCCGGAAGTATCGGTGACTTCGCTTTCCTCTTCGTCATCATCTACCTCTGGAAGTGGTTCGGGTGAACCCTCATACCCGGCCGCTACACGAATCTCTTCACCAGTAAACACCTGCTCGCCTGTCGCCAGCGATGCGCTGTTTATTTGCGACATCTTCTGCGCGGCATCCAGTTTTTCCGATGAACTTTGTTCGTTCAGGTCATCCCAGATAACCGTTTTCTTTGCCACAGCATCAATGACACCAAGCTCAATCAATTTGTCGCACAGATCTTCAATGTCGAATGACAAGTCCTCTCGCCGGGACTGGCAGCGCGTGTTGAAGTATTTCTGGTCTTCGGTGCTGGCCCGCTCACCAGTCTGCATGCCAACAAGTATTTTTGTCGGTATATCAAGTGCGGCAGCAGCGGTTTGCAGGTTAACGTTATAGGTTGGAGAGGGATCGGATACAGCAGCCACAATCGGAGCGACATTGGCCCCTTGGGTAATAAGAACTGAGTCGTTTCCGATATTCATTTCACGGGCTACTTTATCGTAGATTTCGTTCAGTTCGCTGTAATCAACCCCGTATGCCCTGGCTATTTCATCCAGTTTCGCCTCTTTATCAAAATTAATACTTAACTGGCGTGCTGCGTTCTTCAGGAATGACTCACCGGAACCGCCTTCCACCTTCTCCAGACTGACAAAAGCGTTATAGGCGGGCTCAAGAAAGCCAATAGCATCGTCGGCATAATCACCCAGAATGAAAATGCGGTCGGGATGGATGTCAACGCGCCGGGTCGAGCCATTAGGCAACCTCTCGGTGTACTGCCACATCTTCGGCTGCCCATAGGTCCTGGAGTTCAGACCGATGTCCCACTCCTTAACTTTCACTGAGCCAGCCCATGCGACTGTTATTTTTTCAAGCCCTCGCCCTTTCGTTGCCTGATGATTCCATGCTTTACCATCGCGGATATGAAGCAGGATGGCAGAATAGCGCCCAACCAGACGGCGCAGGTCAGCGTCAGCAAACGATCGCCAGAAGCGATGAGTAAACACAGGCAGAAGACTTCTTTCCCACGCGGTAATGTCGCGAGTTTCGTCCTCCTCTTCCCCCTCGATAATCTCCGGGCTGGTATGCCAGCAAGCGGAAATGATTTTGTTTATCGCGCCGTGGGCGATGCCGCCGCGTCGATATAAGTTGTACAGGTCATCGAAGGTTAGCTCTTCTTTGAAGCCGTATTCCGCCCAGGCACAATTCCTTTTTGCGTCTAATCCAAGGCTTGGGGTAAGCAGAGCCATTCTTGAGCGAGCAAGCCTAGCGTCATTTATTGCATGGTTCACGGCCATCTGTAATTTGCTCATGTAGATGCTCCGTGATTATTGTGAAACCCGCTTAATTCGTTAGCTAAGATTCTAGCTTTAACTGCGTCTTCAATATTTGAGAAATACCCAAGATGCTTGCTTTTTCCGTTAACCATTATCATTGCCCGCCACTTTTGGCAGTCATTACGCCAGTGAACGCCGTTATGCCCGCTCTTGTTATTGCGGTGTAAGCTCTGATTCCTCTGGTTCTCTTTCATCGACGCAATTCTCAGGTTGGATATTCTGTTGTCAGACCTGATGTGATTAATATGATCAATATCCTCGGCGGGGTAATAACCATGACAGAACAGCCATGCCAGACGATGAGCGCGGTGAATTGTTCCGCCAAAGTTTATTTTTAAATATCCTTGTTCAGATATTGTCCCAGCGACCTTTCCGGCCTTCGTCGAGTTAAATAAATTCCATCCACGATCAGTGGAAAAATGATCTCTCGGACGCACTTTCCAGACAAACAATCAAGTTTCTGGGTTGTAGTCAAGCGCATCCTTAAAAAAGGATGTGTTTTTGTTCATGTCGTGTCCGTCAGATTAAAGCAGGCGCTTAGGTATCATCATGCCGACCCCCTGCTGTTTACGTTTGATATGTCCGTCAAGGCTGTACCGAATGCCATCCCAGCAGTGTTCGAAACCGTCTGCCAGTTTCGGCAATACCTCGCCAGTGATGCGGTCTGTTTTGTACGACCACATGCGAGCCTCACGCGCCACGTTCTTGCAGCGGGGATGGATAATGATTTCGTCGAATCCACGAAGGTGTGCGATCCCGTCCTCAACGCTGCCCTGCCATTTCTCAGCGGCTGAGATGTTGAATCCCTGCCGCTTGAGATAGCTAATCGTCTCGGGTCGGGCGGAGTCGGCCTTGATGGGCCAGTCACGCGATCCTGGGATTGTGTCGTATAGCTCTGGCATGTGGTCGAGCTCTGTCTGCTGCCCGTATGCCTCGTATTCGATGTACAGCCGGTTATGCAGGATGAACGAGCGCACCAGAGTGTTCGGGTCTTTAGCGAAACCGAAGTCAGCTCCGAAGAACAGACGTTCGGCCTCTTTCCAGAGGTTCTCCGAGAACTCAGCGATCCGGTATTTACCGGCCAATACCTGCTTATCGGAGTTTTCGAGATAAGCACCTTCCCACACCCATGCGTATGTTGCCGGGTCGAGGCGGCGTTGGTCGTTCTGTCGCTCACCTTCCAGCACGTCAGGGAACCACGGATTATCCGTGTAGTTCATCTCAACGGTAATGCAGTCGTCGCCGGCTTCTTTGCGGAAACGCTTGTCCGTGGCGCTACCGTCGCGCTCCGGGTTCCACGTCACCCAAATCTCTGAGCCTTCTTCACGAACTGTCGGGCTCAGCTTCTGCCAGGCTATTTCGCTGACTGATTCAGCCTCATCTACCCAGCACAGCAGAATGCGCGCTTTCGACTTGATGCTGTCGAGATTATGCCGTAGACCGCAGAACACGTAGTTAACGCTCTTGTCGATGGTGCGGATGTACTTTTCGCCGATGTCAAAGTTGGAAGCCAGCCAGGGAACAGACAGGATCGCCTGTTTCACCTCCTGCATGCTCGACTCTTCCAGCGAGTTCATGAATTCACGCGCGCAGAGTACCACCCCGCTTTCACCATTCATCATCGACTGATACGCCTTTACGGCAGTCATCAGCGCGAATGTGCGGGTCTTGGCGCTGCCACGTCCACCGTGCGAGCATCGGTAACGCTTATTCACGGCGGTGAACAGTGGCGCAAGCTTCGCGGGGATCGGCAATTGAACGGCGTTACTCATGCTTTGGCTCAACAGGCAGTAGCTGGATGATTGTTGGCTGCGGCGTCATGCTGCCATCAGGGCTTGTATGCTCGACTTTCTGGCGATTAGTGTAGGCATCGCCCATTTCTTTGGCGGCCTGCTCGATAAGCTGCGAGGTCATGCCGTAGTTCTTCATCTTTTCAGCATTGGTCGCCATTCGGTCGAGAACGCGCAACCGGTACGCTTTATTTGCGATCGGGATGTCGGCGATCTCATTCTGGAATCGTTTACGGGTAGCGTTGAACAGGTCAATCCACTTCTGGCTCAACTTGGCCGCCATTGCGTTGCCGGGCGTATATTGCGACACCTGCTGCCGCGAGACATCGATGCCGTATTCAGCCTTTACAAGCTCAATGACTTTTACTGGCGGCTCGTAGCAGGCGAGCGATTGAACGATGAAGGCTTTAACCTCTGTCGATAATGCTGCCATCGGTTACCTCCATGACAATCCTAATAAAGTCTATGCCAGCTTCAATATGCACGTCCCGCATGATCTGGCTATATCGATGTGAGCCACTTCTGCTGGCGCATTGGCCGCATCAACGAGCTCCTGTACTTCTTTGCTGGCACCGTATCGACGTACGACACCAGTGAATTCTTCGACGTCGTGGCCGCGCAGTGTAAGCACTGGCTGCCCGGTCTCTTTGTTGAACTTAGGCGCGCCGAAATCATCGGTGGCCTGGGCAATGTGGTAAAGCTCATGTTCTACCAGCGCGCAGAATTCGAGGTCACTGCATTGTGAGCAGTAATCAGCCGCCAGCGTGATGATGAACTTCGGGATTCTCCCGAACCATTCATACATCTGCTGTTCCATTCTGGCTTTCTGCCAGCCACCGGCGCGGAGCATTACCTGCTCGGCCTGACCGAGGACTAAGCGCCCCTTCTTAGGGAATGAGTCAGACGCCCACATGAAGCAGATGTCAGCCTCAAGCAGGTGTTCGTGGTCAGGGTTATGGATGCTTCCGGTATCTGTGATGATTTGGCGGTTTATCCACTCATGCACTTCATTGGCTGGGATCAGTCTGGTGTATGGCTGCCAGTTGTTGGAGGCGATGAAGTTAACTGGCGGATAAGGCCTGCGCTCGTCATCGTTAGCCATGGGTTACTCCGTTGTTTGTTCAGTCTGCTCTGCCGATACAGGCGTGAACTCCACGCGCTTCACATCGGCCGGAGCAAAATACATCCACTCTCCCGTTTCGGTCGCCAGCGGCACAAAGCCATTAACCAGCTCAGGCTGACGTCGTGACATCTTGCCAGTGAAGCTTTCGCCTGTTTGGGTGGTTAGCGTGATTTGGTAGATGTCGGACATTGAGAGCCTCTTTATCCGCTTATGGGGATATGTGGTTGATTATCCGCTATAGGGTATATCCATTATCAAGCCCACCCGTAGATGAGCTTTGGAATGAAGAGCCGTTGTGAAAGTGGCTCTCTAAAACCACAAATCTGTGGTTATGCCGCCAGGCGGTGCTGTTCTTCGATAAGCTGCTGGCGGTGATTGCGTTCGAACATGCCGCGTAGCACTTCTTTCCGCTGCTCGAAGTCCCAACCCATGCTGATAAATACCGTGTTGGCGCGCTGTAGCTCGGTGATGCAGTGAATCTGTTCCGGCGTCAGATAATCTCGGATCGGCTCTTTCTTCCCGATTTCGTGATGCACGCGGAACTTGGCTGCTGTCATGCCCAGCGCAAGGCGGTTAATTAGGTCGGCTTCATTGCTGAAGTGATGCGGGGCAATCTGCTTACCCTGCGCCTCCCGCTCATGCTTGATAGCGTCGGTCATTGGCTTGTATTCCAGGCGTGCAGAGTTGCGATCAATTTTCTTCTTCGTCAGCGCGCTACGCATAGTGAAGAACTCAGCGACCAGCCGCTTTTTAAACGACCGAACCACTTCGTTGTTTCGCATGTAGGTGATCAACAAAGTAGTCTGCTGTTCATTTAGCAATGCGACCCTTTGCTTCTGTCTACCGCCCTTCGTATCCAAGGTGCGGATTTCAAATCCGACCCTTCCAAACTCCTCGAGGTCACTTTTGTTTCGGTCGACCAACTTAATGATGGTGTCATGATCTCGCCCAACACCTTCGGCGATGGCTACAGTGTTGGTGACTAGGTCGAGTTTCTTGATTTCAACTAATTGCATGGCGTTTTACCTGCTCTTTGAGATGAACCGTTGCCGCATAGGAAGTCAGCCCACCGAGGCTCGCCAGCACTAACTGACATCCTCAACGGCTCATTCCAAAGGGTCTGGTTCGGTGGTTATTGTGCGCATGCGGTGCGCGGTGAAATTCGGGTATAAAAAAGCCCCGCTATTGCGAGGCTCATTGTTGTTCAGGTGGTAACGGATGCCTGGCCCCGTGCAATCACTCGTTGAAGAGGATCGAGCTTTTTACGAGCTTCATCCTGCACGGTCACCTCCCGTTATTTGATTTCATAACCGAGTCGTAAATACGTTCACACGTCATCCCAGCCCTGTAGCGTTCGTCAGCGATTCCAGCATAACGTTTAGCTTCTGCTGCAATATCTCCGAGCATGTCGGCGAGCATTCTGGCGTCGGCGTCGGTTGTTTTGCTTCGGACGGTAGCGGCAAGATTTGCGGTGTGCTTTGCGGCGTCCAGGCGGGTGGCAAGTTTTGTTGCTTCGGTGCGCAGCTGGCTAACAGTGGCAGACAGACCAGCAGCAGTGGCAGCAGATTTAGCAGCTTGTGCTTGTGCATCTTTTACAGCCTCATCACGGGCAATAATTCGCCCTTGTTCAATCATGCGGGCTGCGGTCTGCGCGTTCGCTGTTTGCGATGATTCCGCGCTATTACGTTCGGCCCACTTTTTTTCCCAACCGCGGCTGCTCCATACACTACCGGCGATGAATGCAACGGCCACCAACAATGCAGCGACAATAAGTTGAGAGCGCAGGCTCATAGCAGGATTACCCCCACAAAGAGAAACCATCCCCATCCATCATGGCCATTCGCCGCAATGAGCCCTGCGGC
Organism: Pseudocitrobacter vendiensis; assembly: GCF_943590815.1. Lineage (GTDB taxonomy): Bacteria > Pseudomonadota > Gammaproteobacteria > Enterobacterales > Enterobacteriaceae > Pseudocitrobacter > Pseudocitrobacter vendiensis. Next base: position 364,738 of record NZ_CALSBS010000002.1, on the reverse strand, counting down.
CGCCATGCATATTACTGAAGGCAGGTATTTCATTTCTGCCCCCACTCGCAAACTTCGCGCTCAATCTCACGTCGGGTAATCAAACCCTTCCACTGTTTGCCACCGGCATACGTCCAGCGCTGCAGTTCTTTGCATGCACCCGGAACATCACCGGAGTTCAACTTCTTCAGCAGCGTGGAATTGGCGAAGGCACCAGATCCAACGTTGTAGGTAAAGGAGTAAAGCGCGGCGCGGGTAGGCTCAGGGATGCGAACCTTGATCAGCGGGTCGATGGCGTTTGCTACCTTTCGCAGATCTGCCTTAAGCAGGTTGTCGCACTCTTTATCGGTGTAACGGTGACCGCGGCGAATGTCGGATCCGGTGTGCCCATCGCAAACAGTCCAGACGCCGACAACATCCTGGTAGGCGTAATAGCGTCGCCCTTCAAGCCCATCTGCATTGCCCAGCATGACAGCCGCAATAGAAATTGCACCGGCTCCACCGACAATGGCGCCCATCAGTTTATTTCTGAGTGTAGGGTTCATCTCGGCTCCTGCTGCGACGGTTGTCTTCGCGGATCTTGAAATAGAGATTTGTCAGATACGTCAGTACGGCAATGATGATACCAACCAGCACGCCGATAGCGTTCCACTGCTCGGGGCTGTAGGCATTAAGCATGCCGTTTAGTATGCTCCCGGCTGAAGCGCCATAGGCAGCACCAGTGGTTATTTTTTCCATGCGATACATGCTCTCACCTCGCGTTGTTAGCGGGTGCTGTGTGTTTGAATAGGGTCAGGTTCTCGGGCTGAATTTAACAACAAAGCGTGTCGAGGATGATTCCCGGAACCTGAAATAAAAAAGCCAGCGGCGCGGCTGGCAATATGATGGTAAGGCAATGTCGGCTCTATGGCCGAAGGGTCCCAGGTAGTGGGTTTGGTTTGTGGTGGCCGGTGCTGATCTCCGGCTTTCTCTGGCATCGTGTGCCCCAAGACTTTTCTCCAGAGATAGCGCAGTCCTCATTAAGGGGGTGCCGTCTCTAGCGCATCAGCCTGCGCATTCACCACAACGGACAGAGCACTGAGCACTTCGCGCCAACTCCATGCCGCTGCGTGGGTTGGGTTATGAGCCCTTCACGCCAATGCTCTTTCCTGTTGTGTAGAAACGAAAAAGCCCAAGGCGTTAACCTCGGGCTTGTATTCTTTGTGTCGACAATCAAAGCTATGGCGACGATATCAGATTTACATCAAATATATGCATTTCAATCCAGTTTTGCAAGACTTCTGTCGAAATTTGTCGCCTTTTGTTGTGAACGTGATCGCGTTACCTGCAATAAAGCTCCGCTATCCAGCCGCAGGAAGATATGTTTCATATCCACCCAGCGGTCAGTAAACGTCTCTGACCAGTTCTTTGGTGTTACGCCAACCAGCGACGCCAGCACCTGATATTCGTATGTCTCTCGCCCTGCCAGCTCAGCTTTAACGTCCTGCGCCGCCAGCCAGATCAGCTTCTTCAGGCGCTCCATCGTCTTACCGGCCACTTTCTTCGCGCCGAGCTGCTCCCGGAATTCAGCCCACGCCCACTGGGTGATCGCCACCTGATACTCAAAGCGGATGTTCTCGCTGTAGTTCCACAGCAGCCATGCTTTCTGGTGCTCCTCCAGCGACAAAACAGCGCGACGCCATGATGCGGTGCCGAACTCTACCGGGCTTACCAGAGCGATTGATGAACCTTTTGCACGCGACTGGCTGCCGCTCATAGGCGGGCCGTCCGGATTAACCATGCGCTGCTTATTCACATCGAATACCTTCTTCCGCCCCCTGCTTCGCGCCGTCGCAGTGAATTGCGCGTTCTCGGCGAAAGCTACCAGTTGCCCTTTCGTCGCCCCGCTCAGGTCAGCGGTTGCCACGATGAGCTGTTGTCGAACAAACTCAAGATATTGCGTATTCATTGCGTGGCTCCTGCTTTCTGAATTAGACGAGCTGCGTTACGGATGATTCGGTAATCGGTCAGGACTGAGCCGGAGAAGCGGAACAGGCGCAGGCGCTGCCAGCGAGTTTTAAGTGCTGCAATGGTCTCCTTTTTCATGCACCCTCCAGTTCGGTAATAGTCAGTTCGAGCTTCCCGCCTTTGACGATCGGCATTCTCTTCACGCTGTAGTAATCAACCTGCTGGTCATCGAGCCAGAACCCTGATTTCGTCAGCGCATCGAACGCGGCCTTTTGCAGGTTGTCCAGGTCTCGGCGGCGGCGGTCCGGCATATGGCATTCAATTCGGATTTTCACGGGGGTTGCCAGGCCGATATCCAGCATTGCGTCTTTGATGATTCTGGCGACGCTGTCGCGGTACGCCTGCCCTTCTGCGCTGATATGCGTGCGCCCGCGGTTATGCCGGTAGTAACGGTTGTTGCTCGGCGGCCACGGGAGAGTAATTCGATATTCGTTCATGATTTAATCAGTCCCTCTTTCAGCCAGATAACCTGCGTGCGAGCCATGCCCTCCAGCGCACACTCCTTTGCATATTCCTCATCTACCAGGCGCGTACGGCGATCAATCTCGTCGTGACAGCGGCTGCATGCGATGGTGGCGATCAGATCAGGCGGCTTAATTCCGGTGCCGCACAACCCCGCCAGGCGGATATGAGCCAACACAGATGTTTCAGGGTTTCCGTTACATACACCAGGGATTCGGACCTGACATTCGCGGCCGCGTGCCGCTTTGCACAAATTAGCCATCACGCCTCCTGCTTATCGCGCAACTGCTGGAATTCGCAGCCGCTAGGAATCGTCAGCGCCAGGCCAAACTGAGCGCACCACGCTTCGACTTTGCACAGGAAGATATGCATCTCTCCAGTATCGAGTTGCGATGTATGGCGAGGCTCCCAGGTGGTTTCTTTGGTGCCTGTGATGAAATCGGTGTAGGTGACTTCTTCGCATCCGAGGTAGGTCTTTTTGAGATTGCGCTTAACCCATTCTGGTGTGGCGTCAGTGCGACCGGAAGCGATAAGGTACTCGCTGATTTCTCCCAGCCACATATGAAGAAGTGAATTCTGTGAAAGGCTGCGTTTCTCGCGCCACTCTTTGACCTGCAAGCGCAATGGGCGGCCAGATTCGAGCTGCTCTTGCAGAAGTTTGCCAATAGCGGCGAAATTACCGGAGTGCAGCTTGATGCCGCATTGAGGGATGTTCACGCTTCACCTCCGCAGAGGCCAAACGCAGAATGCAGAAAATCACAGGTGCCAGAAAGCATCTGTGAAAGAGGTCGGATTGTAACTTCATACAGCGCCATGAGGTTTCCTCTTCACGACGCTGGGGATTGGGTTGTGGTTGTTCAGGCCACGGGGAGATTATGGCCTAATGATTATGGAAAATCAAAATCAGTAACCAGCATTTCATCGTTTCGTTTGATTAATAAACAGTGCTTTATGCATATACTTTTCTTCCACATTGTCTTTAAGGAGTAAAGCTGATGCATGGGATAAGGATGCCAAATATCAAATTTAAGTGCCCTAAATGCAAGGGGGCCAAGTTTAAATTCACCTGCGCCAGCGAGCACGGGCATCACAAACATGGCGCAGTCTGCCCTGCCTGTGATATTCCCGTTACGCCTGAGAACTGCATCCCGGGAATGCCGAAACGAAGTCGATGGAGTAAACCAAATAAGTAATTGAATGGTACAGATATTGAGTCTGTACCGTTCCCGTATCACTGGCCTATATCCCCTCCTGCCGCGGTGCTGCTGCGAGCAATAAATCCCACAATCTCTGAGAACAATTGCCGCATGTACAGCGATTCCCTACTTCGTTTATCGCTTTACTGATTTCCGGCGTTACTATCTTTGGTACCAGCACATAACCATCCGGAATTGCCGGAGAGTTGCCAACCTGAAGCATGGCGGTGCGGCAGGCGTTCCATGAATCAGCTGCTGCATTGCACTCATCACTATCCCACTGGTATGTAACTCCGCGAGGTGCGAATGTGCTGGCAAGAATCGCAATATCTTCAGGCGTTGCCTCTTGAGGAACTACCGGCGCTGACGGGGCGGAGTAAAAATACTCGTCCTCAATTCCCTCAACGGGTTTTGAGAAGCCGATAAAATTACCGTAATGCCAAGGATAAGGGCCGTATGGCTCAACGGTCACACGACGCCAGCTGTGAATAGCAGGCTCTGCTTCGAGCGATGCCAGCGCGATACGCGCCAACTCATTCAGGATTGCCACGTCAGCGTTACCGAGGGTGTAACCAGCTTTCAAATCGGCGACTGCTTGCACGGCATGTTTGTCGATGTTGCTCATTGTGCGGCCCCTTCAAATTGGTAAGAAATTTTAATTCCCAGCTTTTTAGCCATGGCATGCTCAGCGACGGCACCTTCCGACTCTTGCCACCCATGCAGCATGTGAATGGCGTCTGCGCAGCGAAGCATCGCCAGGCAGATGTCCATATACTCACGCTGAGATAAACCATCCGGGAGCGTGGCCGGATTTAATGCCACATGACCACCTGATAACATCTGCTGTGCTACTGCGTTAAACATCGGACGGTTGTAGTTTTCGTAACCCGTCATTGGTCCTGCGATGTAAATTTTCATACCCCTGCCCTCCCGTACTTGTCTGATAACTCGCCCATTTGCCTGTGGATTTCCGCAAGGTCACACCCTGCGCACCCCAGAGCTTCGGCTATGAGTTCTTCCTGTTCTTTGGATGGCCCGGTTTGCAGAATTTGATTAAGCTTCCTGTGCGATACGCCGCAGTGCTTGGCGATGCTGATGAGCGTTACACCGTTATCCTTCGCCATGGTCCTAACCATCCAGCGATAATCACTCCATTCGCTCATACCCCTACCCTCCCCCAAACCATCAATACTCGCTTCATAGCCTCGCTCTGGCGGCATTCCTGGCAAATCACATTCACTGACTGACGCTTGACCTCAGCCTTACGCTTCAAGCCGGACAGGTGATAAATCCGATGGCCGGTGCGCCCGGTGAATTTGATTTCGCCTGCCTTTGCCATTTCACATATTGCTGCTGACACCTGCTTCACTGTCAGGCTCAGAGCGTCCGCTATCTGTGGTGATGACATGCGTCGACCATCCGACAGCAGCAGTGCAATTTTCGATGGGATCGTCATCATCCCTTCGCGGCGTGACATCAGGCTGGACTCCGCGCCCTTCAGGCTGCGCTCGCGGAGGAGTTCACCACCGATGCCGGCACGCCACTCCTCGTAGGCCGACTTCCCGGCGAAGTAACCGAAGCCAGCCATGCTGTAAATCAGCCCGATCTCGCGGAGCACTGCGATTTCTTTGTCGAGTGCATGACCAGAAATGCCGATTGCCAGTGCAAGGTTCTTACGGGTAATCGGCTGATTTGCTTTTACGTGGTCCAGAATGCGTTGTTTCAGTGAATCCATCATGCAGCCCCTTTAGAACGGTAAGAATCCCACGTGAATGACAGAGTGCACCCGCCTCCATCGCTCATGCGATCAAGAACGCGTTCGCCGATGAATGCAGCCAGTTCTTCCCGGGTCTGGTTGCTGATCAGGATGGTTGGCTTCATACGCTCATAACGGGTGTTGATGATTTCGAACATGATCAACTTCTCGGCGTCGCTTCCGAACTGCACGCCGACCTCGTCGATAATCAGCAGGTCTGGCTTCGTGAAGTAACGGATCACTTCGTCTTCAGTACGGCTTGACCCCTTCGACCAGGTTGACTTGTACTCCCTGGCAATTTTCAGCGCGGTGGTGAACACAGCTGAGCTTTGGTGCTCGGTGATTGCATGCCGGGCGATAGCCAATGCGAGGTGGTTCTTGCCGGTTCCAGGCTTGCCACACATAACCAGGCCGCCACCCTTCTGCAAACGCTCAGGCCAGCGGCTGGCGTATGCCTGACAGACCTTCAGGGCGCGTTTCGCTTCTTCGTTCACCGGTTCATAATTCTCCAGTGAACAGGATTCAAACCTGGCCGGGATGCTCAGTCCATCCAGCAGGCGCTCGATGTTTCTTTTGCGGGCTGCTTCGTTGATGCTAATTCGCTCTTCCTGCAGGCGGGCAAGTTCATCCTTCAGGCACCCCGGGCAGCAGCTTGGCCGTGGCGGGATCTTTACGACGGAGTTCAGGAAATGCCTGGTCCTGCATTCAAATGAGCCATGCTTCTCGCAGTTCTCGGTGCTGATTGTTAGCTCGATATCTTCATGCTGAACTGGCGGCTGGCTCAGCTCAGCAATGCGTTTCTCAAGTTGATTGATTTTTTCATCCAGCGTCATGATTAGTCCCTCGCCCATGCAGGAATTTCAGTCTGGCCATAGTCCTTGCCAGCGAAGTTCTCAGATACGCGTGACGGAGTACGGGAAGGCTGCTTGGCGCCCTTAGGCTCAAACAATCCCTGCCAGCCGTTCGCAATGCTCTGGTTGATGATTTCTTCAGGCTGATATCCGCTGCACTTGCAACGCTCGAGCAGGTTGATGGCCTGGGTAACCGTCTGCTGAGACTTGATCGGTTTCTTCAGGTCGCGACGATAATCGACCCATGACTTCCAGACTGAAACTGACAGCCATTCAGGAAGCTCGACACCAGCCGGATCGAACGGAACCGGTTTGGGGGATTTAGGGGGTTTATTAATATTGTCTTTATTGTCTTTTGTATGTTTGTCTTTTGTGTTTACCTGATTTGGGTAAGTGTCGTTACCTGATTCGGGTAAACATTCCTTACCTGATTCAGGTAAATTTACCTCTTTCAGGTAACGTTTATTTTCATTACCGGTTTTGGGTAATTTCACCCATTCACTAACCGTTTTGTTAATGCCGACAGAACGTCCGATTTGGGTGAATACTCCACGCTTCACTAACGAGCTTTTAGCAGCAGAGCATTTGTGCGGAAGAATGCCGGTAAGGGCAGATAACTGATCGTTACTAACCCAGTCAGCTTTTTTGTTGAAACCGTATGTTTTACGCATTACAGCCATGAAGACCAGCAACTGATGCTGAGACAATCCAGCCAGCATGACAGCCTCCAGAAGTTCATTGGCAATACGCGTATAGCCATCATCAAGATCTGCCACGCGCGGCTCCACGACCTGCAAATCAGGCCTGATTGGTGAGATATTGTTAATTGCTAAGTTCATCTGCAGCCTCCCCGCCTTTCTTGAAGATAATTTCGACACAAAGCAGAATGCAGTTATCGCAGATAGCAACGCCTGGACCGGCAACTATGGTTTTCACGTCGCTATCAATATTGCTTCTGTCGCAGAAAGAGCATTTATGAGTTGCGTGCTGATTTGCCTTTTCGTTTATTGCTGGCATACTTACTCCCGTTACTTGGCGTAACACAGTGTGATAAGGGCCTTTGAAGTGACCGCTTCAAGGGCTTTCGCTTTTTTGGTAGTACCCATCACATAACTCCCGGCGCCATAGCGGCCAGACTTGTCACCACCGCAGCGATTGATTCAGTTGGCAGGAAGCGCAGCAGTGCTTCAGCAGCTTCTCTCACCTCTTTCTCAAGGCGTTGTATCGGCTGACCAAGTAACTTCGCCTGATGCGCTTCAGTGCACTCTTTCATGGCCTCGGCTATCAGTTCGGCCTCAGTCTTTGCGACAAGACCGAACTCTCTCGCCACTTTCTCGTTATCCCGAGCCATCACATCAACAATGACGGGGATCAGTAGCACCAGGCCTTTATCGTTCTTAGGTCCCGGGTCGTTAATCATCCGGAAGAAGTTCTGCTTGGTGTTGTGCTCAGAACCGGCCAGCAGCAATCCACGACCGCCGCGCGTCAGCCACTCCTTTGCTACCAGCTGCGAAATGTGAACCTGAGCCTGTCCGGGCGTTGCCTTCTGCCAGGCGCGAACAGCTTCGCGGATCCTGGTCAGCTTACTGTTATTGCGCGGAACGCTTTGATTTACCGAAATCATCGGACTCGCAGTGAATCCGTTATTCTCGTGATACGTAAGTGAATGCATTGCTTTCCCTTTCGTGGTTAGGGCCGCCGGTTAGGCGGCAAAGATACCTGGATATAGAACTTCGCGAGGAAGTCCCGTTACTTCTTCGTACTTACGCATTTTTGTTACTGGAAGGCTGCCACCTCGCTTTTTGAGCATATTGATGGCCTGAGGCGTTACGCCGACCTTTTCAGCAAGCACCTTTTGAGAGCCGCCCACTGCATTAATGGCTTTCTCAAGCGGGGTGCTGGCGTTGGATTTTTTGTTGATCATGTTTTGCTCCGCTCATGTGTAATCAACACCATGTTAATTCATGATGTGGATTAAATCAACATTATGGTGATGGAAAAAATCCACATGTTGTTTACCATGCATGGAGCGGAGGGTTTTATGAGTAGCATTTCTGAAAGAATTAAATTTTTACTGGCAAGGGAAGGCTTGAAGCAGCGGGATTTGGCTGAGGCTTTGTCGACTAGCCCACAGACCGTCAACAACTGGATAAAAAGAGACGCGTTAAGTCGTGAGGCGGCGCAACAAATATCTGAAAAATTCGGTTATTCTCTTGACTGGTTATTAAATGGAGAGGGTTCTCCAAAGAAGGATCTGGAGAGCAACATCCCGCCGGAGTCCGAGTGGGGAGTTGTTGATGCATGGGATAAAGACACCCCGCTTCCTGTTGATGAGGTTGAAGTGCCATTTCTTAAGGATATTGAATTTGCGTGTGGTGATGGTCGAGTTCAGTGCGAAGACCACAATGGATTTAAGCTGAGATTCTCTAAGGCAACGCTCAGAAGGGTGGGTGCAAATAGTGATGGTTCTGGAGTGCTTTGCTTTCCCGCTTCTGGTGACAGCATGGAGCCCGTTATTCCTGACGGCGCAACGGTAGCAGTCGATACAGGCAACAAGCGGATTATTGACGGCGAACTCTATGCTATTAACCAGGGCGATTTAAAGCGCATAAAGCAGCTTTATCGAAAGCCTGGTGGAAAGCTATTAATACGAAGCATCAATCGCGATTATGACGATGAAGAGGCTGAAGAGTCCGATGTGGAGATAATCGGGTTTGTATTTTGGTATTCTGTTTTGCGATACAGAAGATAACAAAACCAATCATATTTCACTCAACTACATGTGATGTTAAGATGTTTCTGATTGCAATCAATGGAAATGAAACATGAAAAAAATAGCTCTTGCAGTGATTATTGCCACAGGCCTTGTTGGCTGCGCATCTTCTGGAAATCAGCAACTGAAAAACGAAACTGAAACCAGTGTTCAGACTAAAATTCAGGAAGGAAAAACCACCAAGGCAGAAGTTAAGTCCTACTTTGGATCACCTGATGCAGTGTCATACACTGATGGCGGCAATGAGATTTGGAAGTATGCCTTCGCCAAAGTTAAAGTTAACGGCACTACTTTCATACCGTTCTATGGGCTTTTCCATAACGGAACGAATGGCACCAAGAAAGAGCTGACCATCCTCTTCAAAGATGACAAGGTCCAGAAATACACCATGGCCGAATCAGCGATTAATACAAAATCAGGATGGGCTGATTAACAACCATCACTTTCAACGCCCGGCCTTAAGGTCGGGTGTCTTCACTTTAACGCTCTCCTGCCACTCCTTACGATCTCCGCAGCATCTCTGTTAATACCTTTCCCGATCACATTACCGGTCTCCTTTCGGTACTGCTCCAGCTTGTCGATGATGGCTTGCTGAGTTACAGGCAGATCCGCCAGCGATAACTCCATCACCGCGCGCCCGGCGGCATGAGCCATCATGTTCACCCTTTCCTCATCCAATTCCATTACCCAATCCCTTTTTGATGTTTTTTGCAGCATATCACTTGTACCACCAAAAAATAAATCAACATAAAAATCAACAAGAAACAATTAAATCAACAAAATAAATCCACAAGGTGTTGACCTATAAATCCACATGATGTTTAATTACTCCATCGAAACGAAACATCGACAGCTGAGCGAAGTTAGCCAGCGGCGGACAGCAAGTCGCCTGCTTCTTTAACAAATCAGACTGAGTGACAGGCAAGCCGTAGCGCTCCTGGCAAAAAGAAATGGCACCCGATGGGATCGAGGTAAGCACTGAGTCCGTATGCGTACGGTAGGTGTAGAGGACCACGCTGCGATGAGCTGATAAGTCACTCAATTTGAAACGCTCCGATGATGGGGCGCTGATTCAACTTAGAGGAGTGATTCCAATGAAGCACTAAAGCGGACAGGCCGCACTTTCAAGCCGCAGTAATGATGCGGCCCCGAGTCTCCGTGAGAGAGCCAGACGCAGGTCCGAACTGCGACATACCGCTGGTCAGGGTTAATCGAGGAAAAGGGTATGCCGGTAAAGCAGCGCGAACGCCAGACGCGCACCGGTTATGAGCGGCGATGAGCGACAAGAACTCAAGGGCATGAGCGCGGCCACTGCGAGAGTGTGGCCCAAAGGATGTTGCTTTGGGGTGTGACGCAAAGCGTGGCGCAAAAACATGCCTTGCAGCGGAGTGAACCGTGCGACAAACACCGCCGCCTGATTAGGTGCAGGCCACACCACCAAAGCAACCACTGGAGGATGTATGACCAATTTTATCGCACACAACAGCGTTACACGGCGTTATCTGAAACGTGGCGAGCTGATGGCTAAACGATTTACCAGCAGCTCTTTGCGAGGGGCTGACGGTAAACAAACAGAGGGGTGGCGAGGGAGTGATCCTCGCCTGACATTTTACGGGAGGGTTTTCATCACACTATCGAGATCTCTCTTTTCAAACTCAGAACACCACCCGCAGGTAGCGCAATGAAAAGTCGAATCACTGAAGTCGGCACCGACCGCTTTAAAACAGTTGGGACAATAAACCGCCCTTGCATAGCCACCAGAGGTATCTTTTCTAAAGGCCGCAGTGCGATGAAGGACAAACTGCTCCTGTGCCCTATAAGCCTCTATTTGCTTCGTAAGTTCTACGTTTTTTGCTATCGCTTCGGCAAGTTTCTGCTCGGTGGCAGCATGGGTTTTCTGAAGTACGTCAATCTGCTCGCCAATGAAAACGATGCGTTCTCGAAGCACCTCGTTGCTCTGGATCGTCGAGAGAGCACCAAGTCCGTTTTTAAGGGACGCGATGATTAATCCTACATCCATGATTAGTCCTTAATTGTCTGTGGAATAACCAATTTATCAATTTCCTTTGTCTGTGGAAAGCAAGGAAACCACGCGCCGGGCGTGGATAAATATCCCGGCACTAACTGGAATGTTTTGGGATTGGATGAATGCGCATGCTGATGCGCAGGGGGACGTGACTGACTCCCGAGGATAGCTAAGCAAATAAGTCAGCTCCAGCCGCCTAAAAAGCGCCTTATGCCGGAGTTCAGCACCGGCCATCCAATCGCCAAAGCATTTCTCCCGCATCAGCGGGTAACGACAGAGCCAACCTCAAGCACCGGGCGCCGATGCTTGGTGATGGTAATACTGCCATCTCAACCGCACAGGAGACGATGATCCTGTTCTGGTTGGATTGGAAAAGTCTTCTTGGCCCGCCAGCGCGCGGGCATTTTTTTGGAGGTTGCATGTTTGCTACTGACATCTCACTGAAATACGGCACTCATCAGCCAGAGACGATTCTGGAAACAATGCCGATCGAAGAAGCCTCCGAAATTATCAAGGAGAAGCTTCGTGATGAAGTGCGCCAGGAACTCGAGTGCGAGTATGGCGATCGCCTTTATGAGGCTGAAGAAGAGGCATCAAACTGGGAAAGCAGAGCTGATGACTATGAAAGCGATGCGACTTGCCTGGCTAAGGCCATAAGAGAGGCTTTTGAATCTGCCAGCTTTGAAGATGCAAAGGTGATCCTCCAGCGAGCGATGCACGACCATAAAGACTATTTCTGAAGACCCGCTACGGCGGCTTTTTTATCGCCATATCAAAGCAAATTCACTGAGTTTGATCCGATATAGCAACCCCTGCTGGGGATTGGGTTTAAACGTTCGGCGGCGCGGCCTTAAGCGCGGAGAAGATTATGGCTAAAACAATCAAGATGATCGGTTCCAGCCCATTAACGGGAACAATCTATGAAGGTCGCCTTAACCCTGAAAAAAGTTGTTGGGTGGGGAATAAAACAGACGTAACAGACATGGTTCTTCGTGCGACTGTCGACCACCTTACCGTTGTTAAGAAGGAATACGCTTTCCCATTGCGTGATGGAAAGGTGGCGGTGTTGAGCCTTGAGATTCACGACGAAATGCCAGAGCGATTCAATGGTGGAACGGAGCATGGCTCATGAATATCAACCACTACATGCTACAGGCAGCGCAAAGCAAAGCAGCAATCGCGTTGTTTCTCAGTGACGGCAATATGTGGCTCGCAGCAGTCGAGGACATGAAGAAAGCCGCTGGCATGCCGTGGTATCGCGGCCGCAATCTGGCGAACTAAGCCACTAACCCCCCTTCTCACTTTCAAGCGAACTGGCAGCCAACTGGTGCCGGGTTCCGTATTTCCTTTTGAGGGTAAAAACATGCAACCACTTCAAAGACTGACAGCTGAAAAGCTCGCCGCGATGCCTGCTGGTACTCGACTTAAATTTGGCGGGCAGATCGTCAAACTCGCTGGACGCGGCTCCTTCCGAAACAGCGCCGGACATCTCGAAGAGATGATCGAGTACGTCGATTCTCGCGGAGTTCCGGGAAGTTTTGCCGAAAGCATTTTTCTTGCATCCGCTACAGAGCATCTCAATGCCGTTATGTGCGACCAGTGCGGCGCACTCCGTCACCCTAAAGATTGTGTAGTTCGAACGATTTCGACCTACATGACGACAAAACAAGGTCACTTCTGCGATGACAAAGGATGTGCAGATCGCTTCTTCATTCTTCACCCCAACCGGCAGCAAAACAAACGGAGAACGCGATGGTAAGCCAACAGAACGGAATGCTGGCGCTGGCATTGGTGATTATTACCTTTCATCTCCAGCCAGAAGATCTTGAATCAGCCGCCCATCAACTGGCTGAGTTTGATGCGATTAACGATGCGAACACGGAGATAAAAGATGCTGCGAGTCATTGATACAGAAACAACCAGCCTGGAAGGTAGTGTGCTGGAAATTGCCAGCGTGGATATCGTCGACGGTGTTATTTGCAACCCTATGAGCGACTTCGTTAAGCCAACCGAAGCTATCAGTTTCGAGGCGATGGCTATCCACCATATCACCGAAGATATGGTCGCTGGCGCCCCGCTGATTGGCGAGGTTATTGGTCGTTATCTCGGAGCCCAGGCTTACGTTGCTCACAATGCCAAGTTCGACAAATCGAAGCTGCCACAAATCGATGCACCGTGGATCTGCACCGCTAAGCTGGCACGAGTTCTTCTCCCTGATCATCAAAGCCACAGTAACCAGTACCTGCGTTACAGCCTGGGCCTCAAACCTGAGTTGCCAGAAGGCTTGTATGCGCACCGCGCGCTGTATGACTGCTATGTGACCGCTGAGCTGCTTCTGTATATGGGTCGTCTGGCTAAATGGACGATGGGTGAAATGCGGACCATCTCTAACAGTCCGTCACTGATTAAGGCGATCCGCTTCGGCAAGCACAAGGGGTTAACGTTCGAAGAGATTGCGAAAATCGACCCTGGATATCTCCGCTGGCTGTCCAGTAACAGTGATGACGAAGACATTCTCTTCACAATCAAACACTGGCTTAAGGGGTGATTTATGGCTGTGATGACTCTCATACTTGCCGACTCCGGGTATGGCAAGACGTACAGCATCCGCAACGTTAACCCGGAAAATGCCATTCTCGCTCGCTGTATTCGTAAGGCTCTTCCGTTCCGCAATAATGGCTGGAAGCTCCACGGGAAGCGACTGCCGGATAACACTATCCAGCGTGGTAATGTCGTTGATATCCGTAACGGTAGACACCTTCTTGACGTGATCCATAACGCGGCTATGAGTAGCCGAAAAATACTGATTATTGATGATTTTCAGGCCGTCATGCAGCACGAAAACATGGATCGAGCCTATGAGACTGGCTACACCAAGTTTACTGAAATGGCGGAACATGCCTGGCGCATTATTGAAGCTGCAACCCAACTACCGGACGACTTCCGTGTTTACTTCCTCGCTCACACCGAAGAGAGCGAAGGAAAAATCAGAATGAAGACCGTTGGCAAGATGCTGAACGAAAAGCTAACCCCTGAAGGCTACTTCCCTATCGTTTTGCGCATTATCAAGCGCGACGGCAAACACCTTTTCCTGTTGAAGGGTGACGACAACGACACCGTGAAATGTCCTCCTGACCTGTTCGGACCAGAAGTGACTGACATGGATAACGACCTCGCCGCCTTCGACAACGCAATTTCTGAATTTACCGACTTATAAGAGAGATCACGATGAACCAACCAATTAGTTTTACCTGGAACCAACAATCCGCTGAGGCCGCACTTAAAGCAGGCTCAGCTGCCGGGATTTCAGAAACCGGTGCTTATGAGGGGAATATTACTTCCGCAGTATATGAGTTCGGCAAGGACGGATCGCAATCACAGGCACTGGTTCTTTCTCTGGATGCTGACGGTCAGAAAGCTAACTTTATTCGCATAAACTTCCTTGGCCGCGATGGTAGCCAGACCTTCGGTATGGGCCTGATCGCCGCCATCATGTGGGCTGCACAGGTGAAGGATGCACAGGCACAGCAACGACAGGGGCAAAGCGGGCCTGAGTGGTATCTTCCGGCGCTTGAAGGCAAACGTGTCGGTCTGTTCCTACAGAAGATCCTCACGACCAAACAGGATGGCAGCGGCGACAGCTACAAATTCGAGGTTCGCCACGTATACCAGCCCGGCAGTCGCCTGACCTACAAAGAATTCAACGAAAAAGCTCCTGCGGAAGCAATCGCCACGCTTGAACGGACTATGAATGATAAAGACGACCGCAGACCTCACGATTCATCGCGCGGCGGCTGGGGCAGTTCCCAGCAGCAGAACAACAGCGGATGGGGAAATCAGCAAACCGACCCTAATGCTATTCCTGATTCTCGTCTGCAGCAGGCTAATCGCCAAATTTCGCAAAACAACCAACATCCTCAGTTCGACGATGACATTCCATTCTGAATAGTGAGCACCCCGTGGAAAGCTGGACAACTGATGAAATGGCGCTCTTATGGCGCCACACCAACGAGCAGGTATCAGAGCTAACCGGGCGCAGCTTCGAGGAAGTTGGCGATATGCGTTTGAAAGCGAATATCGAGCGCAATGGCTGGGACGTTAACGATCCGGAGCGGGAGGTAGCGTGACCGATTACACCGGTAGTAACACTCCAACGGATCAGCGCGACCTCTGGCGCACTCCGCCATCCCTCTTCGCTTCGCTTGATGCTGAGTTCTGCTTCCAACTGGATGCCGCCGCAGCGCCGCATAATGCACTGTGCAGAAAGTTCATCACCGCTGAGCAGAACACGCTTGAAACGCCATGGGTTGATTACCTGACTGTGCCGGGTTACGTCTGGCTGAATCCACCATATAGCGATATCACACCATTCGTTAAAAAGGCCGCAGCCGAAAGCGCCAATCAGATCGGCACGGTCATGCTGGTTCCAGCAGACACATCGGTAGGCTGGTTCAAGGAGGCAATCCAGACCGCCAGCGAGGTTCGCTTTATCACTGCCGGGCGGCTGGCGTTTATCAACCCGGTCACCGGTAAGCCGGTCTCGGGAAATAACAAAGGGTCGATGCTCATCATCTGGCGACCCTACCCGCGCACTCATTGCCAGCTCACTTCAGTCGACCGCGATCAGTTGATTCAGTTTGGTCAAAAGCTGATAGCGCGCAGATCAGTTGATCAGAACGTTACAAGCACTGTTTGGCCCGCTGAAGTGAGTCTTGTTTATTCCCAAATAGGCAACGCTCAGGAGCTACCTTCCTCCCAGCAGCAAAAACTTAAAAGTCACATTAACAGGATGTGGCTTGATCGAATACCTGTCCCTGAAATTCTCAATGCGGCAAGTTCCCTAGCCAGTTCTATGGAGAAACATACGTGAATCATTCAGAAATCATCGTCGATAATTTCGCTGGCGGCGGCGGAGCCAGTACCGGAATAGAGCTTGCGACCGGACGTAGCGTTGATATTGCTATTAACCACGATCCCAATGCAGTCGCTATGCATACCACAAATCACCCTGAAACCCTGCACTACTGTGAAAGCGTGTTTGATGTTGACCCAGCCACAGCGACCGCCGGTAAACCGGTTGGCCTGGCCTGGTTCAGCCCGGACTGCCGCCACTTCTCTAAAGCAAAAGGCTCAAAGCCGGTTGAGAAAGAGATTCGCGGGTTGGCATGGATCGTTATTCGTTGGGCCCTGTCCGTTCGTCCTCGGGTGATGATGCTTGAGAACGTCGAAGAGTTCCGCACCTGGGGGCCGCTAGTCGCCACAGAAGAAGGTTTTCGACCAGATCCGGAACGCACTGGTGAAACCTTTGAAGCCTTCTGCGCAATGCTGTCCGGCGGGATTTCTGCGTCACATCCAGCGTTTTTGGAATGCTGTGAATGTCTCGGTATCAGCCGTGGTAGTGAGAGGGCTGCAAAGCTTATTAATGGCCTTGGTTATGCGGTCGATCATCGTGAACTGCGGGCGTGTGATTACGGCGCGCCGACAATTCGCAAACGCTTCTTCATGGTCATGCGCTGCGATGGCGTGAAGATTACCTGGCCTGAAGCCAGCCATGGTGATCCAAAGTCTGATGAAGTACTGGCCGGAAAACGCAATCCATGGCGTACGGCTGCTGAGTGCATTGATTGGTCGCTCGATTGCCCGTCGATTTTCGACCGCAAAAAGCCGCTGGCGGAGAACACGCTCAAACGTATCGCCCGTGGTATCCAGCGCTTCGTTATCGACAGTCCGTCGCCATTTATCGTGAAGTGCAACCACACCAGCACCAAATCCTCGTATGACTGTTTCCGTGGGCAGGCGCTGGGTAAACCACTACAGACGATTACCAAAACCCATGGCTACGCTATTGCCGTGCCACATTTAACAAAATTTCGTACTGGCGCGACTGGGCAGCCAGTTACCGAACCGGTACCTACTGTCACCGCTGGCACATCGGCGCGCCCGGGCGGTAACGGGCATGCTCTCGGGACGGTATCTGCTACGCTGACTCCGTTCCTGGCTGGTAATGGCGGAAGCGAATACCAGGCCAAGCCGCGTCCTCTGACAAAACCTGCTCACACTATCCTGAAAGAGTCGCGTTGCTGTGTAGTTGCTCCTGTAATCGCCAGACAGTTCGGTGCAAGTGTAGGCCACCGTGCTGATGAGCCGAGTGCAACGATTACAGCGGGCGGCGGTGGAAAATCGCAATTAGTGAAACCGGTCCTGATCCAGATGGGTTACGGCGAAAGACCTGGCCAGGCGCCGAGAGTACTTCAGCTGGGTAAACCACTTGGAACAATTACCGCTGGCGGAGGAAAGTTTGCCCTGGTTGCTGCGAACCTCATAAAACACTTTGGCGGCAACTACTCTGGTGCTGGTATTTCCATGAACGAACCCGCGCACACGGTGACCACCACCGACCACCACGCGATCGTGACTTCAAGCATCATCAAAATGCGCGGTACCAATACTGGACAGCCCGCTGATACACCACTGCAAACCGTAACGGCCGGTGGCCTGCATTTTGGTGAAGTCAGGACAAACCTGGCTGTCGATGACTATAACGAAGGCCGTGCACTTGAAGTGTTGTCATTCCTGCAGAAGTACTGCGGTGAGGATAGCGACGGTTTGGTGACTGTTGAAGGTATCGTTTACCGCATCGTTGATATCGGAATGCGTATGCTTCAGCCCCACGAACTTTACCGTGCACAGGGCTTTCCGGACTGGTACATCATCGATCGGGATTACACCGGGCAACGATATTCCAAAGATAAGCAAGTGGCGCGCTGCGGTAATGCCGTACCTCCGCCGTTTGCTGAAGCATTGGTAAGGGCAAACTTACCAGAAATGTGTCTTGGTAAAAAATCGGAGGCCGCATGATGCCAAAAACTCAGGAACAGCGTAACGCCCTTATCTCTACCGCCCGGCGCTGTAACGAAGAACTCAAAGCCGCAATGAACCAGAAGCCAAAGCCGAAATTCGACGCGGTAAGTCGCCCACTGCTCAAGAAGCATTTCGAGAAGCTTAAAGCCCTGGGCATTCCATTCACTCTCTTCACATGGACTATCGGTGTGATGAACAAGCAATTCAGGGAGTACTGAAATGGCGGACATTATTGATTCAGCAGCAGAAATCGAAGAGTTACAACGTAACTTCGCACTCAATAAGCATCGCCGTACCGGTAATCTCGTGTCTGCTGAGTTATGCGAAGCGTGCGGCGAAGATATCCCGGAACCGCGTCGCGCTGCCGTTCCCGGCTGCCAGACATGCGCCAGTTGCCAGGAAGAGATCGAGCTGAGAAATAAGCAGAGGGGGTTCTAACTCATCCTTGCGCCCTTACTAAACAGCGGTATTTACGTCCTTCACGGTGTCAGCCTAATATTTGTTAGTCTGTATTCAGGAGATCATAAGATGAAAGATATTATGCTTTTTGGTGCTGGACATGAAGGCACAAAGAAACAGGTTGAACCCGGGAAAGAATCCTACTACTTCAACAGCAAACCAGTACCATCGCCCACAGGCACTAATATAATTAGTTATAGTGCAGAGCGGGTTTCATTCCTGGTTAGCACTGTTTATCCAGAAAAAGGAGGTTTTTTGATTGGAGTGCATGGTGAAGAACCTTCAGATAAAACGATAGTAGATGCGATATTTAAGTACAACCCTACCCCATTAAACTGAAAACAGTGTACTGAAACGAACCTCGCCCTGGCGGGGTTTTTTATTGGACAAAAATCGTTGCGTCCTGCGTGCTGCATGAGGATGAATTATGCGTATTGAAGAGTTACCGAAGCTCCCGAAGCTGTTCCGCGTTATCGAGGTTGATCTGGATGTGCTACGCAATGGCGTTAATTCAAGTTGGGGAGTTATTTTCGACCAGGACGCCATCGTTAAGCGAAAGGTCCGCCGAGTTAAGCATGACGGCGGATGGAAGTGGCAAATCGTTCGCGAGTGTTTTGATCAGGAGTTATGGGATTACTGCTTCGAGCAGGATAGAGAATGCCTTGAGGAGTTGAACTATCAGCTCGGTCTTGTGCAATAACTCATAGCCGATTCACTGAGTCGGTTATCGAATGTAACCAACCCTCGTTTTGGCCCGGCTCGCCCGGGCGTTTTTTTGCCTGGAGAAAAGAATAATGAATGACGGCATCTTGTTTACCAGCGACATCCTGGCTCGATACAAAATTTCCCGGAGTACGCTGTACTTTTGGAGTACACCGGCGCGCATGCCTTCGAGCTTCACCTGCCCCTTCCCTAAACCAACGATTCCCGGCAACCCTAAGCGCTGGCGGGAATCTGAGATCGCATCATGGGAAGATCAGGTCAATGCTTCTAAAGC
Source organism: Pseudocitrobacter vendiensis (assembly GCF_943590815.1). Taxonomy (GTDB): domain Bacteria; phylum Pseudomonadota; class Gammaproteobacteria; order Enterobacterales; family Enterobacteriaceae; genus Pseudocitrobacter; species Pseudocitrobacter vendiensis. The sequence continues at coordinate 345,371 of NZ_CALSBS010000002.1, read as the reverse complement.
GGATAACCAATAATGTCCTGCAGGTGATGCTGCCAGATAGTTAACCACTCATGCTGATCGCCCATATAGTCATGAAGGTTGTATCTGGCCATCACTCCTGACATTTGATGGCCCAACAGTTTTTCAATGACATGCGGTGGCGCACCAAGTTCTGATAACCGGGTTGCCACGGTCCTACGCAGGTCATGCAGTGACCACTCCTTCATCCCCGTCTTTCTTATCACCTGGGCTGAATACGTCGATACCAGCGTCTGGCCTGGTGGTACATCCTCTTTATCCCTGAACTGAGCAGGTGTTAAAACATGCTTAGTTGCGGATCCCCTCTTATGCTCTTTCAATAAACGGATCGCCACGTCGGGAAGAGCGCGCCTTATGGTACGTCCGGTCTTATAATCTTCAGCCGGTACGGTCCATGTCTTATCGTTCAAATCAAACCATTCCCACTTTGATTTTCTGATCTCTGCGGCGCGGCAGCCAGTAAGAAGCATAAACCGGATAACAAGTTGCTGTGACGGTGGCATTGAGAATAAGGCATCCCAGACAATTTTTATCTCATCGTCTGCCAGTCTCCTCTCTTTCATTTTGGAAGCCATCCCCACATCGGAACGTCTGAGCGACTCCAGAGGGTTGTTTTTAATTACGCCCCTGTTGTGGCAGAAACGAAGAGCTCGCTTGGTAAGGGAAAGCATTTCACCGGCAATAACTGTCCTGCCCATTTTGTCGAACACCTCCAGCCAGTTCGCTTTCGAGGTTTGATCAACAATGGCCTTACCGATGCGCGGGCTGATGTGTTTGTTGAAGCTTTTACCATTCGCATCAATCTTGATTATCCCTTCAGGGATACAGTAATGGTTAACCCAGTACTCATATGCATCATCAACGGTCAATGCTTCAAGTCTTTCGTTTTTTTCAACCAGCACTTTCTGGCGAGGGTCAAAACCTTCACTTAGCCAGGTTCGGAATTGCTGCCTACGGTCTCGCGCCTGAGAAAGAGAAACAGCCGGGTAATCACCAATACTCAATTGCACTGGTTTACTTTGCCACCGATAACGGTAGAAGAAAGTTACGCCACCCGTTATGCTTAACCTTACATTGAGGCCGTTTGAGTCTGAGAGAACTTCGACCTTCTCCCTGCGCTTTCCAAGCGCCTTTCGCAATTTGGTATCAGTGAGCACCGTGTACACTCCTAAGCAATGTACGCACTAGTGTACACAAATCTGATAAATTGCAATCACCCTAAATAAAACACGTTCAAACATTATAAATAAGAAAGGCAGACGTGATGCGGTTCAGAGGTGGTAAAAATAAACTGCAATAAAACACCGTTAACTGAAACAAAGCAAAAACGTATTCTTCAGGAAGAAAAGTAATTCATTAGCGCATCGTGTTACGTTCTTAAAACAATGCGCTATCGAATAGGTTTGACGCCATCGAGACACACAATGATATGCACCTTTTCATTGTGTGTCTCTGATCTAACTCTTATACGTTTTCTTAATCAAACACACCGTTGATTATGGTAGTAACGATTGCCGTACTTAAGGCGATTAACACTAAATCGTCACCTACTGCACGCCATTCATATCCAGGATAATACGGTAGGTCGTTTATCATTGAGGCAGGGAGCGTTTTCTTAGCAATCCCCGGAGGTAACGGCTTACCACGCGCTAAATTCTTGGCAATGCCCGGAGGCAGCGCCTGATAGCCTACCAGGCCGTAATTCACAGCAAGAGAACGCGCGCGCGAGAAATCAATATCTGAATCTACATGGTCTGGCTTACCATAGTTTTTGCGCTTCCCATGATCTTCATATGACTGATTGTTTTTCTGCGCTTTATCACTATGGCCCCCGCCCTTGCCATTATTTCCGTTATTACCATGATTGCTACCACCACCGCTGTTTCCGTGCCCGCCACCATTTCCATTACCATTACCATTTCCCGGATTGGCGTAAACAGGCGCAACAAGAACAGCGAGTGATATCACCGCAGCCAATGCTGTTTTTAGAGTGTGACGCGTAGACATGATGATATTCCTGAAGGTTGAGTTGACCCTTCAAACTTATGACAAAGCTATTCCCTTATCAATCTCATGTTTTCTTATTTTATTCCTCGCGATTACCTTCTGGGAAAGAGTTACAATCGGCACATCTCTGGACCAGGATGTACTAAAGGCGATGAAAGTGTTGATCCGCCATCGAGGACTCGAACCCCGATCTCCAGAAGTAGACAGACACTCTGAGCTCTATCCGGTTGAGCTAATGACGGATAAAAAAAAGGCCAGCATCGGTAGCTGGCCTGGACGAAAGCGTTGAAGAATCACCGCAGGCTAAGCCTTGCCCGAAATTCGTTAAGAAGAGTAATCTCCTGGCCGGCATTGTAATGGCAACGGAAGAAGTATGTGACAGATTTCACATATCAAACAAGCTTTTAAGAAAATTCAATCCACATGAAGAGCGTTGTCTTTCATCTATGGCGCAATAAAAGGTTGCGTTACAGTCGGCCTAAATGAGATGCAGGGTGAGTGAGTCATGAAGCACACAGGTAAACTGTGTGCTTCTGCTGCTGAGAAATGGGACGGTCAGGTCAGTGATGCAGAACCCCTATTTCAATGAGCGCCTGCGCGGTGAGCAGAATAAACATGATAACGACAAGTGGAGTATACATTTTGTCTCTCCTGTGCTGGTCGCTCTCATAATTATAGAGCACTATTGGCTGGTTTAACGCAACGTAAATCAGGTTCCTATTCTTTCTGCCCTTCACTAACTTCCTTTATAGGTTGAGTAACCGTACTGGCTCAGTAGAAGGGGAACATGAAGCTTTTCGTTAGTTTTCGTCACGGTAAACAGCACCGGAATTTCAGGGAAGAAGGAGGTTAAATGATCACGTTTGAAATACTCCCCTGTTTTGAATACCACACGATAAACACCAGGTTGCATGTCCTCAGTTTCAGGATAAAGCGACTTAATGCGCCCATCGTTATCCGTCTTCATGCTCGCTAACATGATCCATCCCGACGACTGCTGCTTTTCAAGCGTCACCTCGACATCTTTTGAAGGTATACCGGTTTGCTGATTCAAAATATGCACACTCAGTGTCCCCTGGGGTGCCGCAAAGGCAACCGGCATTGCGATAAGCGTGCTCAGTAAGACCAGCCCTGATATTTTTTTCATTGTCTTCATCCTGTTATTAATAAGTCAGGGAAAGCTTAGCCATCTTTAGATATAAAAATATTCAATTTATTGTGATATTCAGGTTACGAGGGCAGCCTTTGTTTGTCTGTTTTTTCTTCCAGCGGCCCCGTCATACGCGCGTTTCTCTATTCTCCTTGCCCATTTCGTAGTAGCATCCCGCCCGTCGTCTTTTGAATAAGCACAGGGATTATAATGACACTGAAAAATGATGCCCCGCAGGGTGAACTGGTTCTACGCACACTCGCCATGCCCGCGGACACCAACGCTAATGGAGACATCTTTGGCGGCTGGTTAATGTCACAAATGGATATTGGCGGCGCGATTCTGGCAAAAGAGATTGCACACGGTCGGGTCGTCACCGTACGCGTTGACGGTATGACCTTCCTGCGCCCGGTTGCCGTAGGTGATGTTGTCTGCTGCTATGCGCGCTGTGTTAAAAAAGGCAATACGTCAATTACGGTGAATATTGAAGTGTGGGTGAAGAAGGTGTCGTCTGAGCCGATTGGCCAGCGCTACAAAGCAACTGAAGCACTGTTTATCTATGTGGCGGTTGATCCTTCCGGCAAACCCCGTGCGATCCCCGCTAACTAATATGACGCCCGGCGATTCACCGGGCCTCAAAACAGTTAGATAAAACCAAGTACCTTAAAGAAGAAGTAACCAATCACAATAACCACAATCGGCAGGATATAAAGCGGAAAAATTTGCAGGAAGATGGTGTTATGCGGCACCTTAATTTTCGCTTCCAGCGCCTCGCGCGTCATGCCTTCTTCACCCTTCGCTTTTTCCAGGATCATCTGATCGTTAACGCCTTCACGCAGAAATTTCGCCTGACGGCTCATGCGTGCGCCAGAGTCCTGCAAGGCCAACGCAATGAAGACCAGCGCGAAAATCACCCAGAACATCACGTTCAGCCCCTGCTGGAAATTTGGCGTCGGCGAGTTATACCAGAAGAAATTCAGGAAAGGTGTGTTGAAACGCATCATCTCGATCATCACGTGCGCGAAATCCATCATCACCGCATCGATGCCCGGCTGCTTTTCGCTGTGATCGTACATAAATTTCAGTACCGAGATCAGCGTTGAAATGAGCGCAGGAATGAAAATTACCCAGCCTAAAATACGTTTGAGAATCGCGATGCGTCCCGCTTGTTGATACGTCATGGGTTCCCCTTGTTCAGACGTCTTTTTGTCAGAATTTATGTTATCAGTCTACCTGCTGGCAGCCATTTTTCCCGACTTTACGCGCGATATGATATACCATATTAAACGGCATTCATCGCCTAAGTTACTCAATAGAGAGGTTGTTATGTCCGCAGAGCGCCAGATACTCGCCGCTATTTTTGATATGGATGGATTACTGATCGATTCCGAACCACTGTGGGATCGTGCCGAACTGGAGGTCATTGCGAGCCTTGGCGTGGATATTACTCGTCGCAACGAACTGCCGGATACCCTGGGTCTGCGCATCGATATGGTGGTAGACCTGTGGTTTGCCCAGCAGCCCTGGAACGGGCCGAGCCGTGAAGATGTCACTGCGCGCATTATCGAACGCGCCATCAGCCTGGTGGAAGAAACCCGCCCGCTGTTGCCTGGGGTGCGCGAAGCCGTCGCCCTGTGCAAAGCAAACGGCCTGAAGGTTGGCCTCGCGTCAGCCTCGCCGCTGCATATGCTGGAAAAAGTGCTGACCATGTTTGACCTGCGCGACCAGTTCGATGCGCTGGCATCCGCGGAAAAATTGCCCTACAGCAAGCCGCATCCCCAGGTTTACCTCGATTGCGCCGCCAAACTGGGCGTCGACCCACTCACCTGCGTAGCGCTGGAAGATTCAGTCAATGGCATGATTGCCAGCAAAGCCGCGCGTATGCGCTCGGTAGTAGTGCCCGCAGAAGAAGGACAAAACGATCCTCGCTTCGTGCTGGCCAACGTGAAACTGCACTCCCTTGCCGATTTAACGCTTAACGATCTTCGCGGTTAACCCCTTCGCGGGCAACGCCAGGTTGTCCGCAAATCCAACGCCCGTCAAATAATTGAAACATCGTTTCATTTTAGTTTGAGTTTTTCATCTTGCCCTTCTATGCTTGGCGTGTGGATCAGCCATAACGACAATAACAGCATACAGAGGTCACTATGATACTGAACGCCTTCAACCTGAACGGTAAAGTTGCGCTTGTCACCGGGTGCGATACGGGTTTGGGACAAGGGATGGCTTTAGGGCTTGCGGAAGCGGGCTGCGATATCATCAGCGTCAGCCGCAAAATACCGGAAGAGACATCCGCCAAAGTACAGGCTCTCGGGCGCCGATTCACCGCTATTCAGGCGGACCTCAGTCGTCAGGATGCGATTACGGATATCGTGAAGAAGGCAGTCGCGGCGATGGGCCACATTGATATTCTGGTAAACAACGCCGGAACCATCCGTCGGGAAGATGCGCTCTCTTTTAGCGAAAAGAACTGGGATGACGTGATTAACCTGAACCTGAAGTCGGTGTTTTTCCTCTCTCAGGCGGTGGCGAAACAATTTTTACACCAGGGCGGAGGCGGGAAAATCATTAACATTGCCTCAATGCTCTCTTTCCAGGGCGGGATTCGCGTACCGTCTTATACCGCGTCTAAAAGCGGCGTGCTGGGCATTACGCGCCTGTTAGCTAACGAATGGGCGCAGCATAACATCAACGTTAACGCCATTGCGCCGGGTTACATGGCAACCAATAATACGCAGCAACTGCGTGACGATGCCGAACGCAGCAAAGAAATTCTCGATCGTATCCCCGCCGGGCGCTGGGGATCACCGGAGGATTTAAAAGGCCCGGCGGTATTCCTTGCGTCTTCCGCGTCTGACTATATCAACGGCTATACACTGGCAGTGGATGGCGGCTGGCTGGCGCGTTAATTTTTTAACAAAGAGTTACACCGTAACCTCTTCCGCCTACTGTATAAAAACCCTATACTGTATGAATTGACAGTTTTATCGGGTTTTATCATGACGGCGGAAGGCCACCTGCTCTTTTCCATCGCCTGTGCGGTATTTGCAAAAAATGCCGAGCTTACGCCTGTGCTGGCGCAAGGCGACTGGTGGCATATTGTGCCGTCAGCAGTACTGACCTGTCTGCTACCGGATATCGATCACCCGAAATCGTTTCTGGGTCAGCGCCTCAGTTGGCTGTCGAAACCGGTGGCCCGTGCATTTGGCCATCGCGGATTTACCCACAGCTTGCTGGCCGTTTTCGCCCTGCTCACAGTTTTCTATCTTAAAGTGCCCGACACGTGGTTTATTCCTGCCGACGCGCTTCAGGGAATGGTCCTGGGCTACCTCAGCCATATCCTGGCCGACATGCTCACCCCTGCGGGTGTGCCGCTGTTATGGCCATGCCGCTGGCGTTTTCGTTTGCCGATACTCGCGCCACAAAAGGGTAATCAACTGGAACGTTTCCTGTGCATGGCGCTGTTCGCTTATGCCGTCTGGATGCCGCAGTCGTTGCCGGAAAACAGCGCCGTACGCTGGTCTTCAGGGATGATTAATTCTCTGCAAATGACCTTCAATCGCTTTATAAATCACCAGATCGAACAATAACCGCACAAAACTATCACTTTTGTCATAATCCATTCCATTTGGATATAAGCGACGATTCCCAGTTCTGTTACCCTTTTCACATCTGACCAGCCCGGTGAGGCTGGCTATATAATGAAATCAGGAGAACGGGGATGAACTTTCCATTAATCGCGAACGTTATCGTGTTCGCGGCACTGCTGTTGCTGCTGGCGCAAACGCGTCACAAACAGTGGAGTCTGGCAAAAAAAGTACTGGTCGGTCTGGTGATGGGGGTCGTGTTTGGCCTCGCGCTTCAGTTTATCTATGGTTCCGACAGCCAGATTCTTAAAGATTCTATTCAGTGGTTCAACGTCGTCGGTAACGGCTACGTGCAACTGCTCCAAATGATCGTAATGCCGCTGGTTTTCGCCTCGATTCTGAGCGCCGTAGCCCGTCTGCACAACGCGTCACAATTGGGTAAAATCAGCTTCCTGACCATCGGTACGCTGCTGTTCACTACGCTGATTGCGGCACTGGTCGGCGTGCTGGTCACCAATTTGTTTGGTCTGACGGCGGAAGGTCTGGTCCAGGGCACTGCTGAAACCGCGCGCCTCGACGCCATTCACAGCAACTATGCTGGCAAGGTTGCTGACCTGAACGTGCCGCAGCTGTTGCTCTCCTTCGTGCCTAAAAATCCGTTTGCCGATCTGACCGGCGCGAACCCAACCTCTATCATCAGCATCGTCATTTTCGCCGCGTTCCTGGGTGTTGCGGCGCTGAAACTGCTGAAAGATGACGAACCAAAAGGCCTGCGCGTCATCGCGGCAATCGACACACTGCAAAGCTGGGTGATGAAACTGGTTCGCCTGGTCATGCAACTGACCCCTTACGGCGTGCTGGCGCTGATGACCAAAGTCGTGGCCGGTTCTAACCTGCAGGACATCATCAAACTCGGCAGCTTCGTGGTAGCCTCTTACATCGGCCTGGCAATCATGTTCGCCGTACACGGCCTGTTGCTGGGCGTGAACGGTGTCAGCCCATTGAAATACTTCCGTAAAGTGTGGCCGGTTATCACTTTCGCCTTCACCAGCCGTTCCAGCGCCGCGTCCATTCCGCTGAACGTGGAAGCACAAACGCGCCGTCTGGGTGTACCTGAATCTATCGCCAGCTTCTCCGCCTCATTCGGCGCGACGATTGGTCAGAATGGCTGTGCGGGTCTCTACCCGGCAATGCTCGCCGTGATGGTTGCGCCAACCGTTGGCATCAACCCGCTCGATCCCCTCTGGATTGCCACCCTAGTCGGTATCGTCACCGTGAGTTCTGCGGGTGTGGCGGGCGTCGGCGGCGGTGCAACCTTTGCTGCGCTGATTGTGCTGCCGGCAATGGGCTTGCCGGTCACGCTGGTCGCGCTGCTGATTTCCGTTGAGCCGCTGATCGACATGGGCCGTACCGCGCTGAACGTCAGTGGCTCCATGACGGCCGGTACCCTGACCAGCCAGTGGCTGCGCCAGACGGATAAAGACATTCTGAACAGTGAGGATGATGCGGAACTGGCGCATCGTTAATGACCTTTCAGGCACAAAAAAACCGCTGATTATCAGCGGTTTTTTTATATCCGCGATTAACAATCACTCATCGCTAACATCCTCTTCCTGCCTCATTTGCGCAGCCCAACGCTGGGCTGACTCAGGGACGCTAAACGCCTGTGAACGTCGGAAAGCGCTTCCCATCAATACAAATGCGACATATTTGCCGCGCAGTAGCCACACATCGCGATAGCCCTCCACCTTGTTTGCATGGTCGGGCGGCGCGGGTTCGGTTCGGGGAATATAGCTAATGACCTGTCGATTTTGTTGGCGAAGCGGTTTCATAACGGTTATTTCAAATCACTCGGGGCAAAAACAGGAAAATTCTATAATAGCCGATTTAACCCTGTGGCGTCGCGCCTTGCGTCGATTTCATCTTGCGCAATCGCGCGTATACCCGCCGCGATCCGCCCTCTTCCCCAGATAAACCCTGAGATTGCTCTATAGTTAGAAGGGTTTTGCCGCACTATCGGCCAACTTTCAGTAGTGAAAAAGGAGACGAGCATGTCGGATCAACATAAAAAATCCAAAACCCATCAATCCCCGGTTCACGACGCCAGTGAATCAAAACCTGGCCTGGATTCTCTGGCGCCTGCGGACGGTTCCTGGCGACCGACGCCAAAACCTACCGCGCCGGGTGAAGAGCCTACCGCACCGGGGAGTCTGAAAGCGCCAAAAACCAGCAATGAGAAACTTAAAGCGCTCGATAAGCAGCGTAAAGGCGGTGAAAACTTCCCGCTGACCACTAATCAGGGCGTTCGTATTGCTGATGACCAGAATTCTCTGCGTGCCGGAAGCCGTGGCCCTACGCTGCTGGAAGATTTTATTCTGCGCGAGAAAATCACCCACTTCGACCATGAACGCATTCCAGAGCGCATCGTCCACGCCCGTGGCTCTGCGGCGCACGGTTATTTTCAGCCCTATAAAAGCCTGAGTGATGTCACGAAAGCGGACTTCCTTTCCTCAAAGGAGAAAATCACGCCCGTTTTCGTGCGTTTCTCAACCGTACAGGGTGGCGCGGGTTCTGCTGACACCGTGCGCGATATCCGAGGTTTTGCCACCAAGTTTTACACCGATGAAGGCATTTTTGACTTGGTCGGTAACAACACCCCTATCTTCTTTATTCAGGATGCATTGAAATTTCCCGATTTCGTGCACGCCGTGAAACCCGAGCCACATTCGGCAATGCCGCAGGGACAAAGCGCGCATGATACCTTCTGGGACTATGTCTCGCTGCAACCAGAGACGTTGCACAACGTGTTCTGGGCGATGTCGGACCGCGGTATTCCTCGAAGCTATCGCACCATGGAAGGCTTTGGTATTCATACCTTCCGTTTAATCAATGCCGAGGGTAAAGCGACGTTTGTCCGCTTCCACTGGAAGCCCGTTGCCGGAAAGGCGTCTCTGCTGTGGGATGAGTCGCAAAAACTCACCGGACGCGATCCTGACTTCCACCGCCGCGATCTGTGGGAAGCCATCGAAGCGGGCGATTACCCGGAATATGAACTGGGGCTGCAATTGATCCCGGAAGAGGATGAATTCAAATTTGACTTCGACCTGCTCGACCCCACCAAGCTTATTCCCGAAGAGCTGGTCCCGGTGCAGCTCGTCGGGAAAATGGTGCTTAACCGCAACCCGGATAACTTCTTCGCTGAGAATGAACAGGCCGCGTTCCACCCTGGGCATATCGTTCCCGGTCTGGATTTCAGTAACGATCCCCTGCTCCAGGGGCGCCTGTTCTCTTACACCGATACCCAGATCAGCCGCCTTGGCGGGCCAAACTTCCACGAGATCCCGATTAACCGACCAACCTGCCCGTATCACAATTTCCAGCGTGATGGCATGCATCGTCAGGACATCGACACCAACCCGGCAAACTACGAGCCAAACTCTATCAACGATAACTGGCCGCGCGAAACACCGCCAGGGCCGAAGCGCGGCGGTTTCGAATCGTATCAGGAACGCGTTGACGGACACAAAGTGCGCGAGCGTAGCCCCTCCTTTGGCGAGTATTACGCGCAGCCTCGCCTCTTCTGGAACAGTCAGACGCCGATTGAGCAACAGCATATTATCGATGCCTTCAGCTTTGAACTCAGTAAAGTCGCGCGTGAGTGGATCCGTGAACGCGTCGTAGATCAACTTGCGTGCGTTGATATTCGCCTGGCGCAGAGCGTTGCTGACAACTTAGGTATGACACTCAGCGATGAGCAGCAGAATCGACGCCCGCCTGCTGATGTGAACGGTCTGGATAAAGACCCTACTCTCAGCTTGTATGCCATCCCAAGTGGGGATGTAAAAGGGCGCGTCGTGGCGGTTCTGCTCAATCAGAAAACGGCCTCTGCTGACGTGCTAACGCTTCTTAAAGGCCTGAAAGCACAAGGCGTGCATGCCAAACTGCTCTACTCGCGCATGGGGGAAGTGACCGCCGACGATGGTTCGAAACTGCCTATCGCAGGCACCTTTGCCGGTTCTCCTTCACTGACGGTAGATGCAGTGGTGGTGCCTGGCGGCGATCTCAGCGATCTGCTAAAAAGTGGCGATGCACAATACTACCTGCTGGAAGCCTACAAGCATCTCAAGCCGATACTGCTGGCGGGCGATGCGCGTCAGTTTAAAGGGCTGCTTAATGTCGATAGCCAGGGCGAAGAAGGCATGGTTGAAGGTGATGCAATCACCAAATCAACCGTGGACGATTTGCTAGGCCTTGTCGCGGCGCACCGCGTCTGGTCTCGTGCCGGTAAAACGGCGGCGATACCAGCATAAAAAAAAGCCCGGTGACGGATGACCGGGCGAAAAGCACAACATTCTCTCAACTCGCAGAATCAGACGTCGCGATAGGTGCCGAGACGGTAACCACGTTCTGCAATGGCATCTTTCAGCGATGGCGAAGTGAGGACATCCAGCTCGGCCAGTCGTGGGTAGCAGTAAGCGCTGCCCATGATGGTCTTATCAACAAACGCCGGATGGCACATCACCTCAAGTGAGGGTTCATCGCGTTGCACAGATTTATCCAGTACCTGCAAAAATAATGCTTCCGAAATCGCATCGCCATAGAACTCACTGCTGAATCCCGCGCTGCTGCGCACATCATCCGGTGCGCCATCCACCTCAGGAATGGTACGGTCAATACGTAACGCGACGCCTTTTTCTAAGGCAAATTTCGCCACCAGCGGGTAGATCTGCGGGATCATATGCACATGATGATGGCTATCAATATGCGTTGGTGCAGTATCGAAAATAGCGACGAAGCGATCGAACTGGCACGCCAGTTCATGGGCAATTTCGTCCAGCGGCAGCGTATCGTTTTCAGCCATCTGCCAGATCCATTTACCCAGTTTGCCTTCCCGGGTCAGCCCCGGCATCTCTGAGAGCGGTTCGCCCAGCGTCAGGACAAAGTGCATCCCGACCGCGAGCTCCGGCGTACGGCGACTCAGTTGAGCCGCATGTTCGATTTCCGCGCCGTTCACCAGCGCGGTGGTTGAGGTCACCAGTCCATTTTTACAGGCATCAATAATGCCGTAGTTCTGCCCTTTGCTCAGGCCGAAGTCATCAGCGTTGACGATCAGCAGTCGTTCCATCGTACCTCCTGTCACTTTTTCAGCTTCTCCACCGTGGCGGCGAAGTTCGGCAACCACTCTTCGTGAGCGAGGATCATTTCACGCGCGAGGATCTCCGCGTCTTTGTCAGAGCCAATCAGCGGGCTTAAGTTCATCGCCAGTTCGACGTCGTTAATGTCGCCACTCAGCGCCGCATGGCTTGCCTGAATTTCAAAAGCTTTAATGGTATGGATAAGCCCCATCACTTTGTCATCAAAGTGCGTCAGGCGCGGGTGTGGTTTCGCACCGTCGCGGCCCAGAATCGCCGTCATTTCTACCGCCCAGTCCGCCGGGATGTTATCCACGTGGCCATTGTGCGGGAAGTTAACGTAGTGTTCAGCCTGCTTATCATTGTAGATAGCGTTGATCACTTCGCAGGCCGCATCGGAGTAATACGCACCGCCACGTTGCTCCAGCTCTTTCGGCTTAACGTTGAGATCCGGGTTCTTGTACAGCTCGAACAATTGTTTCTCAACTTTCTGTACCACCTGTGCGCGTGCACCACCTTTGTAGTACTCGCCCATTTCAATCGCCAGCATCTCTTTGGTTTTGAAATAGTAAAGCAGATACGAGCAAGGAATCAGATTCAGGGAGCGAATCAATCCTTCGCTAAACGGCAGGTCGAAGATATTTTTGACCGAGTTGGCCGTCAGGGTACCGGAAGCGACACCGTCAATCAGCTCAGCGAAACGCGATTTGCCATTCACCAGCACATCGCGGATAAACACCATGTGGTTCAGGCCAAAGAGATCGATAGAAAGATCGTCTTTTTCGGAAAGCTTCAGCACATCGGTGATAAACATTTTCATGCCGATCGGGATGTTGCACACGCCGATAAAGCGCTTGAAATTGGTGTGACGATACACCGCTTCGGTGACCATCCCGGCCGGGTTGGTAAAGTTAATCACCCACGCATTCGGGCACAGTTCCTGCACATCTTTAATGATGTCAAAAATAACCGGAATGGTACGCAGACCTTTGAACAAGCCGCCTGCGCCGTTAGTTTCCTGACCGAGGTAGCCGTGGCTCAGCGGAATACGCTCATCTTTTTCACGCGCTTTCAGCTGGCCAACGCGCAGCTGGGTGGTCACGAAGTCGGCATCACGCAGCGCGTCACGGCGGTCGAGAGTTTTGAAGACTTTCATTGGTACGCCTGCTTTCTCCACCATACGCTCACACAGCGCATGAATGATATCCAGCTTCTCTTTACCGCCTTCAACATCAACCAGCCACAATTCGCTTACCGGCAATTCATGGTAACGTTTGAGAAAACCCTCCAGTAATTCTGGTGTATAGCTGCTGCCGCCGCCGATGGTTACAACTTTTAATTTCTGGCTCATACTTTCTCCCTCGTGATCCACCCGCTAAATGCAGTCAACCCTCCACATTCAGCGCGGATATTAAATTTGCTGTCGCATTACTACGGATAATACCGTAGTGCGTGAATTATTTTACTTAATGACCGTCAGTCGTTTGCGATAATTGCTCGGGGTAAACGAAGTCAGCTTCTTGAATGTTTTAATAAACAAACTTGGGCTGCTGTACCCGGACTCATATGCAATATCAGTGACAGAATAGTTCGTAATTTCCAGTTGTTTCATGGCAAAGTTGATGCGGATATCATTAATAATCTGCATGGGTGTTTTGCCATAATAGCGCTGGGTCGCACGCGTTAAATACTCCTGAGACTTCCCGGAGAGCGCAACCATATTTTCCAGCGCACCTTCACCGAACTTCATTTTATCGTGCATGGCTTCGACGGTTGTTTTTAACCACTGCGGTGTAACATCCTGAGCTTGATCTTCACGATGATGACGCAGGCGGTTAATCACATAAAAAGCCACCACTTCAATAAATTCATCGAATTCAGTTTCGCGGAAATGTAGCGAAGCAATAACCGACTCGATATAGCTGAGAAAAGTACTTTTAACAGAGTAAACCTGCGACGCCACCAGGCAAAATGGCAGTAGCGGCTGATAGTGCGTAGCGAAGAAGTCTTTGCTGATCCCGACGTTGAGGATACGCGTCGCACCAAACTCGTAGAAGCTCTGATGATGCGAACCCAACGGGATGAAGACAAAGTCGCCACGTTCCAGCAGGACGCGCTTGCCGTTAATCTCCTGGTAGTAGCGGCCCGTTAGCACCAGCGTGAATTCATAATAATCATGCTGATGCAGGCCGCTTACGCTCTCCGTTTTATTGTAGATAAAGACATGAAAATTCCGGCCATCAAACAGTTGCTGTTCTCGTGCGGTGTTAATTTCCATGGTCATCATCTTAGGCTGCCTCATAATACGGATAACCTATTGTACCTTCTCGTGAAGCTCAATCAATTCGGCAACCAACTCGCGGGCCAACATTGAGGTCATAAGATGATCCTGAGCATGAACTAATACCAGACTCACCTTCATTTTTCCCTCGCCCTCATCGCTTTCGATGAGTTGCGTCTGCACACGGTGCGCTTCGCTCAGTGCAATGCGCGATTGTTCCATCGTCGTTTTAGCGGTTTCAAAGTCGCCTTGCTTGGCCTGTTTCAGCGCCATATAAGCGAGGCTTCGCGCCTGGCCGGAGTTAATAATCAGGCCCATCACCACTTCTTCGAGGTCATTTTCCTGCACAGGTTCTGCTGTGATATTGTCCAGATCAAACATACATTTTCCTTTTAGTGATGGCGGTAGGGTTCCCCCTACCGCACGTCATCAGAATTTCAGTGCATTCGCGATGTCTTCTTCAGACTCTTCTTCTTCAATGGCCGTCTGCGCTTTGTTGGCTACGATGACAAATGGCATGTAGATAAGCGTGGCGATAACCAGGTTGAAGAGCGCCAGCAACAGCGCGGCAATACTTCCGTTGGTACTGAAGAAAGCCCCTAAGCCGGTCGGCATCGTCCATGGTGCCATGTTGGTAATTGGCGGAATGATGCCCAGTGAGTACGCGATAATCATGATGGCGGCGAGGATAGGCTGAACCAGTACGAATGGAATCAGCATGACCGGGTTCATGATAATCGGCAGACCAAACAGAATCGGTTCGTTAATCTGGAAGATGCCTGATGGCAGCGCCAGCTTGGCAACTGAACGGTAATCTGCGCGACGTGAAGCGATAAAGATAGCGATAATCAGACCCAGAGTCGCGCCACTGCCGCCGAGGAAGACGTAGGAGTCGAGCATAGGTTTCGCCCAGACATGGAACGATTTACCGGCTTCCAGCGCCGCCGCAACGGAACCATACTGCTGATAAGTCGCGATGTTTTCCAGCGCCCACGGGGTCATGATGCCGCTGTCCAGTGCAGTCAGCGCCAGGGAACCGTGGATACCGAAGAACCACAGCAGCGGAACAAAGATAACGTACGCCCAACCAACAATCGCACCCATCGACGCCAGCGGTGTGGAGATACCGTCCATGATGATCTGGTGGAAGTTGGTGCTCCAGTGAGTCAGCGCCCAGGAGATGATTCCCATAATAGAGAGGATGATAAAGCCAGGAATAACTGCCGAGAAAGAACGGGATACGGATGCAGGAACGCTATCCGGCAGGCGAATAACCCAGTTTTTGTGCACAATAAAGGTGAACATTTCCGCGACCACCAGGCCAATAATAATACCGGAAATAATGTTCGCCCCGCCCAGCCAGTTTGCCCCCACAGCATAAGCTTCACCCACGCTGTACGGCGTTACTGTCATAAAGGCCGCAACGGATAACAGACCTGCCGCCAGCGAATCAACTTTACGCTCTTCTGCCAGCGCCATACCGATAAAGAAAGGTGCCATCAGTGACATAATGCCCAACGTGCCGTTGTAAACATTACCGCCGATGGCTTTAAAGCTATTTAAGTTCTCAATAGTTGACGCGTCGAGGCGAATACCCATTGAATAGAAAAAAGATCCCTCACCAAAGCTGAGAAAAACGTTGTTGATTAAGACAAACATCGCACCCGCGAGGGTCAATGGCATTAACTTAATAAAACCGTTTTTAATCGCATTAACGTGAGGCTGTTTTCCTATTTTAATAGCAAAAGGAAGGAGTACCTTTTCAAGCGAACTGATCACTTTACTCATAGAAAAATACCCTTAAAGGCCGCAGCGAATACCGCGGCGTTAAATGTGAAATAACTCTTTGACGGGAAAAATAAAAAATTACTGCGCAGCAGCTTTTTTAATTGCAGCAACGGCTGCTTTAAGAACACCTAAACCATCGACTTTACCGTAGAGCGCTGAGTCAATAACCTCTACCGGTTTATTAGGCAGCAACTTTTGAATATCTGCCTTCATGTACGCAATTTGTGGCCCCAGTAATACGACATCGGCCTGTGGGCCTTTTTCTGCGGCAAAGCTTTCTGAGAATGCTTCAATAATTACTGGTACTTCATATTTCTCCGCCTGTGCACGCATTTTGGAGACCAGTAATGAAGTCGACATCCCTGCAGAGCAAAAAAGATAGATGTGTTTCTTTTCCATTCACGCTTCCTCAACTTATCGAATCTGCCATCATCGGGCTTCGTTCCTTCCGCCCATGAACCCATTTCAACATCAGATGTTTCACTTTTGTTTATGAGTTGAGTATACGGTATCTCTTCAGACCAGGATAATTCCTTCTCCCCCAAAATTGTCTCTCATTGACCTTGCCTTATGATTCCCTTCACACTTTGGTCAAAATAATTCGCGCAATTAAATAAGCATCAGAAACCACAAAAAAGCCCGACGATGTCGTCGGGCTTACGTAGTGCTCAGGAAAATGAACGATTACTGTTTAGCGGCCTGCGGATCGGTGTCGTACTCGGCACAGGTCTGATAACCAGAGTTCATCACGTGGCCCGTATCGTCGAGGGCTACGAAGTAAGTCTCAGTTTTACCATCACGTTGACCCAAAATGTAGGTCTGGCAGGTACCGCGAGCATGAATCATGCTCACTTCAGAAGACGGCTTACCTGCAATTTGCGCAACCTGGCTGCGCGACATGCCTTTCTTCACATCTTTAACCACCGGCTGGGTGAACTGATCTTTTGTACGGTCATATGTCGTACACCCGGCCAACATGGTTAATGCTGCTGCTGCACCCAGAAAACCTGTAACGTACTTGTTCATAAAACATCCTCTTTGTTGTTTTGTGTAGTTTAAGCCTGGAATAAAGGATCTTATTT
This sequence comes from Pseudocitrobacter vendiensis, assembly GCF_943590815.1. Lineage (GTDB taxonomy): Bacteria > Pseudomonadota > Gammaproteobacteria > Enterobacterales > Enterobacteriaceae > Pseudocitrobacter > Pseudocitrobacter vendiensis. The sequence continues at coordinate 328,326 of NZ_CALSBS010000002.1, read as the reverse complement.
TTCAACCCTACGCTGAAAATCGGTCGGTTTTAAGAACATTCTGCTGACAAAAAAGTAAGTCGCTGAATTGCGCTAATTTACGTCACTCAACGCGCCACGCCTTGTCGTTTCAGCTTCAAAGAGGTAGCTTTAAGGTCTTGTTCTGATGGGTATCGGCAACATCTTTTGGAGGGGTAAATGAGTTTACAGCAGGAAATCATCCAGGCGCTTGGCGTGAAACCACAGATTGACGTGCAACAGGAGATCCGCCGCAGCGTCGATTTCCTGAAATCGTATCTGCAAACCTACCCGTTTATTAAATCACTGGTATTGGGTATCAGCGGCGGCCAGGATTCCACCCTTGCGGGCAAATTGTGCCAGCAGGCCATCAGTGAACTGCGTAAAGAGAGCGGAGATAATGAACTTCAGTTTATCGCCGTGCGTCTGCCGTTTGGCGTGCAGGCCGATGAGCAGGATTGCCAGGACGCTATCGCCTTTATTCAGCCGGATCGCGTACTGACCGTTAATATTAAAGGCGCAGTCCTCGCCAGCGAAGTAGCCCTGCGCGAAGCGGGAATTGAACTGAGCGACTTCGTTCGCGGCAACGAAAAAGCACGTGAACGCATGAAGGCCCAGTACAGCATCGCCGGGATGACCAAAGGCGTGGTAGTCGGCACCGACCATGCGGCGGAAGCCGTGACGGGCTTCTTCACCAAATACGGCGATGGCGGCACCGACATTAACCCAATTTTTCGTCTGAATAAACGTCAGGGAAAACAGTTACTGGCCGCGCTGGGCTGCCCGGAGCATCTGTATCTGAAAGCGCCAACGGCGGACCTGGAAGACGATCGCCCTTCCCTGCCTGACGAAGTAGCGCTGGGAGTAACCTATGAAAATATCGACGATTACCTTGAAGGCAAAACTGTCGCGCCTGAACTGGCGAAGATTATCGAAGGCTGGTACGTGAAGACGGAACATAAACGTCGCCCACCGATTACAGTGTTTGACGATTTCTGGAAACAATAAAAGAAAAACCGCCGGACTTGCCCACAGCTTCTGAGAGCGTATGAGCAGGTCCGGCGGTCTTAAGTCAGTGCGCTGAGTTATTCAGCAGGTACGGGCATTTTACCTTCTGGCGCGTGACGTTCTGTCAGACGCTTCTCAAAATTAGCATTAAACTGTTTTTTCTGTTCCGGCGTTAAAATGTTGTAGATCTTGTTCTGGGTTTCCATGTGAGACAGCATCATCTCTTTACGCTGGGTATCCATTTTGTCGATCTGCGCCTGTGCTTTCGCTTTGTCGAAGCTGTCGCTGGCGATCAGGTCGTGCATCGCACGGCGGTTGTCCTGCATTTTGTCGTGTTCCGCTTTCTTGATGTCGCGGATCTGTTGTTTCTGTGCATCGGTCAGATTCAGCCCCTGGAACATCATCATTTCATGATGACGCGGACCCGGTTTGCCTTTGTGGTGATGCATCATGGTTTTGCCATCCGGCTGTGCGGCTGGCGTGGTTGAGGTATCGGCGGCGTGTGCCAGGTTAGCCGCGCCCAGAGCCAGAGTAGAGGCAACAAACAGTGCAGTCATCTTTTTCATCATTAATTCCTTTCTTCAGGTTATTCTGTTACGGCGCGTTGCCGTGTTGACGAGATTAACTTTACGGGGTTTATCGTCAATTAATCAGAGCATGCGTAAAACAATGAAAGTGTAAAAAACAATTTTACGCCAATTATGGAGGAATTAAGGAAAAACAGTGGAGAATTGCAACAAAAATAAATAAGGCACTGATTAAGAAGGGAATGTGGAGAAGTATAAAACAGCACTGCCGATTAATAAAGCAATTTGATCGGAATAATCTGCATCAGAAATAAAAACGAAGAAATAATGCCACTACGTTATTGTAGCGGCTCAGTAATAATTAACCGCAGCGTTCCAGCATGAGCCCGGCGCGCAACCCTAACGCCACATCAGGGTTTGGAAACAGCACGTATTCACAGGGTCTCTCCACCACGTAACGCGTGTCACCATCTTCCGCAAGCAGTGTACCCCGCGCAAACGGGGTAAAGTTCAGCGTCTGCGTCGACATATAGAGGTGAAACGCCTCACTGCGCCGGGTAATTTGCTGCACAACCCGATAGCGAAGCGGCGTATCTGACGAACCGCCGCCCCATTCGCCTGCCAGTAAATAGCTCAGTTGCTGCTGCGTGAGTGCAAAACGGGAGAGATCGTTGTGACCAAACGGTAGCGCCTTCCCCAGTTCCAGCGTACAGGCAAGCGCCGCAAAGCGTTCACAGCTGTAGTGCGTGAAGGTACCGCCTGGCGTTTGATGAAACACCAGCGCCTGCAAGCCTGCGCGTCCAAGCCAGTTCAGGAAATTGTCATCCCACGGCGCATCACGCGCAGGCAGCACGCCAAAACGCAAATGATGCGAGCCGCGAATCGCCGTATGCAGATCGAGATGCCAGCGCACGCTGTCGGCAGGCTGGGCGTGGTAAAACGCCGTCATCGCCTGTTCAAGCTCCGCGACTCTGGCCGTCTCATCGGAAGGCGAGAACTGCTGCCAGCGCTCACCAAACATGCGGTTCATATCGCTGTGAATATAACGCCGGTTATTTCGCAGCGCGGGCGGATTGCCCAGAATCAGCAGCAGCCGCCAGCGCAAAACAATACTTCCAGCCAACAACCCGGCAAGCAGCGCATCAACCATTTCTACCGGCGCGGTTTCGTTACCGTGAATCCCTGCTGAAAGCACCAGCGCGCGGCGACACGGCTGATAAGGCGTCAGTTCAAGAATTCCCGCCCCATGCCAGCGCCAGTAAAATGATGGCCCCTCGCCCTGTACTGTCTCTGGCTTCGTCCCCGCAAGCGTTAGCGGTAAAAAATGGTGCATGGCGGCTCCTTAATGCTGGAAGTCATAGACCGATCCCAGTTGCAGAATTTGTGTCAAACGGTCGAGCGCTTCGCGCCCTTCCCGTAAAAGTTGCGGGTCAGCGAGGTCAGACTGCGTCAGACGATCGCGGTAGTAACGGTCAACCCAGTCATTGAGCGTGGCAAACAGCGTGTCATTCATCAACACCGACGGATTCACCGCGCGATACTCCGCGTCAGTCAGCACCACGCGCAGGCGCAAGCAGGCCGGGCCGCCGCCGTTGGCCATACTTTCTCGCAAATCAAAAACCTTCAGCTCGTTAATCGGGTTATCCCGCTCCAGCAATTCGTTCAGATAACGCCAGACGCGCGGATTCGTTTCGCATTCCGCCGGTAGCACCAACAGCATACTGCCATCCGGTGTCGACAATAACTGACTGTTAAACAGGTAAGTGGCGACCGCGTCCGCAACCGTCACGCGCGCCGTCGGGACTTCAATGGGCATAAAGCCGGGGATCCGGCGAGCCAGTTCCGTCATCAGCGCAGGTTGATTAACAAACGCCTGCTGATGGCAAAACAGTACCTGTCGGTTGCTCACGGCGATAACATCATTATGGAAAACGCCCTGATCGATAACCGCCGGGTTTTGCCGGGCGAACAACAACTGGCTGGGATTGACCTGATTGAGACGCGCCACCGCTTCGCTGGCCGCGAGGGTCTGACGCGCCGGATACCGCTGGGGTTGTGTCTCCTGTCGCTCGTCGCGACCATAGACAAACAGCTGCAAACCCGGTTGGCCGTAGTCGCCGCCCAGCCGGTTATGGTTTGCCGCGCCCTCATCGCCAAACATCGCCACCTGAGGAAGCGCACGATGCACCGCAAAACGGCTTTCATCCGGGAAAATAGCCCGCAGTAGCGCTTCTGTGGTGGGCGCTTCCGTCGCGCGATGGAATTTATTGTTCAGGTTGGCCACGGTAAGGTGCACACGTCCATCCAGCGTATCTGCCGAGGGCGCTACCGTTGCCGCATTTGCCACCCACATTGACGAGGCGGAACTTGCCGCGCTCAGCAATTGGGGGGCCTGCGCGGCGACTTTCGCCACCACCTGCTCATCGCTGCCATCAAACCCCAGTTGGCGCAACACGCTGACGTTGGGGCGCGCCTGCGGAGGAATGATCCCCTGCTTAAATCCCGCATCCGCCAGCGCTTTCATTTTCAGCAGCCCCTGCTTCGCCGCGCGCTGTGGGTTCGATACCTGAAACTGATTGCGCGTCGAGGCTTCATTACCAAAAGATAATCCGGCGTAATGGTGCGTCAGGCCTGGCAGGCCATCAAAATTGACCTCCCAGGCATTCATGATCCACTCTCCTGGCTAAAATCAAGCCCAGGGCTCAGGCTCTGCGGCAGTGAAATCGTTGGTGATTCCAGGCTTGCCATTGGCCAGGCGCAGTAATCTGCGGCGTACCATGCGCCGGGACGATGATTCCCCGAAGCCCCCGCGCCGCCAAATGGGGCAGTGCTTGCAGCACCGGTGAGGGGTTTATTCCAGTTCACTATCCCGGCGCGCGCTTCCAGCAGCAGGCGGTCGAATTTCTCCCGGTCAGGAGAAATTAACCCGCTTGCCAGGCCGTAGCGGGTATAGTTGGCAAGGGCAATCGCTTCATCGAAATCATCATAGCGCCACACGCATAGCAACGGGCCAAAGACCTCTTCATCGGGCACTTCACTCACTTCCGTGAGGTCGACAATCCCGGGCGTAAGCAGCGAGGTGCCGCTTTGCAATACACGCGGTTCGAGCAACGTGACTCCGCCGTTAGCGACATGCTGCAACCACGCCTGATGCACCAGCTGCGCGGCCTGCGGTGAAATTAAGCCGCCCATAAAGGGCTGCGGCTCAGCATCCCATGCACCGGGAATAATACGTTGTGCAACCGTTACCAGACGGCGCAAAAAAGCATCGCCACGATCGCCGCGACTCACCAACAGACGTCGTGCGCAGGTACAACGCTGCCCGGCGGTAATAAAGGCTGACTGAATCGTCAGATGCACCGCCGCATCAATATCCTCCGGCTCATCAACAATCAGCGGGTTATTGCCGCCCATTTCAAGGGCAAGAATTTTCTGCGGCTGCCCCGCCAGCTGGCGATGCAGCTGAAAACCGGTGTGGGAGCTGCCGGTGAAAAGCAGCCCATCAATACCCGGATCGCTGCTTAAGGCTTCTCCGGTTTCCCGTCCACCCTGGATAAGATTCAGCACGCCTGCTGGTAGCCCGGCTTCCTGCCATAGTTTCATCACCACTTCACCACTCAGCGGTGTCTGCTCGCTGGGCTTAAACACCACCGTATTCCCCGCCAGCAGCGCCGGGACAATATGTCCATTCGGTAGATGGCCGGGGAAGTTATAGGGGCCGAACACCGCCAGCACGCCGTGTGGGCGATGACGCAGCGTAGCCGCGCCGTCCGGCATATCGGTATGTTGCTCGCCGGTGCGGGCGTGATAGGCCCGAACGGAAATAGCGATTTTATTGATCATCGCCGCCACTTCCGTAGCGGCTTCCCAACGCGGCTTCCCCGTTTCACTGGCGATAATCTCGGTCAGCGACGCTTTACGACTTTCCAGTAACTGGGCGAACGTTTCAGCAATACGTTGACGTAACTCAAAAGGTTCACGGGCCCAGTTGGGAAAGGCGGCACGGGCGGCGGCAACCGCCTGGGCAACCTGACCGGGACCGGCATCTTGCCCCTGCCAGAGCATTTGCCCGCTAACCGGGTTGGTTTTCTCCCGCGCCTGCCCGAGCCCGTCGAGCCATTCACCACCAATCCATAAACTCATACTTTTTTCTCCTCCGGGCAAAGGCGCACCAGGCGAACGCTATCACCGGCGCGGCATTTCAGGGCATCCAGCTGTTGTGCGTTGAGTAACAGCTTGTCGCAATGGGGATCCGCCGCCACCAGCATGGCGCGGAAATGTTGGTATTGTTCGTTAGCCACCAGGCAGACGGGCAGCTCGCCCGGTGCGGGCTGGCCTTCCGCTACCGTCACCAGCCGGCTTTTGCGAATCGCGCGAATGCGGTCGAGATCGCACTCCAGCGTCGGGCCGCCATCGAAAATATCGACGTAATCGCGGTAGCGAAATCCTTCTTTTTCCAGCACCTTACGTGCGGGCGCAGTTTGCGGGTGTACCTGGCCAATGACTGCCCGCGCCTCGTCGGACAAAAAATCGGTATAAATAGGATGCTTCGGCATCAGTTCAGCAATAAACGCCTTCTGTCCCGTGCCGCACAAATAATCCGCGCGAGAAAAATCCATAGAGAAAAAGCGTTTTCCCAGCGCATCCCAGAAGGGTGAGTAGCCGCGTTCATCAATCACACCACGCATCTCCGCCACCACTTTTTCGCTGAAGCGATCGCGGAACGCCGCCATAAACAGAAAACGCGCTTTCGATAACAGATAACCGTTGTTCTCTTTACGCCATTCAGGTTCCAGGAACAGCGAGCAAAGTTCGCTACTGCCGGTGTGGTCATTACTTAAAAAGAGGGTTGGCAGCGCGTTGTAAACGTTCAGCTCTTTCGAGGCGTGTACCAGCGTGCCGACCCGATAGTTGTACCAGGGATCGTTCAACCCCACCGCCACCTCGATGGCGCAAATGCCCACCACGTTGCCGCTTTCACTCTCTTCGAGCACGAATACGTAGCCCTGTTCACTGCGCGGAAGTTCTCCCCGCCAGGTCGCCAGGGACCGATTAATGCGCGCTGACAACGTAGACTCATCGGCTGGGAGCGAAGTCAGCCCGCCGCCCGTCTCTGCTGCTAATCGTAGCAGGCCAGGCAGGTCCTCGCGTTCGATTGGACGGATAATCATCATGGCGAGACTCCTGCCAGGAAACGTTCACAGGCGCGTTCAAAACGGTCGAGGCCATGAGTAACCTCTTCTTCTGTGATAATCAGCGCCGGCGCAAAGCGCACGACGTTAGCCCCCGCGATCAGCACCATCAGCCCCTCTTCCGCAGCCAGTTGACTGATCTGTTTCGCTTTACCCGCGTAAGCCGCTTTCAGCTCACAGCCGATTAACAGCCCCAGGCCACGTATCTCATTAAAGAGGCTGTAGCGCGCATTTATCGACAACAAGCGCTCGGTAAACCACTGCTGACGCTGCTTGACGCCGTTGAGTATCTGCGGCGTATTAATGATGGAAAAGACCGCGCCCGCCACCGCGCTGGCTAAAGGGTTCCCGCCGTAGGTCGTTCCGTGGGTACCCACCGTCATCACGCTGGCGTACGTTTCTTTTGCCAACAATGCGCCCACCGGGAAGCCGCCACCCAGTGCTTTTGCGGTAGTCAGGAGATCGGGCGTCACGCCGTAGTGCATATAAGCGTACAGCTCGCCCGTGCGTCCTACGCCGGTTTGCACCTCATCAAAAATCAGCAATGCATCGTGGCGATCGCACAGTTCGCGCAGGCCGCGTAAAAATGCCGGATCGGCAGGCACCACGCCGCCTTCTCCCTGCATCGGTTCGACGATCACGGCGCAAGTGCCGTCATCAATCAGCGCGCTGGCGGAAGCCAGATCGTTATAGACCGCGTGACGAATATCCGGGGGCAACGGCGCAAAATCCTGTGAATAGGCTGGTTGTCCGCCCGCCGAAACGGTGAACAGCGTGCGGCCATGGAAGGCATTTTTGAACGCGACAATGCCACTTTTATGGCTGCCAAACGTATCGTGCGCGTATTTTCGCGCCAGCTTAAGCGCGGCTTCGTTAGCCTCGGCCCCGGAGTTGCAGAAAAATACCCGGTCGGCAAACGTGGCATCAATCAGCTGTTTTGCCAGACGCAGCGCAGGTTCATTGGTGTAGCCGTTGCCCGTATGCCAGAACTTATTTGCTTGTTCAGTGAGCGCCTGAATCATCGCCGGATGCGCATGCCCTAATGCATTGACCGCAATGCCACCCGCAAAGTCGATATACTCTTTTCCCTGTTGATCCCACAGGCGAGAACCCTCGCCTCGTACCGGAATAAACGGTGCCGGCGCGTAAACCGGCATCATCCACTGATCGAAATCCTGACGGGTAATTGACTGAGACATAGCGACCTCTTTTGGTAAATGAAAGGTTTCATTTATGTTAAATAATATAGGTGTTTGCGCTGTAAATGTAGGTTGCACGGTTCGTGCCAGCCAGCGCTAAAAATGCATAGCCAGAAGATGGGTATGTAATATCAATGAGTTACGAATATCCACTATTCACTAAACTTGCATAAATAGTGAATAAAGTGCATTCAATCGATGATTCCAGAGATATCATTCGCACGATTATGCATTAATAAAATATAATTCTGGAATTGTGATCCGATACGAAATTTATCGTAGTTTTATGCGCCATTTGGGAGCCAGGCGCGTCAATGTGGTGCAGATTTTGCTCTATTACGCTGCGGACTATGGGGTGATATGCCAGCAAAAGAAAAAATTGGGTGCATTTAATGCTAAACCCAGCCATCCGAAACGCGGGGATAGTTCCCCGCGCGTCAGGCTACTTCTTCGGTTCGTAAGCGAGAATGGCCTTAAACTCCATACCACGCTCCCGGATGCTCAACTCGCACAATGAGTCTCGTACCATCAGCGTGAATCCCAGTGCCGTTATGCATAGCACTATGATTGCCACAAGGGCGTATTTCGTCAGCATGTCTTGCCTCCATGCAAAGAAGAGACTAACATCCGAATTGTTGGGTTCGGAAGCTAGCCTCAGGTTGATTTTAAACATCTTCCTGGGGCTTTCGTCCTTCTGAACCTCATCGATTACCTGAAGCCAGAAAGCCTCAAGCACCCACGCGAATTCTCTGCTCATCCCCCGATAAAATCGACCCGTTTTCCGGGTTTTTGACGGCAATTGCAGGTTCCTCGTAGCGCCTCGCAAATTCTGACGAATCGTTCACGTAAGCCACCATTTCTGATACCATTCCGTTACAATTCACCTTGCAAAGTGGCAGCGACTATGAAATTTGTCTCTTTTAATATCAACGGCCTGCGCGCACGCCCCCATCAACTGGAAGCCATCGTTGAAAAACATCAACCTGATGTCATCGGCTTGCAGGAGACAAAAGTTCACGACGATATGTTCCCTCTCGAAGAGGTGGCAAAGCTCGGTTACAACATTTTCTATCATGGGCAGAAAGGCCACTACGGCGTTGCCCTGCTGACCAAAGCGACGCCTGTTGCCGTGCGCCGTGGTTTTCCCAACGATAACGAAGAAGCGCAGCGTCGTCTGATCATCGCCGAAATCCCGTCGCCGCTGGGGAATGTCACCGTCATCAACGGTTACTTCCCGCAGGGCGAAAGCCGCGATCACGAAACCAAATTCCCGGCGAAAGCGAAGTTTTATCAGGACCTTCAGGATTACCTGGAGAACGAGCTGAAAAGTACCAATCCGGTGCTGATTATGGGCGACATGAATATCAGCCCGACGGACCTGGACATTGGTATCGGCGAAGAAAATCGTAAGCGCTGGCTGCGTACCGGCAAATGCTCCTTCCTGCCGGAAGAACGCGAGTGGATGGGACGTCTGCTGAACTGGGGCCTGGTCGATACGTTCCGCCATGCCAACCCGGAAACCCACGATCGCTTCTCGTGGTTCGATTATCGTTCTAAAGGCTTTGATGATAATCGTGGTCTGCGCATTGACCTGCTGTTGGCGAGCCCGCCGTTGGCGGAGCGCTGCATTGAAACAGGGATTGATTACGAAATTCGCAGCATGGAAAAACCTTCTGACCACGCGCCAATCTGGGCAACGTTTAAAGAATAATAGCCTCCTTTACTCCTGGCCGACTGCGGTCAGGAGGACTCTCGACTTTGAAACAAATCAATAAAATTACAGTTTAAATTTGTTGTTACGTCGGATTTACTATACCGTCTGCTCGATTTTGTACTTGCCTCATCTTTTACCCACGACAGCAGGAAAGAGAAAGAATGCCAAAGAAGTCACTCTAACATCAGGATATAAATTTCTCCTTATCGCTATTTTTTTGGCGCTTGTCGTTCTTCTTGAACATACATTTGAACGGGTTAGTCTCTTGCGCGATTTCCAGCATTTGCAAGAAACTCTTCGTCAAAGCGGAGTGTGGGGATATGGAATATTTATCGGCCTGTTTATTATTTCCACGCTGTGCCTCATGCCCGGCAGCCTGCTGGTGATCGCCGGAGGGGTTGTTTTTGGCGCATTCTGGGGGTCGTTACTCTCGTTGATTGCCGCAACATTCGCATCAGCGCTCTCATTCCTGATTGCCCGCTGGCTTGGGCGGGAACTCTTACTCAAATATATCGGCCACACCTCTGTCTTTCAGGCTATCGAAAACGGGATTGCCCGCAGTGGAACGGATTTTTTAATCCTGACACGGCTGATTCCCCTTTTTCCTTATAATATTCAGAATTACGCCTACGGGCTGACGGCACTCCCTTTTTGGTCATTCACCCTTATTTCAGCCATCACAACTCTGCCCGGCATCGTCATTTATTCCGTCATGGCCAATGAGCTTGCCACACAGGGTATAAATGGTGCCTTTATAATCAAGCTCAGTCTGGCTGGCGTTTTATTGTGGGCTTTAATACACATTGCTAAACGGTATGGTCGATATAAAAAGATTGTTCTGCCGGATCGAACAGTCAGCGTGCAAGGTGAGCATAATAATGCTAATGATTAAGATATCAGGGAAACAAAATCTGGATCACGGTTTATCCTGGGGGGTTAAGAAGGTAATTACGCCATCTGAAACGCTGTCCCTCTGTTCTTCGCTACCACGGATATAAAATGCGCAGCAAAACCCCGGGAATTAATTATCGCCGTATTATCCTCGTCCTGTTGGCACTTTTGTGTGTCGCCCTGTGGTTGGGGGTACCGACGGTCAATACTTTTATTCAGCAAAGTATCAGCGCATTTACGTCGTTAGATCAGCACGCGATTGAACGTTTTATCGATTCATATGGCGCGCAGGCGGCAACGGTCTCCTTTTTCCTGATGATACTCCAGGCCATTATTGCCCCTCTACCCGCCTTTCTCATCACCTTCGCTAACGCCTCATTGTTTGGCGCCTTCTGGGGCGCAGTATTGTCCTGGAGCAGCGCCATGGCAGGGGCGACGCTCTGTTTTTACATTGCAAGGATCCTGGGACGCGACGTCGTGGAAAAACTGACCGGAAAAACGGTTTTACAGAGCATGGATACGTTTTTCGCGCGCTATGGAAAACATACCATCCTCATTTGCCGCCTGTTGCCCTTTGTTCCTTTCGATCCGATTAGCTATGCTGCAGGTTTAACATCAATTCGCTTTCGCCATTTCTTCATGGCGACGGCCATCGGCCAACTGCCTGCAACCCTGGTATACTCATGGGCCGGAAGCATGCTGACCGGCGGCACTTTTTGGTTTATTACCGGGCTGTTTACGCTGTTTGCTTTATCTGTCGTCGTTTTTGTTGCTAAAAGCCTTTACCGTGAACGTCAGAAGAGGAATTCCTGATGGCTTTACCGCCTCTGCGCGCGATCCCGCTTATTTTACGTCCTCAGGCCTGGTTGCACCGACGCCATTATGGCCAGGTGCTCAACCCTATTTACTGGTGGGGACGCATTCCCTTTATTTTTTATTTGGTATCCCTGTTTGTCGGTTATCTCGAGCGTAAGCGATCGCCTGTGGATCCGCTTCTGCGCGCGCTGGTAAGTGCCCGTATTGCACAACTGTGTCACTGCGCGTTTTGTGTGGATATTACCAATATGAAAATTGCGCAGCATACGGGCAGTATGGAGAAATTGCTGGCCGTGTCCGAATGGCGGAACAGTACGCTATTCAGCGAGACAGAAAAGCTGGCGCTGGCCTATGCAGAAGCGGCCAGCCTGACGCCGCCGCAGGTCGATGACGATCTGAGAGCAAAATTATCTGCACATTTTGATGCACAAGCTCTGACAGAGCTCACCGCGCTGATTGGTTTGCAAAACCTCTCTGCACGGTTTAATTCGTCAATGGACATTCCTGCGCAAGGGCTTTGCCGCTTGCCGGATGAAAATAACACAACGTCAAAATCATGATTCGCGATTCTGAGAGGTCATTATGCGCGTTATGCGTAAAGGGATAGCGTGCCTGAGTGCGTTGCTGTTCTGTTCACAACTGGCGATAGCCCAGGACGCACGTTGGCAGGAAATTGAGCAACACGCTAAAGGGCAAACTGTCTGGTTCAATGCCTGGGGCGGAGATAGCGCGGTCAACAATTACCTGGACTGGGTGCGTGACGAGGTTAAACGCAATTACGCGATAAACCTGCGCATCGTGCACATTGCCGATGCGGCGGATACGGTCAAACGCATTCAGACCGAAGCCAAAGCTGGGCGCACCTCTGGCGGTTCAGTGGATCTGCTATGGGTCAACGGGGAAAACTTTCGCACCCTAAAAGAAGATGGCCTGCTGCGCACCGGCTGGGCTGAACAGTTGCCTAACTGGCAGTATGTCGATACACAAAAACCAGTGCGCGAGGATTTTTCTGTGCCCGTTGAAGGGGCGGAGTCGCCGTGGGGCAGCGCGCAACTGACGTTTATCGCACGTCGCACGCAGACACCACAGCCGCCGCAAACCCCGCAGGCGTTGCTGGATTATGCCCGACAGCATCCCGGGACAATCACCTACCCTCGCCCACCTGATTTTACCGGCACAGCGCTGCTTGAGCAGTTTCTGATAAACCTTACACCGCATCCCGAAGCGCTGAAGCGCCCGCCGCACGAAAAGACCTTCGCGCAGGTTACCGCTCCTCTCTGGCGCTATCTTGATGCGCTTCATCCCCTACTGTGGCGTGAGGGGCGCGACTTCCCGCCGTCTCCTGCGCGCATGGATAGCATGCTGGCAAACGGTACTTTACGGTTGTCGCTGACGTTTAATCCCCTGCATGCTCAGCAAAAAGTCGCTACACATGTGCTGCCTGACGACAGTTACAGTTTTGGATTTCAGGATGGCATGCTTGGAAACGTTCATTTTGTAACCATTCCAGCTAATTCACGCGCCAGTGCGGCGGCGCAGGTGGTCGCTAACTTCCTGCTGTCGCCGGAGGCACAGCGTCGGAAAGCTGACCCGGCGATATGGGGCGATCCCAGCGTTCTGGACCCGAAAAAGCTACCCGCCGCGCAGCGAGATGAACTCTCCGCCCGTGAGCCCACCGATCTGCCGCCCGTTCTGGCAGAACCTCATGCCGCCTGGGTAAACGCGCTGGAGCAGGAATGGCTACGCCGCTACGGTACACATTAAGCGCGTTATGCTGTACCGCAATGCTACTTGTCTATCTGCCGCTGTTTTCTGCGGCAGGCTTTCTGCGTCCGGCATTGATACCTGAGAACTGGCGTCTGCTGTTTGAGGACCCGCAATTCAGTCAGGCGCTCAGCGCCACGCTTATTTCATCGCTCATTGCGGTGGGCGGCGCGCTCGCTTTGACGCTGCTCATTATTGCCGCGCTCTGGCCTTCTGCTGGCTGGCAGCGACTGACTGCCCGTTTACCGTTACTGCTGGCGCTGCCGCACGTCGCCTTCGCCACTGGCGCACTGTTGCTGTTTGCTGAGGGGGGCGTTATTTACCGTATTCTCCCCCATTTGCACGCCATCCCGGACCGTTATGGTATTGGGCTGGGGCTCGTTCTGGCAGTGAAAGAGAGCGCGTTTCTGCTGTGGGTAAGCTGGGCGGTATTGGGTGAAAAGCGGCTGAGTGAACAACTTCTTGTACTGCGCAGTCTTGGCTATGGTCGCGGGCAGTGCCTGCGTTATCTGATACTCCCGGTTCTGCTGCCGGCGCTGGGTATCGCCCTTCTGGCGACCACCGCATGGACCCTCTCTGTTGTCGATGTGGCGATTATTCTTGGGCCGGGAAACCCACCGACGCTAGCCGTGCTGGCCTGGCAATGGTTAAATCAGGGTGACGAAAGCACGCAAATCAAAGGCCAACTGGCCTGTGTGATGCTGCTGGCGATTTTGGCAGTACTGGCGCTCACCGCCTGCCTGTTATGGGTTACCGCACGACGCTTTTGTCCTGGCCTGCATGGGCGTCGTCGCCCGCACGCTTCGCCGCTATTCGGGAAGGTTGCCAGCCTGCTTATCCCCCTGAGCGGCGTGGCGTGCGCGTTGACATTATTGCTACTGGCCCACGCCGCACTGCCAGATGCACTGACATTCAGCAACAGTTTCTGGCTGGCCCTGCTGGCGGCATTATTGGGCGCAATACTCTGCCTGCTGTGGCTGGAATGGGGGCCCTCAGCGCTGACACGCTGTCTGTGGTTGCCGCTGATACTGCCCGCCCTGCCATTAGCAGCGGGCCAGTATGAGATGGCATTATATGGCTGGATGGATGGCGAGTTCATCACCGTGTTGTGGGGGCATCTTTTGTGGGTTATCCCGTGGATGCTGTTTGTGCTGCGCCCGGCGTGGCAGCGCATCGACCCGCGGCTGGTGTTGATTGCCCGCACCCTCGGCTGGCACCAGGTACGCATTTTTGCGCAAATCAAATGCCCGTTGATAATCAAACCCTTGCTCTCTGCGCTGGCGATCGGTTTTTCAGTCAGTATCGCGCAATATTTACCCACCCAGTGGTTGGGCGCGGGTCGAGTGCCGACGCTTACGACAGAAGCGGTGGCACTTTCCAGCGGCGGCGCGTCGGCGCAACTTGCCGCTCAGGGTCTCTGGCAGTTGATATTGCCCGTGTGTTTTTTCTCGCTAATGGCTCTCATGGCCCAACTCATTGGCCATTATCGACGAGGTCTACGCTAATGTTGCAGTTAAACAATGTCACGCTGATGCAGGGTCAACAACCGCTGCTGCGCGATGTCTCCTTTACCGTTCGTCCGGGCGAAATTGTCACGCTAATGGGCCCATCTGGCTGCGGAAAATCGACCCTGTTCTCGTGGATGATCGGTGCGCTGCCTTGCACATTTCAGGCCCGCGGTGAGCTATGGCTCAATAACTCGCGCATTGACAAGTTTCCAACTGAGCAACGTCGCATCGGTATCTTGTTTCAGGATGCGCTGCTGTTTGATCACTTGAGCGTGGGCCACAATCTGCAACTTGCGCTTCCTGCCGCGGTGCGTGGAGGCCAGCGTAAAGATGCCGTTCACCACGCGCTGGCGCAGGCCGGGCTGCACGATTTCTATACGCGTGATCCGGCAACCCTTTCCGGAGGCCAGCGCGCACGCGTCGCCTTACTGCGTGCCTTGCTGGCGCAGCCCAATGCACTCCTGCTCGATGAGCCCTTCAGCCGGCTCGACAGCACCTTGCGTGTTGCTTTCCGCCAGTGGGTATTTGACACGCTTATCGAACAAAACATACCGACAATTCTGGTTACCCATGACCAGGCGGATGTGCCGGAAAATGCTTCATGCATGGATATGATGCGCTGGCATGAAACAGTTTAACGACGTGATATTTCACTCTACAAACTGTTGATGCGCTACAATACTGCGTTAACGCAAAGTATTTATGAGGCCTGGCGTTCAGAATGGCGTACCTTTTTTTCTTTGTCGGACGATTCGATGAAACGTGTTTCTCAACTGTCTTTGCTGGCCCTCGCGCTTGGACTCTCCACCTCGGTTTTTGCCACTGATATGGCGAGAACATTGAGTTTCTCTCATCTGTTACAACAGAACGGCGTCGCTATCGATACGCGCCTGAGCGCGTTCTATAACGGCTGGCCTCAGACAGTCAATGGCCCTCAGGGGCATGAACCCCTGGCGCTCAACCTATCGGCCAGATGGCTATCATCAATGACCGATGAGCAGCTTGCGGCATGGGCGCAGCAGCATAAACTGCAAAAAGAGACCGCCATTGCTCTGTACGGCAACGATAAAGATAACGAGGCCGTCGCGGCACGTTTAGAAAAAATCGGCTACACGCAAATTGTCCGTTTAAGCGACGCCCTGCAACAGCAAAATCGTCTGCAGAAACTCCCCCACTTTGAACAACTGGTGTACCCACAGTGGCTTCACGACCTCCAGAAAAACAAATCTGTCGAGGCGACACCGACGGGTGACTGGAAAGTCTTTGAAGCCGGTTGGGGCGCGCCGAAACTTTACTTACTTAGTCACATTCCTGGCGCAGGCTATATCGACACCAACGAAGTCGAAAGCGAGCCGCTGTGGAATAAAGTCTCTGACGAACAGCTGAAAGCGATGCTGGCGAAACACGGCATCCGCCACGACACCACGGTGATCCTCTACGGACGTGACGTCTATGCCGCCGCACGTGTTGCACAGATTATGCTTTACGCCGGGGTAAAAGATGTCCGGCTGCTCGATGGCGGCTGGAAAACCTGGTCTGATTCAGGGCTGCCTGTTGAACGCGGTACCGCGCCTAAAGAAAAATCCGCGCCAGATTTCGGCGTCGCCATTCCCGCTCAGCCACAGTTAATGCTGGATATGGAACAAGCGCGTGGCCTGCTGAATCGCCAGGACGCCTCGCTGGTCAGCATTCGCTCCTGGCCAGAATTTATCGGCACCACCAGCGGTTATAGCTACATTAAGCCAAAAGGCGATATTGCCGGCGCACGCTGGGGCCATGCGGGCAGCGACTCCACGCATATGGAAGATTTCCATAACCCGGACGGCACCATGCGCAGCGCGGATGATATTACGGAAATGTGGAAACGCTGGAATATCCGGCCTGAACAGCACGTTGCATTTTACTGCGGCACCGGATGGCGCGCGTCTGAGACCTTTATGTACGCCCGCGCCATGGGCTGGCAAAACGTCGCGGTCTATGACGGCGGCTGGTACGAATGGAGCGCTAACCCGAAAAACCCGGTCGCAACAGGCGATCGCAAACCCGATAGCTCGCTTTAAGGTTTCTCTTCGTGACGCTGACATGCCCTCAGCGTCACATACCCTCCCCACACCCGATTAAACGTCGTCAGCCAGCACAGCGCGCCAAATATCCACGCCAGCCAGGAAAAGTACGCCGGGAAGAGGCAACAAAGCACAAATAACGCGATAGTTTCACTGCCTTCCGTCAGGCCACCGATATAGTAAAACGATTTGTGCGCGTAGCCGGGGTTATCGATATTGTGTTTCGCTGCCAGTGCGGCAAACGCAAGAAAGCTACTGCCAGTACCGATAAACGCAAACAGTAGCCACGCGCCGGCAATAGCATTGTTCAACGGGTCCGCAAGGACAAAGCCAAACGGCACCAGCGCGTAAAAGAGAAAGTCGAGGGCAATATCAAGGAACCCGCCGGCATCCGTTAGACCCCGCCGCCTTGCAAGCGCACCATCCAGCCCATCACACAGGCGATTAACCACAATCGCCATTAATGCCGCGCCATACCATCCCAGCGCCAGAAACGGCAAGGCCAGCACGCCAACAGCAAACCCCACCAGCGTGATGCCATCTGGGGTAATCTGAGGACGATCGACGATTTCAGCAACGCGATTGAGCAAGGGCTTGAGACGCGGGTGGAGATAACGGTCGAGCATGTTTTTTCCTGTAACAACGCTTTAGCAAACTTCAGGGCAAGGATATTATGGTAATACATTTACAGAATCTTTGACCGCTATGCTGAAAACCATCGATGTCGTTGCTGCCATTATTGAACAAAACGGGCAAATTTTACTTGCCCAACGTCCGCCTCACGCCGACCAGGCAGGCATGTGGGAGTTTGCCGGGGGAAAAGTCGAGCAAGGCGAGAGTCAGCCGGAAGCGCTGACCCGCGAGTTACGTGAAGAGTTCGGTATTCACGCGCAACCAACCCGTTATATCGCCAGCCATCAACGAGAAGTCTCCGGGCGTATCATTCATCTGCATGCCTGGCACGTTCCGGTTTACGAGGGTGAGATTGTGGCCCTGGAGCATACTGCGCTGGCGTGGTGCCTCCCGGAAGAGGCATTCGATTATGCGCTTGCGCCTGCCGATATTCCTCTGCTCGAAGCATTTATGGCTTTACGCGATGCCAGATAAGCGGGTTGGTGCTGAGGGTTTTCTCATCGCGCTGACACTGTAGCAAACCGCCGTCCGTATTAATCACCGCGCCTTCAGAATAATATTCATTTTGATAGACACAGCACTGGCTACAGTTTTCTACCTGCTGCCCCCGGGTACTGAAAACTTCCGGCGGCACGTTGACCTCGACCTGCGGGCGCGCGAACGCCGCCCCCACCATTACAATCAATACTCCTGCCAGCCATTGCGTTTTCATCCTCGAGCTCCTGTTATCTGCTTTCGTATCTCTTTATATCGACCCATTTGCTCACTTCCTTAAGGGTAAACGTCTATCGGTTTTTATTATGACCCACCGCTGCGTATTAATTTTCCTTTCGGGCTCAATTTTGCTTGTCAAAAGTTAGCAACGTAATGATATAGTCAAAAAACATCACGACGTTAAAACATAAATCACAACAAGCACATACATCATTAACTATAAGAGGAACTTATACTTATGGATCAGGTTGGCTCTCTGGAAAACTTCCTTGCCCACGTTCAGCAACGCGACCCACACCAGACAGAATTCTCTCAGGCCGTACGCGAAGTCATGACCACCCTATGGCCATTTCTGGAACAGAACCCGCAATATCGTCGCCTCTCGCTGCTCGAAAGGCTGGTTGAACCTGAGCGCGTGATCCAGTTCCGCGTAGTATGGGTGGACGATCGCAATCAGGTACAGGTGAACCGCGCATGGCGCGTACAGTTCAGTTCGGCGATTGGGCCGTTCAAGGGCGGGATGCGTTTCCACCCTTCCGTGAACCTGTCGATTCTGAAATTCCTCGGCTTCGAGCAAACCTTTAAAAACGCCCTGACTACGCTACCGATGGGTGGCGGCAAAGGCGGCAGCGATTTTGACCCGAAAGGCAAAAGCGAAGGCGAAGTCATGCGCTTCTGTCAGGCGCTGATGACTGAACTCTATCGTCATCTTGGCGCAGACACCGACGTCCCGGCGGGCGATATCGGCGTGGGTGGGCGAGAAGTCGGCTTCATGGCTGGCATGATGAAAAAACTCTCCAACAACACCGCCTGCGTGTTTACCGGGAAAGGTCTTTCGTTCGGCGGCAGCCTGATTCGTCCGGAAGCTACCGGTTACGGTCTGGTTTACTTCACCGAAGCGATGCTCAAGCGTCACGGCCTGAGCTTTGAAGGCATGCGCGTTTCCGTTTCCGGCTCCGGTAACGTGGCGCAATACGCGATTGAAAAAGCAATGGAATTTGGTGCTCGCGTGGTCACCGCATCTGACTCCAGCGGTACCGTGGTGGACGAAAGCGGCTTTACCAAAGAAAAACTGGCGCGTCTGATTGAAATCAAAGCCAGCCGTGACGGTCGCGTGGCCGATTACGCGCGTGAATTTGGTCTGGTCTATCTGGAAGGCCAGCAGCCGTGGTCTGTGCCGGTTGATATTGCCCTGCCGTGCGCCACGCAGAATGAGCTGGATACCGATGCCGCTCGCGTGCTGGTTGCTAACGGCGTCAAAGCCGTAGCCGAAGGTGCGAATATGCCAACCACCATCGAAGCCACCGAACTGTTCCTCGACGCGGGCGTACTATTCGCACCGGGTAAAGCGGCGAACGCGGGCGGTGTCGCCACCTCCGGCCTGGAGATGGCGCAAAACGCCGCGCGTATGGGCTGGAAAGCCGAGAAAGTCGATGCGCGTCTGCATCACATCATGCTGGATATTCACCATGCCTGCGTTGAGCACGGCGGCGAAAGCAAGCAAACCAACTATGTGCGCGGCGCCAACATTGCAGGCTTCGTTAAAGTTGCCGACGCGATGCTGTCACAGGGTGTGATTTAAGCAGAGGCGTGCAAGCGCAGCGCCCCCGGCAAGAATCCGGTGAAAATGCCTGATGGCGCTGCGCTTATCAGGCCTACGGACGGGTGCAATTCATTGAAACTGCACTCTTTGTAGGCCGGGCAAGTGCAGCGCCCCCGCCAAAGAGGTCAGGTTGAGGATGTGCCCCAGGGGACATTTCTTATCGGCCAACGACACTTTTTACTGTAATGCTCCCAAAACTGCTTATCATAGCGATAACATGCTTCAAGCTCAGCATCCGTTAACTTTCTGCGATAGCAGCAAGCATGCCAGTAAAGAAATCCCATCACGCTATTTTTGTGGTAATCCTCTTCACTTTCGAACAACTCGTGCGCCTTTCGCGAAGCAATCATGATGTAATGCCATGCCAGTTCTTCTTCAATAGTACCATTTTGATAAGCGGTGCAGGATAACGAGATCATCCACGAGAATTCAGCCGCCCATATAAGCCGGGCAGAGGATTTATCAAAACGGCGAATAGCACAATCGGAAATATAGTCTCGTGGGAAAACAGCAAATTTATTCAACAGAGTGATAACCTGTTCGGGATCCTCCTCCATATGAGCTTTAAACGTATTAGCCCCATGGTCGCCAGACAGAAAATGCTCCATTAAAGCAATGTAACTCTCACTGTCTTCGATTCCCCAGTCTTCCTCTAAAGACTGACGTCTTGCACCAATAATATCGATGGAGTCAAAGCGAACTACCTGATAATGAAAGTTATCTTTTCCTGATTCAGGCTTTCGCGGCCAGCACTCCAGCGTTTCGGACCACTGCTTATGATAAAAACGATAAGGTGCAATCAATTGCAACGCTTGCAATTTCTCTTCGCTAAGCGGCTCAATCCCTTTAGCCTGATAATAGTGTAACTGTTCTTTTTTTGCTCTGAAGCCAGCACGAATAATCAGCCCTGTCATTAACAGAAGATAAAGAAAAGCGCATCCCGTGGAAATTTGCCCCTTACTCGTTAAAGCATTTGCAGTGACACCAGCAAAGGCTATCATTGCAGCCAGAACACAGGTTATATAAAACCCCCACTTACAAAGCAGCATAGCTTTGTTTTCTTTAATCACCTGATCAAGATTAATATTAAATATTTCCCAGCCGTTAAAGTAAAACTTCTCACTGCCAGGATGATTTTGTAATAACTCTTTTTTCATAACATTCCCTGTAAACGTACGCACTGAAGGAGACAATTTTATCCCGGCAAAAAAAATATCCAACGGATTCTCTAAACCCGCTGGATATTTCAGAATTTGACTTGTGAACCTGTATGCTGCCTGAACTTACGCTATCGCCCCACTGCCCGCTTCATCCGATGGCGGGCTTTTTTTCGCGCTACGTTTACGCGGGGCACTCTTTTTCTTATCGCCACTTCCACTGCCCGGTGCGACAATGCCACGGAAACGTCTGACCGGCGTGCTGCGTGCCTGATCAATCAGTTGATATAGCGTGCCCACCAGCGGCTGCATAAAGTCCTGATAGCGACACTGTTTTTCGCTGATTTGCGTCAGAATTGACTCCCAGTGCGCGGTCATATCCGGCCGTGTCGCCATTTCTGGCAGCGAGTGGAACAGCGCTTTACCCGCGTCAGTCGAGTGAATATAGCGCCCTTTTTTAGTCAGGAAGCCGCGTTTAAACAGCAGTTCGATAATTCCTGCGCGCGTCGCTTCGGTGCCGAGCCCATCCGTTGCGCGGAGGATCTTTTTCAGATCTTTGTCCTGCACAAAACGCGCGATACCGGTCATAGCAGAAAGCAGCGTTGCGTCGGTGAAGTGGCGCGGCGGCTGGGTTTGCCGTTCCACCACTTCACCTTTTTCGCACAGCAGTTCATCGCTTTTGGCGACTACCGGCAACGGCGTACCGTCGTTTTCTTCATCGCGTTCTTTGCTGCCAAGCAGTGTGCGCCAGCCTGCTTCAGCAAGAAAACGCGCTTTAGCGATAAATTTGCCATTAGCAATATCAAGATCTATCTGACACTTACGGAAAACCGCGTCCGGGCAGAACTGCATCAGATATTGACGCGCCACCAGGGTGTAGATCTTCGATTCGTTTTCGGTGAGGTTGACGTTGCTCGACCGCGCAGTAGGGATAATGGCGTGGTGCGCATCAACCTTTTTATCATCCCAGCAGCGGTTGCGCGTGTCCGGATTCACCACCGATTGCGGCAAGAGATCGGGCGCGTGAACGCCAATCGCATTCAGCACCGCATGCCGCCCGGCGAAATGCTCTTCCGGCAAATAGCGGCTATCAGAACGCGGATAGGTAATCAGTTTGTGGGTTTCGTAAAGTTTCTGACAAATATCGAGCACGTTCTGCGCGCTCAGGCCATAACGTTTTGCGGCTTCAATTTGCAAGGCAGAAAGCGAAAACGGCAGCGGCGCCGATTCTGATTCCCGTTTATCGTTATAGGCGGTGACAATCGCCGGCTGGCCTTCAATGCGTTTGACCACATGATCGGCCAGCGCGCGGTGCAGCAATCGCCCCTCTTCGTCCTGATACGGCTCGCAGGCTTCGCTCGGCTGCCAGACGGCGGTGAAGCGTTCGTCTTTCGGCGTGACAATATGCGCTTTCACTTCGAAGAAATCTTTGGCGACAAAGTTTTCAATCTCTTCATCACGACGCACTACCAGCCCCAGCACGGGCGTTTGTACGCGGCCAACGGAGAGCACACCGTTATACCCGGCGTTACGCCCTAAAATGGTGTAGGCGCGAGTCATATTGATGCCGTAAAGCCAGTCGGCACGGGCGCGAGCCAGCGCGGAAACGCAGAGTGGAATGAAGTCGCTATTGGCGCGCAGGCGCGTAATTGCCCGCTCCACCGCCTGCGGGTTCAGGTCGTTGATTAAACAGCGTTGCACCTGCTGGCGCTTTTCGGGCGCCAGCGAAAGATAGTCCAGCACTTCATCCACCAGCAGTTGCCCTTCTCGGTCGGGGTCTCCTGCGTGAATGACTTCACTGGCTTCGTGCAAAAAACGCTTAATGACATTGAGTTGCTTTGTCACCGACGGACGCGGCTGAAGTTGCCACTTCTCCGGGACTATCGGTAAATCCTGCAAATTCCAGCGCGCATAACGGCTGTCATACGCGTCCGGCTGCGCCTGTTCGAGTAGATGGCCAATACACCAGGTCACCACCTGACCGTTGCCACATTCGATATACCCGTCGCCCTTTCGATGGGGTTTCGGCAATACATCGGCAATGGCCCGCGCCAGGCTCGGTTTTTCCGCAATAAACAGGCGCATCAGTTTAGCGGATCTCAATCATCGGGCGACCCGCGCGGGCCTCGACCAGACCACCAATCGACGTTAAGGTAATGCCATACTCTGCCGCCGCAGCCTGTACCTCTTGCTCGGCATCCGGCGTGACCGCCAACAGCAGGCCACCAGAGGTTTGCGGGTCGCACAGCAGCGAACGCCATTCTTCCGGCATTGCCCCCATCAAATGACCATAGCTGGCAAAGTTACGCCCGGTACCGCCAGGCACAGCACCCTGCGCGATGTACTCTTCCACGCCCGGCAATTTCGGCACGTCGGCAAAGTTCACCTGCGCCTGCACACCGGCGCCCTGACACATTTCACTGAGGTGTCCCAGCAGACCAAAGCCGGTGACATCCGTCATCGCTTTGACGCCGTCAATATTAGCGAAAGCCGCGCCAGCCAGGTTCATCTGGCACATGACTTCCGTCGCCAGCCCCTGATGTTCTGGTTTCAGCAGCGATTTTTTCTCCGCGGTAGTGAGTACGCCAATCCCCAGCGGTTTGGTGAGGAACAGTTTGCAGCCCGCCTGCGCGGTGCTGTTTTTCTTCACGCGCTCGGTCGGCACGACGCCCGTGACCGCCAGCCCAAAGATAGGCTCTGGCGCATCAATGGAGTGACCGCCTGCCAGGGCGATTCCGGCTTGCTGGCAGGCAAAGCGCCCACCGTCAATCACGTCGCGCGCGATTTCCGGGGCCAGCGTGTTGATGGGCCAGCCGAGGATAGCAATCGCCATAATCGGTTTGCCGCCCATCGCGAAGATATCACTGATGGCGTTGGTGGCCGCGATACGGCCAAAATCAAATGGATTATCAACGATCGGCATAAAGAAATCGGTGGTACTGATTATCGATGTGCCATTGCCGAGGTCGTATACGGCCGCGTCATCACGGGTTTCATTGCCGACAAGCAGGTTCGGGTCGACAAACTTCGCCTGCTCACTGTGCAGGATGGTTTCCAGCACTTTTGGGGAAATTTTACAACCGCAACCGGCTCCGTGGCTGTACTGTGTTAAACGAATGGCTTGCTCGCTCATGGACATCTCCTGATTTTGCCAATCCCACTATGGTAGCGCCCAAATGGCGGCGAGGTAAGTCCGACACTCCGAAATCGCTCACTACTGCTCACTTCGCAAGCAATTGTCCGTTTTGCGACACAGGGCAATTTTTCTTACTGCGTTTTTCTTTCTACTAATTAGTGGCATGAATATATGAGTGTCAAAACCTGCATATCAGGATAAAAATCAAAAGGAAATATCAATGAAAAAACGCATTATCGCCCTTTGCCTGGCTACGCTTTTTACGTCCAGCGCTTTTGCTCTTGCTCCGGCCGGGAACGACGCGACTACCAAACCAGACCTCTATTATCTGAAAAATGCGCAAGCCATTGATAGCCTCGCTCTGCTGCCGCCTCCGCCAGCCGTAGGGAGCATCGCATTCCTCAACGATCAGGCGATGTATGAACAAGGCCGCCTGCTGCGCAATACTGAACGCGGTAAGTTGGCGGTGGAAGATGCAAACCTGAGCGGCGGCGGCGTGGCGAATGCCTTCTCCGGCGCGTTCGGATCGCCTATCACCGAAAAAGATGCGCCGCAGTTGCACAAACTGCTGACCAACATGATTGAAGATGCGGGCGACCTGGCAACCCGTGGCGCGAAAGATAAATACATGCGCATTCGTCCGTTCGCCTTCTATGGCGTCCCAACCTGTAACACCACCGAGCAGGATAAGCTGTCGAAAAACGGTTCTTATCCGTCTGGCCATACTTCTATCGGCTGGGCCACCGCGCTGGTGCTGGCAGAGATTAACCCGGATCGTCAAAATGAAATTTTAAAACGTGGGTATGAGCTGGGTGAAAGCCGTGTGATTTGTGGTTACCACTGGCAGAGCGATGTTGATGCGGCGCGTATTGTCGGTTCCGCCGTTGTTGCCACGCTGCACACCAACCCGGCGTTCCAGCAGCAGCTGCAAAAAGCGAAAGACGAATTCGCCAAACAACATAAATCTTAATGAAAAAGCCCGGTGGCGCTTACCGCCGGGCGATAAGCTTTTTCAGAAACGTACTACAAACGGTGTCGTATCCGGCACCGAGACCGTTGTCGACGCCTTGAGTTGTGGCGTGCCTAAATAGAGAAAACCGACGATTTTATCGTGTTCCCCACACTGAAGCCCTTCACGCACGACCGGGCTATCGGTTAATGCGCCGCTGCGCCAGATACCGTTAAACCCCTGCGCAACCGCCGCCATCTGCATCGCCATCACCGCGCAACCCGCTGACATCTCCTGTTCCCATTTGGGCACTTTATGATGTGGCTGACATTTCGCGACCACCGCAATAATCAGCGGCGCACGGAATGGCGCATTACGTGCTTTATCAATCGCTTTCTCATCGCTGCCCGCGTCAATTGCGCCTTTTTCCAGCAACTGACCGAAACGTTCGCGGCCTTCTCCCTCGATGATAAAAAACTGCCACGGCTGTAGGGTGCCGTGATCCGGGGCGCGCATCCCGGCTCGCAGGATATTTTCCAGTTGCTCACCGGCTGGCGCAGGGTCAGCCAGGCGGGAAGCGCTACGGCGATTTACCAGTAATTCAAGTGCGTCCATTGATTCGCTCCTGTCATGTTATTTTTCACAAAATTAACATGCGCAGAGAATTTGTTACAGCGCCGATGGCGATTCCTGCTGACAACAGGCGACGCTGTAATTAGGATAGCCAGATGTTTCACCGCTTTCGGTGGACCGTTTACTGTCTTTATCAGGGAGAAAACATGCGAACCCTATGGCGTTTTATCGCCGGATTCTTTAAATGGACGTGGCGATTACTCAATTTTGCCCGCGAACTGGTGCTGAACCTGTTCTTTATTTTCCTTGTGCTGGTTGGCGTGGGGATCTGGATGCAGCTTAGCAGCACGCCTGAAAGCAACAACACGCGTGGCGCGCTGTTGATGGACATCAGCGGCGTAATTGTCGATAAGCCTTCAGCCAGCAGTAAGCTGGGGGTGATTGGTCGTCAATTGTTTGGCTCAAGCTCCGATCGTTTACAGGAAAACTCGCTGTTCGATATCGTTCAGGCTATCCGCCAGGCGAAAGATGACCGCAATATCACCGGTATCGTGCTGGATCTCAAGAACTTCGCCGGGGGCGATCAGCCCTCGATGCAGTATATCGGCAAAGCGCTACGTGAGTTCCGCGACAGCGGCAAACCGGTTTATGCCGTGGGCGACAGCTACAGCCAGGGTCAGTATTACCTCGCAAGCTTTGCCAATAAAATCTGGCTCTCGCCGCAGGGCGTTGTTGACCTGCACGGCTTTGCCACCAACGGCCTCTATTACAAATCCCTGCTTGAGAAGCTGAAAGTTTCTACGCATGTATTCCGCGTCGGCACCTATAAATCCGCCGTGGAGCCGTTTATTCGCGATGATATGTCCCCCGCCGCGCGTGATGCTGACAGCCGCTGGATTGGCGAGCTGTGGCAGAACTACCTGAATACGGTGGCGGCAAACCGCAAAATCACCGCGCAGCAGGTCTTCCCTGGCGCGCAGGCGATGCTTGATGGCCTGACCAAAGTGGACGGCGATACGGCGAAATATGCGCTTGATAGCAAACTGGTCGATTCACTGGGCAGCAGCGCAGAAATCGAGAAAGCGCTCAGCAAAGAGTTTGGCTGGAGCAAAGCGGACAAAAACTACCGTGCAGTCAGCATTTACGACTATGCGCTGAAAACCCCGGCAGATACGGGTTCCAGCATCGCCGTCATCTTTGCCAATGGCGCGATTATGGACGGTGAAGAAACGCCGGGGAACGTCGGTGGTGATACCACTGCCGCGCAAATCCGCGATGCGCGTCTTGATCCGAAAGTGAAAGCGATTGTGCTGCGCGTCAACAGCCCTGGCGGCAGCGTCAGCGCCTCGGAAGTGATCCGCGCGGAACTTGCAGCGGCGAAAGACGCGGGTAAACCGGTTGTAGTGTCGATGGGCGGTATGGCGGCTTCAGGCGGTTACTGGATCTCCACCCCGGCAAGCTACATCGTGGCAAACCCGAGCACGCTGACCGGTTCTATCGGTATCTTTGGCGTGATCAATACCGTGGAAAACTCGCTGGATTCCATCGGCGTGCACACGGATGGCGTCGCCACGTCTCCGCTGGCAGATGTGTCAATGACCAAAACGCTGCCGCCTGAAGTGCAGCAGATGATGCAACTGACCATTGAGAACGGCTATAAACGCTTTATCACCCTGGTTGCGCAGTCGCGCCACAGCACGCCGGAGCAGATTGATAAAATCGCCCAGGGCCACGTGTGGACCGGCCAGGATGCGAAAGCCAATGGTCTGGTCGACAGCCTCGGCGATTTCGATGACGCGGTCGCCAAAGCCGCAGAACTGGCGAAACTCAAAGCGTGGCACATCGACTACTATCAGTCTGAACCCACGTTCTTCGATATGGTGATGGATAGCGTTTCCGGCTCGGTGCGCGCCTCGCTGCCGCAGGCATTGCAGGCGTATCTGCCTGCGCCGCTGGCCTCAGCCGCCAAAGAGGTGAAAGCCGAAACGGACAAGCTGGCTGCCTTCAATGACCCGCAAAATCGCTATGCGTTTTGCCTGACCTGCGCCAATATACGTTAATCGCAATCCCCTCTTCGGAGGGGATTTTCTTTCGCTTACTCAAACGACACCATGCAAAAAAAATCCATTTACGTCGCCTATACCGGCGGTACCATCGGGATGCAGCGTTCCGAACACGGTTATATTCCTGTCTCTGGTCATCTGCAACGTCAGCTGGCGCTGATGCCAGAATTCCATCGTCAGGAGATGCCGGATTTCACTATCCATGAATATCAGCCGCTGATGGATTCTTCGGATATGACGCCAGAAGACTGGCAGCACATTGCCGATGATATCAAAGCGCACTACGACGATTATGATGGTTTTGTGATCCTTCACGGTACGGACACCATGGCCTTCACCGCCTCGGCGCTGTCGTTCATGCTGGAGAATCTGGGTAAACCTGTAATTGTGACAGGGTCACAAATCCCGCTCGCCGAGCTGCGTTCGGATGGACAGATTAATCTGCTGAATGCCTTATACGTGGCGGCGAACTACCCGATCAACGAAGTCTCACTGTTCTTCAATAACCGCCTCTATCGCGGCAACCGCACCACCAAAGCGCACGCCGACGGTTTTGATGCCTTCGCATCACCGAACCTGGCGCCGCTGCTGGAGGCGGGAATTCATATCCGCCGCCTGGGTACACCGCCCGCGCCGAGCACCTCGGGCGAATTGATCGTCCATCCGATTACGCCTCAGCCGATTGGCGTGGTGACCATCTACCCGGGTATTTCCGCTGACGTGGTGCGTAACTTCCTGCGCCAGCCGGTGAAAGCGCTGATTCTGCGCTCTTACGGCGTCGGCAATGCGCCACAAAACAGCGAGTTTTTAAAAGAGCTGACCGAAGCTAGCCAACGCGGCATCGTGGTGATTAACCTCACGCAGTGCATGTCCGGCAAGGTCAACATGGGCGGCTACGCTACCGGCAATGCCCTCGCCCACGCAGGTGTGATTGGCGGTGCGGATATGACCGTCGAAGCCACGCTGACCAAACTGCACTATCTGTTAAGCCAGAACCTTGACGCCGACGCCATCCGTAGCGCCATGCAGCAAAACCTGCGCGGTGAGCTGACGCCAGACGACTAAGGAGCCTTCATGAAAGCACGAGCACTGTTACTGGTTGATCTGCAAAATGATTTCTGCGCCGGCGGCGCGCTGGCTGTTGCCGAAGGCGATAGCACGATTGATGTCGCCAATACGCTGATTACCTGGTGCAAATCGCGCGGCGAAGCCGTGGTGGCGAGCCAGGACTGGCATCCGGCCAATCACGGTAGCTTTGCCAGCCAGCACGGCGTAGAGCCCTACACGCAAGGTCAACTCGACGGCCTGCCACAGACCTTCTGGCCCGATCACTGCGTGCAACACAGCGAAGGTGCCGAACTGCACCCGCTGCTGGCGCAAAAATCGATTGATGCAGTGTTTCATAAAGGCGAAAGCGTCAATATCGACAGCTACAGCGCATTCTTCGATAACGGTCATCGCCAGAAAACGGCGCTGGATGCGTGGTTGCGTCATCATGAAATCAACGAGCTGATTGTGCTCGGTCTGGCAACCGACTACTGCGTGAAGTTCACTGTGCTGGATGCGCTGGAACTCGGGTATCGCGTGAATGTGATAACCGACGGCTGCCGCGGCGTGAATATTCAGCCGCAGGACAGCAACCAGGCGTTTATGGAGATGGCGGCGGCGGGCGCAACGCTGTATACGCTGGCAGACTGGGAAGAGACGCAGGGGTAATCCTTTTTGACTGAATGCCCGGTACAACTTGTTATCGGGCATTTAATGGAAAGATCTCATAACCGGCATTATTGGGCAGCGAATCCGTGGCCCACGCTTCATCCTTTCGGCTATCGTAGAGAATATATTTGCCCTGCCATTCTCCCTTTCCCTCGACGTTCCTGATGATCAACAACGTATGATTTTTGCCAAACCAGACAGCTTCTGGCGCATTCCTTTCCGCGAAGCAAAAACCTTGCGGTACGTTTTTTTGAGCGTCAGATTCTTTTACCCCAGTCACCAGACAACCGCTGAGATACGGTGGGCCATTACTCAGTGCAAAAATAAGCGTGTGATTAACGCATTGCGCCAGTACCAGCTCCCCGGTTCTGACACTGCCATCCAAAAATGCAGAAGTAATGATGTTATCAAAAGCGAGGTAAGGCGTATCACCATCGCTGGTTTGTAGTGACAACAGGGTTATTTCTTTTTCTTCTGAGATGGCGCAGGTTTGGAGGTTTTTGATTGTTGCGGACAGGTAATTAATGGGCATAAGCGCCAATAAAATGACCATTATTAATAATCGCATAAAGAGCGTTTCTCTCTTTATCTTTTAATAAGTAAAGACAGTAAGCCCGCAAAAGTAAAGCGTAACTTAATCATGATAATCTCTCAGTTGTATAGCATCACAAAGATGTTCATTTTTTGCATCATAGACGTATTCAATCTCACTGCCATCATCACATTTTTTAGGCTGTGAAAAAGCATGTATTGTCACCATTTCACCATGTGAGTCGCATTCATTTCTAAGCATATCAATATCTTCCTGTGAATATACCTGCATAACATCATATGGTTTTTCTAATATTTCAGATAATGGAATGACATCCTCTTTCAATGAAATTGACTCGCCCAAAGCCAGTGACTTATGATAATAACTCTTATCGGTATATTCCAAAGTCCATGTGAAAAGTAACTGTCCCTCATCCCAAAATACTATCGTATTATGCTCTCCGTTTGCCCAATCAAGGCCGAGCATACAGAAGTTATTTTTTAGATAATTCTTTTCATATAACAACAACAAATAATTTAAAGATTCTCCGTACTGACTGCTGTATGGTTCCTTTGTGGTTACATGAAAATATGATACAGGTTTATCTCTGAAAATTCCGAAACCAGAAGATTCGGGTAATGGAGTCGATAATACATGCCGTGAACATAAAAATAAAATGGGAAATATAACGCTTTTTATTTTCATTTTTTCTCTGACTTAAGTAATAAAGGTCTGTACCGCTCATAGGTATCTTAATCAGTCAGTCCATATCGGTGAATAATTACCTGGTTCTAAAGATTAAAGAATGCGTTTTTTCATATGAGACAAAAAAAGAATTAGGTGGATAGTTTTTTACTATATAATTATGTGAGTGTCTTAAAAGTTTTTCTTCTAATTTTATTTTATATTCATTCAAGCTTATAAGATCATCTTTTGATACCATTAATCTGTAGTTTTCATAATAAAACCCAGAATATCTTCCTGAAACATTCTTACCCATATTTCGCAGTCTATAATAATAACCAAATATGGCATCTATCCCAATAGTATTTTCAGTATAGATCCTTTCAACCGGGTAAAGGCCCACTTCAATATCATCAGGCAGATGTAATTGATAATATCCAATACATTCATCTTTCCATACAATACTTTCAGCGTTACTAAATCCCGGATTTATTACATACAAGAATAATGTCAGAACTATAATTTTCCACATATAATGAAATCCTATATTAATTATTCTAATTGACAAATGCTTTATAACGAGGATCACAAAAAAAATGCATTTGATCAGTCCATGCGGCTACGCCATTCCAATGAGTGTTCAGTATTAACACCTTAGAAATCAAACAAATGTCTACTGCGAATCGGCCTCAATATTTGTGAGGAAACGCGATAATCTTTTTAAATAGTTAACAACTCACCACTCTCACATAATTATGGATATTCAGACGCAGAGATTATCACTCCTCCGTTATATTTATGAATCTGTGCCCCCTGAATATTTTTAAAGAGGTTTTCGTAACCACCTGATTCATCCACGCAATTATTATCAAGCAAGTTAAGCCAGTTTGGTGAAAACCCCCATCCCCGCAGAAACTGACTGAAGATTATCGCATATTTCTAGACCAGGGAAATACCTTGATAAAGCCTGAGTGATACCATGTGCTTGCCCTCTTTTTTTGCATTTCATAAGTACTCTTAAAAATATTTATAGCGAAATCGCTGAGATAAGTTTGCTGCATTCCTTACTTGGTTTTGCAGTGGTTTTTATTGAATAAAACACTCGAACATCAATAAGTTATGCATTAGCATTTATAATGACAGTAGTCCAATATCACTGTTCTCATTAAAGGGGTAGCGTGGACTTTTTCGATTATCATAGTTGAGAGTTTTCGGATTAATTTCAATAAAAATGCTATCTTTGGGAAACGTAAAGAGAGCATCCTTATCGCATTACCAAATGAGTTTCCCGCCGCCACCTATATAGTCTCGTTTCATATATGGGATGATAAACATATCATCACATTCTTCTTTCGCACAGCCAAAGTATCTTGTTTCTTTTCCACGTGACCATTCCGAGGTTGCTGCTGCATTAATGGAAAAATGCCATTTCTTCTTATTGTGAATTAATTCGCCTGATATAGTGCATGGAAACCAAAGCCAGTAGCCTCCCATAATATCACTTTGATTTTCATAACGGTCACTCATTGAAAATATTTCTTTAACTTGTGCATCGCTTAACGTCCACTTGCTACAGAGCTCAGCGTCACCTGGAGAATTTTGAACAGCATCAATATATTGTGATCTATTGATTTTGATAATTTGTATATCTGCAACACATAAACCTGTATAGGAGATAAGACTCACGCCCAGTAACCATTGTATATTTTTATTCATTTTTTTGCGTCTATTGATATTAATCCAGTGTTTCACTTCGTCAACCAAAGGCACTTACTTCATAATATTACCCACAATGAAACGATTAAGCTTATCAGATTTATAGAAGTGCATACATAGTTCAAAAACCATGTTAACATTATTAATCTCCTTCAAAGGTGGCTTAGCCCGGTAATAACCACCGGCCTCACGTCTGATAAAATTTTTCAACTCTTTCGATTTTTTAGTCGAATCATTATCGATAGCATACCATTTCAGTAAGTAGGACTTATCCTTTACCCCAGGACCGTTTCCATCATACAAGCCGAGCTTGCGATAGTTGATATCCAGGCATTCTTTTAGGCTCATATTTTTTACTTCATCTGTCGTAATATTGATCGGTTGACCGTGTACACCGAAACAATACAAACAGCACCCAGTAATAAATGCACCGTATTTTATTTTGCTTCGCATTCCATACCTCAGCATTAGTTAGTCTGTAAAACACATACGAGTCAATTTAAAAAATTCTTTCCCTATTCTAGTGAAGGAGTATTCATAGGATGTTTCAGAAACTACTGATGTTGATAATATGCTGCCTAAAATAACAAGGTTCACAACATTACTCACACGCTAGTATTGTGTTTCATCAGTGATTTTTACAGTCGTACCTGAATGGTGCACAGTAAATACATAGTTGAACGATTCATTCTCGGAGTCTACCAAAATATTGAGCGTATTTTCCGTTCGATGGTAAGTGACCGTTTTTTCTTTGATGCTATATTTTACATCAGCAACAGGTAGTTCATGCTTAAAGAAATTCCGACCGACATAAGAAATCGATGTGATTTTTTTGTATGCCTGTTCAAGCCCCATACTTTCAAATTTGCACATGTACTCAGAAGAGCCATCAAATTCTTTTCCAGGGTTGAGATCATCACAATAAGTCGCAAAAACATCTGATTTCGACGTTGTATTATTAGCATCAGATTCCGACGTTACCTCAGTGAAGAATAACATGTATCCTTTTTCGATAACTATTAACTCGTCATTGATTTTAAGAATTTCTCGATAGGGTGCCTGACACCCCTCACCAGAGTAAATAGTAGTTATTACAGAAAACTCTTCAGGAAAAGATCGATTTTCATGTTTTAATAATTGACTATACAGTTCCACTGTATTCTCGGACATAAAATATGATAGTGGAGTCCTTTTTATTTCGACATATTTAGCAAAGCACAACTGCCCCAACAAATCATCGTTTATTGTTATTTTATCCTGGCTAACATTCCTCTCTGCAAAAAACCTCGAGCCACACTACCGTCATACCTTGAAGCGTGATTCACGAATTCTGCACCGTCTCATTCTAGCGAGCCAACCTGTCGCGCTGTACGCTATCAAAGACGGTAGCCGCATAATTCGGAATTCGTAAAGGCGACACACCAAAAAGAAAATGCTCGCACAAGGCGAGCATTTCAGATTACTTTCAACGTGTGTTTTGTTCCTGGCGGATGCGGCGTCAACGCCTTATCCGGCCTACAAAATACCGCACATTCAATAGATTGCAGAAATCTTGTAGGACTGATACGCGTAGCGCATCAGACAATGTTGCGTTTGTCCTCAGCCTCACGATTACATGAATGATTAACTAGTTACGTCCCGCCATCACCCCGCCATCCACATCCCAGATAGCGCCAGTCACCCAGTAGGTTTTGTCCGACAGCAGGAAGGCCACTGTTTCAGCCACGCCACCCGGCGTGCCGACGCGGCCAATCGGATGGAAACTGTCAAAGCTGGACATCACGCCATCCACCTCTTCTTTCGCGATGAATCCTTCATAAATCGGTGTATGGACCACAGCCGGAGAGACGGCGTTCACGCGGATACCGTGACCACCCAGCTCAATTGCCAGGTTTTTCGTCAGCGCATGCAGCCCAGCCTTCGCCATCGAGTAAGCCGAAGACGGTGTTGCACCAATAGCCTGCTGTGCCCACATCGAACCAATATTGACGATTGCGCCTTTGATACCTGCCGCAACCATGTTGCGCACCACGTCGCGGGTGATAAAGAACGTCGCGCGATTCAGGTTCATGTACATGTCGTAATCAGATTCATCATGCTCGGTAAACGCTTTCGGGAAGAACACACCCGCCGCATTGACCAGCAGGCTGATATCTTTATGCTCTGCGTTGATAGAGTCCAGTACCTGCTTCATACCCGTATCCGTCATCAGATTCGCGACGATAACCGAAACCGGCCCCAGCGCTGAGAGCGCCTGATGTGCCTGCTCGGCTTTGTCCTGACGGTTTCCCACCAGCACCACGCTGCCACCCTGTCGCAGAATACGTTTTGCCGTTTCAAAGCCCATACCGCTGGTACCGCCGACCACTAACAGTTTTTTACCTGCAAAAGATGCGTTCATGACTTACCTCTGAGAAAGATTTTTTTCGGTGACGAGATGCTGTGTTCTCATCGAGTGAAGCCAGATTGCCACTCTATTCATGGCTTGACGAATCAGAAGAAATTTCATTACAAGAAAGAAAATCTTTCTCCTGGTGTATACTGAGTTGCAATTTGTATTCAGGAGATAGAAATGCGCTCGCTCAATCGATTGAAATGGCTGCACGCGTTTGAAGCCACCGCGCGGCATGGCAGTTTTACCGGTGCGGCTCGCGAGCTGGGCGTCACGCCAGCCGCCGTAGGGCAACTGGTTCGTGCGCTTGAGGAGTGGGTTGGGCATCCCCTGCTGCATCGCACTCGCACGGGTAAAGAGCGACTGACGCTGGTTGATGAGGCCCGCGACGCGCTGGCTGACATTACCCTTGGGCTGGATAAACTGGAGTCGGGCCTCAATAAACTTCGTGGTCGACGCGCGCGTTCGGTTGTGGTGATCACCGCCTCGCAGGTGCTGGTGATGAACTGGCTGATGGAACGATTGAATCGTTTTTCAGAACTGCATAACACCATCGATCTGCGTCTCGACGTTACCGAGCGAGTCATGGATGTTGCGCATGGCGAGGCGGATGTCGGCATTCGCTGCGGGCTCGGCGACTGGAAAGGCGTCCATAAAACCTGGCTGATGGATGAAGAAGCCGTGCTGGTGTGCAGCCCGGGCCTGGTATCACCGGAGAAGATCGCCTGTGAAAAGTGGCTCGCGTCACAAAGACTGATTCATGATGACACGCCGCATCCCGGCGCCAACTTCCCCGCTTGGTATACCGTGCTTTCGGCTGTGGGCGCGCCAGATACCGCCGAAAATGGGCTGCATATCAATTCAACATCTGCGGTCATTCTTGCCGCACTGAGTGGGCGCGGCGTGGCCATTGTGCGCCACGCGCTGGTCGAACAGCTAATTGCCACGGGCCAGTTGGTTCAGCTTCACCCGCACCGCCGTTGGCCCCTGGCGTGGGCTTATTATATTGTCACACCGGAAAGTGCCAGGATGCGTGCTGAAGTAAAGGTTTTTCATGACTGGTTGGTAGAGGATGTCAGTGCGCAGTAATGCCCGGTGGCGCTGCGCTTACCGGGCCTACAGTCATTTGTAGGCCGGATAAGGCACAGTCGCCATCCGGCAAAAAGCGCACACAACTGCCCGGTGGCGCTGCGCTTACCGGGCCTACATCATTCGTAGGCCGGATAAGGCATAGCCGCCATCCGGCAAAAAGCGCGCACAATCGCCCGGTGGCGCTGCGCTCACCGGGCCTACGTCTTTAACTTCCGTTACCAATCTGCCACAAAAATACCGGCGGCACGCCGTTCACCCGCCAGTTTCCAACGCTGCGGCTCTTGTAGATAACCGGATTATGTGATGCCAGCGTTCGCGCATTGCGCCAGTGGCGATCCAGCGCTTTTGCAGTGCGCGTGTCCGATGCACCGAGGGCGTTAAATAACTCTGTTGCTGCACGCGGGATCAGTTCGCTCGCTACCACCTGCGCCTTGGCGGAAGCCACTTCTGCCAGTTCGTTGGCGCGCGTGACTACCGACGGGTCAGTATCGGCGTGCACTTCATACGCTGCCTGCATCGCCTGCGCGGCGCGTTCGACTGTGGCCTCTACCGCGTAGACCCAACTGCTGATTTGCCCGACCACCTGCAACACCTGCGCGTCATCGCGGGCGGCGGGCGCGTTGCCGTGGCTATAAACGCGACGGCGATTTTTCACGCCCTCAGCGGCATCGCGTTCAATGGCCCTGCCAACTCCGGCAAGTGTGGCGAGCAGCACGTGCTGATAAAACGCCGTTTGATAGCGGAATCGCTCAGCAAAATCCGTTACGTGTTCCTGTTCGACAAACGCATCGCGAAAACGGGTGGTGCCGCTGCCCGTCAGGCGCTGACCAAAACCATCCCAGTCATCGTCACGCTCAACCTCCGGCTGATGCGTGCTGACCAGGGCAATGATATCGCCGCCGGTATCGCTGCGCCGCCCGAAGACATCTATCCAGTCGGCGAACAGCGTGCCAGTGCTGTAAAATTTCTCGCCTGTCAGCCGCCAGCCGTTCTCTGTCGGCGTCACTTTGGTGATGACATCACCCAGTTTAACCTCGCCTGTTTCCGTCCAGCCATTGCCGACAATATCGCCATCAAGAAAGCGGCGGAACCAGCGATCGCGCAGTTCGCTTTCGGGGCGGTTGAGCTGGTCTTCGACAAAAGCAAAGTGCCCGCGCAGCGCCTGCGGGAGGTTAGAATCCGCCTGCGCCAGTTCGCTGAACAGCGCGAAAAGCTGCGGCAGCGAGGCGCCAAAGCCGCCCTTTTCCTGCGGGATGCGTACCGTGCCGAAACCGGCTTCCTTCAGCCAGCGAATCGGTTCGTACGGCAGCGTACGGTTAAGTTCCCGCGCGACCGTCTCGGTGGCGATGCGTTCAAATATCGGGCGGAAGCGCGCCGCCAGCACGTCATAATCGGTTCCGGTTGAAAGTAAGGTCATCAAAGACTCCTTATTGGTCGTCAATATCGTGGCGGGTAGGCTCATGGCGCACCGCCAGCAGGAAGAAAATCGGGATCAGCGCAGCAAGCGACACCACCCAGAACATGTTGGTACCGAGTGAGGCCTGTAGCAGCGGCAAAATAAACAGGGCCAGCGCGCTGCCCACACCGGAAAGCGCGCGGCTGAAACCGACGCCCGTCGCACGAATATGCGTCGGGTAAGAGAGCGCCGGGTAAATCATCAGTTGCGCACCGGGGCCAAAGCCTTCGGCAAACAGCCACAGGCCGAGCATCCCCACCGCAATCGCCACGCCCAGCGCCGCCTGCGGTTGCCCCACCAGCGCCAGCACGATCAGCGCGACAAATTGCAGAGCAAACCCGGCAATCGCCACGTGTCGGGAGGGATATTTCCACGCCAGATGCATTCCGAGCAGGCCGCCGGTAAACGCGAACAGCGCATTCAGCCCAAGCGAGGCAGCGATGGTTTCAAACACGCCCGCGCCGAGGAACTGCGCCAGAATGGTCGGCAGGAAGAAAGCAATCGCGGTGTATTCAAACGCGATACAGATATTCATCACCCCGGAAACAATCGTGCGCTCGCGATACGGTTTCTCGAACAGTACGCGGTAGCTCACTTTCGGCGGCGGCGCGACGTTTATGCCCGGCGCTTCATGGGCGGCGATACCATAGGATTCGCGCAGAATACGCGCCGCGCCCTGTAAATCGCCCTGATTAGCCGCCCACAGCGGCGACTCGTTCATAAACTTGCTGCGCACGGCAATAATCAACAGCGCAGGCACCGCACCAAACAGCAGCGAGGCTCGCCACAGCCAGTCGAGATGCTGGGTGGGTAGCAGGAAGTACAGCGCGAAGATAATTAAAAAGCAGACGGTGGAGGCCGCATACCACATCGGGCACCAGGCGGCGAGGCGCGCGGCTTTGTTACCTTTTCCGGCAAACTTCGAAAATTCAGCGAGATAGGACATTGCCACCGGCAGGTCGATGCCAACGCCAATCCCCATCAGGAAACGCGCGCCAATCAACACCCACACATTAGGTGCCAGTCCGGCGGCAATCGCCGACACCACAAAGAACAGCATATCCGCCATAAAGACCGAATAGCGGCCATATTTGTCGGTCAGCCAGCCGCCAATAAGATTGCCGAAAATGGTGCCAACCATAATTGACGACGTCACCAGGCCGGTGAGCAGTGGCGTCAGCTGAAACTCCTTCACCACATCATCGATACCGTAAGAAAGCGTGGTGAGATCGTAAGCATCCAGAAAGACGCCACCAAGCGCTAAAAAGACAATCATGCGCGCATATTTTGCCTGTTCGCCGTGGTGATTAATCAGCTTCGCGACATCACTCACCGAACCGACGGGCGCAGAAACCCCGCCCGCATTTTCTACCGGGATTGAACTCATAATTTTACCTTGCCTGAAAAGGCCGGTCGGCTGACCGGCTAAGAATCGTTATTCTGCGGAAACGGGCACCAGCACACCTTTGACTAACGGATCGTCCGTGGTCTTAAGCCAGGTTTGGATCCGGGGGTCCGCAAATGCCTGTTTCAGTTTTTCGATATTCTCCTGGTTCAGATACGGCGTACCTATCACCAGTTGTGAAGCGAAGGTACGCGGTGCGGGCGGGAAAAGAATGCCCTTCTCGCGCGGAATTTTCCCGGCATCAAACTGCGAGACATAGCCAATCGCCGCATCCACCGAGTTCAGCGCGCGCGGCATGGTGAGCAAGTCCAGTTCCTTAAACTGATACTGATGCGGGTTTTCGACGATGTTTTTCAGTTTCGCAGTCCGTGGTTCAACCACCGGGTCGAGTTTAATTAGCCCGATACGCGCTAACAGCCACAGGGCCTGCCCCTGATTTGCACCGTCGTCCGGCACCACAATGGTTGCGCCTTTCGGCAGCTTATCGATAGAGGGATAGCGGTCGGAGTAAATACCAAACGCCCACTGGAAGACCGGCACGGTAGTGCTCAGCGCAAAACCGTTGGCATCGACAACCTGCTTGAGCCACCACTGATGTTGATAAATGGTGCCCGCATAGGTGCCATCTGCCACCGCGCGATCCGCCTGCACCGGGTCCTGCACGCCCACGGCTTCCAGCGTCAATCCATAGTCTGGCGCGATATGCTCACCGATATATTCAATAATGCGCTGTTCACCCGCCATCGCCGGTTCATAATGAATTTTCAGCGTGGTGCCAAACACCACCTGAGCGGGACCTTGTGTACGCCACCAGGCGAACGCGGCAATCGCAATGAGTAAGATGGCCAGCGCCACCAGCCACGGCCAGCGCCGGGCTTTACGCAGTTCAAACGGTTCTGTCGTCATCAGACGCTCCCCTGTGTGTGTCGAAGTCGGGTAACCAGGCGGTCGCCCAAAAACTGGATAAGCTGAATAGCCACAATCAGCACCACAATGGTGGCAATCATGATGTGGTTGTCGAAACGCTGATAGCCGTACACCACCGCGAGATAACCGATTCCCCCCGCCCCGATGGTGCCCGCTATTGCTGAATACTCAATCATCGAGATGATGTTGAGGGTCACCGCCGCTACCAGCGCTGGTAGGGCTTCGCTCAGTTGCGCTTTGGTAATGATTTGCCAGGCGGAGCCGCCGCAAACCAACCCGACCGCCGTCACGTCTGCAGGCAGTTCGCGCAATGCGTTCTCCACCAGCCGCGCGAAGAACGGGATCCCGGCGACAATCATCGGCACCACCGCCGCAGGAATGCCGATGGTGGTTCCCGTTAGCCACCAGGTGAACGGAATGATGGCGGCCATAAGTACCAGGAACGGCAACGATCGCCCGACGTTGGCAATACTGTTGAGTACACGATGCAGGGCCGGACGAGGGAACAACCCGCGCGCAGAGGTATTGAACAGGACAACGCCGCCCACGCCCCCCAGCGTGACGACAAACAGCATCACGATAGAGACCATCAGTGCCGTTTCCCCCAGTGCGGGCAGCAGCAGCGTATGAATCTCACTCCACGGCGTATCCTGGCTGACAGTGGTGGGTTTCATACGGCCTCCTTCAACGCTCGCGGCGCGTCCAGAACCTGCGCGACCACGCCGAGATGCGCTAACTGCGCGATCAGCCGAGGAACTGACATCCGTTCATAGGTAAAGCTGATACCTATCTGCATTCTGCCGCTGAGCAAGCCATTAATTTGCTCAACATGACCGCCCAGCACATCGACACGCAGACCGTGCTGCTGGCTTAACTGGCTGATCCAGTCCGTGCGTACGCTACCGTCGGTGCGATAGCTCACACGCAGTAACACATCGGAAAGCGTGGAGGCCGGCGCCAGCGGCATCAGTTGTTGCCCGAGGCCGGAATCCGGCTGTGCCAGCAGCGTCTTCAGCGCCCCTGCCTGCACAATCTCGCCCTCGCGAATCTCCGCGACCGCATCCGCCGTGGTTCGCACAACGTCCATTTCGTGGGTGATCAACACAAAGGCCAGCCGATAGTCATCACGTAACTGGCGCAGCAGTTTCAGCACCGAATCTGTCGCCTGCGGATCCAGCCCGGAAGTGGCTTCGTCCGCCAGCAAAACTGACGGACGTAACGCCAGCGCGCGGGCGATGCCAATACGCTGACGCTGGCCGCCGGAAAGCTGCGTCGGATAAGCCTGCGCTTTATGGCTCAGCCCGACGCTTTCGAGCAGTTCACCCACGCGAGCGTGAATATCCCGCTCCACCACGCCGAGGTATTCCAGCGGCAGGGCAATGTTCTGCCAGGCCGTTTTACGCCCGAGCAACGCCGAGGACTGGAAAACGGTGCCAATCGCGCGACGTTCACGGCGCAGGGCATCGCCTGAAAGCAGCGAAAGATCGTTACCGTTAACCCGGATGCTGCCGCTATCGGGTCGCTCCAGCAGGCTGATGCACTTCGCCAGCGTCGATTTTCCTGCTCCGCTCGGGCCGACCACTGCCGTGATCGAACCCGCCTGCACCTGCAACGAAATCCCTTTCAAAACCGGCGTCACGTTGCCGCTTGCGCTACGGTAACCCTTTGAAAGATTTTCGATTTCAATCATGCGACTTTTTCTCCCGCCTCAACGGACTGCCCCGCATGAATGCGATAGCTCGCGCCAGGGTGTGGCGCCTGCAAACGAGCATCCCCGGCGAACAGTTTTTCGCGCAGAGTGCCGGGGCGGTACTCTTTCTTGAAGACGCCGCGCTTTTGCAGTTCCGGGATCAACAGTTCCACCACATCGGTAAAGGTTTCGTGCGTCACGGCATACGCCAGGTTGAAGCCGTCCACGTCAGTCTCTTCCACCCACGATTGCAGTTCATCGGCGACGGTTTGCGCACTGCCCACCATTAACGGGCCGAAGCCACCAATACCGACCCACTCCGCCATCGCTTCTACCGTCCACTGACGGTTGGGATCGGCCGTTGAGAACGCTTCGACCACCGACTGAATGGCGTTGGTCTGCGAGTAAGTGAAGATTTGGTCCGGTTTAAACTGGCCGAAGTCGATCCCTGTCCAGCCGGAGATCAGCGCCAGTGCGCCCTCGTAGCTGACGTACGATTTGTACTCATTCCATTTCGCCTGCGCGGCTTTGTCCGTTTCACCGACGATGACCGTTTGCATGTTGAAAATCAGAATGCTGTGCGGGTCGCGCCCGGCTTCAACGGCGCGGCGACGAATATCAGCCACGGTTTTCTTAAGCAACGCTTTTGACGGCGCAGCCACGAACACGCACTCAGCATGGCTGGCAGCAAACTGTTTACCCCGGCTGGATGCGCCCGCCTGATACAGCACCGGCGTACGCTGCGGAGAAGGTTCGCAAAGGTGAAAACCCGGTACGTCAAAGAATTTTCCGTGGTGATTAATATTGTGGATTTTGCCAGGATCGCTAAAGATGCGGCGTTCGCGGTCACGCAGGATCGCGCCCTCTTCCCAGCTACCTTCCAGCAGTTTGTACACCACGTCGAGATACTCGTCGGCGTAGTCATAGCGAGCGTCGTGATCCGTTTGCGCTTTATGCCCAATATTCCGCGCCCCGCTTTCCAGATAAGAGGTGACGATATTCCAGCCCACGCGCCCTTTGGTCAGATGATCAAGGGTCGAAAGACGGCGGGCAAACGGATACGGATGCTCGAAAGACAGCGATGCGGTCAGGCCAAAACCAAGGTGTTCGGTCACCAGTGCCATCGGGGTGATCAGCGCCAGCGGATC
Organism: Pseudocitrobacter vendiensis; assembly: GCF_943590815.1. Lineage (GTDB taxonomy): Bacteria > Pseudomonadota > Gammaproteobacteria > Enterobacterales > Enterobacteriaceae > Pseudocitrobacter > Pseudocitrobacter vendiensis. The sequence goes on along the minus strand of NZ_CALSBS010000002.1, from coordinate 286,061 downwards.
GTTTACCGGTACCTGCGCGGCCTGGCGAATCGCCGCCTCGCCGTTACCGTCAAGGACGTCATAAACGCCCAGCACATCGGCAATAAACAGGCCGTCAAACTTACCGCGCTCCAGTAAACGCGCCAGATCGACCCAATAATCCAGGTCTTTGTACTGCCAGGAACGATCGCGCGGATGCGCCCACAGGCCCGGCGACTGATGGCCGACACAGTTCATATCAAAAGCGTTAAGACGAATTTCACGTTGCGATGGCATAGCACTCTCCTGTCGCGCCAGGGGCGAACCTGGCGCTATGTCATTTCATAGTTTTGAAAGGGGGATATTTTTTAGATGGTGGGACATCGTGCTGACAGCGTCAGCAGGGCTTCGCGGGCGACGGCCTGAGCATGATCCGCCACCTGCGGCAGGCCCATCAGTTCACCAAAGCGGCCACGGGCAGCAGGCCCGGAGACCAGAAATATGGCTGAAGGCTTGCCCTGCGCGTCCAGTGTTTGCGAATGGGTATCGACGTCGATCCCTAAACCCAGCGCATCGGGGCGAATCACCCCAGCCCGGCGCAAATCACGTAAAAACGGCTGGCTTTCGGTGAGCGAAGCGTGCGCGGGCCCGGTGGTTAAAATCAGATAATCGACGGACAATTCCTGCTGTGCATCATTGCGCACCGCCAGTTGCACACGCAGATGATTCTCCTTCGCCGTCACCGTTTTCAGCCTGGCCGCCAGCACAGTGAGTAAGCCCGCCTGCTGTTTCGCGGTAATGGCCTCGGCCACCTGTGGCGCAATGCGGTACCGATGTACATCCCAGAAGCGGCGCAGATGACGCAGGAACTGGCGCTGTTCGCGCTCACTTAACTGTTGCCAAATCGACTGCCCCTGGCTGCGGACTTCATCAAGCACCACCTGCCACGGCAAACCGTTTTCAGCGGCACGAGCGATATCCTCGCGAATCTGCCGCAGGCGCTGGCGTAGCGAGCCGTGCGCATAATCCGCCTGCCATTTTGCCAGCCCCGCCGCCGCGTTAGGCCGTGAAAGCAAGCCGTGGCGCGAGAACGCCAGCAGTTTGCCGCGATGCCCTAAGCGGGTCAGCGATGCCACGACATCCGCCATGCTCAGTGCAGTACCGACAATCGCGACGTTGGCCTCGGGCGGGATATTTTCCAGCGCCCCGGCAACCCACGGATTGGCTACCAGGCGCGGATGTTCGGCAATCGCCCGCACTTCTTTCGGGAGATCCGGCGGCGGATGACTGACCGCCAGCACTACGCGATCGGCAGTGATCTTACGCCCCTGCGCGGTGATCACCTGATTATCCTGCCAGGCCACGGCCGTATCACGCAGATGGGAGACGCGTCCTGGCTGCTTTTGCGCCTCGGTGAGAAACGCCTGGGCGACATAGCGACCAAATTCGCCACGTTGCGGATAGACGCTGCCATCGGGACGACGGGCGTCAGCATCGCGCAGGAAACTCGCCTGCTGACGGTACCAACGTTCAAACGCGCCCTCTTCCTCACCGGAAAGCTGCATCCTGGACGCCGGAACATTGATGCGATGCGCCGGGTCGGCGGCGGAGTACGCCACGCCCAGCCCCGGCTGTTCTCGGGGCTCAATGAGGGTGATACGCACAGGCGTTTGCGCTTCGCGCAGCAGATGAATTGCCACCGCCGCCCCGCTGAAGCCGCCGCCAATAATCGCAATATGAGGTTCACTCATCGCACATCTCCACAAACCTTGTTTAACTGGCGCTAACCTGTTTTGTCGGACGCGCCGCACCGCCGATGGTTTCACCAAACGGGCCGGTATTCACGTTGCCGGACTGGCTACGCGGACGCGTACTCAGCGGCAGCAGCGGCATGACCAGCTCAGCGAAGCGATGTGCCTCTTCGAGATGCGGGTAGCCGGAGAAAATAAAATTCGTAATCCCTAAAGCCTGGTACTCCCGAATGCGTTCCGCCACCTGCTGCGGATTGCCCACCAGCGCGGTGCCTGCGCCGCCGCGCACCAGACCAACGCCCGCCCACAGATTGGGCGAGATAACCAGATTGTCGCGATTGCCTTTGTGTAAGGCGCTCATACGCGCCTGGCCGGTGGAATCCATACGCGAGAAGATCTGCTGTGCCTGCGCGATGGTGTCATCATCCAGATGCGCGATCAGTTTGTCGGCGGCAGCCCACGCCTCTTCTTCCGTTTCGCGCACAATGACGTGCAGACGGATACCGTATTGCAGCTCGCGTCCTTTCGCTTTCGCCCGCGCCTTTACCACTTCCAGTTTCTCCGCCACCTGCGCAGGCGGCTCGCCCCAGGTCAGATAAGCGTCGATATGATCGCCCGCGACGTCAATCGCCGCATCGGATGAACCACCAAAGTACAGCGGCGGGCCATTTTCCTGTACCGGTGGGAACAGCACTTCCGCGCCTTCCACCTTGATATGCTTGCCGTGGTAATCGACCTTTTCACCTGCCAGCAGACGGCGATAAACATCGAGGAATTCCTGGGTGACTTCATAGCGTTCAGTATGATTCAGGAAAATCCCGTCGCCCTTGTTTTCTACCGGATCGCCGCCGGTGACCACATTAATCAGCAAACGCCCTTCTGACAGACGATCCAGCGTTGCCGCCATGCGTGCCGCAAGCGTAGGCGGCTGAAGCCCAGGACGCACCGCCACCAGATAACGCAGATTACGCGTTTGCGGAGCCAGCGCGGCGGCCACCAGCCAGGAGTCTTCACAACTTTTACCGGTTGGGATCAGCACCCCGTAATAGCCCAGGCTATCGGCAGCCAACGCCACCTGTTGCAGATAAGGCAAATCAACCGGACGCCCACCCTGAGTAGTGCCCAGATAGCGACCATCACCGTGGGTTGGCAGGAACCAGAAGACATTCAGGTTATTATCGGATTTCGCTGTCATTATCTCTTTCCTTTATAACTATATTCACTATTTATCGAAGCGTTTCTTCAAGATGGTTATAACGGTATTAGCGAAATCCGTGCCAGAACTTCAAAAAAATTAAAATGCTTAATATCAATCACTTAACTTATTTTGCGCGTTCAGCATCCTGTTGCAAATGCGACAACTACCGGACACAGCCTGCTGCAAATGCAACAAACCGGGCCTTACCCCCCTCTGGTGTATTGCCCCGGTAAAAGATAAGTTCGGCATATGAATTACGCGGAGCCAAACCTATGCTGAACCCCTCTACCCCTGTGCTGATTGACCCGGCTTCCAAAGCCTTTCAAAGCTTGCTTGACCGCTTTGCCCCGACCGATGCCACCGTGCTCATCATTGGTGAAACCGGCAGCGGCAAAGAGGTCGTGGCCCGCTACCTTCATCACCACAGCGCGCGCAGCCACGCACCGTTTCTGGCGGTGAACTGCGGCGCGTTAACCGAGTCACTGGCGGAAGCGGAACTGTTCGGTCATGAGAAAGGGGCCTTTACCGGTGCGATGCAGGCACAGCCCGGTTGGTTTGAGGCCGCTGAAGGCGGCACGCTGCTGTTGGATGAAATTGGCGAGCTAAGCCTGGCGTTGCAGGTCAAACTGCTGCGAGTGCTACAGGAACGCGAGATCACCCGAGTGGGCTCGCGCAGACCCATCAAGGTGAATGTACGGGTGATTGCGGCCACCCATGTCGACCTCGAACAGGCCATCCGCGAGCGCCGATTCCGGGAAGATCTCTTTTATCGCCTTAATATCGCGGCAGTTAATCTTCCGGCACTGCGTCAGCGCCGCCAGGATATCCCATTGCTGGCAGAGCATTTTTTACAGCTTTACGCCAGGCGCTTAGGCAAACCCTCGCGCCGCTTAGCCCCGGATACGCTGGCCGCGATGATGGATTACTCATGGCCTGGCAATGTTCGTGAGCTGGAGAACATGCTGCATACGGCCGTATTGCTCAGCCAGGAGGAAGTCATTACGCCTGCGCAACTGCGCTTTACTTCCGCGCCTGCCAGGATCGATGAGCAAGAAGAAGACACATTGGCGGCGTTTATGCGTCAACAGTTAGCGCTGCACGGCGGGCAGCTGTACGACCGGGTGATGAACGCAATGATTCAAACGGCGATGGCGCAAAGCGACAATAATCAGAGCCAGGCCGCCGCGCTGCTGGGCATCAGCCGACACGCTTTACGTACCCAGCTGGCGCATCTCGGGGTGATAAAAAGCCGCCGCAAACCGGAATCAACCCTTCTGAGTGCTTCCTCACCCACCGTGCGTGAACGTGAACTGCGTATTGGTTATCAGCGTTTCGGCAACCTTGGCGTACTGAAGGCGCGTCAAACATTAGAGCGTGAGTTTGCCGGGCGCGGCGTGAACGTCCTGTGGAGTGAATTCCCCGCAGGCCCGCAGATGTTGCAGGCGCTGAGCAACAACGATATCGATTTTGGTACCACGGGTGAAGCGCCGCCGGTCTTTGCTCAGTCGCGAGAAAACGCGCTGCTTTACGTCGCCTGGGAGCCGCCCGCACCGCGCAGCGTCGCCATGGTGGTGCCAAACGACAGCGACATTCAGCACATCCATCAATTACGCGGTAAACGTATTGCTCTGAATAAAGGTTCCAACGTGCACTGGCTGCTGGTGCAGATTCTGGAAGAAGCGGGTTTACGCCTTGAGGATATAAAAGTGGTGTACGCACCGCCTAAATATCCTCTGACGCCCAGCGACTATCTGGCCGCCGACGCGTGGATGATGTGGGACCCGGTGCTCAGTGATGCAGAAAAAAGCGGTCAGTTACGGATTGTCGCCACCGGCGAGGGGCGTGTGAACAATCATCAGTTTTACATCGCCCGCCGTCACTACGCGCAGCATAACGATGACATCATTGCGCATGTGGTGGATGCGCTCGGCAGAACCGGGAAGTTTATCGACAGGCAGCGTCATGACGCGGCGCAATTGCTTTCCAGCGAACTGGGGTTGGATATCACCTCGCTGGAGTGCGCGCTGGCCCGTCGCAGCCATCAGACCCGCGAAATGGATCTGAAAGTGATCCGCGCGCAGCAAACCATCGCCGACCGCTTCTACGCGCTGGGCCTGCTGAGCAAGCCCGTGTCAGTACGCGATGCTATCTGGAATGCGAAAGTGGAACAGGCCGAACCGTGGATTGCGGCCTGAAAACACTCAGTGCTGCTTAAAGGTGGCGATGGGCTTCGGTGAAATGCCGAAGTCCTCTTTCAGCTGCTGCTTACTTTTCATCACCATCTGCCCATTGGTGTCGATGGTCATATGCTGGGCGTCGCTGTTGTAGCGCGCCTGCCAGAGCATCACCAGTTGCAGGCAGTTCTCTTTTTGTTCTGCGGTCAGGGCCACGCCATCCGGCCATTTCCCCAGTTCCACCGCCGTCATCAAACGCTGATAAACGTCCGGTGTCATATTGTCGATAATTTGCTCAATACTCATGTCCGACTCCGACTGTTAAGGAATAATTTGCTGAATCGTTTTTTCAACCTTTCGTTGACTCACCTTTCTCGCCATCCGTGAAGCTCAGGGACGCCGAATTGACGCAAAAACGTTCGCCTGTCGGCTGAGGGCCATCGGGGAAGACATGCCCCAGGTGCGCATCGCAATTTCCGCAACGAATTTCAGTACGTTGCATGCCGTGAGAGTAATCGTTGAGATAGCGGATGGCGGTATCACTTACCGGCTCATAAAAACTTGGCCAGCCACATCCAGAATCGTACTTACTTTCGGAGTGGAAAAGTGGCGCATCGCACACTAAACAATGGTAAATCCCGTCACGCTTGTTATGAAGCAAACGCCCGGTGAATGGCGGCTCGGTGCCGTGATTCTGCGTGACGTAGAACTGCATTTCGCTTAAATTTTTTTTGAGTTCTTCGGGGGTAGGTTTGTTCGCCATTTTGCTCACATCTCGCTATGAAAAGTACATCTCAACTCCGATTCTAACAAAACATTAACAATGACGTATCGACTTTTGTTCTAAACTTATTCGATGCGAAAAAGCGGCTGGTTTATTGTGATGTAATTCACATTTTTATCTGCTGCAACCTTTAAAATTCGCGGCGCCGACCCCATGTGGTTACAAGCTCAAAGGGAGAGTGAGGCATTTCAATCGAGCAAAGCTTGTGCCGATGATTGATTTGTCGCAATGATTGACACGATTCCGCTTGACGCTGCGTAAGGTTTTTGTAATTTTACAGGCAACCTTTTATTCACTAACAAATAGCTGGTGGAATATATGACTATCAAAGTAGGTATCAACGGTTTTGGCCGTATCGGTCGCATTGTTTTCCGTGCTGCTCAGGAACGTTCTGACATCGAGATCGTTGCAATCAACGATCTGTTAGACGCTGACTACATGGCATACATGCTGAAATATGACTCCACTCACGGCCGTTTCAACGGTACCGTTGAAGTGAAAGACGGTCATCTGATCGTTAACGGTAAAAAAATCCGTGTTACCGCTGAGCGTGATCCGGCTAACCTGAAATGGAACGAAGTTGGTGTTGACGTTGTTGCTGAAGCAACTGGCCTGTTCCTGACTGACGAAACCGCTCGCAAACACATCACTGCTGGTGCGAAAAAAGTTGTTCTGACTGGCCCGTCCAAAGACAACACTCCGATGTTTGTTAAAGGCGCTAACTTTGACAAATACGAAGGCCAGGACATCGTTTCTAACGCTTCCTGCACCACTAACTGCCTGGCACCGCTGGCTAAAGTTATCAACGACAACTTCGGTATCATCGAAGGTCTGATGACCACTGTTCACGCGACCACCGCGACTCAGAAAACCGTTGATGGCCCGTCTCATAAAGACTGGCGCGGCGGCCGCGGCGCATCCCAGAACATCATCCCGTCCTCTACCGGTGCTGCTAAAGCTGTAGGTAAAGTACTGCCAGAACTGAATGGCAAACTGACTGGTATGGCGTTCCGCGTTCCGACTCCGAACGTATCCGTTGTTGACCTGACCGTTCGTCTGGAAAAAGCTGCTTCTTACGAAGAAATTAAGAAAGCAATCAAAGCTGCTTCCGAAGGCCCGATGAAAGGCGTTCTGGGTTACACCGAAGACGACGTTGTATCTACCGATTTCAACGGCGAAGTTTGCACTTCTGTGTTCGATGCTAAAGCAGGTATCGCACTGAACGACAACTTCGTGAAACTGGTATCCTGGTACGACAACGAAACCGGCTACTCCAACAAAGTTCTGGACCTGATTGCTCACATCTCCAAATAAGTTGAGATGAAACAGTAATCTGAAAGAGCGACTTCGGTCGCTCTTTTTTTTGTTTGAAAAGAAGGATTGCGTAATGATTAATAAAATTTTTGCACTTCCGGTAATCGAACAACTTACCCCTGTGCTCTCCCGTCGTCAGCTTGATGAGCTGGAAATTATTGTTGTTGATCACCCGGCCGTTAAGGCTTCCGTTGCGCTTCAGGGCGCTCACCTGCTGTCGTGGAAACCGGCGGGAGAAGCGGATGTGCTGTGGCTGAGCAACAATACCCCGTTTAAAAACGGCGTAGCCCTGCGCGGCGGCGTGCCGATTTGCTGGCCGTGGTTTGGCCCGGCGGCTCAGCAGGGCCTGCCTTCTCACGGTTTTGCCCGTAACCTGCCGTGGGCGCTGAAAGCGCACAACGAAGATGACAACGGCGTAGTACTGACCTTTGAACTGCAAAGCAGTGAGGCTTCTCGCCAGTACTGGTCGCACGATTTCACCCTGCTCGCCCGTTTCAAACTGGGTAAAACCTGTGAAATCGAACTCGAAGCACACGGTGATTTCGAAACCACCAGCGCACTGCACACCTATTTCAACGTGGGCGATATCCATGCGGTAAAAGTGAGCGGCCTTGGCGATCGCTTTATCGATAAAGTGAACGACGCCAAAGAAGGCGTGCTGAGCGACGGCGTACAAACCTTCCCGGACCGTACCGACCGCGTTTATCTGAATCCGGAATCTTGCAGCGTGATCCACGATACGTCGCTGAACCGCAGCATTAACGTGATTCACCACCATAACCCGGACGTTGTGGGCTGGAACCCTGGCCCGGCGCTGTCTGTCAGCATGGGCGACATGCCGGACGATGGCTATAAAACCTTCGTGTGTGTAGAAACCGCGTGCGCCAGCAAAACGCAAAAAGCGTCGGCGGATAAACCGTCCCGTTTGAGCCAGACCATTAAGGTTGTGAAAGGCTAAGTGGTTAGCCCGGCAATTGTGCGGGCTTTTGCCGGGTGGCGCTAGTGCTTACCCGGCCTACAATTGAACGCATATTTGACCGCAATTTTCTGTAGACCTGATAAGCGAAAGTGCCATCCGGCATTTTCTTCACACGACGTCCAACGCCGTTTTATGCCCTGGGGCCGGGAATGCGCTATCCAGCAATGCCAGTTCTTCTTTGCTTAAGGTCAGTGCCATCGCCGCCGCATTCTCTTCAACGTGCTTCACCGTCGCCGCCTTTGGAATAGCCATTACGCCCTGATGCCGAATAACCCACGCCAGCAACACCTGCGCGACGGTCGCCTGATGCGCATTCGCAATGGCGCCAACTGTCGGGTTAGCAAACAATCCACTGCGCAAACGCCCGGCCTGCGCCAGCGGGCAGTACGCCATTACCGGCATTGAGTGTTGCTGACACCAGGGAAGAAGATCGTATTCGATTCCACGCGAAGCCAGATGATAGAGCACCTGATTCGCCGCGCAGGCCTCCCCGCCTTTCACCTGCCATAATTCCTGCATATCAGCATAATCGAGATTCGACACGCCCCAGTGACGGATTTTGCCCTGCGCCACCAGCTTTTCCATTGCCGTCACGGTATCCTGCAAAGAATAATTCCCGCGCCAGTGTAAGAGGTATAGATCAAGATGGTCGGTGCCCAGTCGCCGCAGACTGGCTTCGCAGGCAGCGGTCATATTGCTGCCCCCGGCGTTCCACGGGTACACCTTCGACACCAAAAATACACGGTCGCGAAGCCCGCGAATCGCCTCGCCCACCACCTCTTCCGCGCCGCCTTCCGCGTACATCTCCGCCGTATCAATTAGCGTCAAACCGCAATCAACGCCAGCCCGCAGCGCCATGGCTTCTTCACGCCGCGCACTGGCGTTTTCCCCCATATACCACGTCCCCTGGCCAATCGAGGGTAACCGTTGCCCGGCAAGCGAAACCGTTTTTTCTGCCATAACATCCTCCTTTTGTTACCTCTTACCCTAAAGGAAAACCACATCCCATTATGTTGGTCAATTGCCTGAATTATGACGTCAGTTTCCGGGAAAATGCCAAAAAAAAGCCCGCCAGTGGCGGGCCGATATAGTGATGCGGGGATCAGAAGGTGTAAGTGACACCGGTTGAGAGCAGACCGGTCCAGCTTTTGTCCACCATCGGGCTGTCGGTGATTTCATCCGACAGACGAGTATAACGAGCAGTTCCGTATACGCTCCAGTTGCCGAGGAAGCGGTAGTTCGCGCTCAACTCCAGATACGGGTTCCAGCCACCGTCTGCGCTGTAGTCACGCAGGCCGCTTTTACGTGATTCTTTGTGCGACACGCCGTAGTAGTAGTCGTTCATGTTATCGCTGTTCCACTCAACACCGATACCTGGCGTCAGCGTCAGGTTGCCGTTGGTGTAGCGATAAATCCAGCCCAGATCCCAAATCAGACCGTTGCTTTTATCCAGCGTATCACCGGAAAGCGTGGTACGCAGAGAACCGTACTGGGTATGGTGGAACCAGGAGACACCCGCCATCATTGTCGAGTGACGACTGTCGAGGCGACGCAGTTTATGGCTGTCGCTATCGCTCGGTTTGAAATACATCGGCAGCCAGTACGCAGTCAGGGAAAGCTGATCGGTACCGTCGTTCCACAGGTAGTAACCACCGCCCAGGCCTCGGAACCAGAAGTTCTCACTTTCATAGGTCAGAACCGGCACCGGTACAACGTCGTTGCCGTACTGTTTATAGGGATGTTGAATGACACCAACGCCTGCCCCCAGGGTCAGTTTGCTTTCAGCCTGCACGGCAGTTGCAGAAGTAGCCAGCAGCACGCCCAGCGTCAGAAGTTTGATTTTATTCACAATCCTTTATTCCTTTTTCAACTTATCAGCGGCGGAAGTTTACCCGCCAGGTCCGCTTATCACAAATTTTTTACCTGAATGAGCACAATATGGCTCGATATTCTCTCGGAAATCAATGACAGCACGTTTGCAAACACGTGACAGCAGAAAGAAATCCCTTCTCTCCATAAAAAGAATAAATGACCGTATTTTTGGATGAGTTATTGATATGTCATTGAAATTCGTTTTTGACAGCATGCAAGTTTTGCAAATGCCATCTACGCTTATTTTTAGAAGTCGTCATCGCAGGGCATGTTTTCGTGAAGAGTGCAGCAGCCGGGGATTTCGGTTGCAGGACTTGCAGCGAGCGTCGTGCGGCAGACCGCTTCCGGGAGCCTCCACTATTCATACGAACGGCTCTTAACCACCTGTGCTAAAAAAGACGAAAGGACGGCATGCCATGAATATATTCGATCACTATCGCCAGCGTTATGAAGCTGCCAAGGACGAAGAGTTCACACTGCAGGAGTTTCTTACCATTTGTCGGCAAGACCGCAGTGCCTATGCTAATGCGGCAGAACGGCTATTAATGGCTATTGGTGAGCCTGTAATGGTCGACACGGCCCAGGAGCCACGGCTTTCCCGTCTGTTTTCGAACCGCGTCATTGGACGCTATCCGGCGTTTGAGGAATTTTATGGCATGGAGGATGCGATTGAGCAAATCGTCTCCTACCTGAAGCACGCCGCCCAGGGACTGGAAGAGAAGAAACAGATCCTCTATTTACTGGGCCCGGTGGGTGGCGGTAAATCGTCACTGGCGGAACGACTGAAATCCCTGATGCAGCGGGTGCCTATCTACGTGCTGAGCGCCAACGGCGAACGCAGTCCGGTAAACGATCATCCGCTGTGCCTGTTTAACCCGCAGGAAGACGCGCAGATTCTGGAAAAAGAATACGGCGTGCCTTCACGTTACCTCGGCACCATCATGTCACCGTGGGCGGCAAAACGTCTGCATGAGTTTGGCGGCGACATCACCAAATTCCGCGTGGTCAAAGTGTGGCCATCGATTCTGGAACAGGTGGCGATTGCCAAAACCGAACCGGGCGATGAAAACAACCAGGATATCTCGGCGCTGGTCGGGAAAGTGGATATCCGTAAGCTGGAACACTTCGCGCAGAACGATCCGGATGCCTATGGCTATTCCGGCGCGCTGTGCCGCGCCAACCAGGGCATCATGGAATTCGTCGAGATGTTCAAGGCGCCGATTAAAGTGTTGCATCCGCTGCTGACCGCGACCCAGGAGGGCAACTACAACGGTACCGAGGGCCTCTCCGCCCTGCCGTTCAACGGTATTATCCTCGCGCACTCCAACGAATCGGAGTGGGTCACCTTCCGTAATAACAAAAACAACGAGGCGTTCCTTGACCGTGTTTATATCGTCAAAGTGCCTTATTGCCTGCGCATTTCGGAAGAGATCAAAATTTACGAAAAACTGCTTAACCACAGTGAGTTGGTACATGCGCCTTGCGCGCCTGGCACGCTGGAAACCCTGTCGCGCTTCTCGATTCTTTCACGTTTGAAAGAGCCAGAAAACTCGAGCATTTACTCGAAAATGCGCGTCTACGATGGTGAAAGTTTGAAAGATACCGATCCGAAAGCGAAGTCGTATCAGGAGTATCGCGACTATGCGGGCGTGGACGAAGGGATGAACGGTCTCTCAACCCGTTTCGCCTTTAAAATTCTGTCGCGCGTATTCAACTTCGACCATGCGGAAGTGGCGGCCAACCCGGTTCATCTGTTCTATGTGCTGGAACAGCAGATTGAGCGCGAACAGTTCCCGCAGGAAATGGCGGAACGTTATCTTGAGTTCCTGAAGGGTTATCTGATCCCGAAATACGCCGAGTTCATCGGCAAAGAGATCCAGACGGCCTATCTGGAGTCCTACTCTGAGTATGGCCAGAACATTTTTGACCGCTATGTAACCTATGCAGATTTCTGGATTCAGGATCAGGAGTATCGCGACCCGGATACCGGCCAGTTGTTTGACCGCGAATCCCTGAACGCTGAGCTGGAAAAAATTGAGAAGCCTGCCGGGATCAGTAATCCGAAAGACTTCCGTAATGAAATCGTCAACTTTGTGCTGCGCGCCAGAGCACACAACAACGGGCGCAATCCGAACTGGACCAGCTACGAAAAACTGCGCACGGTGATTGAGAAGAAAATGTTCTCCAACACCGAAGAGCTGCTGCCGGTTATCTCCTTCAACGCCAAAACGTCAACGGACGAGCAGAAAAAACACGACGACTTTGTCGATCGCATGATGGAAAAAGGCTATACCCGTAAACAGGTACGCCTGCTGTGCGAATGGTATCTGCGCGTACGTAAATCGTCATGATGTCATGCCCGGCGGTGCTTACCTGCCGGGCATATCACAGCGTTCCGTAATCCGGATAAGCGCAGCACCATTCGGCATTGATTTACGGCGAAAAGTTGGCAGTACGGGAGGGGAAATATGACCTGGTTTATAGACCGGCGTCTTAACGGTAAAAATAAAAGCGCGGTGAATCGGCAGCGCTTTTTACGCCGTTATAAAGCGCAAATTAAACAGTCGATTTCCGAGGCCATCAATAAGCGTTCGGTTACCGACATAGACAGCGGTGAGTCTGTCTCCATTCCTACGGATGATATTAATGAGCCGATGTTCCATCAGGGACGCGGCGGACTTCGCCATCGGGTGCATCCCGGTAACGATCACTTTGTGCAAAACGACCGCATCGAGCGCCCGCAAGGGGGCGGCGGTGGCGGCGGAAGCGGTCAGGGCCAGGCCAGCCCTGACGGCGAGGGGCAGGATGAATTCGTCTTTCAGATTTCGAAAGACGAATATCTGGATCTGCTATTTGAAGATTTAGCGCTGCCGAACCTGCGAAAAAACCAGCAGCGACAGCTTACCGAGTACAAAACGCACCGGGCGGGGTTTACCTCAAACGGTGTACCGGCCAACATCAGCGTGGTGCGATCGCTGCAAAACTCACTGGCCCGTCGCACTGCCATGACGGCGGGGAAACGGCGCGAATTACATGAACTGGAAACCAGTCTGGAAATCGTCGCCAAAAGCGAACCGGCCCAGTTGCTGGAAGAGGAGCGGCTGCGCAAAGAGATTGCTGAACTGCGGGCAAAAATCGATCGCGTGCCGTTTATCGACACCTTTGACCTGCGTTACAAAAACTATGAGAAACGGCCTGAGCCCACCAGCCAGGCGGTTATGTTCTGCCTGATGGACGTTTCAGGGTCGATGGATCAGGCCACCAAAGATATGGCTAAACGTTTTTACATTCTGCTCTATCTGTTCCTGAGCCGAACCTATAAAAACGTCGAGGTGGTCTATATTCGCCACCATACGCAGGCGAAAGAGGTGGATGAACATGAGTTCTTCTACTCTCAGGAAACCGGCGGCACAATAGTCTCCAGCGCCCTGAAACTGATGGATGAAGTGGTGACGGAGCGTTATAACCCGGCACAGTGGAATATCTATGCCGCACAGGCGTCGGATGGCGATAACTGGGCGGATGACTCCCCACTGTGTCATGAACTGCTGGCGAAGAAAATTCTGCCGGTAGTCCGTTATTACAGCTATATCGAAATCACCCGCCGGGCACATCAAACCCTGTGGCGAGAGTATGAGCATCTGCAGGCGACGTTTGAGAACTTCGCGATGCAGCATATTCGCGACCAGGAAGATATTTACCCGGTATTCCGCGAGCTGTTCCATAAGCAGGATGCCTGACACTCATCAGCCAGCATTACCTTTTGCTGGCTGATTTCCTCATTTTTGTTATCAGCACATTCTCAGCACGCTATTCATCGGGGTGATTATCATTAAAAAATGGTATAGCTCACGAAACGTACACTTTTTAATATACCCCTACCCCATAAACGGTTACTTTTAAATTGGTGATGACAAAAGGAGGTATTATGACCAAGAAGATTCTTGTACCGATTGATATTTCAGAAACTGAACTCACCCAGCGCGTGATTGCGCAGGTAGAAGCGCAAGCGAGTCTGGATGATGCGGAAGTCCATTTCCTGACCGTACTCCCTTTGTATCCATACTATGCCACCCTTGGCGCACGCTATGTGGCCGACCTGCCGGTGATGGACGATCTCGAAACCGATGCCATGAAAAAGCTCGATGAGATTGTGAAGCAGTTTTCATTACCTGAAGATCGGGTTTACAAGCACTTCGCGGAAGGCGCGCCAAAGGACAAAATCCTCGAACTGGCGAAAACCATTCCTGCGGATTTGGTTATTATTAGCTCGCATCGTCCTGATTTTACCACTTATCTCCTGGGCTCAACCGCTGCGGCGGTGGTCAGACACGCGGAGTGTTCTGTTCTGGTTATTCGATAATTATCTTTACACTAAGCGGAAAAGGTTATTTCCGCTTAGTGCCCTATCCTGAAAAAAGGCATGCTATAATTCAGCGTCGCCAGTGAAGTTCAGGATATAAACGTGTCACATTTCAGCAGCAAAAAAACAACGTTTGTGATAGTCATCTTATCGACCTGCGTATTCCTCGGACTTTTGTATAAAGAATACAGCAACCTCAATAACTACATGAATTATATCTCTGAGAATGGGCGTTCCGCACTTTTTCACGAGGAGTATATTAATCAGAATCTGGCCTTTCAGTTATCTCGCGCTTTTTCAGCGGATGCCAACATAAAGAAGCACGATACCGGTGCCTGTCAGCAACTGGAGCATCTTAACGGAGTGAATGGATTTAACCTTGCCAGCCATGATTTTCAGGCGCTACCGGGCACGTTGCAAACCACCAACGCCTCCTGTGAGCAGTGGATCAGTGATATCGCTTATCTTCCGCTAATCAATTCACTTCCCGCCCGAAAAACATCAAAGTACACGTTTTCCAACTATTCCGGATATGCGTTTGATAACATCCGCTATTACATTGACGTGTCTAATTCTTATATCTATATCAATAAACTGGTTGATAGCAATAAGTACACCTTTAATAACTGGCTGGTTGTTCACCATAATTCAATCGATATTAAAAAAAGTGCGCAAACTATCAGCATAGATGACAGCAGCCTGAAAGATCTGGCGATGGGAGAAAACATTATCTCTCATGTTTACCGGGATGGTTACACCCACCATAATATTATTAGCCTGCTAACGCCAGTATTTAAGGACAGCACATTTAAAGGCATTATCATCACCGATATAAATATCAGCGACCTGGCAACGTCTTTCTATACCGCCGACAGACCGGTTATCTGGAAGTTTCTGTCGATGCACATCGAAGACAACGCCACCGGGAAAAAAATCAATTTCCATAACCCTGCCTGGCGAGTGCGTACGCTCATTCATCATAAAGAAGCGATCACTCAATACTACTCTCTGCATATCAGCCTGGATATCCTCTATTTTGTCATCTCGAATACGTGGCTGATCTTCAGTTATCTCCTGACCACCTATTTGCTCTGCGCTTACGCAAATTACCATCTGACACGTAATGCGCGTCTCTCGCGGGAGAACATCACGGATGTGATGACCGGCCTGTACAACAGAAAACTGCTTTCACCTTCCCTGCAGGCAAAAATTGATGAATTGATTGTTAAAGGGATTGCCGTGAGCGTCATTGCTCTGGACTGCGACGGCCTGAAGCGCATCAACGATACCCTTGGCCATCAGGCGGGAGACCGTATGATTCAGGCACTGGGAAGAGCTATCGATCAGTCAATTCGTAAGAGTGATTACGGCATTCGCCTCGGCGGTGACGAGTTTAATATTATCCTCATTGATAATACCCTGGTCGCGGCACAACAGGTGGTGAAACGTATTGAAAACAATCTGGCGGCGATGGATACCGGCTTCCCGGTGAAATTCTCCTGGGGCGGTTATCAAATGCAAGCCGGTGAATCACTGGACAGCGCTTTTGCGAAAGCCGATGGCGCGTTGTATTTGCACAAAAAAGGGAAGCGTTCTCGCTAAAGGTTTAGCACTTGAGTTAGCCGCGAAAAGGTCTACCCTGAAGGCTGTTTTTCGTCGCAAGGAGAAGATATGTCTGAAATCACCGCGCCCCAGGATGTTCACCAGCATCTGTTAGATTTGTTAGCGGAAAACCGCGCTCGATACCGCGTCATGACCCATGAAGCGGTGGGTAAATGCGAAGCCGTTTCTGAAATGCGCGGCACGGCGCTGGGCCAGGGAGCCAAAGCGCTGGTGTGCAAAGTAAAAGGCAACGGTATTAAGCAACATATTCTGGCGGTACTCGCCGCCGATCAACAGGCTGATTTATCGCGTATTGCTGAACACGTGGGCGGGTTAAAAGCCTCCCTCGCCAGCCCAGCCGAGGTGGAGCAACTCACCGCCTGCGTTTTTGGTGCCATCCCGCCATTCTCGTTTCATCCCTCGCTGCGTCTGATTGCAGACCCATTATTGTTCACGCGGTTTGATGAAATTGCGTTTAATGCCGGCCGTCTGGAAAAATCCGTTATTCTCAATACCGAAGACTATTTACGCATTGCACAGCCAGAACTGGTGGCGTTTCGTCGCGAGCTATAAGAATAAATAATAGACATAGTGCAAATGCCACAAATATCAATACGAAGAACAAAAAGCCTGCTTATTCACACGGTTGCGCGTAAAGTAAGCAGGCTTACTTTTTTTGGCAAGGATTTCCTTTCATGTTCGATACCACCCTGCTGATCCTCCTTGGTCTGGCGGCGCTCAGCTTCGTCAGTCATAACACCACCGTAGCCGTCTCCATCCTGGTACTGATTATTGTTCGTGTCACGCCGCTAAATACCTTTTTTCCGTGGATTGAGAAACAGGGGCTGACCATCGGGATTATTATCCTGACCATCGGCGTCATGGCGCCCATTGCCAGCGGGACCCTGCCGCCTTCCACGTTGTTACATTCATTCGTTAACTGGAAATCACTGGTGGCAATAGCGGTTGGCGTGTTTGTTTCGTGGCTTGGCGGACGCGGCGTCGTGCTGATGGGCAGCCAACCACAACTGGTGGCTGGGTTGCTGATTGGCACCGTACTGGGCGTGGCGCTGTTTCGCGGTGTTCCGGTGGGCCCGCTAATTGCCGCCGGGCTGGTTTCCATTCTTATTGGGAAGTCGTGAGGCTCGCCAGATAGCGTCCCGGCGTCTGACCGAGCCCTTTACGGAACATGGTGATAAACGCGGTGGTAGAGTCATATCCCAGCGCCAGCGCCATCTGCTGCACCGCCAGCCCGCGCACCAGCATTTGCAACGCCAGAATCAACTGCAGCTGATGCCGCCAGCGGCGAAAATTGAGCCCGGTCTCTTTGACCACCAGCCGCGCCAGATTACGCTCACTCATGGCAAAACGGCTGGCCCACTGGCTGAGCGTCTGCCGCTGCGCGGGCTCCGCCTCCATGGTCTCGACCATCAGGCGAGTCTTCGGATGCGGCGATACCGGTAGCTGTAGCTGCTGTTCGGCCTGCTGCGGAAGCTCATCGAACAGGACCTGCGTCAGGCGCTGTTTTTGCTGCGTCTCGCGCGCGTTGCCAGGCCGTTGCGCGAGCGCCAGAATCAATTCGCGCACCAGCGGTGAAATTTTCAAAGAACAGCAGTGATCGGGCATCAATGCCGCGCCGGGCTCGATAAATAGAAAACAGAGCTGCGCCTGCGGCGTTGCACGATTGCTGTGCGGCATCCCGCCGGGGATCCACACCGCAAACTGGGGCGGTACCATCCAGCGCGCATTTTCCACCTCACAGGTGATCGCGCCATGTAACGCCAGAATCAACTGCCCTTTACGATGCTGATGCTGCGGAATGTACTGCTCATCGGGTGCGACCTGAACACTGAACGCCACTGCCGCATCGTGATGACCGTCGGGGTGATAACCATCAAGACCGAGACCCAACATAATTTTGTCCGAATTTAGCGATAATTTGTCATTTTAGCTTGATTTCATCCTGGACTAAACAGGGTATCGTCTTGTTCCCATCGTTTTACTGAGAATGCTATGCGTACTGTTTCACCTTCTGCCGCCCGCCACACCTGGCTTTTGATTGTGGGCATCTTACTGATCGCCTCGACGCTACGCGTCACCTTTACCGGGGCCGCACCACTGCTTGACGCTATTCGCGCGGAATATGGCTTAACCACGGCCCAAACCGGTTTGCTGACGACCCTCCCCCTGCTGGCTTTTGGGCTGGTCTCCCCACTGGCTGCGGGGATAGCACAACGCCTCGGCATTGAACGCAGTCTGTTTGTCGCCCTGCTGTTGATTTGCATCGGGATTGCGGTGCGCTCGTTACCGGCAGTCAGCCTGCTGTTCATCGGTACGGCGATCATCGGCTGCGGAATTGCGCTGGGTAACGTCCTGCTGCCGGGGTTAATCAAACGCGATTTTGCAGGCAACGTCGCCCGCATGACCGGCGCGTATTCTGTCACCATGGGTGCCGCCGCCGCGCTGGGCTCCGCCATGGTCGTGCCGCTGGCCCTGAGCGGTTTCGGATGGCGTGGCGCATTGCTGGGGCTGATGGCCTTTCCACTGCTGGCGCTCCTGCTGTGGTTACCGCAGTGGCGCGCGGCAAAGACCGCCACGCTGACCACCTCACGCACGTTGAAAAGTCGGGGGATCTGGCGGTCATCGCTGGCCTGGCAGGTGACACTGTTTTTAGGGATCAACTCGCTGGTTTATTACGTTGTGATAGGCTGGCTGCCCGCCATTTTGATTGGGCAGGGCTACAGTGAAGCGCAGGCCGGGTCGCTGCATGGGCTGTTGCAGCTGGCGACCGCCGCACCGGGGTTTGTGATTCCGCTGATCCTCCATCGGCTCAGAGATCAGCGCGGGATCGCCATCCTCGTCGCATTAATGTGTGCCATCAGTGCAGCGGGCTACTGGCTTTTCCCGGCGCAGGCCGTTGTCTGGACGATAATATTCGGCTTCGGCTCCGGGGCGACGATGATCCTCGGCCTGACCTTTATCGGCCTGCGCGCCAGCTCGGCACATCAGGCCGCCGCGCTTTCGGGCATGGCGCAATCAGTGGGTTACTTGCTGGCCGCCTGTGGGCCGCCTCTGATGGGGAAAATCCACGACGCCAGCGGTGACTGGCATATCCCGCTCTACGCCGTGGCGGTCATTTCGCTGGTGATGGCGCTGTTTGGCGCCCTCGCCGGACGCGACCGGGAAATACACTAAGCGTTTAATTTGCCGCTGCGTACAGGAAAGCCTGTACCAGCGGCGCAGGACGCCCTTCCAGCGCATTGCGCTCATGCTGGAAAAGCGTTGCCACAAAGAACGGATGCGTCACCAGTTCAACGGCGCGAATCTCCCCTTCTTCATCCCAGCCGGTCACTCGCAGCGGTTGGTCCTGTAACGCCGCCGCAAATTCCGTAGAGATACCGTAATTACAGTGGTATCCCTCTGTAATTTCATCACGCCCGTACGCGCGCGCAATTAGCGTATTTGTGCGCAGTTCGATAGTGTCCGTTTTTTCCACCAGCGAACAGCTCAGTGGCGCAATCACCATACGGCCTTCGCTGTCGGTTTCAGCGTGAGCCGCATCGTCCCAGCCCATGACGTTACGCGCGTATTCAATCACCGCGTGCTGGAAACCGCCGCAGGTGCCCAGGAATGGCAGGCTGTTTTCGCGCGCGTGGCGAATTGCCAAAAACGCGCCGTCACTGTTCTTATACGGGCTGGCCGGTACCACCCAGATGGCGTCAAACTCCGCTAAATCATCGGTAGAGTGGATATCTGAAGTCGCAAGCCAATGATAGTCCACTGGAATCTCCAGAACCGCCGCCGCGTCATCAATCGCCAGTGGAATCGCCTGATGAGCTGTCACGTCTGGGTTGTAGTCGCCAACCAGAGCAATGCGAAGGGGATTTTTGACAGCTGGGTTTTCCATGAAAGGTCCTTATGCGTAACAATTTTTAAAACAAGATTATGCGTGTCATCCTGGTGGAGTCGCCGTTGAATAGCAATACCCGAAAGGCGGTGTTATTGTGGAAAGTCTATCATCTGGATGAGCGTAAAGGAGGCAGGAGATGATCCAGTGTAAACGCGTTTATGACGCAGCAACACCCGAGGATGGTTATCGCGTGCTCGTCGACCGGCTGTGGCCGCGCGGCATTAAAAAGGAGAATTTAGTCTACGATGACTGGTGTAAAGATCTCACGCCGTCTGCCGAACTGCGTAAGGCGTATCACGGCGAGGTGATCGATTTTGCGACCTTCTGCCAGCACTACCGCGATGAACTGAACCAGCATCGCGAGGAAGGCGTTCGCCTGCAAGGCATCGCCAATACGCAGGGCCTTACGCTACTTTATGCCGCAACGAACACCACCCAAAACCATGCACGGGTGTTAGCTGACTGGTTGAGCAAACTGTAAGACTCTTTAATGCTACGCCTCACGGCGTAGCATTACGCAAGACTGAGCGTTTTTTCTTCTTCAGGCAACATATCCGGCGTGAGTGGCAAAAGATACTCACTGCGCACAAACGCAAACCCGTGTTGCCCATCCGCCGCTCGCACATCACCGGTAACCAACCATAACGCGCGTGGCGATTGCGCAGGGACTTGCGTCATCACGCCATTCACCGGATTTAAGATACCTTCTCCCGGCGCGCAAAGCGCAAATAGCTCAACGGCTTTACCAATATTCGCGCGGCCGGCAGTGGTGCGCGCGGCAATGATCAGGGCGGTGCTGCCCGGTTTATGCAAAAACATGCTCTCTTTCTACTCGCGTTCTTTGATTAAGAATTATCCTAAGCGGAGTTTACTCAAGAGCCACGATATTGTCACTGTTTCTGCGGATGATCTCGCCGCCAGAGTGTCCATTCATCCACACGCTCGCCGCCCGGTAGCTGGCAGAGATTGCTCTCCCCCTGCGCGCTCTTCTGCGCTATCAGTTTGCCGCCCTTTTCCACGCAGTACACCGATGCCGGATTAGCCATGCCCACCTGTTTTGGCGGCGGTGGCACATCGGGTTGTTGTTGTGCGCACCCAGCAAGAAGTAATGCGGCACCAATCAGATACTGTTTCGACATGCTTTTTCCTTTTAGATGAGGTTTCACTTTAAACTCCATGATTTCTCCATTTTAACTGCACTTTTGCCCAATAAAGTACACCTCGTTCTCGAACTGACCAGAGAATAGATCATTCCATAATCAATGAGTTTTTGCCCCATCTCCCCCGATGGGGCTTTTTTGTCTTCTAAGCCTTAAAATCCCGCGCCATAATGTATAAAATTTGATATATCCAGGCAGTATTCTTAATACTTAGCCAGAAAATTCTTACCAACGTACGGACGATTTTTTTTGTTGTACGGGAGCTTTTTTCATGTCTGACAACATTCTTGCCCGGGTATCGCACACCCTTGCTACGGAACAATCACTGGAGTGCATGGTTCGCCAGTTGCTTGAAATGCTAGAGCTGGTCACCAATATGGAGTCAACGTATCTGACTAAAATCGATACGAAAGCCGAGCTACAACATATTGTTTATGCACGCAACAGTGGTGAAATGACCATTCCAGAAAACGCTTCCGTTCCCTGGGAAGAGTCGTTGTGCAAACGGGCAATGGATGAGAATTTTTTCTTCTGTAATGATGTTAACGTTCACTGGGCTGATTGCGAGCGTGCGCGCGAACTTGGTATCACTACGTTTCTCAGTACCCCGGTGCATCTGGCCGACGGGTCGCTGTATGGAACGCTGTGCGCTTCCAGTAAGCGGACCATGCCGTTTAGCCTAAACGGTGAGCAGGTGCTGCAGTTGTTTGCCAGTATTATTGCACGTTACATTGAGAAAGAGTCGCTGGTAAATCAGTTGCGCGCGGCAAATGCGGCGCTGATATACCATTCCTACACGGATGCTTTGACAGGGTTGCCTAATCGCCGGGCGATATTTGAAAACCTGGAGACGATGTTCTCCCATGCCCAAAAAATGGGTTGCCATATTACGCTTGCCTATATCGACCTTGATGACTTTAAGGCCATTAATGACCACTACGGCCATCATTGTGGCGATCTGTTTTTACGGCAAGTTGGGCAACGGTTGTTAGCCTTCAAAACGGAAGACTGTCTCGTCGGGCGTCTGGGAGGCGATGAATTTCTGGTTGCGATACTCTGTGCTCCATATAACAAACAAACGCAGTTTATCCATTCATTGCGTGAGCAGCTAAGTGGTGATTATTTGTTAGCGGAAACAATCCTCCGTTATCCCGGAACCAGCATCGGCTTGATTGATATTGATCCCACTACAACGGACATTGAAAGTGCCCTGCGTAGCGCCGACAGTGCAATGTATCTGGATAAACAAATGCGCCGTCAGATACAATCTCCATGGCACATCGGTTAAGATTCACCCTACACAACATGAATAAGTAACATCAGGATAAAATAATGAGGCTAGGTATCGCTTTCCCCATCGTCATCTTTATTGTGGCGGTCATTTTTCTGGGCTGGTTCTTCATTGGCGGCTATGCGCTGCCGGAAGGTGCAAAATGAGAAAAACAACCATTATTATGTTGATTGTGGCGGTTGTTGCCGTCGCCGGGACACAATTAGGCTGGTGGTAAACCGCACAAGGGCCGGTTTACCGGCCTGATTCCTGATGCGTACTTCTTTTCATCCGATACATATCCGCATCTGCCTGCTGAATTGCGTTATCCAGATTATCCGCTCCTGAAGACATTCCCCATGATGCGGATAATGGCACCGCTTCACCCTCTACCGTGAAGGTATACTGCGCGACCTGCGTCGCAATCCGTTCAGCAATAAAACGTGCATCTTCCTTACTGGCGCTGGCCAGTAGAATGACAAACTCGTCGCCACCAGTACGGATCACCAGATCGTGGATAGCGCGGACGTTATCCAGCATACATTGCGCGATAATCTTCAGCGCGCGGTCTCCCACGCTATGCCCCCAGGCATCATTGATCGCTTTAAATTTATTGCAATCAAACAGAAGAACAGTGGTGTAACGTAATTCATGCTTCTGAATCAGTTCCAGAATATTGCGCGTATAACTGCCGGTGAGTGCATCAGAATAGAAGCGATTATCCCCTTTATTTAGCCTGCGGCGAATAACAAAGAAAAGTAACAAAAAGAGCAACGGTGCCAGCAGAACGGCAGTTGAGGCCATTGGGTCATTTAAGATGTATAAATAAAGCGGCAGCGCATAGCGGAACTCGTAACGATCGGAGAGATCGTAAACCTGATAAACCGTCGGCCAGTTACAGTTATCCGTTAAGCAAAGATGGCTACCATCCTGACGGTTAACAAATTTCAGCATCAGCTCAGAAGGGATGTTATTTTTGAACGACTCGCGCAAGGCACGCTGTAACTCGGGCTTTGAAAAATCGTATAATAAATAACCGACGATATGATTACTCACCTGTCCGGCAGAAAGATCGTAGATATAACTCACCAGACTATAGGCTTTTTCACCGGTTATTTTATCCGTATAAAAATTAGTCGAACTCCGCGCTTTTTTACGAGAATCTTTAAGTAATAAACGATCATAAAACGATTCAGGAATCTGGAAAAAGGCGGCAGGATTGCGCGCCATTTGTGACGAATCAAAGGAGAAACGAACGGAATCTTTACTGGTAAACCAATAAAACCAGTGCGCGTCATGCGCCACTATATAACGATGAGTATCGTAATGCCCAGGATTCAACGTATTCATTCTGGCACGCACAAACTCCCCTGCGGCAAACATACAGCGCGCTTCTTCACTTTGCGTTCTGGAGATGAGCGTGCCGTAGCCCGGATTGAGAACCGACCTGTCAGCATTAATGCCCCATTCGTTATGATTACGCGGACGAAAATCGCTCAAATTACCGCACTGGTTATTACTTTTTAGCTGTTGATAACGCACACCCGCGGCATCGGCAATTAATTCATTATCATTAAAGATGGCCAGCATATTGCTTTCCAGCGCATTAATGCCGTCATTGACCTGCGTAATCGCGCGTTGATACATAAAAAAAAGATACAGGAAAATTAGCAGGCCAGTAATCCCTGCAGCCACCAGCAGCGCCTGCTTCTTTCGTAAACTGTCCTGAACACGTCTCACATGCGCACCATCATAAAAGTCATTCTTTTAAACGTAACACACTTTGTGTTTTTAGCTTGTTCAGAAAGAACCTATCAGAAAAATAGGCTTTTCATACCTTAAATGTGTGGTTATTAACAAATTAATGTACAACTGGCTAATTTATGCGCATGAGAATTAGGCGCAAAGACGCAGGAAACCGTAAAGAATGCGGAGTAATCTTATCTACTAATGCATGGGCTTTTATAACAATCGTCTCGGCTGAATCGCATAGACTATTTACAGCGACAGCGTGTTACTGGAGACACTTATAATGAAAAAATTGCTCGCACTCTCTTTATTAATTGTATTGAGCAGCACACTCAGCGGATGCATCATCGACCACGATCATCATCATCATGGCGGACATCATCACTCGCACCATCGTTGATGGCAGGGAAAATTCAGGCGAGCCGTGCTCGCCTGATCAATTTAGCTGTGGCTCTCTTTGGGGCCCAGGAAAATAAAACCAAATGGAATTGACCCCAGCACGGTGAAAATGCAGCTGTAGACCATAACCATCGCGCCCTGCAAAAAGAACATGCCCGTTGTCCACTCTGAATAAGGCAGGTTGTACTCACGTACCACACCGCCAAACGTTGCCCGACCCACGACAAACAACGCGATCACAAAGATTGTGCAGGCACACAGCAGAAATTTTTTGCCGTTCCTTGTCCGCAATTTTTCCAGCACCATACTCAACGCCCCCCTTCATGGCGATATATTATACTGTAGTTGTAACATTTATGTGCCAATAAATGAATGTTTTTGTGAATCCATAGTGATCTACCCCTTTTAAAGTAGTATTTAAAATGCACTTTTTGATAAATTTCGGCCTGCACTTCGTGCTCTAATAACCCGTAACAAAACAGGGGGAAACATGTTACGGATTCCGCAAAGTTGTGTTCATACGCGTTCCACGCCGTTCTGGAACAAAGAGACGGCACCCGCCGGTATTTTCCAGCGTCATCTCGATAAAGGTACGCGCCAGGGGGTCTACCCTCGCCTGTCGGTGCATAAAGGGGCGGTGAAATACCTGGGCTATGCTGATGAGACGATTGAACAGCCTGAAGCCGAGTTACTGATTCAAGCGGGTCACTTTGGCGTGTTCCCACCTGAAAAATGGCATCTGATAGAACTGATGACCGATGATACTGTTTTTCAAATTGATTTTTTCGTGGAAGCTGATGTTTTGAGATCTCTTTAAGCTCGCAAGGCGACTCAGTAAGGAGCCAATTATGCTGCGTATTCCTGACAATTTTATTCATTCCCGTTCAACACCGTTCTGGAATAAAGACACCGCGCCAAAAGCGCTGTTCACTCACCACAATACCAAAGCACATGTTTATGGCCGCCTGTCGGTGATGCAGGGCGCGGTGCGATACTTTGGTTTTCCTGACGCCGAGGCCACTGAGCCAGACGTCGACATTGTTATCGAAGCCGGGTCATTCGGTATTTCGCCGCCGCAAAAATGGCACCGAATCGAGCTTATGACTGACGACACTTATTTCAATATCGACTTCTTTGCCGACCCGGATGTCAAACTTGAAGGCGCAGGCCTGGGCAAAGTGGTCAATTCACATAAGGAGTAAACATCATGGGTAAAGCAACCTATACGGTGACCGTCACGAACAACAGCAACGGCATTTCGGTGGATTATGAAACCGATAAACCGATGGAATTGCTGATACCTGATGTTGCTGCCGATGTGGTTAAAGATCTGATTAATACCGTGCGTGCATACGATACCGAGAATGAACACGAAGTGTGTGGCTGGTAACGTATCCGGCGGGAGAGAAACTTGATGCGCAGCGCATCACCAGCCGCCGTCATTAATGCGGGTACCGGCGCGGAAATTATTGTCAGCGTTCCGATATTGCTGGTTTGTGTAGGCATGTCGGGGGCAAAGGTGTGTATCGTGCCAGGTAAACAACGTGAAGGAGTCACATGTTGAAGAAAAACTAACCAGTCAGAAAAACGGAGCACAAGCGCTCCGTTTTTCAGTAACAGCCCTGTACAGGTTACCTAACGATAAACGTCATAACCTGGGCCATAAAACGTCACTAAGACCGGGGAATGATACGCGGAATAGTCATCCGCTGAAAAGTGTCAGGAACAGGTTTCATATTTCGAATGCGGGGGTTAACAAAAATTGTATCCGCCGGGATATCATTATTGACAAAGGACATCGCGCCAATCACGACATTATCGCCAATAGTAATCGGCCCGACCAGACAGGAATTCGCCCCTAAATCGACATTATTTCCGATGGTCATGACCTCATCGTCTCGCATCCTTACCGTACCGCCCAATGTGGTATTTTGGCGGATAATACAATGTTCGCCAATATGAGCCCGACTGGTGATGACAATCCCCATATGGTGCGGAATATGCAGGCAGGGGCCGATCTTTGCGTCCAGTGCTATATCACAGGCGTATTTATCTTTTAACCTTGCAGCAATTGCAGATGCGGCTTTTTTCTGTGATTTAGAACCATGCCGGTGCATTTCACTCGCTAAACGCCACCAGAAAAGAAAATTTCTTCGGCGATTCTTTTTATTTCGCAACAGGCGATGCCACGAGAAAGACTCTTTGCGTACCACTTCTATACGCCAGAATTCCATAAGATCATGAGATTTACTTGAAAAAATGAACAAAATACATTGCAAAATTTTAATAATAATCTCCTTTTGCGAATCAAGTCGCAAATGAGGAATAGCACTGTTTAAAAAGATAAAGATAACGCAAGCGTGTACAGAAATCACATAAAAAAGGAGCCTTTCGGCTCCTTCGCGTTCTCAACAACTGAGCATTACATATTCGCGATTATCGCGTCGCCAAACTCTGAACATTTCAGCAGCTTCGCGCCTTCCATCAGACGTTCGAAGTCATAGGTCACGGTCTTGTTCGCGATAGCGCCTTCCATACCTTTAACAATCAGGTCAGCCGCTTCGAACCATTCCATATGACGCAGCATCATTTCTGCGGACAGAATGATGGAGCCCGGGTTAACTTTGTCCTGGCCTGCGTATTTCGGTGCAGTACCGTGGGTCGCTTCGAACAGGGCACATTCGTCGCCGATGTTCGCGCCCGGCGCAATACCGATACCACCAACCTGTGCCGCCAGGGCGTCAGAGATGTAGTCACCGTTCAGGTTCATACAGGCAATTACGTCATACTCTGCCGGACGCAGCAGGATCTGCTGCAGGAAGGCGTCAGCGATCACGTCTTTAACGATGATGTCTTTGCCGGTTTTTGGGTTCTTGATTTTCAGCCACGGACCGCCGTCGATCAGTTCGCCGCCGAATTCTTCGCGTGCCAGCTGGTAGCCCCAGTCTTTGAACGCGCCTTCGGTGAACTTCATGATGTTGCCTTTGTGAACCAGGGTCACAGAGTCACGGTCGTTAGCGATTGCGTATTCGATAGCTGCACGAACCAGGCGTTTGGTACCTTCTTCGGAGCACGGTTTAATACCAATACCGCAATGTTCCGGGAAGCGAATTTTCTTCACGCCCATCTCTTCGCGCAGGAATTTAATCACTTTTTCTGCGTCAGCGGAGTCCGCTTTCCACTCGATACCGGCATAGATGTCTTCTGAGTTTTCGCGGAAGATAACCATGTCGGTCAGTTCCGGGTGTTTAACCGGGCTTGGGGTGCCCTGGTAGTAGCGCACCGGGCGCAGACAAACGTAGAGGTCTAGTTCCTGACGCAGGGCAACGTTCAGAGAACGGATACCGCCGCCAACAGGTGTGGTCAGAGGGCCTTTGATAGCAACGCGGTATTCACGTACCAGATCCAGCGTTTCAGCTGGCAGCCAGACGTCCTGACCATAAACCTGAGTGGATTTCTCGCCGGTGTAGATTTCCATCCAGGAAATTTTACGCTCACCTTTGTAGGCTTTCTCAACTGCGGCATTCACAACTTTGATCATCGGTGGGGTTACATCAACACCGATGCCGTCGCCTTCAATGAATGGGATAATCGGATTGTGCGGCACATTCAGCTTGCCGTCTTTCAGGGTGATTTTTTGACCTTCTGCCGGAACAACTACTTTGCTTTCCATTCACCTCTCCTTCGAGCGCTTCTGGTGTGCTCGTCATCCTTTACGCCACAGGTTCTCGCTGTTTACTACATGCCGGTTAAACCCCGGGAATGCACTGTCTTATCGCCTTCCTGCAACACAAAGAGTTAGAGCATTTTTGTTAATGATTTGTAATGATCGTGTCAATACTACCTTATTGTTCGGCGCCATGAAAGACACTCGTTATTAGGCTATAATGCGCGAATACATAACATCTGAAAATACCATGCAGAAAACTTCTTTTAGAAATCACCCGGTTAAGCGATTCAGCACCAAACAAGCTGCCAAACAACGTAAAGATAACCAGCCAAAACGCGTAGTTCTGTTCAATAAACCCTACGATGTTTTGCCGCAATTTACTGACGAAGCGGGCCGCAGCACGCTGAAAGATTTTATTCCGGTGCAGGGCGTATACGCCGCCGGACGTCTCGATCGCGACAGCGAAGGCCTTTTAGTGCTGACCAATGACGGTGTGTTGCAGGCGCGACTGACGCAACCGGGCAAGCGCACCGGAAAAATTTACTATGTGCAGGTAGAAGGCGATCCGAGCGAGGTATCGTTGACGGCGCTGCGCACGGGCGTGACGCTCAACGATGGCCCAACATTGCCCGCGGGTATTGAAGTGGTGAATGAGCCCGAATGGTTGTGGCCGCGAAATCCGCCGATACGTGAGCGTAAGTCGATCCCCACCACCTGGCTGAAAGTCACGCTGTACGAAGGCCGCAACCGTCAGGTACGCCGCATGACGGCGCACGTCGGCCACCCTACTTTGCGTCTGATTCGCTATGCGATGGGCGACTATCGTCTGGATGGGCTGGCAAACGGCGAATGGCGTGACGCCGAATAAAAAGGAGAGTACATGTTTAAACCTCATGTCACCGTTGCCTGCATTGTGCATGCTAAAGACAAATTTCTGGTTGTAGAAGAGACCATCAACGGTAAAGCATTGTGGAATCAACCCGCGGGGCACCTTGAAGCCGACGAAACGTTAGTGCAGGCTGCCGAGCGCGAATTGTGGGAAGAAACCGGTATTCGCGCTACGCCGCAGCACTTTATCCGTATGCATCAGTGGATAGCGCCTGACAAAACGCCCTTTTTGCGCTTTCTGTTTTTGATAGAGCTGGACGATATTTGTCCGACACAACCGCACGACAGCGATATTGATCGCTGCCTGTGGGTCAGTGCTGAGGAAATTCTTAACGCAGCGAATCTGCGTTCAAAGCTGGTCGCGGAAAGCATTCATAGCTACCAGAGCGGCGAGCGTTATCCTCTTTCGCTTATCGGCGCATTTAACTGGCCGTTTACAGAGGGTGTCAAGTAAGGGGCTGCGTGCTAGAATATGCCGCCTTGAAGTTCAATGTCGTGAGTATTCCAATGTCAGAAAGTCAGAAAAAAGTGATCGTCGGCATGTCCGGCGGTGTTGATTCCTCCGTCTCAGCCTACCTGTTGCAACAACAAGGTTATAAGGTTGAGGGCCTGTTCATGAAGAACTGGGAGGAAGACGACGGCGAGGAATATTGTACTGCCGCCGCCGACCTTGCCGATGCGCAAGCGGTCTGCGATAAGCTCGGCATTGAGCTGCACACCGTTAACTTTGCCGCTGAATACTGGGATAACGTTTTTGAACTCTTCCTGGAGGAGTACAAAGCGGGTCGCACGCCAAACCCGGATATCCTGTGCAACAAAGAGATCAAATTCAAAGCCTTCCTCGAATTCGCCGCAGAAGATTTAGGTGCTGATTACATCGCCACCGGCCACTATGTGCGCCGTAAAGATGTCAACGGCAAAAGCCAGTTACTGCGCGGGCTGGATGGCAACAAAGATCAGAGCTACTTCCTTTACACCCTCGGCCACGAACAGATTGCCCAAAGCCTCTTCCCGGTTGGTGAGCTGGAAAAACCGCAGGTGCGTAAAATCGCCGAAGAGCTGGATCTCATCACCGCGAAGAAAAAAGATTCCACCGGTATCTGTTTTATCGGCGAGCGAAAATTCCGCGAGTTTTTAGGTCGCTACCTGCCTGCCCAGCCAGGCAAAATCGTCACCGTTGACGGTGAAGAGATTGGTGAACACCAGGGGCTGATGTATCACACCCTGGGTCAGCGTAAAGGCCTCGGCATCGGCGGTACTAAAGAAGGGTCGGAAGATCCGTGGTACGTTGTCGATAAAGATGTCGAAAACAATATTCTGGTCGTTGCGCAGGGCCACGACCATCCGCGCCTGATGTCCGTTGGCTTAATTGCCCAGCAATTGCATTGGGTCGATCGCGAACCTGTTCAGGGTACGTTCCGCTGTACGGTTAAGACACGTTACCGCCAGACAGATATTCCCTGCACCGTCGTCGCGCTGGATGAAGAGCGCATTGAAGTGCGTTTTGATGAGCCCGTTGCCGCAGTCACGCCGGGCCAGTCCGCCGTGTTCTACAGCGGTGAAGTATGCCTTGGCGGCGGCGTAATCGAACAGCGCATACCGCTGCCGGCATAATTAACAGCAGTCGTCTCCCCAACGCCGGGGCACCAGACGCCCTGGCCGCGCTCAAGCGCGGGGAATCAACAAGGAGTTAGCGTGGCGAAGAACTACTATGACATCACCCTGGCGCTGGCGGGTATCTGCCAGTCCGCCAGCCTGGTGCAACAACTGGCCCATCAGGGCCACTGCGATAGCGACGCGCTGCATGTGTCGCTGAACAGCGTTATCGACCTGAACCCGGACTCAACCCTGGGCGTGTTCGGTGGCAGTGAAGCAAATCTTCGTCTCGGCCTGGAAACGCTGTTAGGCGTACTGAATGCCAGCAGTCGCCAGGGGCTCAACGCCGAGCTCACCCGCTATACGCTGAGTTTAATGGTGCTCGAACGTAAACTGGCCTCCGCAAAAGGCGCGATGGATACGCTCGGCGACCGTATCGCGGGCCTGCAGCGCCAGCTTGACCACTTCGATTTACAGTCTGAAACCCTGCTGAGCGCGATGGCCGGTATCTATGTCGATGTTATCAGCCCGCTTGGGCCACGTATTCAGGTTACCGGCTCCCCTGCTGTGCTGCAAAGCCCACAGGTGCAGGCAAAAGTCCGCGCCTCGCTGCTTGCTGGCATTCGTGCTGCCGTTCTCTGGCACCAGGTTGGTGGCGGACGCTTGCAGCTCATGTTTTCCCGTAATCGCCTGACCACTCAGGCAAAACAAATTCTTGCTCATTTAACCCCGGAGTTATGATCTATGGAATTATCCTCACTGACCGCCGTTTCCCCTGTCGACGGCCGCTACGGCGATAAAGTCAGCGCGCTGCGCGGCATTTTCAGCGAATTCGGTTTGCTGAAATTCCGTGTGCAAGTTGAAGTGCGCTGGCTGCAAAAGCTGGCTGCGCAGGCAGCGATCAAGGAAGTTCCTGCTTTTGCCGCAGACGCAAACGGTTTCCTCGATAAAATCGTTACCGACTTCAATGAAGAAGATGCCGCGCGCATCAAAACCATTGAGCGCACCACTAACCATGATGTGAAAGCGGTTGAGTATTTCCTGAAAGAAAAAGTGGCAAATGTGCCGGAACTGCATGCGGTTTCTGAGTTCATTCACTTCGCCTGTACTTCTGAAGATATTAACAACCTGTCTCACGCACTGATGCTGAAAACCGCGCGTGATGAAGTGATCCTGCCTTACTGGCGCAAGCTTATCGACGGCATTAAAGATTTAGCGGTACAGTACCGCGACATCCCGCTGCTGTCGCGTACGCACGGCCAGCCGGCAACCCCGTCCACCATCGGTAAAGAGATGGCTAACGTGGCTTACCGTATGGAGCGTCAGTATCGCCAGCTTAACCAGGTTGAAATTCTGGGTAAAATCAACGGCGCGGTCGGCAACTATAACGCCCATATCGTCGCGTATCCGGAAGTCGACTGGCATCAGTTCAGCGAAGAGTTTGTCACTTCTCTGGGTATTCAGTGGAACCCGTACACCACTCAGATCGAGCCACATGACTATATCGCCGAACTGTTTGATTGCATGGCGCGCTTCAACACTATCCTGATCGACTTTGACCGTGATGTGTGGGGCTACATCGCCCTGAACCACTTCAAGCAAAAAACCATCGCCGGTGAAATTGGTTCGTCCACCATGCCGCACAAAGTTAACCCCATTGACTTTGAAAACTCCGAAGGCAACCTGGGCCTGTCAAACGCCGTGCTTCAGCACCTGGCGAGCAAACTGCCGGTGTCCCGCTGGCAGCGTGACCTGACGGACTCCACCGTCCTGCGTAACCTGGGCGTGGGTATTGGCTATGCGCTGATTGCCTACCAGTCAACCCTGAAAGGCGTGAGCAAACTGGAAGTGAATCGTGACCGTCTGCTGGACGAACTCGATCACAACTGGGAAGTGCTGGCAGAGCCTATCCAAACCGTTATGCGTCGTTATGGCATTGAAAAACCGTACGAAAAACTGAAAGAACTGACACGCGGCAAACGCGTTGATGCCGAAGGCATGAAACAGTTTATCGACGGTTTGGCCCTGCCGGAAGACGAAAAGACTCGCCTGAAGGCAATGACGCCAGCCAACTATATTGGCCGCGCAATTCAGATGGTCGATGACCTGAAATAATGGCTGACTCCCTCCCCTGAGTGGGGAGGGAGATTCCCCTGATTATTCCTTTCCTCACGACCACAAGACGCCCCTCTCATCTTCTATACTCCTGAGTAACACACACTGTCAGCGATAACGCCGCTCATCAGGAGATGCACATGCTCAGGGCTATCATTCCGCCGATTGCCGCGGTGCTGACGTTTATTGCCGGGATATTCATTCTGAATGTACAACTTTGGTATTCCGCCAAAATTGACAATGTCGCTGGCGCTACCCAGGCCGTCGAAAATATTAACCAGATTCTTGATGAGGCTAAGACCGCCAGTAAAACAGCCATGGCCATTGCTGCATCGGGCTGCACCGTTGAAGGGCAATATCAACTGGGAACGACGGCAGTACTCAGCCCACACCTCAGAACGATTCTCATCCTGAAAGAAGGTAAAGCATGGTGCACCTCCCTGCCCGGTAACCGTCTTTTGTTAACCAACCCAGCGTCCCTCCCTGATACGCCATTAACGCTGGTTCGTGCTAAAGATAATGTCCATCAGCATCCAGCTCTCGTTTACCGCGCCGATATATCAGATGGGGTCATTTTAGTGACCATCAGCGACTCCCATATTCATGATGCGCTAAACAGCACCGGAAAAAATGCACAACTCCGGATGATTGTCGGCCGATATTCACTGGGTCAGGATGGCGATGTGCGCGAGGTGGGGCGTCAGAACCATCGCGAAGACATTATTGATGCCAAAATGTATCCCTTTTCTGTCCAGTACACGTCCCCTGCCTTCTTCAGCCTGAAACGTATTTTTCGTCAGGGCGCTGGCGTCCTCATTTTCGTTCTGCTGATGTCCTGTACTGCTGGCTGGTCTCTCAATAAATATTTTAATAAAACGATTACCCCGGCGGATGCCCTGAAACGCGCGATAAACAACGGTGAAATTATCCCCTATTACCAACCGGTGATGGATGGACGAGATAACTCGATACGGGGTATCGAAGTCCTTGCCCGCTGGAAACATCCTGACGCCGGGTTTATATCCCCTGCGGCTTTTATCCCACTGGCGGAGAAATCCGGATTAATCATTCCGCTTACGCAGTCGCTCATGTGGCAGGTTGTGACGCATATGAATGCCATCAGCAGCAAATTGCCGGAAGGCTTTCACGTCGGTATTAATTTCAGCGCCGCACAC
The DNA here is from genome assembly GCF_943590815.1 of Pseudocitrobacter vendiensis. Taxonomy (GTDB): domain Bacteria; phylum Pseudomonadota; class Gammaproteobacteria; order Enterobacterales; family Enterobacteriaceae; genus Pseudocitrobacter; species Pseudocitrobacter vendiensis. The sequence continues at coordinate 252,134 of NZ_CALSBS010000002.1, read as the reverse complement.
ATCAATGCGGCGTCTTTCGTTGAGGATTGCCTGAAATACCAGGCGGGTTTTGTGAATAAAAAGTTGACGCTGGTGCTGGAAGTCACCGAGCGCGAACCGCTGCACGTGGATGAACAACTCATCAGTAACCTCAACACGCTGCACGCGAATGGTTTTGCGATTGCACTGGACGATTTCGGCACCGGTTATTCCGGGCTCTCTTATCTGCACGATCTGAACATCGATTACATTAAAATCGATCAGAGTTTTGTCGGTCGGGTGAACGAAGATGAGGATTCAACAAAATTGCTCGACTGCGTCCTTGACCTTGCGCGGAAACTCTCTTTAACGATTGTCGCTGAAGGTGTCGAAACGCAAACGCAGCTCAACTACCTCAATCGCAATAACATCAGCCTGCTGCAAGGTTACTATTTCTACAAGCCCGTTAAGTTTGTCGAGCTGGTAAAAATACTGCTGTCAAAACCAAAAGAGAAAATTGAGCGCTATATTGAAACGTAAAGGAACAGAACAGGACAAATTCTTTTACTGTCCGGTGTTTAGTTTTAGTATAACCAGCCAGGGTTAAACTATTAGCTTCAATTATGATATGGAGAAAAAACATGCGCGTACTCGTGGTAGAGGATAACGCCCTGTTACGTCACCATCTGAAGGTTCAGCTTCAGGAGCTGGGTCATCAGGTTGATGCGGCGGAAGACGCAAAGGAAGCAGATTACTATCTCGGCGAGCATCTGCCGGATATTGCCATTGTCGACCTCGGCTTGCCGGATGAAGACGGCCTTTCTCTGATTCGCCGTTGGCGCAGTCACGATATCTCGTTACCGGTTCTGGTACTGACTGCCCGCGAAGGCTGGCAGGATAAAGTCGAGGTGCTGAGTGCCGGGGCTGATGACTACGTCACCAAACCGTTCCATATTGAAGAAGTGGCTGCGCGCATGCAGGCGCTGATGCGCCGTAATAGCGGCCATGCTTCGCAGGTGATCTCCCTGCCACCGTTCCAGGTGGATCTCTCACGCCGCGAATTGTCGATCAACGACGAAGTGATCAAGCTGACGGCGTTCGAATACACCATTATTGAAACGCTGATCCGCAATAACGGCAAAGTGGTAAGCAAAGATTCTCTGATGCTTCAGCTTTATCCCGACGCCGAACTGCGCGAGAGTCACACTATAGACGTGCTGATGGGTCGCCTGCGCAAGAAAATACAGGCGCAATATCCCCATGATGTGATCAACACCGTCCGTGGCCAGGGCTATCTGTTCGAACTGCGCGGATGAATAAGCTATTGCGGCATATGCTGCCCCTCTCGCTGCGGGTTCGCTTCTTGCTGGCGACCGCAGCCGTGGTAATGGTGCTTTCTCTTGCTTACGGTATGGTCGCCCTGGTGGGCTACAGCGTCAGCTTCGACAAAACCACTTTTCGTCTGCTGCGCGGCGAAAGCAATCTGTTCTACACCTTTTCCAAATGGGAAGACGGAAAGTTAACCGTCGATATGCCCGATAATCTCATCCGTCAAAGCCCGACGATGGCCATCATCTATGACAACAAAGGCAATCTGCTTTGGCAGCAGAAAGATATTCCCTGGCTGAAAAACCGTATACAGAAGGATTGGCTGCGCGGTAACGGCTTTCATGAGATAGAAGCGGATATCAACGCCTCCAGCGCCTTGCTGACCGATAACCATGAAGCACAGGAACAACTGAGTGAAATCCGTAAAGAAGATGATGACTCAGAGATGACGCACTCTGTTGCCGTCAACAGCTACCCGGCAACAAAGATGATGCCCGCGTTGGTGATCGTAGTGATTGACACGATCCCTATCGAGCTTAAACGCTCTTATATGGTGTGGAGCTGGTTTATCTACGTGCTGGCGGCCAACCTGCTGCTGGTGGTTCCGCTGTTGTGGGTGGCGGCACACTGGAGCCTGCGCCCGCTGGCGGCGTTGACGCGCGAGGTGCGCGAGCTTGAAGAACATAACCGCGAAGCGTTAAACCCGGAAACGACCCGCGAACTGACCGGCCTGGTGCGTAACCTGAATCGCCTGCTGAAAAGCGAACGGGAGCGTTATGATAAATATCGCACCACGCTTACCGATCTCACGCACAGCCTGAAAACGCCGCTGGCGGTGCTGCAAAGTTCGCTACGCTCATTGCGCAGTGAAAAAATCAGCGTCAGCGAAGCCGAGCCCATCATGCTTGAGCAAATCAGTCGCATCTCTCAGCAGATTGGCTATTACCTCAACCGCGCCAGCATGCGTACCGACAATACCCTGTTGAGCCGCGAGCTTCATCCGGTCGCGCCCACGCTGGATAGTTTAATTTCCGCGTTGAATAAGGTCTATCAACGTAAGGGCGTGAGCATTAGCCTCGACATTTCACCCGAAATTAGCTTTGTCGGCGAGAAAAACGACTTTATGGAAGTGATGGGCAACGTGCTGGATAACGCCTGCAAATACTGCCTCGAATTCGTGGAAGTGTCCGCGCATCAGGCCGAAAACCAGCTACACGTGATTGTTGAAGATGATGGTCCGGGCATTCCGCAGGGTAAACGGGATCTGGTGTTCGATCGCGGCCAGCGCGCCGATACACTCAGGCCAGGCCAGGGCGTCGGGCTCTCCGTCGCGCGTGATATCGTCGAGCAATATGACGGGCAAATCATCACCGCCGACAGCCTGCTGGGCGGGGCAAAAATGGACGTGGTTTTTGGTCGCCAGAACCTGGAGCACCACGTCGGCTAAATCCGGTTTGCGCAGCAGGCAGGTTGCCGGATTACGTGTATAATCCGAGAAAACACCTGCTGCGGACATACTCATATGGATTATCACTTAACGCTCAACTGGCCCGACTTTATCGAACGCTACTGGCAGAAACGCCCGGTGGTCCTCAAACGCGGGTTTGCTAACTTTGTCGACCCTATTTCACCGGATGAGCTGGCAGGCCTGGCGATGGAAAACGAAGTCGACAGCCGGCTGGTGAGTCATCTTGACGGAAAATGGCAGGTCAGCCACGGGCCATTTGAAAGCTACGATCACCTCGACGAAACCAACTGGTCGTTGCTGGTTCAGGCGGTCGATCACTGGCACGAGCCCTCCGCGGCGTTGATGCGTCCCTTCCGCGCCCTGCCCGACTGGCGTATTGACGACTTGATGATTTCCTTCTCCGTACCGGGCGGCGGCGTTGGCCCGCATCTCGATCAGTACGATGTCTTTATCATACAGGGGACGGGTCGCCGTCGCTGGCGCGTGGGCGAGAAAGTGCCGATGAAACAGCACTGTCCGCACCCTGATCTACTCCAGGTAGACCCTTTCGAAGGCATCATTGATGAAGAACTCGAGCCCGGCGATATTCTGTACATCCCGCCAGGTTTCCCGCACGAGGGTTATTCGCTGGAAAACTCGCTGAATTACTCCGTGGGTTTCCGCGCGCCAAGTGGCCGTGAACTGTTTAGCGGTTTTGCCGATTACATCCTGCAACGCGAACTGGGCAGCCAGCGTTATACCGATCCGGACGTACCTGCGCGCGCGCATCCGGCGGATATTTTGCCGCAGGAAGTCGACCGTCTGCGTGACATGATGCAGGGGTTAATGAATCAGCCAGAGCAGTTCCAGCAATGGCTCGGTGAGTTTATCAGCCAGTCACGCCACGAGCTGGACGTCGCGCCGCCAGAGCCGCCGTATCAGCCAGATGAAATCTACGATGCGCTCCAGCAGGGGGATAAACTGGCGCGTCTGGGTGGGTTACGCGTACTGAAAATCGGCGACGATGTTTTCGTTAACGGCGAAAAAATCGACTCGCCTCATCGTCCGGCACTGAATGCGCTGGCAGGAAATATGGTGCTGGAAAGCGAACATTTCGGCGACGCGCTGGAAGACCCGTCCTTCCTCGCGATGCTGGCCGCGCTGGTAAACAGCGGGTACTGGTTTTTTGAAGGGTGAGTGAGGCCCCTCACTCACCCCGGCCCTCTCCCTCAGGGAGAGGGAGAGGGAGAAAACCTGCATTAGACGTAACTATGTGCTCAATCGGTCCCCTCTCCCTGCGGGAGAGGGTTAGGGTGAGGGGAAGAATTACCCCGCCCGCTTCGCCGTCAGCTCCGCGATACGCACAATCACCTGCACCGCTTTTTCCATCCCTTCCAGCGTCACAAACTCGTGTTTACCGTGATAGTTGTAGCCGCCGGTGAAGAGGTTCGGACATGGCAGCCCCATAAAGGAGAGCTGTGCGCCGTCGGTACCGCCGCGAATCGGTTTGAGATCCGGCTCGATATTGCAATCACGCATCGCCTGCTGAGCGATATCAATGATGTGCGGATGCTCCATCACCTTCTCGCGCATATTGTAATAGCTGTCTTCAATGATCAGCTCAATGTAGCAATCCGGATGCAGCCCTTTGCCGACCTTCTTGGCGATCTCCATCATTTTGCGTTTCCGCGCTTCGAACTGCTTACGGTCAAAATCGCGAATGATGTAGTGCATTTCCGCGCGATCAACGGAACCTTTCATCGTGTTGAGATGATAGAAACCTTCATAACCGTCTGTTTTTTCCGGGCTCTCATCTGCGGGTACTTCCGCATGAATGCGCGCGGCCAGCGACAATGCATTGACCATCACCCCTTTCGCAGTGCCCGGATGCACATTGTTGCCGACGATCTTGATAATCACCGATGCCGCATTGAAGTTTTCATACTCCAGCTCACCCACACCGCCGCCATCAACGGTATAAGCCCAGCGGGCATCAAAGGCTTCCACATCAAAGTGTTTTGCGCCCTTGCCCACTTCTTCGTCGGGCGTAAACGCCACACGGATATCACCGTGAGGAATGTTTTTCTCTTTCAGTACCGCCAGCGCGGTCATGATTTCCGCAATACCCGCTTTATCATCCGCGCCGAGCAGCGTTTTGCCGTCAGTGGTGATAAGCGTCTGGCCCAGCAGTTGATGCAGCACCGGGAACATCACCGGCGAAAGCACTTCATCGCCGATACCCAGCGCAATATCGCCGCCGCGATAGTTTTCCACGATCTGTGGATTGACGTTTTTACCGCTGAAATCGGGTGCGGTATCGACGTGTGAAATAAAGCCTACCGCTGGAATATCGCCGTCGATATTCGCAGGCAACGTGCCCATCACGGTGCCTTTTTCGCTCAGAGTGACATTCACCAGCCCCATTGCTTCAAGCTGTTCTTTGAGCAGATGCAACAGTTTCCACTGCCCCTCTGTACTCGGCACCTGACGCACGCCGGGCTTAGATTGCGTGTCCAGAGAAACATACTGTAAAAAACGCTCAAGTAATTTATCCATGCAGTCACCCTCACTTTTTGTGACAACATTATCAATAAGCGAGAAAACACAAATATTGCGTCAGGTCACTTTTACCCCGGCAAAGCCCATTTTTTTTCGCTAAATCATTTACAGGCTTAAAGATAGCTCATCTGTATGCATAGAGGATTGGCGATTTAACACGATTGCCGTAGAATGCCAGGCCTTAATATGTGTCAGGCCTCTATACGTCTAAAGGTGGTTAACCACAAACCCCGCATCGGTAAGCCATCCGGTGCGTCTGAATGGGACAGAGTAAAAAATTGAATACACAATCGCGTTCGCTTTCACCGCTGGTGCAATTGGCGGGAATTCGCAAAGGTTTCGATGGTAAAACGGTCATCTCCGATCTGAACCTCACCATCAATAACGGCGAGTTCCTTACGCTGCTTGGGCCCTCTGGCTGCGGTAAAACAACCGTCCTTCGTCTTATCGCGGGTCTGGAAAATGTAGACTCTGGAACGATTCATCTGGAAAATCAGGATATTACTAACGTTCCGGCCGAAGATCGCCACGTTAACACCGTTTTCCAGAGTTATGCGCTTTTTCCGCACATGTCCGTCTTCGAAAACGTGGCATTTGGTCTGCGCATGCAGAAAACCCCTGCCGATCAAATTCCCCCTCGCGTAACCGATGCGCTGCGTATGGTGCAGCTGGAAGAGTTCGCTGAGCGCAAGCCACATCAGCTCTCCGGCGGCCAACAGCAGCGCGTGGCGATTGCCCGTGCGGTGGTCAATAAACCGAGCCTGCTATTGCTGGATGAATCACTCTCTGCGCTCGACTACAAGCTGCGAAAGCAGATGCAAAACGAACTCAAAGCGTTGCAGCGAAAGCTGGGTATTACCTTTGTCTTTGTCACCCACGATCAGGAAGAAGCGCTCACCATGTCGGACCGCATCGTGGTAATGCGCGACGGGCGTATTGAGCAGGATGGTACCCCGCGTGAAATTTACGAAGAGCCGAAAAACCTGTTTGTCGCCAGTTTTATAGGCGAGATCAATATCTTCGACGCGACCGTGATCGAGCGTCTTGATGAACGTCGGGTACGCGCTAATGTTGAGGGCCGCGAGTGCAATATTGACGTCAATTTCCCGGTCACCCCCGGCCAGAAACTGAATGTCCTGCTACGCCCGGAAGATCTGCGTGTGGATGAAATCAATCACAACGATCACATTGAAGGTTTGATTGGCTACGTGCGTGAGCGCAACTATAAGGGCATGACGCTGGAGTCCGTCGTCGAGCTGGAAAATGGCAAGATGGTGCTGGTCAGCGAATTCTTTAATGAAGATGACCCGGACTTCGACCATTCGCTCGATCAAAAAATGGCGATCAACTGGGTAGAAAGCTGGGAGGTCGTACTGGCTGATGAAGAACACAAGTAAGTTCCAGAATGTGGTGATTGCCACAATCGTCGGTTGGCTTGTGTTATTTGTCTTTCTGCCCAACCTGATGATCATCGGTACCAGCTTTCTGACCCGCGATGACGCCAGTTTCGTCAAAATGGTCTTTACGCTGGATAACTACGCGCGCCTGCTCGATCCGCTTTACTTCGAGGTGCTACTGCACTCGTTGAACATGGCGCTCATTGCTACGCTCGCCTGCCTGGTGCTGGGCTACCCCTTCGCCTGGTTTCTGGCAAAGCTGCCGCACAAGGTGCGCCCGCTGCTGCTGTTTCTGCTGATTGTCCCCTTCTGGACGAACTCGTTGATTCGTATCTACGGGCTGAAAATTTTCCTCAGTACCAAAGGCTATCTGAACGAGTTTTTGCTGTGGCTGGGCGTTATCGACACGCCGATTCGCATCATGTTCACGCCGAGCGCGGTCATCATTGGCCTGGTCTATATCCTGCTGCCGTTTATGGTGATGCCGCTCTACTCCAGCATCGAAAAACTCGATAAACCTTTGCTGGAAGCGGCGAAGGATCTGGGGGCCAATAAGCTGCAAACGTTCATCCGCATTATCATTCCGTTGACAATGCCGGGAATTATCGCGGGTTGTCTGCTGGTCATGCTGCCGGCGATGGGGCTGTTCTACGTCTCTGACCTGATGGGTGGTGCGAAAAACCTGCTCATTGGTAACGTCATTAAGAGCCAGTTCCTCAATATTCGCGACTGGCCGTTCGGCGCAGCCACCAGCATTACATTGACAATAGTGATGGGTCTGATGCTGCTGGTTTACTGGCGCGCCTCGCGTCTGCTGAACAAAAAGGTGGAGCTGGAATGATCGGTAAACTGCTGCGCGGCGGTTTTATGACCGCCATATACGCTTATCTCTACATCCCGATTATTATTTTGATCGTGAACTCCTTTAACAGCTCGCGTTTCGGGATTAACTGGCAGGGTTTTACCACCAACTGGTATAGCCTGCTGATGAACAACGACAGCTTGCTCCAGGCTGCACAGCACTCGCTGACGATGGCTATTTTCTCGGCAACCTTCGCCACGCTGATTGGTTCGCTGACGGCGGTGGCGCTCTATCGCTACCGTTTTCGCGGCAAACCGTTTGTCAGCGGCATGTTGTTCGTGGTGATGATGTCGCCGGACATCGTGATGGCCATCTCGCTACTGGTGCTGTTTATGCTGCTGGGGATCCAGCTCGGCTTCTGGTCGCTGTTGTTCTCGCATATCACCTTCTGCCTGCCGTTTGTGGTGGTGACCGTTTACTCGCGCCTGAAAGGGTTTGATGTTCGGATGCTGGAAGCGGCAAAAGATTTGGGTGCCAGCGAGCTCACTATTTTACGAAAAATCATACTGCCGCTGGCGATGCCTGCGGTGGCCGCCGGTTGGCTGTTGAGCTTTACGCTCTCGATGGATGATGTGGTCGTCTCCTCATTTGTTACCGGGCCGGGCTATGAGATTTTACCGTTAAAAATTTACTCAATGGTTAAAGTCGGCGTTTCACCGGAAGTGAATGCGCTGGCAACGATTTTGCTGGTGCTGTCACTGGTACTGGTCATCGCCAGCCAGCTTATTGCACGCGATAAAACGAAAGGTCTGGCGCGCCAGGCATAATGGGCATTGGCCTGAATTCAGGCCAATCAACACAGCAGCCTTTCGGGGCTCAATCAGGGGACGTTAAATGAAAAAATGGTCACGCCACCTGCTCGCAGCGGGTGCTTTAGCACTGGGAATGAGCGCCGCTCACGCTGATGACACCAAAACACTCTACTTCTACAACTGGACGGAATATGTTCCGCCGGGGCTGTTAGAACAGTTCACCAAAGAGACGGGCATCAAGGTTATCTATTCGACCTATGAATCGAATGAAACCATGTACGCTAAGCTCAAAACCTACAAAGACGGCGCTTATGACCTGGTGGTGCCTTCCACCTATTACGTCGATAAAATGCGCAAAGAGGGTATGATCCAGAAGATCGATAAAACGACGTTAACCAACTTTGGCAATCTCGATCCGGAAATGCTCAATAAACCGTTCGACCCGAACAATGATTACTCCATCCCCTATATCTGGGGTGCGACCGCTATCGGCGTGAACAGCGACAGTATTGATCCAAAAAGCATCACCAGCTGGGCCGATCTGTGGAAGCCGGAATATAAGAACAGCCTGCTGCTAACCGACGATGCGCGCGAAGTGTTCCAGATGGCGCTGCGCAAGCTGGGTTATTCCGGTAATACCACCAACCCGAAAGAGATTGAAGCCGCTTACAATGAGCTGAAAAAACTGATGCCGAACGTGGCCGCATTTAACTCGGATAACCCGGCCAACCCGTATATGGAAGGCGAAGTCAACCTGGGGATGGTGTGGAACGGTTCAGCGTGGGTCGCGCGTCAGAACGGTACGCCGCTTGAGGTTGTCTGGCCAAAAGAAGGCGGAATTTTCTGGATGGATAGCCTCTCGATTCCAGCAAATGCCAAAAACAAGGAAGGCGCGCTCAAGCTCATCAACTTCCTGCTGCGCCCGGAAGTGGCAAAACAGGTAGCGGAAACCATCGGCTACCCAACGCCAAACCTCGCGGCACGTAAGCTGCTGAGCCCGGACGTGGCTAACGATAAATCGCTCTACCCTGACGCCGATACCATCAACAAAGGCGAATGGCAGAACGACGTGGGCGCGGCCAGCGCGATTTATGAAGAGTATTATCAGAAGTTGAAGGCGGGACGGTAATTTGCCACTGTGCCGGAGAATGCCTCCGGCACAATTATTTCTGCGTCAGTTGTCTTGGCCAAAAATACTGCACATTAAATTCATAACTATTATTATAAAGAATAGAATAGTCGAGAATTGTTTGGTGGATATCTACCGCCTGCGTCTCCATGCGTATGACCGGGTCTTTAACGCTAATATGTAATATCCGCGCCACATCCTGATTTGCCAGCTCGGTCGAGAACGTTTCAAACGATCCTGATAGGGTTATGCCACACACACGTTCAAAATAATCAAACTTTGATTTATTCATATCACTGATTGTTAGCTGGGGGAACCGCGTGACTGAAAGCCAGGTGTTTTCCAGCTGCATGGGGATATTGTCGATCAAGCGTATTCGTTTCACCTGATAAACCCACTCGCCGGCCGGAATCTTCAATTTTGCCGCGATGTCCTCCGTCGCAGGTAACGCTTCAAACTTCAATACCCGGCTGGTGGAGGGCTTACCGTGCAGGCGCGCGATTTCGCTAAACCCCATAGAGGTATTGACCTGCGGCACAAATTTCTTATAGCACACAAAGCTTCCCGCCCCTTTTCGCGTCTCAACCACACCTTCCGCAACCAGTTCCGCCAGCGCTTTGCGAATGGTATTGCGCGAGACATTCCAGCGCTGCGCCAGTTCATATTCAGGAGGTAACGGGTCGCCGATAGACATATTATTGCTGGTGATTAATTCCCGAATCGCATGAACGATATTTTTATAAATCATCTTTTGTTTAATCCATAAAGGAACAACTATAAGACATCTTAATTTAAATCATTTCAATTAGTTACTCTTTTTCAGGCTGAAATATATCGTAGATGTCCATCTTTTCCTTGAGAGTAGAACAGGTTGCCGTGATTAAAGATTGATGGGCTTAACACTTTCTCGCTTAAATAATCTCAAAAATATCGCTAACCCTGGCCAATTAAATATATTTACCATGAATAAATTTGAGAAAGCTTTTCAGAAACTTGATCCCATTATTGCCGCTCTGGGTCGTAGCCCCTGGCTGCAAACCATCTCTGTATCAATGGTTTCGACTATCGCGATTACACTAATCGGTTCGATCAGCGTGTTGCTTATCGTTTTCCCCATCGATAGCGTGCATCAATTCTTTATCGCGACAAAGATGCTCCCGGTTTTCAGCGGCATTGCCACCTGTACACTGGGTATACTGGCGCTATACGTCACCTTTTTTATGGCACGCCATCTGGTCAGTCATTATGACATCGACGTCGATGGTTCCATTTGCGGCATTGCCGCCATAATGGCCTTTTTGATTGTCACACCGCTGGCGGACGCAGAGGGAAATATCGCGTCCATTCCACTGACCTGGCTTGGTGTGCAAGGTGTTTTCTCGGGCATGCTGATAGGCCTCGGCGTCGGGCGGTTGTTCATCTTTGTGGTACAGCGCGGCTGGACGATAAAAATGCCGAAAGGCGTTCCCCCCATGATTAGCCGTGTCTTCCAGGGATTACTGCCGTTTCTGACCGTTGGTCTGGTGGCGCTGCTTATCCACCGCGCCTTTATGGACACGCCCTGGGGCAGTTTTCACCAGTGTATCTACACGCTGATTCAGCAGCCACTTAAAGGGCTGGGAGGAAGCCTGCTGGCGTTCCTGCTGGTGACGCTTATCATGCAAATCTTCTGGTTTTTGGGGATTCACGGCACCAATGTTGTTTTGCCGCTGGTTACCCCTATCTGGCTGGCCATGGACCTCGAAAACCTCGCTGCCTGGCAGAATGGTCAGGAGTTACCTAATGTCCTGGGCCTGGCATTCTTTAATATTGTCACCTGGGGCGGCCTGGCGCTGGGGCTGGTATTGCTAATGTGCCTGTCGCGCAGTAAACAATTTAAACAGGTCGGTCGTCTGGCGCTGACGCCTGCCCTCTTTGGCATTACCGAACCGGTTATCTTCGGAACGCCGCTGGTGATGAATTATCACCTGATGGTGCCGTTTATTACCAATAACGCGATTGCGATAACCCTTTCCTGGGCGCTGATCAAAATGGGGCTGGTCGCGAAGATTGTCGGCGCACAAACCATTTTCGGCCTGCCGTTGGGCTTCTTTGCCTCCATTGGCGGGGCGACTTCTATTATTCTGCTGCATCTGTTTTTACAGCTGATTCTCTCCCCGTTGCTGTGGTTCCCGTGGTTTAAGCTGGCGGAAAAAGAGGCGTTAAAACGTGAAACCGAGGAAACTCACTGATGAGCAGAATCACGACGCTTCTGGCGCAGATGACGCTGGAGGAGAAAGTCGGCCAACTGGTACAGCTTTCCGGTGAGTTTTTCGTCGATGAACCTCAACTTACCGTTGGCCCAAAAGCGAAGCTCGGCATCAGCCAGCAACAGGTTCAGTGCGCCGGTTCAGTATTGAACGTGTCTGGCGCGAAAAAGACGCGTCATATTCAGGAACAGCATCTGCAAAACAGCCGCCTGAAAATCCCGCTGCTGTTTATGGCGGATATCGTTTACGGCTATCGCACGGTTTTCCCCATTCCGCTGGCCCTGGGCTGTAGCTGGTCGCCCGCGCTGATCGAGCGTTGCTGTCAGGTGGCGGCAAAAGAAGCGGTCAGCGCAGGCAGTCATGTGACCTTCGCCCCCATGGCTGACCTGGTGCGCGATGCCCGCTGGGGCCGCTGTCTGGAGTCGACGGGCGAAGATCCGCTGCTTAACAGTCAGATAGTCCGCGCCTGTGTACGCGGCTTTCAGCATAAGCTGGAACACGGTGAGGGGCTGGCAGCCTGCGTGAAGCACTTCGCAGGGTATGGCGCGCCTGTCGCCGGGCGCGATTACAATACCGTCGAGCTGTCGCGGCAGTCGCTTTTCGATGATTATCTCCCGCCCTATCTTGCCGCGGTTCAGGCCGGATGCAAGCTGGTGATGACGGCATTCAATACACTCGACGGCATTCCCGCCACCGCCAACCGCTGGCTGCTCAACACCCTCCTGCGCGAGCGCTGGCATTTTGACGGCGTGACCATCGCTGACTATGCTGCCGTGAAGGAACTCATTCCTCACGGTGTGGCAGAGGATGAGCGCCATGCCAGCCAACTGGCCTTTAACGCCGGGCTCAATATCGACATGAAATCGCCCTGCTATGTCAATCATCTGCCCGCGCTGGTTAAAGCAGGTGTGATATCCGAAGACGCGCTGGATCAGGCCGTGACGCGCGTGCTGCAGCTTAAAGAAACGCTGGGATTGTTTGACGACCCATTTCGCGGCGCGTCGGAAGAAAAAGAACGGGCCTGGTTTTATCATCCGGATCACCTGGCGCTGGCGCGGGAAACCGCCGCCCGCAGTCTGGTGCTATTAAAAAACGATAATGCCCTGCTTCCGCTGAAACCGGGCACCAAAGTCGCCCTGATCGGCCCCTATGCCGATAACCCGGATATTATCGGCCTGTGGGCTGTTTACGGCGAAACATCCCACAGCGTCACCCTTAAACAGGCGCTGGATGACGTGGTCGCGCCGGGTGAACTGCTGACCACGCAAGGCTGCGATCTGCTGCTTAATTACGACTTTCTCGGTGAATTTGGCGCGACCACACAGGTTGATGCACAATCCTGCATGAGCGAAGAACAACGGCAAACTGAGCAGGCGCGCGCATTGCAGTACGCGCGTGAGGCTGACGTGGTGCTGCTGGCTATGGGTGAGCATATGATGCAGAGCGGTGAAGCCGCAAGCCGCACCGATATCCATCTGCCGCGTCATCAGGTGGAGTTTATCCAGGCGATCGCGCGGGCGGCGAAGAAAACGGTGCTGATTCTTTTCAACGGTCGCCCGCTGGTATTAAGTGATGTTGTGGGGCATGTCGATGCCGTTATCGAGGCGTGGTTTCCCGGCAGCGAAGGCGGGCACGCGCTTGCCGATGTGCTTTACGGCAAGCGCAATCCCGTCGGACGGCTGTCTATGAGCTTCCCCCGCGCAAACGGCCAGGTACCGATTTACTATAACGCGCTTTCGACCGGCAGGCCCGCCGGGAAATCCGATCACAGCCCACGCTTTATCTCAAAATACCTCGATTGCCCCACCACGCCGCTCTTCCCGTTTGGCTTCGGGCTCTCGTGGCATCGCGTTGAGCTCAGCGAATTAACCCTCGCCGCGCAATTTACCGCTGGCGAGACGCTGACGATAGGCCTAACGGTACGCAATCTGACGCAGCATACTGGTATCGAGACGATTCAGCTCTATTTACACGACTGTGTCGCCAGCGTCGCGCGTCCGGTAATGATGCTGAAGGATTTCCAGCAGATTGCCTTGAAGGGTTACGAAACGCGACGGGTGATTTTCGAAGTGAAAGAGGAGATGCTCGCGTTCTACAACGCGGAGGGCGAGCAGGTTATTGAACCCGGCAGATTCACTATTTTTGTCGGCACCAGCAGTGTAGACGTGCTGGAGGGGGAATTTATCTACATCGCAGAATGAAAAACGGGCACCCGGCAAACATCACCGGGTGCAAAGACTTACATTTTTTGCAGCAGTTGCTCGACGAACTCGGGCACCACTTCACTCGCCAGACCGTAGTACTTCTCTTCAAACTCGCTGCCTACCTGGCTCGGTTCGAGGTTGAGCTCGACGGTTTTCGCGCCGTGCAGTTTGGCTTCATGCACAAAACCTGCCGCCGGATAGACGTGGCCGGAGGTGCCGATGGCGATAAAAATATCGGCCATAGAGAGCGCCAGATAGATGTGGTCCATCTCAAACGGCATCTCACCAAACCAAACGATATGCGGGCGCAACGGCGCCGGGAATTGACAGCAGTGACATTTATCGTCCGGCGTCACATCGTCAGTCCAGTCCAGCACTTGTCCGCTCTGTGTGCAGCGCACTTTGAGCAGTTCACCGTGCATATGCAGCACATTTTTGCTGCCTGCACGCTCATGCAGGTTGTCGATATTCTGCGTCACCAGCATAAAATTATCGCCCAGCGCCTCTTCCAGCCTGGCCAGCGCGATATGCGCGGCATTCGGCTGGATTTCCGGCTGCTGAAGCTGTCTGCGGCGCGCATTATAAAATGCCTGAACCAGCGCCGGATCGCGCTGAAATCCTTCTGGTGTAGCGACATCTTCAACCCGATGCTCTTCCCACAGTCCATCAGCCGCGCGAAACGTACGAATACCTGATTCAGCCGAAATACCGGCGCCCGTTAGCACAAGAACTCTTGGTTTATCCATATGCTCTGGTATCACCCTGTCAGTGAAAAAAATCCGCTGGCGCAGACGCTGGCGCAGCTGACGTTTATTCCGACGAAAACGGCTCAATCGATGTAAGCGGCGCGACTGCATATCTACTCCATGTGTTAGTTTGTGAGATGAAGGAAGGCAGCGCCGCGCATTCCTCCCGCATCACCGTGTCGCGCGCGTTCTATGCGCGGTACGGCGGCGACGGGGAGTAAATGGCGCGGCAGGCGCTGCGCGAGCCCATCTGTGATAGCTGAAAAGTTTGATAACCCGCCACCGAGGACCACTAAATCAGGGTCCACGATAGTTAAAATATTGCCCAGGCACACCGCCAGAAGGTCCAGATAGCGCTCAACGTGTTCGCGCGCCTGCACGTCGCCCTGCTCCCACAATGCGACGATCTCCGGAGAGGTGCGTTGCTGGTGATAAAAATGTGTATAAAGCCAGGCGAATCCGCGCCCGGAAAGGTAATTTTCGATGCAGCCCAGTTGCCCGCAGCCGCAGCGCGTTAACGGAAAATCACGCCCCACCACCTCTAACGCATCCACCGGCAAGCGGATGTGACCGAACTCTCCGGTAATGTAACGATGGCCGGTAATCGATTTGCCGTTCTGTACAATGCCGCCACCGACGCCGGTGCCAAGAATTAAGCCCATCACCAACGGGTATTGGGTGAATTCATCATCCCACGCTTCTGAGATAGCGAAGCAGTTGGCGTCGTTATCGAGACGGACATCGCGCGCCAGTAAGCGGCTCAGGTCTGCGCGCAGCGGTTTACCCGTGGCGGCAGGCACGTTGGCCGCATACAGCGTACCGTCTTCGGTTTCCGGCATGCCTGGAATACCAATTCCCACCGTTCCCTGACAGTTGAAGCGCGCATCGGCTTGCGCCACCAGCCCGCAAACAGCGTCAAGAAACGCCTCATAACTCTCTTTCGGCGTGGCGACACGCGTCTCCCAGACTAGCTGTCGCGTCGTATCGAACACGCCGAGTGCAATTTTGCTGCCGCCAATATCAAATCCATAATGCATCATCGTAAATTCCTCTTACTGACGCGCACAGCGGCAAAACTGCACCGTCAGGACGTTAAATTACTGGCCACTGAGCACCCTCGCAGGGTCGATACGGCTGGCGCGGCGAGCCGGATACCAGCTCGCCAGCAAACTCAGCAACAGTGCGGTGACCAGCACATAAACGACATCCAGCCAGTGAAGTTCTGACGGCAGGAAGTCGATAAAATAGATATCGCCAGACAAAAATTTATGGCGAGTAACACCTTCAATCCACTTAATAATCGGCGTCAGATTCAGCGCACACAGCACGCCAATCACCACACCGAGCAGGCTACCTAACAGGCCAGCGAGTAAACCATACCACACGAAAATTGCGCGGATCAGCCCGTCTTTTGCGCCCAATGTGCGCAGTACCGCAATATCGCTACTTTTATCTTTCACCGCCATCACCAGTGTTGAGACGATGTTGAAGCAGGCCACGCCGATCACCAGCACCATCGCCAGATACATAATCGCGCGGATCATCTGGATATCGCGGTACATATAGCCGTAGGTGCCAATCCAGCTCTGAATAGTGACATAGCTGTTGGTCACTTCGCCTGCCGAACGGACCAGTTTGTTGGCGTTAAAGACGTCGTTTACTTTAATCGCGATGCCCGTGACACTGTCACCCATTTCCAGATACTGCTGCGCATCCTGCAATGGAATCATGGCAAAGCTATGATCGAGCTGGCCGCTAAGCTGCAAAATGCCGGAAACATGCAAACGAATGCGTTTGGGTTGCAGCAGCTTGTGTTCCGCATTGGCGTTCGGGATCATGATGGTTAGCCAGTCACCTTGCTTCACCTTCAGCGCATCCGCCACACCTTTGCCGATGATGATTTGCTGACCGCCCGCCTTAAAGTCGCTCCAGCTTTCGCCCTGCACAAATTTCGGCAACGCGCTTAAACGACTTTCCTGCGCAGGATCAACACCTTTCACCTGAATCGCGCGCATATTGCTGCCGCTTTCGACCAGCCCGGTGAAGGTGATGTAAGGTGCCGCAGCCGCGATACCGTTTACTTTTTCAACTTGCGGCAGAATGGTGCGCCAGTTGGTCCACGGCTGGTTTACCGCTTCAATTTGTCCGTGCGGCACCACGGCCAGCACGCGGTTGTTTAGCTCGCGTTCAAAACCGTTCATCGCGCTTAAGCCGAGGATCAACACCGCAACCCCCAGCGCGATACCGACGGTGGAAATCACGGAGATCAGCGACACCATGCCGCTGCGGCGACGCCCGCGGCTGAAGCGCAGGCCAATCAGAAGGGAGAGTGACGGGGCCATCAATCTGCTCCCATCAGGGAGAGTTGATCGGTAAGACGGCCATCGCGCATCTCAAGCTGGCGGCCCATGCGTTTCGCCAGTTGCAGGTCATGGGTGACAACCAGGAACGCGGTCCCCTGGGACTGGTTCAGTTCACCCAGCAGTTTAAAAATGCTGTCAGCGTTTTTGGCATCCAGGTTGCCGGTCGGTTCATCCGCCAGCACCAGACGCGGGTTGTTGACCAGCGCACGGGCAATCGCCACACGCTGGCGCTCGCCGCCAGAGAGTTCCGACGGGCGATGGCGGGCACGATGCCCAAGCCCGACGGCGTTCAGCATCTCTAACGCGCGCGCGTTGATTTCCGCTGGTTTCTTCTTGCCGATAAGCAGTGGCATTGCCACATTTTCTAACGCGCTGAAATCGGGCAGCAGGTGGTGGAACTGATAGATAAAGCCGAGTTTCTGGTTACGCAGTTCAGCCTTAGCCGCTGAAGAGAGCTTGCTCATCGGTTGACCACTAAAAATAACGTCGCCGGAGGTCGGCGTATCAAGCCCGCCCAGCAGGTGCAGCAGCGTACTTTTACCGGAGCCGGAGCTGCCGACAATCGCCATCATCTCGCCTTCGCCTACGTTAAAGCTCACATTGTGCAGCACGTCGGTTTGCACAGAGCCTTCCTGATAGCGTTTGCACAGGTTGTCGCATTGCAACAGGATCTTATTCATAACGTAAAGCCTCAGCGGGTTGAGTGGCGGCAGCGCGCCAGGAAGGATAAAGCGTAGAGAGTAACGCCAGCGCCATCGCCACCAGCGCAATCACGATAACCTGCATTGGATCGATGGCCACCGGCAGCGCCGCACCATCGAGGAACGCACCGATTACCGGCATTAAATTGTTAAGCTGGCTGGCGAGCAACACGCCCAGTACGGCGCCAAGCAGCGCACCAATCACGCCCGCGCTGGCGCCCTGAACCATAAAGACCATCAGAATTTGACGTGGCGTCAGCCCCTGGGTTTGCAGAATGGCGACTTCGCCCTGCTTCTCCATCACCATCAGCCCCAGCGAGGTGATGATATTGAAGGCTGCCACCGCGATGATCAGGCTTAGCAGCAGCCCCATCATGTTTTTCTCCATGCGCACGGCCTGGAACAGCTCACCTTTACGCTCGCGCCAGTCCTGCCATTTGGTGCCTTCCGGCAACGTTTGCTGGCTGAGAGTATCAACCTGTAATGGTTTATCGAGCCACAGACGCCAGCCGGTGATATTCCCCGCCGGATAGCGCATTAAGCGCGAGGCGTCCTGAATGTTGACCAGCATTTGATAACCATCGACTTCGCTGTTTGCGGCGAAGGTGCCGATGACATTAAACAGACGCTGGCTCGGAACACGGCCCATCGGCGTAAACTGGCTGGCCGACGGCACCATCACCCGCAGTTGGTCGCCGCGGTTAACACCCAGTTGCCCCGCCAGTTGTTCACCGAGAATGACATTATATTTACCCGCTTCCAGCGCACTCTGTTTGACGTTGACCAGATACGGCGTCAGCGGATCTTTCTGTGCGGGATCCACCCCCAGCATCACGCCAACCGAGACATTGCGCGCGCTTTGCAGCACGACATCACCTGTAGTGAGTGGCGCAACGCGCGTGACGCCTTGCAACTTGACGTCTTTCTCAGGCAACGTTTGAGGATTGAGGGAACCGTTTTCAGCGGTCAGGATGGCCTGAGGCATCAGCCCCAGAATGTTGTTTTGCAGCTCACGTTCAAAGCCGTTCATCACCGAAAGCACGGTAACCAGCGCCATTACGCCAAGGGTAATGCCGATTGTCGACAGCCAGGAAACAAAGCGACCGAAACGGTCCGCTGCGCGCCCACGCATATAACGCAGGCCAATGAATAGTGCGACAGGTTGATACATGTAATCCGTCTTTGCTGATAGCAGAGGCATGAGTATATAAGCGAAAGCAAAGAGCGTAAATGAGTGAAACAGTAAGTTTTCGTCATTGCCGGGTTAAAATATTCCTAAAAATCAAGCAAATGATTTCAGATTCGCAGATAAAACAGACGATTGATTTACGTAACAACGTGGAAAACGACGCCTGGTTGTTACCTGATCCTTTTCTGAAAATGGTCTGAATACAGACTGTTACCCATTACATCCCCTTTTACGGCCTTCAGGATAACGCCTTATTTTATGGCAACGAAGGCACAGGCGACATGCAACAAAAAACATTATGGATCAACCAGATAAAAGGGTTATGCATCTGCCTGGTGGTGGTGTATCACTCGGTGATAACCTTCTATCCGCATCTCTTTGCGTTCCAGCATCCCGGGTCAGAGACGCTCTCGAAATGCTGGATCTACTTTAATTTATACCTCGCCCCGTTCCGCATGCCGGTGTTTTTCTTTATCTCGGGCTTTCTTATTCAGCGTTATGTGGCCGAAGTACCGTGGAAAGGCTGCGTGGATAAACGCATCTGGCATATTGTCTATGTGCTGGCGCTGTGGGGGCTGCTGCAGTGGCTGGCACTGCGCCAGTTAAACGGCTGGCTGGCGCCTGAGCGTGACCTTGGTAATGCCGCCAACGCAGCCTACGCCGATAACCCCGGCGAGTTTTTGTATGGCATGCTCACCGCCAGCACCAGCCTGTGGTATCTCTACGCGCTGGTCGTCTATTTCGTGTTCTGCAAACTGTTTGCGCGCGCGAAGGCGCCGCTACTTGTCGCGTTAGCCGTCCTCAGCGTGGCAATCAACTACCTGCCGCTACCGTGGTGGGGCATGAACAGCGTGCTGCGTAACGTTATCTATTATGCGCTGGGCGCGTGGTACGGCACGGCGGTGATGACCTGGCTGACGACAGCGCTGCCGCGTAAGGCGTTTGTTCCGCTTCTGATTTTCGCACTTGCCGCCGTGGCGCTCTACTTCAAAGGCATTCCACTGCTGATGGCGCTGCTGTCGATTTTCGTCATCATGAAACTCTTCTGGCGAGCCAGTCAGGTTATTCCACCGAGCGAAAATAACTGGCTGAACGTTGTCGGTTCAAACACCATCGCCATCTACACCACGCACCGTATTCTGGTCGAAGGTGCAAGCCTGGTACTCATCAAACAGGTAAACGGGCATGCGCTCACGGCGACCAGCGAACTGGCGCTGCTGCTTGCTTACCCGCTGCTAAGCCTTTTCGTGTGCACACTGTTTGGTCTTTTAGTACGCCAGATTTCGCGCCGTCTGACGGACGACCTGCTGTTTAGCCCGCCAGCAAAACGTGCGCTGGCGACGTCCTGACCCCTCGCGCCAGGCTTCCGGGCCTGGCGTTTTCTCTCCTCGATTTTCCGCAGTTGCACTCCCGCCGCCATCACGGATAATAAGCGTAATAAATTGATATTTTTACCGTGTCACTTTGCGGTTTCTGGAGAACGTGCCCCGCTATGCCTGAACTAGCCCGTTACGCCCTACCCACCAAAGCTGGCGATCAGCGTCAACTGGGGGAACTGACCGGTGCGGCCTGCGCCACGCTGGTCGCGGAGATTTCCGAACGTCATGCCGGCCCGGTTATCCTGATTGCGCCGGATATGCAGAATGCCCTGCGGCTGCACGATGAAATCAGTCAGTTTACCGATAATCTGGTGATGAACCTTGCCGACTGGGAAACGCTGCCGTACGACAGTTTTTCTCCGCACCAGGATATTATATCGTCCCGTCTTTCAACGCTTTACCAGTTGCCGATGATGCAGCGCGGCGTGTTAATTGTGCCCGTAAGCACGCTGATGCAGCGCGTTTGCCCACACAGTTATCTGCACGGCCACGCGTTGATGATGAAAAAAGGCCAGCGTCTGTCACGCGATGCCCTGCGCGCGCAACTGGATAGCGCGGGTTATCGCCACGTGGATCAGGTCATGGAGCACGGCGAGTACGCCACGCGCGGCGCGCTGCTCGATCTCTTTCCGATGGGCAGTGAGCAGCCGTATCGTCTCGATTTCTTCGATGATGAAATTGACAGCCTGCGCGTGTTCGACCCGGACAGCCAGCGCACGCTGGAAGAAGTCGATTCCATTAATCTTCTGCCTGCACACGAATTCCCGACGGATAAAACCGCCATCGAGCTGTTCCGCAGCCAATGGCGCGATAAGTTCGATGTAAAACGCGACGCCGAGCATATCTATCAACAGGTGAGTAAAGGTACGCTGCCAGCGGGGATCGAGTACTGGCAGCCGCTGTTCTTTAGCGAACCATTGCCGCCGCTGTTCAGCTATTTCCCGGACAATACGCTGCTGGTGAACACCGGCGATCTCGACGCCAGCGCTACCCGTTTCCAGGCCGATGCACAGGCGCGATTCGAGAATCGCGGCGTTGACCCGATGCGCCCGTTGCTTGAGCCGGAACTGCTGTGGCTACGCCCGGACGAGCTTAACAGCGAACTGAAAAAATGGCCGCGCATTCAGCTCAAAACAGAGCATCTGGCAGAGAAAGCCGCCAATACCAACCTGGGCTATCAGCCGCTACCCGAGCTGGCCATTCAGGCGCAAAACAAAGCGCCGCTGGATAACCTGCGCCGCTTCCTGGAATCGTTTACCGGCCCGGTGATTTTCTCCGTAGAGAGTGAAGGCCGTCGTGAAGCGTTAGGCGAGCTGCTGGCGCGCATAAAGCTGTCGCCAAAACGCATTTTGCGGCTGGATGAAGCGACGGATGCCGGGCGCTATCTGATGATTGGCGCGGCGGAGCACGGGTTTATCGACACGCAAAATAACCGGGCGCTGATTTGCGAAAGCGACTTGCTGGGCGAGCGCGTGGCACGACGTCGCCAGGACTCCCGCCGCACCATTAATCCGGATACCCTGATCCGCAACCTGGCCGAGCTGCATATCGGCCAGCCGGTGGTACACCTGGAACATGGGGTTGGGCGCTATGCGGGAATGACCACGCTGGAGGCCGGCGGCATCAAAGGCGAATACCTGATGCTGACCTACGCCAACGAGGCCAAACTGTATGTGCCGGTCTCCTCACTGCATCTGATTAGCCGCTACGCAGGCGGTGCCGAAGAAAACGCGCCGCTGCATAAACTGGGCGGCGATGCCTGGGCGCGCGCCCGGCAAAAAGCCTCTGAGAAAGTGCGTGATGTCGCGGCCGAATTGCTTGATATTTATGCTCAGCGCGCAGCGAAAGAAGGCTTTGCCTTTAAACACGATCGTGAACAGTATCAGCTATTCTGCGATAGCTTCCCGTTCGAAACCACGCCGGATCAGGCGCAGGCCATTAATGCTGTGTTAAGTGACATGTGCCAGCCTCTGGCGATGGACCGTCTGGTGTGCGGCGACGTGGGCTTCGGTAAAACCGAAGTGGCGATGCGCGCCGCATTCCTGGCCGTCGAAAACAACAAACAGGTGGCCGTGCTGGTGCCGACTACCCTGCTGGCGCAACAGCACTACGATAACTTCCGCGACCGTTTTGCCAACTGGCCGGTGCGCATTGAAATGCTCTCCCGCTTCCGCAGCGCCAAAGAGCAGGCACAAATTCTGGAACAGGTGGCGGAAGGCAAAATCGACATTCTGATCGGCACCCACAAGCTGCTGCAAAACGATGTGAAGCTGAAGGATTTAGGTTTGCTGATCGTTGATGAAGAGCACCGCTTCGGTGTTCGCCACAAGGAACGCATTAAAGCGATGCGCGCCGATGTGGATATCCTGACACTCACCGCCACGCCAATCCCGCGTACGCTGAATATGGCGATGAGCGGCATGCGTGATTTGTCAATTATTGCCACGCCGCCGGCGCGTCGTCTGGCGGTCAAAACCTTCGTGCGTGAATACGATAATCTGGTGGTTCGTGAAGCCATTCTGCGTGAAATTCTGCGTGGTGGTCAGGTCTATTATCTGTTCAATGATGTCGAAAACATCCAGAAAACAGCGGATAAACTGGCCGAACTGGTGCCGGAGGCGCGCATCGCGATAGGCCATGGTCAGATGCGCGAACGCGAACTGGAACACGTGATGAACGATTTCCATCACCAGCGATTCAACGTGCTGGTCTGTACGACCATCATCGAGACCGGCATCGACATTCCGACCGCCAATACCATCATTATTGAACGGGCGGATCACTTCGGTCTGGCGCAGCTGCACCAATTGCGTGGCCGTGTGGGGCGTTCACACCACCAGGCCTATGCGTGGCTGCTGACACCGCATCCAAAAGCGATGACCACCGATGCGCAGAAACGTCTGGAAGCCATTGCTTCGCTGGAAGATCTCGGCGCTGGCTTCGCGCTGGCGACCCACGACCTCGAAATTCGCGGCGCGGGTGAACTGCTTGGCGAAGATCAGAGTGGTTCGATGGAAACCATTGGCTTCTCGCTCTATATGGAACTTCTGGAAAACGCTGTCGATGCGTTGAAAGAAGGCCGTGAACCGTCGCTGGAAGATCTCACCAGCCAGCAAACGGAAGTGGAGCTGCGTATGCCGTCGCTGCTGCCGGACGATTTCATTCCCGACGTGAATACGCGTCTCTCCTTCTACAAGCGTATCGCCAGTGCGAAAAGCGAGAGCGAGCTGGATGAGATCAAAGTGGAATTGATTGACCGCTTTGGTCTGTTGCCCGATGCAGCGCGCACGCTGCTGGATATCGCGCGTCTGCGCCAACAGGCACAGAAACTGGGTATTCGTAAGCTGGAAGGCAACGAGAAAGGCGGCGTGATTGAGTTCGCGGAGAAAAACCATGTGAACCCAAGCTGGCTGATTAGTCTGTTGCAGAAACAGCCGCAGCACTATCGTCTGGACGGTCCGACACGGCTGAAGTTCTTCCAGGACCTGAGCGAGCGTCAAGCGCGTATGGACTGGGTGCGACAGTTTATGAGTCAGTTAGAAGAGAACGCCATCGCATAATGCTAAATGGCAGGCCTGATAAGCACAGCGCGTCAGGCACCTCAGGTTGCAAAAAGGGGAGCCATTCGGCTCCCCTTTTCTTCTCCCCAACGTCGCTCAACCGAGCTTAGTTATTGCGGATATAGTCATCCATTTCGGTTTTCAGGTTATCGGATTTAGTACCGAAAATCGCCTGAACGCCGGAACCCGCAACAACCACACCTGCCGCGCCCAGTTTCTTCAGCCCAGGCTGGTCAACTTTCGCGACGTCCGCCACGCTGACGCGCAGACGAGTGATGCAGGCATCAAGGTTGGTGATGTTTTCTTTACCGCCGAAAGCGGCTACCAGAGCCGGTGCCATTTCGCTGGTTGCGCCAGCTTTGCTGTCTTCGGTTGCATCTTCACGACCAGGCGTTTTCAGGTCCAGCGCTTTAATCAGCACGCGGAAGATGGTGTAGTAAACAATCGCATAGCAGATACCGACAATCGGGAACAGCCACAGTTTGCTGCTGTTACCAGACAGAACGATAAAGTCGATCAGACCGTGAGAGAACGACGTACCGTCACGCATACCCAGCAGGATACAGATCGGGAATGCCAGACCCGCCAGAATCGCGTGGATGATGTACAGGATCGGCGCAACGAACATGAAGGAGAACTCGATCGGCTCGGTAATACCGGTCAGGAACGAGGTCAGCGCCGCGGAGATCATGATACCGCCCACTTTTGCACGGTTTTCCGGTTTAGCAGAGTGCCAGATAGCAATCGCTGCAGCCGGCAG
Organism: Pseudocitrobacter vendiensis; assembly: GCF_943590815.1. Classification (GTDB taxonomy): domain Bacteria; phylum Pseudomonadota; class Gammaproteobacteria; order Enterobacterales; family Enterobacteriaceae; genus Pseudocitrobacter; species Pseudocitrobacter vendiensis. The sequence goes on along the minus strand of NZ_CALSBS010000002.1, from coordinate 227,550 downwards.
GCCGTACATTTTGAACAGGAAGCCACCGGACAGTTTGCCCGCGGTCGGGTCACCGGCCATGTAACGCGGGATATCACCGTGGAACACCTGGCCTGCTGCGTTGGTGAATTCACCAATCTGCATCTGGAAAGGCACGTTCCAGATATGGTGTAGACCGAACGGTACCAGGCAGCGCTCGATGAAGCCGTAGATACCAAACGCCACAACCGGGTTCTGGTAAGCAGCCCACTGAGAGAAGGTCTGGATAGCGGTACCAATCGGCGGCCAAATGAAGGACAGCACGATGCCCATAAAGATTGCGGTCAGACCAGAAATGATCGGAACGAAACGTTTACCGGCGAAGAAGCCCAGATACTCAGGCAGCTTGATACGGTAGAAGCGGTTGAACATGTACGCGGCGATCGCACCGGCGATAATACCGCCGAGAACACCGGTATCCGCCAGGTGCTTCGCGGCGATTTCTTCAGCCGGGAGATGCAGGACCAGCGGCGCAACCACAGCCATGGTTTTCACCATGATGCCGTAGGCGACAACGGAAGCCAGAGCGGAAACACCGTCGTTATTGGTGAAGCCCAGAGCAACACCGATAGCGAAGATGAGCGGCATGTTGGCAAAAACGGAACCGCCCGCTTCCGCCATAACATGGGAAACGACGGCTGGCAGCCAGCTGAAGTTTGCAGAACCGACGCCCAGCAGGATACCTGCGATAGGCAGTACGGATACTGGCAACATCAGTGATTTACCGACCTTTTGCAGGTTAGCAAATGCATTCTTAAACATAATTGAGAGTGCTCCTGAGTATTTGTGCTTTTACACACCACCTTTCGGGCTACGTCTGCGTTAGCGGCAGTTACGGTGCCAGCTGACGCAACAAGAATGATGTTGTGTATTTTTTCTACGTTTTCACGCATTAACGAGGGGGGAGTAACCTCGTCGTGTAACGGGCATCTAAGCGCCCTTTATTTATTACACAGAGTAAAATAAATACCCTGAACTTTGTTTGACGGCTATCACGTTTCAATGAGCGACAGATGAAATACTTATGTAACTTTACATAACTGATTGCCAAATGTTACAAAAACTCCATCCACCGCCATTTTAATGGCGGTGAACTTTACTCGCTTTGATTATTAATTACGAGCTTTAAAATAAGCTGAGAAATCAGGGAAGTTGCAGGCGGGCGGGGTCAATATGGAAGAGACTGGCGAAGTTTTGTGTCGTCTGCTGCGCCAGTTCTTCAACAGTAACGCCCTTCAGAACGGCCATATACTCTGCAACATCACGCGTCATCGCGGGCTGATTCTCTTTACCGCGATGCGGTACCGGCGCCAGATACGGCGAATCCGTTTCAACCAGCAAACGATCCAACGGCACGTAACGCGCGGCATCACGCAGTTGCTCAGCGTTACGGAAGGTCACAATCCCCGAGAAAGAGATATAGAACCCCATATCCAGCAACTTACCTGCGGTTTCTCTGTCTTCTGTGAAACAGTGTAGTACGCCACCGCAATCCGTCACCTTTTCTTCGCGAAGAATCGCCAGCGTATCAACACGTGCTTCGCGCGTATGAACGATAACCGGTTTGTTCAGTTCGCGACCAATCTGGATATGCTGGCGGAAGGAGATCTGCTGACGGGGTTTTGTTTCCGGTGTGTAATAGTAGTCGAGCCCGGTTTCGCCCATGGCGACCACACCCTCTTCTGCCGCCAGACGGCGCAGCTCTTCTACATCGTATTCTTCATCCTGGTTCAGGGGATGTACGCCGCAGGAGAAAACTACGCCAGGCCGCTGACCGACCAGATCGCGCATGCCACGATAACCGGGCAAGGTAGTGGCCACAGCCAGACAAAATTTCACATCGCGTGCGGCGGCTTTGGCCAGCACGTCATCTACATCTTTATGCAGGTTTTCATAATCGAGGCCATCAAGATGGCAGTGCGAGTCGACTAAAAACATAATGTCTCTCTTAGAGATGCGATACCGGCAGTACCGCACCAGGTTGCAAGTAATGTTCCCAGCGCAGAAGGCGCTCGGTGAGGATCAATTCACGGTTCAGCCCCGTCACGTTCAGCAACTGTTCGCGACAGGAACAGATATCCGCCACGATAGCCTGGAGTCGCGCTGACGTTATCGCATGGGCGATCTGCTGCACCAACGCGCCATAATCGACGTTCACAATCGCGCTGATACCCTGCTGCTGTTTGAGCGCATCAAGCAGCAGCGATGCCAGCCAGTGCAAACGCTGGGCCACCGTTTCATGATTCAGTAACGGCAGCAACACCAGCCAGTCACCGCTGCTAAGGGTAGCAGAGAGCCCCTGACACAGTTTTGCCCGGGATGCCCAGATCTCTTCCTGAAGCAGCGTTTGCGCCGCCGCAGGCGCGCTGGCGCTGAGGCGGAGCGCTGCCAGCAATTCATTTTGTGACATTGTCACTTCTCGTTCCAGCCAGGCTAAACCGTACTGTTCAGACGGCGGTGCGAGATGAAAAAGACGACAACGGCTGCGTAAGGTTGCCAGCAGACGCGCGGGATCTTCACAGGCGAGGAAGAACCAGGTATTTTTCGGCGGCTCTTCCAGCGTTTTCAACAACGCATTGGCGGCGGCTTCTGTGAGGATCGCCGCATCGGCAATCCACACCACTTTCGCGCCGCCCAGTCGGGCATGCTCGTACAGCTTCTCACTGACCTCACGCACCGCATCAATACCCAGCGTGCTCTTGCCCTTTTCTGGCGCAAGCGCGTAATAGTCCGGATGCGTACCGGCCTGCATCAACTGGCAGCTATGGCATTTCCCGCAGCTTTTATGGCCATCAGGTTGCTGGCACATCAGATAGCGCGTCAACGCATAGACCAGCGCTTCCTCGCCCATACCAACGCGCGCCTGCACCAGCAGCGCATGATGGCCTCGACCGGCCTGATAGCTGGTAATCAGCTGTTCAAAAGCGGGACGTAGCCACGGATACCATTTCATGCCTGCTGCTCCGCAACCCAGTCGATAACCGTCTGGCGGATGTCGCTCATGACCTGCTGCAATGGTTGCGTCGCATCGATAGTGCGAATGCTATCATCTGCCGCCGCCAGCTCAAGATAGCGCGCCCGGGTACGATTGAAGAAGTTCAGCGACTCCTGCTCAATACGGTCAAGGTCGCCACGGGCTCGGGCGCGTTTCAGGCCCACTTCCGGCGTAACATCCAGATAGAGCGTCAGGTTCGGTCGAAAATCGCCCAGCACCGCATTGCGCAGCGTCGCCAGCATGTGTTGATCAATACCGCGTCCGCCGCCCTGATACGCCTGGGTGGAGAGATCGTGGCGATCGCCAATTACCCACTCCCCCTTCGCCAGCGCCGGTTTAATGACCGTCTCCACCAATTGTACGCGCGCGGCGTAAAACATTAAGACTTCGGCTTTATCGGTGATCACTTCATCACCGACAGATTTGATATCCAGCACCAGGCTACGCAGTTTTTCAGCAAGGACGGTCCCGCCCGGCTCACGGGTAAAAACCAGATCCGTGATGCCCAGTTCTTGCAAGGTTTTTACCACTACATCGCGTGCGGTGGTTTTCCCTGCGCCTTCCAGACCTTCGATGACGATATAGTTACTGCGCATTTTTTTCCTTAAGGGCTTTTAGATAGTCCTGCACTGAGCGGTTATGGCTGACCAGATTAGTATTGAAAGTGTGGCCGCCTTTGCCGTCAGCAACAAAATAGAGATACGGCGTTTTGGCCGGATGCGCCGCTGCTTTCAACGACGCTTCCCCAGGTGCCGCGATCGGCCCCGGCGGCATGCCGGCAATGACATAGGTGTTGTAAGCCGTCGGCGTTTCCAGATCTTTACGCGTCAATTTACCATTATAACCCTCACCCATCCCGTAAATCACGGTCGGGTCGGTTTGCAGACGCATACCAATACGCAGGCGATTGATAAAAACAGACGCCACACGATCGCGCTCTTCAGCGACGGCCGTCTCTTTCTCGATAATCGATGCCATGGTCACCAGTTCATTCTGGTCTTTATACGGTAGCCCTTCCATACGCCCTTCCCAGACCTTATCGACCTCGGTCACCATTTTCTGGTGCGCACGTTTGAGAATCGCCACATCACTGGTATTGGCGGTGTACATCCAGGTATCGGGCCATAACCAGCCCTCCACCCAATCCGGATGCTCCAGCTCAAGCACCTTTGCGACGGTTTCGTAACTGTCGTCCGCCAGCGTATGCTTCACATACGGCGCATCGCGCAGCTGACGCAGATAATCGCTCACCCGCATACCTTCAACAAAGCGCAGCGGGAACTGCGCCTCTTTGCCGCTCTCGAGCAATTGCAGCATTTCGCGTACGGTCATCGATGGCGTAAAGCGATAGGTCCCGGCTTTGAAGTGAGAAAGCTCCGGCTCAAGCCGTAGCAGCCACTGAAACACGCGCGGACGTTTAATGATTTTTTCGCCGTAAAGCTGTTGGCCCAGCGCCAGTCGGCCTGTTCCAGCTTTGAGGGAGAAAATGGTCTCTTCTTTAATTAACAGCGTGCTGTTCGCCAGTTGACGAACTTTCCACGCGCCAATGCCCGCAGCGATAGCCATCACTACCAGCAGTATCAAAATAACGCCTAACAATTTCTTCATGCTAATCAGACAACTCACAAAATGGGGCTAAATATTGGTAAAGTTCGCGCGACGGCCAATCGAACCCGGCGTAGTGTTGCACCGGCACTAACGGCATCAACGCATTGCAGATTAACACTTCATCTGCATCGGCTAACGCTTCCGGCAGCGCGACCACCTCAATCAGCGTGTAAGGCGATGCGGCAAGCTGCGCAATAATATGCTGGCGCATGATCCCATTCACGCCCGCCTGATCAAGACGCGGTGTAAAAACATCCTGCCCCTTGCGCCAGAACAAGTTAGCCGCACAGCATTCCGTAACCCACCCTTCGCTGTCAAGAACCAGCGCCTCTTCAGCGTCCGTCTGCTCAAGATGAGAGCGGATCAACACCTGTTCCAGCCTGTTAAGGTGTTTCAGCCCGGCGAGATAGGGATTGCGCCCCAGACGTACCGGGCTGAATGCTAAGGTGATGCCTTCCTTGCGCCAGCGTGCGTAATGAGCAGGTGATGCGGACGTGGCAAGAATACGCGTAGCGGAGACACACGCCGCACCGCTGTAGCCTCTGCCGCCCGTGCCGCGGCTAATAATAACTTTCAGCACGCCCTGCTGTTGTTGGGCCGCCAGTTGGCACATTTCCTCTTGAAGGAGCGTCCAGTCATTGAAGGCGATGCTTAAACGCTGGCAGGCAAGCTGTAAGCGCGCGAGGTGGGCAGAGAGTAAAGATATGCGGCCCTGCTCGATGCGGGCCGTTGTAAAACAGCCATCGCCAAACTGGGTAGCCCTGTCGTTGACCGCGAGGGTGTCCTGTTCCAGGCCGTTAATCAAGAACATAAGGCGCTCCTTTTCGGTGGGCGGATAGTGTCGCAGGATGAGTAGTACAGGACAAGCAGAGAAAACTGAAGATAAAAAAAGACCCGCAAAGCGGGCCTTCTTAAACGGTCTTTCTGTCAGCGAGCGGGCCCGCCGTCAGCGTTAGATCTTTTTGAAGATCAACGAACCGTTGGTGCCGCCGAAGCCGAAGGAGTTACACAGGGTGTATTCCATTCCGCTTACCTGACGGGCTTCGTGAGGAACGAAGTCCAGATCGCAACCTTCATCCGGGTTATCCAGGTTGATGGTTGGCGGGACAGCCTGATCGCGCAGCGCGAGGATGGAGTAGATTGATTCTACCGCTCCCGCCGCACCTAAAAGGTGACCGGTCATGGATTTCGTGGAACTCACCATTACGCGGCTGGCAGCATCGCCGAAGACAGATTTCACAGCCTGCGCTTCCGCTTTATCGCCCGCCGGCGTCGATGTACCGTGTGCGTTAACGTAGCCAATCTGACCCGGTTCAAGCGCTGCATCACGCAGTGCATTGACCATCGCCAGCGCAGCACCTGCACCGTCTTCCGGCGGTGACGTCATATGGTAAGCATCGCTGCTCATACCAAAGCCGACAACTTCAGCGTAGATTTTCGCGCCGCGTTTCTTCGCATGCTCGTACTCTTCAAGTACCACCATACCTGCACCGTCACCCAGCACGAAGCCATCACGCTCTTTATCCCACGGACGGCTCGCCGCCTGCGGGTTTTCGTTATGAGTAGAAAGTGCACGCGCTGCGCCAAAGCCACCCACGCCGAGCGGCGTACTGGCTTTTTCTGCGCCACCCGCCACCATCACGTCGGCATCGCCATAAGCAATAATGCGAGCCGCATGGCCAATGTTATGTACGCCTGAAGTACAAGCCGTTGCGATAGAGATACTTGGCCCACGCAAACCAAACATGATGGTCAGATGACCGGCCACCATATTAACAATTGTGGATGGAACAAAGAACGGGCTGATCTTACGCGGTCCGCCTTTTACAAGCGAACTGTGGTTTTCTTCGATCAAGCCGAGACCACCGATACCGGAACCAATAGCGGCACCGATGCGGGTTGAGTTCTCTTCCGTCACTTCAAGGCCAGAATCCTGCATGGCCTGTACGCCAGCGACAATTCCATATTGAATGAAGGCATCCATCTTGCGCTGTTCTTTGCGCGAGATAATGTCATCACAGTTAAAATCCTTTACTAAGCCAGCAAATTTCGTTGCATAGGCGCTAGTATCGAAATGGTCGATCAGGCTGATGCCACTCTGACCGGCAAGGAGAGCTTTCCAGGTAGACTCTACGGTATTGCCGACAGGAGACAACATGCCCAGTCCGGTCACAACTACACGACGCTTAGACACGGTTGTCCTCCAGGGAGGGAATAAATAAGATTCGTTGGGAAAAAAAGATAAAACTCAGGCGGTCGAATGACCGCCTGGAGATGTTCACTTACGCCTGGTGGCCGTTGATGTAATCAATGGCAGCCTGAACGGTGGTGATTTTCTCAGCTTCTTCGTCCGGAATCTCAGTATCAAACTCTTCTTCCAGAGCCATTACCAGCTCAACGGTGTCAAGAGAATCTGCGCCCAGGTCTTCAACGAAGGAAGCGGAGTTCACAACTTCTTCCTGCTTAACGCCCAGCTGTTCGCCGATAATTTTCTTAACGCGTTCTTCGATAGTGCTCATACTCTTAAATTTCCTATCAAAACTCGCTTTCGCGATGGTTTTCGTAGTGTATAAAATGTTGAAAAATTTGCAACTAAATCCCGGCAGGTCTTACCACGATTTTACGTTATTTTGAGGCCATACCCCCCTATAACGCAAATCATTTTGCACTAATTATGCCCAGAACTACGTAGACTGCGCGCATCCTGAGCATTTTGTGCAAATCGCGGTCAGACCATGTACATCCCGCCGTTCACATGCAAAGTTTCACCCGTGATGTAAGCTGCTTCGTCGGATGCCAGGAATGCAACCGCGTTGGCGATTTCCTGTGCGCCGCCGAGGCGACCCGCAGGAACCTGCGCCAGGATACCCGCACGCTGGTCATCAGACAGCGCACGCGTCATGTCCGTTTCAATAAAGCCCGGAGCAACAACGTTCACCGTAATACCGCGAGACGCAATTTCACGCGCCAGCGACTTACTGAAACCGATCAGACCTGCTTTCGCCGCAGCGTAGTTAGCCTGACCAGCATTTCCCATGGTACCAACCACAGAACCGATAGTAATAATACGACCGTGACGCTTTTTCATCATAGCGCGCATTACTGCTTTTGACAGACGGAAAACTGATGAAAGATTGGTTTCGATGATATCGTCCCACTCATCGTCTTTCATGCGCATTAACAGGTTATCACGTGTAATCCCGGCATTATTGACCAGAATGTCCACTTCGCCAAATTCTGCGCGAATATTTTCCAGAACAGATTCGATAGATGCCGGGTCGGTCACATTCAACATCAGACCTTTACCGTTCGCACCCAGGTACTCGCTAATCGCCTGCGCGCCGTTTTCACTGGTCGCAGTGCCGATCACTTTCGCGCCGCGAGCGACGAGAGTTTCAGCGATTGCGCGGCCAATACCGCGGCTTGCACCTGTTACCAGGGCAATTTTTCCTTCAAAGCTCATGCGTTCCTCTTTTATTGCGCAAGTGCCGCTGACAGGGCTTCCGGCTCGTTAATCGCCGATGCTGTCAGGGTATCTACAATACGTTTCGTCAGGCCGGTAAGCACTTTGCCCGGACCAACTTCATACAGGTGCTCAACACCTTTCGCCGCCATCAGTTCCACGCTCTTCGTCCACTGAACCGGGCTATACAGCTGGCGGATCAGGGCATCACGAATCGCGTCCGGCGCGGTTTCACACTGCACATCCACGTTGTTAATTACCGGGATCTGCGGTGCGTTAAACGTAATTTTTGCCAGCTCGACGGCCAGTTTATCCGCGGCAGGCTTCATCAGTGCACAGTGAGACGGTACGCTGACCGGCAGTGGCAGCGCACGTTTTGCACCAGCGGCTTTACAGGCTGCGCCTGCACGTTCAACGGCTTCTTTGTGACCGGCGATAACCACCTGGCCCGGTGAGTTAAAGTTCACCGGAGAAACCACCTGCCCTTCGGCAGACTCTTCACAGGCTTTGGCAATAGACGCGTCGTCCAGCCCAATGATCGCGGACATGCCACCGGTACCTGCCGGAACAGCTTCCTGCATAAACTTGCCGCGCAGTTCAACCAGACGAACCGCATCAGCGAAATCAATGACGCCAGCGCAAACCAGCGCAGAATATTCACCCAGGCTATGACCGGCCATCAGAACCGGCGCTTTACCGCCCTGCTGCTGCCACAAACGGTACAGCGCAACGGATGCGGTCAACAGCGCAGGCTGTGTCTGCCAGGTTTTGTTCAGCTCTTCAGCCGGGCCCTGTTGGGTCAATGCCCACAGATCATAACCCAGTGCGTCAGACGCTTCACGGAAAGTCTCTTCAATAATTGGGTAAGTTGCCGCTAATTCAGACAACATCCCAACCGTTTGAGAACCCTGCCCAGGGAACACAAAAGCAAATTGCGTCATTTTTTTATCCTTATACTTAGAAACGAACCAGTGCAGAGCCCCAGGTGAACCCGCCACCAAAGGCTTCCAGCAGCACCAGCTGCCCGCGCTTAATACGACCATCGCGCACGGCTTCATCAAATGCGCACGGCACAGAGGCCGCAGAGGTATTGCCGTGACGGTCCAGCGTCACCACAACGTTATCCATTGACATGCCGAGTTTTCTCGCCGTCGCGCTGATGATACGCAGGTTGGCCTGATGCGGCACTAACCAGTCGAGTTCAGCACGGTCAAGATTGTTGGCCGCCAGCGTCTCTTCAACGATGTGTGCCAGTTCAGTGACCGCAACCTTGAACACTTCATTCCCGGCCATGGTCAGATAAATGGAATTTTCAGGATTAACGCGATCGGCGTTAGGAAGCGTTAGCAGGTCGCCATAGCTTCCGTCTGCGTGCAGATGGGTAGAGATGATGCCCTGTTCTTCGGACTGGCCAAGAACCACGGCGCCCGCACCGTCACCGAAAATAATGATCGTACCGCGATCCGTAGGATCACAGGTGCGCGCCAGCACATCGGAGCCTATCACCAGCGCATTTTTGACTGCACCGGATTTAACGTACTGGTCAGCTACGCTCAGGGCATAGGTGAAACCCGCACAGGCCGCAGCGACGTCAAACGCCGGGCAGCCTTTGATGCCTAACATGCTCTGAATTTGGCAGGCAGCGCTGGGGAAAGCGTGCGTTGCAGAGGTGGTAGCAACAACGATCAAGCCGATATCGTTTTTATCCACGCCCGCCATTTCCAGCGCGCGTTGAGCAGCTTCAAAGCCCATTGTTGCAACGGATTCATCCGGGCCTGCAATACGGCGTTCACGGATACCTGTGCGCGTGACAATCCACTCGTCAGTCGTATCCACCATTTTTTCCAGGTCGGCGTTTGTACGCACTTGCTTGGGCAGATAACTGCCGGTACCAATAATCTTCGTATACATGTACGCTCAATCTTATCCGGTAATATACCCATCAGCCTGGCACATCAGCACGTCGCTCGCTTACTTTGCGTCGCCATCCTGCGGCTTAAAACCAACCGGGTATAACAATTCCAGGCGAGCGGCAATCCGCTGAGGGACTTGTCGCTGCACCGCCTGCACTGCCTGTTCAATCGCCACGCAAAAAGCGCGTTGATTCGCCGCACCATGACTCTTAATCACCGTGCCGCGTAATCCTAACAGACAGGCACCATTATACTGGTCGGGGTTGAGGTGACTGAATCGCCGGGTCAGACTTTTTTGTAACCAACGTTTTAATAAAATCAGCCACCACGCCGTTTTTTTCCCCTCACCCTGCGATTTCAGCAGCGAGAGGAACATTCTGACAACCCCTTCCATGGTTTTTAGCGTGACGTTACCTGTAAACCCGTCACAAACCAAAACATCTGTTTTCCCCGTCAGCAATTCGTTCGCTTCCAGGTAGCCAATATAGTTCAGAGACGGCAATGTTTTTAGTCTCTGTGAAGCATCGCGAATGCTGTCCAGCCCTTTCGTCTCTTCTTCACCGATATTTAGCAGCGCCACGCGAGGGTTTTCAATGCCAACCACTTCTTCCGCGAGCACCGAGCCCATCACCGCAAACTGAACCAACATTGTGCTATCACAATCAACGTTAGCGCCCAGATCGAGCACCACCGTTTTTCCCTTCTGCTGATGCGGTAATACCGTCACCAGCGCCGGGCGCTCAATCCCCTGTAGCGGTTTGAGCAGTAATTTTGCCAACCCCATCAGCGCACCGGTATTTCCGGCGCTAACGCAGGCTTCGGCTCGCCCTTCTTTCACGAGTTCCAGCGCCACGCGCATCGATGTTCCGCGGCTGTTGCGGATAGCGTGCGACGGCCGTGCATCACTGGCAATAACTGACTGGGCAGGGATAATCTGCAGTCGAGAACGGGTCTCAAAATCAGCTTTGGCGAGTAATGGCGTAATGTCGTCGGGGTTACCGACCAGAAGAAGTGTGAGTTGCGAATAGGAATTCAGTGCCTGCAGTGCTGCAGGCACTGTCACGGTAGGGCCGAAATCTCCCCCCATGACATCTAACGCCAGGGTTAGATGTGTCAAGGTTATCGTCGCCGCTCGGTTTGGATGTTCCCTGTCGAAGCAGGGAACGCCTCACTAAGCTTCACCACGCTTTCGCGTGATTACTTAGCGATAACCTTGCGACCGCGGTAGAAACCGTCGGCAGTGATGTGGTGACGCAGGTGGGATTCACCAGAAGTCTTGTCTACAGACAGGCTGGTAACTGCAGTCAGCGCGTCATGGGAACGACGCATGCCACGTTTGGAACGGGTTGGTTTGTTTTGTTGTACGGCCATGGACCTTACTCCTCAATTACTTACGCTTTAAGCTGGCTAATACGGCAAATGGGTTTGGCTTCTGCGCCTCTTCAGGCAATTCACCAAAGACCATGTCCGCCTCGGACACTTCACAGTGTTCAGAATCATGCACCGGAACCACTGGCAAGGCGAGGATGATTTCATCTTCAACCACCGCCAGCAGATCGATTTCACCGAATTCGTTAACCTCAATCGGCTCATACGCTTCCGGGAGTGCTTCAACCTGATCATCATTTTTGACCGGACTGAAACAATACTTTGTGTAAACCTGATGAGTAAACGGTTTCCCGCAACGCTGACATTCCAGCGATACCGTCACCTTCGCATCACCGGTCAGAACCGCGAGGCGTTGGTTATCGATAGCGAAGGACATCTCGCATTCTACATCACTGTCTACACTGACTACGGACGCAGCGACGCGCTCCACTTGATCGGGGGTATAAATACCCTGGTAATCAAGGCGTTTTTGAGCCGTACGAACCGGGTCGAGAGTCAGGGGTAATTTTACCTTTTGCATAGGGCGCGCATATTAACTTTGTAACGTCATAGAGTCAAAGAAAAAGGCAGCCTCAGGTTGCCTTTTGCCAATAATTCGCACACATTGCGGCGTGTAGTTTAAAATGTCGCAATCTAATTCGCCAGAGTTTACCTAAAAAAATATGCCTGAACTTATTTTAGCCTCCACATCGCCATACCGTCGCCTGCTGTTAGAGAAACTCGGCATTCCTTTCACCTGTGCCGCGCCAGAAGTCGATGAACTGCCGCTGCCCGCCGAGACGCCGCGCCACCTGGTGTTACGTCTGGCGCAAGCGAAAGCGCAGGCGCTGGCCGAACGTTTTCCGCATCACCTGATTATTGGTTCTGATCAGGTTTGCGTGCTGGATGGCGAAATAACCGGCAAACCCCATACCGAAGAAAACGCGCGTAAACAATTAAAGAAAGCCAGTGGCAATATTGTGACCTTTTATACAGGACTGGCGCTTTATAATTCTGTTAATGGTCAGTTACAAACTGAATGCGAACCTTTTGACGTCCATTTCCGTCATCTGACTGAGCAAGAAATAAACCATTACGTGCAGAAAGAGAGCCCACTGAATTGCGCAGGCAGTTTCAAGAGCGAAGGACTCGGCATCACGCTGTTTGAACGCCTCGAAGGGCGCGACCCGAACACGCTGGTTGGGCTGCCGCTGATTGCGCTGTGCCAGATGCTGCGCCGGGAAGGGTATAATCCGTTAAGTATGTAGGCCGTACATCATAGACAGGAAGGGCAGCCTGACGCTGCCCTTCTTTTATTTGATATTCCGCAGCACCTGCAAACAGCGCTTCAGCGCGTTATCCATTGGCGCTTCTACGCGCATCACTTCGCCCGTACCCGGGTGAGTGAACTTTAACGCTGCCGCATGCAGGAACAGACGTTTCAACCCGGTACCCGCTTCGGTGAGCTGCTGATCGAATTCGCGGTCGCCGTAGCGATCATCAAAAGCAATCGGATGACCCGCATGAAGAGTATGCACACGAATCTGGTGTGTACGCCCCGTCACCGGGCTACAGCGCACCAGCGTGGCGAACGCATAGCGCTCTTCCACTTTAAAACGCGTTTCCGACGGTTTCCCTTCCTGACTCACGCGCACAATACGCTCGCCGCTTTGCAGAATATTTTTCAGCAATGGCGCCTGCACCGCTTTAACGTGCGACTGCCACTGACCACGCACCAGTGCCAGATAATCTTTCTGCATCCCTTTTTCACGCAGCTGTTCATGCAGCGAGCGCAGCGCGGAACGTTTTTTCGCCACCAGCAGCACACCGGATGTATCACGGTCAAGACGATGCACCAGTTCCAGGAAGCGCGCTTCCGGGCGCAGCGCGCGCAGGCCTTCAATCACGCCGAAGCTCAAACCGCTGCCACCATGCACCGCCGTACCGGATGGCTTATTCAGCACCAGAATGTGATCATCTTCATAAAGGATAACGTCGCTCAGCGCGGCCACTTTTTGCAGATGCGGTGAAACGGCGTCTTCTTCGCGTTCCGCTACACGCACTGGCGGGATACGTACTTCATCACCCGCTTCCAGTTTGTATTCGGGTTTGATGCGTTTTTTGTTCACCCGCACTTCGCCCTTGCGCAGGATGCGGTAAATCATACTCTTCGGCACGCCCTTCAGTTGGGTGCGCAAAAAGTTATCAATTCGTTGCCCGGCTTCGTCAGCGCTGATGGCAACCATTTTTACGGTTGGAGTCTCAGTTTTCATGGTGGGCGATTCTAAATATCCCCGCTCGATAGCGCCACTCATTTTTCTGTGCTTATACTCTTCATAGTTCAAGTTGCCTGTGCGTTGGCTGCACTCGCTCACCCCAGTCACATACTTATGTATGCTCCTGGGGGTCACTCGTTTGCCGCCTTCATTCAACTCGAACTATTTTGAGTAGATATTGATCATTGCCCTGACTCACACTCTTCTTCACTGAATACGTTGATTGTTATTAGAGCAATCTCAACGAGCAAGTGAAAAAACTGTGATTAACCGGGTGATAAAAGGTGAAAGTCAACTTGCTATAACAAGGTTAGCAAGGAATAATGAAGACGTTTTCCGTGTTCATCTTGTTAGTGCAAGGAATTAAACGGAATGACCAGTTTTGTCTGTCCGATCATCCACGCAGCAATGGCGTAAGACGTATTGATCTTTCAGACAGTTAGCGGGCTGCGGGTTGCAGTCCTTACCGGTAGATACTTTACTGGATTTCACCCAACAGAATGACGGCAAGCCGGGCGTCCCCGGAAGCTTACCTAAGTCAAAGCAACTGGGGTAAGCAGGCGAAGCCACGCGTCTGTTGAGTGAATGACGATGAGTATAAATGGAATCTTCTCTGGAGAGTTATCCCAGGCTGTTCCCCTGATAATTGCGCTGTGTTTCCGTTTGAAATACAGGCTACCGACACTCTGCGCCTCTTAAGCGAGCGACAACCGTGAGGTTGGCGACGTGAACAGTCACGAGGCCATCGGTTTACCCCGGAAAGGTATCACTCTGCTCGCAGCTTAGTCGTCAATGTAAGAATAATGAGTAAGTTACGATGAAAAGAATGTTAATCAACGCAACTCAGCAGGAAGAGTTGCGTGTCGCCCTTGTTGATGGGCAGCGTCTGTATGATCTGGATATCGAAAGCCCAGGTCATGAACAGAAAAAAGCGAACATCTACAAAGGCAAAATTACCCGCATTGAACCGAGTCTTGAAGCAGCGTTTGTCGACTATGGCGCTGAACGTCACGGTTTCCTCCCCCTCAAAGAAATTGCCCGCGAATACTTCCCTGCTAACTACAGCGCACATGGCCGTCCGAACATCAAAGACGTGCTGCGTGAAGGTCAGGAAGTGATTGTTCAGATTGATAAAGAAGAACGCGGCAATAAAGGCGCTGCGCTGACCACCTTTATCAGCCTGGCGGGCAGTTATCTGGTGCTGATGCCGAACAACCCGCGTGCGGGCGGTATCTCTCGCCGTATCGAAGGCGACGATCGCACTGAACTGAAAGAAGCACTGGCAAGCCTTGAGCTGCCTGATGGCATGGGGCTTATCGTTCGCACCGCAGGCGTGGGCAAATCTGCCGAAGCATTGCAGTGGGATTTAAGCTTCCGTCTCAAACACTGGGAAGCCATCAAAAAAGCCGCTGAAAGCCGCCCTGCGCCGTTCCTGATTCACCAGGAAAGCAACGTTATCGTGCGTGCCTTCCGCGACTATCTGCGCCAGGACATTGGTGAAATCCTCATCGATAACCCGAAAGTGCTGGAGCTGGCTCGCCAGCATATCTCCGCACTGGGCCGTCCGGATTTCAGCAGCAAAATCAAACTGTACACCGGTGAAATCCCGCTGTTCAGCCACTATCAAATCGAATCGCAGATCGAATCCGCCTTCCAGCGCGAAGTTCGCCTGCCTTCCGGTGGTTCTATCGTTATCGATAGCACCGAAGCCCTGACCGCTATCGACATCAACTCCGCGCGTGCCACTCGTGGCGGCGATATCGAAGAAACCGCGTTCAACACCAACCTTGAAGCCGCCGATGAAATTGCCCGCCAGCTGCGTCTGCGTGACCTGGGCGGTCTGATTGTTATCGACTTCATCGATATGACGCCGGTACGCCACCAGCGCGCGGTAGAAAACCGTCTGCGTGAAGCGGTGCGCCAGGACCGTGCGCGTATCCAAATCAGCCACATCTCTCGCTTTGGTCTGCTGGAAATGTCGCGTCAGCGTCTTAGCCCGTCACTGGGTGAGTCCAGCCATCACGTCTGCCCGCGCTGCTCCGGTACAGGTACCGTGCGTGACAACGAATCCATGGCCCTCTCTATTCTGCGTCTGATTGAAGAAGAAGCGCTGAAAGAGAACACCAAAGAAGTTCACGCCATCGTCCCTGTGCCGATTGCGTCTTACCTGCTGAACGAAAAACGTGCCGCAGTGAGCGCCATCGAAACCCGCCAGGGTGGCGATGTTCGCTGCATCATCGTGCCGAACGATCAGATGGAAACGCCGCACTATCACGTACTGCGCGTGCGTAAAGGTGAAGAGACCTCAACCCTGAGCTATCTGCTACCGAAGCTGCACGAAGAAGAGATGGCGCTGCCGTCTGAAGATGAGCCTGCTGAGCGCAAACTGCCTGAGCAACCGGCTCTCGCCACCTTTGTGATGCCGGAAGTTCCGCCTGCGCCGACAACTGAAAAACCAGCCGCCCCGGCAGCACCGGTAAAAACAGCGACATCTGCTGCACCTGCCGCACCGGGCCTGCTTTCTCGCTTCTTTACCGCACTGAAAAATCTGTTTGGCGGTAGCGAAGAGCCGGTTGTCGAGCCGCAGCCGGAGAAGAAAGAAGAGAAACCTGCTCGCCAGCAGGAGCGCCGCAAGCCGCGTCAAAACAACCGTCGCGATCGTAATGACCGCAACGACCGAGGCGATCGTGGCGAGCGCAACGAACGCCGAGATAACAACCGTGGCGATAACGAAGGACGCGAAGCCCGCGAACCGCGTGAAGGCCGCGAAGGTCGTGAAGACAACCGTCGCAATCGTCGCGAAAAACCGCAGCAAAATGCGGAAACGCGCGACAACCGTCAGCAGAACATCGCTGAAGATAGCGATAAAGCGAAATCCCGCGACGAGCAGCAGCCGCGCCGTGAACGTAACCGTCGTCGTAACAACGACGAAAAGCGTCAGACACAGCAGGAAGCGAAACCGCAGGTTCGTGGAGATATCGTTGCCGACGACAACGCGCAGGAAGAACGTGTTCAGACCATGCCGCGTCGTAAGCAACGTCATCTGACGCAGAAAATCCGCATTGAAACAGCGGAAGAAACGGCAGCGCGCGAAACCTTCGAAGATGATATCCCGCAGGAAGCTGTAGCACCGCGTACTGAACTGGCGAAAGTCGATCTGCCAGCCGTTGTTGAAAGCGCACCGGTTCAGGCCGAGCACGATGACAATGGCGAAGCACGTGATGCCGCGGGTATGCCGCGTCGTTCACGCCGTTCCCCTCGTCACTTGCGCGTAAGCGGTCAGCGTCGTCGTCGCTATCGTGATGAGCGTTATCCGACCCAGTCTCCGATGCCGCTGACCGTCGCGTGCGCATCGCCGGAACTGGCGTCAGGTAAAGTGTGGATCCGTTACCCGGTAACCCGTCCGCAGGATCAGGTTGTTGAAGAACAACGCGAGCAGGACGTCGTGGTTCAGGAAACCATTGAGCAGGTTGTTGCGCCAGTCGCGGCCGCTGAACCAGTAGTGGCTGAAACTGTCGTTACCGACGCGCCGGTAGCAGCGGTAGAAACCGTTGAACCTGAAGCTCAACCGCAGCCTGTTGCTGAAGTCGCTGAGCCTGTCGTTGAAACCACTCATCCGGAAGTGATTGAAGCACCAGTAACTGAACAGCCGCAAATCATTGCCGAACAAGATGTTGTGGTTGCCCAGGAAGTGGTTGAAGAAGTACAGCCTGCCGTGGTTGAGCCGGAAGCACCGGTTGCAGAAGTAATGGCAGAAACCGCTGCCCCGGTGGAAACGCCAGTGGCCGAAGAAGCACCGGTTGCCGTCGCTGAACCAGAAGTGGTGGCTAAGCCTGACGTTGAAGCAGCACCTGCTGCGGCGCATCACGCCAGCGCACCGATGACTCGCGCACCGGCTCCGGCTTATGTGCCGGAAGCGCCGCGCCATAGCGACTGGGTTCGCCCGGCGTTCGGCTTCGACGGTAAAGGTGCTGCGGGTGGCCATAGCGCAACCCATCAGGCCTCTGCGGCACCGACGCGTCCGCAGCCTGTTGAGTAACTTACACGCTAAAAAGCAAACCGGCCCCTGAGGCCGGTTTTTTTATGCTTTTCCTGGCAACTGCATCCCGGCAATTTTCGGCATGACTTCGCGCATCAAATCAAGAAACTTACGTAAGCGGGTCGGATAATAACGCGCCCACGGATAGACCAGATGAACAGGTAGCGCTGCCGCCTGCCAGTCCGGCAACAGTTCAACCAGCCGCCCCTGCGCCAGGTCCTCTTCTACCGTCCAGCTTGATACGATAGCAATACCCAGACCCGCCAGCGCAGCATTTTTGGCGACGTAGAGACTGTCGGTGCTCAGACGCGGCACCAGTGAAAACGTCACGCTCTCTTCCTGACGATGCAGCGTGACATCATGCTGATAGAACGTACTGATCGCAATCCACGGCAACGCGGACATCATCTGCGGATGGGTAATTTCAGGAAACTTTGCTAGCAGTTCAGGAGAGGCCACCGTACAGCGCGGCACCTCTGCCAGCAGTACAGAGACGGTAGCCGGGTCAACCTCCGCCCCAACGCGGATCGCACAATCAATATTGTCACTCATAAAGTCGACGTTTTTATCATTGAGCATCCACTCCACCGACAGCTGTGGATGATCGGCCAGAAAACCAATCAGCGGCAGCAATAGCTGCTTCTGACCGAACGCATGCGGCGCGCGCACCCGCAGCGTACCGACGGGCTGATCGTCCGTGAGCTGTAATTCATCTTCCAGCGCTAACCAGGCGTCCACGACCTGACGCGCGTGCTGATAACAGCGCTCGCCATCGTCAGTGAGTTTCATCGCATGCGTGGAGCGCAGAATCAATTTTGCCCCCAGCAGTGATTCCAGCGACTGTAAACGACGGCTGATGGTGGCCTGCGTGGTCTCCAGCTGACGGGCGGCAGCCGATAGCGAACCCGACTCAACAATGCGAATAAAAGTCCGCATCAGCTCAACTCTATCTATACGCTCCTGCTTCTTCATTAACCACTTACCTATACGTCAAACGTATAACTGTTTTACCACCACGCTGGCTACCGCGCCAGCGCGCTTCGGGGAAAAATAGCGCCATACCGAATCTGAGGAATACCTGATGAAAACACATGTTAATCCGGGCTGGCTTATCTTTATCCTTGCGCTGGGCGCAGGGTTTAGCGTCGCCGCCATCTACTATGCCCAGCCGCTGCTACCACTGATGGGCGACAGCTTACATCTGAATGTTGAAGGAATGGGGCTGATCCCTACCCTCACCCAGGCGGGCTATGCGTTGGGGATTTTATTTCTGTTACCGCTCGGCGACCGCTACGATCGTCGTACGCTGATCCTGCTGAAAAGCGTCATGCTGGCAGCCCTTCTGCTGCTGTGCAGCGTGACGCAGCATTTTCATCCACTGTTAGTCGTCAGCCTGTTGATCGGTATGGCGGCAACAATGGCGCAGGATATCGTGCCTGCCGCCGCTATTCTCGCCCCGGCCGGGAAACAAGGGAAAATGGTCGGCACGGTAATGACGGGGTTATTACTGGGAATTTTACTGTCGCGAACCGTGAGCGGCGTGATTGGCGAACTCTTTGGCTGGCGGGTGGTGTATCAGGCCGCGGCAGTGAGTATCGCGCTGATTGGCGTGCTGATGTGGCGCGTACTGCCACGCTTTACCGCGCACTCCAGCCTGAGCTATCCGGCATTAATGGTTTCACTGGTACATCTGTGGCAGCGTTATCCCACCTTACGTCGTGCCGCGCTGGCGCAGGGGCTACTTTCAATTGCGTTTAGCGCGTTCTGGTCAACGCTCGCGGTGATGCTGCTGGAACATCACCATATGGGCAGCGCCGTCGCCGGTGGTTTCGGGATTGCCGGGGCAGCAGGCGCTCTCGCCGCGCCGCTGGCCGGTGGGCTGGCAGATAAAGTTGGCGCCGAGAAAGTCACGCAGTTAGGCGCTGCACTGGTCACGGTTTCCTTTGCACTGATGTTTATTCTGCCTGTTTTGCCACCGATGGCCCAACTGGCGTTAATCGCCCTCTCCGCCATTGGCTTCGACCTGGGACTGCAATCAAGCCTGGTTGCGCACCAGAATCTGGTGTATAGCCTCGAACCTCAGGCCCGCGGTCGCCTGAACGCGCTGCTGTTTACCGTCGTCTTTATTGGCATGGCGCTCGGGTCAGTGCTGGGGAGTCAGCTGTATGCGCTGGCGGGTTGGGAAGGCGTAGTCGGATTGGCGACCGTTGCCGGTGGCTGTGCGTGGATAGTGCGTAAAGTGGAAACCCATCGTATGCGCCGAGCACAATTGCTAACAGAATGAGAATCCTGATGGGCCGGAGAGAACCCTCCTCCGGCCTTAAACGTTATTTATTCAACTGAAACAGCGACATTCCCTGCATATCACTAAACGCTTTATAGGATGCCTGTAGCGCGGTTTGCTGCATCACGTAGTTAGAGATAGTCTCATTCCAGTCCACATCCACCAGGTTACTCATCTGCTGCGTTTGGCTTAACGCACGGTCATCGCCCAGGGCGTCAAGTTTATCCAGCTCATTAAGCTGCGTGCCCAGTTCAGCACGCACGCTCAGCACATTGTTAAGCGAGTTGCTTAGCCCACGGTTGGTTTTGTCGATAGCGGCACTGGCAAGAGCCTGCGCGTCTTCGTCATCGCTCACCGGCGTATTTAGCGCGGCAATGGCGCTATCCAGCATCGCAAACAGGTTGCTGTCCGTGTCCGGTTTCGCATTACTTGTCAGGCTATCAAAAATCTTGTCACCCGTATGACCAATCACCATTGAACGCGACGCATCGACCTGCTGTGCTACGTTCTCAGTGCCGCCGACATACTTACCCTCGTCAGAAAACGGCGCCGTGTCAGTTTTATAACCGGCAAAAATATAGCGACCATTCCCGTCCTGGCTGTTCGCCAGATTGAGAAGCTGATCGCGGATCCCTTGCAGGTCGGTTGCCAGCGAGGCCCGGTCGTCATCGCTCAATGTACCGTTCCCGGCGTAAACGATTTTCTCTTGCGCCGACTGAATCGCGGTAGTCACCTGCGCCAGCGTATTTTCTTCCATCGATACGCGCTGGGTAGCGAATGTCCTGGCGGTGGCAAACTGGCTGTTTTGCGCCTGCGCCTGAGACAGCACCACTGCCTGCGATGCCGCCACCGGGTCGTCGGATGCGCGGTTAACCCGCTTGCCGGTCGACATCTGTTCACCGTATTTCAGCCATTCTGACTGGGAACTGGTGATCCCTCGCATATTCTGCTGATACATCATCAGGGTACTGACACGCATGCGTTATTCCTCTCCTTAGCGAATATTAATCAGGGCATCAAACAGGGTGCTTGCCGTTTGCAGCACCTGGGCATTCGCCAGATAGTACTGCTGGAAGAGCTGCAGGTTGCCGTACTCTTCATCCAGGTTCACGCCGGAAATGGATTGCTGCTGTTTGCTGAGCTGGGTGACGACATTGCTTTGTGTGGTGCTGCTGGTTTTAAGCGTTGAGGTTTTATTCCCGATATCGCTGACCATGGCTGCATACGCGTCGTTGAAGGTTTTCGAATTTCCCACCAGCTTCGCGTTTTGCAGGTCCAGCAAAGCCTGGCCGTTACGGTTATCACTTTCGCCATTTTCAGCGTCATCAATACCCAGTGCGAGCTCAGATTCATCGCTTATTGCCACACTCATATTGACGATCGCATCACTGATTGGCTTCACGGTAAAGCTGTCGTTCTCCGCTGGCGTGCCGCTAACCGTGACGGAGAGCCCGTCAAAGTTTAATGCGCCATCCTTCTGCTCCGCTTTCACCGTAGTGTTGTCGGAAAGACGCGTCACCTGCCATTCACCGTTTTTATAGCTCACGCGATAATCCGTGGCCTGTACACTAGAGGCATCCGTCACCTCCGCCGTCAGCGACGCCTTACCGCTATTTTTACTGTTCGCCACAACAGACGGGGCGCCGATGGTGAAGAAGTCTTTTCCTTTGTCGCCATTCGCGTCAATACCCTGTGCATGCTGGGCATTAAACGCATCCGCAAAGGCCAGTGCCATTTGGTTAAGGCTATTGCGAGTCTGGTCAAGGTCCTGCGAGCGGAAGGTCAACAAGCCACCCAGTGAGCCGTTGTTGAGCAGTTTTTCCGGAATTTCAATATTCCCCGCGACGTTATCCACATACGCCACGGTGGTACGCGTCGGGTCGCTGCTGCTCGGTACGGCGGCGAGCTGACGCGCATTACTGCCCTGCACCAGCGTATAACCGTTCGCCATGGTGACGTTGAACGTTCCGCTGTCCTGCACGTTGACTTCTACGCCCACCAGCTTATTTAACTCACTGACTAACTGATCGCGCTGATCCAGCAGGTCGTTCGGAGAAGCCCCTGCCCCCACGCCGGTCAGACGCGAGATTTTATCATTCAGGCTGGCAATCTGGTTCGCGTAGTTGTTGATTTGATCAACGGTTGTCGCGATAGAAAGGTTCACCTGTTTATCCTGGTCGCGGAGATACTGATCGGCGACTTTAAACTGATTGACCAGACCATCCGCTTTACCCAGAACGGTCTGACGCGCGGCGGGATCTTCAGCGTTGCTCACCAGCGTTTGCATGCTGGAGAAGAAATCCTGAAGCGTGGTGGAGAGGGAGTTAGTGGTGCCGGAAAGCATATCGTCGATTTTCGACATCTGCTCATAACGCGTGGTCAACCCGCTGCTCTGACTCTGCGCCGTACGCAGCTGGTTAGTAATAAATGCGTTGTATTCGCGCTGAACGCCAGAAACGTAGACGCCATTGCCGACCCAGCCTCCCGCACCTAACGTACTGTTCGCCGAAGCGAGTACCGTGGTCTGGCGGGTATAGCCCGAGACGTTGTAGCTGGCAATATTATTACTGGTGGTATTCAGTGCCGACTGTGCCGCACTCAACCCACTCATGGCGCTATTGATTAAACTGGACATGTTCTTCCTTTTATACGTTCAGACGCGTGGCCTTTAATCGTTATCGGTCGCCGCCTGGCAAACTTGAGGTGTATCAGAAGAGATTTTCAATATCATTTCGGTACGCGCTGCTGACTTTATCGCTTAAAGCTTTAAGCTGCTGAATCATATTGGTTAACTTGCGCGCGTACTGTGGGTCAGTGGCGTATCCGGCATTCTGCAACGCCTGCGCCCCCTGCTCGGCGGTTGACGCGTTGGTGACCGCGGCATAGCGTGGATTGCGCGTCAGCAAACCCACATAATCCGACAGCGCTTCCAGATACGAACCGTAGACGCGGAATTTCGCTTTCACCTTCTTCGCTTCACCGTTTTCATATTCGGTGGTGGTGATTTCCGTCACCGGTCCTTTCCAGCTACCCGAGGCTTTCACGCCAAAAAGGTTATAACTGGGCTCGCCGTTTTCACGGCGAATTTGCCGCTGGCCCCAGCCCGACTCCAGCGCGGCCTGCGCCAGAATCAGGTGGTGCGGAATACCACTCTGCTCGCTTGCCACCTGCGCCGGAAGCGCCAGTTTCGCGAGGAAATCTTTGCTGTCGCCGGAGAGCGGCGCATCGCTCCCGCCCGACGTTTTCGGCAGCGCTTTACGCACCATCTGAGTCAGCGCATCGTTCTGAAAGCGAGTGACCGTTTGCAGATCAAACTTCATCGGTACCTGCCCCACCGCAGCGGACGGTTCCTTCTGCGTCTGCATCTGCTTCACCATCTCTTCCGCCAGCCCCAGTCCTTTCCCGGCGGTCATCTGCTGGGCAATTTGCTGATCGTACATGCTGGTGTAGAGCCGGGTCTGATCGCTGCTGAAGAGACCATCCTTCGGCAGCGCCTCGCGCATACTCTTCAGCATCATCTGCACGAACATACCCTCCACCTGACGGGCGACAGGCCGCAGGTTAGCCTGCGGATCCTGCCCGGCTTTCGCCTTGAGTTCGTTAAGCGATTGCGCATCCCACGCTGCGCTGGCAGTTAATTTGCTGTCGCCCAGCATCAGACGATCTCTACTTTCGCACGCAGGCACCCGGCGCTTTGCATTGATTGCAGAATCGACATCAGCTCCATCGGCGTCGCGCCCAGCGCGTTCAGGGCGCGCACTACATTGTTCAGATTGGCACTTTCACGCACGCTTTGCAGCGAGCCGCCGCTCTGACGTAAATCGATTTGTGTTTGCGGTGTTACTACCGTCTGGCCGCCGCCAAATGGCGTATCCGGCTGGCTGACCTGCGCCTGTCGGTTCACAGTAACGGAGAGGTTGCCCTGCGCCACGGCACAGGTATCCAGCGTCACTTCACGGTTCATCACCACCGAACCGGTACGCGAGTTAATAATCACCTTCGCATCCTGCGGTACGCCGCCCACTTCCAGATTCTGGATATCCGCCAGCAAACGCACCTGACCACTGCCGCCCTGCGGCGCACGAACCTGCACGGTGCGGGCATCCAGCGCGGTGGCGTTACCAAAACCACTGCGACGATTAATGGTGTCTGCAATCTGCTGCGCCATGGTGAAATCGTCCTGATTCAGTTGAAGGTTAATGGTGTTCCCCGCGCCAAATTGTGTCGGCAACTCGCGTTCAATGGTGGCCCCGCCGGTAATGCGCCCGCCGTTAAGCTGGTTGACCTGCACGCTACTGCCGCCCGCCGACGCGCCTGCGCCGCCCACCAGAATGTTACCCTGCGCCAGCGCATACACCTGGCTATCAACCCCTTTCAGCGGCGTCATCAACAGCGTGCCGCCGCGCAGGCTTTTGGCGTTACCCATTGAGGAGACCACCACATCGATAGTTTGCCCCTGACGCGCAAACGCCGGGAACTGGGCGGTGACCATCACCGCCGCCACGTTTTTCAGCTGCATGTTGGTGCCTGCCGGAACGGTGATCCCCAGTTGCGACAGCATGTTGTTCAGGCTCTGGGTGGTGAACGGCGTCTGCGTCGTTTGGTCGCCCGTACCGTCCAGCCCCACCACCAGACCGTAGCCAATCAGGGAGTTTTCCCTGACGCCCTGCACGCTGGTAAGATCGCGAATGCGATCGGCCTGTACCAAAGTACTTACCAGAATCAGCGCCACGCTAATCAGGGTTTTAAACATATTGCACCTCATTACATCGGCGATAAATTCAGGAAGAAACGCTGCAACCAGCCCATATTCTGCGCTTCGTTGATATAGCCGTTGCCCACATATTCAATACGCGCATCCGCCACCTGGGTGGACGGCACGGTATTACTGCCGCTGATGGTGCGCGGGTTAACCACGCCCGAGAAGCGGATAAATTCGGTGCCCTGATTAATGGCAATCTGTTTTTCCCCCACCACGTGAAGATTGCCGTTCGCCAGAACCTGATCGACAGTGACGGTTAATGTGCCGCTAAAGGTGTTGCTGGCATTCGCGCCGCCTTTACCGTTGAACGTATTACCGCCGGAGGCGTCAACATCCGCGCGCGCGTTGCCAAACAGACCTTGCAGGTAACGCGGTACGACGTCAAAGCCAAAGTTGGTTTTGCCATCGCGACTGGCGTTGGCCGAAGAACTCTTGCTGGCGCTGACGTTTTCCTGCAGTACGATGGTGAGCGTATCGCCAATATTGCGCGGGCGACGGTCTTCAAACAGCGGCTGATAACCGTAGTTGATCGGCTGCGCCGTCTGAAATATTGAGCCGTTCGCTACCGGTACCGGGCCGGGGATCGGCTGTGCCGAGGTTGCGCCTTCCACCAGCGGCTTGCTGGGAATGAAAGCACACCCGGTCATGGAGAGCGCCAGTGCCGTTAAAAGCGGATAGCGAAACGCTGCGGTTATTTGCATGGTTCTCATCTTTTGGTTTGCGCCGGATGCGCTGCGCTTATCCGGCCTGGAGGTAGTATTGGTAAGGTGTTTGCCAGATGGCGTTACGCCTATCCGTTTGTAGGTCGGATAAGCGCAGCGCCATCCGACACAGCCGTTACAGTTGCGTCAGTTTCTGCAGCATCTGGTCGGTGGTCGATACCGCTTTACTGTTGATTTCGTAGGCGCGCTGTACCTGAATCATATTGACCAGTTCTTCCGCCACGTTAACGTTGGACGTTTCAACATACCCCTGGTAAAGCAACCCCGCGCCGTTCAACCCCGGCGTGGAATCATTCGGCGCACCGGATGCCTGCGTTTCGACGTACAGGTTTTCGCCAATGCTTTCCAGCCCGCTGTCGTTCATAAAGGTGGTCAGGTTAAGCTGTCCCACCTGCACCGGGTTGGTCTGCCCCTGCTGAGTCGCGCTGACAATGCCATCGCGGCCAATGGTGATGCTCAGCGTATTCGCCGGAATGGTGATCGCCGGTTGCACCTGAAAACCGCCCGCCGTTACCAGTTGACCATTCTGATCGACCTGGAATGAACCATCGCGGGTATAGGCGGAAGTACCATCCGGCAGCAGCACCTGGAAGAAACCCTGGCCTTTAATCGCCACGTCTTTGCTGTTATCGGTCTGCGACAGGTTGCCCTGGCTGTGCAGACGTTCGGTGGCAACCGGGCGCACACCTGTACCAATCTGCAAACCGGACGGCAGCGTGGTTTGTTCTGAAGACTGCGCCCCCGGCTGACGTACCGTTTGATAAAGAAGATCTTCAAAAACCGCTCGCTGACGCTTAAAACCATTGGTACTGACGTTCGCCAGGTTGTTGGCGATAACGTCCATATTGGTCTGCTGCGCGTCGAGGCCGGTTTTGGCGATCCATAATGAACTGATCATGATTTTCCTTAGCTCATTGACAGCAACTGGTTAGCTTTCTGCGTGTTTTCATCCACGCTGCTGATAACCTTCATCTGCATTTCGAATCGGCGGGCGCTGGCAATCATATCGGCCATCGCCGCCACGGGTTTGACGTTACTGCCTTCCAGCACACCGGACTGCAAACGGATAGACTGATCGGCCTGTAACGCCGGGCCACGGGTGGCTTGCGCTTCTGCGGTCAGGCGAAATACGCCATCATCGCCGCGCACGATTTCCGTGTTATCCGCCTTCACCATTTTCAGCCGTCCCACCTGCGCGACCGTATTCGGCGGATCGCCAGGGTTGAGTGCCGAAATCGTGCCGTCCGCCGCGATGGTGATTTCCGCGCCTTCCGGCACGGTGAGCGGGCCACCATCGCCCATTACCGGATTGCCCTGAATGGTCAGTTGCCCGGTTGGCCCTACCTGAATGTTGCCGTTACGGGTATACCCTTCCCCGCCATCCGCGGTTTGCACCGCCAGCCAGCCATCCTGTTGTAGCGCCACGTCCAGCGGACGCGAGGTGTAGTCGAGCTGGCCAGGCGTCATATCCGCACCCGGCGTGGAGGCCGTTACCAGCGTTCGCGTCGGCACTGACATTCCGTCGACCGGTACCGCGCGCATGGCGTTAAGCTGGGCGCGAAAGCCCGGCGTCGAACTGTTAGCCAGGTTGCTGGCGGTGACCGCCTGCTGCTCCATTGTCTGGCTCGCCGCGCCCATCGCCGTATATATTGCGTGATCCATAAAGCTGCCTTATCGGGATTAACGCAGGTTAACCAGCGTGTTCAGGATCTGATCCTGGGTTTTGATGGTCTGGGCGTTAGACTGATAGTTACGCTGGGCAACAATCATATTGACCAACTCTTTGCTGAGATCGACGTTAGACGCTTCCAGCGCGCCGTTGGTCAGGCTGCCAAAGTTACCGCTGCCCGCGGTGCCCAACAGCGCCACGCCGGAGGACTGTGTGGCAGACCAGACGTTATCGCCTTCTGATTGCAGGCCTTCGTTATTGGCGAAGTTCGCCAGTACGATTTGACCGAGTAACTGGCTCTGCTCGTTGGAATAGTTCCCAACCACGGTGCCATCTTCGTTAATCTGATAGCTCACTAAATCGCCCGGCGCGTAACCGTTTTGCGAGGTGGCGACGATGTTGTTGGCGCCGGTGTTCTGCTGCATAGAATTGAGGAAACTCAGGGAGAAAGAACCGGCGGCGGAGCCGTTAAGCGGATCAATCGCTATCTGAACTTCAGGATTGGCGTTAGCATCGGTTGCGAGGACACCCGCATTGTCATAATTGCGGATCCCGCTCAACGTGCCATTGTTACTAAAGGACATCTGCGCCGCTTTTTTCGCAGCCGCACCGCTTACGCTGGTGTCCTGGGTATAGATATCCCATTTGTTGTCATCGGTTTTTACGTAATAGATATTCATGTCATGGGCGTTACCCTGACTGTCATATACGGTTACCGTGCCTTTTTTGTTGTAGCTGTCAGCGTTGGTCGGGTCGAACGTTGCAACGCTCGGTTTAGCATCCGTCGAGTTGAGGTTGACCTGCATCGCCGCGGTGGTGGTCTCTTTTGCCGACATCAGCGAGTTCGGGATGGTAATCGCCGTCGGATTCGCCCCCTGCTGAATGGTCGGCGGCGTGCCGGACGCCGGATAACCGGTCACCTGCAAGCCCTGAGTGTTCACCAGTGTACGGTTTGCATCGAGGGAAAACTGGCCGTTACGGCTATAGAAAACGGAACCGTTGCTGTCGGTGAGACGGAAAAAACCGTTCTGGCTGATGGCGACATCCAGCGCGCGCCCGGTACTGGTGGTGGTCCCGTCAGTAAAGTCCTGGGTGATCCCGGCGACTTTCACCCCCAGCCCCACTTTCGAACCAGCAAACATATCGGCAAACGAGGCGGTGCCTGATTTAAAGCCGTAGGTTGCGGAGTTAGCAATGTTGTTGCCGATAACATCGAGATTACTGGACGCGGCATTCATGCCGCTGACTGCTTGAGAAAAGCCCATGTTTCACTCCTGAATTAGATAATCTGACGAACTTCGTCGAGCGTGGTGGTGCCGTAGGTGCCAAGATCCAACTGGTTGCCATTGCCGCTCAGCGTTACCCCCTGCACCAGCGCAAATTTCAGCGGTTGCGCCACCAGCTGCGTGGTGCCGCTGCTGGCGGTAATGCTGACGTTGTACGCACCATCCGCCACCGCCGCGCCGTCCGTGCCGGTGCCGTCCCAGGTAAAGGTGTGCACGCCTGCGGTCAGTGCGCCGATATCCAGCGTTTTGACGACATTGCCGTTACTGTCGGTTATCGTAGCGGTCACTTTGTCGGCCGCCTGCTCAAGCTCAACGCCAAACGGCGTGGTATCTGTGCCGTCGCCATCGCTGTTTTTGCCCGCCAGCACTGTCGTGCCGGGGATCATCACGCCGTGACCAATCAGCGATGACGCCTGCAATGATTTGCTGCTGTCGATTTGCCCGGAAATGGAACCCAGCGACGTATTGAGTTTCTCAATACCGCTTACGGTGCTGATTTGCGCCAGCTGGCTGGTGAGCTGGCTGTTATCCATCGGGTTGGTGGGGTCCTGATTTTTCAGCTGCGCCACCAGCAGTGTCAGGAAACTGTTCTGTAAATCATCCGCGCTGCTGCTGGTCAGCGACCCGCTGTTGCTGGTTGCGCTGGTCGCGCTGGTGCTATTGACGTTCACTGCAATGGACATTGTTCTCTCCGTTATTGACCCAGCGTGAGGGTCTTGAGCATCATGCTTTTCACGGTGTTCATCACCTCGACGTTGGCCTGGTAGCTGCGCGAGGCCGACAGGGTATTAACCATCTCGCCGACCACATCAACGTTTGGCATGCGCACATAACCCTTTGCATCCGCCAGCGGATTACCCGGCTGGAAGACCAGCTTATCGGGCGCCTGGCTTTCAATCACATCGCTCACTTTTACCCCGCCCGTTGCCGCCCCCGGCTGCGCGTCCACCTGAAAAACAACTTGTTTTGCACGATACGGCTGACCATCCGGGCCGGTGACGCTGTCGGCGTTTGCCAGGTTACTGGCGGCCACGTTCAGCCGCTTGGACTGCGCGGTGAGCGCTGAGCCCGCCACATCAAAAATATTCAGTAAGGCCATACATTAATTCCCCTGCTGGAGGACGCTCATCATCCCCTTGATTTGCCCACCCAGGACCGTAAGCCCGGTCTGATACTGCAAACTGTTATCGGCGAACTGCGTGCGCTCGCGATCCATATCAACGGTGTTTCCGTCGAGTGCGGGCTGATCGGGAATGCGGTAAAGCAAATCGGTGGCGGCAGATGAGAGATTTTGTGCGGGTATGTGACGAACGGATGTGAGCGACAGCGCCACACCGTTGGTGCCAGCCCGTCCTCGTTCCATCACTTTTTTCATTTCACTGGCAAAATCGATATCGCGCGCCTGATAACCCGGGGTATCGGTGTTGGCGATATTAGCGGCCAGAATCTCCTGGCGCTCAGCGCGCAGATTCAGCGCTTCCTGTTGAAAACGCAGCGCGGCGTCGAGTTTATCGAGCATGGCTCCTCCGCAGATGACAAAATTCCAGCCGACAGCTTAATTCGCCTTATGCGCGCGTTATCGCCGGAATAAACACAATATGCGTCGCTATTTATTCCGTTGAAGTCGGTAGCAGATGCGTAAAATACTCACACTACCCTCTCTGACGGAGTGTTCGATGCTGAAGCTCACTACCTCACTGGCCGCGTGTTTACTGCTCGCCAGCCCGTTCGCCCACGCTCTGGACCTGCAAAGTCAGCTGTCGTCGTTTTTCAGCCAAAGGCTGGAAGGGTTAAGTGATGAGGTTGTGGTACAACTGCGTAGCCCGCTCGCGATGCAGCCCTCCTGTGAGCAACCGGTGCTCAGTACGCCAGGTAATGCCCGGCTGTGGGGGAACCTGAACGTGGTGGCACGCTGTGGCAATGAAAAACGTTATTTGCAGGTAACGGTGCAGGCCACAGGCAATTATGTGGTCGCCGCCGGGCCGATTGCGCGTGGCACCATGCTGAATGCACAGTCGGTCACGCTGAAGCGTGGCCGTCTGGACCAATTGCCGCCGCGCACGATGCTGGATATCAATCAGGCACAGGATGCAGTCAGCCTGCGCGATGTTGCCGCCGGGCAAGCGTTACAGCTGACCATGATCCGCGCCGCCTGGCGGGTAAAAGCCGGGCAACGCGTCCAGGTCATCGCGAAAGGCGACGGTTTTAGCGTCAACAGTGAAGGTCAGGCGCTGAATAACGCCGCCGTGGCGCAAAACGCACGCGTGCGTATGTCCTCAGGCCAGGTGGTTAGCGGCGAAGTGAATGCGGATGGGAATGTTCTGATTAACTTATAATCTTAATAAAGAAAGTACGGCGATTGCCGATAAAGTATTAACAAATGAAAATGGCAATCCCTGCGCCATCATAAGCCTCCATGAGGAAAGCACATGAGCATTGAACGTACATCGCCTCTGAATCCTGTTAACGCGGTACAGGCTCGCGAACCAAACGAGACCCAAACGCCGAAAGCGCGTGTGGAAAAAAACGCTGAGATTAACAGCACCAGCGTCAAACTGAGTGACGCCCAAACAACCCTGACGCAATCAGATACCCGTGATATCAATCTGGATCGCGTGGAAGCGTTGAAAACCGCTATTCGCAACGGTGAGCTAAAAATGGATACCGGTAAAATTGCTGATGCGTTGATTCAGGAAACGCAGAATTATCTACAGAGTAACTAACCGCATGAGTCGTCTGCCCGATATTTTGGATCAAATGACCGCTATCCTGAACTCGCTGAAAGAGGTGATGGATGCCGAGCAACAGCAGCTTTCTGCCGGAAGCGTGAACGGAAGCCTGCTGCAGCGCATAACCGAAGATAAAAGCTCGCTGCTGGCGGCGCTCGATTATCTGGAACAACAGCGTCGCATGGAGCAGGAAGCGCAGCGTTGCGCCAATGACGATGACGTGACTTCGCGCTGGCTGAACATTACGCAGAAAACGCAGCAACTGCGTGATCTCAATCAGCACAACGGCTGGTTGCTGGAAGGCCAAATCGCCCGTAACCAGCAGGCACTGGACGTGCTGAAGCCTTTTCAGGAGACGGGATTGTATGGCAAGGATGGGCAAACGGCGGGACAACCGCGCAGCGGCAAGAAATTTACCGTCTAACTGCAATCAGGACGGCGGGAAACATCACGCTCCCGCCGCCGCATCTTATTACGCCGTCCGGCGTGTAAACTCTTTCACTTTGAAACCCAACACCGCAAGCGTGGCGAAGTAGGCAAAAATCCCCACCACAACCACCGCCATCAGGCGTAACAGGCGCACCGGCATGGCCCCCTGCGACCACTCTGGCATAACGTGCATCATCCCCAGCAGCGCTGCAGCCATCACCAGCACCGCGACAATCAGACGCACCAGGAATTTGCTCCAGCCCGGCTGCGGGGTGAAGATTTTCTGCTTACGCAACTGCCAGTAGAGCAGGCTGGCGTTCAGGCAGGCCGCCAGACCAATCGACAGCGACAGACCCGCGTGTTTCAGTGGGCCGATAAACGCGAGGTTCATTAGCTGCGTCATAATCAACGTTACAATCGCGATTTTCACCGGCGTTTTGATGTCCTGACGCGAGTAGAATCCCGGCGCCAGTACTTTCACGACGATAAGCCCTATCAGGCCGACGGAATAGGCCACCAGCGCACGCTGCGTCATCGCCGCATCAAACGCGGTGAATTTACCGTACTGGAACAGGGATACGGTCAGCGGTTTCGCCAGAATACCCAGCGCCACGGCGCTCGGCAGCGCCAGCAGGAAGCACAGGCGCAGCCCCCAGTCCATCAGACGGCAATATTCATCATGATTACCGCTGGCAAAGCTTTTCGACAGCGACGGCAGAAGGATCGTCCCCAGCGCCACACCCAGCACGCCGGACGGGAACTCCATCAGACGGTCAGCGTAGTACATCCACGAAACGGAACCGGAAACCAGGAAAGAGGCAAAAATGGTGTTGATAATCAGGGAAATCTGACTGACGGAGACACCAAGGATAGCCGGCCCCATTTGCTTCACCACGCGCATCGCGCCCGCATCTTTTAAATTGATGCGCGGCAGCACCAGCATGCCAATTTTCTTCAGATGCGGTAGCTGATACGCCAGCTGGAGCACGCCGCCCACGGTCACCGCCCACGCCAGCGCCAGCACTGGAGGGTTAAAATAGGGTGCGGCAAACAGCGCGAAACCAATCATGCTGACGTTAAGCAGTGTGGGCGCAAACGCCGGCACCGAGAAGCGGTTCCAGGTATTAAGAATGGCCCCCACCAGCGAGGCGAGTGAAATCAGCAAAATATAGGGGAAGGTAATGCGCAGCAGCTGCGAGGTGAGGTTAAATTTATCCGCCGTATCGGCAAAGCCCGGCGCGGTGATCGTGATAACCCACGGTGCCGCCAGCATACCAATGACCGTCACCAGCGCTAACGCCAGCGTCAATAAACCGGAAACATAGGAAACAAATACCCGGGTCGCGTCTTCACCCTGCTTGCTTTTGTATTCCGCGAGAATCGGCACAAAAGCCTGAGAAAACGCGCCTTCGGCAAAAATACGGCGCAGCAGGTTAGGCAGCTTGAACGCAACAAAGAAGGCATCTGTCGCCATTCCCGCACCAAAAACCCTTGCCACGATGGCATCACGCGCAAAACCCAGCACGCGTGAAAACATGGTCATCGAGCTGACAGCTGCCAGCGATTTTAATAGATTCATTAACGTGTTATTCCACAACCGGAAGCAAAATGCCTGCAACAGCCCGGCGCGATGGCCGGGCTGCGGTTTACAGGCAGGAGCCTGAAGAGGCGTTAGTCTACCGGGTTCGGGATGAATTGCTACTGCCAGATGTTACAGCAGGTTATTCATCAACGGCCTCGCGCCACAGCGCTTCTACGATACGTTGCGCCATCAGCGCCTGGTCGCCGGCGGTTTCCGGAACCGTCTGATTTTGCACGCATTCAATAAAGTGGCGCGCACAGCCGACGAATCCACGCTGCTCAAGCGTGGTCTGCCAGCCAGGTATGGGGCGGGTCAGCACGCCTGCGCCCCGCTCTTCTCGCCATTCACGCATATCGGTAATGTCATACAACGCACCGTCCGTCACCGCCTGCACCCACTCGCGCTGGCTACCGGCGCGGCGATGCATGCTGGTTGTCACGCTAAGCGTAGGATGGCTGAAGTGGTGCTCAGCGTAGAGCATCTCGCCATCGTCTGTGGTTTGCAGCGTGCCGTTGCTTAAGGGCGCATGACCGCCCGCCAGCCACAGCGCGGTGTCGACCACATGCAGATAATCATCCAGCAGGGTGAAGTGCAGATCGTGCGGGCCGACGCTGTCAGTGCGATGTTTATCCATTCGCAGCGACGCCGCATTGGCGAGATTGCCTTTCAGCTCACGATACAGCGGCGCGAAACGGCGATTAAACCCCACCATCAGTGTTAATTTCTTGCGTGCGGCCAGTTCGACCAGACGCTCGGCATCGCTCAGTTTTTCCGCCAGCGGTTTGTCGACGCAGACGTGCACGCCCGCATTCAGCAGTTCGCTGACCACCGAATAGTGCGACGCCGTTGCGCTGTGGACAAACACAGCATCGCACTGCGCCGCCAGTGAGGCTAACGAGTCCGCATACGGCATGCGGTAGGTTTCGCACACTTTCAGCGCCTTCTCTTTACCCGGCGACCAGGCCGCCTGCAACGTCCAGTCGGTGGCGGCGCTGAGGACCGGAAGCCACGCCTTCTGCGCGATCCCACCCAGCCCAACCACGCCTACGCGTAATTTTGCCATCGTTATTCTCCGAGGTGCGCCAGCAGGGAATCCAGGCGCTGTTTCAACTCCGCCACTTCGCCTTCCAGTGCATCAACGCGCGCGCGGAGATCGTCATCCGCCGGGGCGACATCATCGGCGACCTGGGCCAGCACCTCCATTTCACCGCTGAAAAGGTGCATATAGCGGCTCTCGCGCTTGCCTGGCTCGCGCGGCAAACGCATCACAAACGGGCCATCATCGCGCGTAGCCAGGCGTTCAAGCGTGGCTTCCACTTCCGCCATATCGCTGAATTCATGCATGCGCTGCGCACGGCCCCGTAACTCACCCGGCGTTTGCGCACCGCGCAGGAGCAGCGTGGTGATGAGTGCCACTTCGGCGCTGGAAAGCTTCAAATCGCCGAACTCAGAATTGCAGAAACGTTGTTCATATTTGGTCACGCGATTGCCAAAGCCGCTGACCGTACGCAGGTAGTGACGTTTAACAAGCGTATCCAGCAGATCCTGCACGTCAGGCTCGCTGAGCGTCATCACCGGTTCACGGTTGGTTTTCTGGTTACAGGCCGTCACCACGCCGTTAATCGACAGCGGATACTGCTCGGGTGTCGTGACCTGCTTTTCCAGCAGGCAGCCAATCACGCGCGCTTCCAGCGGGGTTAATTCATATTTCATCTCTTCTCCTTAGCGACCGGCTGTCCATTCTTGTGTAGTGAGTGCGGTTAAGACGTGGTCACGCCATTCGCCGTCAATCAGCAAATAGTTTTTGGCATAACCCTCTTTTTCAAACCCCAGCCGCGCCAGTAAGTCGCCGCTGCGCTGATTGTGTGGCATATAGTTCGCCATAATGCGGTGAATATGTTGGGTGCGTTGCATATAACGAATAGCGCTGGTCAGGGCTTCAAACATCAGCCCCTGCCCTTGCCACTTTTGCCCAATCGAATAACCAAGGTAGCAGGCGTGGAACGATCCGCGCACCACGTTAGAGAAATTGGCGACGCCAATGATTTCTTTCTCCTCCGGGTCGAGCAGCGCAAAATAGTACGCGCTTCCCTGCTTATGGAACTCATTAATCATCGACAAGCGAGCCTGCCAGCCGGAAGGATAACAGTGGCTATCGTCACGGATGGGCTCCCAGGGTTTCAAA
This sequence comes from Pseudocitrobacter vendiensis, assembly GCF_943590815.1. Classification (GTDB taxonomy): domain Bacteria; phylum Pseudomonadota; class Gammaproteobacteria; order Enterobacterales; family Enterobacteriaceae; genus Pseudocitrobacter; species Pseudocitrobacter vendiensis. The sequence continues at coordinate 192,222 of NZ_CALSBS010000002.1, read as the reverse complement.
AACTGCCTGTTTTCTGCGTAATAATCGGCAAGACGCCATGCATCACGGTCATGGACCAGACGCACAACCAGACGATCGGTTGTCAAACGCACTTTCGGTACGTTACTGCGATAGCCAAACATCTCTTACTCCTGTACCTGAATAATAACCCGGGTTAACTCACTATACCTGTCCACAGGGGGTCTGTGAAAACAGCAACATACCTTTTTTCATACCCCGATCGCGATTTCGATAAACAAGCTCAATCAAAGCACCATTTTGATAAAAAAATATTGTCGCTGGCAATATGGGAAAAGGTGAAGCGACCCGGCAGAATGGAGAGGTTCATCTCTTTTATTCCCCTGGAGGGGAAATGTCCCGCGTATCGCAGGCAAGGAGCCTGGGTAAATACTTCCTTTTAGTCGATAACATGCTGGTTGTGCTGGGCTTTTTTGTCGTCTTTCCGCTGATCTCCATTCGTTTTGTCGACCAGATGGGCTGGGCGGCATTAATGGTCGGGATTGCGCTCGGTCTGCGTCAGTTAATTCAGCAAGGTTTGGGTATTTTTGGCGGGGCGATAGCTGACCGTTTCGGCGCCAAACCGATGATTGTAACCGGCATGCTGATGCGCGCGGGCGGTTTTGCCATCATGGCAGTCGCGCACGAGCCTTGGGTGCTGTGGCTCTCCTGTTTGCTTTCTGGGCTTGGCGGCACGCTGTTCGATCCCCCGCGTTCCGCACTGGTGGTGAAGCTGGTGCGTCCGGCGCATCGAGGCCGCTTTTTCTCACTATTGATGATGCAGGACAGCGCCGGCGCGGTCATCGGTGCGCTGATGGGCAGTTGGCTGCTGCAATATGACTTCCGACTGGTATGTAGCGCGGGTGCGGTGCTGTTCATTCTGTGCGCCATTTTCAACGCCTGCTACCTTCCGGCATGGAAACTCTCTACTGTGAGAACGCCAGTACGTGAAGGGCTTGCGCAGGTGCTGCGTGATAAACGTTTTGTCACCTACGTGTTAACCCTCACGGGTTACTACATGCTGGCGGTGCAGGTGATGCTGATGCTGCCAATCATGGTGAATGATATTGCGGGCTCGCCTTCTGCCGTGAAATGGATGTACGCCATTGAAGCCGCGCTGTCGCTTACCCTGCTCTACCCTATCGCGCGCTGGAGCGAAAAACGTTTTCGCCTTGAGCAGCGTCTGATGGCGGGCTTGCTTCTCATGACGGTCTCCATGCTGCCGATTGGCCTGGCCACCTCGCTACAGCAGTTGTTCACGTTAATTTGTACATTCTATATCGGTTCGATTATCGCGGAGCCAGCGCGTGAAACCCTGAGCGCACATCTGGCAAATGCCCGCGCGCGCGGCAGCTATATGGGCTTTAGCCGTCTGGGCCTGGCCTTTGGCGGCGCCCTCGGCTACACCGGTGGCGGCTGGCTATTCGACAGCGGGAAAGCGCTGAACCAGCCGGAACTGCCGTGGGCGATGCTGGGGCTTATCGGCATCATCACGTTTGTTGCATTATGGTGGCAGTTCAGCCCTAAACGCGCCGCCTCCGGCATGCTTGAACCCCGCCATTAACCCTTTTATTCTGCATCATTGATGGTCTGCAAATTACGCAGACCATCAGTAAAATCTCATCCTAAGAAAGAAGATATGGCACTTTCAGTATTTTCCGCTGTCATAATCACGACTGAAAGCGCAAGCTGCCTGCGGACAGGATTACAGCACAGCATCATATTGAGGAACTTCATGAAGAAATTTTTTGTCATTGCCGCACTGATCGTTGGCGGCCTGGTGGCGGGTTGTAATCAACTGACGCAATACACAGTGAGTGAACAGGAAATTAATCAGGCGCTGCAAAAGCACAATAATTTCTCGAAAGATATAGGCCTGCCCGGCGTGGCCGACGCGCACATCGTGCTGAATAATCTCACCAGCGCCATAGGCCGTGAAGAGCCGAATAAAGTCACCCTCACCGGTGACGCTAAACTCGATTTAAACTCGCTGTTTGGCAGCCAGAAAGCGACCATCGACCTGAAACTGAAAGCGTTACCGGTCTTCAACAAAGAGAAAGGTGCGATATTCCTGCAAGAGATGGAAGTGGTCGATGCCAAAGTGACGCCGGAAAAAATGCAATCGGTGGTGCAAACGCTGGTGCCTTATCTGAACCAGTCGCTGCGTAATTACTTTAATCAGCAACCGGCTTACGTGCTGAAAGAAGATGCCAGCAAAGGCGAAGCACTGGCCAAAAAATATGCGAAGGGCATTGAGGTAAAACCAGGACAAATTATTATCCCGTTTACGGATTAACATCGTAAAAAAGACGCCCGGCGGATATTTTCGCCGGGCGTCTTTTTTTACAGAAAGGAGTGCAAAGGAAAACGTTTACGTTTATCCTTAGTGCCCGGCAAAAAACAGCCCTAATGACTGATTTCCCACCAGGCCGGAGCACACCCATGACCGCATTACCGCAAGTTTTGAAAATTCGCCGCCCAGACGACTGGCATATCCATCTGCGTGATGGCGAGATGCTGAAAACCGTCGTGCCTTATACCAGTGAGCTCTATGGTCGTGCGATCATCATGCCAAATCTGGTACCGCCTATCACCACCGTGGAAGCGGCAATCAACTACCGCCAGCGCATTCTGGATGCCGTTCCGGCAGGCCACGATTTCACTCCGCTGATGACCTGTTATCTCACCGACTCCCTCGATCCAAATGAAGTGGAACGCGGTTTTCAGGAAGGCGTATTTACGGCAGCCAAACTGTATCCGGCAAATGCGACAACCAACTCCAGCCACGGCGTCACCAGTATCGATGCAATAATGCCGGTGCTGGAAAGAATGGAAAAACTCGGAATGCCGCTGCTGGTTCATGGTGAAGTCACTCATGCCGACATCGATATTTTCGACCGCGAAGCACGCTTTATCGAAACGGTTATGGAGCCATTGCGCCAGCGACTGCCGGGGCTGAAAGTGGTGTTTGAACACATCACCACTAAAGATGCCGCCGATTATGTCCGCGAGGGTAATGAACTGCTGGCTGCGACAATCACCCCGCAGCATCTGATGTTCAACCGCAACCACATGCTGGTAGGCGGCGTTCGCCCGCATCTTTACTGCCTGCCGATACTCAAACGTAATATCCACCAGCAGGCGCTGCGCGAACTGGTCGCCAGCGGCTTCGGGCGCGCATTCCTCGGGACTGACTCCGCGCCGCATGCGCGTCATCGCAAAGAAGCCAGCTGCGGCTGCGCGGGCTGCTTTAATGCGCCCACTGCGCTTGGCAGCTATGCCACCGTCTTTGAAGAGATGAACGCATTACAGCACTTCGAAGCCTTCACCTCGCTGAATGGCCCGCGCTTCTATGGCCTGCCGGTGAATGAATCTACCGTTGAGCTGGTACGAGAAGAGAGCCAGGTGGTTGAGAGTATTGCCCTTTCTGACGATACTCTGATCCCCTTCCTCGCCGGTGAAACCGTACGCTGGACGGTCAAAAAATAAATCGCACGCTCCCTGTTGTAAGTTTTTCGCTTTAACTGTATAAATATACAGTACACATACAGGGGGCAACCATGCGCATTGAAGTGACTATTGCTAAATCCACAACCCTCCCCGCTGGGGCGCTTGACGCACTGGCGGGTGAACTCTCCCGACGAATTAACGATCAGTTTCCAGATAGCGGCGGCACCGTTTCGGTACGCTACGCATCGGCAAATAACCTTTCGGTTATCGGTGGCATTAAAGAAGATAAAGACCGGATCAGCGAAATTCTCCAGAAGACCTGGGAAAGCGCGGATGACTGGTTCATACCCTAAATAATTCGAGTTGCAGGAAGGCGGCAAGTGAGAGAATCCCCAGGAGCTTACTCAAGTAAGTGACTGGGGTGAACGAACGCAGCCAACGCATCTGCAACTTGAAGTATGACGGGTATAACCGACTAATTTGCTCCCTCATTGTGTTCTTTGCCGGGTCGCCCCGGCTTTTTTATTTCTCGCCGGCCACTTCTTTTTGGCCCTATTCTGATTCCATTAATAAAATCTCAGCCATAATGGTGATTTATTGCGCAACAAAACGCGCTATTTAGGAATTTGTGTTGCATTTTATTTAAAATCTCGAATATTAAGTAAGTTGTTGGTATACTGAAAAAGCTTCGAAAAAAACCTGCATTGAACCTCGAGAGTTGTTGCCTTTTAACAAAGATATAAGGGGTTATGATGGAAAAGAATAATGAAGTCATCCAGACCCATCCCCTCGTTGGATGGGACATCAGCACCGTTGATAGCTACGATGCGCTGATGCTGCGCCTGCACTACCAAGACCCCAATGAATCGAGCAAGAAAGAAGCTGAAATAGGTCAAACGCTTTGGTTGACCACCGATGTCGCTCGTCAATTTATTTCTATATTAGAGGCGGGCATCGCCAAAATTGAATCCGGCGATTACCAGGCGAATGAGTATCGCAGGCATTAGTGCTGATACGAATAATTATCAAACAGGCACCTTCGGGTGCCTTCTTTATTTTCAGGCTTGTATCAGGCTGGCTTGTTAATTACCCTGCTATACACGTCATCATTCAAGCTGTCTCTGCGTTGGCTGCGATCACTCACCCGAATCACTTACGTGAGTAAGTTCATCGGGACTCGCTCACTTGCCGCCTTGATACAGCTTGAATGATTTTGTGTATAAACATCATCCTGCATGCTGATGCGGCTTAACAAAAAACAATTCCAGGAAGCGCTATGCAATATGACCTGATCATTGTCGGCAGTGGCTCCGTTGGGGCGGCTGCCGGATACTACGCCCGTAAAGCGGGCCTTAATGTCCTGATGACCGACGCCCACATGCCGCCGCATACCGAAGGCAGCCACCACGGCGATACACGACTGATTCGCCACGCGTATGGTGAAGGCGAAAAATATGTCCCGCTGGTGCTGCGCGCGCAGCAACTGTGGGATGAACTGGCCGCCGCCAGCGGTGAAGATTTGTTTGAACGTAGCGGCGTGGTCAATCTTGGGCCAGCGGATTCCAACTTTCTTGCCACCGTAGTGCAGAGCGCGGAAAAATTCGGCCTTGATGTAGAACGCCTGGATGCCGCAGGTGTGATGGCACGCTGGCCGGAAATTCAGGTGCCCGATGACTACCAGGCCATCTTTGAGCCAGCGTCCGGCGTGCTGAAAAGTGAGCTTGCGGTCAAAACATTGATTGCGCTCGCAAAGGAAGCGGGTTGCGCGCAGCTCTTCAATTGCCCGGTCACCGCCATTGAACATCACGCTAACGGAGTCGCGATAGAAACGTCAGAAGGCCGCTTTGAAGGGAAAAAACTGCTGCTCAGCGCCGGTACCTGGGCTAAACAGCTCTACCCGCAATTGCCAATACAGCCGGTGCGTAAAGTGTTTGCCTGGTTCCAGGCCGATGGCCGTTACAGCCGCAAAAATAACTTCCCGGCGTTTACGGGGGAATTGCCGAATGGCGATCAATTCTACGGTTTCCCGGCGGTTGAGAATGAACTTAAAATCGGCAAGCATAATGGCGGCCAGCTAATCAATACGCCGCAAGGACGCAAACCGTTCGGTAGCGTCGCGACCGATGGCTCTGAGGCTTTTAGCTTCCTGCGCAATATTCTGCCCGGTATTGGCGGCTGTTTACACGGCGCGGCTTGTACCTATGACAACACAGCGGATGAAGATTTTATTATTGATACACTGCCCGGTCAGCCAAATACGTTACTGATTGGCGGATTGAGTGGTCATGGGTTCAAGTTTGCGACGGTATTAGGTGAAATCGCCACGCGGTTCGCGCAGTCACAGCCAGAGACATTTAACCTGGCGCCCTTCTCGCTTTCCCGTTTTGACGATTAATGAGTGCGGTTTGCCTGATGGCGTTACGCTTATCAGGCCTTCACTCGAAAGCAACTGTAGGTCAGGTACGCGCGGCGCCACCTGACAAAAACGCAGGCACATGCGATGATGTGCCTTTAAAGAGAATAATGATGCAGCGTCTATATCACTACCTGGTCAACAACCTGCGCGAACACTTTATGATTTACGTCGCGCTCTGTCTGCTGCTGGCCCTGATCGATCTTATCTGGATTTTCTTCGCCTGATCACTCTGGGTCAGGAATACCCAGTTTAGTATTCAGCCGACCACGTGATTTATTAAAAATCTTGTTGCCATTTTCACGTCCGGCGCGGCGTTTACGCTGCTCCTCTTCCGGCAGTTTGTGCTCTTCCTGGCAGGCTTCGCTACAGCATCCGTCATATTTTTCCGCGCAGGTCGGGCACTGAATGAAGAGCAGATGGCAGCCGTCGTTCAGGCAATTGGTGTGACTGTCACAGGCCGTACCGCACTGGTGGCAGTGGGCAATCACCTCGTCAGAAATACGCTCTCCCATCCGCTCGTCAAACACAAAGTTCTTGCCGATAAAGCGCACCGGTAACCCCTGCTCACGTGCGCGGCGGGCATATTCAATAATACCGCCCTCAATGTGCCACACCTGCTTAAAGCCGTTATGTTTCATCCAGGCGCTCGCTTTTTCACAGCGAATCCCCCCGGTGCAGTACATCACAATCTTCTTGTCTTTATGTTCCTGCATCATCTCGACGGCTTTCGGTAACTGATCGCGGAACGTATCTGCCGGGATCTCCATCGCGCGTTCGAAATGGCCGACTTCATACTCATAGTGGTTGCGCATATCGATGAACACCGCATCCGGGTCATCCAGCATGGCGTTGACCTCCGCCGCTTTTAAATAAGCGCCGACATCGTTCGCATCAAACGAGGGATCGTCAATGCCGTCCGCCACAATGCGGTCACGCACTTTCATGCGTAGCACCCAGAATGATTTGCCGTCGTCATCCAGCGCGATGTTAAAGCGCAGCCCGTCCAGCGCAGGGTCAAAACGGTACAACAACTCGCGCAGCGCATCGACATTACTTGCGGGAACGCTAATCTGCGCGTTGATCCCTTCATGGGCGAGATAAATGCGACCAAACACGTTCAGTTCGGAAAGTGCGAGGTAAAGTGCATCACGGGTCGCTTTCGGGTTAACGATGGTGAAATACTTATAGAATGAGATTGTCGTGCGTGGCTCGGTTTCAGCGAGCATCTGCGCCTTCAGAGTCTCATTCGATATGCGGTTATGTAACACTGGCATGGTGCTCTAATCCTGCAAAAGGGAATGAATTTATAAATCGGACGGATGATATAGCAATCATCGATAATTTACATCCACACATTTTGCGCTACATTTGTCTCTCCATCAAAACATCGAATGAAACATTTGCACGAATTATCGACACTCGTACTCTGGTTAGGTTTGGCTGACGGAAAAATAGTGCGACAATAGCGGAAGTGGCTCGATAAAACAGGAAAGACATGACCCAGTTACCCAAATTTACCGCGGCGTTGCTGCATCCACGTTACTGGCTAACCTGGCTGGGAATTGGCCTGCTATGGCTCATCGTACAATTGCCCTACCCGATCATTTATCGCCTCGGTAATGCCATAGGTCGTGTGGCGATGCGTTTTATGAAGCGTCGTTCAAAAATCGCCTATCGCAATCTCGAGCTATGCTTCCCACAAATGAGTGAAGCTGAGCGTCATCAGCACGTTGTGAAGAATTTCGAATCGGTTGGTATGGGCCTGATGGAAACCGGGATGGCGTGGTTCTGGCCCGATCGTCGTATCGATCGCTGGACGGACGCCAGCGGTCTGGAGCATATCTCCGCCATGCAGGAACAAAAACGTGGCATTTTGCTGATCGGTATTCATTTTCTGACACTGGAAATGGGGGCACGAATGTTTGGTTTCTTTAACCCAGGCATTGGCGTCTATCGCCCCAACGACAATCCGGTTATCGATTTACTGCAAACCTGGGGACGGATGCGTTCCAATAAATCGATGATTGACCGGAAAGATTTAAAAGGCATGATCCGCGCGCTGAAAAACGGCGAAATCGTCTGGTATGCACCTGACCACGACTACGGCCCACGCGCCAGCGTATTTGCGCCGCTGTTTGCCGTCGAGCAAGCGGCCACAACATCAGGCACATGGATGCTGGCAAGAATGTCGAAAGCCAGTATTGTGCCCTTTGTGCCGCGCCGCAAACCTGACGGGAAAGGCTACGAATTGATTATCCTTGAGCCGGAACTCTCCCCGCCGCTGGATGATGCCGAAACAACCGCCGCCTGGATGAACAAGATTGTCGAAAAATGCATTATGATGGCCCCGGAGCAGTATATGTGGCTACACCGTCGCTTCAAGACGCGCCCGAAAGGGATGCCTTCCCGCTACTGAACGTTAGCGCAGCCTTCACGGCTGCGCTGATGCCTGGCATTGCAGTTACAATCACACAAGCGCATAATTAGCAGGCTTATTGAATTCTCTGTTCCCCCCTGCTCACTTTTGGAATTTTATGCCTGCTTCTGATGTTGATGCTCCCATAAACTGGAAACGTAATCTTACCATCGCCTGGCTTGGCTGCTTCCTGACCGGCGCGGCATTCAGTCTGGTGATGCCCTTTCTCCCCCTCTACGTCGAGCAACTTGGCGTCACCGGTCACAGTGAACTTAATCTGTGGTCAGGCATTGTCTTCAGTATTACGTTCCTGTTTTCCGCTATTGCTTCGCCATTCTGGGGCGGTCTGGCCGATCGAAAAGGCCGTAAAATCATGCTGCTTCGCTCGGCGCTGGGAATGGCTATCGTCATGCTGCTAATGGGTCTGGCACAGAATATCTGGCAGTTTTTAGTGCTGCGCGCGCTACTTGGCGTGCTGGGCGGTTTTGTGCCGAATGCCAATGCGCTGATTGCCACCCAGGTGCCGCGAAATAAAAGCGGCTGGGCGTTGGGGACTCTCTCCACAGGTGGCGTCAGCGGCGCGCTCCTCGGGCCGCTTGCGGGCGGTTTACTGGCCGATAGCTATGGTTTACGGCCCGTCTTCATCATTACCGCCTCGGTGCTCTTCCTGTGCTTTGTATTGACCTTGCTGCTGATACGCGAACAGTTCACTCCGGTAAATAAAAAAGAGATGCTGCACGCCCGCGAGGTAATCAGCTCGCTGAAGAATCCCAAACTGGTGCTCAGCCTGTTTGTCACCACCCTGATTATTCAGGTTGCCACCGGCTCTATTGCGCCGATCCTGACGCTTTACGTGCGCGATCTCGCCGGCAACGTCAGCAACATTGCATTTATCAGCGGGATGATTGCCTCCGTACCTGGCGTCGCCGCGCTGCTTAGCGCGCCCAGGCTGGGCAAACTGGGCGACAGAATTGGCCCGGAAAAAATACTTATCACCGCACTGATTCTCTCGGTGCTGCTGTTGATCCCCATGTCGTTTGTACAAAATCCGTTGCAGCTTGGCATTCTGCGTTTTCTGCTCGGCGCCGCCGATGGCGCTTTACTGCCCGCAGTGCAAACGCTACTGGTGTATAACGCCAGCAACCAGATTGCCGGGCGAGTGTTTAGCTATAACCAGTCGTTCCGCGATATTGGCAACGTAACCGGTCCGTTGATTGGCTCGGCGGTGTCGGCGACCTACGGTTTTCGCGCGGTGTTCTGCATTACCGCTGCGGTGGTGCTGTGCAATGCGATTTATACCGGCTTTAGCCTGCGCCGTCGCGCTCCAGCTAAGACTGTCGGGTGAATTTCAGCCATTTTTTCTTGCCCGTTCCAATCTTAAGCTATTCTTTCCCTGAATATACCCGGAATGTTGCCCGTCTCATCGGGCAACGCCTGAGACCACGTCAAATCGCAGGGAGAATAAGATGACTATGTATGCCACGCTTGAAGAAGCTATTGACGCGGCGCGAGAAGAATTCCTCGCCGATAACCCCTCTGTTGAAGAGAGCGATGCGGATGTTCAGCAGTTGAATATCCAGAAGTATGTTTTGCAGGACGGCGACATCATGTGGCAGGCTGAATTCTTTGCCGACGACAGCGAAGAAGGTGAATGCCTGCCAGTCCTGAGTGGGGAAGCGGCCCAGAGCGTCTTTGATGGCGATTATGACGAAATTGAGTTACGCCAGGAGTGGCTGGAAGAAAATACGCTGCATGAGTGGGATGAGGGGGAATTTCAGCTTGAACCCCCGCTGGATACCGAAGAGGGCCAGGCGGCGGCAGATGAATGGGATGAGCGTTGATTATTCGTAAGGGCCGTGGCTGGCGTCGATAGGCAGCAGGAGCGTATCGAAGATCAGCGAAAATGGCAGGTCTATAATCGTCAGCCAACGCCAAGCGGAATCCCTTAGGTCCCACTGTACGCCGGGATAGTATTGATTTCCGTGCCCCTGGCCTGGAATGGTGCGGCTGATTATGCTGCCGCATCCGCTCAATAGCAGCGTCATGGCGATGACCAGTACAATTTTCATGCAACACCTCAACGTCAGACAAAAAAATACCGGCTTTAACGCCGGTATTTTCCTTTTATTACGGCTTATTTGGCTTTCATCGCCAGCGGGTTGATCGCCAGTTTCGAATACTCATCCACCCAGGATGTGTATTTCTCAGGCGCAGCCCATACGCGATAGTGCATACGCGCCATGGTCACCGGGTCGCTCAGCAGAACTAATCGACGGTCGCGGTTGAGTTTGTCCGGCGTTTCGTTCAACGCCTGCTCAACGTGGCGGTCGCGCGCAATTTCCAGCACATGGCTGGCACGGTGACGTGCGGTTGCCATAGCCGTCGCCAGCGCGTTGTATGATGGGTTAAACACCGCGTGCATAAAGCCATCATCCAGTGTGCGGTTGCGGTTCAGTTGCAGGTAAGCATCCGTATCCGCCAGCACTTTCGGCGTGTTGTACTCTTCCGGGATCAGGAACAGTTTCCAGCGCTTGGTGCGCAGACCGATCGTTGAACGGCTCGAAATAACCGAGACGAACGGCGAAAGAATCAGCGAGAAGACAATCGGCGCCAGCCAGAACAAGAAACGCAGATCCAGCCATGCCATTCCAACAGCCCACACCAGCCCCAGCAGCAACTGAGAGCCGTGACGCATAAACGCTTCGCCCCACGGCGTAGAGTCATCATCACGTTGCGGCGAATTCCAGACCACTTCCCAGCCAAGGAACGCGCTGACCACGAATACGGTGTGGAACAGCATACGCACCGGCGCCAGCAGCACGGAGAACAGCACTTCCAGCAGCAGAGAAATCGTTACGCGGATAAAGCCGCCGTACTCTTTCGGCCCCTTACACCACACCAGAATAATACTGAGCAGTTTCGGCAGGAACAGCAGCACCATGGTTGAAGCAAACAGCGCGATCGCCAGTTCAGGACGCCACTGCGGCCACACCGGGAACAGCTGACGGGGTTGCAGGAAGTATTGCGGCTCGGTGAGCGCATGCACCACCTGAAGCGCCGTTGACAACGCCAGGAACAGGAACCACAGCGGCGCAGAAAGGTAAGACATTACGCCGGTCAGGAACACCGCACGGTGAACCGGGTGCATCCCTTTTACCAGGAACAGGCGGAAGTTCATCAGGTTACCCTGACACCAGCGACGGTCACGCTTAAGCTCATCGAGCAGGTTCGGTGGCAGTTCTTCATAGGAGCCCGGCAGGTCATAGGCAATCCACACGCCCCACCCTGCACGACGCATTAACGCAGCTTCTACGAAGTCGTGCGACAGAATCGACCCGGCGAAGTTACCGTCGCCCGGCAGCGGCGCTAACGCGCAGTGCTCGATAAACGGTTTCACACGGATGATGGCGTTATGCCCCCAGTAGTGGGATTCACCCAACTGCCAGAAGTGAAGGCCGGCGGTGAACAGTGGGCCATAGACGCGCGTGGCGAATTGCTGACAACGGGCATACAGCGTATCCATACCGGACGCGCGCGGTGAAGACTGGATGATCCCGGCGTTCGGGTTCGCTTCCATCAGACGCACGAGGTTGGTCAGGCAATCGCCGGACATCACGGAGTCGGCATCCAGCACCACCATGTAGCTATATTCGCTACCCCAGCGGCGGCAGAAGTCATCGATGTTACCGCTTTTACGCTTCACGCGACGACGACGGCGACGGTAAAAGATCTGCCCTTCGCCCTGCACTTCGGCAATCAGCTCCATCCACGCTTTCTGTTCTGCAACACAGATATCCGGGTTGTAGCTGTCGCTCAGAATGTACACATCGAAGTGTTTCTGCTGACCGGTCGCTTTCACCGATTCCCAGGTTGCACGCAGGCCCGCGAAGACGCGATCGACGTCCTCGTTACAGATAGGCATGATAAGCGCAGTGCGATGCTCCGGGTTCAGCGCCTCATCGCCCACCGTGGACGCGGAAATACTGTATTTATCCCGGCCAATCAGCAGTTGCAGGAAGCCCATCAGGGCAGTCCAGAAACCGGCTGAGACCCAACAGAACAACACAGCAAACAGCACCAGGATGCCACTTTGCAGCAGATACGGCAGCAGCTGCATGAAAGAGACCCACAGGTCCTGGCCGACCATATCGGCAGGGTTAATAAATGCCCATCCCTGATACGGCAGAATGGTTTTCATGTACCAGGTCGCTACGACCGTCTGCGCCAGCGTCAGGATCAGCAGAATGTAACGGCGGATCGAACCAGTCGTACGCCATTTTTGCTCGTGCTCCTGCTCTTCTTTCGTCAGACGAGAGACATAGCGCGGGGTAACATCACGACCACGCAGGCGATCCCAGAAGCGACCAATCGGATTGGTGCGCCAGGGGTCCGGGAACATGGAAGATCGCTTCGCTTTCGGCATCGCCTGAAGCTGAGTGCGACCTTCGTCATCTTTTATGAGCTGGTCACCGGCCAGAGAGTCTGGCCAGTTTTGCTCAAGACGCGCTTTCACGGATGCGAGCGGGGTATCGTCATCGCGTTCAAACGTTTGATGCTCGGTATCCAGCGCTTCGTGCACGGCACGCAGGCTGGAATCGGGCAGCGCCGATTTTTCCGCCTCCGTGAGCGACAGCGCGTCAATGTACTTCGTTGTCTTATTCATTGGCAGGCAGCTGATAGCTCCAGGTTTCACTCAGCGTTTGGTCAGCGTTGACCAGCGCCGCGCGCATTTCAGTGGTTTTCTTCGGATCTTTCACTTTAACGCGCAACGTCAAGCGCCAGCCTTTGGTGACCGGGTTATAACGTACGCTGTTTTCAACGATTTCACCGTTATCGCCAATGCTGGCTTGTGAAGTAACAGGCGTATCCTGCGGCAGTTTTTTCATGTCCGCGCCGGAGAAATCCACCACGAAGGCTATCGTGCCATCCGGTTGACGAATCAGGTTGGACTGTTTCACATCACCGGTAGAGCGACGGGTCTGCACAACATACGCACTATCCGGCGCATGCAGTTTGTCTTCGTCACGGCTGAAGGTGATGCTGTATTTGTAGTTCATCTCTTTACCGGCTTCCGGGAGCTGGTCCGGCGTCCAGTAAGCGACGATGTTATCGTTGGTTTCATCGTTGGTCGGAATTTCAACCAGTTCAACGGTCCCTTTACCCCAGTCACCTTTCGGGGTGATCCAGGCGCTTGGGCGCAGGTCATAACGATCGTCGAGATCTTCAAAACGGGAGAACTGACGGCCACGTTGCAGCAAGCCAAAGCCCTGCGGGTTCTCAGTAGCGTAGCTGCTGACCGCCAGATGTTTCGGGTTATTCAGCGGACGCCAGATCCACTCACCATTGCCCGCATGAATAGACAGACCGTTTGAGTCATGCAGTTCCGGACGATAGTTAGTGACCTGCGACGGCTGGTTCGGCCCAAACAGGAACATACTAGTCAGCGGCGCAACACCCAGTTTACCGACTTTGTCACGCAGGTAGATTTTGGTTTGTACATCTACAACCGTGTCACGACCTGGCATGATGACAAAACGGTAAGCCCCTGTAGCGCGAGGAGAATCCAGCAGTGCGTAGATGGTCAGGCGCTTGTCGGTGGCTTTTGGACGCTCGATCCAGTATTCACGGAAACGCGGGAACTCTTCACCGGACGGTAAAGCGGTGTCGATAGCAAGACCACGTGCGGATAAGCCATACACCTGCCCCTGGCCCAGTACACGGAAGTAGCTGGCACCCAGCATGCTGACGATTTCGTCGTTTTTGCCTTTGCTGTTAATAGGATAAAGCACTTTAAAACCGGCAAAGCCCAGGTCTTTTACCGTGTCTTTATCGTGCTGTACATCACCAAAGTTAAAGTAGTCCGGGTTGTATTTAATTTTGCGTACGGACGTAGCGGTAACTTCGTTAATGGTAACCGGCGTGTCGAAGTACATACCCTGGTGGTAGAACTCGAGCTTAAATGGGGTCTTAACGTTGCTCCAGTAGGCCTTATCGTGGTTGAACTGAATCTGTTGGTAGTCCGCGTATTTCATCTCGCGGAATACGGAAGGCAGGTTGCTTTTCGGCGCTTCATAGCTCTTCCCGGCCAGTGATTTCGCCTGCTTTGCAACGTCATCAATGCTAAACGCCCATGCAGATGAAGTACACAGGGACAACATTACGGCAGCGCCAATCCAGCGCATTTTCATCATCTGTGGTTTATTGTTCATATAGCTAAGCACTTCCCCCTTTGTGTGCTTAAATCGATCCGATCCATTTTACTGGAAACTCAAGCAATCCGACAACATAATCCCCATATTGTTCAGCATAGCGGCTCAGGGAATAAGCAACCGTTAACTGCTTTTTGCACTTTGCGTGCTTATCCTGGAGACAGGTACCCGGACTTCGTGTAGGGTTGCGTCGAATGTAAACGTTATCGCCGCGTGCGATAAGACGAATAGTCTGAGAATTTAGCTAACTCTATGAATAATGTACCTGCACAGCGCGAGTATTTCCTCGATTCCATCCGCGCATGGCTGATGCTCCTGGGTATCCCTTTCCACATTTCTCTGATTTACTCCAGTCACACCTGGCATGTTAACAGCGTTGAACCTTCATGGTGGCTCACACTATTTAATGATTTTATTCATGCCTTCCGCATGCAGGTGTTTTTTGTCATCTCCGGCTATTTCTCCTACATGCTGTTTTTGCGTTATCCGCTGAAGAAATGGTGGAAAGTGCGTGTAGAGCGCGTCGGGATCCCCATGTTGACCGCGATCCCTCTGCTGACGCTGCCGCAGTTTCTGATGCTGCAACACGTCAAAGGCAAGACGGAAAGCTGGCACACGCTGTCGCTCTATGACAAATATAATACGCTGGCCTGGGAACTGGTGTCGCATCTGTGGTTTTTATTGGTTCTTGTGGTGTTGACCACACTTGGCATCTGGGCATTTAAGGTGATTAAGCGCCGCCAAACGCCAGGATGTTTAGATAACCTCACCATGGGCAAACTGACGTTCGGGTTCTTGCTGCTGGGCATACTGTACGCCGCTATCCGACGCACGCTGTTTATCGTTTACCCGCCAATTCTCAGCGATGGTCTTTTTAATTTCGTGGTGATGCAAACGCTTTTCTATGTGCCCTTCTTCGTGCTGGGGGCGCTGGCATTTATTCACCCACGCGTAAAAGCGCTGTTTACCACCACCTCCTGGCCGTGTGTCATTGCCGCCATCGCGGGTTTCCTCGCCTATCGTCTGAATCAACAATATGGTTCCGGCGATGCGTGGATGTATGAAACCGAGTCAGTGATTACTATGGTGCTGGGTCTGTGGATGGTTAATGTGGTGTTTTCTCTGGGCCACCGCCTGCTGAATTTTCAGTCTGCACGCGTGACCTACTTCGTTAACGCCTCGCTGTTTATCTATCTGGTGCACCATCCGCTGACGCTGTTTTATGGCGCGTGGATCACGCCGAATATTAGCTCTAATATCGTGGGCTTTATCACCGGACTGGTCTTTGTGATTGGGGTTGCACTGGTGCTCTACGAGATCCACCTGCGTATTCCGCTACTGCGTTTCCTGTTCTCAGGTAAACCACAGCAGAAGGTTGAAAAAGTGCAGCCTTCACGCGGCTAACACCCAAACAAAAACGCCTGATACGTTGTGGTATCAGGCGTTTTTTTATGCCTCGACGTCGTCGCCCTGCTGGCTTAATAAACGTTTATACAGCCGGGCGTTTTCTTCGTCATAACAGACAAACCAGACTTTCTCCGGCGTGCGGTGAAACGTCAGAAAACGCTCAACCGTATGAAAAGCGATTTCTGCGGCGGCGGGTTTCGGGTAGCCGTACACGCCGGTCGAGATTGCCGGAAAGGCAACGCTTTGATAGCCGTTATCCAGCGCCAGTTGCAAGCTATTGCGATAGGCCTGCTCCAGCAGCGAGGCTTCGTGCGCATTGCCACCCTCCCATACTGGCCCGACCGTGTGGATGACCGCTTTCGCCTTCAGATTACCTGCATGGGTAATCACCGCATGACCCGGTGGGCATGTCCCTTGTTGCTGGCGCACAACCGCGCAGGCTTCTGCTAACGCGGGACCTGCGGCACGATGAATGGCACCATCAACGCCGCCACCGCCCATCAACGATGGGTTTGCCGCATTCACGATAACATCCACATCAAGTTGAGTGATATCTCCCTGCACCACCTGAATACGTGCTGTCATGCTGACCTCCTGCCGACCACAAATCTGTTATCCGTTAGACAATAGAGGTGGTGAGCTTACTGACAAATAATAGAAACCCTCTGCGGGGTTGCCATTATTGATACTGCACACTAATCACAGCAAGCGTTTTCTGTTTGTTAAGCCACTGCAGATCCAGCGTGGCTTCCTTCAGGTGTTGTGTTTCTCCGTGAGAAAGCGACGTGACGGGAATCGTATTTTGATGATGAGCGCCGTCGCGGTAGCAAGAAACGTTGACATTGCGCGTCGAGGGAACCACCGAGCATCCGCCTTCCACGATCTGGCCGCGAAAGTGAATAACGCCTCCCTGGCCTAATCGCTCGGATTCCGCCAGCGCATCGAAACAGAGGGCGGGAGTAAAACAGAGTATCAACAACGCATTACCGAAAAATGCTTTCATGTAAGCCTCTTAACAAAGCTTCATCCCTGATTGTTGATTACTGGTTGTCATCTGTGCATCTTCTCAGGCTAGCAGCACATAAGAAGTTTTGGGGGCATCAGCAATCAGCGAATGAAATTAAATGTTGTGTTGATCAATACGTCATTTATTTTCAGAGAGTTAAATGACTCGCTATTAGCAATTCAGACAGCGATTACCAACAGAGAAGCTATCGGCAGTGGGGGAAGATACTTTAGACAGAGAGGCATTCAGATTTGTGGCGGGTCAAGGGTCCAGGTTTGCGTGAGATCGATATTGCGGCCATCAGACACATGAACAGTCACCACCACATTGTCACCCGGTGAAGGTGTCAAAATTAGCGTTGCCAGCGCCTGGGGTCTGCGCGCCTGTATTACCAGCACACTTTTTTGTCGACTTCGGCTTGATCCCGATGCGCCCTGCCGTTCGGTATCCATACTGACTTCACACTGGCACTCTACGGGTAGCGTCACCATCGGGATCACCGTGACCTGATCGCCCTCTCTTTTTGACTCAAAGCTCAGCGTTCCAATAACCATTGCAGCAAGAATGAGAGCGGTCATCGTGTAATTTACCTCTCTGAGAGTGTCAGAAACAGGGCCGAGTCAACGAAATACGCCTTTAAGCATCCATCTCAATTCTCTCAATAAGAATTATCCTAAGTTATTATTACCGCTCGTTAAATCTGCTTGAAATATTATTTATAATACAATGAAAAACGTTAACAGAATTAAATTGAAATCTATCTTATGTGCGCATGTCGTGTAACTAATGCTTTTTTATTATTTTTTTAAAAGACTTCAATATCAACATGATATGTATTAGTGCCGTTTTTAATGTTTGACATTCATCATACGAAACAAAAATCAAAAAATAAACATAACCCAAATTTACATTTTGTTACATTATATAAACTTGTTTAATTATTTCTGCCTACCTAAATTTTAGATTAATTCATATTTCGTAGTCCATTGGCATTGCCGCGATTCCTGCGGTCGCCTGAGCGTGCGTGTTGTTGCTGTTTAACCCTATATTTCAACTATATAAAAATGGCATATATCTCTCTGGAGCGAACCATGAGAACGAATAAGAATCCGTCTGAGCCCCGATTTTTGTTTCTGATAACCAAGCCGTCATTGCAATCAACGCTTTTGTTACAGGCACTTAAGAAGCGGTTCTATAATGAAGTGACACTTAAACATTGTGATGTCATCGACAGTTCAACAATTGAAGATGGTGACCTGCTTTTATTCGATATGATGTCTCTTGAAGAACAGACTTCACGACAGTGGTGCCAGGACCTGCAACACTGTCAGAAAAAGTTTAAAACACTGCTTTTTAATATTCCGCCACATTATCATCATCGCGACATTGTCGAATGGCCGATGATTAGCGGTATATTCCATACAGAAACCGGCGAAGAAAATTTAATCGAAGGTATCAGAACCGTATGCCGGGGTGAAAAATTCTTTCCGAAGTCGATTAATGACTATCTTACACAGCAGCTAAATTTGTCGCACCCGCAGTGGAATGAAACCGTTGACCTGACACATCGCGAGAAACAGATCCTGAGTAAACTTCGACAAGGCGCCTCTAACATCGAGATTGCTCATCTACTTTTCATCAGTGAGAACACGGTCAAAACGCATATCTACAACCTCTTTAAAAAGCTCTCAGTAAAGAACCGAACTCAGGCCGTGTTTTGGGCCAACAAATACCTACGGTGACTATGATGAAAACCGTTCCTGTGGTGGCAACAATTCTGCTTTTACAATTTACGCCGGCGCCGGCGGCAGAACTTGAAGTTCCTGGGTTGATTATCACTCGCGCTGTGACCTCGGTGGGACAAAAGTTCTGCCGAGATTTTAGTGAGCACTGGACAGATAATAAAATTAACCTGATTATTGTTGAACGCCCCAGCGCACGCTGGGGCAGTATTATGACCATTCGCTATAATCAAGATATTGTCTTCCAGACAATAGTTTCGCCTGTCATGCGAAATTATGATGCGGTGATTACACATGCCGTCGCATCAGTTCAGGAAGAAATACAAAAAAGGATTATAAATCAAACGTTATTGCAAACTGGAGACCTTTCCTCCGACGAATACTAATTTGAAATATATTATACAGAAATAGTCCTTTTGTGCTGTTGTAATTTACAATCCGGAAAATAGTCGTAGCGCAATTAATTATTATTAATTGTGCTCACGACTTCTTGCGTAAATATTTCACAGAGGGGTATTTAAATGTCACCATTCAGAGAGGCAAGAACAAAATGCGTATTGTTACTCTGGCAGTTGTAGCTGGACTCTTGTCTGGGTGCATTACAACACCGCCACAAGAAGCCGCCAAACCTACATTACTTCCGCGTGATGCGACCTATAAAGATCTGGTTTCGCTCCCTCAGCCACGCGGGAAAATATATGTTGCTGTCTATAATATTCAGGATGAGACGGGCCAGTTCCAGCCTTATCCAGCCAGTAACTTTTCAACATCGGTACCACAAAGCGCCACGGCAATGTTGGTTTCCTCTCTGAAAGACTCTCGCTGGTTTGTTCCTCTGGAGCGTCAGGGATTGAATAACCTGCTTAATGAACGAAAAATTATTCGTGCCGCTCAGCAAAATGGTACCGTCGGCGATAATAACGCCAGCCCCCTTCCTTCGCTCTATTCAGCTAACGTGATTGTTGAAGGGTCGATTATTGGCTATGCCAGCAACGTGAAAACCGGTGGCTTCGGCGCGCGCTATTTTGGTATTGGCGGCAGCACTCAGTATCAATTAGATCAGGTGGCCGTTAACTTACGTATCGTGAATGTCCATACTGGCGAAGTGCTCTCTTCAGTGAATACCAGCAAAACGATTCTCTCTTATGAAATTCAGGCGGGCGTCTTCCGCTTTATTGATTATCAGCGTCTGTTAGAAGGCGAAGCGGGCTTTACCACCAACGAACCGGTGATGACCTGCCTGATGTCGGCCATTGAAGAAGGCGTCATTCACCTGATTAACGATGGTATCAACAAGAAGCTGTGGGCGTTGAGTAATGCCGCGGACATCAACTCCGAAGTCCTGACGCGCTATCGCAAAGAGGCCGTAGAAGGTTTGCTGATGCCCGATGAACTCACGCAATCGCCGCCGCCACAAACGGTTCGCCCGAACGTGTCAGCACAGGCACCGCAACAAAGTCTCGCCCCACCGCACTCACCGTTACCAAAAGCCGCGAGCGAAAGCAGCTCCTGATAGCGTTCCTTGCCGGCTGTCTGCTCTGCGCAGCCGGATTTGTTCCTCTATTCTGCGCATAGAAAAGCCGCCACAATCGTGGCGGCTCATCGGGCAAAACATCACTTAGTGTTGATTCACAATTGCTGTGTTGCCAGACCCAGTCTGTTTCACATATGCCGTGGTTGAAATGCCTGCGACGGTTTGATTGATGTTCACACTGCTGCCATTGGCGCTGGTTTGTAGCACTTTAGCGGCTGCCACCAGGGTGCCGTAGCCGCCACCGTGTTTATCATCATCGAACGATTTATCCCAGTTGCTGCCGCCACTTTGATTAATAACAACATCGCTGTCTTTGGTGCCGCTGGTCTGATCGACATCCACCAGACCATTATTGACGTTGGTGGTCGCGGTAACAGTGTTACGACTGGTCCCGCCGCTTTGATCGATAGTCGCGATACCATTACTGCTGTTCTGTTCAAGCGTAATGGTGTTGCTGCTACCATTCTGGTTAACCGTAGCCTCGTTTTTGAAACCAAGCTGAGTCACATCCAGCACATTACCCCCGCTGCTGTGACCGCTGCCGCCTTTACGATCGTTTTTACCGTCGTAGAAGCCGCCGCCGGTTTGCGTCAGGTCTGCGGTGTTGTAGTTGCCTTTCTGTTTCAGTGTCAGGTCGTTGAAGCTACCAGACTGATTCACGGTTGCGCCGTTGCCTTGCCCATTCTGGCTAATATAGGCTTCGTTAAAGTTACCGGAAAGGTTTGCCGTCAGGTCATTTTTACCTTTCTGGTAAATTACCGCCTTGTTATGCGTACCCGATTGACCAGGACTGTAAATGTGGTTATCACTCTGATACTGGTTAATCACCATTTGGTTATCGGAACCACTTTGGGTGAAGGTATTACCGGAAGAGCCACCTTTCGAATCGAGTAGACCAGTACCAATGGTGTTGTTTTTACCCCCACTTTGGCGGATATACAGCAGGCTGTTTTTGGCGGTTTGCAGGGTGCTCAGGGAGTTATTTCCCCCTTCCTGATAAATCAGCGTTGAGGAGCCTTTTGCTCCATCCTGCTCGACGTTAGCCAGATTATTGCCGCTGCCATAACCCGAGCCGCCTTTATCATCCCAACCGCCATGTCCGCCGTGGCCACCATGACCACTGCCGCTTGAGCCCCCCTGGTAGATGGCGACGTGTTCACTGTTGTTACCCGCATTCGGCCCGAAGCCGGGTAATTCGCTGCTGTGTGCGGCAACCGCGTCGTTAGCAAGCCCAGCAGTTGTGGTGAGTTCGGAATTACCACCGTCGGTTACCGCAGGTCCGGTATATTGCGCGAAGGCACTTCCAGAAATAACTAATGATGCGATTGCTGTCAATTTCCAGAGATTCATAGTAGTACCTATTATGTCGTTAACGTAACGGGTTAAATGAGCTACCTCGTATAGCCATGGGTGACTTTTACGGTGATAGTTTTACCTACTCCAGTTTGACTTACCTTAATACCTGCCAGGTTATTTCCAACCTGAACAATTTTCGCATAGTTCGAATAACCGTCCTGGGAAATAGCCGCTGCATTCCCAGAACCTTTTTGTATTATCTCAGCATCATTACCCCAACCCGCCTGACTAATAATAGCTAGATCATTATTGCCATAAAGTTGTGTAATATCAGCCGTATGCCCTCCACCTTGTTGTTGAATAATTGCGTTGGTATTTCTACCTGTATGATATTGATTAATATCAGCCCGGAGCCCATCACCATTCTGTTTGATCCATGCGTTGGTCGCATTGCGAGGTAAGTTCAATTTATCGGGTAACGCGTAATCTTCAGCAGACGGGGAGGACAAATCAGGATGTTCATTTGAATTAGAATGTGCATGAACACCCATAGGAGTAAAAGTCAGTAGTGCTGCGAGGACATAGCCTCTCATAGAATACCTCCAGTCGATGTAATGAAACTATTGAATACCCCTTTTAAGAAATGAATGTGTTACTGCATCCCGGCACATTGCCAGGCATATACAAAATTTCACATATGGTAATAATATTATTCCCCTGAGGTTATTTCGTACTCATACAAAAACAGGATTTGTCCGTTATAGTCAGAAAAAAGTGCTATTTTTCCGACAAGGTATTATGCCGCAAATAAAGAATCAGATTGATTTTTCTCACTATATTATTTTGTACTGTAGTTATTCAGAGCGTTTACATTAAATACCGTGGAAATCTTTGTACAGGAAACTATGATAAAAGCGTCGTGATACCACGCGTTCTCAAAAAACAATATCGCAGTATTTGATTGAGGGCACACCATGTTAAAACGTCATAAAGTGCTGTTGGGTCTGGCAGGCATTATGCTGGCGAACGTCTGTATCGCGGGGCAGCTTGTCTACACCCCGATAAACCCAAATTTTGGTGGTAACCCATTAAATGGCTCCACTCTACTTTCCGAAGCACAGGCGCAAAACGGCTACTCTGCGCCGAACTCCGATGATTCGTTTGATCAAACTTCTGCACTCAGCGCCTTTACGTCATCAATCCAGTCTCAGCTACTGGGGAGCCTGATGGGTAATGTCAGCCAGGGGAAACCCGGCAAGCTGGTGACGGAAGATTTTATCGTTAATGTGACCAATACAGATGGTCAGCTGGTGATGAATATTACCGACAGAAAAACCAATCAAACCTCGCAAATTGAAATTAGCGGCATGAGCAACTGAATCGCCTCTGGGAAAAAAATCGGCGACCACAAGGCCGCCGATTTTTATTCTTCAACTGCATGTTGCGTTGAGGCGGAAGTTCGTCGCTTTGCCAGCCATAGCCCACTGTTTTTCATTGCGAAACCGAAAACTAACCCAACGGCCAGTGAAGGCACCACCAGACGCCAATCGCCCTGCCCGGCAAACGTTGCGCAGGCCCCGATAAACGTACCGGGAACGAACGACAGCAACAGCTGTTTCGCCTGAATACACATCAGAAACGCCACCACGCCCGTCATCAGGTAGCCGACGATTTCCATGTGCGGCGCCATTGCGCTGCCGTAAATGATCACCTGCGCCCACAGCACGCCGCTCATCGTGGTGCATGCGGAAATCAGCAGGCCCTTCAGCCCACCTTGTGGGCAGGCAAAATAAGCGGTACAGCCAAGGAAGCCGGCCCAGCTTAATAATCCCAACGACACCGCTACCCAGCCCCAAACGCCGGAGAGAATGCCTGTGGTGATTGCAATAGAGAGAAGTATGTTCATGGCGGGCATTTTAGCAGATGCCCGCCGAGTTAGTGAGATCGTGAACACGTTTTACACAATACAATTACATCGATTGCATCACAAACGTGATTTATATCACTCTTCTTCCTCTTCCTGCAGCTCATCCCACATCGCGCTAATCGCTTCGCGGGTCAGGAGCGCCAGGGTACGCCAGAAGGTGGTTGCTGCATGGGCTTCCACTTTGCCAAGGAAAGTGCCGACCCAGGGAAGAAGATATGTTTCGAACAGCGTCTCGAGTGCCTCGTTTTCATCCTCTGCCGCATTATCTTCCAGCCACGAAGCCGCCAGCAGTAACGTCCCAATATGGTCGGCTGGATTTTCTCCCAGCGGCATGCCGCGCGAAGTCAGAAACGCGCGCACGTCGGTTTCTGTCGCACCGTCAACCCATGCGCTACGGTATGGGGAAACCCGGCACTCTTCGCCCACAAACAAGGCATTATAATCTGCGGCAATTTGCTGAATATCACAGCTCTTTTGCAGACGGGTCAGCAGTTCATCCTGCTCCAGCGGCCAGTTCGCCGCCAGCTTCCCTTCGCGGATCAGGGTGAACAGCGGCACCAGCAGCGGGTCCTGCGGCTGACGATAGTACAGTGAGCCCAGCGCCCGGCAGAGAATTGAAAACTCGTTCATTAATTAATCCATCTCATTCATTAAAATTCGGCAAATTCAGGAACCGGAGCTTTGCCGCGTGACTCCAGGAAATTCAGGAAACGGCGTGGGGTAACATTCAGAATACGATCTTCCGGGAAATTGACGGCATCAAGGATCTTCCGACACTCCGTAAATTCGCCCAGCGTGAACGCCGTGTGGGAATCCGAGCCCAACGCCAGCCAGCCTCCGGCATCGCGAACCGCCGCTGCTATGGCTGTGCAATTATCTTCGCTGCCCACGCGCGAAGTCAGGAAAGATGAGTTATTGATCTCCAGCGCCACCTGATATTTGGCAGCTGCCTCGGCCACGGCCTGGATATCAACCGGGAATTTCGGGTTCCCCGGATGGCTAATCATATGCACGTTACCGCTGGCCATCGTGGCAATCATCGCTTGCGTGTGCGTGGCTTTATCTTGCGGCGGGAAAACCGGCTCGTGGAAGCCTGCAATAATGAAATCTAGCGAGGTCAGCATGGGCCCGGTACAGTCGATTTCACCCTGGGTATTTTTGATGTTCGCTTCGATACCGCGCAGGATCCCCACGCCATCAACGATACGCGGCCAGATACGCATATTAATAAAGTGCCAGGCGTGCGGTGCGTCGGCCATATCCGGGCCATGATCGGTAATAGCAAAGAGTTTGATGCCTTTACGTTTCGCTTCGGCAATATAGTCATGCAGCGTGCTATAAGCATGCGTACTGGCAACAGTGTGCATATGCAGGTCAACGGGATACATCACATTCTCCTCTAACGTCTTAGCGCCAAGAATAGCAGGAAATCTGGCCTTTTATTAGCGAAAACCCGGCAGAAGCCGGGTTTGTGAAGGCGATTAATAACCGCGCTGGCGGTCAACCTGGCCACTCACGTGGTCGCCGCGCTCCAACCCGGTAATTGTTCGGGCGATATACGCAATGGCTTCCTGTGGACGGGTGACCGCGGCGATGTGCGGGGTCATCACCACGCGCGGATGCTGCCACAACGGGCTTTCCTGCGGTAGCGGTTCACGACTGAAGACGTCGAGCATCGCGCCCTTCAGTTTATTGTTATTGAGCGCCTGTAACAGTTCCTCTTCCACAACGTGCACGCCGCGCGCCAGATTCAGCAGATAGCTGTTATCCTGCAACTGATTCAGCAGATTAAGATTAATAATCCCAACAGTTTCCGCCGTATTCGGCAACAAGTTGATTAAAACACGCGTTTCACGCAGGAAATCGCCCAGTTCTTCAGTTCCGGCAAAACTTTGCACACCGGGTAACGTTTTACGGCTACGGCTCCAGCAACGTACCGGGAAGCCCCACGCCAGCAGGCTTTCAGCCACTTTACCGCCCAACACACCAGCGCCCATAATGCCGATAGTGAAATCTTCGCGATGATAGTCGGCCAGAGGCTGCCACTCCGATTTCTGCTGCTGCGCCTGATAATCATCAAAGCGGCGGAACCAGTGCAGCACCTGACTTACGGCATATTCCTGCATTTGTAGGCCCATACCGGTGTCTTCGAGGCGAAACAGCGGAATCGACTCCGGCAACATTTCCGGGTTCGCTTTTAACTTACTGAGAATGGAATCGACGCCCGCCCCCAGCGCAAACACGGCTTTTAAATCGCGGCCCTGCAACATTTCTACCGGTGGATGCCAGACCAGCGCATAGTCGGCATGTTGATTGTCGCCCTTTTTCCACTCGCGAACGTTCGCGCCCGGCAGTTGCTTGCTCAGTTGGGCAATCCAGTACGGGGTATCAAAGGTCGGATGGTAAAAGATGATCTCCATAACTACTCCTGACATAAAGCGCCATCGTATTTTTATCTCTTCGGCGCGGTATTGATTGATTTTTTTAGCGGATCCTCAGCATAGCAAAATTATCTTATCACTCCCGTAAAAAGCATTGTGGTGGCAAAAAAGGCGATTTATGACTGATTTAAAAGCAAGTTGCTTGAAGTTTGTCTAAACGAACCTTTTTTTAAAAAAGTTTATTGACGCAAGCAGCGGATTTCCCTAAATTAGCGCCCGTTCCAGCAGCAACGGAACAAACAATATGGTGAGGTGTCCGAGTGGCTGAAGGAGCACGCCTGGAAAGTGTGTATACGGCAACGTATCCGGGGTTCGAATCCCCGCCTCACCGCCATATTCTAAGAAGAGCTCGTACGAAAGTACGGGCTTTTTTTTTGCATGCTGCACAGCCAGGCGGGATGAGAAGCCCGGACCGGGGTTCGACAACTGGCGCACCCAGTTGGACAGACCGCGAACGCAGTGAACGGACTGCCCGAAGGGCGAGCGCAGCGAGTCAATCCCCGCCTCACCGCCATATTCTAAGAAGAGCTCGTACGAAAGTACGGGCTTTTTTTTGCATGTTGCACAGCCCGCAGTGCAGCGGGTCCCTCCCCTTTTATTCCTCCTCCATCTTCTGGTACTCCTCAGCCAGATAATCGACCAATGCTCTCACCGAAGGCAGTAATCCACGCCTGGATGCAAACACCGCATGGATCACCTCGCGACGCGGTTGCCACTCATCAAGTACTGATACAAGCGCCCCTGACGCCAACTGATCTCTCACCATCAGCAGAGGTAATTGCACAATGCCTACACCCGCTATCGCAACTTCACGCAGTGCCAGCATGTCGCTTGTTACCATGCGCGGCGTAAACCAGACTTCAGCACGCGCGCCATCTGGTCCACTCAATTCCCAGCGATGCTGTTTACCCGCGCCAGGGCTTAAACCAGGCCAACCGCTCAACGTAGCGGGCGCCAACGGCTTACCCATACGCGCAACCAGCTCGGGACTCGCGACCAGCCGATGGCCACGATCCGCCAGCACGCGCATCACCAGATCGCTATCTTCAAAGGGCCGAGGACGCACGCGTATCGCGACATCTACCCCTTCCGCCACCACATCCACACGTCTGTTGGTCGCCTCGAGCTGCACATTCACGCCCGGATAACGCACCATAAATCGCGCCAGCATCGGACCAACGTGCACATGCAGTAATGTGACAGGGCATACGATCCTCACCGTACCGCGCGGTTCTGATTGTAACGTCGCCACCGCGTCCTGTGCTGCCTCCGCCTCTACCAGCATGGCTTTGCAGTGCTGATAGAACGTCTGCCCAACGTCTGTCACCGTAAAATGCCGGGTGGTGCGATGGATTAACCTCACCCCAAGCCGCGCCTCAAGTTGCGCAATACGCCGACTCAGTTTCGACTTCGGCTGATCGAGCGCCCGCCCGGCTGCAGCAAATCCTCCGTGATCCACCACCTGCACAAACCATGCGAAATCATTGAGATCCTGCATATCTACCTCACCGTTCTATTTTCAGAACAGTGTAGCGCTATTTTGCCCTATACCGGGATATTAACGCCAAAAGTAAGCTTAATAACATCAGAAACAGAAATGCAGGAGATTACGATGAAAAAGATTACAGGCGTGTATACCGCCCCCGCCCCACATTGGGTGGGTAATGGCTTCCCGGTACGTTCACTGTTTTCGTATCAGAGCCACGGTGAGCAGTTGAGCCCTTTCCTGCTCCTCGATTATGCCGGGCCTTTCACTTTTCCGGCGGGAAGCGAGAAGCGCGGTGTCGGTGAACATCCGCACCGTGGATTTGAAACCGTCACGCTGGTGTACGATGGCGAAGTGGAACATCGCGATTCAACGGGTAAAGGCGGCGTGATTGGCCCAGGAGATGTCCAGTGGATGACAGCAGGCGCGGGAATTTTGCACGAAGAGTTTCATTCTCAAGCCTTCAGCCAAACCGGCGGTGAACTCAAGATGATTCAGCTATGGGTCAACCTGCCGGCAAAAGACAAGATGACCCCGCCAGGCTACCAGAGTATCCGCGCAGAGGATATTCCGCACATCGCATTACCCGATGGTAGTGGCTCTCTGCGCGTCATTGCAGGCCGCTATCAGGACACAAACGGCCCGGCGCACACCTTCTCGCCGCTGAATGTGTGGGATATGCAGTTAAAACGCGGGCATGACGTTGAATTTAAGCAGCCCAATGGCTGGAGCACCGCGCTGGTCGTGCTAAAAGGCGAAGTGACCCTTAACGGTGAGAAACCTGCGCTGGAGGGCCAGTTAGTGGTTTTCGACCAGCAGGGTGAAGAGATACATCTTCAGGCACAAACGGATTCCAGCGTACTGTTACTGGCAGGTGAACCCCTAAACGAACCGATTGTCGGTTACGGGCCATTTGTAATGAATAGCAAGGCGCAAATTGCCGAAGCGATTGACGATTTTAATACTGGCCGCTTCGGCCAAATCTAAAAACTGCTCGATTCACAACACTAATTACCTCCCCGTTCGCATCCGGACGGGGAATATGTTCAATGCTTAACCGAACGAAAGATAATTAAGAAATTATGCTTGACCGTTTTAGGGCAACTCCCTATAGTAGCGCCCCGTTGCCACCCAAGCAGTTCGGCAGCAAAACAATATGGTGAGGTGTCCGAGTGGCTGAAGGAGCACGCCTGGAAAGTGTGTATACGGCAACGTATCCGGGGTTCGAATCCCCGCCTCACCGCCATATCTTAAGAAGAGCTCGTACGAAAGTACGGGCTTTTTTTTCGCCTGTTGCACAGCCAGGCGGGGTGAGAAGCCCGGACCGGGTTCGACAACTGGCGCAGCCAGTTGGACAGACCGCGAACGCAGTGAACGGGCTGCCCGAAGGGCGAGCGCAGCGAGTCAATCCCCGCCTCACCGCCATATTTTAAGAAGAGCTCGTACGAAAGTACGGGCTTTTTTTTCGCCTGTTGCACAGCCAGGCGGGGTGAGAAGCCCGGACCGGGTTCGACAACTGGCGCAGCCAGTTGGACAGACCGTGAACGCAGGGAACGGGCTGCCCGCAGGGCGAGCGCAGCGAGTCAATCCCCGCCTCACCGCCATATTCGAGAAAGAGCTCGTACGAAAGTACGGGCTTTTTTTTCGCCTGTTGCACAGCCAGGCGGGGTGAGAAGCCCGGACCGGGGTTCGACAACTGGCGCAATCATTCAAGAATTCCTCCTTTACTTTCTCGGCCAATGAAACTTAAACTCATTCGCAGCGAAAGCTTCCAGGACAAAAAGGAACCTTGGTAAATACATATGGAAAATTCATTATTGTTTTTTTATTTTATATGGGGTGGATTTTTATTATATTTCTTCATTACATTTATCAAAGATAAGTATAAATGGAAAAGTCTGACACTTATCTTCTCCTTAATAATATGTGGACACCTGCTATCTCTCTCCTTCCCTGCTCCTGGAGGCGTGTGGCTAATACTTACAATACTGGCAGCAATGGCATTTAACATCGTTTCATTTGTCTGTTTTGGTTTTATCAATCTGTACCTGATTGAAAAGTATTTTAAATCAGTCGTTAAGTTAATGAAGTATTCTTCACCTACCAATTTAATCAACAAACTGATTGAAGATCACCATAAATATCAATGGTATGTTCTTCACATCCCTGCAGAAGACACTCTTGAAATTGGTATCAATCTCTATAAAAAAGATCCTGTAATTGGTAAAAAAGTGCTGATCAAGACGTTAACTGGTCGCAATTTAAACTTCGTTCCTGAATATATAACTGTAATTAAAGTTATGGAGTCAAATATTATCTGTCCACTTCAAGCATTTTACGAATTTAACAAACAAACTAAAAATTTGATCGATAGCTATATTACCAGTATTGCTCTGGGTGTCGAAAAACCCTGGCTTATTAGCAACATGACTCAAAACAGTAAACATGTTCCAACACTATAGTTGCATAATTATAGATTCATATAAACACCAAAGCCCGGTTACCCGGGCTTTGCCACAAACCTTACCGCATCAGTAGTACGCTTTCAGCGTTCGCTGGCACAGCGCCGAGCGCACGCAATCCTCTTTGGTAAAGCGCACCACCCCAACCATCTCATCTTCCTCAAAACGTTCAAGCGCATCGCTTAACCCCGATAATACGCCGCGCGGCAAATCACATTGGGTGATATCGCCGTTGACGATAACCGTCACGTTTTCTCCGAGGCGCGTCAAAAACATCTTCATTTGCGCAGCGGTGACGTTCTGGGCCTCGTCGAGAATGACCACCGCATTTTCAAATGTACGTCCGCGCATATAGGCGAACGGCGCGATTTCCACCTTGCCGATTTCCGGGCGCAGGCAGTACTGCATAAAGGACGCTCCTAACCGTCTCACCAGCACGTCATAAACGGGCCGGAAGTAAGGCGCGAACTTCTCAGAGATATCGCCAGGCAAGAAGCCGAGGTCTTCATCGGCCTGCAACACCGGACGGGTAACGATTATCCTCTCCACATCCTTATGAATCAGAGCTTCAGCCGCTTTTGCCGCACTTATCCAGGTTTTCCCGCAGCCTGCTTCGCCGGTGGCGAAGATCAGCTGTTTGCTTTCAATCGCATTCAAATAATGCGCCTGAGCGTCATTGCGGGCCTTAATCGGCGAATTATCGCGGCTGTCCCGCGCCATGCCGATAGATTCCACGCCACTCATCTGCACAAGCGAGGTGACCGATTCTTCTTCACGCTGTTTATGGCTGCGTGAATCCCGTCTCAGCACACGTTTTGCTTCACGACGAGCTTTAGTCACTGCTTTTTGTCTTCCCATGGATAGCACCTTGAGTTGTAGGTTTACATCACACGTGCCGTTGGCAGCACGATTATGCGCACGAACGTCTGAGGTTTGGCTTCCTTGTAAGCCATTGCTTGCCTGTCGAACTGACGTGAAAGCACGACTACGCGCATCGCGTTCCACATCGGGAAAGGAAGTGTTGTTTTCAGAATGAGATATTTTTGAGGTGACGAAATCGCTGCCGGAAGCTGAACCTCCGCGCGGAGTGGTGCGGTGACTGTTTTTACCTTGTCCGATAAAGGACGCTACCATTCGCGATCTCCATAGTGAGCTACATCACAACCGGGAACTACCGCTACTACTTATTAAATACATCATAAATAATTAAGAATGCAATTTAAATTTTACCTAAAAGTAACAAATTAGATCCCATACGTTCACAGACAGTCTCTTCTATTTATATTACAGAATTATATCAATGGGATAGAAACAAGAAAAAAGAGTGGATACGCCACCTACCCAAAGAGGTAGGTATTTTTCAGATTATTGACAACGTGCGCCTGGTTAATGCCGGATGTGGCGTAAACACCTTATCCGGCCTAGAAATTTTTGCAGGCATTTTGTAGGCCTGATAAGCGCAGCGCCATCAGGCAAGTTTGGCATGGTTCAGGCTTCAAGTAGCGTTTGTCCAAGATAGGATGCCGATGACGGCACACCCGGCAGCACGAAGAAGTAGCCGCCGCCGATGGGTTTAACATACTCCTCCAGTGCTTCACCATTCAGCCGTTTCTGTACCGTGAGAAATCCCTTTTCCAGATCGTGCTGGTAGCAGACAAATAACAGCCCCATATCCAGTTGCCCCGAATTGGTCACGCCGAGAGAATAGCTGTATCCCCGACGCATCATCAGGCTGGACTGTGTTTCAGTGGTACGCGGGTTAGCCAGCCGGATATGACTATCCAACGCAATCACCTCACCGTCCGGGTCGCGACTATAATCGGGTACATCATGCTCATGCTGCATACCGAGCGGCGCACCACTCTGCTTATCGCGGCCAAAAATGGTCTGCTGTTCTTTGAGCGGCGTTCGATCCCAGAACTCGACGTGGAACTGAATGATGCGCACCGCCTGATACGAGCCCCCCGCTGCCCACGCGGGTTCCTGTTGATCCTTTGTCACCCACACCACGTTGTCCATCAGTGTGTTATCGCTGCTATCCGGGTTCGCGGTACCATCTTTAAACCCCAGCAGGTTAACCGGTGTCTCTTTACCTTTACTGCGTGCGGCGTGGTCAGAGATAAACCCTTCCCGCTTCCAGCGCACGCTCAGCAGATCCGGCGTGTGCTTGATGATGTCGCGCAGAGCGTGGATCACCGTGTCCTGCGTATTGGCGCAGATTTGCAGCAACAGGTCACCGTGGCATAACGCCGCATCCAATGAATCATTCGGAAAGCGCGTCATTTTTTGCAGCTTTTTCGGCGCATGCGCTGCCAGCCCGAAGCGCTCATCAAACAGTGACTGCCCGACCGATACGGTCATGGTCAGGTTATCCGGGGCAATCCACGCCCCAAGAATACCGGAATCCATCGGCGGCAAACGCGGATTTGGCGTCTCTGGCGCCGGTCCCCCCTCAGTGAGAAAGGCAATCCGCGTGGTCAGCAGACGCATCAAACGTTGCAGATCAGCGCGATCGGAGGCCAGCACGTCAAACGCCACCAGCATCATCGATGCCTGCTGCGGTGTTAGCACGCCCGCCTGATGCACGCCGTAAAAAGGCTGTTTCTCATCGCGCCCGGTCACCGCTGGCGCAACGGCTTTCGCACCGTGCGCCACCGGGCAACCTGCCGCCAGCGCCAGCGCGCCTACGCCCTTCAGCCAGCGACGGCGTGAAGGTTCATTCACGCCGGTTTTATGTTGCTCTGCCATGATGCTTAATCCAGCCCCAAAATCCCGCGTAGCTGCGCTAAATCTTCCGCCAGAGTGGTGATTGGCCCCTTCAGCGCGTTGCGGTCCGCATCGGTCAGTTTGTCGTAGGTCTCAAAACCGTCTTTGGTGCGATATTTGGCGAGGATCGCATCGACTTTCTTAAAGTTGGCATCCACTTTCGCCAGCAGCGCACGGTTCTCTTTTTGCAGTTGCGGACGCAGCAGGTCAACAATCTTCTGCGCGCCATCAATGTTGGCCTGGAAATCCCACAGGTCGGTATGGCTGTAACGATCTTCCTCGCCGCTGATTTTGCTGGCCGCCACTTCTTCAATCAGCCCGGCAGCACCGCCGACCACTTTTGACGGCGGGAAGGCCAATTCTGCAATACGCTTTTGCAGGTCAACCACATCGCTGTAAAGCTGTTCGGCATACTTATCCATTCCTTTGGTGCTGTTGTCGCCAAAGAGTGCCTTCTCAAGACGGTGGAAGCCGGTGAAGTTCGGGTCAGCGGCTTTCTGCTCATAATCATCTTCACGGGCATCAATACTGCCGTCGAGGTCAGAGAACAGCTCTGCAATAGGTTCAATACGTTCGTAGTATTGACGCGTAGGTGCGTACAGGGATTTCGCTTTTTCGATATCCCCTGCTTTCACCGCATCGGTAAAGGCTTTAGTGGCTTTGACCAGCTCTGCGGTCTGTGCCGTCACATAGCTTTTATAGGCGGTAATCGCCTCGCCCAGGCTTAAAACCGCATCGGCTTTCGCTGCATCCTTCGTGGCTTCACCTTTAACAATCAGCTTGCCTTTCGGGTTGGTCAGCAGACCGCAGGTCATCTCATATTCACCCGGTTGCAGGTTGGCGGTCATTTTTTGCGTAAAGCCCGGCGCGATATTTTCACGCTCTTCCACCACCATCACGCCCTTGAGGATCTCCCACTCCAGCGCCTTCTGGCTATGGTTCTGAATGATAAACTGTGTTTTACCGGCATTGACGGTGAGCGTCATCGGCTCACACTGTTTGTCGTTTACCGTGACATTGACCTTCGGAATGTCAGCAGCCTGCGCAGAGAATGCGAGAGAGCACAGCGCGGCAAGCACGCTACGGCGAAAAATAGTGTTCATGGTCCATCCCTTTCAATGAGTAAAAGCCATTTGCCTTACGGGGCGATACGTGATGCTGCATTCGGCGCGCGCGCTGGCCAAAAAAAGAGCGCCAGCGCAGGCAGTAAATAGAGTAACCAGACCGCCACTTCACTGACGCTTGGCGCTTCCTGGTAGCCAAAAATGCCTTCCATTAATGTGCCAAACAGTGAGTGGGTGGTGAGCGTGCCGCTGAAATCAAACGCGACATCCTGGAAGTGGTTCCACAGCCCGGCTTCGTGGAACGCGCGAATAGCCCCGGCGGCAAGCCCTGCGGCAACCAGTAAAATAAACAGGCTGGTCCATTTGAAGAACGCGCCAAGGTTCAGGCGAATGCCGCCCCAGTAGAGCAGGAAGCCCAGCACGACGGCGGTCGCCAGCCCCAGCACCGCGCCCAGCGGTGGCCAGATACCGAGATCCTGCTGGAATGCCGCCAGCAGAAAGAACACCGATTCCAGCCCTTCACGCGCCACGGCGAAAAAGACCATCATCACCAGTGCCCAGCCGTGGTGATTGCCCCGCGCCAGCGCGTTATCCACCGCCTGTTCCAGCTGCTGTTTTACGTTGCGCGACACTTTGCGCATCCAGAACACCATCCACGTGAGGATAACGACGGCAATGACCGCCACGATCCCTTCAAACAGTTCTTGTTCTTTTTGTGGGAACTCGCCGGTGGTTTCGTTGATAAAGATGCCCAGCCCAAGACAAAGCCCCGCGGCCAGAAATACGCCAATCCACATAACACCTATCAGGTCGCCACGCTGTGTGCGTTTCAAATAGCTGGCGATAAGGCTAACAATCAGCGCGGCTTCTAATCCTTCGCGCAGCATAATCAGGAAAGGCACAAACATACGAACGTCCTTAAATGTGAATCGCAGTCAACACATGCAAAGAAAAGTAAATGTGAGTGATAGCGATTATCATTACGCAAAGACGAAATTCAAGTGAAATATGTCGGAAATGATAAGCAAATGTAAAAGCAGTAAGATGTGCTGACGGGAAAATTCGGATGATAAAATGCCGGATGCGGCTAACGCCTTATCCGGCCTACAAATCCTCCTGTAGGCCGGATAAGCGCAGCGCATCCGGCAACGTGTTTACTCCGCCTGTAAACGCGGCGGCGGTGCAGAATGGTAATGTGCGTCCGCAACTTCGAAGCGTTTACGCATTGCCGCAGACGGTGCTTTATCCAGCAGGCTGAAGATAACAATACCCAGGCTACCGAAGATAAAGCCCGGAATGATTTCGTACAGACCCAGCAGCTCGAAATGTTTCCAGACGATCACGGTTACCGCACCGATAATCATCCCCGCCAGCGCACCGTTACGTGTCATACGTGACCACAGTACCGAGAACAGCACTACCGGGCCAAACGCTGCACCAAAACCAGCCCAGGCGTAACTCACCAGACCAAGCACGCGGTTTTCCGGGTTTGCTGCCAGTGCAATCGCCACCAGCGCCACCACCAGCACCATCAAACGCCCTACCCACACCAGCTCTTTCTGGCTGGCATTTTTACGCAGGAACGCTTTGTACAGATCTTCGGTAATCGCGCTGGAGCACACCAGCAACTGGCAGCTCAGGGTCGACATCACCGCCGCCAGGATTGCAGAAAGCAGGATACCGGCAATCCACGGATTAAACAGGATTTGCGCCAGTTCGATAAACACGCGTTCGGCGTTCTGGCTGACCGGGCCCGCAACTGCCGGGTTATTCTGGAAGTAGGCGATACCAAAGAAGCCAACCGCGACCGCCCCCGCCAGACACAGGATCATCCAGGTCATACTGATACGACGCGCATGCACGATGCTGTGGTGGGAATCTGCCGCCATGAAACGCGCGAGAATGTGCGGCTGACCGAAGTAACCAAGCCCCCAGCCCATCAGAGAAATGATGGCGACGAAGTTCAGCCCTTTGAGCATATCGATATTCTCAATGCTCTTTTGCTTGATAACTTCCATCGAATTATCCAGACCGCCCACGGCGAGGATAACCATTACTGGTGTCAGGATCAGCGCGAAAATCATCAGGCTGGCCTGTACGGTGTCGGTCCAGCTCACGGCCAGGAAGCCGCCGATAAAGGTGTAAATGATGGTCGCGGCAGCACCGGCCCACAGCGCCGTTTCATAACTCATGCCGAAGGTGCTTTCGAACAGACGCGCCCCGGCCACAATGCCGGACGCACAATAGATGGTGAAGAAAAGCAGAATCACCAGCGCGGAGATAATACGCAGCACGCGGCTCTTATCTTCGAAACGACCGGTAAAGTAATCCGGCAGCGTCAGTGCATTATTGTTGGCCTCGGTGTGTACACGCAGACGACCGGCAACCAGTTTCCAGTTGATCCATGCGCCGACGGTCAGGCCGATAGCAATCCAGCTTTCCGAGATACCGGCGATAAAAATCGCACCTGGCAGGCCCATCAGCAGCCAGCCGCTCATATCCGACGCGCCCGCAGAAAGCGCGGTCACAAATGGCCCAAGACTTCGTCCCCCGAGGATATAATCATCGAAGTTTTTCGTCGATCGCCAGGCGAAAAACCCAATTAATATCATGCCAAAGATATAGACAAAAAAAGTCACCAGCATCGGTGTGCTTATATTCATTAAAACTCTCCAGATTTATTCGTCGACCCAATCCGACTTGTCGTTATTCCCTTACCGGAACGAGGTAAAGGCCTGTTCTGTTATTCAGGCGACCGTATCCTGACGGAAGCGAAGTTTTTTCACAAACGATTTAACACTGCATTCACATCGAATGCATCCCTGTCGTAATACCATTTTCCTATAGGTTGCACTCCCTCACGCTTTTTAGGGTTGCACCCTTTAGAACTGTTAACCAGCCCTCAAAATCAAGCTTTCGGATACATCGGTTACATTCCATACCATCACTTTTTCTTTTAACAATAAATTCATTTCTCAGGTTGCAATTGATGTCACATTTAACACGGTTGCACAAAGTTGCAACATAGTAGATATTCTTGCTACGCCTAAAATATGACGACAAAACAACAGGAGTAGATGGCATGGGCACCACCACCATGGGTGTTAAGCTGGACGAAGCCACGCGCGAGCGAATTAAAAGTGCGGCCACACGAATTGATCGCACCCCACACTGGTTAATTAAGCAGGCAATCTTTAATTACCTGGAAAAGCTGGAAAACGATGAAGTCTTGCCGGAATTGCCGGCACTGCTCGCCGGGGCTGCTAATGAAAGTGATGAAATCGTCACCGCCCAGGAAGAGTCACACCAGCCGTTCCTTGAGTTCGCCGAACAGATCCTGCCGCAGTCCGTGAGTCGTGCTGCCATCACTGCCGCCTGGCGCCGCAGCGAAACCGATG
This sequence comes from Pseudocitrobacter vendiensis, assembly GCF_943590815.1. GTDB lineage: Bacteria > Pseudomonadota > Gammaproteobacteria > Enterobacterales > Enterobacteriaceae > Pseudocitrobacter > Pseudocitrobacter vendiensis. The sequence continues at coordinate 155,205 of NZ_CALSBS010000002.1, read as the reverse complement.
CGGTTCCTATGTTAATGGAGCAAGCGCGTCTGCCGGAAAATATCGCCGCTCAGGCTCACCAGTTGGCATGGAAACTGGCGGAAAAGCTGCGTAATCAAAAAACCGCCAGCGGACGCGCGGGCATGGTGCAGAGCCTGTTGCAGGAGTTTTCCCTCTCCTCTCAGGAAGGCGTGGCGCTGATGTGTCTGGCCGAAGCGCTGCTGCGTATTCCAGATAAAGCGACGCGTGACGCGCTGATCCGCGACAAAATCAGCAACGGCAACTGGCAGTCGCATATTGGCCGTAGCCCATCGCTGTTTGTCAACGCGGCGACCTGGGGCCTGTTGTTTACCGGTAAACTGGTCTCTACGCACAATGAAGCCAGCCTTTCTCGCTCGCTCAACCGCATTATCGGTAAAAGCGGCGAACCGCTGATCCGCAAAGGCGTGGATATGGCGATGCGCCTGATGGGCGAGCAGTTCGTCACCGGCGAAACCATTGCCGAAGCGCTGGCGAATGCGCGTAAACTGGAAGAGAAAGGGTTCCGCTACTCTTATGACATGCTGGGCGAAGCGGCGCTGACCGCCGCCGATGCGCAAGCCTATATGGTCTCTTATCAACAGGCGATCCATGCGATTGGTAAAGCCTCTAACGGGCGCGGCATTTATGAAGGCCCGGGCATCTCGATTAAGCTTTCCGCCCTTCACCCGCGCTACAGCCGCGCACAATATGATCGTGTGATGGACGAACTCTATCCGCGCCTGAAATCGCTGACGTTGCTGGCGCGCCAGTACGATATCGGCATTAACATCGACGCTGAAGAAGCGGACCGTCTGGAGATCTCACTCGACCTGCTGGAAAAACTGTGCTTCGAGCCAGAATTGGCGGGATGGAACGGCATTGGCTTTGTTATTCAGGCGTATCAGAAACGCTGCCCGTTCGTCATTGATTACCTGATCGACCTCGCCACCCGCAGCCGTCGTCGCCTCATGATTCGTCTGGTGAAAGGCGCATACTGGGACAGCGAAATCAAACGTGCGCAAATGGACGGACTGGAAGGTTACCCGGTTTATACCCGCAAGGTGTACACCGACGTCTCTTACCTCGCCTGCGCGAAGAAACTGCTGGGTGCGCCAAACCTGATTTATCCGCAATTCGCCACCCACAACGCCCACACGCTGGCGGCCATTTATCAACTGGCCGGGCAGAACTACTATCCGGGTCAGTATGAGTTCCAGTGTCTGCATGGCATGGGTGAACCGCTGTACGAACAAGTGGTGGGTAAAGTCGCTGACGGCAAATTAAACCGTCCGTGCCGTATTTACGCCCCGGTGGGTACGCATGAAACGCTGCTGGCGTATCTGGTGCGTCGTCTGCTGGAAAACGGTGCTAACACCTCCTTCGTTAACCGTATCGCCGATACCACGCTACCGCTTGATGAACTGGTGGCCGATCCGGTTGAAGCCGTTGAGAAAATGGCTATTCAGGAAGGTGCTGCAGGGCTGCCGCATCCAAAAATCCCCCTGCCGCGCGATCTCTACGGGAAAGACCGCGCCAACTCCGCGGGCCTCGATCTCGCTAACGAACACCGACTGGCCTCGCTCTCTTCTTCGCTGCTAAACAGTGCGTTGCAAAAATGGCGTGCCCTGCCGATGCTGGAACACCCGGTCGTCGAAGGTGAAATGACGCCGCTGCTTAACCCGGCGGAGCCGAAAGATATCGTTGGCTACGTGCGCGAAGCTAGCGAAAACGAAGTGGAACAGGCGCTGACCAGCGCGGTGAACAATGCGCCCATCTGGTTTGCCACGCCGCCGCAGGAACGTGCCGCCATTCTGGAACGCGCCGCCGTGTTGATGGAAGGCCAGATGCAGCAGTTAATTGGCATTCTGGTGCGTGAAGCCGGAAAAACCTTCAGCAACGCGATTGCCGAAGTGCGCGAAGCGGTCGATTTCCTGCACTATTACGTCGGTCAGGTACGTCATGATTTCGATAACGAAACTCACCGCCCGCTCGGCCCGGTGGTGTGTATCAGCCCGTGGAACTTCCCGCTGGCCATCTTTACCGGGCAAATTGCCGCCGCTCTCGCCGCGGGGAACAGCGTACTGGCAAAACCCGCCGAGCAAACGCCGCTGATTGCCGCACAGGGCATTGCCATTCTGCTGGAAGCCGGCGTACCGCCTGGCGTGGTGCAACTGCTGCCGGGCCGTGGCGAAACCGTGGGCGCACAACTCACCTCTGACAACCGTGTACGTGGCGTGATGTTCACTGGCTCGACGGAAGTCGCTACCCTGCTGCAACGCAACATCGCCACCCGCCTGGATGCACAGGGTCGCCCGACGCCGCTTATCGCCGAGACGGGCGGGATGAACGCGATGATCGTCGACTCTTCCGCACTCACCGAGCAGGTTGTTGTGGATGTCGTCGCCTCCGCCTTCGACAGTGCGGGCCAGCGTTGTTCCGCCCTGCGTGTACTCTGCCTGCAGGACGATATCGCCGATCACACCCTCACTATGCTGCGCGGTGCGATGAGTGAATGCCGCATGGGCAACCCAGGCCGTCTGACCACCGACATCGGCCCGGTGATTGATGACGAAGCCAAAACCAATATCGAACGCCACATTCAGGCAATGCGCGCCAAAGGCCGCACCGTCTTCCAGGCGGCACGCGAAAACAGCGAGGACGCGCGCGAATGGCAGTCCGGTACCTTTGTTGCCCCGACGCTTATCGAGCTGGAATGTTTTGATGAACTGAAGAAAGAAGTGTTCGGCCCGGTACTGCACGTGGTGCGTTACAACCGCAATAACCTGGACAAACTGATTGAGCAAATTAACGCCTCTGGCTACGGTTTGACGCTGGGCGTGCATACACGCATCGACGAAACCATCGCTCAGGTTACGGGTAGCGCGAAGGTCGGCAACCTGTACGTCAACCGTAACATGGTCGGCGCAGTGGTAGGCGTGCAACCTTTCGGTGGTGAAGGGTTATCCGGCACCGGCCCGAAAGCGGGCGGCCCGCTCTATCTCTATCGCCTGCTGACCAGCCGCCCGGAAACGGCGTTGGGCACGACGCTCGCACGTCAGGACGCGGAATATCCGGTAGACGCACAATTGAAAGCGCTGCTGGAAAAACCGCTCACCGCGCTGAAGAACTGGGGCAACGGTAACGCCTCGCTGAGCGCGCTGTGCCAGCAGTATGGCGAACTGGCGCAAGCCGGAACCCAGCGCGTGCTACCGGGCCCGACCGGTGAACGTAACACCTGGACGCTGATGCCGCGCGAGCGCGTACTTTGCGTCGCCGATGACGAGCAGGATGCGCTGACCCAACTGGCGGCCGTCATGGCTGTCGGTAGCGAAGTGCTGTGGCCGGATGCCCCACTCCAGCGCGAACTGGCGAAAAAGCTGCCGAAAGAGGTGAGCGAGCGTATTCGCTTCGCCAAAGCGGATGTGCTTATGAGCCAGTTCTTCGATGCGGTGATTTACCACGGCGATTCCGATCAACTGCGCAAACTGTGTGAACAGGTTGCGGCCCGCGACGGCGCGATTATTTCAGTGCAGGGCTTTGCGCGCGGCGAAACGAATCTGCTGCTGGAACGCCTGTATCACGAACGTTCGCTGAGTGTGAACACCGCGGCGGCGGGTGGGAATGCGAGTCTGATGACGATTGGTTAAGTTGGTGCGGTATTTTCCCCCTCACCCTAACCCTCTCCCTCAAGGGAGAGGGAACTGACCGCGCCAGAGGTTAAGAGAGGTTAAGAATGTACGGTTTTCTCCCTCTCCCTACGGGAGAGGGTCGGGGTGAGGGGCACAGCGCGCACCATTACCCCCTCTTCCCTTCCCGCTTATCCAGCTTTTGCACCAGCGGCTGCACCACCTTATCCCCATGCTGACCAAAATATTGATACAACGTATCGGACGCGCTTTTGGTCAGCACCATAATCTCAATGCGCCGATTGCCCGCGCTTTGCGGATTTTTGGCGTCCAGCAGCATCTGGTCCGCCATCGCGCTTACCTGCATCACTTTATCTTCCGGCATTCCGGCGTCTTCCAGCACCCGACGGGCCGAAAGCGCGCGGTCACCCGAAAGGTTCCAGTTGTTGTAGATATTGCTTTTATAGGCCATCGCATCGGTATGCCCGGTAATAATAATTTTGTTATCGAGCGAGTCGAATACCGGCGCGAGCTCCACCAGCAGCGTTTTAAAGAACGGCATAATCTTCGCGCTGCCGCGTTCAAACATATTGCGGTTCTGGTCATCTTTAATCAGCACGCGTAATCCCTGCGGGACAATCTCCATCTCCAGATTGGCTTCCATATGCGCATCGCGGGCGATGGTGTTGATACTGGTCGCCAGCTCGCCAAGCTCAGTAGCGGACTTCTTCTTCAGTAGCGCTGTTTTCTCATTCACATCGCGCACTTTTTTCTCCGTCTCCTCCGGCACCGCCACAGTGGCAGGTTTCGGCGGATGCGTAGGGCTGATTTTATTTAACGGCGATAGCCCGCCGCCATTGAAAATCGACTGCCCGTGCAGCGCGGCGATAATGCTTTCACGCTCGGATTTACTGACGCTGTTGACAATCCACAGCGTCATAAACAGCGCCATCATCGCCAGGGTAAAGTCAGCGAACGCCACCTTCCACGCCCCGCCGTGATGCCCGGCATGATTCTTTTTGATCTGCCGCCGGACGATGGTGGTTTTTGCCCCTCGCTCGCGGCGGTTGCCCGTCTTCCTCATGCTTATTCTTGCTCCAGCATCGCATTCACCCACGCGTCGAGGTTGGCGAAAGTCGGTTTGGACGCCAGATGCAGCAGCTTACGCCCGGCATCCACCGCCAGCAGCGTCGGTTTGCCGCCCGCCTGCGCCACCAGCACGGTACGCACGCACTCCAGCAGCGAATGTTCCGCCCGCGCCTGCTGTTCCATGGCGTTGGCGAGCGGGTCCATCAGGCAGTAGCAGATAAAGACGCCCAAAAACGTTCCCACCAGCGCCGCCGCCACTTTCAGGCCAATCAGGGCGATAGAGCCGTCAATCGACTGCATGGTGATGATGATGCCGAGCACTGCCGCGCAAATGCCAAACCCCGGCATCGCTTCGGCGGTACGTTGCAATGAGCGCGACGGCGTGAGCAGCGACTCTTCGGCGGTGTCCAGCTCCTGATCGAGAATGCCTTCCAGTTCATGGGCGTCGATTTTGCCCATCGCCATCAGGCGAAAGTTATCGGCAATAAAAGTCACCAGCCGCTTCTGGGTTAATATCAGCGGGTATTTCTGGAAAATAGTGCTCTCTTCCGGCTGCTCGATATGCTGATCCAACATGCGCAGACCGCCGTTTTGCACCATTTCGAGCAACTCATACAGGCACATTAAAAGCTGACGCTGAAACTCCGGCCCGAGCTGTTTTTTACTGATCACGCCTTTAATTTGATGGGCAATCTCTTTCAGCACATGTTTTGGGTTACCAATAATCATCGCCCCGAAACCCGCGCCTAAAATAATGATCATTTCCGCCGGTTGCCAGATAGCGACTAATTGTCCACCGGCTTCAAAATATCCGCCAAATACGCAGCCGAGCACCACCAGTAAACCTAATATTTTTTGCATGATTTCTTCACTTTAATTCGGATAGACAAAATCACGAATTTTCTGCGCGATCTGTTTATTCAGTTGACAAATTCGGGCCTCGGTTAGCCCTAATACCAGCGCAATTTCTTTGAGATTCATCTCATGCTGGTAATACATGGCGAGGATCAGTTGCTCTTTTTCACTTAATTGTGAAAGCGCCTGTTGCAGCATTTGCTGAGTAATAAACTGATCTTCCAGTTCCCTGCCAGCAAGCGGAATGCCAGGCCCTTCGCCGTTCAGCAGTTCGTCAAGGCTGGCGAGCGTTTCCGCTCCTTCCAGTTGCTGATATTCGAGATAATCTTCATGCGAGATCCCTTCCACAGCCAGTTCTGACCACTCCGGTTCGTGCCCCAGTTTCTTACGCGTTTCGCGTATCAGGTCCTTCATCTGATGATATTTCTGCCGCAGCTGGCGCGGTCGCCAGTCGAGAGCGCGCAGCTCATCCAGGATCGCACCGCGAATACGGTGCACGGCATAGCCCGCAAAACCTTCGTCCGGCAGCCCGTAGCGGCGAATGGCGTTAAGCAGCCCCATTAACGCCGTTTGTTCCATATCCTGACGGTCAATAATGCAGTTACATTGCGGGGCAAGTTGCCGCACCACTTTACGCACCAATGGTAAATAGGCCTGCAAATAGTGGCTCTCCTGCTGCGCGGTTAATACCGGCGCGGCAGCAAATTCTTCTGACTCGAATACATCCTGTAGCATGTTTATATCCGCCTGGTGATTACTGGAAGACCACTTTTTTCACCAGTAAATCCTTATACGGTGCGCTCATTTTGCGACGCTGAAGATCTTGCTTTAGCGCGTCAGAAATCAGTTTGCGGATGGCAGATATTTTCATGCCGCGCAAATCTTCAAATTTCATTTCCGTCAGGCATTCAACTGCAATACTTTGATACAGCGGCTCCTGATGTTTTATTTTTTCCGCTTCTTTATCATTGGCGACCACCATGACTAACTCCGCCGACAAATAATGATCCGCGCCATTTTTATCATGCAGCGTGACAATGGTTTCCGGTAAGGTCACAAATACGCTTTTGCTCTCATCCAGAGTTTCCACGGATTCCGTCTGCGCGGCGGCAGTCGGTTTTCCTTTTCCGGCATAATGATGCCAGACTCCCCATCCTGCTCCGGCCCCTACCACTAACGCCAGCACGGCGCTGACCACGCCCGCCACCACGATTTTCTTCATCTTGCCTTTACACTTTGATTAAAACGGATTCGTTCTGTGGAAATTGAGGCGCATCGTCAAGAAGTAAGGCGGCACTCACCTCTTCCTGCTGATGGCCCGACTGTTGTTGCTGTTGCTGCGACTGCCCTTCGGAGGAAACCTGTACGTTCACCTCCATAAAATTTTGCGCCGTCAGATGCTGGCGGAGATCGTCGCTAAACTGCTGTAACGCGCGACAAACCTCGCTTTGGTTCGCGCCGATGTGCACCGTCAGTTTGCCGTTGTCGAGTTGCACGGCGATCTCGAGCTTGCCAAGCGACGGCGGATCAAGACGTATCGTGGAGATCTGCTGTTGTTTGTTGAGCTGAAAATGGATCTGATCTTTCAGAAGCGTCGTCAGCTTTTCGCCCAGTTCGTCCATCGAAAGCGTGGCTGGTTTGGCGACAATCTCCTGATGATCGCTGACCAGCTCCGGCGTCTTAACCTGCAACACGGCCCGCGCAATAACCGGCTCGCTGTCTGCTACTTTTTCCGTTTTACGCTCGACCTGCGGGCGCGCGGTCACGCGGTTTGGCTCAGGTTTCGGACGAACGGGCTGTGCCGATACGCGCGACTGCATCGGCGCAATGGCATGTAAATCTTCACTGGCGTAAGTCGCCAGTCTGGCCTGCTGCTCCGGTTTCGCCTGTGGCAACTGGCCGACCAGCGCCTGCAACTGCAGCGGCAACGGTGTGGGCTCCTGCTGTTGCGTCGAGCGCTGCGGCGCGTTTTGCGCCACCGCTTTCGTCAAGTGCTGGATAACCGGCGATGTTGCGACATTTCGCGGCTGCGGCGTGTCCTGATGCAGCGCGGCAGGTTGCGGAAGTAACAGTGCCAGTAGCGCCTGCATCGCCACCGGATCGTTCTCCTGCGGGCGCGTCGCCTGTTGCTGGCTGGTTTTAGCGCTATGAACGCGCTCCGCCACCGCCGCGACCGCCATTTTCGGCAGGGTAAACGCGGGCGCGTTTTCACCGCTCACCGGCGGTAAAATATCCGCTTTCAGCGACGCCGTTTCCGCAAGCGTTCCGAGCGTGGCAAGCAATGCCGGATTCATGACTTCTCCGAAAGTAAATTAACAATTGAGTAGGCCAGCACGCCTTCCTGATGGCGCTGATGCTGTTCCATACGCGCCTTCAACACTTCTGCACGCTGCTCGCGCCGTTTAATCAGGGCATTAAACGCGCCGTATAAATGTGCTTTTACCGCACACAACTGCGCCGCATCGGTTTCCGCCGCTGCGTAATCGTGAAACTGGCACATCAACTGCTTATGCAGTGCCGGAAGGCGTCGCCAGCGTTGTTTATCCAGCGCTTCATTCATCGCCTCAATCAGCGCGAAAAGTTGCCTGCATTGTTTTTCCATCGTCTTAACCCAGCTTGCCCGAAAGCCCTTCCCAGCCTTCACGCAGGTTGCTTAAAATCAGCATCACTTCATCGATTTTCTCCGCCGACAGCTCGCCGCTGGCCTCATACAAGCGATAAACGCAGTGGTCATAGAGGCGCGAAAGATTCACCACCAGCTCGCCGCCGGTTTCAAATTCCAGCGAACTGGTGAGTGCATTGAGAATGTCGATGCATTTATTGATGCTCTGGGCTTTCTTCTCGAAACGCCGCCCTTCAATATGACTTTTGGCGCGTTCCAGCTCGTCCATCAGGCCAGAAAACAGCACCAGCACCAGTTCCAAAGGCGATGCCGCCGCTGTACGCGCCGCGAGATCGATCTCTTTATATTGCGAATAGCCATCCTGTACTTGGTACATCTTTAGGGATATTCCTTCTGAGTTACGCGAATGCCGCCATGCTGGCTTTCATGGTGTACACCTCAACCAGCGTGTTGGTGTACTCCTCCAGATAACGGTCGTAGTTGGCGTTATAGGTATCGGTAAGCTGATCGCCTTCGTCCTGAATTTTGCTCATCTGATCGTCAATGTTCTGCTGGCGCAGGGTGATGATGCCGTTGCTGGAGTCCGTGTAGGTGTTAATCAGATCGTCCATCTGCGCCACCATGCTGTTGTCGCCAACGAAAATAGAGGTCAGACCGTCAGGATTTTTCGCCATTTCGTCGTTGAACTGGTCGGAGTCAATCTGTAAGTGGCCGTGAGAATCAAGCGTGATGCCATAGTCAACAATCGACACCCCGTTGTAGCTGGCATGGGCGATATCATCGAGCTGGTTCGCCAGTGAGCTGAGTCCGGCGTCACCCGCAAATACCCCGGCGCTGGTACTGTCATCACCGTGGGTGGTCAATGAATCAACCGTATCAATCAAGGTGTTATAGGCATCAACAAAGGTCTGTACTTTCTCCTGGCTGGCGCTGGAATCTTCGCTGATGTTAAAGGTAGTGAGATCGCTGTCAGAATCGCTGACTTCGGTAAAAGTCATGGTGACGCCGGGGATCACATCATCAAAGGTGTTGCTGCTATTGGTGATGGCGGGCCCCGTGGCACTGCCGAGATGAATAATCGCGTCCTGAGCGGAGGAAACATCCGTAGCAACGGGCGCGCTGGCGCTGTCGTTGCTGGCGTCATGCCCCGTTACGCTCACCGAAAATGCGCTCTGCGCCCCGGTGCTGTCCGAGGTGAGCATAATGGTGGTGGTGCCATCGGTTTTTACCAGCGCCGCTGAAACGCCGGGGTTATCGTCAGAGTCGTTAATCGCATTCACCAGCTCGCTGGCGTCGATAAAACCGTCGCCGTCACCGTTCTGATCCGCTGCCGCCAGATCAATATCCATGGTGCTGTCGCCCATCGTCAGCTCGAAGGTGCCGGTAGCGGAAAAGGCGTCGTCGCCCATACTGAACGTGGTCTGCTGCCCTTGCGCCAGTTGCTCAACGAAAAATGAGTAGCTTCCCGCCTGTGCCTGCGAGTTAGCGGAAACGGTCGCTGAGTCATTATTGCTGGTGGCGGCAAACGTTACCGGGCCGTCGGTATCGCTGTTCAGCGCATCGACGGCGCTCTGAAAATCGCTCAACGCCGAGCTGAGCGTATCCAGGCCGCTGCTTTCGGCATCCAGCTCCGTTTGCTTTTCCTGCAAATTTGCCGCCTGAGTGGCGACATCCGCATAAGCGATTTCCTGGGCAATAGTTCTTGGGTTAATCATTGATGACTCCGGTTAACGATGTCAGGTTATTGGCAAAAGGCGTGCCAATAATTTTTATGTGAATAATCAATAGATTGAAAAATGGGCGGAAAGCGTGTTTCCGGTTCGGCGGAAAAGTGCCTGCCGCAAAAAGCACAACACCGCCCGCAGGCGGTGTTGTTTGTAGGCCCGAACTTACTGCAGCAGGCTGGAAACCATGCTGGACATGCTGTTGGACTGTTTCAGCATGGTGATACCGGTCTGCATCAGCACCTGCTGTTTGGTCATGTTGGACGCTTCCGTCGCGTAGTCGGTATCCATAATGTTGCCGATAGCGACTTCGGTGTTGTCCTGCATACTGGTCAGGTTGTTTGCGGTGTCGTTCAGACGGTTGATAGACGCACCCAGCTTGGACTGGATCTGCGAAACATCATCCATCGCCGTAGAAATGCTAGTGATCATCTGGTTCGCCGAGCCAGACGCAGTCAGTTCAGTACCGCCAGACACGCCTGCGGTGCCAGTGGTGTCAGCCTGATCCGCACTAAAGGAGTTGCTGATAGCAGAAAGATCCGTCACCAGCGTGTTCAACTGGCTTGAAATGTTCACGGTCATGGTGTCGGAAGATTCCGCGCCCACCTGGAAAGTCACCGCGCTCTGGAATAGGCCGTCAGTACCGGTGTTGCTGGTGCCGGAAACACCGAACAGGTTAGTGCCGCCGTAGGTGGTATTTTGCAGCATGTCAGACATCTGCTGGCCCAGTTCGTCGTATTCGTCCTGCATCGCCTGCAGGTCATCGTCGCTGTAGGTGCCGTTCGCTGCCTGCGTTGACAGGTCTTTCATACGACCCAGCACATCAGACATTTCGTCGAACATGCTGTCAGCGGTTTGCAGCATCGCCGTTGCATCATTAATGTTGCTCAGTGCCACGCCCATACCGCTGGACTGTGCAGTCAGACGGTTAGCAATTTGTTTGCCCGCTGCGTCATCGGCAGAAGAGTTAATCCGGTTACCTGTTGCCAGGCGTTCCATAGATGTAGAAAGAGAAGCGCTGCTTTTGCTGATTGCGTTAACGGCTGCCATTGAGGCGTTGTTTGTATTAATAGATAACATGATACTGCTCCTTGGGATTAATCGATTTCGTTTCGATACCCTGTAAAAACGACAGCCCCATCAGCAAACTTAAAAAACGAATAAAAAAAATTTCGCGCTCTTATTCAGTAATGAAACAGGGTCAATTTAGTTATACTTAAATTTGGATTAAATGATTATTAGCAATATTGCTCCCACGGCCAGGCGAATCACTCAACCCCATTTAACCAACTGAATAAACTGATATTTTATCCATTATTTAAATTTAATAATTTTTAAATTGACGTTAAAATTTACATTGCGTTGCAAATGGCACACTTTAGCCTATTGTGGACACCCCTCCATTTGGTTACATTCCTCTGCCATCTGGCTGCTAAGAATAATCCCATCGACAGGAATTGATACCTATGCATTATCATCAGGAAAGTGGCATAGCATAGACTTAACTCAATATTCTATTTTAAACAGGTAAACCTGACCATGAACATCATTATCAACAACTGGCGTATGGATCCGTCACAGAATGCGTTAATTCATCGTGAAACGGGAGAAATGCGACGCCTCGGTGAGTATCATTTTCTTCTTCTGGAAACATTAACAAAAAATGTGGATGAAGTATTATCGCGTTCCTATTTGTGCGCGGAAGTGTGGAAAAACAGAATCGTTGGCGGCAACAGCCTGCCGACGGCAATTCACGCCCTACGCGCGGCGATAGACGATGATGGAAAGCATCAAAATATTATTAAAACCGTACCGAAAAAAGGTTATCTGTGTAGTAAAGAGTATGTTTTACTCACAGAGGATGTTTTACCCAATGAGACTGAAACCGCAAAACCAGCTGCAGAAGCGCTTCTGCCCGAAGTCGCCCCTGATGTGATTCCCGGCACGCCAGTGCAACGTAGATCTTTTAGGACTAAAAATCTGCTTAGCCTTGTTTTATCTTTAGTTCTGGCGATATCCGGCGCAACCTTTTTTGTGTACAACAGAAGTGATGACACGCCACAGTTGATTAAAGAATCGGTAAACAACCCGCGAATAAAAATTTACCATCTGAGCGCATCGGGGAAAAAGAGCACCACACCTACACTCGCCAGTGTCCTTACGCCAGGCCAACAGAAGTTAGCAACATTATTATCTGCCCATGATGTGACAATGACGATGTATTATCGATACGTTCATAATCGACTCGAAAGCGATCTGGTATTACGCAACCAGTGCAACGACAGCTGGCAATTAACCTTTAATATGGAAAACTGGCAAAATAGCGATATTACGAGTGCGATGTATCAGAGTTTAGAGAAATTGTTAAATACTGTGCAGAAGTGCTGATGAATACGAATATATGCCGGATGCGACGCTAAAGGCGTCTTATCCGGCATACCCATAATTACCCCAATAAATTCCTCACCGTCTGGCTGGAAATTCGCGCCTGGCCGTTCACCGCCTGCAATAAAACCTGATAGTTATGATTGGCGCTGTCGAGCACACCGCCGAGATTTTCCGACGCCTGTACCGCACTTTCTGTCTGCGGGAAGCGGGACATGCCGTCGATCAACTGGCGGGCCTTTTCCTGCTGCATAGCCATCTTCGCGCGCTGCTGATTAATGTTTTCTAACATCTGAGAAATCCCCGCCCCGCCCTGCTGCAGGCTTTGCGCTAACCGCTCGGCTTCAGAGGGTTCGGCAAAGGTTTTTAGCGGCATAAACGCCGACTTATCGCCATCGGTGCGCACGCTTAAGGTGCGCTCGATATGGGGCCACTGTTTTTCAGTGGTGGAGAAACTGATGCCATCCGCTTGCTGATGCAGCTGCACGCCTACGCGGCGCAGGGCGTTGGTCAGCCGTGTCTGGTACTGCCTGGCGTTATCATCCTCAGACAGCATCACCGCTGAAAGCTGGGTCTGCCGCCCGTCAGAGACACTGAACATCCGCGTTCCCGGTGTAGGGTTGTTGACGAGATTTGCCAGATCCGGCGAGTGGAAGCTCACCCGCGCTTCCCCCTGCAACACCGGCTGCAACTGGCGGTCCACCGCGCCGCCGGAAAGCGCGGTGCGTTTGTCCAGCATCTGCATCAGCGCCGTACTCTGCGCCTGCCCGCCCTTACGCTGGCTATGACGATAATCGAGCAATTGCTGCTCCAGTTGCCCGAGATAGTGATCCGCCTGCTGCAACGTGGTGAGCTGATCGTTAAGCTGCACGCTGTAACGCTGCGGGCGAGTGGTAATCAGCGGCGAGGCCGGATATTCACTCGCCGTCGCCGGGAGCTTTTGCCGCACCGCCTGAGTGGGCGCAACGGTTGACGACGATACCGCAGCGCTATGCGCGCCGCCGGTGGCGAGTGACGAAGATGTAAGTCCGACCTGCATACTGTTCCTGAAAGAGTTAGAGAACGCTGAATAAATTCAACTCACTCACCTTCGAGTAAGTCTTGAGGGTAGCTTCCATTGCCACTTCCAGTCCGGTAAAGGTGATCGACGCCGGGCCGTAATCGAGATCCTGCAATGAACCAATCAACTCATCATTAGAGGTAGAGATATCGGTCTGCGCATCGCTTAACATCGACATGGTGTTTTGTGTCTCGCCGAGCGACGCAATCGAGGCGTTGAGGTCGTCCGAGGCGGTGTCCACCACATTAACGGCGTTTTGAATATCGCTTTGTACCTGCGGATCTGCCGGGTCAACGTTAGGGTCTTGCAACTCCTGAGAGAGCGAATTGAGCGTGTTGAGCACATCTAAATTACTGCCGAAGAAATCGCTCACCGCCACGTTGGTATCCACTTCAACGCCGTTCGACACCGTCGTCTGACGATGGTCGCTGTTACCCTGATAGCTGTAGCTATCGGTCACGCCATCACCGTCATCGTCCACCGCCACAATCGGCGGCTGATCGTTGATAGTGCCGCCAAAGACGTAATGCCCGTCTTCATCCTGATAATTGAGCGCCGCCACCATCGATTCGGTGAGCGACTCAATATCCTGCCCAAGGCTTGCCAGCGAATCGGCGGTATTGGTGCCGTTCGCTGCTTCCAGCAGGTCGTCGCGCACCGCCAGCAGGCTGTTGTTGACGCCATCAAGAATCGACTCCTGCTGGCTTAAGCCCGCCGACGCGGAGTCGATATTGCTCTGATACTGCTCAATCGCCGACTGCTGGCGGTTCAACTGGGTGATGCGTGTGGCGGCGATAGGATCATCCGATGGCTGCAAAATTTCCTTGCCGGTTGCCATCTGCTCGACCACGTGCGCCAGTTCGCCAGAAAGATTATTAAAGCTTTGCGTCATCGAGACGTAGGTTTGTTGAGTGGTTACTCGCATTTTCGCGCTCCCGCTTAGCTGCACATTTCCAGCACCGAATCGAAAATCTCGGCCCCGGCGGAAATGACTTTCAGATTGGCTTCATAAATTTGTTGATAGGTGATCAGGTTCACCGCCTCTTCGTCCATGCTGACGCCGCTGACGCTGCTCTGCTGGTTTTGCGCCTCAGAATAGACATTGGACGCAGCGGTCACTTCGGTCTGGTTTTGCTGAGTGTAAATGCCGATATTGCTGATGATTGACGAGCACGCTTGCCCGACCGTCACGCTGCCGATGTTGTCTATCTCCAGCGGCTCAGTGGAGATGTTGATCAGCGCCTGCAGGTTGTCGCTGTTGCCGCTTTCGTCCGGCGAACTGGAGAACGCAAGTTCATCGGCGGTGATATCCGGGTTAACGGTCAGCGGGCCATCGGCATTACTGGCATCGTAAATAAACAGCGGCTCGCCGGGGTTACCGTTGAGATCGTAGCCCTGCGCCAGCTGGTTGTTGACCGCATCGGCAAACTGCGACGCCATGCTGTTGATGGTGTCGGTCAGCGGCGTCAGGACGTCGTTTTGATAATCAAAAAGTGCGCCTAATGAACCGCCGGTGTCGGTGGTCATGGTCGAGGTCGTTCCGGCAAAGGTCAGTGTCATCGTTGGCGTGCCATCGGCGTTGGTTTCCAGCGCAATGGTCGAGCTTTGCTGCCCGCTCACCAGCGGCTGACCGTTTTGCAGGGTGATGTTGTAATTGCCCTGGTCGTCGATATTGACCTGCACATCCATCATTCCGCTGAGTTCTTCCACCATCTGGTCGCGGGCATCATACAGCGCGGAGGCGTTATCGCCGTTGGCTTCGGCCTGGGCGATTTGCTGGTTATAGCTGGCGATGCCGCTGGTGAGCGTATTGATTTGCGACACCATCGCCTGCTGCTGGCTGATGATTTCTGTGCTTTGCGAGTCGATGTAATCCAGCGTGTTATCGATACGCAACGACAGCGCCCCGGCTTCGCTGATCACCTGTTCGCGCAGGGCAGAATCATCGGGGCTGGTGGTCGCTTCGTTGAGGGCCGCGAAAAAGTTATCGAAGCCGCCGCTCAGGCTGCTGTTATCGTCACTCAATACCGCTTCCAGTTGCGTGAGATACCCTTGCTGGGTGTTGTAATAGCCGTAATCGCTGGCGGCATACCACACCTGATTCACCTGATACTGGTTGGAGACGCGACGAATGCTGTCCACCTGTACGCCGTTTCCGGCGCTGTTCGGCGAACCGCCGCTGGCACCGATGGTGCTGATCTCCGCCACCTGGCGGGTGTAGCCCGTGGTCATGGCGTTAGCGGTGTTTTGCGCCGTGACGTTCAGCTCCACCTGCGCGGTTGATGCGCCGCTGTAGCCGATGTTAATCATGTCCATGTTGGATCCTTACCGGTAAATCGTGCCGGTTAAAAGCGGCGTGAAGTTGGGGATTCTTAAGTGGGAGAGAGTGCGCGCATTGCCCCCTCACCCTAACCCTCTCCCTGAGGGAGAGGGGACCGATCGAGCGCGGTATTGAACAGGGTGCCGGTTTTCTCCCTCTCCCTGTGGGAGAGGGCCGGGGTGAGGGCATCAGCGCGCACCTCACCTATGCTTCAGCGACAACTGCTTCACAATCATCGCCGCGATCCCTATCCCATGCTGCTGCGCCAGGGTGTTACACAACTCATCGTCATAAAACCCCTGCATCATGCGCACCGAATCGCTGTTAAACGGGTTATCTTTCGAATCAAACAATTCGTTGGTTTTGCGCATCTCTTTGAGCATGTTGCGTAAAAAAATCGCCTCAAACTGCTCTGCGGCCTGCTTGATATCATTGGCCTGAACTTTTGGCCCCATTAATGCGTCGCTGCCGTCAATCCCGCCGCTGGCGTTGACTTTCATCAGATCACCTCCAGGTCGGCATCCAGCGCGCCCGCTTCATGCAGCGCCTGCAAAATCGACATAATGTCGTCCGGCGTTGCGCCTAAACTGTTCAGCGCATTGACCAGCGTTTTCAGGCTGCTCGATTCCGGCAAACTCACCACGCCCGGACGGGCATGATTCACCGCGATATTGCTCTGCGGCGTTACTGCCGTACGCCCGCCCGCAAAGGCATTCGGCTGGCTGACGTTGCTGGTTTCGTTAATTGAGACAGTCAGGCTGCCATGCGACACCGCCGCCGCGTGCAGCGCGATGCCATCGCCCATCACCACCGTACCGGTACGCGAGTTAAACACCACGCGTGCGCGGATTTTCTCCGCCTGCACCTGCACATCATCCAGTTGTGACATAAACGCCACCCGCGCGCCGGGGCTGGTGGGCGCACGCACGGTGACGTTGGTGGAACTCTGCGCCGTGGCAATGCCGCCAAACGAGGCGTTGATCGCCGCCGCAATGTTGTTGGCGTCTTTAAACGACGGGCGTTTCAGGTTGAGCGTAATGGTGTCGCCCATCTGAAAATCGCTGGGAATTTCGCGCTCCACCGTCGCGCCATTGGGGATTAACCCGGCGGTCGGCGTATTAACCGTTACGCTCGAACCACTGGCCCCGGTAGCGTTCATCCCGCCCACCACCACGCTGCCCTGCGCCAGGGCATACACTTCGCCATCTGCGCCGTGCAACTGGGTCAACAGCAAGGTGCCGCCACGAATACTTTTAGCATCGCCAATCGACGAGACGGTGACATCAATAGTCTGCCCACGCGAGTACATCGGCGGCAACGTGGCGCTCACCGCCACCGCGGCGACGTTTTTCACCTTCGGGTCGATTTTATTCGGCAACTGCACGCCAAACTGGCGCAGCATATTGGTGATGGTCTGGTTGGTGAATTTGACCTGGTTTTTATCGCCCGTACCGTCGAGGCCGACCACCAGGCTGTAGCCGACCAGTTGGTTTTCACGCACGCCCTGTACGTTGACCAGCGACTCCAGCGATTGCGCCAGCGCCACGCCGGGTAGCGCCAGGCTTACGGCTATCATCACCGTTTTTATCCAGTTTTGCATTGCACTCTCCGGCATTAAATCGGGAACAGAGGATGGTTAAACAGCCGGGTCAGCCAGCCTGCGGCGTTGGCGTCGCTTAATGCGCCACGTCCGGCATAGGAGATACGGGCGTCGGCGATCCGCTGGGAAGAAACCGAGTTGTCGTTCTGGATATCGTCGGCGCGCACCAGGCCGCTTAAGCGGATGTACTCATCGCCCTGATTGAGGGTGAGCCATTTCTCGCCGCGAATTTCCAGGATGCCGTTGGGCTGCACCGCATGAACGGAAACGGTGATCTCCCCGCGCAGGCTGTTCTGCTGCTGGGACGTGGCGCTGCCGTCAAAATCGCGGTTGGCGTCGATGGAGCCGGAAAGGTTATTTTTGGTGTGACCAAATACCGTTGGCGCGGTGATATCGACGCTGTTGCTTTTGCCAAAGTTGGTTTTCGCCTGTTTGCTCGACTGAGTGGATTCTTCGAGGATCACCGTCAGGATATCGCCCACGCGGTAAGCGCGTCGGTCGGCGGTTAGCGACCAGTTATATCCAGTTTCAAATACGCCCCCGGCACGCCCGTCTGCCGGAAGCGGCGCTTCGGTTTTCGGTGGCGCAAAGTATGCGTCGTCTTTTTTGACCAGAATGGCCTGTGATTCACACCCGCTAAGCAGGGGAAGCAGCGCCACCAGCCAGAGATAATTTTTCACGTTCTGCCTGTTTAGTGTTGCAGGCCACGGGGGTGGCCGGTTGTTTGGTGGGTTGGAGCGGGTTTGTTCCCCCTCACCCTAGCCCTCTCCCTCGAGGGAGAGGGGACTGACCTGTGCGCGTTGTTACATTGTGCACCGCTTTTCTCCCTCTCCCTGTGGGAGAGGGCCGGAGTGAGGGCATCAGCGCGCACGTTCCCCCTCACCCTAACCCTCTCCCCAAAGGGGCGAGGGGACCGATCGAGCGCGTTTTTACATCGTGCTCCGCTTTTCTCCCTCTCCCTGTGGGAGAGGGCCGGGGTGAGGGCATCAGGCCGCACCGCCCTTAACGCCTTACAGCGTCTGGCTGATGTACTGCAACATATCGTCCGCCGCCGACACCATTTTGGCGTTCATCTCGTACGCGCGTTGCACCGTAATCATCGCCACCATTTCGTTGACAATATCCACGTTCGAGCCTTCGAGCGCATTGTCCTGCAAGGTGCCAAGCCCATCTTCGCCCGGTACGCCTTCGGTCGGCTGACCGCTGGCGGCGGTTTCCAGATAGAGGTTGTCGCCCTCGGCGGAAAGCCCCGCCGGGTTGGCGAAGTTCACCAGCGTCAGTTGCCCTAACTCGGTCACGTCGCTGTCGCCGGGTAAGATAGCCGTCACCGTACCGTCCTCACCAAACGCAACATTCGTCGCCCCCGCCGGAACGTCGATTTCCGGCTGCAATGGCAAGCCCTGCGAGTTGGTTAGCACGCCGTCGGCATTCACCTGCAAATTGCCGTCGCGGGTATAGGCGATATCGCCGTTGGCCTTTTGCACCTGCAAAAACCCCTGCCCCATAATGGCGACATTCATTGCGTTGTCGGTGGTTTCGACGTTGCCTTCGGTAAAGGTTTTCTGAGTGCCGACAATGCGCACGCCGCTACCGAATTGCAGCCCGGTCGGCATGATGTTGTTCTGGTCGAGCATCGCGCCCGGCGCTTCCTGGGTCTGGTAGAACAGATCCTGAAACATCACCCGGTCGCGCTTGAAGCCGGTGGTGTTAACGTTGGCGATGTTGTTGGCAATCGCGCTCATTTCAGCATCCTGCGCCGAGAGGCCGGTTTTGCTGATCCATAATGCTGCGTTCATGGTGGTAAATTCCGTGTTGTTTTTGGGCCGCGGTTGCCGGATGCGGCGTAAACGCCTTATCCGGCCTACGATTTGGGCACAAACTTGTAGGCCTGATAAGACGCAAAGCGTCGCATCAGGCACCGCCGCATAGTTGCCGGATGCGGCGTGAACGCCTTATCCGGCCTACGATGTGCGGTTACGAGCCGCGCAATAAGCGGTTGCCCGCGTCGCTGATATCTTCGGCGGTTTTCATCATCTTGATCTGCGCTTCAAACTGGCGGTTCATGGCGATGGACGACATCATTTCGCTCACCGCCGAGACGTTGCTGCCCTCGAGAAAACCGCCGCTGACTTTGATGTTTTCATCACGCTGGGCCGGAACGCCGTCGCTAGTCACCAGCATCCCTTCAGGATTTTTCGCCAGGTTAGCAACCGGGATATCCACCAGCTTCAGGCGGTCGATATCCATCGTGGCGGTCACGTCACCGTCATCGGGCGTCACCGACAGCGTGCCGTCGCTGCCAAACGAGGCAATGGCGTTCGGCGGCAGAATGATCGGGCCGTTATCCCCCAGCACCAGATTGCCGTCGATGGTCAGTTGCCCCTGGTCGTCCTGCTGAATGTTGCCATTGCGGGTATAAACTTCGTTGCCGTTTTTATCCTGTACCGCAATGTAACCCGCCCCCTGAATCGCCACGTCCAGCGGGCGTTCGGTTTTCTCCGCCACACCTGTGCTGTCGTTCACGCCGCTGGCCCCTTCCTGCGCCATATAGCGCGTGTCGAAGCCGCTGCCTTTCACCTTGTCGTTGGTCGCCATCGCCATATCGGCGCGAAAACCGTTGGTGTTGACGTTCGCCAGGTTGTTGGCGCTAATTTGCTGCTCGTACAACGTCTGAGAAGCCCCGCTCAGGGCGGTATAAATCAAGCGATCCATTACATTGCCTGGAACAGCGCGTCATCGAGCTGCGTGCTGGTGGCAATCACTTTGGTGTTGGCCTGATAGTTACGCTGGGCGGTCATCAGGTTAACCAGTTCGCTGGTGATATCGACGTTAGAGCTCTCAAGCGCTCCCGACGTGAGCGTGCCGCAGGTGCCGGAACCGGGAACACCAATCAGTGGCGTGCCGGATTCCCCGGTTTGTACCCACGCGGTGCCGCTTACGGCTTGCAGGCCGTCGTCGTTAGGGAACGTCGCCAGCACCACCTGGCCCTGCAACATGCGCTCGCCGTTGCTGTAGGTGGCGTAAACTTTGCCATCGTCATCAACCTGCACACCGTTCTGAGTCGCGGAGGCGTAGCCATCGGCGGCGTTGGTGGTGACAGAAAATTCAGAACCGTATTGCGTACAGGTCGAGTAATCGACGGTCAAATCGATGGGCGCGGCGGCGTCGGTCTGAAACTCAATGGTCTGCGGGGTGGTGGGCGAAGTCAGTTTCCCGGTGTTCGGGTCGAAGGTTAATGTCGTCGCCGGAACGCCGGTCTGCTGCTGACCATCGAAGGTGTACTGCACTTCCCAGGTGTTATCGCTGGTTTTGGTGAAGTACTGGCATACCGAGTGTTCGTTGCCTAATGAGTCATACACCGTGGTGGTGTAGCTGTCGGTGTACGAGCTACTATTGGCCGGGTCGAACGGTACGGTGGTGCGGTCGATAGCCGCATCGCTGGCGTTGAAGTTGGCGGTAAAGGTCAGGCTGCTGCTGGCCTGCGCCGGGATATTGCCGGTTTTGATCTGGATATCCGTCACCGTGCCGGTTTGCAGGGTGCCGCTGTCATCGACCGGATAGCCCTGCAAATAAGCGCCCGAGGCGTTGACGATATAGCCGTCTTTGTCCGTTTCAAACGATCCGGCGCGGGTATAAGAGATGTTGCCCGCGCTGTCACACATCACAAAAAAGCCGTCGTCGTTAATCGCCAGATCCAGCGCATTACTGGTGGAGACCAGCGAACCGCCGCGCGAAATACTTTGCGCGGTGCCCGCCACGCTGACGCCCATTGCCTGGCTTCCGGCATACATGGCTGAAAACTGGGTAGTCATCGACTTATACCCCACCGTTCCGGCGTTAGCGATGTTGTTACTGATCCCGTCCAGTTGTTCGTTAACGGCATTCAGCCCCGTTGCGGCAATTTCATAACTCATTGTTTCGTCCTGTTAATTCAAATTTTGACAGCGTGCCCGTTGTTTTGCCGGATGCGGCGTGAACGCCTTATCCGGCCTACAAACGGGCTCATACTCAAAAATATGCGCGAACTCGTAGGCCTGATAAGACGCGCCAGAGTCGCATCAGGCACTGTGCACCGAACGCCGGATGCGGCGTAAACGCCTTATCCGGCCTACAAACAGGCACATACTCAAAAATATGCGCGAATTCGTAGGCCTGATAAGACGCGCCAGCGTCGCATCAGGCACTGTGCACCGAACGCCGGATGCGGCGTGAACGCCTTATCCGGCCTACAAAACCATGCAGATTCATGTAGGCCTGATAAGCGAAGCGCATCAGGCAATTTGGCACCAGACATCACGCCGCATCACTGTCGGCATCGGGTACGCCAAACTGGCTAATCATGGTGAACGGCACTTCGCCTACACCGGCAACGTTAAGCACCGGAGAGCTGCCGTCGAGCGGGATGCGCACATCTTCCACTTCGCCGGAGACTTCAATCGGTACCTCTTCTTCCCCGGTGTTGGTCACCACCGAAACGTCGTAATCACCCGGCGGGATGCCGTAATCCGCCGGATTAATCGAGAAATCAACCTGGCCTGGCCCGACGGACGAACTCCCTTCCGGGATCAGCGAGACGGTGTAGTCATCGCCCGCAGCATCGGTAAAGTGGAGATCGGCGGTGGTACAAGCGTCGTCCAGCGTGGCGCGACCGTTAATGGTCTGGTCACTCACCTGCAAGGCGGTGGTCTGCACCATAATGTCGTCGCCCACCAGGTTGCCGAGCGCCATCACCTGAATGTTGCTCATCAGCACCGCGTTGGTGTTGGCCTGCACGCTCATCTCTTCCATCATCGCCACCTGCGCCATCGACGAAAGCTGGTCGATATATTCGGTGGCGTCGGTCGGGTCGGTCGGGTCCTGGTTTTGGATCTCAGCGACAAACAGCGTCAGAAACGTATCAACAGGCGAGCTATCGCTGCTGCTTGTCGTGTCGCTGGCCGCCACAGTGTTGCTTTCCGCCGTGGCGGTCGGCTGCGGCGATTGCGCATTCAGCGCCAGGGTATTCATCAGGCTTCTCCCAGTTTCAGCAGGCTTTGCTGCATACTTTTCACGTTGTTGAGCACATCGACATTGGTTTCAAAATCGCGCGAGGCCGACATCATGTCCGCCATCTGTTCCACCACGTTGACGTCGGGATACCAGACATCACCGTTGGCATCCGCCAGCGGCGAATGCGGTTCATAGCGTTTCACCGCCCCGCCGGTTTGCAGCACGTCCTGCACCTGTACGCTGGCGCCGTCGATCGCATGGCGATGCGTTCCCGCCAGCAAGCTGTGGTGATACACCGCAGCAAACACCGGGCTGCGCGCTTTATACGCCTGCGCCTCGCTGCCAGCGGGCGCATTGGCATTTGCCAGGTTACTGGCAACGGTATTCAGACGTAGCGTTTGCGCCGTCATCGCCGAGCCGGAAATCTGATAGATATCAGTAAATGACATGCTTATTTCCCTTCAATGGCCTCTCTGATGCCGCTGATTTGCAGATTCAGAAAGGTCAGACTGCTTTGATAATCCATACTATTTTGTGAAAACCGCGCCTGTTCGCTGTTCAGTTCCACGGTGTTACCATCTTCCGACGGCTGCATCGGTACGCGATACTGGACATCCACCGCCGCGTTATTTGCCCGTTGCATCTCCCTGGCAAAATCAATATCTTTAGCCTTGAAATTTGGCGTATCGACATTCGCCAGATTCGCAGTCAGTAGCTCGGTCCTCTCAAGACGTAACTTCACTGCCTGCGGATGTACTCCCAATGCTTGTTGAAAACTGATCCCCATTTCTTGCGTCACTCCCGCTTCAATCCGCATACGCTAAGCAATCGCTGTGCCAATTTTTAAGTGACTGATGAGAAAGGGTTTATGAGTTTTCAATTTTGCAGGCGGAAGTTTTATTTCCTCCTGGCGCTGGCCTTACCGGGCTACGCCGCCGTCCATCCCGTGCAACACAGCGCGCGGGAACAAGTCAACGCCCAGGTGCTAAATACCGCGAGCCAGCAGATTGAATCACTGGCGCAACAGCGGCAGTGGCATGACTATCGCTACACCTTTAAGGTCTACATTCCCTCGCAGATTGCGACCGCCTCGCCCTGCGCTACGGCCCCCGGCGTCACGCTGACGTCGCCTGCGGAAATCGCCCTTAACCGGATGAACTTCACCGTCAGTTGCCCGCAAAGCTGGCAGATGAACGTCGCGGTGCGCCCGGATGTACTGGTGCCAGTGGTTATGGCAAAGTCACTGGTTGCCCGCGATACGCCGCTCACAGCAAATGATGTGGAGCTGAAGCCCTACAACGTCAGCGCCCAGCGGCGGGATGTGCTGATGGATCTCAATGATGCGATTGGTTTAAGCAGCAAACATGCCCTGCAACCAGGCAGGCCGCTTACCAAAGAAGAACTGGTTTCGCCAGTGCTGATCGAGCGCGATCAGCCGGTGATGATTGTTTACCAGAGCGCGGGGATCACCGCCTCAATGCCCGGCGTGGCGCTGAAAAATGGTCGCAAAGGGGAAATAGTGAAAGTACGTAACGCCAGCAGCCAGCGGGTCATTAGCGCAATAGTGGCGGAAAGCGGCGTGGTGACAACGGTAAGCGCGGAGTAATTTGCGCAGGCGATTAAAGTTTTGCCGCCTGTTAACCGCTTTACCGGAGTAACCCACCCAATACCGAGACGAGGTTGCGATGAAAATCACCCCGACTATGCCAGGCAATCGCCCGACAGCCACAACGGCAGGCTCCAGCCAGCCGCGTAAAAGTACGGCGACCACCACCACGACGCTGAGTGCCGACGACATTACCCAGGCGGGATTGCAGTCTGCCCAGCAAACGCTGAACGACCAGCAAGAGAGCGATATCGACAGCGACAAAGTGGCGCAAATGCAGGCGATGCTGGCCTCCGGCAGCCTGCAAGTGGACACCGAACAGTTAGCCAGCGACATGCTGAGTTTTTTCCAGAACTAAGAGGCCGATGAAGTGAGTATCCGGTTACAACAGGTGAAGGCGTTGTTGCAGGGCATTCGTGACGACGACGCACTGTACGATTCCCTGCGCGAACTTCTCCAGCGTCAGCGGATCTGCATGATTCGCCGCGCCAGCGAAGAGTTGCTGGCGGTAAACGACGAGATAACGCAGCACTATGAGCAGTTGCATGGGCATAGCCATCAGCGGCACAGCCTGCTGCAACTGCTGGGTGTCAGCGTAAATCGTGACGGTCTGGCGCAGGTTTTCGCCTGGCTTCCGGCGGTACAAAAAGCGGCAGCACAACAGTTGTGGCAACGCCTGGAGCAAAAAGCGGAACGCTGCAAAGCCTATAACGATAAAAACGGCGAGCTGTTGATTCGTCAGTATGAATTTATTCAGTCGTTTTTAGGTAACGAAGCGGATTTTCTGTACCAGGAATAACGACAATACCTTCCCCCATAGCGGAAATGGATTTTCCGCCTGATTTCCAACCCCTTGTTTTTGATTACAAAAAATCCCGGCACGCTTATTGCACATCCTGCACAGCATTAAAGACTGGAAGCCACCTATGAGTTTTATTGAATGTTACGAACCGGAATATGTGCGCAATTTTATGGCGCAATACCCCGATTCGCCTTTATACGTCCGCAAGGCGTGGAAAAATGAGATTCGCCAGAGCCTGGTATTGACCGATATTGCCAGTTGCAAAGCAGTGCTCAACGATGCCAGGGCCTTTGAATTACAGCTTACCTATCGCCCTGTGGAAGAAAATGCCGCAGCGCTATCTGCGCGCGATGCGATAGTAAACCAGATCATTTTAAGCACCCTTACGCTCCCTGATTTAACCCCAGAGCTTTCACTGTATGCCGTCGGGATTTTGCTCTCCCGCGCCAATAAAATGCCGGGCAGAGACGGCGACACTCTCGCCCGGCTGACAGCACTGCCGCAGGCGCTGGCCGATCACGCACAAAAAGGCACGTTACAGGCACAGTTCGCACAGCTACCGCCTGTGCCCCAGCTGGCGCGCCAACTGGTGACGCTGCTCGGGAGTTTTGCGTTTGACTGGTCGATTCTGCCGAAAAGCCCGCGCAAAGCCTCACTGCCGTTGCAGGTAACCTTGCTAACGCTGCACGACGCCAACAGCGAAGCCCTGTTACAACAGCAGCTACAGACACAGTGGCAAACTACCTGGCAACAGCATTTTGCCACCGCTCCGTGGATGATGCGTAACTGGCTAATTTACCGGGTTTATCACGACGCGATCGGGCAGGATGACGGGGCGGATTATTGCCCGCTTGTGTGCGATTTTTACCTCATCCGCACGTTAATCAGTTTATGGACGCTGGATGATTCACCGCTGCGGCAGGAGGATATTTTCGCCCTCTTCGCGGTGTTTGAACGCTGGCGAGTGAGTGAAAATGCCGTGCTGATTCGCCAGCAAATTCAGTCGTTATGTGCCGCCGACCCGCTGCTTTCAGCGTTTTCGCTGCTGACGTGAGTCGCTCTGTGCGCGCTGATGCCCCTCACCCCGGCCCTCTCCCACAGGGAGAGGGAGAAAACCTGCGCCCAATTCAGCACCACGCTCGATCGGTCCCCTCGCCCCTTCGGGGAGAGGGTTAGGGTGAGGGGCAAAGCGCGCACAGCGCCCCCTAACCCATCACATTCACCCACTAACTCACCTGAACACCATGCCAACACCAACCATCATCAAAACACTCGCCACTCACCGCGAAAAACCGTTCGTCAGCGTCGTCACGCCAACCTGGAATCGTGCCGCATTCCTGCCGTACCTGCTTTATATGTACCGCTATCAGGATTACCCGGCAGATCGCCGCGAACTGGTCATCCTCGACGACTCGCCGCAAAGCCATCAACACATCATCGACCGTCTGACCAATGGCACGCCGGAAGCCTTTAACATCCGCTACATCCATCACCCGGAAAAACTACCGCTGGGCAAAAAACGCAACATGCTCAACGAACTGGCGCGCGGCGAATACATCCTCTGCATGGACGATGACGACTACTACCCGGCAGATAAAATCTCTTACACCATCGCCATGATGCAAAAACACCGGGCGCTAATCTCCGGTTCCGACCAGATCCCCATCTGGTACAGCCATATCAACCGCATCTTTCAAAGCCGCAGTTTTGGCCCGCGTAACATCCTCAACGGCACTTTTTGTTATCACCGTAACTACCTGAAAAAGCACCGTTACGATGACGATTGCAATTTAGGCGAAGAGAAAAGTTTCACCGACAATTTCAGCGTTAACCCGCTGCAACTGCCCGGCGAACGCACCATTTTGTGTATCTCGCATAGCCACAACACCTTTGATAAAGACTTTATTCTCGGGGCCAGCACGCCTGTAAATGCCGAACTGAGCGATATCGTCAGCGATCCGCTGCTACGCAATGCTTATCTGAGTCTGCATAACGCCACGCATCACCAGGGGATCAACCATCAGGCGATCGATCAGATAGTTGTTGTGAATCTGGATAAACGCCCGGATCGTTTACGGCAGATCCGTGAAGAGCTGGCATTGCTGCATATTCCGCCTGAAAAAATTACCCGCCTTGCCGCCTGTGAAGATGAAAACGGTCAACGGGGCCGCCGCCTGTCGCACTTGCAGGCGCTACGCCTGGCGCAACAGCACGGCTGGCAAAACTATCTGCTGCTGGAAGATGACGCGGTTATTCTCAAGCAGGAGAAACATATTCAGGTGCTGAACACCCTGCTAGGCAGCCTGGCGAAAATTCCCTGGCAGGTGATGATCCTCGGAGGCGAAATTTCGCAAGGAACAATGCTAAAAAGCCTGCCGGGGCTGGTGCACGCGCAGGACTGCCGCAAAGTGTGCGCTTATCTGGTGAACAGCCGGTACTACCCACAACTGGCGCAGCAGATGAGTAACGATGAGCACTCGCTGGAAGACGGCTGGCAGCCACTGCTGCGCACCGACAAATGGCTGGCCTGTTACCCGAGCCTTTGTTACCAGCGACCGGGCTTTAGTGATATCGAGAAAAAAGCGACTGATAACATTAACCACTACTTCAATAAGTTACCCGTAGCCACCAAGCCATCTACATTACCCATCGCCGACACCATCGGCTTTTTTATGGAAACCTCATTCCACTACGCGCTGTATCGTCCAATCATCACCGCTCTACAGGCGCAGGGGCAGAGCTGCACGCTGGTGATCAACGACCGCGTGTTTAAACCGTTTCTGGATGAAATGCTGGAGACGCTAAAAACCATCGACGATCCGCAGCTCAAAGGTATGCGCTTGTCTGAGATGCAGGCACACGGTCAGCGGGTGAAATGCCTGGTCAGCCCCTACCACACGCCCGCGCTCAATGGCATTTCACCCGTGAACGTTCGCGCCATGTACGGCTTAGCCAAAGAGACGTGGAACCACGCCGACTGGAACCGTTTTTATCAGCGCATTTTGTGTTACAGCCACTACAGCCAGCAGGCACTGAAACATTTCGGCAGCACAAAAGTGGTCGGCAACCCGCGCTTCGACGCCTGGCATAACGGCACGTTTGACCGCGCCCTGCCGGAAAATATCCAACCCGATTCCCGTAAACCTACGGTGCTCTACGCCCCAACGTTTGGCGCATTAAGCTCCCTGCCCCACTGGGCAGAAAAATTGGGGCGCTTAAGCGGTGATGTGAATCTGATTTGCAAACTGCACCACGGTACCTGCTCGCGCCCGGAAGAAGCCGCATCGCTGACCCTGGCACGCAGGCATTTAAAACAGTGCACCAACTCAGCCCAGCACACACTGGCGCTGCTGGCAAAGGCCGATTACGTGCTCACCGATAACAGCGGCTTTATTTTCGATGCTATCCACGTTGATAAGCGAGTGATCCTGCTCGACTTTCCGGGCATGACGGAACTGCTCGACGGCGAGAAAAGCTACTCCACGCCGGAGAGCGCCGACCAGCGAATCCGCGAAATATTACCGGTGGCTCATGATATGGCTGAGCTGCGTCACTTATTGTCAGAGGCGTTTGACTGGGGGGCGGTACAGGCACAGTTTACTGAGATTCGTCATCACTATTGCGATGCGTTTATGGGTGGCAAGGCGGGAGAACGGGCGGCGATGGTGATTGTGGAGGCATTGGGTTAAATCACAGAAGTGCCTGATGCGCTTCGCTTATCAGGCCTACTCGCCGCTGCAATAGTTTGAATCTGTGATGATTTGTAGGCCGGATAAGGCGTTTACGCCGCATCCGGCACGAACAGCGCACTTATCTACCCTCTGATTTTAAACATACCGCTTCTTGAGTGGTGAGTCGGTAAGGTTGCACATTTCAATAGCGGGAATTGTGGTCTTTATGAATTCCGAAAAGCACCTTTCTTCCCCCTATAACCATTCTTTTTTACCGGTATTGGCAGCAACATACCACACCCGTGAAATAGGCGTTGCACTTCACGGGCTGCAGGTCCGCGTAATAAGAAACGGGAGGGCGGTAGCATTTCTGATATGGGATGTTTCAGTATTTCTGAGCTAATGGTTACCCTGGGGCTCAAGGAAAGATCACGTAACGCTGTTTTTTTGTACTAAACAATTCGCATTTTATGTTTAAAAATTGAGATATTCCTCATTACCTGAAGCTGTTTTTTATTGCTTATACATGATCAAATACTCCTTACATAATTAAGGAGAACAAAATGGAACTTAAAAAATTGATGGAACATATTTCTGTTATTCCCGATTACAGACAAGCCTGAAAAGTAGAACATAAATTATCTGATATTCTACTGTTGACTATTTGTGCCGTTATTTCGGGTGCAGAAGGCTGGGAAGATATAGAGGATTTTGGGGAAACACATCTCGATTTTTTGAAGCAACATGGTGATTTTGATAATGGTATTCCTGTTCACGATACCATTGCCAGAGTTGTATCCTGTATCAGTCCTGCAAAATTTCACGAGTGCTTTATTAACTGGATGCGTGACTGCCATTCTTCAGATGATAAAGACGTCATCGCAATTGATGGAAAAACACTCCGGCATTCTTATGACAAGAGTCGCCGCAAGGGAGCGATTCATGTCATTAGTGCGTTCTCAACAATGCACAGTCTGGTCATCGGACAGATCAGGACGGATGAGAAATCCAATGAGATTACAGCTATCCCAGAACTTCTTAACATGCTGGATATTAAAGGAAAAATCATCACAACTGATGCGATGGGTTGCCAGAAAGATATTGCAGAGAAGATACAAAAACAGGGAGGTGATTATTTATTCGCTGTAAAAGGAAACCAGGGGCGGCTAAATAAAACCTTCGAGGAAAAATTTCCGCTGAAAGAATTAAATAATCCATAGCATGACAGTTACGCAATTAGTGAAAAGAGTCACAGGAGAGAAGAAATCCGTCTTCACATTGTTTGCGATGTCCCTGATGAACTTATTGATTTCACGTTTGAATGGAAAGATCTGAAGAAATTATGCGTGGCTGTCTCCTTTCGGTCAATAATAGCAGAACAAAAGAAAGAGCCAGAAATGACGGTCAGATATTATATCAGTTCTGCTGATTTAACCGTAGGGAAGTTCGCCACAGCAATCCGAAACCACTGGCACGTGGAGAATAAGCTGCACTGGCGTCTGGACGTGGTAATGAATGAAGACGACTGCAAAATAAGAAGAGGAAATGCAGCAGAATTATTTTCAGTGATACGGCACATCGCTATTAATATTTTGACGAATGATAAGGTATTCAAGGCAGGGTTAAGACGTAAGATGCGAAAAGCAGCCATGGACAGAAAGTATCTGGCGTCAGTCCTTGCGGGGAGCGGGCTTTCGTAATCTTTCCCTGGTATCATCAGTCCTTGCAGGGTAAGGGCTTTCGTAATCTTGCCCTGCTTTACGATGTTAGACTGAAAAATTCCTTGTCACATAAATCTCAGAAGGTATTAGATAATGAAAAAATATTGGTTTTTTTGGCTGGTAATGTTCATTGGTTTTCGTGCCATAACTGATTGTGAAATACAAACTAAAAATTATGATTGCTTTACCGTTTTCACTAAGGGCGTTGTTTTTTCCGCATTCCCAGTTTTAAAAAACAAACCAATATGGGAGTGGTATCAGAGTGAGGATATTGGTGAATATTATTGGCAAACAGAATTAGGTACGTGTGAAAATAATAATTTTACTTCTAATAATTCGAGGCTCTTAATTCGTGTTGGAACAGTTCGACTAAATGAAACGCCTCCCGCTAAAGGAACCTTTCAGAAGTTGCTAAATGTAGCAGAAAAAACTGCATTTCTTGGTGATCGATTTAGGAGTCCCATAAGAGCTGAGATCTATCAAAAAAAGAGTAGTGACCCACAGCAGTTGTTGGTAATCCTTAATAATCCAATTATGGTAAATTATTTCAAAGATGATAAACCAACTTATGCTCGCATGATAGCACACCTTCCGAATAAAAATGAGTCTTACGAATGCATAACGGAAATACATCATGAATTGCTACGTAGTGAGAAATAATATAATTTACTGCTGTTGAGTTCGTATATCAGTTATCGAATTTCAGTCCATTATTCATACCATACAGATAAAAAAGAGTAGTCTTAATGTCATATCATATGCACATACTATTAGATAATGAATACAACCCGGATATGGATATTTATTGCTTTAAGGAAATACTGGTAAAGGAATATTTAAAAACATGGTTAGGTGAACGACCTTCCATGGAATACTCTCGTGTTCCCTTTGGTCCTCGTAGCAATTATGATTCTCTGATATTGAGATGGTCAGATACATGGTGGATAAGTATTTATTTTGAAACTATTGATACTAATGAAAATATCAAACAAGATATTGAACATATTGCCCACAAATGTGTGAATCATGAAAGAGCGATCGCTATCAGTAAAATGACACGAAGAATAGTTTTTTTAACAAAGGCTGACCCGGCACCTGAATATGCACATACGGATTACATTATCGAGTTAATGACTTTTTTTGAAAATATACCGGCACTGTCATATTCAATCC
Source organism: Pseudocitrobacter vendiensis (assembly GCF_943590815.1). Lineage (GTDB taxonomy): Bacteria > Pseudomonadota > Gammaproteobacteria > Enterobacterales > Enterobacteriaceae > Pseudocitrobacter > Pseudocitrobacter vendiensis. Next base: position 123,961 of record NZ_CALSBS010000002.1, on the reverse strand, counting down.
GGAAAATGACAAAATAATCTATGCGTAATGCTTGTCACTATTTTTTGTCGTTCTCAAAGGGGTGTTATCAGGAATACCCCTAATCACCTCAATAATTCCCGTCGTCGACACCGACGGCGTGCGGGGGAAATAGACCACCTCACAAATATACGCGAAGCTGTCAAACTTCCCCGCCCAGTCATCGCCCATCACCAAAACATCCGCACTGTAACCGCGCAGATATTCCGCTTTCAGCGCCAGCGATTCCTCGAGAAATACGCCATCCACGCACGCCAGCCCGGCGATAATCGCCATGCGGTCATCCTGAGGGTAAACCGGTACCCTGCCCTTTTTGGCAATATTTAAGGCGTCGGACGACACGCCAACCAGTAGCCGCTCGCCCAGCGTGCGGGCGCGTTGTAAAAGGCGCAGATGACCGACATGGAACACATCGAAGGTGCCGAAGGTGATGACCGTTTTCATGTCTACTCCGCTAATTTTTGCCGTAGCCAGCACTGAACGGCGATATCATCCACCGCTTTTTGCGCTTTCGCCGTGGCACTTTCTTGCTGCTCGCGGCGTTTGTCGTCCAGCGTCAGGGCCACCACTTTCTCTTCGCACGCCGCCGCCGTCAGGTTTTTCTGCATTCGCGTAGCCTTGATGTTAGCCAGCGTTTTTTCCTGCTCCTGCCAGGCGATCACTTTGCGCAAGGTGCCTTTGTAGCCGCTGACGTTTTTCAGCGATTCCACCGACGCCGCCGCGCCCGCAGATGTTTTCTCCACCAGGTAGCCTAACGCTTTGATATTGTTGTCATAGCCCGCGCAAATCTGTTTTTGCTTTGCCAGCTCGACGGTTTTATCTTTGACCGATTTATCCCGCAGGCGCTGCAATTGCGCGAGGGTGTCGATGATTTGTCGCATAGTTACTGTTCTGCCTTTTTGGCACCAGGAAAGAGGATTTGCAGACGGCTTTGTACCAGTTCGAGGGAGGCGGGTTCGCGCATCTCCTGGCGTAAAAACCGCTCGATGGCCGGGAACATTTTCACCGCTTTGTCGACGCTGGCATCCGCGCCTGCCACGTAGCCACCGAGTGGGATCAGCGGTTTGATCTCCATATAGGCGGCGTAGTTTTGCTTTAACGCGCGAGCGGATTGCTGATGTTCCGGGCGGGTGACCTGGTTCATGCAGCGGCTGATCGACTGGCCGATATCGATGGCCGGATAGTGCCCCGCTTCCGCCAGTTTGCGGGTTAATACGATATGCCCGTCCAGCACCGCGCGGGCGCAGTCGACGATGGGATCTTGCTGGTCGTCGCCTTCCGCCAGCACGGTGTAGATGGCAGTCATCGATCCCGCGCTTTCGCTGTTGCCTGCGCTTTCGACCAGTTTTGGGATCATGCCGAATGCCGACGGCGGATAGCCTTTGGTAGCGGGCGGTTCGCCAAGCGAGAGCGCAATTTCACGCTGCGCCATCGCATAGCGGGTCAGGGAATCCACCAGCAGCAAAACGTGATGCCCGCGGTCGCGAAACCAGGCGGCGATGGAGTGGCACAGTTCGGTGGCTTTCAGGCGCATCAGCGGCGATTCATCGGCGGGCGCGACGACGACGATAGACTTCGCCAGCCCGTCCGCGCCCAAGGAATGGTCGATAAACTCTTTCACTTCACGCCCGCGTTCGCCAATCAGCCCAACCACCACGATGTCGGCTTTAGTCTGGCGGGTGATCATCCCCAGCAGCACGCTTTTCCCGACGCCGCTACCCGCCATCAGCCCGACGCGCTGGCCTTTGCCGATGGTCAGCAGGCCGTTGATCGCTTTCACGCCCACATCTAAGGGTTCGTCCACCGAACGGCGGGTTAAGGGATTGACCGAAGGCGGTAGCGGCGGCAGAAGGTCGTTGCCGTTCAGGCGACCTTTGCCATCCAGCGGTTCGCCGAGGCCATTCACCACGCGGCCTAACCAGCTTTCGCCTATCAGGATGTCGTGGGCTTTTTCTTCCGGGAAGACACGTGCCCCCGCCATCAGGCCAACTGGCTGTTTGAATGGCATTAAGTAGGTGATGTCGCGATTGAAGCCCACGGCCTGCGCATCAATTAGCGTGTGGTTAGCGCTTTCGATGCGGCACAACTGCCCGGTCATTAATGGGCAGCCGACGCTCTCCAGCAGAATGCCGTTAAGGCGCACCAGCCGTCCGGCGACGCGAGCCAGCGGGATCGACTCCAGCGAGCGCAGGGCGTTATCGAAAGCAGAAAAATCACTCACCCTGCGACTCCGGCGTCAGCGTCTCTTGCAGTGCGGTCATGCATTGTTCAAGGCGATGCTCGCAGCCGATATCCAGTTCTGATTTATCGGTGATCACCCGGCATTCCCCCGGCGGCAAATCTGGCGAAGGCGTCAGCCCCCATTCGCTGACCTTTTCCGGCACCGCGTCGCGCAGGCGGTTAAACTCTTCCGTGCTCAACATCACTTGCAAGGTTTCCGGCATCGCCGGGAAGGCCGCCAGCGCCTCTTCCACCAGCGCCAGTAACTGCGTCGGTTGCAGCGCCAGTTCGCAGCGGATCACCTGGCGGGTGACTTTTTCCACCAGTTGCAGCAAATCTTCCCGCTGTTTACGTTCGATATGGGCGAGGAAGTCGTTCACTTTTCCAGTGATGGCTTCCAGCGGCTGCGCCGCCTCAATAAACTGCTTGCGCCCTTCCTGCTGCCCGGCGAGGCTCCCTTCGGTGTAGCCCTGACGTCGCCCCTCGGCAAAACCTTGCTGATGACCTTCGCTAAAGCCCTGCTCCTGGCCTTCGGTCATGCCCTGAGCAAACCCTTTTTGCAGCCCCTCCTGAAAACCGTCCATTAACTGGCGCTGGTAATCGGCGGCGCTAATGCTGGCAGTGAGCGGTTCTCCGGTCACCGCACGCTGACGCGGCGGGAAACGGTGCAGGCGATAGCGCCCGCGCAGTGTTTCAATGGTCATGGGTTACTCCGCCGTCTGTTCCGCAAAGAGCTGTAGCTGAAGTTCGCCCGCCTCTTCCAGTTCACGGGCGATACCCATGATTTCGCGGCGGATCTGTTCGATACGGCTGACCGGCACCGGCCCCAGGCGCGCGGTAATTGCTTCCAGTTGCTGCACCTGACGTTTTGGCATCACCGCGTAAATGGAGCGACGCAGCAGAGCTTCGGTGCCTTTCAGCGCCACCGCCCAGTCTTCCATTGGCACTTCGTCGAGCAGGCGACGGCGCACCTCTTCGTTCTGGCGGCTGAGAATAAAGAAGTCGTACATCTCATCCTGGAGCTGCTCCAGCACGTCTTCGTCGCGCTCGCGCATCTGGTCGAGGATCACCTGCTGGTTTCCCTGGAAGCGGTTGACAATATCCGCCGCCTGTTTGATGCCCTTCACCTTCGAGCCATGCTCTGAAAGCACCGACAGGCCGCGTTCGATCAGACGATCCAGTTCATCCACCACATCGCGGTTGACGTCGTTGAGTTTTGCTACCCGGTAAAGAATTTCGTTTTGCACCGATTCGTTGAGATAAGAGAGCACCGCCGCCGAGATTTCCGGCGTCAGAAACGCGAGGAATACCGCCTGCAATTGCAGATGTTCTTCGGAGATCAGCATCGCCAGCTGGCGCGGTTCCACCCATTGCAGGCGCGCCATCCGCGAGCGGATCTCATCGCCGTAGATGCCGTTGATCACGCTGCTGGCGATCTCGGTGCCCAACGCCTTGTTAAGAATGCCCTGCAACATGGAGCGCGACGCACCGTTGATCCCGCTCTGTTCGCGGAACTCATCAAAGAAGTTATTGATCACCTTGCGCGCCATGCTGGTTTTGACGCCGGAAAGCCTCGCCATGTTTTCGCTCAGGCGCACTACTTCTTCGCGGCTGAGTTTTTGCATCACCGTTGCCGCTGCTTCTTCGCCCAGACACAGTAGCAGGATCGCCGCCTGTTCGAGGTAGCTGTTGCTCTTATTTATTGTCAATTCGCTCATTGCTGGTAATCCATTGTCTGAGAACTTCGGCAACGCGATCGGTGTCGCTCATGGCCAGTTTTTGCAGGAACTCGAGTTTCACTTCGAGGCCAGAACTCTGGGACGGCAGGCTGTCATCGCCAGGCAGCGACGGCAGGTCGACATTTTTACGCTCCTCTTCCGGCACGGCGATCCACGGTTCGCTGATGGCTTCCGGTTCTGGTGTGATAACCGGCGCACGTACCGCCGTCAGTCGTTTCATCAGCGGGCGCACCACAAAGAACAGCAGCAACAGCGCCAGCAGGCCGCAGCCAATCAGCCGCCCCCACGCCAGTACACTGTCATCTTTCCACAGTGGAATAACCGGTTCGACAGGCACCGCCTGCGGCACAAAGTTGAGCAGTGATAAGGTGAGATTGTCACCACGCTGGGCGTCGATTCCGGCGGCATTGTTCAGCAACGCGGTCAGTTGCGTGGTTTGCTCCGGCTTCCAGTTTTTCAGCGCCGGGGCGTTTTGATTGAGCACCACCGCCACGTTGAGGCGTTTCACCGCAAAGCCGGGGTGCTGAATATGCTGGACGCTGCGGTCGTAAGAGTAGTCGCGCTTGCTTTCGCTGTGTTTGGAAAGCGCTTCCGGCGAGCGGTTTTCTTCCGCACCATTGGTCATCTGATTCGCTGCAATCGGCGGACGATTACTGAGTGAACCGGGCACGCCCATCGCCACCTGATTGGTGTCGCTGTCCAGCACGCTCTCTTCGCGGTTGATTTTCGGCGCGTCACCGTAGTGTTCCTGGGTTTCGTCGATGGTGCTGAGGTCGAGATCCGGCATCACACTGACGCGGTAATTCCCCATGCCAACCAGCGAATCCAACACGTTCGCCACGCTGGCACGGGTTTTGTCCTGAATATCTTTGAGGATCTGATCGCGTTTACGGGTCGCGGCAGAAACCGCCTCGCCCGCGCCAATGCCGTCGGTCAGCAGATTTCCCGCCTGATCGACGACGCTGACTTTGCTGGCCTGTAGCCCCGGAATACTGCCGGACACCAGATGCACAATGGCGTTCACCTGGTCCATATTCAGTTTCGCGCCGTAATGCAAGCGCACCACCACCGAGGCACTGTTTTGCGGCTCATCGCTGACCACAAACGAGCTTTCTTCGTCGAGCGCCAGATGCACCCGCGCGCTCTCCACCGCGTCCAGCGACATGATGCTCTGCGCCAGCTCCCCTTCGAGGCTGCGTTTATAGCGCACGTTCTGCACGAACTGACTGCTGCCGAGCATTTCGTCTTTGTCCATCAGCTCGTAACCGCTGGGCAATATCGCCTGCACGCCTTTCGCGGCAAGGGTCATGCGCGTTTTCGACAGTTCGTCTTCCGGCACCAGTATCTGCCCGCTTTGCGGGTCGATGCGGTAGGTGAGCTTTTCGCCGTCCAGCACGGTGACAATCTGCGACACGGGCAGATTTTCCTGGCGTCCGTAGAGCGAGACGTAGCCGCGATTCCCCGTCCATAGCACGCTGACGATAATCGCCGTCGCCGCAACGGCAAGCCCCACTCCCGCCATCAACGCCCAGCGTTTGTTATCTGCGAGCCGCAGTCGAAACGCCGGAAAGGCCTGGGTTAACTTCTTTATTTGTGCATTCATAGGGTTAGATCGACATACTCATCAGATCGTTAAATCCGGTGGCGATTTTGTTGCGCACCTGCACCAGCGCGGAGAAAGAGAGCGACGCCTGCTGGCTGGCGATCATCGCCCCGGCGAGGTCATCACTTTTGCCCGTATCGACAGCCGTTTGCTGCTGCTCCGCCACCTGCTGGAACTGGTCAACGTGACCGAGTGCGCCGGACATAATGCGGTTAAACGAAACGTCCGGGTCGGTGGAACTGAAGGTCATGGCGGGCAGCACCGGCGCCTGGGCGTTGGCCTGCATCCGCTGCACGTCCTGCATGATTTGCGCCTGCATGGTGCTGTTGATTGTGGTAATGCTCATTTTTAACTTCCGGGTCAGGAGAAAACTTCGATACCGTGCTTGCGCATGGAGGCCAGTCGATAGCGCAGGGCGCGTGGGGTAATGCCTAACAAGTCGGCGATTTTGCTGCGGTTGCCCTGATATTTGCGCATCAGGTCGGCGATATATTGATACTGCGCGCTTCGTCCGTGCTGGCCTAAATCGCCGGTTTCGGCAATGTGGACGGCGGGCTGAACAGGCCATTGCAGTTCACTGTGGTCAGCAATATCGGTGTCCGGCAGGCCTAATGCATCCGGGTAAATTACGCCGTCGCGATTTAAAATCATTCCCCGCTGAATGGCGTTTTCCAGTTGACGCACGTTACCGGGCCAGCGGTAATTAAGCAGCGCGCGGCGGGTGGATTCGGACAGGGTGATATTTTTCACGAGTACCGTTGAGTATTTTTTAATAAATGACTCTGCCAGCGGAATAATATCGTTCAGGCGTTCACGTAGTGGCGGCATGGTAATAGGAATAACCGCCAGACGATAATAGAGATCTTCACGAAAACGTCCGGCGGCAACTTCCTGCCCCAGGTTTTTATTGGTGCAGGCAATCAGGCGAAAATTGAGTTTGATTTGTCGGTTGCTGCCTAATCGCTCAACCTGTTGTTCCTGCAACACGCGTAATATTTTGGCCTGTAGCGCCAGCGGCATTTCACCAATTTCATCGAGTAATAAGGTGCCGTTATTTGCCAGTTCCATTTTTCCTGGCACGCTGGCAATTGCGCCGGTAAATGCACCTTTGTCGTAGCCAAATAACGTCGATTCCAGCATATTTTCCGGGATCGCCGCGCAGTTCACGCCGATATAGGGCGCGTTATCATTTTCACCAAAGGCTACGGTGTGAATATATTTCGCCACGCACTCTTTCCCCGCACCGGTTTCGCCCTGAATCAGGACCGGCACGTTAAAGGCGGCGACACGCTTTGCCAGAGTAAAAGCGTTAATGCTGGAGGCGGCAGTTGCAATAAGTTCAGACATAGGGTGAACAATATAAGTAGCGACAATAATCAGGATGTTCTGAAGCGTATCACCGGCGGGATTAACAAGTTTGAATTAAACGATAATAAAAATATTATTTGTTTATAAACAACGAGTTATCCATGTAGGCCGGATAAGGCGTTTACGCCGCATCCGGCAATTGTGCACCGGTGCCTGATGCGACGCTGCGCGTCTTATCAGGCCTACAGGGCGTGCAATGTTTTATGACGATGCCCGATATCTCACCCTTTAATAATTTAATTATTTTTTCACCCTATTAATAATTTGCCCCTTTCACGCCCCGTCTATTTAATACCTCACCTTGTGTCACTGCCGGAATTGCGTGCACAAAAACGCCCATACCATTACAGCAGAGAAAGTAAGCCATGCTGAAGTACAGTAAAACGCCAGGCATCTTTAAATTAGAAGGTAATCGGCTCGGACGCCCCTACCATCGCCTGCCGACCCTGTTTACGGGGAATTTTGATGTGATTGATTCGCATCTCGGCAGCTACTTTCTCAAAAAGCATCGCAGCAATATCACTTTAAAAAAGATTGGCTGCGAAATGGATATTATTAATAAAAACGCCGAGTTGATGGTTTCCCAAGTCGGGCATCTGGCATTTGATATCGATCGCTCCTTATTGTTAATGCTGCTGGGCAATTTTTATGGTCTGGAGTCTTCTCTTGAAGAGGCGAAAGCGCATAACGGCCTGCCGACCAAAACCGAAACACGATTAAAGAACCGACTCGCGCTGGATATCTGCACGCTGATATTTAATCTGCAAACCTCCGGTATTGCGCTGAAGTTAAAGCTGGACAGCAGCACGGTAATTACCCACTGGGCGTATCAATTAACCTTTACCCTCGCGGGCGATGAAGAGAGCCGTTTTCGTATTTTGCTCGACGATGCCCACACCGATTTTATTTTAAATCTGATTCGCCACAGTGAGCACAGTAAACCGCAGCAGGTGGGGAAATCGGTCAATAAACCGGCATTAATTAAAGAGATCATCCGCTCTCTGCCGTTGACCCTGAACGTCAAAATCGCCGAGCTGTCGCTAAATGTCGCCGATCTGGCGCAGATAAAAGCCGGAGATATTTTACCCATCTCGCTGGGAGAAACATTCCCGGTGGCGATTGGGCAATCTGAATTATTTAGCGCCCTGATAGTGGAAGACAAAGACAAACTGTTTTTGTCGGAGCTGGCGGGCAAAAATGAGAATAGCCATGAGTAAGCAAGAAGATATTTTAGCCGGGGATTTTGGCCTCACCGATGACGTTGCGCCTGTCACGAAACCCGCCGACGCCGACACGCTGGTCACTCGCCTGGAGGACCGCTTTTCCGACTCGATGACGCTGCTGAAACGCATTCCGGTGACCTTAACGCTGGAAGTGTCGTCGGTGGAAATCATGTTAGCCGACCTGCTGAACATCGACGACGACACGGTGATTGAACTGGATAAACTCGCCGGGGAGCCGCTGGATATCAAAGTGAACAATATCCTGCTGGGCAAAGCGGAAGTGGTGGTGGTCAACGAGAAGTACGGCCTGCGCGTGCTGGAGTTTAATACCCGCGATATCAACGACCTGGCGCCATGAAACGCCGCACTCAACTGACGCTGGGCCTGGCACTGCTGGCGCTCGCGCCGCTGGCAATCGCCCAGGGCGGCGATATTGCGCTGCTTAACGTGGTCACCCACGGCAACACTCAGGAGTACAGCGTCAAAATTCAGGTACTGATTCTGATGACCCTCGTCGGTTTGTTGCCGACGATGGTGCTGATGATGACCTGCTTTACGCGCTTTATTATCGTGTTGTCGCTGCTGCGCCAGGCGCTGGGGCTGCAACAAACACCGCCAAACCGCATTCTGATTGGCATTGCGCTCTCCCTCACCCTGCTGGTGATGCGCCCTGTCTGGCTGAATATCTACGACCACGCGGTGGTGCCGTTCGAAAATGATCAGATTACCCTGACCGATGCGCTAAGCACCGCCGCGACGCCGCTGAAACGCTTTATGCTGGCGCAGACCGACAAAAAAGCGATGGCGCAAATCATGACCATCGGTGGCGCGAAGGGCAATGCCGCCGACCAGGATCTCTCCATCGTGGTGCCCGCCTATGTGCTGAGCGAGCTGAAAACCGCTTTCCAGATTGGCTTTATGATTTACATCCCGTTTCTGGTTATCGACCTGATTGTCGCCAGCGTATTGATGGCGATGGGGATGATGATGCTGTCGCCGCTGATCGTTTCGCTGCCGTTTAAACTGATGCTGTTTGTGCTGATCGACGGCTGGTCGCTGACCATCGGCACGCTCACCACCAGCATTCGCGGGCTGGGGCTGGGCTGATTATGTTGACCGTAGATGTAGCCGCCGACATTGTCGCCAGCGGCATAAAAGTGGTGATTTTGCTGGTTTCGGTGCTGGTGGTGCCAAGCCTGCTAGTTGGTCTGCTGGTGAGCGTGTTCCAGGCGGTGACGCAGATTAACGAACAGACCCTGAGCTTTTTGCCGAGGCTGATTGTCACGCTGGTGGTGCTGGGGATATGCGGCAAATGGATGATTATCCAGTTGCATGACCTGTGCATTCACCTGTTTAGCCAGGCCGCGTTGCTGGTGCATTAAGATGCGCACAAGCGACGTTACGCAACTGATGGATCTGGCGCTGGGGCTGTGGTTTCCCTTCGTGCGCATTATGGCGTTTCTGCGCTATGTGCCGGTGCTGGATAACAGCGCCCTGACCATGCGCGTGCGGATTATTTTGTCGCTGGCGCTGGCAATCATTATCACGCCGTTGATCCCCCATCCCATTCCCCATGATTTGCTCTCGCTCAACAGTTTGATCCTGACGGTGGAGCAAATCTTATGGGGCATGTTATTCGGGCTGATGTTTCAGTTTCTGTTTCTGGCGCTGCAACTCGCCGGGCAAATTCTCTCGTTCAATATGGGGATGAGCATGGCGGTGATGAACGACCCGAGCAGCGGCGCATCGACCACCGTGCTGGCGGAGCTTATCAACGTCTACGCGATCCTGCTGTTTTTTGCCATGGACGGACATCTGCTGCTGGTGAGCGTGTTGTATAAGGGCTTCACCTACTGGCCGATTGGCAACGCGCTACATCCGCAAACCCTGCGCACCATCGCGCTGGCCTTTAGCTGGGTGCTGGCGTCGGCATCGCTGCTGGCGCTGCCGACCACTTTTATCATGCTGATTGTGCAGGGCTGCTTTGGCCTGCTCAACCGCATTGCGCCGCCGCTGAATCTCTTTTCACTTGGCTTTCCCATCAACATGCTGGCAGGGCTGGTCTGTTTTGCCACCCTGCTCTACAACCTGCCGGATCACTATCTGCATCTGGCGAATTTTGTGTTGCAGCAGCTCGACGCGCTGAAAGGTCACTATGGCGGATAGCAGCAGCGAAGAAAAAACAGAGAAACCCTCGGCGCAAAAGCTGCGTAAAGCGCGTGAAGAGGGGCAACTGCCGCGCTCGAAGGATATGGGGCTGGCGGCGAGCCTGTTTGCGGCGTTTGTGGTGATCTCCAGCAGCTTCCCGTGGTATGCCGATTTTGTGCGCGAGAGTTTTATCAGCGTGCATCAGTACGCGCAGGAGATTAATAACCCGGACGTTATCGGCCAGTTTCTGCGCCATCACCTGTTAATTCTCGGCAAGTTTATTCTCACCTTGCTGCCGATGCCCGCCGCCGCACTGCTCTCCTCACTGGTGCCTGGCGGCTGGCTGTTCTTGCCGAAAAAAATCCTCCCGGATTTCAGCAAAATCAGTCCGTTAAAAGGGATTGGGCGGCTGTTTTCCAGTGAACATCTGGCGGAAACAGGCAAGATGACAGTGAAGTCGGTGGTGGTGCTGGTGATGCTGTGGATTAGCCTGCGCAATAACTTTGCCGCCTTCCTCGGCCTGCAGGCGCTGCCGTTCAAACTGGCGATGAATGAGGGTTTGTCGCTCTACGCCAGCGTGATGCGCAACTTTGTCATCCTGTTTATTTTCTTCGCGCTTATCGACGTGCCGCTGGCGAAAGCCCTGTTCACCAAAGGGCTAAAAATGACCAAACAAGAGCTGAAAGAAGAGTACAAAAATCAGGAAGGCAAGCCGGAAGTGAAGGCGCGCGTGCGGCGTCTGCAACGGCAACTGGCGATGGGGCAAATTCGCAAAGTGGTGCCGAAAGCCAACGTGGTGATCACCAACCCGACCCACTACGCCGTGGCGTTGCAGTATGACCAGTCGCGCGCCGCCGCGCCGTTTGTGGTGGCAAAAGGTACCGATGAAATCGCCCTCTATATTCGCCAGGTCGCTACTGAAAATCAGGTGGAAGTGGTCGAGTTCCCGCGACTGGCGCGCTCGGTTTACTACACCACCCAGGTGAATCAGCAAATTCCGTTTCAGCTTTACCGGGCCATCGCCCACGTTCTGACCTACGTCCTGCAAATGAAACACTGGCGCGACGGCGCACAGCCGCGCCCGGCTCTGAACAGACATATTTCCATTCCCAAAGAGGTGCTTAAACTGGATGGCGAAAACAACTAAATCGTTCCTCGCGCTGCTGCGCGGCGGCAATCTCGGCGTGCCGCTGGTTATACTTTGTATTCTGGCGATGGTTATTTTGCCGCTGCCGCCTGCGCTGCTGGATATTCTGTTCACCTTCAACATTGTGCTGGCGGTGATGGTGCTGCTGGTGGCGGTGTCGGCGAAACGACCGCTGGAATTTAGCCTGTTCCCGACCATTTTACTGATCACCACCTTAATGCGCCTGACGCTCAACGTTGCTTCTACGCGCGTGGTGCTGCTGCACGGGCATCTCGGCGCGGGCGCGGCGGGTAAGGTGATTGAGTCGTTTGGTCAGGTGGTGATTGGCGGCAACTTTGTCGTCGGTTTCGTGGTGTTTATCATCCTGATGATCATCAACTTTATTGTCGTCACCAAAGGGGCCGAGCGTATCTCCGAGGTTTCTGCCCGCTTTACCCTGGACGCGATGCCCGGCAAACAGATGGCGATTGACGCCGATCTTAACGCCGGATTGATCAATCAGGCGCAGGCGCAGACCAGGCGTAAAGATGTTGCCAGCGAGGCCGATTTCTACGGCGCTATGGACGGGGCGTCGAAGTTTGTGCGCGGGGATGCCATCGCCGGGATGATGATTCTGGCGATCAACCTGATCGGCGGCGTCTGTATCGGGATCTTCAAATATAACCTGAGCGCCGATGCCGCCTTCCAGCAGTATGTGCTGATGACCATCGGCGACGGCCTGGTGGCGCAGATCCCTTCCCTGCTGCTCTCCACCGCGGCCGCGATTATCGTCACCCGCGTCAGCGATAACGGCGATATCGCCCATGACGTGCGCCACCAGCTGCTGGCAAGCCCGTCGGTGCTCTACACCGCCACCGGGATTATGTTCGTGCTGGCGGTGGTGCCGGGAATGCCGCACTTCCCGTTCCTGATGTTCAGCGCCCTGCTTGGTTTTACCGGCTGGCGAATGAGCAAACGCCCGCAGGCGGCGGAGGCGGAAGAGAAAAGCCTCGAAACGCTGACCCGCACCATCACCGAAACCAGCGAGCAACAGGTCAGTTGGGAAACCATTCCGCTGATCGAGCCCATCAGTTTAAGCCTCGGTTACAAGCTGGTGGCGCTGGTGGACAAAGCGCAGGGTAATCCGCTCACCCAGCGGATTCGCGGCGTGCGGCAGGTGATTTCCGACGGCAACGGCGTGCTGCTGCCGGAAATCCGTATTCGCGAAAACTTCCGCCTCAAGCCCAGCCAGTACGCCATTTTCATCAACGGCATTAAGGCTGATGAAGCTGATATTCCGGCGGATAAACTGATGGCGTTGCCCTCCAGCGAAACCTACGGCGAGATAGACGGCGTGCTGGGGAACGACCCGGCGTACGGGATGCCGGTCACCTGGATTCAGCCCGCGCAGAAGGCGAAGGCGCTGAATATGGGGTATCAGGTGATCGACAGCGCCAGCGTGATTGCTACCCATGTTAATAAGATTGTGCGCAGCTATATTCCTGATTTGTTTAACTATGACGACATCACGCAGTTGCATAACCGTTTGTCGTCAATGGCACCGCGCCTGGCAGAGGATTTGAGTGCGGCGCTGAATTACAGCCAGTTGCTGAAAGTGTACCGGGCGCTACTGACCGAAGGCGTTTCCCTGCGCGATATCGTCACCATCGCCACCGTGCTGGTCGCCAGTAGCACCGTCACCAAAGATCATATTCTGCTGGCGGCCGATGTGCGCCTGGCATTGCGGCGGAGCATTACCCATCCGTTCGTTCGCAAGCAGGAGCTGACGGTGTATACGCTGAATAATGAGCTGGAAAACCTGCTGACCAACGTGGTGAATCAGGCGCAACAGGCTGGCAAAGTGATGCTCGATAGCGTGCCGGTGGACCCGAATATGCTCAACCAGTTCCAGAACACGATGCCGCAGGTGAAGGAGCAGATGAAAGCCGCAGGTAAAGACCCGGTGCTGCTGGTGCCGCCGCAGCTGCGCCCGTTGCTGGCGCGTTATGCGAAGTTGTTTGCGCCGGGGTTGCATGTGCTGTCGTATAACGAAGTGCCGGACGAGCTGGAGTTGAAGATTATGGGGGCGTTGAGTTGATGGGGGAGACTATATAAGGTCTCGGACTGTCCCCTCGCCCCTTTGGGGAGAGGGTTAGGGTGAGGGGAAAGTGCGCGCTGAGCCCCTCACCCCGGCCCTCTCCCCAAAGGGGCGAGGGAGAAAAACGTGTACGACTTTAACTTTTTCGCAGTATTGCCGCCCTACAAAATCGTCTCTTCCGTCAAAATCCTGCGTGCGCCCAAAAAGTGATCCTGCCAGAAAGGTTCGGCTAATTGGCTTATCCGAATGGTTTCCCCCGTGCGTGGTGACTCGATAAACTGTCCGTCGCCCAGATAAACCCCCATATGATCGGCAATCTCGCGGCTGTGGATATGGAAAAACAGCAAATCGCCCCGGCGCAGGTCGTTGTTCGCCACAATCGTTGCCCGGCGGTAGTGGTACATCTCATTGGCCGTACGCGGGAGCTTCGCCTCGAGGATCTTGTTGTAGGCATAAAAAACCAACCCGCTACAGTCGAAGCCTTTATCAGGCCGCGTACCTCCCCAGACGTAAGGCTTACCAAGCTGCTGCTCCAGACGGTGAATCGCTACTTCGGTGATGTTATGCAGATGGTCGCTGCTTAAGAAATGGTTGTTTTCCGCCAGCGCCTGCCAATGTTTATCGCTCAACTTCAACGGTGCAGGGAACCATTCAGGATGCTGTTTTATCTGCTCCCGGTTGTGCTGGCGCAGCGCCCTTCTGCTTTTGGCATTGCCTTCCACAATGTAGCTCGCCTGTTTTTTTAGATGCACCTGGTACTGTTTTAGCAGTCTGGCACGGTTTTGCATACGCTGGCGGGCGGCGTAGCTGAGAGAGGTATGTTGTGCACCAGCAAACGAAACAGCAGGCAGCAGAATACACAACGTAAAAAGCCATTGCGGGAGGGAGACCGAAGACATAGCAAGCAAAACCGGGTAAAAAACAGGCGCTGAGTTTACCCAACCAATACAGAAGGCGGGGTTAATAATGGCTTATTAATACATTATTAACCCCAGTTCGCCGACGATTAAAACAGCGATTTCGTCGTCCAGATTCGGCTCTGCCAGCGGCGGTACATCAACGCGGCCCTCACGCCCTCATCAATAATGTACGCCAGCCATACCCCCACCAGCCCCAGCCCGGCGGAGATCCCCAGCACATACGAAAACGGCAGGCTGACAACCCACATCACAATAATCCCGCAGATAAACGGGAAACGCACATCCCCGGTCGCGTTTAACGAGCTGATCACGATGATATTGGTGGCACGCCCCAGTTCCAGCAAAATGGAGTACATAAACAGCACCCTGGCCATTTCAATAATCGTTTCGCTGGGTGTAAACAGCGCCATAATCGGCCTGGCAAACGTCGCCAGCAGCGCACTGACCAGCAAGGCAATCAACAAGCCTATTCGCCAGCTGCGGATGCCCTGGCGATACGCGGTATCCAGTTCCCGCGCGCCAATTGCCCGGCCAATGATGATTTGCGAAGCCTGGCCTATCGATATGGCAAACAGCGCCACAAACTGGCTGATGCTGGAGGCGTAGATTTTGGTGGTCAGCGCTTCGGTGCCTAGCAATGCGATAATGGCGGTTACCACCAGTTGGGAACCCGCATAGGATAAGTTCTCTCCCGCGGACGGTAGGCCATATTGCAAAATAGAACCGAGCATTTTGCGTGAGCACTGTTTCAGTTTCTGCCAGCGGAATCGATAACCAATGTACTTATTCAGCAACCAGACGCTCAGCGCCATCCCCACAATGTTGGCGATGCTGCTGGCGATCCCCACGCCGGTAACGCCCATATCCAGAAAGCTGAGCGGCCCGTAGAGGAACATGTAGTTGAGGATCACGTTAATCACGCTCACGGTAATCGGCACGACCATCGCCTGACGCACGTGACCGTGGGTACGCAGAATCGGCAGCATTGAGGAATAAAGCGCAATAATCACCGAACTGCCGCCGATAATCTGAATAAACGGTGCACCCACGCTGACCAACTGTTCACTCAACCCCAGTGCGCGCAGGAACCCCTCTCCAAAAATGATGAAGATAAAACTCATCACTACGCCAATGATAAACGCCACCACCAGTCCGTTAGTGATGACGTACTCCACGCGATGAAATTTTTGCGCGCCGATAAGCTGCGCCACGACAATTTGTACACCCACCGTTAAAAAGCCGTAAAAGATAACCGAGATAGCCAAAATCTGACTGGCAACACCGGTGGCGGCCACCGCTTCATCCGAGTAATGCCCCAGCATAAACACGCTGACGTAGTTCATCAGCAATCGCAGCAACTGTTCGATAAATATCGGCCAGGCCAATGTATATAGCCCGAGCCTGAAGGTATTTTCCTCGCCTGACATCGTCCGCCATCCCTGTTATTGAACATTTTTTAATTAGCAGTAGATGATGATCAACCATCTTTGTTGGCGCGGTCTACGGCAGGGTCAAAAATCAGAAAAGCGAACGCTGGTTGGAGGAGATAAGTGTCCGTACAGAGCAATAACGATCCTTTCACACAGACGGCGATTCGTACTATATTCAACGACATCTTTTTTAAGGGAGTGAACAGATGAAACGTACCTTGCTGGCAATGATCGCCCTGACAATGAGTGGCCTGGCGCTGGCGGATGAATGCAAAGACGCCAGCACCCAAAGCGAGCTGAATCAATGCACTGCTGCTCAGTATCAGGCGGCGGACAAAAAGTTAAACGAGACATATCAGGCGGCACAAAAGCGGGCACAGGAACCGCAGCGTGAGCAGCTGAAAAAAGCGCAGACAGCATGGATTGCTTCCCGTGACGCCGATTGCGAACTGCTCAGCTCCAGCAGCGAAGGCGGTAGCGTTCAACCAATGGTGCATAACCAATGCCTGACGGATAAAACCGCCGAGCGCGAAGCCTTTCTCTCTTCCCTTTTACAGTGCGAAGAGGGTGACCTGAGCTGCCCGCTGCCGCCAGCCAATACTAATTAACGGATGCGAATGCCTTCGATAATCATCTGCTGCACATTGTCGACCGTGCGCTGAAAGAAGGCTTCATCCTGCAATGTCGCGCCCGTAACCGCTTCCACCTGGGTGGCAAAATCCGCATAGTGCTGGGTGGTCGCCCAAATCATAAAAATGAGGTGATGCGGGTCAACCGGCGCGAGTTTTCCCGCATTCACCCACGCGGCGATAATCGCAGATTTTGCCTCGACCAGCGCTTTAAGATCGCCTGTCAGTTCGTTCATCAGCAACGGCGCGCCTTGCAGCATCTCAAGGCAGAAGAGTCGCGAAGCCTGTGGATAGTCGCGCGAGACCTCAAGTTTCAGCCTGATGTACTCTCTAATCGCCACCAGCGGGGCGAGATCTTCGCGAAACGCTTTCAATGGCGCCAGCCAGATAGCCAGAATTTGCCGCATCACGGCAACATAAAGGACTTCTTTCGACGGATAGTAGTAAAGCAGATTGGTTTTTGACACGCCGGCAAGCTCTGCGACCTGCTCAAGGCGCGTACCGTGAATGCCGTACTGGGAAAAAGTATTGAGCGCAGCCGAGAGAATGGCTTGTTTTTTTGCACTGACTGCCTGCGAGCGTTTTCCGCTTTTCTTTGTTGCGTCCTGAGCCATACGCCCTCTCCTGTTATTAGCCTCCACAGCATAGCAAAAGCGGGAGGCATACACAGGCGTGATACTTACGGCTCATGATTAAGTGATGCTTCCGTAGTCAGTTGTGACTTTTTTTTACGCTTAAACTTAAGTTCACTGACCAACACGCCAACCACGATAAAGGCCGCGCCCAGCAGTGCCAGCGCCGGTAAGCGTTCTCCAGCCAGTCGGCCAAAAATCCCTGCCCATACCGGTTCACCGGTGTAGATAACCGTCGCGCGCGTCGGCGACACGCTACGCTGCGCCCAGTTCATGGTCACCTGAATAATGGCGCTGAAAATCCCCAACCCCAGGGCCACTATCAGCAAGCCAGGCGATACCGGTGGCACACTTTCACCGGCAGGTACCATCATGGCAAATGCCACAATCGACGCCGTCGCCAGTTGAACAACGGTGACTCGCCGCACATCGACTTTCCCCGCCCAGGCGCTGATAAGAATAATTTCAGCCGCAATCGCCACCGCGCTGGCAAGCGTAATCAGCTCCCCCTGCCCGAGCGCCAGCAAATCGCCATTTGGCCCGGCAAGAAAAATCAGCCCGATGAAAGCCAGTACAATGCCCACGCAGGACATCAGCCCCGGCATTCTCCCTAAACAAAGCCACTGCAACAGCGGCACTAGCGGCACATACATCGCGGTAATAAACGCGGATTTACTGCTGGGAATCGACTGTAACCCCCAGGTTTGCAGGCTGTAGCCCAGCGCAATGGCGACACCAATCACGACGCCCGCTTTCAGTTCAAGCCGGGTCAGGCCGCGCAATGAGCGGGCACAAAGTAGCCCAACAGCGACCGCAGCCATCGCAAAGCGCACGCCCACGAAGAAGAATGGGCCACTAAGGGTGACGGCGTACTGTACTGCGAGAAAGGTTCCGCCCCAGAACATGGTGATGAGGATCAGGATAGCTTCCTGAGGTTTAACCGAAAATGCGTAGCGTGAGAAAAGAGACATGATGCCGCCCGAAAATCAAACAGCCTCACAGTGTGCAGTGAGCAAGGTCACAGTTCAACCCAATGAAGGGAAAATAAAAAGCCGCCGAATCCATCGGCGGCGGAGAGGGGTTACAGAGTGTATAAACACTCGCTACGGATTAACTCAGCCCTGTAAGAGGTTAGCTGTTGCGATTGCTACCATGGCTGTTTTTCCCTCCCTTTTTACCTGCTTCGGAGGCGCGCTGCGGGTCATTTTTAAAATTACCGCCGCTATGCTGGCCACCTTTACGACCTGCTTCTGATGCTCTGTCCCGGTCTTCAGCAAAGTTACCTGAACCACCACGATGATTTGCCATTTCTGACCTCCAGTTGATTAGACATCATATTGCATTACGTGAAATCAGGGAGTCATTCCCCCGCAGCACTGGCGTTGACCATTTTTTATGCTGCGTGGGATTAAGCTTAGTGGACTACGCTCAGTTATGGGCAGGAAGGTAACATTTTGTAATGGGTTTATGGCCGAAGCGTACCGTCACGATGGGTGCGGGCCATAATTAACTCTTATCGCAGAAGAAAAATGCATAACTGAAAGTGTGTCACGATGCTTCTGCCTGCCCCTCAAAGATAAGGGGCAGGTTGCCAGATAAACTTACTGCATGTTCTTAATCACTTTAACCGTATAACGCCCATCGGCCTGTCGATAAGCGCCGTGGATATCTGTTTCGAAACCCGGGTACCAGGCACCAATTTCGCAAAGCATCTGAATAAACTCGAGCGTAGGGCGATTCTCTTCAGTCAGCATCTCTCCAGGCATCACTAACGGCACGCCAGGAGGATAAGGCAGGATCATGTTTGCGCTAACTCGGCCAATCATCTCGTCGAGATAAACCTCCTCAATTTCACCATGCAGTTCTTTCTGGAAAGCTGCATGAGGGTTCATCGCCATTGTCGGTAAGGTTTCAAAAGCGCGGAACATCAGTTCCGGCAATTGATGCTGGCGAATAAGCTGATGAATACCGTTCGAGAGTTCCTGAATACGCATACCTGCGTAGAAACCAGGCTGCTGCTCATAGACGGATGGCAGCATATCTTTAACGAACGCATTACTATCGTAGTCGCGTTTGAAATCATTCAGTGCCCGGAGCAGGCTCAACGCTTTGGTTTTATTGATGCCAATACTGAAGAGGAATAACAGGTTATAGGGCCCGGTTTTCTCTACAATAATGCCATGCTGATCGAGATATTTCGCCACGATGGATGCCGGAATCCCCCGCTCTTCCATTTTGCCCTGTTTATCCATTCCCGGCGTTAACAGAGTGACTTTGATGGGGTCGAGGAACATATGCCCTTCATCGATATTTTTATAACCATGCCACTCTGCACCAGGCGTAAGATTCCAACAGCATGGTGCTAATGCTTCTCCTTCTGGCTGCCAGACGTCGAAGAACCAGCTCTCGGAGGACGCTTTAATCTTTTTAATCTCTTTACGGAAGCGAACTGCGCGCAGGATAGAATTTTCCATCAACCGTTTTCCCGCATTTCCTTTCATCATTGCCGCAGAAGTTTCAATAGACGCCACGATGCCATAATGAGGTGACGTGGACGTATGCATCATAAATGTTTCGTTGAAGGTTTCTTCTTCCACTTCACCTTTAATGTGAATCATGGATGCCTGGGAAAAGGCGGCCAGCAATTTGTGTGTAGACTGCGTTTCGTATATCACTTTACCTGGTACGCGCTCGCCGCTCATACCACAGAGGCCTTTGTAGATGGGGCTAAAGTTGGTATAGGGTACCCAGGCTGAATCGAAGTGGATGGATTTTACATCCAGGGTCTGTTTGATGTAGTCGGTGTTATAAAGCAAGCCGTCATAGGTGGAGTTTGTGATGACTGCATGCACCAGCCAGGTGGCGCCGGGGGTTTGTTTTACACGCGCTTCAATCGTTTCACGTGTAAATTCACTGCGCGGTATCCCACCTAATATCCCCCACGCATTTCGCGCTGGACGGAAATAGATTGGCGTGACATCGCTCATAATCATTAAATGGGTCAGTGATTTATGGCAATTGCGGTCAACTAAAATAGTGCTGCCCGCAGGTGCGGCGTACATGCCTACAATCTTATTAGCCGTCGATGTGCCATTTGTCACCATGTAGCTACGGTCCGCGTTAAAGGCATCAGCGATATAATTCTCTGCCTCGCGGTGTGGGCCTGAGTGATCAAGAAGCGAACCGAGTTCAGAGACGGAGACCGAGATATCTGACTTCATGGTATTTGCGCCAAAGAAGTCGTAAAACAGGCTGCCTACCGGGCTTTGCTGGAAAGCCGTTCCGCCCATATGGCCTGGCGTACAAAACGTGTATTTCCCTTCGTCAACGTAGCGGAATAGCGCTTTAGTAAAAGGCGGAAGAATCGCGTCAAAATAGGCATCAGTGCCTCGCTGAATACGGGCAGCAATCTCTTCGACGGCATCAAAGGCGTACTCGAAGAAATGAAGATTAAGGCCAAGAGCATCCACATCTATTTCGAACGGGTTGCGCTGACTCGAAAATGCATACATCGGCAGCTGCTCGTTTAAGCCAGAAATATTTTTGGGTAAGAGTACTGACCAGGTATCTCAGTCAAAAATAATGCCACAAACCTTTGCATTATTTTCGACCAGTTCCATGAGATCATCTACATCTTCTGGGTAGATAATACGATAATCTTTTGACACGAGTTTTTTATGTAATTCTTCTACAGGTGCTTCTTTTGCCAACACGCCAAAATGATTCATAATCGCGATTATTTTCATTTTCTTATCCCTGATAAGCCGTTACTGAACTTTCATCCTTTTTCTGTATAAACATTCCCCAGAATGTCCAGCCGGAGAATGTCACTAACGCACCTAACATCATGGCCTCTTCCCCCGAGGCATAGAGTGCGTAAAAGCTATAAATGGTGCCCAGCAGTGCAATGATAGTATTGGTTTTCATCTGCCCACCATGAATACCGGCCAGCTTTTGCATCGGTATTAATGCGGCCATTGAGAGTACATAAGGCACTAAATTTGTTACTACCGCCAGGTTAACTAAGCTATTAAATTGTTTATTCAACGAAGGGCTAATCGTCATTAATGCTAATAGTGTTTGCACACCCCCTAAGATAATCATGCCAATAACTGGCGCATCTTTCGCCGTTACACGCGAGAACACCCCCGGGAAATAACCAATATCTGCGGAAGATTTAAAGACCTGAGCGACGGTAAACTGCCACCCCAATAGCGAACCAATACAGGCCAGCGCCATCAGGAACATCACCACACTTCCAACTACGGGCGTAAACATCGAGGCATAGGCCAAACCAAACGGCGCCGTCGAGTGCAGGAGATCAAGGTTTGGAACAATTCCGGCGATAACGTTTGTAGATAAAATATAGATTACGGCACAAACCAACGTACCGCCAAATACGGCGATAGGCACGTTTTTCTGCGGATTTTCAACGGCATCCATATTCGCGCAGGCTGACTCAAGGCCAAGAAATGCCCACAGCGTCATGGAGATTGACGTTGATATTGCAGAAAAGAAATCCATATTATTAGGATTCCAGGCGCTAATATAAAGTGATGGACTAAACCAGAACCAACCGATCACACATAGCCCAACAACAGGAATAATGACGCCCCACACGGTAATGGAACCAATCTGCCCCGTAATTTTTGCCCCGCCGAAATTAAGCACGGTGGTAATCCACAGTACGGCAATGGTCGCAATGCAAACCTGGACAGGCGTAAGCTCAACACCAAATAAAACCGTCCCATAACCTACAGCAGAGATAGCAATTGCAATATTGGCAATTAATAGACTTATTGCGTAGGTATAGTTAGCAATAAAGTTACCCGATTTCCCAAACGCATATTCGGCGTATCCTCCCATCCCACCACTTTTCGTACTAAATAAACCACACTTCGAAAATGCCCATGCGAGAGCAAGCGAACCAAACGCCGTTACCAGCCAGGACAATATTGACATTGTCCCCACTTCCGCAAGCTTTGTCGGTAACATAATGATGCCTGACCCCAGCATGTTCACTGCGGTTAATATGGTCAGATGCATTACACCCATTTTATTCCCGGGATTACTCATAATGACTTCTCTTTATAATGAAATTATAATTTCCTTGAATACGACACATTTTATTTACGCCAACAGTTTCGCTACGTCATAAAACGCTCCTTGTGAGAAGGGATTAATTCATTAAGGAAGGGGGATTCGCGGCAGTGTTCACGGTATTGGGATAGCGACTGGGCCAGATTTTTTCCGGCGTAAGACCCAACGCGTCGGCGATAATGCGTTCCGCTTTGGGATAGGCACGTGAGAGCGCGTTCTTAAGGGTGTCTGGCTTGAGGCCTGAGCGAACAGAAAGTTCGCGAATAGAAACGCCCTGTTTATGAAGTGCTGCAACAATATCTACCCTGTGCCAGTCAGCACGATCTTCATTTGTGACCATATTTGGATTACCCTCTTCTATTACCCCATGGGTTAACCCCATGAGGTGAATTCAATATGATGATGCTGGCACTAGCATTGATCTCTTTTGAGATAACAGAAAGGACTAAACGCGATTTTTGTGAGTTAAATCGTACTTTACTGATCTCTATATGAGTCATTCGCAGAGCTCAATGACGATGGACGGATAAAAATGAGTAATGAAGAGCGGCATATTGATGAGAAGGATGACCTGATTTCTTTAGCAGACAGGTTGCGGTACCTGATTGGCAATCGAAGCACCCGTGCTGCAGCAAAGGCCTGGCAACTCTCCTACTCTACGCTTAACAACTACATGACACGCGGCACAGAACCTTCTCTCAGTGTGGCGGCCAAAATTGCCGAGCTTGAGGGCGTTTCGATAGAATGGCTTGCCTGGGGATACCGTGAAGACGCCTCAGTGCAAACAGAAGAAAAACCGGCTATTTACCACGTCAACAGGCCTGAACAAGCACGAAATGAACCGCTCCAGATGGCCTGGATGATGGTGTTCAATTCGCTCGACAATGTTGAGCAAGAAGCGCTGTTAAGACTGATTCACAAAGAGGGGATAAAAGGCATTTTGCGTGAGTCGGATCAACGTCATTCTCTGGCGCAGGCCATCTCCCAACTCGACGAGGCCCAACGAAACGATTTCTATACTCAGGCACTCGCATTGGCGACAGCACTAAAATCTGAAAAGTAGCAGAGAAGATTAAAAGTGAAATGATCTCTATGGAGATCATTTCACTTGCAATAACGCTCACCCTGGCAGTACAGTACGCGATAGCGACCACTGCCCAGGAGGCTACGAGTATGGAAACTTCAGATAACGAGCAAACACTACAAGATGAATTTAGCGTTCGATCACAGAAGCTCGCACAGCTTCGTCAATCCGGGAATGCTTTTCCTAACGACTTTCGCCGTGATGCGACATCGCAATCTCTGCATCATCTTTATGATGCATTCAGCGCAGAAGCACTTACCGAACATAAAATAAGCGTTTCTGTCGCAGGGCGGCTGATGACCCGCCGGGTGATGGGAAAGGCGGCATTCCTTACGCTGCAAGATATGGGGGGAAGAATTCAACTCTATATAAGCGCTAAGGGCCTTAACGCCGACCGCTACGACGCGCTTCTCAAACTCATCGATCAGGGTGATATCCTTGGTGCATCGGGCGTGTTGTTTAAAACCCAAACCGGTGAGCTTACCCTCGACTGCAAAGACTTACGCCTCCTCACCAAGGCCGTTAAACCCTTACCGGATAAATTTCATGGCCTCACTGACCAGGAGCGTCGCTATCGTCAACGTTATCTGGATCTGATCGCCAATGAAAAAACGCGCAATACTTTCAAAGTGCGTTCACAAATCATGTCCGTGATTCGCGACTTTATGAATGCGCACCATTTTATGGAAGTCGAAACGCCCATGATGCAGCTCATTCCAGGCGGCGCATCGGCTCGGCCATTTATTACGCGTCATAATGCGTTAAACCAGGATATGTTCCTGCGTATTTCTCCCGAACTTTACCTCAAACGCCTGGTGGTAGGCGGCTTTGAGCGCGTATTCGAAATCAACCGAAACTTCCGCAACGAGGGTATTTCACCGCGCCATAACCCTGAGTTCACGATGATGGAACTCTACATGGCTTATGCCGATTACAACGATCTGATAGCGCTGACAGAAGCGCTGTTCCGCCAGATTGCAAAGGACGTTACGGGCGGCACAGAAGTGACGTATGGCGAGTGGTCCTTTGACTTTGGCAAACCGTTTACCCGTTTGACGATGAAAGAAGCTATCGTGAAATATGGCAGCGATATCCAGGCTGAAGCACTGGATTCACCTGAGTCAACGCGTGCGCTGGCGCAACGTCTGGGGATTACACCCGAGGCGAGTTGGGGACACGGGCGCATCATCACGGAAATCTTTGACGTGGTGGCGGAAAGCCATCTGATTCAACCCACCTTCATTACCGAATATCCGGCCGAAGTTTCACCACTGGCGCGGCGTAACGATAGCGATCCCGAGATTACCGATCGCTTCGAATTCTTTATCGGTGGGCGAGAAATTGGCAATGGCTTCTCGGAACTGAATGATGCTGAAGATCAGGCTGAACGTTTTATGGCGCAGGTTGCATCACGCGATGCAGGCGATGATGAAGCGATGTACTACGACGCGGATTATGTCACGGCACTGGAATATGGATTACCGCCCACGGCAGGGCTGGGGATTGGTATCGACAGGATGGTAATGCTCTTCACAGACTCGCCAACTATCCGCGATGTCATTCTCTTCCCTACCCTGCGTCCAGTTAACTGAGCTGTCGCAGGAGGATGCGAATTGTGCAATGTGGTATTGCATTTCAGCGCCAGAACCGGGTGTATTTGCAGCCTTAACGAGCATGGAGAGTTCATCATTGGCACATTGATATCCGGTGAAAAACCCGTTTCGGGCGATCTGTTGGTCAGCGATCATAACGCCAATGGGCCTGCCCGTGTGTTCAACGTCACCCGGGACAGCAGGTTCACAATGGATATTCACTTTCGTACTTGCTCGGAAGTGTGCGCCCGTCACTGGCTTAAAACACGCGGTGTAACACTCTAACAAAAACGCGGGCATTTTTGCCCGCGAATCGACTCTGACAGTCAGGTTCGGGTGCTCTTGTTGCACATCTATTAAACAGAAGATTTCAAAACATTAACAGAGAATCTTTATTTTACATTCAATCACATGCGTCATTGTTACAAATCAAAGAAATGGCTCTAAAGTTTGCACTCCTGTCGACACGGCTTATCTTTAAAGGAGGACAGCGAAAAGCTGTGTAACGATAAACCGAGGAGTGTTGCAGATGGCAAAAGTTCTGGTGCTTTATTATTCCATGTATGGACACATTGAGACGATGGCCAAAGCCGTCGCAGAGGGTGCAAATAAGGTTTCGGGTGCAGAGGTTGTCGTCAAACGCGTACCGGAAACCATGTCACCGGAAGCTTTCGCTAAAGCGGGCGGTAAAACGCACACCGCACCGGTTGCCACGCCACAAGAACTGGCAGAGTACGATGCCATCATCTTTGGTACCCCGACTCGCTTCGGTAATATGTCCGGGCAGATGAGAACTTTCCTTGATCAAACTGGCGGCCTTTGGGCCTCTGGTGCGCTGTACGGCAAAATCGGTAGCGTATTCAGCTCTACGGGTACCGGCGGCGGTCAGGAGCAGACGATTACCTCAACATGGACTACTCTTGCTCATCATGGGATGGTGATTGTTCCTATCGGCTACGGCGCGCAGGAACTGTTTGATGTCTCCCAGGTTCGCGGCGGTACGCCATATGGCGCGACCACCATCGCGGGCGGCGACGGCTCACGTCAGCCGAGCGAAGAAGAACTCGCGATTGCCCGCTATCAGGGTGAACATGTCGCCGGGCTTGCGGTTAAGTTAAAAGGTTAATCTTCAGCAGGAGGATTTCTATGCCTACACAAGAAGCAAAAGCTCATCACGTAAACGAATGGGCGAGCTTGCGCAACACCTCACCGGAAATCGCTCAGGCGATTTTTGAGGTGGCCAAATATGATGAAAAACTGGCCGAACAGATCTGGGAAGAAGGCAGTGATGAAGTCCTCGCCCTGGCGTTCAGTAAAACCGATAAAGATTCCCTCTTTTGGGGCGAGCAAACCATTGAACGTAAAAACGTTTAATGAAATTGCAGTGTGAATGACAAAGGCTCCCGATGGGAGCCTTTTCGTTATAGGTGAGTGCGTTCGTGCTGATGCCCTCACCCCAGTCCTCTCCCACAGGGAGAGGGAGAAAATCTGGAGCGCGCGGGAAGTCCCCTGGCCCCTTCGGGGAGAGGGGAAAACAACCGAACGCCCTACTTCACCGCGTCCTTCATCACCGCTTTAAACGTCTCCATCGGGCAGAAACCGTTGGCATCGACCGGGCAACCGTTCAGCGCCAACGTCACGCGCTGTGGTGGCGATTGCAGCGTTAATGCCTGCGCGTCGCGAATTTGTTTCGTGCTTTGGTACAGATACTCAATCTTCATCAAATCACGATTGCCCTTCGCGTCATGCCAACGCTGGAAAACAATCTTTCCGCCAATCGGCGTGCGTTCATACTGATCGTGCAACTGGTAAGGTTTGAAATCGAGCGCAGTCAGTAGCGAGGCGATATTGGAGTCATGCCCCACCATCAGCGTCACTTTGGCGGATTTGTCCGCATCCGCAACCAGCGCGTTATTGATATATTTCACCAGCGGCGCAGCGACATTTTGCGCCACCTCTTTAGAGGTAAAGAGGCTGTCCTGATAACCATTCTTCAGCTGCGACAACACGCGCCACTGCTGGTCGGTTTTGATTTTACCCCACGCCACCTGATCTTGCGGGAAGCCCTCGTAGTACTGCAACGTAAAGGCGTCCACCAGCGAGTTACCCACCTTCAACGGCCCGGAAACGCCCGGCTCTTTCTGGTATTGCGCGCTGAAACTGTCTTTCGCTCCATTCAGGTCGCATTGCTGTTTTTCTTTGCAGCTCGGAGACTGGCGGTAATCGGCGATTTGCTCCAGCAGCTTATAGCTCTCGTCGAGATGCATCTGCTGGCGCTCTTTTTCCATCGCCTGTACGGCCTGCTGGCTGAACTGCGCAGAATCGACGGTGATCACCGGGTTAAAAGTCGGGTCCATGGTCCCCATTTCAGCCTGATGATGAACCGGGATATCACACCCCGGAAACGCACCCGTGATAAAGAATTGCGCCGTCGCCACCGTACGCTGCAGACTATTTGCATACGCATAAACCGTGTTATCTGTTGGGCACTCGCCAGAGGTCACCATCCCCTGCTGCGCCAGCCATTCACGCATGTAATGGCCCATATAGATTTCCAGCACGCCGCCTTTGGTGGTGAGTTGCCCACCAGGGACATCCCATTCCGGCCAGCTTTGCGGAGTGGATTGTTCCAGCACGCTGCCATTATTGGCGAGCGGTGCGCGCAGGTTGTGCCGACTCATAATCAACACTTGCTGGAGCTTGTATCCCTCCGGGGAGGTCTCCGCCTGTGCGGCAATGGAGGTTAATAGTGTCGTCGCCACCGCGACGGCCAGTACGGCTTTTTTCATCCCTCAATCCTCTTTGCGTGATAACCCACCGCTTGATTGTGACAGTGATGTGACAATTTTCCGGGGGTTAGCTCGCAAAGCTGGGATTAAGCGCGTAATTTCATCACGTTGATGAATAACGACCAGGCTGCCAGCGTTTCGCCAGCAGCCCCAGCGCGGCGCACAACAGGTAGTACACCAGGCCGACAAAGATAAATATCGCCATCGGATAGATTTGCACCCGATTGTTCACCTGCCCGGCGACGGTGGTCAGTTCCGGCACGTTGACGATAAACGCCAGCGAGGTATCTTTCAGCAGGCCGATGAATATCCCCAGTAGCGACGGCATGACGTTTTTCAGCACCTGCGGCAGCAGGATAAAACGCAGGCTCTGCCCGGCGCTAAAACCTTGCGTCAGTGCAGCTTCATATTGCCCTTCGGAGAGGGAACGCAGCCCCGCCAGTACCGAATGCATCACCGATGCGGCCGTGAACCAGGCCAGGGCCAGCGTGACCGTCAATGCGCCGGGTAAATCACTGCCGGTCAACATCGGCAACAGATACCAGAGCCAGAAGATGACGAAAATCAGCGGAATACCGCGAATAATTTCCGCCCACAAATAGAGTAGCTTGCGTACCACACCGTCGTAGCGCCAGGCCAGGCAGGCGAGAACAATACCGCCAGGCAGCGCCAGCGCCCCAGCCCCTAATGCCATCATCAGCGTCAATACTACGCCGCCGGGTTCGCCGTCCATCAGGCGGCCCCAGAGTAAATAATCCAGGTTATCAATAATGACCGCCAGATTAGCGTCCATCTTCAACGCTCCTTGCTCTCTTCAGCGTGACGTTTTTCACCCGTTTCGCGCTGCCCACTGGCGATGGGCCGAAGCGCGTGAACAGTAAACCCAACACGATCCCGGTGAGAAGATACAGCCCCGTGCCGACCGCAAAGGCTTCCAGCGCATGGGCGTTATAACTTTCAATCTGGCGCACCTGATAGGTCAGCTCGGCGAAACCAATACCGCTTGCGAGGGAGGAGAGTTTCATCAGATTGAGATACTGCCCCACGATCGGTTGCCAGGCGTTCGCCAGCCCCTGTGGTAGCAAAATATGTCGCAACATTCCCCACGTGCTAAAACCCTGTGCCAGCGCCGCTTCCCGCTGACCCTTCGAGACGCTATGCAGGCCCGAGGCCGCTTCTTCAATCAAGAACGCCGAGGTAAACACGCCGAGCCCCCATGCAGAACAGAGAAACTCCGGCGTTAGCCACCAGACATCGCCCGGCAGAATAGACCAGCCGTGGTCGTCATTGACGAAATCCCGCACGCCCTGCGGCAGCAGATTCCACGCGGCGAAATACCAGAACAGAAGCTGCACCAGCAGTGGCGTATTGCGAAACAAAGACACCCACGCGGCGGTGAAGCCTCGCCCCACGCGTCCGCCCGCCAGACGTAGCGCCAGAAAAAGAATCGCCAGCAGACTCGCCAGCACAATACCTGCCAGCGTTACCCACAGCGTGGTCAGGAACCCTGAGAAGATCCATTGCAACGGCTGCCCGCTCAGCACGCCCTGCCAGTCAAATAAGTGTGTCACTCAGCACGCTCCTGATGCAGCGGGTCGAGCACTTTTTGCAAGAACCGCACGGCGCGGGGATGCTGCGGCCTCGTAAAGAACGTCGCAGGCGGCGCAACTTCCAGCACATCACCGCCGTCGATAAACACCACCCGGTCGGCGATTTCACGCGCAAACTGCATTTCGTGCGTCACCACAATCATCGTGATGCCGCTGTGCGCTAACGTCTGCATGACCTGTAACACTTCGCCGATCATTTCAGGATCCAGCGCCGACGTAGGCTCGTCGAACAAAATTATCTGCGGTGAGGATGAGAGCGCGCGGGCAATCGCAACGCGTTGTTGCTGGCCGCCGGAAAGCTGCGAGGGCATATGGTCAGCTTTCTCTTCCAGCCCGACCTTACGCAACAGCTCCAGCGCCCTGATTTCGGCTTTAGCGTGTGTCCAGCCATGAACTTTCTCCAGCGCCAGCATGATATTTTGTCGAGCCGTTAGGTGCGCGTAGAGATTAAATTGCTGAAAAACAAAGCCAATACGACTACGTAACTGCCTTAGCGCGTTACCCGTAAGTTGAGAAGTCGCTTTACCGTCAATCAGAATTTCACCCTCGCTCAGGCTTTCCAGCTGATTAATCAGGCGAATCAACGTGGATTTCCCTGAACCCGATGGGCCCAGGATCGCCACCACTTCACCGGAGTGAATCGTCAAATTGATACCGTTCAGCACGCGATGGTCGCCATAGCTTTTCACTGCATGACGAAATTGCACGCTCGCCTGCTGAAGATGGGAGAAATCCGCGGCCTTTGCCGCGGAACGCGGAAATAATGCCGACAACATACTATTTTGCTTCAATGGTGAATGAACGTGGCTGCGGCGCTTTGGTCGCGGGGCCAAACCAGGCGTCGTAAATTTTTGCTGCTTCGCCCGTTTTTTCCAGGCTTACCAGTTCATCATTCACCGCTTTTAATAGTGCGGGTTCGCCTTTTTTCACACCGACGCCAATTTCTTCTTTACTCAGTAAATCCGGGATGATTTTGAATTTCGCTTTATCCGGCGCTTCGCCAAGCAGGCCGGCCAGAATGGTACTGTCCTGGGTTATCGCCTGCACGTTGCCATTACGCAAGGCGGTGAGCGCCAGCGGGATATCGTCATAGGAGAGCACCCGCGCCTGCGGATAACGCTGATGTAGCGTCTGTTCGCCGGTGGTGCCTTTTACCGCCCCAATGCGCGCTTTGCTGTAATCATCCAGTTTATCGCCAGACGCCGCTGGCACCAGGAACTGCTGCCCGGTCACAAAATAAGGCGTCGAGAAATCAATTACCTGAGCACGCTCCGGGGTGATGGTGATATCCGCGACGATAAGGTCCGCCTTGCCCGATTGCAGTAGCGGAATGCGGTTAGCCGGGTTGGTCGCCACCAGTTCCAGTTTCACGCCCAGTGATTTTGCCAGGGCTTTAGCAAAGTCAATGTCATACCCCACCAGCTCATGCGTTTTGGCATCGACTGAGCCAAACGGCGGATTGGCGTCGAAAGTTGCCACTTTCACCACGCCTTTGGCTTTAATATCCGCCAGTTGATCGGCCTGCGCCGGAATAACCGCCAGCGTACTAACGGCCAGCCCCACGAATATTGCCAGCTTCTGTGCGGTGTATAATTTCAGTGCCATAGTTTTT
Organism: Pseudocitrobacter vendiensis; assembly: GCF_943590815.1. Lineage (GTDB taxonomy): Bacteria > Pseudomonadota > Gammaproteobacteria > Enterobacterales > Enterobacteriaceae > Pseudocitrobacter > Pseudocitrobacter vendiensis. The sequence continues at coordinate 93,020 of NZ_CALSBS010000002.1, read as the reverse complement.
CTCCGATATCCCTGTTTTTGTTGTGTGCTGTTACGCTCCCATAAGCTTTCGTTCTCACCAAATAACGAATCTTTATTATCAAGAGCAAAAAAATATTAGTGAAAACATTGTTGTATGAAGGTGAATAAATTAACAAAGCCTAATGCCAGTTTTTGCAAAAGGTCAGCCAATATTGTTATTTCATCTTTTATTCAGAAGCGGTTTTACTGATTTTATTCCGTCAAAAATAGTCTGGGGTAAAGAATGAAAACGATGCTGACTGCGCTTTTAAAACGTCTGCAACAAATATGGCTGGGGACGGATGAACATAGTGCTGAACGCGTTATCGAGTCTGTGTTACCCGTCGCCAGCCTGTATGGTGTGGATGTCGCCAATATTGAGCCGGAGTGGTTCCGTGACCAGGCACGCTGAGAAACGTCTTATCCGCGAAACCTACTGGAATGAACTGTGCGCTCACCATGCTAACTGATTAACCGCGCCTCCTCCTGAGACGACGGTCAATTTCGCGCTATTCGTGAATAGCAATCCTGTCCGCTACTTGCTCCGCCAGACGCAACAGCTCCCGCGTCATCGGCGCCGAACTGCGCCTGATGCGCTGCGCTTATCAGGCCTACGGGTTTTGAGCCCTGTAGGCCGGGCAAGCGAAGCGCCCCCGGCAATGGCGCCGAACGTCGCCTGATGCGCTGCGCTTATCAGGCCTACGGGTTTTGAGCCCTGTAGGCTGGGCAAGCGAAGCGCCCCCGGCATTGGTGACAAACTTCGCCTGATGCGCTGCGCTTATCAGGCCTACGGGTTTTGAACCCTGTAGGCCGGGCAAGCGAAGCGCCCCCGGCAATGGCGCCGAACTGCGCCTGATGCGCTGCGCTTATCAGGCCTACGGGTTTTGAACCCTGTAGGCCGGGCAAGCGAAGCGCCCCCGGCAATGCCGCCGAACTGCGCCTGATGGCGCTGCGCTTATCAGGCCTACGGGTTTTGAGCCCTGTAGGCCGGGCAAGCGAAGCGCCCCCGGCAATGCCGCCGAACTGCGCCTGATGCGCTGCGCTTATCAGGCCTACGGGTTTTGAGCCCTGTAGGCTGGGCAAGCGAAGCGCCCCCGGCATCGGTGACAAACTTCGCCTGATGGCGCTGCGCTTATCAGGCCTACGGGTTTTGAGCCCTGTAGGCCGGGCAAGCGAAGCGCCCCCGGCATCGGTGCCAAACTTTGCCTGATGCGCTGCGCTTATCAGGCCTACGGGTTTGAGCCGCGCCACCGGCAATCAATCACACCGTACCAATTCGCCACTGATATCCCGGCGGCGTGCCGTTCACGGCGTAATCCCCCACGATGCGCGCCTTGTAAACGCGTGGGTTATGCGAGACCAGTGTGCGGGCATTGCGCCAGTAGCGATCCAATCCCTGCGCAGAGGACGTGGCCGATGCGCCAAGGGCATCAAAAAGACGCGTCACCGCATCCAGAATTAACGCTGACACCACGGTTTGCCCCTGGGCAATAGCCAGTTCCGCCTGTTGATTGGCGCGATCCGCCGCCTCGGCCTGGCCGATAGCGTCAAACGCCTGCTGCAAGGTACGGGCACCCTGCTCCACAATCGCATTCGCGCCATACACCGCGCTGTAGACCTCACCTACGACCTGTAAGATTTGCGGGTCGTGCGCCGCGCGCGGTCCGTTGCCGTGGGAGTAGCTGCGCGTGCGGGTCCGCACCGCCTGTGCCACATCCTGTGCCGCGGCAAGACCAATGCCAGTTAAGGTCGCAAGATGCACCAGTTGATAGAACGCAGGATCGTAGGACGTCGCTGATTCATGGCGCGTCAACTCTTCCGCCTGCACAGGCGCATCAACAAACAGCGTCGTGCCGCTGGCTGTCAGGCGCTGACCGAATCCGTCCCAGTCATCTTCTACCGTTACCCCTTCAGCGTAGCGATTCACCACCACATTGACCCATACCCCCTGTTCATCGCTGACGCCAGTGTTGATCCAGTCGGCATACAGCGACCCGGTGGTATAATATTTTTTACCGTTTAGTCGATAGTGTTCCCCTTCGCGCACGATCTGTGAGGTAAACGTTCCCTGCTTCGCGTCCCCCGGTTCGCTCCACGCATTGCCTACCCAATCCCCCTCGGCGAGTCGGGCAAACCAGCGCGATTGCTTTTCGACATCCGCAGACGCCAGTACGCTTTCGACAAAACCAAAGTGACCACGCAACGCCTGGGTGATATTGGAATCAGCGGCAGAAAGCTCGGTCAGTAGCGCAAAAAAGTGCGGCAAACTGGCACCATAGCCACCTGCCGCAACCGGCACGCGCAGCGCACCGAATCGCGCAGCTTTAAGCCACTGGAGCGGTTCAAAAAGCAGTTCTCGCTGCTGCTCACGGGCCTGCGCGCCTTCACGGATGCGCGCAAACACAGGGCGAAAGGTTTCTGCCAGCGCGGTATATTGCAGATCGTTATCATTGCTGTGTAGCGCCCAGACTGCGGTCATAGTTTTACCTCTTGTTTGAAATCGTCGGTATAGCGGGCAGGATCGCGGTACGCGTTCGCCGGATGGCTTTCCGGCAGCAGCGGCCCCCGGCCAAACATTTTTTCACGCAGCGTTTTTCCCTGTGGATAATGGGTTCGGTAAACGCCGCGCCGTTGCAGTTCCGGCACCAGCCACTTCACCACATCATTAAAGGTTTCATGCGCCACAACATACGAAAGGTTGAAGCCGTCCACGTCGCTCTCCTCTACCCATTGCTGAAGCTTGTCCGCGACGGTTGAGGCCGATCCCACAAACACCTGGCCCAGGCCACCAATGGCGCCATAATCAGCAAGATCGTTCAGCGTCCACGAGGTATCGCCCGCCGCAAAACGCGCCACCAGCCCGGATGCCGGTTCCGGTAATTGTGGATACGGCACATCATGCGGTAGCGCAGCGAGATCAAGCCCCGTCCAGCCCGAGATTAACGCCAGCGCGCCGGGGCGAGAGATATAGCGCTGATACTCCTCATATTTTTGCTGTGCTTTTTCATCGGTCTCTTCCACAATCACCGTCACCAGGGTGTAGACCAGCACATCGCTTCCCTGCCGCCCGTTGGCGATAACCTGTTCGCGCAGGGACGCGACATAACTCTTCAAACCGCTCAGGGTGTGAGAGTTCACAAACACGCTCTCGGCGTGGCGAGATGCAAAGTTAACGCCCGCTCCGGACGACCCCGCCTGAAAGAGCAGCGGCGTGCGCTGGGGCGAGGGTTCACTCATCTGCACGCCCGGCACGCGGAAATGTTCACCGTGGTGGCGAATGGGATGCACTTTTTCGGGATGGGCAAAAATGCCCTTTTCCTTGTCGCGCACTACCGCAGCCTGCTCCCAGCTGCCTTCCAGCAGCTTATACACCACTTCCATGTATTCTGCGGCGCGCTGGTAACGCGCATCGTGCTCCAGCAGGGCCTGTTGCCCGGTGTTGCGCGCCCCGCTGTCGAGATAAGAGGTCACGATATTCCACCCCACGCGCCCCCCGGAAAGATGATCGGCCGTCGCCAGACGTCGGGCAAAGGTGTACGGATGCTCATAACTGGTGGAAATAGTTACGCCAATCCCGAGATGTTCGGTGACCATTGCAACAGGCGCTATCAGTTGTAAGGGATCGTTAAGCGGGATCTGTGCGGCATCGCGCAGCGCTGCTTCTGTATTGCCGCCGTAAACATCGTAATAACCAATCACATCAGCGATAAACAGGCCGTCAAAAAGCCCGCGCTCCAACAAACGGGCAAGCTCAGTCCAGTAGGACAAATCCTTATATTGCCATGAGCGATCGCGCGGGTGTCGCCACAGCCCGGAAGCCTGATGCCCGACGCAATTCATCTCAAAGGCGTTCAGTCGTATCTGTTTTTTCATCAAGGGGCTCCCCTCGCCACGCGGCGATAAAAGGTAAAAAATGCATGAAAAGAATTCAGGAAACGGCGTGGTGATCCTGGCGGGTGCTCTGCTCTTCGCCGTACAGGCAACGCCCGCGATAATCGGTGTCCAGCCCGGCTGCGATGCGCAGCAGCGTACTTTTGCCGCAGCCGCTGGCACCCAACAGGCTGACGATTTCGCCCTCGTCCAGGCGAATGTGGATATCGCGCAGAATTGTGCGTTCGGCAAAGCTTTTCTCAATGTACGCCAGCCGTAAAATTGCCCCCATGATTAACGACCTCCTTCATAGTTATCCCGCCAGGCCATCATGCGGTTTTCCAGTTTTTTCAGCAGGCTATCGGAAAGTTTGCCCATCATCGCAAGCGTAATTATCGCCACCAGCACCAGGTCCGGACGCGAATTTTCGCGACCATCGGTCAGCAGATAGCCGACACCCTGCGTCGCCGCCAGCAATTCTGCCGCCACCACGCAAAGCCAGGACATTGAAAGCCCACTGCGCAGCCCGGTAAACAGGTAAGGCCGTGCGGCGGGAAGGATAATACGGCGGATTAGCTGCGCCCCGCTCAGGCGATAGAGTGTGCCGAGCTCAATCAGTTTGCGGTCAACGTTGCGAATACCCGCCACCAGGTTGAGATATACCGGGAAAAATGCGCCAATGGCAATCAGCGTGATTTTGGCGCTTTCGTCGATGCCCATCCAGATAAGCAGCAACGGCACCCATGCGAGGCTTGGGACCGCGCGCAACGCCTGAAATGTTGGGTCAAGCCAGCTTTCGAGGCTGCGGCTCAATCCCACCAGCGATCCCACCAGAACGCCCAACGACGCACCGAGGGTAAAGCCTGCCAGTACACGCAGAGAACTGGCCAGAATATGCTGCCAGAGTTCTCCTTGCGCCAGCTCGACAAAGCTGTAGAAAAGCTCTTCCGGGGGCGGCATCACCCATGCCGGGATAATCCCCAGCCGCACGATTACCTCCACGGCCAGCGCCGCCAGAATCGGCAGCGCCCAACCGCGCAGGTTATAGCGCTTAATAGTAAATCGTCGTGGCGGTTTAACCTTCGTCCCCCGCAAGATATCGGACATAGGCTTATTCCCCCACTACCTGCCTGGCCTGCGTGCTATCCACCAGCGTGTTCAACGCTTTTTCAGGATCGGTGCCGGAACGCAAAATTTTGTCCTGCTGTAGCAGAGGAATCACCGGTTTGATAGCATTCAGATGTGCTTCGCCAGGGATCGGTTTGGTCAGGTCATAACGGCTGAGCTGCAGCTTGATAACCGGCTCCGGCAGTTTGGTTTCTGCGGCAATCACTTTCACTGCTTCGTCCGGATTGGCGATGATCCACTGGCGCGCTTTGTCGTAAGCGGCAATCACTTGTTTTACCGTGTCAGGATGTTCCGCAAGGAATTTCTCGTTGGTATTAAGGAATGCCGCAACGCCAAATGTGTCGTTGCTGTAGAGCACTTTATCTCCTGCCAGTTGCCCCGCCGCCATATGCGGGTCCAGCCCGGCCCAGGCGTCAACGCGCCCCTGCTCCAGAGCGGTACGACCATCAGGATGCTGAAGATGAACAATGTTCACATCGCTCGGTTTCAGTTGGTTGGCTTCCAGTGCGCGCAGCAGGAAGAAATAGGGATCGGTACCTTTGGTCGCCGCTATTTTCTTGCCTTTCAGTTCATCGATCGATTTCAGCGGTGAATCTTTTAGAATGAGCAGTAGGCTCGGAACGTACCAGAGATAGCTGTATACCGCTTTCACCGGCTGGCCGTTGGTGCGGCTGACAAACGCCGAAATACTGGAGGTGAGCGCAAACTGCGTTGAGCCGCTGTTCAGGAACTCCAGCGAGTTATTCGAGCCACGCGATAATACCCAGCGCACTTCCGTCCCCTGCGGTTTTAATTCATCTTCCAGCCAGTGATTTTTCTTCACAATCAGGCTTTCCGGGGCGTAGTAAGCATAATCAAGGCTTAATGTCGGTAACGCTTCTGACTGGCTGTAAAACGCGGCGAACGTTAGCACCAGCGCAGATGCGGTTCTGGCGAAAAAGGTTTTTTTAACGTGCATGGTGCGGCCCCAAATGTGCGATGTGATTATTGTTGTTTCTGTTTCGCCACTGTAGGGGAAAGCCTTAGAGCCACAAAATAACAATTACGCAGAAGGTTATTAACATTTTTGAAATATGGTGCGCGATTTGCGGGATACGCGTGACAAATCTGTTGACGTCCGCCCCCGGTTATAGCGCATAATACTGTATAAACATTCAGTATTTGGAGACAGTATGTTTGTAGAACTGGTTTACGATAAACGTAACGTTGCAGGTTTACCTGATGCGCGTGAAATCATCTTAGCGGAGCTGACTAAACGGGTACATCGCCTCTTCCCTGATGCCGATGTGCGCGTAAAACCGATGCAGGCCAATGGCCTGAACAGCGACGCCAGCAAAAGCGATCGTGAAAAACTTAACCGAATGCTGGAAGAGATGTTTGAAGAAGCCGATATGTGGATGGTGGCAGAATAAAGCCCCGGCATTCGACGGGCAGAGCCCTGCGGGCTCTGTCTGTGAAACCCAACGCGGAAACGGGAAAATTTGATCTCCGGCTTATGGTACTCGTATTCACACCACTCCGTCGGGCATTTAATTTGATCTATCAACATACCTTCTTCACTTTCTCCGTTAGCCATTAAACGCTATCTTCTGTTCATGCTGGTTTTTGCCATAATGCGTTCAAAGACACATTTGATATGATTCTTTTATTTATTATTGGTACTATTTAATTAATAATATTGGATTGATCAGACATTACAAATAAAGTCTTTTTTCCTCCGAATTACAACACCCTACAGCGTTTTCCAACTCCTGTTAATGCAAAACACAGAAAAAACCTATATTGACATTTATTAACTTTTTATAATATATTTTAACGGTTATTAGAATATCTTTTATTATTGAATAGACAGTAAAATAAAAAACAGATAATGTTGTTTCCTTATTATACCGAGTCATATTCTCTTCTAGCACACATTCAACGCTTGCAACATACATTCACGCAATTAGTTATTATAATGATGAAATGTTAAACAATGGATACGAAATATTTACGTGCTTTCGTTTGCCTCGCTGAAGAATTACATTTTCGACGAACTGCAGAGAAACTCAACATTAGCCAACCACTATTAAGCGCATTGATAAAGTCACTTGAAGAACAAGTAGGCACGCCGCTTTTTATCCGTACCACACGCAGCGTGCAGCTCACCACACAGGGCGCATTATTGCTGGGCAAGGCTCGCACTGCCTTAACGGCGTCAGAAAGCTTTCTTGAAGCAGCAAGCGATCTGGCGGAAGGGATCTCTGGGACATTAAATATATTTTATTCCAGTATTACCGCGCACAGCGATATTATGGGCCGATTAATTAGCCGGTTCCAGATAAGGTATCCGGAAATTAATATCAATATGATTGAGCACAGTGACTTCCACCAAAGTAAACGGCTGATTGAGGGCGAAATCGACGTTGGGTTTTTCACTAATCTGGATGTTCCGCATGATGTCGAAACGTCTTGCTTATGGTTGTCCTCCGATCCGTTAAAAGTGATTATGCCACGCAACCATCGTCTGGCTGATAAATCATCACTGAGTTTTACGCAACTGGCGGGAGAGCCCTTTATCGTTTATGCAACAGCAGATTATACCACCAGCGATGCCATCAAAACGTTATGCGGATTTACTCCAGATGTGCATCATCAAACATCGCACCCGCTATTGCTCCCCTCGTTGGTCAGTGCGGGTTTAGGAATTGCGATTGTACCGGATTCTTTTCGCTCAATTTTACCGGCGAATCGGGTGGTGATGAAAGATATTAACGTCCCGTCATTTAAGCTCGATATCATGATTAACTGGATGAAAAATAACACCTCTCAAGCGTTATCCACCTTTATCAATTTTATTCACGAAAATACCCATCAGACAGTGTAGCGCCAACGGGGCCCTTATCGATTAAGGGCCTTTGTGAGTACGGCTACAGATTTTTACGCCATATTGAATATATTGCTTACCGGTAATCGGTGGCAGCCTAAGATGGCACGACTCGCGCCCCATAAAGACGGTAATATCGGCCGGTAACGGCGGGTTTTCCAGCCATACCCCGCCTTCCCGCCCGACCATCTGATAACCCGCCATGCCTTTAATGGCAACCCGGCTGCCCATTGGCACAGCATTTCCCTGTTCATCATGCAGATAAACCACCGCCGAGACCGTCGCTTTCAGGCCAAAATCGGCCAGCACCGCCTGCGTTTTGCCCGGCAGCGCGTTCATATCGACATTGGTAGCAGGCACAGATGGCGGCAGGCCTAAGGGATCGATCGTGATTTTACTGTTGTTCCACACAGGAATATCCGTCAGCAAGAGATAGCCCTTATCATCGGTTTCCCCCACCAGACGATTTTCCAGATGCACCGGGACATGAGCAAACCCGTCGGTCGACACCAGCGCTAAGCCGGAATCAGTGCGACGTAGCAGAAAGAACTGCTTGCCGAGCAGTGCAATACTGCCTTCATTACTGGCGTACCAACTCTTGTCAGAACCATACTGATTGGTTCCAATATGCCATTCTCCCCTGGGGCTAACATTGCCGATATCAGCGTAACGTGTGCCGGAACTGCCGCTACTTTGCCCTACCTGCCAGCGCCAGCCATCGTTATTATTTTCCGTTTGGTGGCGATAGTTCCACTGGCGGTTTTGCGCCTGAGCCTGCACGTTCACCAGATCCTCGCGGCCGAAGGGAACGGTCAGCGTGAAGGTCAACTGCTGAGCATGATCCCTTAGCTCCCGGGTATAGCTGAGGCTGGTGAAATAGCCTCGCCCCAGACTTTTCGACCAGGAGAGATTAAGATAACGGCTTTGTAGTGAATCGGCACTCTGACGGACCAGGCCCGCGCCGAAAGTGCCCAGTTGCGGTACGTTGCCGCTAAGCCAAACAGCGTCGCTACGCCGCAGCGGAGTGGAACCGCTTAACGATGCGTTATCCGCAAAACGTGCGCTGTTGATGGTGCTCGTTGCTGCAAAAGAGACACCGTAGCCGCTCCACTGGTAGCCTCCGCCATATTTTGTCCCTGCGCCGTCCGGGCCCTGGCTGGCGACAGCAAAACCATTTATCACCCCCAGCCCCATTATCGGCATCCAGTATGCGCCGAGCCCACCGTTGTACATAGCCTGCTGCTGTTCGGCGTGGGCCTCCAGCGTAAGCTGCTGCGTGGCGCCGTAACGCCAGCCTGCGTCAGTCAGCAACGGTGATTCATAATCGGCAGAGCGCGTACCGTAGTGCTTGCGCATCCAGCCCATATCCAGCGAACCGCTACTGAGCCCCTGCGCCAGCATGCGCGGCGTGCCGTAGAGATCGAGGGAAACGGTTTTGCGATTGCCGTTAATATCGGTTACCACCACCTGCGCCTGCCCCATTCCGGTAAATGTCGGCGTCGTTTCCAGGATGTATTGCCCCGGCGTGACGTGGCCGGAACTCTGCTTCAGGCCATCAACGTAGAGATCCACCGTCGAAGGCAGCGCCACGGTGTCGCTGAACGTCTGGCGCGGCAGGGTGTTGAGCTGCGGGTCAAGGCCGAAATTTCGCGCCAGATGAACACCGCCAAAGCGCACCTGACGGCTCCAGCCAACGCCCGTTGTGATGTTATCGCCCACGCTCAATGACGCCAGATGTGTCGGACTGTCGAACTGCCAGGTGCTCATTAAGCGTGTATTGCGGCGGGTCGATGCCGTCGCGGTTTGCCGATGCAGCGCATTAAAACTGCTGGTCAGCGTACCGGGTAGCCAGCCTGAAGCGCTGAAACGGGTTTGTGCGCTGGTCTGTTTAACCTCCTGACTTGTGGCGTAATTGAGGGTATACGCCATCATCAGGGAGCTGAGTGGCTGAGCCTGCGCATAGGTCAGCGGGTCTTGCGCCTGCGGGTGAAGCCTTTGCTTACCTCCCAGGGCTTCCTGCGCCGCATGGATATTGAGCCGTTGGTTCATGGCGTCATAGGCCACCTCAACGCCCTTCAGCGAAGCCAGCGCTATCCAAGCCGATGGCGAGTCAGCAGGCTTGAGTCCTATTTTTTTGGCATCCTGTGACGAAATCCAATATGCGCCATCGCGGATATCCACTTCAACCAGGCGCGAATACACCGCCTGATTGAGGGAGATCTCCAGCCATTCGCGCTGCTCGTCAGCCTCTGCGCAAAGAGGCAGAAGAAGACATACCAGTGGCAGAAACCGATATGCCTGAGGAGAGTACGCAGTCATCGTTATGGCTGTTCAGATGCAGATTCAAAGTGGCAGGCGGCGTGTTACCGCGATATTTAACCGGAATGTCGACCCGGCTTCCGGCCAGCACGTAGCCGGCAAGCCCGCGGATATCGGCAATTTGCGTTCCTGAGGCGGAGAGAATCGCGATGTCACTCAATCGCGCGTACTGCTGCCCTGGGTTGGCGAAACTCAGCACGCGACGGCGGGCATCCCAGGCGCAGGTCAGCGGCTCGCGGTTCGTGCCTTCTTCCCCCGCGATAAAAACCGGGATCGAGTAGCGCAGCAGGAAGTGGACCGCATTCTCTTCGGCATGCGAAGCCTGCAGGTCAGGCAGTTCATCAATCAGTAAGCGGTAGCTGTGCTGGCGGTTGTCCGTATGCGGATTCAAAATCACCACTCGCACCAGTTGGCGATTTCCAGGAGCAATCCGCGTCATTGCGGGGCTGCTGGCGACGTCTGTCGTGGGTGTGAGCGTATCTTTGCCGTTGACCTGCGTCCACGACGCGACGCGAACTTGTGCCTGAATCGGCTCTCGCCCGGTATTAGAAAGATAAAGCGCGGCGGCCTGTTCGCCCGGTTTCAGGGTGAGAAGCACCGGGGCGACCTGTAACGTAGCAGCGCTGGCGCTGACACTCAGCCCGGCCAGCAACCATAACGTGAAACAATACGGGAGGTGACGTAGCATCGTTAGTAAGTCACTTGCAACGTGACATCGTCTTCGTACGTTCCTGCGGGTACCTGCGCCAGCGCGCCGCTGGCAATCTTGCCGTACAGGGTTATTTCTTGTTCGTTGCCCGTGCCGGTCATATTTTCAATTGGCGTGGTAGAGGTTACCTGCTGCGTTTTAGCGTCATCCGCGTACAGGTTATATGCCACGCTGCTGCTTCCGGACACCAGGGTAAAGTTATCCGACCCACCATTGGCGCTGGTTGCATTCAGTTTATATTCCGTTCCGCTGGTACAGGTGACCGTCACGGTGGAATCGGCCGTGAGTTCGGCTGTTTCTGATGAGGCATGTTCACCAAAATTCATATCTTCTGCAGAGACTGCGCAGGATTTGAGGACTTCCAGCGTAACGTGCATATTTGCCGATGTACTGCCGTCTTGCGCATGTGCGCTCAACGCCACTGGCATCACTAAGGCAAAAATAAAAGAGATTCGCTTCGCATTCATAATACAGCACCGTATTGGGTTATCACCAGGAGTGATAGTTTGATTTGTTATGCATTCTATTTTGCCGTTTCAAGGCGTGACTAAATAAATTTCATGCTATATTTTGATTAATCTTAAAGTGAGTCAGCAAGCAGAAAAAGAAAATGCACACAAATTGGGTTGCATGTTATAAAAAGGTGCCAGGTAAAAACACACACCTTTAACACCCCCGTAAAAAAACGCCTGTTTCCCGTTGAAAAAATCGGCATGTGATGAATAATCCAATATTATTCAGATATGCAGATTAATATTATTAAGGAATTATTAAACGCGGATTATTTGATGCTTTTTATGAGTCACCCCATTAATACGTCAGCGTTATCACCACATCATCACTAAATATGCCATCCCCGTTCACCGCTTGCCCGGAGGGCACTTCACCGTATACAACAAAGGATTGCGCCGATCCGCTGGCACTGGAGACATCCACGCGATTGACGTTGGCGATATTGCCCCACGGCATTGATGCAGCGCTGTCCTGCCAAAGCGTGTACGTCAGGCAACGGTTATTACCGTTACACATCTGCCTGCTATCGCCATTGGCATGACTGCCGTTATCAATACCCAGGGAAAATGCCGTTCCCAACGGGCATCGTACCTGGACCTGCGCGCTGGTTTTAAGGGGTTGCTGGCGCAGCGTCGAAGCCTCCAGCAGGCCAAAATCCAGATTCGAGACGCTTTGAATCGCGCAACTGTCAGAAACAGACGCAGAACTTTGCGTATTACCGCCGTTGGTGGCGCTATTTTGCGCCTGCCCGGACTGACAGGATGCCAGCGCATCCGCACTGGTCTCGGTGTTCCAGCGAATACGCATCGTCATGCTGTAGTTATAATAGGCATAAGCGGGAATATCATTCTGCCCGGCCGGAACAATTCCCCTGAGATTAAAGGTTCCCCCCACCGTTGTATTATTGGTGTTCAGCATGATGGTTTGCTGCATCAAATTATCATTTTGCTGCAATTCCTGCGCAGGATCGCTCAGGTTATAGACGCGAAAAAGCAGCGTATACACATTACCCTGGCCGTCGCCGTTTGAGTGCATTTTAAAGGGCGGCGCATCTTCACTGCTGAGACAAATATTCGCATAGTGATTAACCCCTGGCGTGTAATCCTGAAGGTGGCATGTGTATTTGGCGCTGGCGATTGTCGTGGCGGTCGAACCAATTGCCAGCGAGCCAAAGGAAAAACTATTTCCGCCGGAAAACTCACAGCTTATTGCACCACTGGCGGCATGAACTGTCGCAGGCGTGGTCATTATCGGTAATAATAACCCGGTGAAAATTAAAAATATAATAATGCGCATGGGAATACTTTTCGCTGCCACGATAATCATCGCTATCGGGCGAGGAAAATAAAAGTAAGTAATAAGGTAGGTGGGTTTTACACGCGTCAGCCAGAGACGTCAAATTTCTGCTGAAAAAGATGACCCTGAGTCATTCTATTTTTTTGAACAAGAACAGCAAAACATTCCGATTTTCATGATCGCCGTCACACTTTATCCTTAGGGTTATCAAAACAACAACGACCTTACCCTCTGGTTGTATGAAGGAGTCTTATCATGAAATCTATCAAATCATTTGCCCTTATCGCGACGCTGTCACTGGCTTCTGTGTTATCCACCAATGCGCTGGCTGCCGACAATACCCGCGTGGAAGCGGGCTCAAACATCGATACCTCAGTTGGACAGAATCATATCGATGTCAGCCACGCTTTTGATGCAGAAAATTTGACTGCCGGAAACCTGCAGTAATCAGACCTCGCTCAGGTAACGGTTACTCGATCTCCTCAAGAATCACGGCCACACGCTGCCCGGCGCGCACTGACGAGCCGGGTTGTACGCTCATATGCTGGACCACGCCATCACATGGCGCCAGCAGTGGGATCTCCATTTTCATCGATTCCAGAACCACCAGCACGTCACCGGCACGAACGCGGCTTCCTGCGGCGGCTTGCACCTGCCAGAGGTTCCCGGAGATGGGGCTCTCCACACCCTGCTCCCCCATCCCGAGTGGCATATCATCGTCGTCTTGCGTCACGCTCTCCTGGCTATCGAAATGCGCCTGTCCGCTGGCGATCCAGCGGTCACGCTCCTCGTTAAACGCCCGCTGCTGATGCTCTCGGAAAGCGTCAATCTCCTGCGCTTCCCGCTCAAGAAACTGCTGATACTCTGCAAGCCGCAGCGTGCTGTGCTCGATGCGTAACGGATAGCGCCCGAGGGGGAAATCACGACGAATTTGCAGCAATTCCTCCCCCGAAACGGGATAAAAACGAATCTGGTCAAAAAAGCGCAGCAGCCACGGTTTGCCGTCGAAATCGGCTACGTGATGATAGCGATTCCACATCTGAAGGGTTCGTCCGACAAACTGGTAACCGCCCGGCCCTTCCATGCCGTACACGCAGAGGTACGCGCCGCCGATGCCTACCGAGTTCTCCGCAGTCCACGTCCGCGCCGGGTTGTATTTGGTGGTCACCAGACGGTGGCGAGGATCCAGCGGCGTCGCTACCGGCGCGCCCAAATACACATCACCTAATCCCATCACCAGATAACTGGCGTCAAACACCGTATTCCAGACTGCCTGCTCATCGGGCAGATCGTTTATCCGACGGATGAATTCGAGGTTGCTCGGGCACCAGGGTGCATCAGGACGCACCGTGGTCATGTATTTATCAATCGCCTTACGGCAGGCCGGATCATCCCAGGAGAGCGGAAGATGCACCACTCGCGTGGGCACCTGTAAATCATCACTGCCGCAGACGGAATGCCATTCGCCTTGCACCCACGCCAGCAGGTCATCAAGCGGCAAGGCTTCCGGATTAAAATGCACCTGTAACGTTCGAATGCCCGGCGTCAGGTCAATCACGCCAGGCCGTGATGCGCGCTCCAGCGCCTGCATCAGGGCGTGAATGCGAAAACGCAGCACCAGATCCAGCTCGGGTTCTCCGGCTTCCAGCAGCAAATGCGTGTCGCCTGATACACGTGCAATCAACCGCTTGTCACCCTCGCCGCCGTTCATCACGATCGGCGAGTTTAACGCGGCAGGTTGCCATTCCTTCGCAATGGCTTGCAGAGTGTCTATCTCTGCATCCTGCGACTGCGCAAGCTGACGCGCCGTTGCCAGACTCACAGCAACAAAGCGTATTTTATCTCCCGCCTTTAGCTGACCAAGCTGCCAGAGATCGGCTTCGATAACGGTGACCGGGCAAACAAATCCGCCCAGGCTCGGGCCATCCGGCCCAAGAATGACGGGCATATCGCCGGTAAAATCAACCGCCCCCACCGCATAAGGATTATCGTGAATATTCGACGGATGCAGCCCCGCTTCTCCGCCACTTTCACGTGCCCAAAGAGGCTTCGGGCCAATCAATCGCACACCTGTACGGCTGGAGTTAAAATGCACTTCCCAGTCAGTGGCGAAAAACGTGTCGATATAGCTTTCAGCAAAGAATTCCGGCGCACCGTGTGGGCCGTAGATCACGCGCAACGTGCGCACATCCGGCAAGTGCGTTTCCAGCGATGCGGGCAGCGTCGCCGGCTGCGCGTCATGGCAATCGCCCAGATGCAGCACATCGCCCGCGCGCAACGCGCGTCCGGCATGCCCGCCGAACTGGCCGAGGGTAAAGGTACTTTTGCTGCCGAGATACATTGGTACCTGGATGCCGCCACGCAGACACAGGTAGCTTCGCACGCCAGTTCCGCTGATTTCTCCGATTTTCAGCGTCGCCCCTGCGGGGATGGTGAACGTTCGGTTCATCTCCTGTGCCACACCATCAAGCGTGACGGGAATGGATGCACCGCCGACAACCGCGACAGTCGCCGTATTAAATTTCAGGGTGGGGCCGCTGAGGGTTATCTCCAGCGCGGCTTCCCCTTCCGGGTTACCGACCAGGCGATTGCCCAGACGCAGCGCCCGGTTATCCATGGGGCCCGATGGCGGTACGCCGACGGCCCAGTATCCCAGCCGACCAGGGTAATCCTGCACGCTGGTTTGCGTTCCGGCGCTCACCACCTCAACGGTATTCGCCCGATACTGCAACGCGTCCAGGCAGCGAGTCCAGGGTTCGCCTTTGCTGAACGGTTCGAACGCCAGAATTTGCTGGAGATAAAGGCGATTAGTTTCTACCCCATATAAACGGGTTTCGGCAAGGGCATCGCTCAGTACCGTGATTGCCTCTGCCCGGTTGTCGCGCCAGCTAATCATCTTGGCCAGCATCGGGTCGAAGAACGGCGGTACCTCACATCCAGCTTCAATCCAGCGGTCAATACGCAGCGTCGCGCCATCGGCAGGTGGGAAGACCACCTCAGTCAGTAGACCTGGCGATGGCTGAAATTGACGCCCCGGATCTTCCGCATAAATACGTGCCTGAATAGCGTGGCCGCGCGGCGTTAATTGGCGATAAAGCGTCGATAAGGGCGGAAGTTCCCCGGCGGCCAGTTCAATCATCCAGCGTACCAGATCCACACCCCATACCTGTTCAGTGACCCCGTGCTCCACCTGCAAACGGGTATTTACTTCGAGGAAATAGAACTGCGCGGTCAGGCTGTCATACACAAACTCCACCGTGCCTGCGCTGCGGTAGTTCACCGCTTTTCCAAGCGCGATCGCAGCCTCACACAACGCTTCACTCATGCCATCAGGCAGATTCGGCGCTGGCGTTTCTTCAATCACTTTTTGGTTACGACGTTGAACGGAACAATCGCGCACACCGAGTGCGATGACATCACCTTTTCCGTCACCAAAAATCTGCACCTCCAGATGGCGGGCGCGTTCGATATACTTCTCCAGAAAGACGCCAGCATCGCTAAAGTTGTTCTGCCCCAAACGCACAACTGCGTCGAACGACTCACTGAGTTCTCGCGCATCACGGCACACACGCATCCCGATTCCACCGCCGCCCGCCGTACTTTTCAGCATCACCGGATATCCTATCAATGCGGCCTGCTGGCAGGCTTCCTGCGCATCCGCCAGCAGTTCCGTTCCTTCCAGCATCGGCACGCCCTGCGCTTTCGCCAGCGCGCGTGCTGTATGCTTCAGACCAAAAGTACGTAACTGCGCAGGCGTAGGGCCAATAAACGCCAACCCGGCGGCCTCGCAGGCTTCAGCAAACGTCGCGTTCTCCGACAGAAAACCGTAGCCTGGGTGAATCGCGCCGGCCCCGCTGTTTTTGGCGGCGGCGATAATGTTGTCAATAACCAGGTACGTTTGTGCCGCCGGGCCTTCGCCAAGGCTTATCGCCTCATCGGCTTCCCGGATATGCAGGCTGCTGAGGTCAGCATCAGAATAGACCGCCACGCCCTTAATGTGCATGGTGCGCAACGTTCGTAAAATTCGACAGGCGATAGCGCCGCGATTGGCAATGAGGAGTGATGTAAACATGGTGATGACTCATTTCAGGCGGGTCGTCCCGCGATAAAGTCATTCCCCTGAGGTCGTCCTCAGGGTGCACGCGCTTACGCTTTCGGCGTCGGCGTGTGATTCAGGCGATCGGCCCGGGTGGCAAACAGGTGAAAAATCACCTTGCGCCAGCGTTGCCAACGGGTCAATTCCATACCAATACCTCAGCAGGCGTTGGGTTCCAGCCATTACATGGGTTGTTAAGCTGAGGGCAATTGGAAATAAGCACCATTGCGTTGCATTCAGCAACAAGCTCCACATACTTCCCGGCCGCCGAGATACCGTCTTCAAAGGTCAGCCCCCCTTCAGGGGTCACCGGTACGTTCATAAAGAAGTTGATGTTGGCGCTGATGTCGCGCTTATGCAGGCGGCCATCGTGCAGGCAGGCGCACAGAAAGTTATCGCGACAACTGTGCATATAGCGTTTGTCCAGCGAATAGCGCACGGTATTACTCTCCTGAGCGCAAGCGCCGCCAAGGGTGTCATGACGCCCGCAGGTATCCGCCACTATCGTTAACAACGGGTTACCGAGGTTAGAGTAAAGCACGCTGCCGGTGGTCAAATAGGCATTCCCCTGGCGGCGCAATGTCCGCTGCACGTCATAGCGCTCACGCGGGTTATCCGCGTTGTAGAACAGTGTGTCGATAGCCTGATTACCTTCGAGATCGAGCAAACGTAAGGTCTGCCCTTTTTTCACTTCAAACAAATAGGGCTCGCCCGCCGGGATCACGTGGCGGAACACCGCGTCTTGCGGATGGCGTGGGCTGGTCGTCATTGTCATCACGGGCTCCTTAACAGGTGAAAAGTTGCGTATTCAAAAACGCGCGCTGATTTTCATCGCGCGTGAACAGCGCGGCTGTTGCAGCCTGCTCATCGTCGGCCTGATACCAGCTCAGTTGAACCGGGCGCGGGGCATAATCGGTGGCAGGATTTTGCGGATGCGGCAGTGCCGTCAATACGATCAACACGTCCATCGGGGCGAAAAGTTCGACATACTGACCTGCCTTCGAATGCCCGCGCACAAAACGAAAGTCACCATTTTCATCCACTGTCACTTTGCTGAAGAAATTCACCACCATCAGCAAATCTTCCAGACCGAGGTCCCATTTTCCCAGCTCCACCAGCAGGTTATCGACGCCGTTGCGATAAAAGGCGTTGCGCAGTTCCTGATAGCGCCCTGCACCATATTTTTCTGCCGTTTCACCGGCATTTAAGACGCCACCAAAAGGGTCATGCCAGCCGCAGGTATCCGCCACAATACCCGTCAGCACGCGCCCCATATCAGAATAGAAACAGTGTCCGGTAGTAAGACGCGCAGTGTGCTGCCCTTTCAGGGTATCGGGCAGATTGAGCCGCTCACTTTTCTCATGTGGGTTGAGCATCATCATGCTGACGTTGGCCTCGCCGTCGATATCGGTCAGGCGCAGGATCTGCCCGCGCCGCAGAATAAACGACGCTTGTCCGCCGCCCGGCACCTGCTCTTCACGCAGGCTCGATGTAGTGTGAAGTAATGGCTTCATCCGATTCTCTCCTTATGGAAAATACGTTGTTTTCTGCCCCCGCCCCCTGACGCTGCGAAAGCCGCGATTCATTGAGCGGAATGTCGTAGGTCACTCGCGCACCGTAGGCGTTGGGGGCCTGCGGATCGATGCGTACCTTGTCAAACACCAGTAAACGGGTGCCGAGGTTGAAACCTTCCGTCAGGTCATGGGTAACCATAAACACGGTCATCCCGGTCTCACGCCATAGCGCCAGCAGCAAGGCATGCATATCTTTGCGGATACCGGGGTCCAGTGCGCCGAAGGGTTCATCCAGCAGCAGGACGCGCGGTTGCATGATGAACGCCTGGGCGATGGCGAGACGCTGCTGCATCCCGCCCGACAGTTGCGCCGGGTATTTATCCAGCGCATGGCTCAAACCGACTTTTTCCAGCATCTGCGCGGCCTGTTCACGGGCTGCGCGTTTGCGTGCGCCAAACAGTCGCCCCAGCACCGGCGATACAGGGAGTTCCAGCCCAACGGCAACGTTATCCAGCACGTTAAGATGCGGAAAAACGGAATAGCGCTGGAATACCACGCCCCGACTGCTGCCGGGTTCACCGGGCAGCGGTTTGCCATCGAGCAAAATCTCGCCACGGCTGGGTCGCTCCTGGCCCAACAGCAGGCGTAGAAAAGTCGATTTTCCGCAGCCGGACGCGCCAACCATCGAACAAAACTCGCCCTCTTTTACCGTCAGATTGATGCGTTCCAGCACGACGTGGTCGCCATATTCTTGCCAGATATTGTTCACCGCGATGAAACTCATGCCCGTCCCCCTTCTGCCCACGGGAAGCAGCGTTTGTGTAACTGGCGTAGTGCCAGATCCATCAGCCACGCCAGCAGGGTTATCCAGATGACGTAGGGAATAATGACGTCCATCGCCATATAGCGACGAACAAGGAAGATGCGATAGCCCAGACCCGCGGTCGCGGAAATGGCTTCCGCCGAGATCAGAAACAGCCATGCCGAGCCAAGCATTAAGCGCAGTGAGGTGATTAACCGGGAAAGCAACTGTGGCAATACCACCCGCAGCACCACTGTCCAGCTATTGGCACCGAGCGTCTGCGCCTTAATGAACAACTCCGCCGGGATCTCTTTTGCTCGCTGTTCGAGATCGCGTGCCAGCATCGGCGTGATGCCAATGACGATAAGCATGACTTTTGAAAGCTCATCCAGGCCAAAGACGATGAACAGAATCGGCAGGATAGCCAGCGGCGGCACCATAGAAAGCACGGTCATCAGCGGCGACAGCGCCGCGCTGTACATCGGGAAAACGCCTGCGATAATGCCGATACTGAGCCCAATGAGCGACGCTATGGCCAACCCAAGCAGCAAACGCGTCAGGCTAATGAGCGTATCGGCCCACAGTAAATACTCGCCGCTGCGGCGATCCGGCGTGAAGGCCATCCGATCGATGGCCGACAGCATTTGCGATAAGCCAGGCAACAGTTTGTCGTGCGGGTTGGCCTCCAGACGCAGGGTCGAGCCCACAAACCAGGCGGCAATAAGCAGCACGAAAGGCAGCAGCATTAACATGATTCGCATGCCATGCTGGGGGTGGCGGTTAATCTGGCGCATGGTGAAGGCTCCCATCGTCAATTATCACAGCTGGCCTGCAACGGCCATCTTCAGATAGCGGTCATCAAAACGCAGTTTGGTGTTAGCGGTATCCCCCAGGGTGGTGTTACCCGGAAACGCCATACCGATGAAATCTGCACTCGCTGCGCCTTCGCCCAATAAACCTTTATCAAAAGAGAACTGCGCCACGCGCTGCATGGTTTTTGCAAGCTCAGGCGCGGTGATGAAAGCCAGCGCGTCGGCGGGTGTCCAGAACAGATGAGTTGTTTTGAGTTGTGCCTGATAACCGGCGAGATCGGTTCCAGAATCGGCGGCCATTGCGCTCAGAACCTGCGTATCGCCCGCCTGCATTTTTGCCATCATTTCAAACCATGCGCCGGTCAATGCTTTACCCAGCGCCGGATTGTCATGCAGGGTTTCACTGTTCACCACCAGCATGTCAATCAGTTCACCCGGTACCTGCGAAGAGCTAAACACTTCCGTGGTTTGCGGCGTCTGCTTAATCACAGAAAGCTGTGGATTCCACGCCACGGCGGCGCGCACGTTATCGGTAGAAAATGCCGAGACGATATCCGCATCCGAAGTGTTGACCACTTTCACATCTCGTTCCGCCAGGCCCGCTTTTTCCAACCCGCGCACCAACAGATAATGGGAAACAGACAGCTCAGGCAGATACACCGACAAGCCTTTCAGGTCGCTCAGCTTTTTATACGCACCTTTCAGCACCACACCGTCATTGCCGTCAGAGTAGCTCCCGGTAATCAGCGCCGTGGTGTCAACGCCGCCCGCCGCGGGGATAGTCAACGCATCCATGTTGGTCATGGTGCAGCCATCAAACTGACCTGCGGTGTACTGATTTATGGATTCGATATAATCGTTAAGCTGGACGATGTTGATTTTAATGCCATATTTGCTGGCCCATTTATCAATGATTTTTTCGTTACTGATGGTGCCCCAGGGCATCCAGCCTGCGTAGATAGTCCAGCAGATGTTGAACTCTTTTTTGACGGCGGCAAATGAGGGTGCGCAGGCGAACAGCGCAAGCGTTAGAGCAAGTGAGCGAACAAACGGCAATCTCTTCATCATGGACCTCGGTTTGGCACAAAAAGTGGGGGCAGCGCGACACCCTATGGTGCTGCTGTCTCCCGGGCTTTTGTCCCGCCGTGTAACCTCGTCGAGGTCGCCAGCTCTCGGACCTGACGCTCACCTTCGTGAACCGGAACCCTAGCCAGCCATTGATGCCAGATTGTCTTACGCTGCCTTCTGCCTTGAATGTTGCAATCTACATGCCAGAAAGAAAGAAGCTTTTAAATCAGTAAGATGGGATAAACAGACGGCAAGTAACACCTGTTTGGGGAACCAAAGCGGTGCATTGCATCGATTTGGGGCGTCATGAAAAACCCCGCGCGGGAAAGCGCGGGGAGTGGTTTACGCAGAGTAAGCCGGGTAGTCGATATAGCCGTGCTCGGCGCCACCGTAAAGCGTCAGACGCGCGTCGGCGTCAAACCCTTCCAGCGGCCAGCCGTGGCGGAATAGGGTTGCCAGGTCCGGGTTAGTGACATATGGCGTGCCAAAGGCAAACAGGTCGGCATAGCCTTTATCCAGCATCTGTTGGGCACTTTCTGGCGTCAGTTTCCCGGCAACCATGACCGGCAAATCACACACTTTACGCACCTGTTGACGGAACGTTTCCGGTACCTCAACATGGCGTGAGATATTTTCCGAGAAGTGCACATAGGCAAGCTTCATTGGCGCCATTTTTTCCAGCGCTTTCAGCACCACTTCAACAATTTCCGGGTCGCTTTCTGCAAACCCTTCCATGACGTGCGGCGACACGCGCACCGCGACGCGATGTCCGCCAATCTCATCACTCACCGCCTGTAAGGTTTCCAGCAGGAAACGCATCCGGTTTTCCTGGCTACCGCCATACTGGTCTGTGCGCTGATTGCTGGAAGTGCGCAGGAAAGTATCAAATAAATACCCGTGTGCCGCGTGGATCTCTACACCATCAAAGCCTGCTTCCAGCGCATTACGCGCCGCCTGCACAAAGTCAGCAATAGTGTTATCGATATCCTTTTGCGTCATGGCGCGCGGGGTTTGCGTTTCAATCATGCCAAAGCCACCTTCCGGTAGCGGGCCAAATACCTGGTCCGGATCTTTCAGTGCGGAAGCCGAGACGGGCTGCTCGCCCGCAATGCTGGCGTGGCTACGACGCCCAACGTGCCAGAGCTGAACAAACACTTTGCTGCCCGCCGCGTGGATAGCCTGAGTGACTTTTTTCCAGCCGTCGATATGCGCTTGCGTATAGATGCCCGGTGTCATGGAGTAACCGCGCGCCACGGCAGAAATTGGCGTTCCTTCGGTGATGATAAGCCCGGCATCGGCGCGCTGCTGATAGTAGGTCGCCATCATCGCATTCGGCACATCGCCCGGCTGAGAGGTGCGGGAACGGGTCATCGGCGCCATCGCGATGCGGTTCGCAAGTTGTGTGTCGCCAAAAGCAAAGGTATCAAATAATGAGTCAGACATTGAGGTTCTCCCGGTTAATGTCACTGGCGGCAGGATAACGCTGCTGTCGCATTGCATTAAGGGGCATAGCGGCAAATGATTTTTGCGATTTAAGCAAAGATCATTACTGCTAATAGTGGCAATTGTGCAGATTCACCACTACTCTCAATGATCATGCGTCTAATATTCGTCTAATCATTGATAACAAAAAGGATATCACTATGAGTGAAGTGAAAATTGTCGCCACCCTGACCCCGCGCAAAGAGTATGTCGATACCATCCGCACCGCCGCGCAGGCGATGGTCGGCCCAACGCAGCTGGAAGCGGGTTGCCTGCAATATGATTTGCACGAAAGCCGCGCCATTCCGGACGTGCGTAATCTGGCGGTGGAAGGCGCGGTGTCATTTGTGTTTATTGAGCGCTGGAAGTCTGAGGACGATTTGAAAAAACACGTCGCCATGCCGTATCACGATGACTTTCTGGAAATATTAGATGGCAAGCTGGATAACATTAGCGTTCAGCGGCTGAACAAGCTGTAGGCGTGTGCCATAACGCCTGATGGCGCTTCGCTTATCAGGCCTACCGGATCTTCAGCCTTGTAGGCCGGGCAAGCGCAGCGCCCCCGGCAGGAGACTGCGCAGTTGCCTGATGCGCTTCGCTTATCAGGCCTACGGGATCTGGAGGCCGGGCAAACGTCAGTCACAAACTGTAAATTAACCATCTGATTTGTTGATATTTCTTAATCAGTGACCGCGATCGCTGGCCCCTTTATGCGTTGTTATCCACAATAAAGATTATTTCAGCAAATGATTGATATGAAGGGATTTCAACTATGTATAAAACGATTTTGGTTCCCGTTGATGTCTTTGAGTCTGACCTCGCCGACAACGCCTTAACACACGCGCAATATCTGGCCGAGAAAGCTGGCGGTGATATTCACCTTCTGCACGTGCTGCCGGAATTTTCACCCATGCTTACCCGTGGTTTTATCGCCGACGCGAAGAAAATGCAGCAATACCTACAGTGTGCCAGCGAAGAGAAAATGGCCCAACTGGCAAGAAGTCTCTCATTCCCTCAGAACCGTATTCATCACCATATTCGTAGCGGGAAAGTGCGTGACGCCGTCGCGACGCTGGCAGATGAGCTGAAAGCGGATGTGGTGGTGATTGGTTCGCGCAATCCGGCAAAGCAGTCGCATCTGCTGGGGTCTGAAGCCTCGGGGATTTTACGCCATGCCCGTGTGCCGGTGTTTGTGATTCGCCTGTAAAGGGCCCCCTGCAGGGATGCAGGGGGAATAACCGTTAGTCGTGCAGCGCATCCTGCAAAATTTTCATTGCCGCATCGAACTGCGCGTCCGGGATGGTCAGCGGGTACAGGAAACGAATCACGTTGCCGTACGCGCCGCAGGTCAGCAATAACAATCCCTGCGCCAGCGCGCGCTGCTGAATTTTCTGCGCAATGGCGGCGGAAGGCTCGCCCGTTTGCGGGTCGTTAAACTCCGCCGCAATCATCGACCCCAGACCGCGTACCGCAGCAATAGCCGGAACGCTTTCTTTAGCATCTATCAGCGTTTGCGTCAGGCGCTGGCCCAGTTGATTCGCGCGTTCGCAAAGGAATTCTTTGTCAATAATGTTGAGCACCGCATGCGCGGCAGCGACCGCCAGCGGGTTCCCGGCGTAGGTGCCGCCAAGTCCGCCCGGCGCGGGTGCGTCCATTATATTCGCGTTCCCAACCACACCTGAAAGCGGCATCCCGCCCGCGAGGCTTTTCGCCATCGTCATTAAGTCCGGCTTATCGGCGTAGTGATCCATGGCAAACAGTTTACCGGTACGCGCAAAGCCGCTTTGCACTTCATCGGCAATCATCACAATACCGTGCTCGTCGCACAGGCGGCGAATGGCGGCAACCAGCTCTTTTGGCGCAACGTTGAAACCGCCTTCGCCCTGCACCGGTTCGAAAATAATCGCCGCCACCTGCTTCGCTTCAATGTCCGATTTAAACAAGCGTTCGATGGCATCGAGGGAGTCCTGCGTTGAAACGCCATGTAAATCTGACGGATAAGGTACGTGATACACCGAACCGGGGAACGGGCCGAAGCCGATTTTGTACGGCGCGACCTTTCCGGTCAGCGCCATGGTCATATATGTACGACCGTGGAAGCCGCCGCTAAACGCAATCACGCCAGGGCGTCCGGTATGGGCGCGGGCGATTTTCACCGCGTTCTCCACCGCTTCCGCACCGGTGGTGAAGAACGCAGTTTTAGCCTGCCCGCTCACCGGGGCAAGGGCGTTGATTTTCTCCGCCAGGGTGACGTAGCTTTCGTACGGCACAATCTGATACGCCGTGTGGGTAAACTGTTGCAATTGCTGCTCCACCGCCGCGGCCAGATCAGGGTGGCGATGCCCGGTATTCAGCACCGCAATGCCTGCGGCGAAATCGATATATTCGTTGCCCTCTACATCCTTCAGCGTGGCGTTTTCTGCCGACTGGGCGAAGAAGTTACACATCACGCCAACCCCGCGTGGGGTAGCAGAAAGACGACGCTGATGGAATTCATTGTTGCTCATGTTTCACACCTTTTGACTCTTCACTGTTAATCGGAAATTAAACGCCCAGACGATCGCGCAGGCTGTAATAAGCCGCGCCCATCGCGGTAAATGGCACGCGCAGCGTGCGCCCGCCGGGGAACGGGTAATGCGGCAGATTGGCGAAGGCGTCGAAGCGTTCGGCGTCACCGCGCAGCAGTTCAGCAATCAAACGCCCGGCAAGATGGGTACAGGTGACGCCGTGGCCGCTGTAACCCTGCATGTAATAGATGTTGGTATCAAGGCGACCGAACTGCGGCATACGCGACAAGGTCAGCAGGAAGTTGCCCGTCCAGCGGTAATCAATTTTCACGCCCTTCAACTGCGGGAAGGTTTTCAGCAGTTTCGGCACAACAAGGCGCTCAACGTCATCCGGGTCGCGCGCGCCGTAGACCACGCCGCCGCCGTACAGCAAGCGGTTATCGGCAGTCAGGCGGTAGTAATCAAGAAGATAGTTACAGTCTTCCACACAGTAGTTTTTCGGGATCAGCGAACGGGCTAAATCTTCCGACAGTGGTTCAGTGGTGATCACCTGCGTGCCGCACGGCATGCTGCGTTTCGCCAGATCCGGCTCTACTTTATCGCCCAGATACGCATTCCCGGCGACAATCACATACTTCGCCGTCACCTGACCATTGGCAGTCCGCACCACGGCTGGCGTGGTGTGCTGGATCTGCGTCACGGCGGAAAGCTCATACACGCGCCCGCCGTTCAGGCGGATGGCATCGGCTTCACCAATGGCGAGGTTTAGCGGATGAATATGTCCACCGCTGTGATCCAGCAGCGCACCCGTGTAGCGATCGCTGGCGACCTCGCGGCGAATAGCGTTGGCGTCCAGCAGCTCCAGCTGTTTATTGCCGTAGCGTTCCCAGTTCTCTTTCTGCTCTTCGAGTGTGGCGAGTTGTTTATCATTCATCGCCACAAACAGGCCGCCGGGGCGATAGTCGCAGTCAATCTGATAACGTTTGATACGTTCGCGGATGATCTCGCCACCCTCGAACATCATGCTGCCGAGCATACGGGCGGTATCCATGCCGTAGCTTTTTTCGATAACGTCGATGTCGCGGCTGTAGGAGTTCACAAGCTGCCCGCCGTTGCGTCCGCTTGCGCCGAAGCCGATGCGTGAGGCTTCAAGAACCACCACGTCAAAGCCCGCTTCCGCCAGATGCAGCGCGGAGGAAAGCCCGGTATAGCCGCCGCCGACCACGCAAACGTCGCAGGAAATCGACTCATTCAGCGTGTCGAATGGCGCGTATTTATTCGCACTGGCGGCGTAATAACTGCTGGTATGTTCGGTCATTTCAGGCCTCCAGGCTTATCCAGATGGTTTTCAGTTCGGTGAATTTTTCAAGGGCGTGCAGGGATTTGTCGCGACCGTTGCCGCTCTGCTTATAGCCGCCAAACGGCACGGTCATATCACCGTCGTTGTAGTTATTGACGAAGACGGAACCGGCTTTCAGGCGGCGACTCATGCGGTGCGCGCGGGAGAGGTCGCGTGTCCATACCGCCGCGCCAAGTCCGTACTGGCTGTCGTTGGCAAGCTGTAGCGCCTGTTCTTCTGATGTGAAACGCGTGACCACCAGCACCGGACCGAAAATCTCTTCGCGGCTTAAGGACGCATTCGGGTCTACATCTACAAAGATGGTCGGGCCGATGGCGGCAGCCAGCTCGGCGTTACGGCCATCCAGCAGCAGTTGCCCTTTGCTTTCGCCTTCCCGAATAAAGCTATGGACCGAGTCGGCGTGGGCGCAGTCGATTAAGGTGCCCATGGTGGTTGCGGGATCAAGTGGATGGCCCGGCTGCCAGTTTTGCGCCTGCTGTTTTAACAGGGCTAAGAACTCATCGGCAATGCTCTCTTCCAGCAACAAACGCGTTCCGGCGATGCACACCTGGCCCTGGTTATAGAAGATACCTGCAGCGGTGGCACTCGCGGCTTTTTGCAGATCCGGGCAGTCAGCGAAAACGATGTTGGCGCTTTTGCCGCCCGCTTCCAGCCAGACGCGTTTCATGTTGCTGTCGCCTGCATCTTTCAGCAGCTGTTTCCCGGTACGGGTCGAACCGGTAAAGGCGATGGCATCGATATCGTTATGACGCGACAGCGCCTGGCCCGCTTCATGACCAAAACCGGTCACCACGTTCAGCACGCCATCCGGCAGACCCGCTTCTTTCGCCAGCCCGGCGAGACGAATCGCGCTAAGCGGTGATTTTTCCGACGGCTTCAGGACGACACTGTTCCCTGACGCCAGCGCCGGGCCGAGTTTCCAGCAGGTCAGCAGCAGCGGGAAGTTCCACGGTACAATGGCAGCAATCACGCCCACCGGTTCACGCACGATCATCGCCAGGTCATTGCTACTGGTGGTCGCCACTTCGCCATACACTTTGTCGATGGCTTCGGCGTACCAGCGAATGGCGCGCGCCGCGCCGGGAATATCATCACGCAGGCTGTGACGAATTGGTTTGCCGGTGTCGAGCGTTTCCAGCAGCGCCAGCTCTTCGGCGTGGGCTTCCATTAAATCAGCGAGTTTGTTCAGCACCGCTTTACGTTTTGCCGGGGCAGCCTGCGACCAGTCGCCGCGTTCAAATACGCTACGCGCCGCACTCACCGCACGATCAATATCGGCGCTCTTACCGCGCGCAATATCCGCCAGCGGTGCCTGGGTGACCGGATCAACCGTTTCAAAGGTTTCATTTTCCGCCGCAGCGGAATATTCACCGTTAATAAATAAGCGGGTTTCAATGGCGAGACTTAACGCTTTATCCTGCCAGTAAGCCAGATGATGAAAATTCATTATGACTCCTGTTTCACGTCTATCAGATATATGCAATTTGTGAACGTCAGGGCGCAGAGATCCCCGGGCGATAAGCCCGTTTATTTCCAGTGACGTTCTTTATGACAGCCTTTATAGCAAGCCGGGTGGCGCTTCGCTTACCCGGCCTACAAAAACCAAAAGATTAAAACGTGGTGGGGGTATGGGCGCTGATAATTCGGCAAACACCTGCCGACGTATTACTGAAACTGTGCGGGATGCCGGTATTAATGGCATAACTTTGCCCCGCAACGAGGTGATAGTCCTGACCATTAATCGTCAGAACAATTTCACCTTCCAGTACTGTGCCTATTTCCTCACCCTGATGCTTAATTCTTTCCCCAGTGGTTGTGCCCGGCTGGTACGTTTCAAAGATCATCGCCAGTGTGCGATTCGGGTTACCGTTATGCACCAGCTTCATTGACACACCCTGACTGCCCATCTCAATTAAGTCGTCCTGATTAATGACGACCTGCGGTTCATCAGGTTTTTCCGGCTCGGAAAAGAATTCCGAGAGTGACAGACCATACACCTTCAGCAGCTTTTGCAGCGTACTGATAGCTGGGCTGACTTTATCTTGCTCTATCGTACTGATAGCACTGTGAGTCAGCCCGGAGAGTTCGGCGGCACGACGTTGTGAAAGTCCCTGCTGCTGGCGGATTTCCGACAAGCGTTTACCCGGTGCCAGTCCGTCATCACTCATAATTGCATTTCCTTAACTGTAGGGGTCAGAGCCGCTGTTTTTCAGCGATATGGTTCTGACAAGCGGTGATAAAGCCCTCAAACAATATACGCGAAAGCGCATACTCGCTACTGTTCCATTCCGGGTGCCACTGCACGCCCAGCGCGAAGGGGTGATTATTAACGCTCACCGCCTCCACCAGCCCATCCGGTGAACGGGCTTCGACGCGCAATCGCGGGCTCACAACTTTCGCCCCTTGCCCGTGCAGGGAGTTTACCCAAAAGTTGCTACAGTCAGGTAACAATGCGGACAATAATCCGCCCTCTTCAACCTGCACTTCGTGCGATGGCGCATACTGCTGTTCGACCGGCAACTCAGGATCTTCACGATGTTCCAGCAGTTCTGGCTGCTCGCACAGCTTGCGATGCAATGCCCCGCCGGTGGCCACCACCAGTTCCTGTAACCCACGGCAGATGGCGAAAATGGGGATGCGCCTTTCGAGTGCGGCATTAATTAACGCCATGCTCAGAAGATCACGCCCGGGATCGGCGTCAGGCTCATCGCCGTTTTCACCATATAGGTGCGGCTGCACATTGCTGGGGCTTCCTGGCAGATAAATGCCATCGAGTTTCGGCAGAAGTTCTGCGAGTAACTCAGGCTCCGCCAGCGCATGTGGCAGCGCAATCGGCAAACCGCCCGCGTGAATAATGGCATTCAGGTACTTTTCTTGCAGGGTCTGGGTCTCATGACCCTTAAGCCTGTTCCTGCACATCACGATACCGATAACCGGCTTGTACATTATATTTTCCATGATCGATCTCACAAAGTGGACTAAATTATCGCCATTACTGCGGTTAAAATGACCTTTCTGTTCAATATTTTTTCAATCTAGCAGTGGATTTTCTGTTTTGCAAACTTAATTTAACATTTGACAAACATTTAGTTTGCATACAAATTCGAAGAGTGGTCATTATATTTTACGCTTTCATAGCGAGCGGAAAACAAAACCAAAGGCGAAGAATCATGGAAACCAATATCGTTGAAGTAGAGAACTTTGTTCAGCAGTCAGAAGAGAGGCGGGGTAGCGCCTTTACGCAGGAAGTGAAACGCTACCTGGAGCGCTACCCGAATACGCAATATGTTGATGTACTGCTTACCGACCTGAATGGCTGCTTCCGCGGAAAACGCGTCCCGGTCTCCAGCCTGAAGAAGCTGGAGAAAGGGTGTTACTTCCCGGCCTCCGTCTTTGCGATGGATATTCTGGGTAACGTCGTAGAAGAAGCGGGCCTGGGTCAGGATATGGGCGAACCGGATCGTACCTGCGTGCCGGTACTCGGTTCCTTAACCCCTTCCGCCGCCGACCCGGAATATATCGGTCAGATGCTCCTGACCATGGTCGATGAAGATGGCGCTCCCTTTGACGTTGAGCCGCGGAACGTTCTCAACCGCCTGTGGCAGCAGCTACGCCAGCGCGGCTTGTTCCCGGTCGTAGCGGTAGAGCTGGAGTTCTATTTACTGGATCGCAAACGTGACGCCGAAGGCTACCTACAACCGCCCTGCGCTCCCGGCACCGATGACCGCAATACGCAAAGCCAGGTTTACTCCGTTGATAACCTCAACCATTTCGCCGACGTGCTCAATGATATTGATGAACTGGCACAGTTACAGCTGATCCCGGCAGATGGCGCGGTCGCCGAAGCCTCGCCGGGCCAGTTTGAGATCAACCTGTACCACACTGATAACGTGCTGGATGCCTGCGATGACGCATTAGCCCTGAAACGCCTGGTGCGTCTGATGGCGGAAAAGCATAAGATGCACGCCACTTTTATGGCGAAGCCGTATGAAGAGCACGCGGGCAGCGGGATGCACATCCATATCAGTATGCAAAATAACCGGGGTGAGAACGTGCTTTCTGACGCAGAAGGCGAAGATTCGCCGCTGCTGAAAAAGATGCTCGCCGGGATGATTGACCTGATGCCGTCATCAATGGCGTTGCTGGCGCCGAACGTGAACTCGTATCGCCGCTTCCAGCCGGGGATGTATGTGCCGACGCAGGCGTCGTGGGGCCATAACAACCGCACCGTCGCCCTGCGGATTCCATGCGGCGATCGTCATAACCACCGCGTGGAATACCGCGTGGCAGGAGCCGATGCCAACCCGTATCTGGTAATGGCGGCGATTTTTGCCGGTATTCTGCACGGCCTTGATAACGAGTTGCCGTTGCAGGAAGAAGTGGAAGGCAACGGGCTGGAACAGGAAGGATTACCCTTCCCGATTCGCCAGAGCGATGCGCTGTGGGAGTTTATGCAAAACGACGACCTGCGCCACTATTTGGGCGAGCGTTTCTGCCATGTGTACCACGCCTGTAAAAACGATGAACTGCTGCAGTTTGAAAGACTTATCACAGAAACCGAAATTGAGTGGATGTTGAAAAACGCGTAGTGGCCCCTTGCGGGGTATGTATCACCGGCCTGAGCGGAGCCTGGCCTGACATTTGCTGGTAATCCAGACATTTCCCGTATGTCGCGTTATGGAACGCAGGCGGCAACGGGCTTCCGTTAACGATACAGACTGTGACGAGGAAATGAGATGATGCCGATGATGAAATACCCGCATGGCGAGGGAGGCTGCGTTTGCGCCCTCCCCACGACCGAGTGTACTCCGCTCCCCTTGCTTCCCCTGCTAAACAGGTTTGATTTCAGGTCGACGCGACCGCAAACCCGATTACGCAGGGGAGGCTCGCAACATGGCCTTTAATTCCTCACTGGATATCGCCGCACAACCCGGCAAAACCAAACTGCGTAAGTCGCTGAAGCTGTGGCAGGTCGTCATGATGGGCCTCGCCTATCTCACGCCGATGACTGTGTTCGATACCTTTGGCATCGTTTCCGGCATCAGCGACGGCCACGTTCCGGCATCCTATTTGCTGGCGCTGGCGGGCGTGCTGTTTACCGCTGTCAGCTACGGCAAACTGGTTCGCCAGTTCCCGGAGGCGGGCTCGGCCTATACCTACGCGCAAAAGTCAATTAACCCGCACGTCGGATTTATGGTCGGCTGGTCATCGCTGCTGGATTATCTCTTTTTGCCGATGATCAACGTGCTGTTGGCGAAGATCTATCTCTCCGCCCTCTTCCCCGACGTGCCGCCGTGGGTGTGGGTGGTAACCTTCGTCGCCATTTTAACTGCCGCGAACCTGAAGAGCGTCAATCTGGTGGCTAACTTCAATACCCTGTTTGTGCTGGTGCAGATATCCATCATGTTGGTGTTTATCTTCCTGGTGGTTCAGGGGCTGCATAAAGGAGAAGGCGTTGGCACCGTCTGGTCGCTTCAGCCGTTTATCAGCGAGAACGCGCATCTGATCCCGATTATTACCGGGGCGACGATTGTCTGTTTCTCGTTCCTCGGTTTTGATGCGGTGACCACGCTTTCGGAAGAGACACCGGATGCCGCGCGTGTTATCCCGAAAGCCATCTTCCTGACGGCGGTGTACGGCGGCGTGATCTTTATCGCGGCGTCGTTCTTTATGCAGCTGTTCTTCCCGGATATCAGCCGCTTTAAAGATCCGGACGCCGCACTGCCGGAAATCGCACTGTACGTTGGCGGCAAGTTGTTCCAGTCGATTTTCCTCTGCACGACGTTTGTGAACACGTTAGCGTCTGGCCTGGCGTCACATGCCAGCGTGTCGCGTCTGCTGTATGTGATGGGGCGCGACAATGTGTTTCCGGAACGCGTGTTTGGCTATGTGCACCCGAAATGGCGGACTCCGGCACTGAATGTCATTATGGTCGGAATTGTCGCGTTGTCGGCGCTGTTCTTCGATTTAGTCACCGCCACGGCACTGATTAACTTCGGTGCGCTGGTCGCGTTTACCTTCGTCAATTTGTCGGTGTTCAACCACTTCTGGCGTCGCAAAGGAATGAATAAATGCTGGAAGGAACACTTCCACTATTTACTGATGCCGCTGGTTGGCGCGCTGACGGTGGGCGTGCTGTGGGTTAACCTCGAATCGACCTCGCTGACGCTGGGGCTGGTATGGGCAGCGCTGGGTGGCGCGTATCTGTGGTATCTGGTACGTCGTTATCGCAAAGTGCCGTTGTATGAGGGTGACAGAACGCCGGTGAGCGAGACGTAATTGTTGGATGGCGCTGCGCTTATCCAACCTACGACTCATCACCAATTGTAGGCCCGATAAGCGTAGCGCCATCGGGCAAAAAGCGGCGCATTACGCGCCGCTTTTAACCTGCTGATAATACGGCACACGCCGCGTGGTGCCGGTCAGGTTATCAAACACATCCACCTCTGCGGTGCTGATTTTCATCCCCGTTTTCCGCAGCTTCTGCACATCTGCCGCAATACGTTGAATACCAAACCAAAAAAGCCCATCCAGCGCGGTAACCTGCAAATCATTCTCCAGCGCCAGCTTTAAACGCTCGCGCGGCTGTTTAATCTGTTTGGCAATGTCCTGGTACGGCGAGGCGGTTGATAGCGAGCCATCCATTCGCCGGATACGGTTGGATAAGCGGTATTGGTATTCATCGGGAATGGTGTCGATGTTGGCTTTCAGGCTGTAAACACAGCCGAAACGTTTGCCGTTAAAGAGGACATTTTTTTGACTAAGCTGAAGTTCGTCACGCACGGCGGCGATCAGCTGTGGCGCGCGGATTAACAGCAGACGAAAGGGCAATTCGAAGCTGGTGACGTAGTCAACGTTCAGCAGCGCAATGCGTAAACGCTCCTGCGCGCCCGCGCCGGACTGACGGCACTCTTCAATCACTTCCGCCCACTGTTGAGCGAGCCTCGGCGACTCGCCCGCTTCGGTAAAGCTGTACTTTTCAATTTGGTAATCGATTCTTCCGGCCACAGCGCGTTCCTTCCTTTGCGATCAGCAGGTTACTTTAGCAAGTGTCCGGAAAAATCGACAGCGTCATGCGTTAAAAATCAGGCGTGAGACTGAGGCATTTCGATAATAATAAAATGGCTCTGTTCTTTAGCGGCACTGAATTTCAGGGTCGCCGGCCCGGTAATTTCCAGCGTATCTTTAAGACCTAATGTCGCGATACCTTTTACGTTCACTTCACCTTCAAAGTTATTGATATAGGCCTGGCGTCCGGCCTGCAGTTGATACTCAACTTCCGCCGTCGGGTTGGTCAGTTCGCTGACGTACATGTTCACATCCTGATTGAGCATCAGCGGCGCATCGTCATTTTTCAGGCTACCCACAATATGCAGGAGCTTATTTTCACGCTCTTCCGCCTGATATTTACGCTGGTTGTAACGCACCTCCAGCCCCTGTTTTGGCGGCAGGATCCAGATTTGCAGGAAGCGGCACCACTCGTCATGCTTGTTCAACTCTGAGTGCCAAACGCCGTTTCCGGCGGTAATCGCCTGCACATGCCCGCGCCCCAGCGTCTCTTCCGTTTGCGTTGCGCTGTCCCAGTGGGTCAGTTGACCATCAATCACATAGCTGACAATTTCCATATTTTGATGCGGGTGGCGACCAAAACCGTTGTGCGGTTTCACATTGTCATCATTCACCACACGCAATACGCCATAATTCATGTTGTCAGGATCGTAATAATTGGCAAAAGAAAAATGGAAGTACGTATCGGCCGGGTGATAATCACTTGCTGGCAGATAATGCAGGGATTCGCCTTTTTTTACGCGGTATTGGGTTGTCATTGTTTCTCTCCGGTGTTCATATAATGCGGACAGAGTAATTACCATTCCCCCCACGATAAATGGGGCTACACACAATTCACCGTTACGAAAAATGAAAGAATACGATTTCATCGCCCTGCGCAGTTTTGTCGCCGTGATCGAAACAGGCAGTTTTTATAACGCCGCCGTGCAACTGGAAACCAGCAGCGCCTCCATCAGCCGCCGCGTCTCTTCGCTGGAACAGAGTCTGGGCGTGCGTCTGCTCAACCGCACCACGCGACACCTGGAACTCACCACCGCCGGGGAGCAGTTTTACAAGGATGTGAAAGGGATCCTTGAATCGCTGGAACAGGCGGAAGAGCGGCTTAACTGCTTTCAGGAGACGCTGAGCGGCGTAATTCGTCTATCGGCGCCGTTAACCTTCGGGGTGAAAAAGCTGGCGCCGCTGCTGCCGGTGTTTATGGCGAAATATCCGCAAATTACCGTACAGTTACAACTGGAAGACCGACTGTCGGATCTGGTGGGAGAAGGCCTGGATTTGGCATTACGCATCAGTGCATTGAATGATTCGTCGCTGGTTTGCGCGCACCTGGCAGACCTTCCGCGGCTGTTTTGCGCCTCGCCGGCTTACCTTGCGCGAAAAGGCGTCCCGGCATCACCGGCTGACCTTGCCGGGCACAACTGTCTGCGCTACTCGTTGCTTTCCGCGCGAGATGAGTGGGGGATTACTGAAGGCAAAGAGCTGCCTGAAATGAATACTCCGCTTATCACCGATAACGGCGACGTGCTGCGGGAAGCGGCAATCCAGGGAATGGGAATTGCTATGCTACCGTGGTTTATCGTCGAAGATGCCCTGCATGCAGGCACGCTGGTGCCGGTAATGCAGGATCATGCGCCGTCTGCACTCCCCCTTTCGCTCATCCGCCCTACTCGCCACTATACCCCTGTGCGCGTCACCACGTTTATGGCGTGGCTGCGCGAAGTGTTGTGTACATCAATTGAGTGATACTATTCCGGCCAGACACCCGCGTAACCTTAACCAGAGGCTTTTTATGAACAACGATATCCCATTGAAGTATTACGATATTGCCGATGAATACGCGACGGAATGCGCAGAGCCGGTTGCCGAGTCTGAACGCACCCCGCTGGCGCACTATTTTCAACTGCTACTAACCCGCCTGATGAATAACGAAGAGATCAGCGAGGAGGCGCAGAAAGAGATGGCCGATGAAGCGGGCATTAAAAGCGCGCGCATTGATGAGATTGCGGAGTTCCTGAATCAATGGGGAAATGAGTAATTCCCTACCCGTGTTTATGATGCGGGAAATACCATGCCCATAGCGAATGTATGGGCACATCACAGCACAGCGATGTAAAAATTTAACACTTGTATAAAAATAAACCCATGTTGAGTTTATAAACCCATCCACCCGGCTCAAAACGCGCTGGGGTTGCGGGCGTGGATTGGCTTCTGGCTTACCGGGTGCATAAAGTGCAATTCGCTCGCATGGAGCATTAAACGGGATACCTTTTCCGTCCCCGGCAGCAGGCGTCCACCGTAGAGATCGCAGCCTAAAATGGGATACCCCACATGTTGGCAATGAATACGTAACTGATGGGTACGCCCGGTCTCCGGGGTGAGTTCGACGCGGGTCACGGGTAGCGCCGCGCCCTCTCCCGGCGTGTGATAAATACGCTCAAGCACCCGATATCGGGAACGTGCGGGCTTGCCCTCGCAGGCGTTGATCGACATCAGAGGAAACAGCGCGGGATCTTTGGCAATAGCCGCATCAATCACGCCTTCATCATCTTGCAAATGCCCGCAAAGCAGCGCCGTGTAAACCTTGCTCACTGTACGCTGGCTGAACTGCTGACACAGCGCCGCATTGATAGCTTTATTGCGCGCCACGAGCATTAATCCGGAAGTGCCGAAATCGAGACGATGGACCAGCGTACAACCCGGAAACTGCTGCACCAGACGGTAATGCACCGAATCTTTATTTTGCGGGTTTTTGCCTGAAAGACTGAGCAGACCGGAGGGTTTGTTGATCAGAAGCAGATGTTCATCCTGATAGAGAATCTCTACATCGTCATGGCATGGAGGAGCAATAAACGTGTCGATAAGGGTAGACATGACGCGGCCTGGCATGGAAGTGAGTGGAGATGATAGCGGAATTTCAGATGGGGAGCGAATGCCTGTGGCTGTTTGGGCTGGATGAAGTCACCACGAGCCCTGAAAGGGTGAACGGTGGACGATGTTTGTAGACTCTGTAAAAATGATTCACGCACACTTGCGCCATACTGATTAGCAAAGTCTATGTCACACCGCTTTAGCACTGAGGATATCAAGATGCCCGCCTTTCACCAACTCACTGCCACCAGTCTGCAGGGGCAGAACATTGCAATGTCCGACTACCTCGGTCAACTGGTACTGGTTGTGAATACCGCCAGCCATTGTGGCTTTACCCCACAATATGCAGGCCTTGAAACACTTTATAAGAAGTATGCCGCTCAGGGTTTCGTTGTGCTGGGTTTTCCCTGCAACCAGTTCGGCAAACAGGAACCCGGCAATGCCGATGATATCGCGCAGACCTGTCACATTAATTACGGCGTAAGCTTCCCGATGTTCGAGAAAGTGGACGTCAACGGCAGCACTGCACATCCGATATTCCGTTATCTGAGAGCTGAATTACCCGGCTTTTTCGGCGGACGAATCAAGTGGAACTTCACGAAGTTCCTGATAGGGCGCGATGGCAAGCCAATCAAGCGTTTTGCGCCCTTCACCACGCCAGAAAAAATGGAGGATGCAATCGCTGCTGCGCTTAAGATATAAGGGTTTATCTTGCGTTGTATTCGTCGTGTCAGAACGCCTGGTTAAACTCAGGTATTCATGCCATAAGCAGATCACAAAAGGAATTATAAAATGACTGTGGAATATTATTTCGGGCACTGTTTCTCAGTTTTTTAGGTTTCAGTCATCTTATTTACAGCATACTAAAGGATTTACATGATGGATTGATTTTCCCTGCATAGCTACCCTATATGCCCTCTATAGCCACTTATTTAGCGATCAGAACTGTTGCTTACCCCAAATCCATTGGTGCTCGTGGTTATAGGCATTACAACGCACCAGCATAATTATATCGACATATCGTATTAATCCCGCGCTGATGACTTTTAATCCCCGTATGCAGGTGCAACGCTTTCGCCTCATGCACCCAGAAACTGCCACCAGCCTGCGCCTGTGGATGGAAGAGACGAGCCAGCGGATACCTTTCGCTCAGCTGACCGTGACTCAAGCCAAACCATTTTCTTGAAACCTCGCGGAATTCGCGCGTCGTTAACAAGCCCCCCCCCATTCGCTGACAGCGTTCGCGGGCGGTAGCGAAATTATTATCAACCGTGCCCTCACCGATAAGCCAGGTATTCACAATGAAAGGATAGTGCTGCGTATTGCCCGTTTTACGGTTGCGCAGCGTCAACGTATTGGCAAGTTCATGTTCCTGTGGCTGCCGTTTCATCACCAGCGTCACGCGCCCTTCCTGATGCGGTCGAATATCGAGCCAGTCATGGGCAACGCTAAAGACGACATCATTCAGATTGAGCGCTTCGTGATTGCTGCTCATAGTGACCGTGGCCCCGGTAAACCCGGCGCTTAGAATAGTGGCGGTGCGAAAACCGGAATTGGTGGGTGAGTGAAAGCTTATGCGCTTGAAATAGTCGTTTTTTTCAGTCGCACTCACAGACGGTAAAAAGATGAACGGTAATACACAAAAACACCAGGCGGGCGGCTTCATAGGCTTCCTTTCATATCATCGCGATACCTGAAGGCAGCATAGCGTTACCTGTTACGGCATAAAGCATTTTTACCTAATTTGAAAATACAATTGAGTTCTTCACTTCCGGGAATAGGTCAGCAGACATCACCGCGTCCTCCTGCGTGATCTCCCTCACACAACCAAACATCGCCTATTCCCCTGTAAACCCTGCGTGTTAACATTCACCTTGTAAATACCTTTCAACTCATACCGAGGCTTTGATGCTGGAGAATGTAATCATCTGATAATCAGTCACTCGACCTTTTCAGGCCGGGCTGATTATCAATGCGCCGAAATCGAATGCGGACACCGCTGTGTGTTTGCACGTTTTGCACATGATGATTAACAGGTTCACCAGTATGAATTTATCCCGTCAGGAACAACGTACCTTACACGTTCTCGCCAAAGGTGGCCGAATTGCGCACGTTCGCGATTCCTCTGGCCGCGTAACTTCCGTCGAATGCTATAGCCGCGAAGGGCTTTTGCTCAGCGACTGTACCCTCGCTGTCTTCAAAAAACTTAAAACCAAAAAGCTGATTAAGTCCGTCAACGGGCAACCATACCGTATCAACACCACCGGGTTGCAGAACGTCCGCGCCCAACTGGACAACCGCTAAGCAAGGAGCAAGTCTATGGATATCCCACGTATTTTTACGATTAGCGAAAGCGCGCACCGCATTCACAATCCCTTCACTCCGGAAAAATATGCCACGCTGGGCAGAGTGATCGGGCTGATGCCCGAGATGCAAATCCTCGACCTTGGAAGCGGGTCGGGAGAAATGCTCTGTACCTGGGCACGCGATCATCACATTACCGGTCTTGGAATCGATTTAAGCCCATTGTTTACTCAACAGGCTAAATCACGTGCACTTGAGCTGGGGGTAAGCGACCGTGTTACGTTCATTCACAACAATGCTGCGGGTTTCGTTGCGGATAGAAAATGCGATGTTACCGCCTGTATCGGCGCAACCTGGATAGCCGGGGGTGTAGAAGGTACCCTGAATCTTCTGCGCCAGAGCCTCAAACCCGGCGGGATGATGCTGGTTGGCGAGCCCTACTGGCGTCGCCTGCCAGAATCACCAGAGGTAGTGACAGAGTGCGGTCTCTCCGCGCTGGCGGAGTTAAGAATGCTGCCGGAGCTGGTCAGTCTGTTTGCTGAACAGGGATACGATGTGGTGGAAATGGTGCTGGCCGATCAAGAAGGCTGGGATCGCTATGAAGCCGCAAAATGGCTCACGTTACGCCGATGGCTGACGGAAAATCCCGACGATGACTTTGCCCCCGAGGCGCGGGCAGAGTTATTAGCGGCCCCCCTACGCCACGTCAGCCGTACACGTGAATACATCGGCTGGGGTGTATTTGCCCTGATGCCGAGATAATTTCCCTCCCCCAATAGCCGGGTAACTCTGTTACCCGGCACCACATACCCACACAAATAAGATGTTTAATTTTTGCTCAATTTGATCACAAAAATGAAACAAATCGCCCTTCCTGTGCACATTTTATAAAAATGTAGATATTTTTTACTTATGGCTACGAAATGAGCATCACGCACTCTCCCTGAAACCTCAAGAGGATCGCTTCTGATGAATGCACTGACCGCCGTACAAAATAACGCTGTCGATTCAGGCCAGGACTATAGCGGATTCACTCTCATCCCGTCGGCGCAATCCCCGCGTCTGCTGGAACTCACCTTCACCGAACAGACGACCAAACAGTTTCTCGAGCAGGTTGCCGAATGGCCCGTGCAGGCGCTGGAGTACAAATCGTTTCTGCGTTTTCGGGTAGGCAAAATTCTTGATGATTTGTGTGCGAATCAGCTGCAACCGTTGCTGTTGAAGACGCTGCTAAACCGTGCTGAAGGTGCGCTGTTAATTAATGCGGTAGGTGTCGATGATGTCGCGCAGGCAGATGAGATGGTGAAGCTGGCAACGGCGGTGGCGCATCTGATTGGTCGTTCCAATTTCGACGCCATGAGCGGTCAGTATTACGCGCGTTTTGTGGTGAAAAATGTCGATAACTCAGATAGCTATCTGCGTCAGCCGCATCGTGTGATGGAGCTGCACAACGACGGCACCTACGTCGAAGAGATCACTGATTACGTGCTGATGATGAAAATCGACGAGCAAAACATGCAGGGCGGAAATTCGCTGCTGCTGCATCTCGATGACTGGGAACATCTGGAGCACTATTTCCGTCACCCGCTGGCGCGCCGTCCGATGCGCTTTGCTGCGCCGCCGAGTAAAAACGTCAGCAAAGATGTTTTCCATCCGGTGTTCGACGTCGACCAGCAGGGCCGCCCGGTGATGCGCTATATCGACCAGTTCGTCCAGCCGAAGGATTTCGAGGAAGGCGTGTGGTTGAGCGAGCTTTCAGACGCCATTGAAACCAGCAAAGGCATTTTGTCTGTACCCGTTCCCGTTGGCAAATTCCTGTTGATAAACAATCTGTTCTGGCTTCATGGGCGCGACCGCTTTACTCCGCATCCGGATCTGCGTCGTGAACTTATGCGCCAGCGCGGCTATTTCGCTTACGCCACTCACCACTACCAGACGCATCAGTAAGCGCAAAGGAATCGAGCGGATGTATGATTTTGTGATTATTGGCGGCGGCATCATTGGCATGTCGACCGCCATGCAACTGATTGATGTCTATCCGGATGCACGCATTGCGTTGCTGGAAAAAGAGTCCGGCCCGGCCTGTCACCAGACGGGCCACAACAGCGGCGTGATCCATGCCGGGGTCTATTACACGCCCGGCAGTTTGAAGGCGCAGTTTTGCCTGGCGGGAAACCGCGCCACTAAAGCCTTTTGCGATCAAAACGGCATTCGCTACGACAACTGCGGCAAGATGCTGGTCGCCACGTCTGAACTCGAAATGGAACGGATGCGCGCTTTATGGGAACGCACAGCGGCGAACGGTATTGAGCGCGAGTGGTTAAACGCCGAGGAGCTACGCGAACGCGAACCGAATATCACCGGGCTTGGCGGTATTTTTGTGCCGTCCAGCGGTATTGTCAGCTACCGCGAAGTGACAGCGGCAATGGCAAAAATCTTCCAGGCCAGAGGCGGTGAGATTATTTATAACGCCGAAGTCAGCGCCCTCAGTGAGCATAAAAACGGCGTGGTGATAGGGACCCGTCAGGGAGGCGAGTATGAGGCATCGACGCTGATTAGCTGTTCCGGGCTGATGGCTGACCGGCTGGTGAAAATGCTCGGCCTCGAACCGGGCTTTATCATTTGCCCGTTCCGCGGTGAATATTTCCGCCTTGCCCCGGCGCATAACCAGATTGTTAACCACCTGATTTACCCCATCCCCGACCCGGCAATGCCGTTTTTGGGCGTTCATCTCACTCGTATGATCGACGGCAGCGTGACCGTCGGGCCAAACGCGGTGCTGGCGTTCAAACGCGAAGGCTATCGCAAGCGCGACTTCTCATTTAGCGACACGCTGGAGATTTTGGGCTCGTCGGGGATTCGCCGGGTGCTGCAAAACCATCTACGCTCAGGACTGGGCGAGATGAAAAACTCGCTGTGCAAAAGCGGCTATCTGCGGCTGGTGCAAAAGTATTGTCCCGGGCTTTCGTTAAGCGATCTCCAGCCCTGGCCCGCCGGTGTGCGTGCGCAGGCAGTATCGCCGGACGGCAAGCTGATTGACGATTTTCTGTTTGTCACCACCCCGCGCACGATCCACACCTGCAATGCGCCCTCCCCGGCAGCGACATCAGCAATTCCTATTGGTGCGCATATTGTCAGCAAGGTACAAACGCTGTTGGCAAGCCAGAGTAACCCCGGACGCACGCTGCGAGCGGCACGTAGTGTGGATGCCTTACACGCCGCCTTTAATCAATAACCTTTGAAAACAGGATGTAGCGATGAAACTGAACGACAGTAACTTATTCCGCCAGCAGGCGTTAATTAACGGGGAGTGGCTGGACGCCAACAATGGCGAAGTCATCGAGGTCACTAATCCGGCAAACGGCGACAAGCTGGGTAGCGTACCCAAAATGGGCGCAGATGAAACCCGCGCCGCTATCGACGCCGCCAACCGCGCCCTGCCCGCCTGGCGTGCCCTTACCGCCAAAGAACGCGCCAACATTCTGCGTAACTGGTTCAATTTGATGATGGAGCATCAGGACGATTTAGCGCGCCTGATGACCCTCGAACAGGGAAAACCGCTGGCGGAGGCGAAAGGCGAAATCAGCTACGCCGCCTCATTTATTGAGTGGTTTGCCGAAGAAGGCAAGCGTATTTATGGCGACACCATTCCCGGTCATCAGGCCGATAAACGCCTGATTGTTATCAAGCAGCCGATTGGCGTTACCGCCGCTATCACGCCGTGGAACTTCCCGGCGGCGATGATTACCCGCAAAGCCGGTCCGGCGTTGGCGGCAGGCTGCACGATGGTGCTGAAGCCCGCCAGTCAGACGCCGTTCTCTGCGCTGGCGCTGGCAGAGCTGGCGATTCGCGCGGGCATTCCGGCTGGCGTATTTAACGTGGTGACCGGTTCGGCGGGCGCGGTCGG
This sequence comes from Pseudocitrobacter vendiensis, assembly GCF_943590815.1. Taxonomy (GTDB): domain Bacteria; phylum Pseudomonadota; class Gammaproteobacteria; order Enterobacterales; family Enterobacteriaceae; genus Pseudocitrobacter; species Pseudocitrobacter vendiensis. Next base: position 50,532 of record NZ_CALSBS010000002.1, on the reverse strand, counting down.
TAACGAACTGACCAGCAACCCGCTGGTGCGCAAGCTGTCGTTTACCGGCTCGACCGAAATTGGCCGTCAGTTAATGGAACAGTGCGCGAAAGACATCAAAAAAGTGTCGCTGGAGCTGGGCGGCAACGCACCGTTTATCGTCTTTGACGATGCCGATCTCGATAAAGCCGTGGAAGGTGCGCTGGCCTCGAAATTCCGTAACGCCGGGCAAACCTGCGTCTGCGCCAACCGCCTGTATGTACAGGACGGCGTGTATGACCGCTTTGCTGAAAAATTGCAGCAGGCGGTGAGCAAACTGCACATCGGTGATGGGCTGGAAAAAGGCGTCACCATTGGGCCACTGATCGATGAAAAAGCGGTAGCAAAAGTGGAAGAGCATATCGCCGATGCGCTGGAGAAAGGCGCGCGCGTGGTTTGCGGCGGTAAAGCGCATGAACGCGGCGGCAACTTCTTCCAGCCAACCATTCTGGTGGATGTTCCGGCCAACGCCAAAGTGTCGAAAGAAGAGACGTTCGGCCCCCTCGCCCCGCTGTTCCGTTTTAAAGATGAAGCCGATGTGATTGCGCAGGCCAATGACACCGAGTTTGGCCTTGCCGCCTATTTCTACGCCCGTGATTTAAGCCGCGTCTTCCGCGTGGGCGAGGCGCTGGAATACGGCATCGTCGGTATCAATACCGGCATTATTTCCAATGAAGTGGCCCCGTTCGGCGGCATAAAAGCCTCGGGTCTGGGTCGTGAAGGTTCGAAGTATGGCATCGAAGATTATTTAGAAATCAAATACATGTGCATCGGTCTTTAACTGGAGAACGCGAATGAGCAGCAATAAAGAGTTAATGCAGCGCCGCAGTCAGGCGATTCCCCGTGGCGTTGGGCAAATTCACCCCATTTTCGCTGATCGCGCAGAAAACTGCCGGGTGTGGGACGTTGAAGGCCGTGAGTATCTTGATTTCGCGGGCGGGATTGCGGTGCTCAATACCGGGCACCTGCATCCGAAAGTGGTGGCGGCAGTGGAAGCGCAGTTGAAAAAACTGTCGCACACTTGCTTCCAGGTGCTGGCTTATGAGCCATATCTGGCGCTGTGCGAAATAATGAATCAGAAGGTATCGGGCGATTTCGCCAAAAAAACGCTGCTGGTGACGACTGGTTCCGAAGCGGTGGAAAACGCGGTGAAAATCGCCCGCGCCGCCACCAAACGTAGCGGCACCATCGCCTTTAGCGGCGCGTATCACGGGCGCACGCACTATACGCTGGCGCTGACTGGCAAGGTGAATCCGTACTCTGCTGGGATGGGCCTGATGCCGGGCCATGTTTATCGCGCGCTTTATCCTTGCCCGCTCCACGGGATCAGTGAAAATGACGCTATCGCAAGTATTCACCGAATTTTTAAAAATGACGCTGCGCCGGAAGATATCGCCGCCATCGTGATTGAGCCGGTTCAGGGCGAAGGCGGTTTCTACGCCGCGACGCCAGCCTTTATGCAGCGTTTACGTGCGCTGTGTGACGAGCACGGGATCATGTTGATTGCCGATGAAGTGCAAAGCGGCGCGGGACGTACCGGCACGCTGTTTGCGATGGAGCAAATGGGCGTCGCGCCGGATCTCACCACCTTTGCGAAATCGATCGCAGGCGGCTTCCCGCTGGCGGGCGTCACCGGGCGCGCCGAAGTGATGGATGCCGTCGCTCCAGGCGGTCTGGGCGGTACCTATGCGGGTAACCCGATTGCCTGCGTCGCGGCGCTGGAAGTGTTGAAGGTGTTTGAACAGGAAAATCTGCTGCAAAAAGCCAACGACCTGGGGCAAAAGCTGAAAGACGGATTATTGGCGATCGCCGAAAAACATACCGAGATCGGCGACGTTCGCGGGCTGGGGGCGATGATTGCTATCGAGCTGTTTGAAGATGGCGATCACAGCAAACCGGACGCCAAACTCACCGCCGACATCGTGGCGCGCGCCCGCGATAAGGGCCTGATTCTTCTCTCCTGCGGCCCGTATTACAACGTGCTGCGCATCCTTGTCCCGCTCACCATTGAAGATGCTCAGATCCGTCAGGGTCTGGAAATTATCAGCCAGTGTTTTGATGAGGCGAAGCAGTAGCACCGCACCATGCCGGAGGCGACGCTTTGCGTCTTGTCCGGCCTACGAGAACCCAGGTCGGATAAGGCGTTTACGCCGCATCCGACAATCTGTACGTGAACAGGAATAAATCTATGTCGGCCGGATAAGGCGGAGCCGCTCTCCGGTAAAAAGAACCAATAACAATTAAACGCGTGACCCGACGCGGGAAATGTCGGGCCGCTCTCCCAAGTGTCACACTTTCGAGAGGATTCAGGATGGGGCAATCATCGCAACCACATGAGTTAGGCGGCGGGCTGAAATCACGCCACGTCACCATGTTGTCTATTGCCGGTGTTATCGGCGCAAGTTTGTTTGTCGGTTCCAGCGTCGCCATCGCCGAAGCGGGCCCGGCGGTATTACTGGCCTATCTGTTCGCCGGATTACTGGTGGTTATGATTATGCGGATGTTGGCGGAAATGGCGGTTGCTACACCCGACACGGGTTCGTTTTCCACCTATGCCGATAAAGCCATTGGCCGCTGGGCGGGCTATACCATCGGCTGGTTGTACTGGTGGTTTTGGGTACTGGTTATCCCGCTGGAAGCCAACATCGCCGCCATGATCCTGCACTCGTGGGTTCCAGGCATTCCTATCTGGTTGTTTTCCCTCGTCATTACCCTCGCCTTAACCGGCAGTAATTTATTAAGCGTTAAAAACTACGGCGAATTTGAATTCTGGCTGGCGCTGTGCAAAGTCATTGCCATTCTGGCGTTTATATTCCTTGGCGCTGTAGCGATTAGCGGTTTTTACCCGTATGCCGACGTAAGCGGTATTTCAAGATTATGGGATAGCGGCGGCTTTATGCCCAACGGCTTCGGCGCAGTATTAAGCGCGATGCTGATCACCATGTTCTCATTTATGGGCGCAGAAATTGTCACCATCGCCGCAGCGGAATCCGACACCCCGGAAAAACACATTGTCCGCGCCACCAACTCGGTTATCTGGCGTATCTCTATTTTCTATTTGTGTTCTATTTTTGTCGTCGTGGCATTAATTCCGTGGAATATGCCGGGGCTGAAAGCCGTGGGTTCTTATCGCTCGGTTCTGGAATTGCTCAATATTCCTCATGCGAAATTAATCATGGACTGCGTGATATTACTTTCCGTAACCAGTTGCCTGAACTCGGCGCTGTATACCGCGTCAAGGATGCTCTACTCCTTAAGCCGTCGCGGTGATGCACCCGCGGTAATGGGCAAAATTAACCGCAGTAAAACCCCGTATGTGGCGGTATTACTCTCGACCGGTGCGGCGTTTTTAACGGTGGTGGTTAACTATTACGCACCGGCGAAAGTGTTTAAATTTTTGATCGACAGCTCCGGCGCTATCGCCCTGCTGGTTTATTTAGTCATCGCCGTTTCACAGTTACGGATGCGCAAAATCCTGCGAGCAGAAGGAAGCGAAATTCGCCTGCGAATGTGGCTTTACCCGTGGCTCACGTGGCTGGTCATTGGCTTTATTACCTTTGTGTTGGTAGTGATGCTATTCCGCCCGGCGCAACAGTTAGAAGTGATCTCCACCGGTTTATTAGCGATAGGGATAATCTGTACCGTGCCGATTATGGCGCGCTGGAAAAAACTGGTATTGTGGCAAAAAACGCCACTACACAATACCCGATAGATTGTTATCCCGGCGCAAGCCGGGATTGCTACACAGGAGCAAGGCCATGACCGCTATTCCTCAACCAACGGCCATTGATGGCTATCGCTGGCTGAAAAACGACATTATTCGCGGCGTTTATCAACCGGATGAAAAGCTGCGCATGAGCCTGCTTACCGCTCGCTACAACCTTGGCGTAGGGCCGCTGCGCGAGGCGCTTTCGCAACTGGTGGCAGAACGGCTGGTGACGGTGGTGAATCAGAAAGGGTATAACGTCGCTTCCATGTCGGAACAAGAGTTGCTCGACATCTTCGATGCGCGCGCCAACATGGAAGCCATGCTGGTACGCCTGGCTATTGAACGCGGTGATGACGCCTGGGAGGCAGAAATTCTTGCCCGCGCGCATATGCTCAGCAAGCTGGAAGCCAATGACGCCAGTGAAAATATGCTCGAGGAGTGGGATCGCCGCCATCAGGCATTCCATACGGCGATTGTCGCAGGCTGTGGTTCGCATTATTTGTTGCAAATGCGTGAACGATTATTTGACCTGGCCGCACGCTATCGCTATATCTGGCTGCGCAGAACGGTGCTGTCCGTCGAAATGCTGGAAGATAAACATGACCAGCATCAGCAATTGACCGAGGTCATACTGGCGCGCGATGCGGCACGCGCCAGTGAGTTAATGCGTCAGCATTTGCTGACGCCGATCCCGGTGATTCAGCAGGCAATGGTCGGAGCGCGTTAAACGCGCTCAACATCTTTAAGATTTTCAGTATATCTGAGTGCATCAATGAGTAATGCAAATGCAGGTAGATGCTGTTTTCTGCTGGGGTAATAGAGATAATATCCGGAAAAAGCGGGGCTCCATTCGGATAAGACAGTGACCAACCGTCCGTCGGCTATTTCCTGGCGGATGCTATCCTCAGGAATAAATGCCAGCCCAAATCCCGACTCAGCAGCATCGATTCGTTCAGCAATGGTATTAAACGTTAATTGTCCGTCTACCTTCACTTTTAAATGCTTACCCGCCTTTTCAAACTCCCAGTGATACACCCCGCCCGCCGTAGGCAGGCGCATATTGATGCAGCGATGATGCTGGAGATCGTGCGGCGTTTGCGGTTTGCCATGCCGCGCAAAATAGTCCGGCGAACCGGCAACCACCAGGCGAACGTCGGGACCAATGCGCACCGCGATCATGTCTTTATCGACACTTTCGCCCAGGCGCACACCGGCGTCAAAGCGCCCTTCCACAATGTTGACGAAACCGTTATCCACCACCAGCTCAACGCTAATGTCAGGATACTGGCGTAAAAACGGTTTCAGTTTTGGCCACACCAGACATTTGGCAGAATGTTCACCCGCGGAGATACGGATATTTCCCGCCGTAGCCCCACTGAGTTGTACGAGCTGTTCAAGCTCTTCATCCAGTTCGGAAAGCCGTGGCTCAAGGCAGGCGATGATTCGCTCCCCCATCTGTGTCGGCGCCACGCTACGGGTGGTTCGTGTTAACAGACGAATGTTAAGCCGGGCCTCCAGCGCTTTTATGGCATGGCTGAGTGCGGACTGCGTAACGCCAAGTTTACCCGCCGCCCTGGTGAAGCTACGTTCTCGCGCAACGGCGAGAAAAAACTGAAGCTCATTGAAGTTTTCTTTAAGCATGAGCGTATTCCCTCAACTCGGTCATGAGCAAAACCCTAAAGTGGCTTCGTCGGTTTACGCATTTTAGCGCTATTACCCTGAATAACTTCTTTTTTTCGATAAATAACAATTGCCGGAATCGTCTGGATGAGCAACATTCGAATGATGTGATTGGCCATCACAAAACTGGCATTCGCGTTAAGTGCCAGTGCCGCAAAGGACATCGACTCCACACTTCCGGGAACCCAGGAGAGCATTAATAAATAGAAGGGGTAATCCAGCATATGCGCCGCAGTCAATGCCATCACCACCGTCACGCCCAGCCCAATAGCAATCAGCTGTATTGAGGACCAGAGGTGACGCAAAAAGGCCATCAACGTAAATGCAATAAAATGATGCCCCAACAATATGCCCATTAAGGCCATACTGAACTGATTTATAATATCGGGGAACATTACCGTCTGAGGTGACAAAGGGTGCAGGATCGCCGCACATAATAACGACGTAATCATAAAGGGCGCTGGAAAATGAAAGCGCTCAAGACACCTGCCTAACGCGTAGCCCGCGAAGACAATGCCCAATAACCAGAGTACATTCGTTGTGGCAAACAATACAGGCGGCATGACCATACTGGTGTGTGCGCCGCCAGTAATGTATCCGGCAAACAACGTCAAAGTGATGAGCCGCAGTGAGTGCGAAATGATAATTTTTTGCGGCGGTGTTTTAATATGAGAAGCCAACGCTAAAACCGCTGCCATTGCCCCCGGAACGGCACCCAATAGGGCCTCTTCTTTATTCCAGCGTAATCGGTGAATACACCATAAGTAGCACGCAGTAAATTGCAGGGATAAGCACAGCAATAACAACAGCAGTAAAAATGCGATGTTTTCCTGGGCCCCAAAGGAAAAATCGCGAAATAAAAGACCAATCGAGGTGCCAAGAGAGAGTTGAATCACCGTCATGCTGCCGGGAAGCACTGGCACAGAAAGGCCGGTACGTTTTAACACCAGAACGGTAATAAGGGAACCAAACATCATACCTAACGGAACATGACACCAGGTAAAACCCACCCCGACCAGGAGACAAAGAACAAAGCCTACCAGCAATTTCATACACCTTTTCTCCTGGTTACCGGGAATGTCGAATATTCAGTGGACGGTTTCGTTAACCCAAAGGGTATTTTCAGTAACCCACTGGGTCAATGCATCAAGACGTTCTTTGATTTCTCGGCTGGATTCCGCTTTAACAATAGCACTCACGATCTCGCCATTTGTTAACTTCATCATGTCATATTGCCGGCCGACGATACCTGTTGCCTGATATTTAACCACAAAAGGTAACGGACATTTTTCCGCAATCGAAAGAAGCGTGCCCTGCGCAGGCGGCACATTTAATTGACCAACCCGCAGAACGGGTTGCCTTTGCGACATATCCTGCGGATAGATTTCGCATAAACACGCTTTAAGCCACGTCATACGAGGATCAAGACCAAAAGCGGTACCTAATTCCTCATTGACAAAGCAGCCGCCTAAACGGCAGGCAAGCTCACCAAAAATGATGTTGTTATCTTTATCGACAAAAACCTCAAGATGAAGCAACGCATTTTCTTCCGTTGGAAAAACCTCTTCAGCAAGATATTTGGTGTAGGCAATCAGTTCACGGTGCAACGGCGTATCATCTTCCATCACCAAACCCAACGTTTTCCCGGACAGAAAATCCAGGCAGGATACCGTTGCACGAGAGGCGGAAACAAATATTGGCTTCCCTTTTAAATACAGCGCGTTAATTTGATAGGCTTCGCCTTCAACAAATTTCTCAATAAGCAGATTGTGATACTCTGGCGGCTTAACCTGTGCCAGATATTTATAGAGCTGCCCTTCATTTTTGAGAACCACCACACCCTGCGACCCACGCCCATCATTAGGTTTGATCACACAGGGATAACCTTGTTCAGTGATGAATCGCGCAATTGCAGTTGCACTGTCGACGCGCGCCATGGCAGGAACCGGTAAGTGATGAGACTGAACAAGCGATTTCATCATAAACTTATCACGGAATAACATGGCTTTATTTTCACGGTCGTGGGTTAAACCCAGACGATCGCTGATTCTCGCGGCCCTTAGCACATCAATTTCGGCGAGGAAAAAGATACCCGTTGCTTTATTCGCCTGAGCGTAGTGGTAAATATCCATTTCCACGAAGGGATTATCATTAAAGTTTTCATAAAAGAGGAAAGAAAAACCTTCTCCCATATGATTAAGAATATTATCAGTCTGGCTTGCACAGGTTGCAATCAGAACCGGAGTTACTGCCTGTAATGATTGCCACTCTTCCCGTGAGTGCTGAAAAATAATCTTTGGTGGACACAGTAAAATATTCATTGTTTTTCCCCTTCAATATCAAACGTAATCACAAAAACATCCCGATAACCCTTCCCGGGTAACAAAGGCACCACTGCCGCGGTATAATGCTGATAATTCACATCATTGAATATTACTGCATCACCCGCATGCAGTTTAAATGTTGATGCATCATTGCCCCCATCATGATTAGGGATCAGTGTGGTGTCTCCACCTGTTATATTCTCAATTTCACTGCAGTAAATTGCAATATACTTAAAACCATCTTTATGAATACCTTCTGGCGCTGGATATCCTGGCTTTCGATCATCTGTAGTGATTCTAATTTGATGAATACCAATGTTGTAATTTGTGTCATGAAGTAGTGGCAATAGTTTACGAAAAACCAGATTCATCACTTCTTCAGCCACATCTTTTTTTATTTCAGGATATTTTCTGGCAATACCACCGGCATAATGATTCAGCTTTTCTGTTTGGAAAAACTCTCCCGCCGCGCACAGATCGAAATACTTTTCACGCCCGGCTTTGGCCTGCATATAACTTCTGAATCGAAAGATGCCATCTTCAGCTTTCAGCCACGGATCGGGTAATAACTCAGCAAAGCTATTTTTTACTTTCGCAGACGATTTCCCCAGACGAATATGATGATAAGCGTGCATAGCTAACGTCCTTAAAAACAATAGGTTGAGCAGTCTATTAATAAGGTATGAAATGCATACCCGACAATAAGTGATATTGCAGGTTCTTTTATACTGTTGATCTGTGAGCAAAAGTAAGGAGACACGCTCCTTACTTTTTTAACGCTTTACTTGCTGTTTTTACGCAACTCCGTCACTGGCACACCACCAATTCCCCAGTTGTCAGTCTCTACCTCATCAATGACCACAATGGTTGTGCTGGGGTTTTTATTCAGAACATCAACCAACAGTTGTGTGACCCCCTCCATTAATTGTTTCTTTTGCTGAACGGTAGCACCTTCATTAGTAATTTTGATGTTTACGTAGGGCATGTTAACTCCTGTTATTAGATGATTTTTGACATTGCACCAAGATAAACAAGTGCAAAGAGATTAAACGATAAAACATAACCGTAGTGCATTTTAAAGCTGGTTTGACTGGGTGAAACATTCAGGCTGTTTGCCGCGAAAATTGCATTTATCGACACGGGAGAAATAAGTTGAGTTGCAATAAATAAACAAATCCATATCTGATAATCAACCATACTGCCTGTCAAATAGTCTGAAAATATCGACCATGCGACGCTAAAGATAATCAGGGGATGGATACCTAATAAACCAAAAAGCGGTACGATAAACAAAATAATCGCGTAGATCTGCAATGTTGTCAGACCGTGAACATAAGCCGTGATGGTGTCAGGCACATGCGCAAAAAGCAGCCAGCAAACTGAGGTCAACACACTACAGCTTAAAAGCAACAAGACTTCACCGGATATATTCTGTGCCGATTCAGTTAATTGCTCAGCCCAGGGTTTATCCTTTTTAACCAGGTGATCGATGATAAAGAGCACGACGGCTGTGAAGGCAATGCTTTGCAGTGAATTGAGATTCAGTACCGTTAGTGAAAAAATGAATACTCCCCAGAACAGACCTACACATAGCATGATATACCGCATCGCTTCACGGTTGGGTCTCACCGTCTCCTTCTCAGCAATAACCGTCACTTTAGCGCGTTGGTTTAGCAAGATACTGAATAAAAAGAGAGGGATACCCACCAGCATTGCCTTAACATGCGGAACGTCAGGCATTGCCGCCCAAACAGCGGCAGCGCCGATGGTCGTTGGCATCAGTACCATCGTAATGCATACGGTTCGGGTAATAATTTTTGCCAGATTAAATCTCGACCCAATAACTGACTTAAGGCCATCAAGCAGTAATGATATCGCCCCCAGACTCATCGGCCATGTTAAGAAAGCCGTTAGTAACGTCACCCAGGAGGTCATGTTCGATGTTTTTTTACGCGAAAAGTAAGCCCCCATGACAGCCGTGAAATTAAGAGAAGCCATCACTTGTCGCAATAAGGCAATACCAACAAGCAGTAAAATAACATCAAAATATCGCGAAAAAACAGCAGGAAGCGCAATGCCTTTCAGATTGTTAGTTGCAAGAATAAAAATCATCGAACCAAGAAAAATAATAACACCACTTCTGGCGGATGATTTTTTGGACCAAAACGCAAATGTAGATGCGAAATAGAGCACAATGGTAACCACCGCAATAGCCGACATCCACTCAAATTTTTCCGTCAGCGCACACGCGAACAGAAACACCATCAACGACGTTATCGCTAATGTGGATTGCAATGATTGCCACGCCGTACCACGGGCCTGAATTTGCTCAGTCTGCATTTATCGCCACCTCAGGCTGAACATGGCGCAACGTCATTTGATGATACATATCAGCGACACAACGGCCTGCATCGACCAGGAATCGCGAATTTACCAGCGGACGCGGCAGGACGTAGGTGTAAAAATTCGCGCCTTCCGCAGGGTTGCCCAGCACCCAAAAAGTCGTCTGCGCTTCTCCCATGCGATTAATGGGATGCTGGCATTGATCGATATCCAGCCCACCCGGATGGTATCCCTCATTCATAAATGGACGAACAATACCATTGGCTGTCATATTTCTGATTAACGGTGAAGCGTCATGTAATGGCGAAAAACTGGCAATTTTCGCCTTGATTAAAACATCAGCCTGAATCTCAGTACTCTCTTCTTTGAACGTTGAATGAACTTCAAATTTTCCTTCGCAGTCGTTCAATACTAATCTTGAGTCTTTGCCACCAGCCAGACACACTACATTCGCTTCCATTAATGCTAGTAATTGTTCATTTCTTAACTTTGGCGGGCCAACGGCAATACGGTTAAAAATCGGATTAAAATGCTCAAGGAAGTATTGATGTGAACGTGAGTCAAGTCCTGAATTATCAATCGCTTCACGCAAAATATCCCTGACATCACGAATAATGTCTGTCGCCGCTTTGATCGGGCCATGGACGTTGCCTTGCTCAGACTCCTGTAGATCCTTACGCAGGAAATACATAAACCATTGCGTATAATCTTTTAAACTCAGATGCTCCTGCGATTGATGTGGGTAAAGCACACTGTCAATTACCGCAATATCTTCAGCACTTGGTTCATAAGAAACTGCATCTAACCACTGCCCGTTTAGGGTAGAGCGGTAGGCATAACACATTTCTTTATGCAGTAAGGGGAATATTTGTTCAATAAAATCAATTTTCGAAGAGCCCTTCTCAAACACATTTTTCACCCGCAACTCTCTGACAGCCATTGCCGTTAAGAAGCGTGGTGAATACTGGCCGGAGACGCCTTTTTGATTCGCACCGCGACTGCTAAATGGTAGAGCCTGACGTGAGTAGATAAAGATCCCCGGTTCCTCACCCGAAGGGTGATAGCGAAGCTCACCTTCTTCCCGGCTAAATCTTCCCCCTCTGCCGATAGTTAACTGCGAAATGACATCATAGGCAGTCAGGCCAATGCCCTGGATAATCACATTCGATTGCGCTGTAATTTTATTTAAATTAATTATTGGATAAGGCGTCGCGTAGTAGTCCAGACGCTCATTCTTTTTATAATTATTGGCAATAAATCGTTCAACCAGATGGTCATCAAACGTTTTAACATTGTCACTGTGACCTGTGGTCAAATAGACATAATCGACCACCCTACGCTGGCTGTCATCTAAAACAATAATCGACTTTGCGTCATCCTGGATCAGAATATTGCTGACCTGCTGATCTACCTGAGTGACCGAGATATTATCAGGCAAGGTGTTGATAATTTCGTGATAAAACCAGTTTAAGTACTCACCTAATAATCGACGAGGCAAATAATCATTGGCTTCAATTGGTTTTCCCGCGACATCTTTTAAATACCGGCCATCAACATTTTTATATCCTTGTTCATTAGCCCATTGATAAAAACAAGGCCCTGAACGGAAAGGCCCGGCATTTTTTACCGTTGCATCACCAAATAATGTTATCTGACAGGCAACCGTGTTAACCAATAAATGGTCGGGCTGCGATAGGCTATGCGCACCTACCCCCATTGCATTTTTATCAAAAATTACAATGTCAATATGTTCATTCTGTTTGCGTTGTGCGTGCTGAGCACAAATCCTTTCCAGAATACTCAGCCCCCGAGGCCCCATTCCTATAATAGCAACGGTTGTTTTTTTTCATTCTTTGCTCCAACTTTGAGAGTATTTAATTTTGCTGTGTTGAACATAGCTAATCCCTGCTGCGATAAATAATGCACAAGCGCCAGACAATATTGAAATAGTCATGCCATTTTTATTGTTTTGAAACGCACTCACGATTAATGGCCCGGCAATTTGTCCAATGCCATAGGTCAGCGTCACCAGCCCAAGAAGATTAATTTTCTGAGGCGCAGATATCTTTTTCGCAAGAGGCATAACGAGAGAACTGGTCCCCATAAACGTTGCGCCGAAGCCAATGCAGCTCAAGGTCAATAAAAAAGGACTATGGATAAACGATGCCATCACAACACAGCTCGCCTGCACAATTAAGTTAATAGTCAGGCAGGACAATATGCTCCACTTACGTGCGGCCCATAACCACCCATAGCATCCGGGGATAACGGCAAGCCCAACAATAGACCAGATATGATTGGCCAGAAATTCATTGCCGACTCCGCGGGCCATTAAAGGAAGATAAGTGGCTACAATGATATAACCGAAACCTGCCAACCCATACAGCAATGCTAAATTCCACCACTGGATGTTCGGCTCGGATGACGACGCTGTTTTCTGAGGAGGCAGCACATGTTTGTTGGCAGGCAGCAAGATAATCAACGCGAGGAAGAGTACGGCGGAAATGATTGACGCGCCAATCCATAGCAACTTCGAATTTAATGCGTATGCGATACCCGCGATAACATATTCATTGCCTATAAAAATGCCCACCCCAACGCCTGCAAACAAAGACGCAATAACAAAGGGATTATGGGTATGCTGTAGCACAAGCATCGATCCGAATATCATCATGCCCGCGCTGGCGACACCGGCGATAAATCGAATAGCAATCACTATATCCGGATGCGTGATCACAGCCATCGCAAAAATAAGTAACCCGGTGACCAATGCTGCAGAAATTAACATCACCTTGATATTCCTCAGGCCACCAAAAATACCAAAAGAGAACAAAAGGCTGCCAACGAGGTATCCAGCATAATTGGCGCTGGCTATCAACGATAATTGAGAAAAACTAAAAATACCTTCATGCAACATCACCGGTAGCATGGGAGTATACAAAAACCGACCAATTCCCATCCCCAGCGATAAAACGATCATGCCGAAGACAGCCGTGCTGAACTGGCGATGGCCCATAACATTGTGATCAAGATCCATTTTTCAGGCTCAATATGTCTATCAGATTTGATTGTTATGTTACATAAAGAAATGATAATAAAAAGTTAATAAAAATGACGAAAACATTCACTTTGAGTAACAGATACGATGAACAGTACCTCATTAAATTTGTTTAAAACTGTCGCAGAAACCGGTTCAATCACCGCAGCAGCCCGCCACCTGCACTGTGTTTCTTCTAACGTCACCACCCGACTCAAGCAACTGGAATCCAGCCTGGATGTGTCATTATTTATTCGCGAGAAGAACCGTCTTCACATCACCCCTGAAGGTGAGCTACTCCTGCGTTACGCCAATAAAATCCTTGCTCTTCTGGACGAAGCCGAATTGTCCATGCAGGGGACCAAAGTGGCTGGCCCCCTTCGCATTGGTGCAATGGAAACCACCGCCGCCGTCCGGCTTCCTGCCTTGCTGGCAAACTTTCATCGCGAAATGCCTTCCGTCGAGCTGAACTTAAAAACGTCACCGACAGATGTGCTGGTTCAGCAAATCCTGAATAGTGAACTTGAAATTGCTTTCGTCGCTGATCACCAGGCCTTGCACACAGACAATTCAAGGCTACAAACGCAGGTGCTGTGTCAGGAAACCCTGGTTTTGGTGACGGCCGCAGAACATGGTGATGTCGTAACAGGTGCCGATCTTGAGGTGACAAGGCCGCTGGTGTTTGTGAAAGGATGTAATTATCGTTCCCGGCTTGGGCAATGGTTGCGGCTGCAGAACGTCGATTATGCCGATCCACTGGAGTTTGGTTCTTTTCAGGCAATTCTTGGTTGTGTAAGCGCCGGAATGGGCATTGCACTTTTACCTGAGAGCGTCGTAAAGCAGTATGAAGCAAGTTTCCCTATTCGCTGTCACTCTATTTCTCCGCACATTGGCAACGTCAATACCATGATGATATGGCTGAAAAACCGTGAGGTTAGCCGGGTATTAAATTGTTTCGTTTCCTTTGTGTCAGCCCATTAAGGTATTTCGCAACTTTATTGTGCCCTGAGGGCTTTTAGTTTGGTAAATCGTCTGTACGGTTCTATAGTCGATACAGTCTTTCAGTTACAGGATTTACTAATGCGTTTTAATGGACTTACTAAAGGTTTCTTTCTCTTCATTCTGGCCCTGGTAACCTGGGCCTTTTTCGATGTGCTGTCGCCGTACTTCTCCGCGATTTTATGGGCGGCAGTATTAACCGTAATTTTCTATCCGGTGAAAAACAAATTACGCGATGCGATGGGGGATCGTAACGGGCTGGCCTCATTGGTTACGCTGGTGATTATTTGTCTTATCGTCTTTATCCCGTTGATGATCATTTTGTCATCGCTGGCATTCGAATTGAACGTGGTTTACACCAAACTCCAGCAAAACAATACGCAGTTCCCGGAAGTGGTCGCCGCCCTTTTCTCACATCTTCCCGACTGGGCGCGTGGGTTCCTGACGGAACACAATCTGGATGACGCGGCGCAGATCCAGAAAAAGCTCTCGGAAGTGGCCTTGCAGGGTGGGCAATATCTTGCGGGCAGCGCCTTCCTGATTGGTAAAGGGACCTTCGGGTTTGCCATCAGTTTCGGCATCATGCTGTATCTGCTCTTTTTCCTGCTTAAAGACGGGCCGTATCTGGTTAATCAGATTCTGGATTCACTCCCGCTTTCCGACTTTGTGAAGCAGCATCTGTTTGCTAAATTTGTCGGCGTTACACGCGCCACCGTGAAAGGCACGGCGGTCGTTGCCATTGTTCAGGGCGCATTGGGCGGAATCGCCTTTGCGATTGTCGGCATCGACGGCAGTATTCTGTGGGGCGCACTGATGGCGTTTCTGTCGCTGGTGCCCGCCGTGGGTTCTGCCATCGTCTGGGTTCCGGCGGCGATATATTTGTTCGCCACCCACCAGTTGTGGCAAGCCCTGTTTATTATTGGTTTCTTTGTGATTATCGTCGGCCTGGTCGACAATATTCTGCGCCCGCTGCTGGTCGGCAAAGACACCAAAATGCCTGATTACCTGATTCTGATCACCACGCTTGGCGGCATGGAAATTTATGGAATTAATGGTTTCGTTATCGGCCCACTCATTGCCGCCCTGTTCCTTGCCAGCTGGAATCTTTTCTCTGGCCGCGATCATGAAGGCAATGCCGAAGAACTCGACGAGGCGTTTATTGAGGAAGGGAAAAAAGGGCCAGATTTGTAAGTTCCAGGGGATCGGCGGTGATTTGGCCGCCGATTGCGCATCACCACTGATTATTTTATGAAAATTATTTGACTGAACGGTCCATAATTGTTCGGTTTACGTTCAGCGTTATGGATTGGACGGGTCTTAGCCGTTTTGGCTTTATTATCCGTCGCAGGAAACAAGGCTGGCGCTAATACAACCGCATAAACCGCGATTTATATTTCATCACCCGCATCTTCATCCACTATCCCCGCCACCCGTTCGGCCAGGAAAGAGAGCAGTACTCTGGTCACCGCGCTATTCTGTCGATGTTTGGGATACAGTGCGCTCAGTGCCAGATGCGGGGGTGAGCATTCCGCTAATATTTGCACCAGTGAGCCCTGACGCAGCGCATCTTCCACAATAAACGTGGGTAGCAGTGCGATGCCGACAGCGGCCTCGGCGGCGTCACGAATCACTTCGCCATTGTTACTGCTCAGGCTGCCTTTAACCGCGAAGGTATTAAGTGCGCCATCCGATTTTAATTTCCAGCCTAATTGTCCTTCGCGCCCGTACAGCAAGCAATTGTGCTGACTTAAATCGTCGCATGATCGTGGCGTACCGTGAACCTTCAGGTAGTCCGGGCTGGCACAGAGCACCATGGCCAGTTTTCCCAAGCAGCGGGCAATTAGCGTGGAGTCCATCAGGTTGCCAATCCTCAGGACCATATCGTAGCCCTCGCCGACCACATCGACGTAATGATCGCTCATATCAATGTGCATTGATAATTCTGGATGTGCACGCTGAAATTCCACCACCAGCGGTGCCAGGCGTCGCACGCCATAAATCATCGGCAGACTAATACGATAAGAGCCCTTTAGTTTTTGCTGACGGGCAGAAATAACCTGTTCGGCTTCTTGAACTTCTTCCAGAATCCGCTGTGCGTGATGGAAAAAAACCTGCCCGGTATCGGTTATCGACAGCTTTCGCGTATTACGTACCAGTAGACGGGCGGCGACTTTTTTCTCCAGCGCCGCCATGCGTCGGCTGACATATTGTTTCGACAGCTGCAAATGTTCCGCCGCTGCCGTAAAGCTTCCCATATTTACGATTGTGACAAATATTCGAATATCTTCTAACTGCATTCTTCCACCAGGTACGGGATGCGCAATACATCGTTCAATCAACGCTAATCATTGTAAGCGCCAGCGCGTCAGGCTGCACGTGTATTACGGCTTGCCGCCCCGCGCCAGAATATCGAGGAAACGGTGTACCATCACATCACAGCGCATTCCGCTGTTATTTAACAGATTGAGCGGCGGCTGGGTGCTGTTCATCGATGCTGCGCGCACGCTATCGGGGTATTTTTTCAGCAGTTCATGCAGCTTCATTTCGCCTTGTCGGTTTGCGCTCTCATCACCTGTGCACAGCAAGGCTCCGGCGTAATCCAGCGCGATAGCCGCGCTATCTGGCGCGAGCTGGCTCGCTCTGGCATACGCGCCTATCGCCATGTCGCCGTTGTTAAGCACCATCCCAACCCGCCCTAGTAAACGCCAGGCATCCAGATCGTCGGGCGCACGTTGAACGTGGCTGCGCAAGCCGAGCGCCAGTTGTTCCACTTCATCTGTACGCAGTGGACGCTCAGCAGGGTTTAATGCGCGTTGCATCAGGCCAGGGAATTCATTTTGTGCCAGACGCAACGTCAGCACTTCACCGATATTGGTCGTTTTCAGAAACACGCCGAGGCTAATCACCACCAGCGCCAGCGCGCCGGGTAACAGCAGCCAGCGACTTTGGGGGCGAGCTGTCGGCGAGGCC
The DNA here is from genome assembly GCF_943590815.1 of Pseudocitrobacter vendiensis. Lineage (GTDB taxonomy): Bacteria > Pseudomonadota > Gammaproteobacteria > Enterobacterales > Enterobacteriaceae > Pseudocitrobacter > Pseudocitrobacter vendiensis. Next base: position 33,452 of record NZ_CALSBS010000002.1, on the reverse strand, counting down.
GTTTCCGGGATATCCGACAACAGCGTGCGTTGCAGTTCCACCACCATTGCGTCGCTGTCCTGAGGCGCTTCCTGCTCAATTTCCCGCAGGCGCGAGTGATAAAACGCGCGGTTCAGCGCATCGTGATTAACGTCGTCACGCGTGGACCATGGAAAATACAGCAACACGAGTGCCGCTGTGAGCAATAGCGCCGCGATGAGTAAAAACAGGATCATAGCTTTTTCTCTTTATTTAACAGGGCAGCCAGGCGTTCGCGCTCTGCGTCGCTTAGCGTATCGCTCTGCGTTATGCGCCGCCGGGCGCGTGTCACCACGACTGTCGCGCCCGCCACGATAAACAGCGCCGGGATCAGCCACAGGGCAATCGTCCCCGGCGTGACGGGCGGCTCATAGCTAACAAAATTACCGTAGCGCGCCACCATATAATCAATAATCTGCTGTTTGCTCTGCCCCTGACGCAACAGTTCATAGACCTTCAGCCGCATATCGGCGGCGATCATCGCATTGGAGTCAGCGACGCTGTTGTTCTGGCATTTCGGGCAGCGCAGTTGAGACGTGATTTCGCGAAACGTCTGCTCCTGGGCATCATCTTTAAACTGCCAGGTGTCGATGGCCGCCAACGCGTTGCAAGCCAGCAGCAGCGCGACAATACCGAGTATCCAGCGCCTCATGATGACACCTCTTTACTGTATTGCCGCCAGAGTGGCGCCAGTTGCTCCCGCCAGATACGATCGTCCAGCGCGCCCGCATGACGCCAGCGAATCACCCCGTGAGCATCAATGAGAAACGTCTCTGGCGCGCCGTAGACGCCGAGATCCAACCCCAGCATACCGTTGCCGTCAAACAGGCTTAATGAGTAAGGATTGCCGAGGCGATTCAACCAGTCGACCGCTTTCTGGCGATCGTCTTTATAGTTCATCCCCACCACTCTCACGCCCTGCACAGAGAGTTGATTCAGGAACTGATGCTCCGCCCGGCAGGTTGGGCACCAGGTGGCCCAGACGTTGAGGAGCAGCGGCTTACCACTAACCAGTACAGAACGATCGTACACCTTGCCAGGATTATTCAGCGATTCAAGACGAAAAGCAGGAACCGGCTTACCAATCAGCGCCGATTCAAGCGAAGTTGGGTCATCGCCACCGGCGTTGCGCAGCAGTTGCCACAGCAGGGCAACAGCCAGCGCCAGAAACAGCGCCAGCGGCAGGAAAAGCGCTTTACGCGTCATGGCTGGCCTCCTGGCGTGATTTACGCATCCGGTAGCGCGGATCGAGCATGCAGCAAAGGCCGCCCAGCGCCATCAGCACGCCGCCGTACCAGATCCAGCGGACAAACGGTTTGTAATAGAGACGCACTGCCCAACTGCCGTCATCCAGCTCTTCACCCAGCGCCGCGTACAGGTCGCGCGTCAGGCCGCCATCGATGGCGGCTTCGGTCATCATCATGCGGCTGGCGCTGTAGAAGCGTTTTTCCGCATACAAGGTGGCTTCCGGCTGGCCATGGCGAGTGACCTCGATAACCCCTTCCCCGCCAAACCAGTTCGGCCCGACAATGTCACGCACGCCTTTAAAGACGAAGTGATACTGGTGAATATCAATGCTGTCGCCCGCCTTCATGCGTACATCGCGCTCGACGCTGTAGCTTTGGCTGAAGGCGATACCGGTGACGGTCACTGCCACGCCAATATGCCCCAGCACCATGCCCCACTGGCTGCGAGAAAGTGTCGTCAACCCGCGCCAGAAACCGTGGCGATGGGTAGCGCGTTCATGCAGTTCAATCAGCACGAAGATAAAGACCCACAACGCCATCATCAGACCGATAACCGTCATGGCGGCGATGCGGTCCTGTAGCCACCACGGCAGAACAATGGACAACACCAGCGTCAGCAGCAGCGAAATGACCAGCCGCTTAATCTGCTTTTTCGCATCATCGCGACGCCAGCGCACCAGCGGGCCGATGCCCAGCAACAGCGCAAAAGGCGCCATCAGCACGGTAAACAGGGTATTAAAGAACGGCTCGCCGATAGAGATACTGCCCAGCCCCAGCTCTTTATGTACCAGCGGCAGAAGCGTACCCAGCAGCACTACCAGCATGGCGGCAATCAGCAAGATGTTGTTGCCCAGCAGGAAAGATTCTCGTGACCATAATGTGTGTTCCACCCGCGCCCGCACGCTGCCGCCTTTCAGGGCATACAGCAGCAACGAGCCGCCGATAACCAGCACCAGTAGCGCAAGAATGAACATACCGCGCGCCGGATCGGAGGCAAAAGCATGCACCGACACCAGCACGCCGGAGCGCACCAGGAACGTGCCCAGCAAACACAACGAGAACGCGCTGATCGCCAGCAGCACTGTCCAGGCGCGGAAGCTGCCGCGTTTTTCGGTTACGGCAAGCGAGTGCATGAGCGCGGTCCCCACCAGCCACGGCATAAACGAAGCGTTCTCAACCGGATCCCAGAACCACCAGCCGCCCCAGCCCAGCTCGTAATAGGCCCATGCTGACCCGAGCACGATGCCCATTGTTAAGAATACCCATGCGGCCTGGGTCCACGGGCGCGACCAGCGCGCCCAGGCGGTATCGAGACGCCCGGCCAGTAATGAGGCTATCGCAAAAGCAAACGCCACCGAGAAACCGACGTAACCCATATAGAGCAACGGCGGGTGGAAGATCATGCCGATATCCTGCAACAGCGGGTTAAGATCGCGCCCTGCAATAGGATATTCCGGCAGTCCGCGGGTAAACGGGTTAGAGGTGAACAGAATAAACAGCAGGAAACCGGCGCTGACCATGCCCATCACCGCCAGCACGCGCGCGACGGCGTCCAGCGGCATCCGGCGACTGCCCAGCGCCACGGCGAAGGTCCAGCCGCTCATCAACAGCACCCACAGCAGCAGCGAGCCTTCATGCGCGCCCCAGGTGGCCGCGACGCGATACCAGACGGGCAGCGCAACGTTAGAGTTATCCGCTACGTAGCGCACCGTGAAATCATTGACCACGAAAGCGTGCACCAGCACCAGAAACGCGGCGAGAATCGCGAAAAACAGACCCCAGCTTAAGGGACGCGCCAGCGCCATCAGCCAGCGGCTCTGGCGATAGGCGCCCCACAGCGGGTAAATCGCCAGCAGCAGCGCAAGCCCTAATGCCAGACAGAGTAAAAAGTTGCCCAGTTCCGGCATCATTGGCGAGTATCCTTTTGCGCGGTTGGCGAAGTGGTCATGGCGTTATGAATTTCCGGTGGCGTGTAGTTTTCATCGTGCTTCGCTAACACCTGCTGCGCGGTAATATGACGTTCGCTGTCAAGGACACCCTGCGCAACCGCCCCCTGCCCTTCACGGAACAGATCCGGCAAAATGCCCTTGTAGCTCACTGAGACCGCGCCGCGCGCGTCGTACAGGCGGAAAGTGACATCCAGCGTGTTATCATCACGTTTGATGCTACCCGGCTCAACATACCCCCCTACGCGCAAGCGCTGGCCGATATGCGGCTTTTCCTGAGTCTCATTTTTGCCGTTGAGGATTTCCCCCGGCGTATAGAACAGGTCAATGTTGGTGCTCAGAGCGTACAGCACCAGAGTCACCGCCAGCCCAAGCCCTGCCAGCACGGCCAGCACCAGATAAAGGCGAGTTTTACGGCGTGCCTGCATCGACCTGCTCCTTATTCATGTGTTCACGCGCATGGCGAAGCCGTTGCTCGCGACGCTGCTGACGCCGAACAGCCTGCAATAATGCGTGATGCTGCCAGAGCGAATACCCCACCAGCCCCAGCAGCACCACCAGCGTCGTTACCAGCGAAAGCCAGACATAAAAGGCGTAGCCGCCCATCGCCAGAAAATCGGCAAATGATGAGAAAGCAGGCGTCATTGCGCGTCTCCTTTGCTTGCGAGCGTCGCCACCCACGGACGACGGCGCTCCTGCCAGAGGATAAGGTTGCGCAAACGCAGCAGCGTTAAAGTGATAAACAGACACAGAAAACCGAAAATACAAAAACGCAGCGGCATGCGCATACTGACATCAATCGTCTGCTGCATGTTGGTTGAGCCCTGATGCAAGGTGTTCCACCATAAAACCGAATAATGAATTATCGGTAAATTCACCACCCCGACCAGCGCCAGGATCCCCGCGGCGCGCCCGGCAAGGCGTCGGTCATCGAAGGCATTCCACAAGGCGATAATCCCGGCATAGAGAAACAACAGCACCAGTTCAGACGTCAGACGCGCATCCCAGATCCACCAGGTGCCCCACATCGGTTTGCCCCAGGCCGCGCCCGTCACCAGCGCGATTAACGTATAACCTGCGCCAATAGGAGCCAGCGCGATAAGCGTTAAGTCCGCCATTTTCATCTGCCAGACCAGGCCGATGAACGCCGCCACCGCCATCATGGCGTAGATCCCCATCGACCACATTGCGGCCGGGACGTGCACGTACATAATGCGGTAGCTTTCGCCCTGTTGATAATCGGCTGGCGCGTAGATGAATCCCCAGCCCAGCCCGACAATCAGCAGCAGCGCGCTGAGCATCGCCAGCCACGGAAGCCAGCGGCCGCAGAGCGTGTATAACCGCTCCGGTATCGCCAGTTGATGTAATAATTTCCACATAAAAATGCCCTTCCTGGTGAAGACAGGCCCGTCAAACGGAAAGCCGCAATGCGGCAGCGGTGGCGAACGGACATAGCGTCGCGCTCGCCGCCAGAAAAGCGCCCAGCACCGCGAGATAACCATCAACGGGAAGACCCGCAGCGGCCGCTTCGCAGGCGGCGGAAGCAAAAATCAGCATCGGAACAGAGAGCGGCAGCACCAGTAAACTGAGTAGAACGCCACCGCGTTTTAAACCCACCGTCAGCGCCGCGCCTACCGAACCAATAAAACTCAGCGTGGGCGTCCCCAGCAATAACGTCAGAAACAGCACGCCTGCGCTATGCGCGTTCAAACCCAGCAGCAACGCCGCCAGCGGTGAAACCAGCAGCAGCGGCACCCCGGTCATCATCCAGTGCGCCAGCACTTTCGCCATCACCACGCCCGGAAGCGGCGTCGGCAGCAGTAATTGCTGCTCCAGCGAACCGTCCAGCAGGTCGTCGCGAAATAAGCGGTCCATCACCAGCAGCGCGGCCAGCAACGCCGCAACCCAAATAACGCCAGGCGCGATTTGCGCCAGCAGCGCGTTTTCCGGCCCAACGCTAAAGGGAAACAGCGTGATGACAATCAGGAAAAACCACAGCGGGTTAAGGATGTCCGCACCTCGCCGCCAGGCCAGACGCAGCTCGCAGAGAAAAATCGTGCGGATCATGAAACGTACGCCTCCCCGCCGGATAACGTTAAGACGCGTAACGGGCAGTTCAGCGACCGCAGCGGCTGATGGGTGGTCAGCACCACGCTGCCGCCTCTGTGCACGTGTTTTTCCAGCCGACGGGTCAGTATTTCAATCGCTGACACATCAAGCGCCGCCAGCGGTTCATCGAGTATCCATAACGCGGCATCGCTTAACCACAGCCGCGCCAGCGCGCTGCGTCGTTGCTGCCCGGCCGAGAGCTGAAACAGCGGCAAGTCTTCGAAACCCGCCAGACCTATCGCCGCCAGCGCTGTTTCCCGCGCCGCAAGCGTTGAACGCGGATAAAAGAAGCGCAGATTCTCTTCGGCAGTGAGCGCGGTTTTGACGCCCGGTTTGTGCCCAATCCACAACAGCTGTTGATGGAACGTGTCACGCGCGCGCGAAAGCCGTTCTCCCCCCCAGAATACATCACCGTTTTCAGGCTGAGTCAGTCCGGCTAACAGGCGTAGCAGAGAGGTTTTACCTGAGCCATTCGCGCCCGCTATTTGCACCACTTCCCCGGGCTCCACCGTGAAAGACAGCGACTCAAATAGCACCCGTTCCTCGTAGACGCAGGTCAGTTGATTTGCGTGCAGCATGAAAAACCCTTTAACGGGGAGCGAGGCTCCCCGTTTGTCCGTTACGGCGTTGGTAGTTTGGAGATATCGGCGTTGCCCATCGCTTTTTCATCGTGAGAAAGCGATTTGCGCACCTTCGCCACGTCCGATGCACTGACCGGAGGCGCGTTGTTGCCCCAACTGGTGCGGATAAAGTTGGTCACATCCGCCACCTGTTGATCGTCCAGACGCCAGCCGAATGACGGCATGGTCAGGTTGGAGACGGCCCCTTTCACTGCCGGTGTCGTGCTGCCGGTGAGGATGATGTGAATCAGCGAGGTGGCATCTTCCGTCTGCACCACCGGATTGCCTTTCAGCGACGGGAAGGCACGTTTGTAGCCTACGCCATCGGTACGGTGACAGGCTGCGCAGTTATCCACATACAGCGATGCGCCAGGCTTGCTGTCGTTCCCTTTCCACAAATCTTTCGCCACGCTGTCTTCAACCGGCGCAGGCGTCTGCTTGCCGTCGCGCGGAGGCAGGGATTTGAGGTAGCGGGAAATCGCCGTAATGTCATCGTCAGAGAGATATTGCAGGCTGTGTTCCACCACATCGCTCATGCCGCCGAAGACCACGGATTTGTCGTTACGCCCGGTTTTCAGGAATTCCGCCAGTTCCGCTTCGCTCCAGGTACCCAGCCCGTCGCGATTTTCACCGCGCAGGCTGGAAGCCACCCAACCATCAATCGGGCTATTGCTGCCGGAAAGATAGTTATCGCCGTCTTTTTCGCTCAGGGCTTTTTCCTGCATGGTCAGGCTACGCGGCGTATGGCAGGCACCACAGTGCCCCAGCCCTTCCACCAGATAACGACCACGTTCCAGCACCGGGTCGGCGTTGGGATTAACGACAAAGTCTTTCGGCGTTGGCGCAAACATCAGACGCCAGATGGAAAGCGGCCAGCGCATGGAGAGCGGCCACGGGATATCGGAGTCGCGATTTGGCTCGGCCTGCGGTTCCACACCATGCATAAAGTAGGCGTACATCGCGCGCATATCCGCTTCGCTCACGCGAGCAAACGACGGGAATGGCATCGCCGGATACAGCGTTGAGCCACCTTTGCGGACCCCTTTGCGCACCGCATCGTCAAACTCTTCGAAGGTGTAATCGCCGATGCCGTTCTTTTTGTCCGGCGTAATGTTGGTTGAATAAATGGTGCCGATCGGTGTTTCCATCGGCAGACCACCGGCGAACGGTTTCCCGTCTTTACCGTTAGTGTGGCAAGCCACACAGTCGCCCGCGCGCGCCAGGTATTCTCCCTGACGAATGAGATTGCTGTCGGTTGACGCATCCTGCGCGAAGCTTGCGAAGCTCAGCGCGCCCAGCACCAGCGCCGATAACAGTTGAATTTTCATCGTTGCCTTCCTTATGCCTGTACCAGTGGGCCCGGGTTTCTCAGATACTGTTCACGGATCGCTTTTGCTGACCAGTAGGCCAGCGCGGCAACCGTCCCTGTCGGGTTATATCCCAGCCCCTGCGGGAAGGCCGATGCGCCGATGACGAACACGTTATGCACATCCCAGCTTTGCAGATAGCGGTTTACGGCACTGGTTTTCGGGTCTTCGCCCATCACCGCCCCACCGTTCATGTGGGTGGTCTGATAGCTGGTGGTATCGAAATGGCTGTTGGCATTTTTCGGGCTGCCAAGCATGTATTTCGGGTTCATCGCTTTGGCGATTGGCGCCATCTTGTCAAACATGAACTGCGCCATCTTGATGTCGTTTTCCTGCCAGTCAAACGTCATACGCAGCAGCGGCTGACCGTAGATGTTTTTGTAGTTAGGATCGAGGTCAAGATAGTTCTGACGATAGGACTGGTGCGCACCGTGGGCATCCATCGACAGATGGTGCGTATAGGTATCGGCGACCGCCGCTTTCCACTTGCTTCCCCATGCCGGGGTTCCCGGAGGTACTGGCAGGCCGGAAATCGGTTTGGTACCGGCCTGGTTTACCCAGAACGGTGAGCCGCCAACAAAACCAACTTCACTGTGGTCAAAGTTATCGGCGTTAAAGTCATCGATACCGACGCCGTTACCGCCCGCCCCGATGAACGGGTTGGTGAAGGTGTCTTTGTCGAAGATAGCTTTAATCGTCGTCATGTTCTGGTAGGCGAAGTTACGCCCAACCACACCTTCTCCGGTTTCCGGGTTATACGGTTTGCCGATACCTGACAGTAACATCAGGTGAACGTTGTGGAACTGGAACGCGCCAACAATCACCAGATCGGCTGGCTGTTCGACTTCACGCCCCTGCGCATCGACATAGGTTACGCCCGTCGCGCGGGTTTTATCATCGGTCAGATTGACTTTAAGTACGTTGGAATTGGTGCGCAGTTCAAAGCGTTTTTCCATCCGCAGCGCAGGCAAAATGTTCACGTTTGGCGAGGCTTTGGAATACATGTAGCAGGCATAACCACTACAGAATCCGCAGAAGTTACACGGCCCCATCTGCGCGCCGTAGGGGTTAGTGTAAGAATCAGAAGTATTTGCGGACGGCAGGTTGTACGGGTGGTAGCCCACTTCACGCCCGGCCTTTTCAAACAACTGTGCAGACCAGGTATTTTTCTGGGCAGGCAGCGGGAAATCGTCTGAACGATCCGGCGCGAACGGGTTTCCGCCGCGATCTTTCCCAACCACTTTGCCTTTCACCGTCCACGCCGTTCCCGATGTCCCGAACACTTTTTCGGCTTTATCGAAGAAGGGTTCAAGCTCGTCGTAGGTGACGCCGAAATCCTGAATGATCATGTCCTGGGGAATGAAATTCTTACCGTAGCGCTCTTCATAGTGGCTGCGCATACGTAATTCGACTGGGTCTGCGCGGAAGTGAACCCCCGACCAGTGAAGCCCAGCGCCACCTACGCCCGTCCCCGGCAGGAAGGCCGCAAGCTGGCGATAAGGAACGGCAGTCTGGCTGCTGTTGTGACGGATAGTGACAGTGCTTTTAGAGAGATCCTGGAACAGCTTGCGGCGAATGTTGTAGGTCAGTTCATCAATAACCTGCGGATATGCGCCATCCGGCCAGGTATCGCGCATCGGGCCGCGCTCCAGCGCCACCACATTCAGCCCGGCTTCGGTCAGTTCTTTGGCCATGATCGCGCCAACCCAACCGAATCCGACAATCACCGCGTCGGTTTTTTTCATTACTGTTGCCATCGTTATGCCCTCTCCCCATTAATTGATACTGGCGGGAAGGGGTAACGCTCGCCCCGTTCAACCCAGTCCATAAAGTCGGCGCGTGCGCCGGGAAAATTAATCAGCGTCCAGCCCACCATGCCTTTGTTACCGCCATGAATCGGGTCGCTAAAGAATCCTTCACGGGTGTTCTGGAGTAAGTAGGAGAAGAACAGAGAGGCGGGAAGCTGTTTAAAGCTGGCAGCGCCCGATTCAAATTGGCTCAGGGCGGCATCCTGCTTTGCACCATCCAGTTCGGCAAACGGTTTGCCATACTGCTGGCGACACCAGTCATTGGCTTCGACAATGCCGAGGTTATAGATTTGCTTTGGCACCAGAGGAAGTTGATACCCCATCTCTTTCGGCACATCCGGGTTAAATGGCCCCTGCATGTACCAGATGGAGCCAGTAGCATATGGCGTATTCATCTGACGATCGATGAACTCAGGTACGCCCGCTTCCAGCGCGCCCGGGCCCCGCTCATCCGCAGGAATAAGCCGCGCGACAGCGGCTTTTACAAACGCCCATTCATCACTGTTAAAAAACCGTGGTGTCCACTCACCCTGATCGGGCGCTGAGTGAGGCTTACTTTCTGCGGCGACGGCGTTTTCAACCATCCCCAGGGCGCCAACACTGCTGCCGCCCACCACGACCGCAGGAATTAACGTCATCGACTTGACCAGAAAGTCACGTCTCGAACTGTTTGTTTTCTCGCTCGACATTGTCACACATCCCTTCAATTAATTTTCACACGCTACCGAATAAGAAAATACCTAGCCATAAATAAGAAATATTACCATTCCAACAAAATCGTTCGAATGGCAATACGAGTCATTAACCTTTCAGCCTCTCATGGGCCTGTAGGTATTATTTATGCATCAATGATAGACCATTGTTGCCGATTGTTATTTGCGATCGAGTGAATAGCTGCCTGGGCCGGTGAAAGCCAGCAGTAAGAAACCGCCACAAATGCTAACGTTTTTGAAGAAATTGGTCATTGCCATATACTGATCCATACCGGTCATGCTCCAGTAAGGGTGACCAATAATGGCAGTTGCAACGGTGTAGACAGCCAAAAGCAGCGCCAAAGGACGGGTGAAATAACCGGCAACGATAAGTAACCCAAACACCAGCTCAACAATAACGGCAATAATCGCGGAAATCTGCGGCAGTGGCGCACCGACGGATGCCATATAGCCCACGGTGCCCTCGAACCCCATCATTTTCTGCCAGCCAAATAACACAAACAGGATTGCCAGTAAAATACGAGCAACCAACAAGAAGCCATTTTTATATTTGTCCAGCGATAAGTACTGCATGATGTTTCCCTAGATAAAACAATAGATTAAAAAATAACCTTATATGACATTGAGTAATGGCACTTCTTTTTCATTGAAGTCCACTCCCTGTAAAAAGCACGATCTTGAATTAGATAACACTACTTTTTACATGCGCATTTTATTCCTTCAGAATTCCCTTACAACATCAATTAGGTATACTCAGTGTCTCAGTTTAGTTGACAAAGCCCGTATTGCCTTAACGTTTCAACATGCAAAAAGTGCTATTTAGAAATTTTTCTGTGTCGAGGGGGGATTTAACCAGTATTAATTTCATCATTAAAAAGTTTCATCCCTTTATCATTATCACGCTAATACGGATGAAACCTGGAATACCAGACATTGCGGAAGGGATATAGCAAAGGTATTAACTATTGATAATAATTAATCCATTACTGGTTGTAAATTGCAAACGATGAAATTTAGTGCCAGGCATCTAATCCTGGCACCCACGTTGAATGATCTTCGGCGAAGTGATACTGAAAAGGTTGGTAAGCGATCAATTCATTTTTGTATGAAATATGCCAACGCGATTATGCCAGTAACTCCCGGCGAATAATGTCCGTACCCGCACTCAGCGCGTTAAGTTTACCCGCCGCCACCTGGCGAGATAAGGGTGCCATCCCGCAGTTAGTCGAAGGATATAGCTTATCCGCCTCTACAAACTGAAGCGCTTTGCGTAAGGTATCAGCCACCTCCTCCGCCGTCTCAATGGCAGAGGTCGCCACATCGATAGCCCCTACCATTACCTTTTTACCGCGAATCAGCTCCAGCAGATCCATCGGTACGCGTGAGTTGTGGCACTCCAGCGAGATGATATCGATTGTCGATTGCTGCAATTTCGGGAATGCCTCTTCATATTGTCGCCACTCAGATCCCAGCGTCTTTTTCCAGTCGGTGTTGGCTTTGATGCCGTATCCGTAGCAGATGTGCACTGCTGTTTCGCATTTCAGCCCTTCAACGGCCCTTTCCAGTGCGGCGATGCCCCAGTCATTCACTTCATCAAAAAACACGTTAAAAGCCGGCTCATCAAACTGGATGATATCGACACCTGCTGCTTCTAACTCTTTGGCTTCCTGATTGAGAATTTTGGCGAATTCCCAGGCCAGTTTTTCACGGCTTTTATAATGCGCGTCATACAGCGTGTCGATCATGGTCATCGGCCCAGGCAGCGCCCATTTAATGGGTTGTTTCGTGAGCTGACGAAGATAGCGGGCATCGTCAACGAAAACAGGTTTTTGACGCTCAACCGCGCCGACAACAGTGGGAACACTGGCATCGTAGCGATTACGAATTTTAACGACTTCGCGTTTTTCAAAATCCACGCCGTTGAGGTGTTCAATAAACGTGGTGACAAAATGCTGACGCGTTTGCTCGCCATCACTGACAATATCAATGCCCGCACGTAATTGATCGTCCAGAGATAAACGTAAAGCATCTTGCTTGCCTGCAATTAATTCTTCATTTTGCAGTTTCCACGGCGACCAGAGGGTTTCGGGTTGAGCAAGCCATAACGGTTTCGGTAAACTGCCAGCAGTCGAGGTTGGGAGCAATGTTTTCATAACAGGTGACCTTCTCTTTTCAATTAATCAAAGCGCGTAGTGAGCGGACCATTGCTCAAGAATATGCTGGTAGGGTTTAATAAAGTGTTGCTCGGTGTACTTCCCTTGTTCAATCGCCAACTGGCTACGTTCTTCGCGGTCATAGACAATTTTCGTTAACGAATGATCGTCATGATTGAGATCCGGTTGATAGTGCAACCCGGCAGGTGAATTCGCGTTATAAATTTCCGGCCGATAGATCTTCTGGAATGTCTCCATCGTGCTAATCGTGCCGATCAGTTCAAGATCGGTATAATCGCGCAGTAAATCGCCGGTGAAATAAAAGGCGAGCGGCGCCACGCTGCCTTTCGGCATAAAATAGCGCACCTGTAACCCCATTTTATTGAAGTATCGCTCCGTTAACGACGTTCCTTCCTGCTGGTACTCATAACCGAGCACAGGATGTTGATTCCCGGTTTGTTGATAGGTGTCTTTGCTCGACACGCTAAGACAGATAACCGGCGATTTTTTGAAGTTGTCGCTGTAAACACGAGAGTTGATAAAATGCCTGAAGATATTCCCGTGCAGCTCACCAAAATTCTCCGGAATACTGAATTGGGTGGTGTTTTTATTATGCGCTAACAGCAATACACTGAAGTCATAATCACGCACCCAGGATGAGAAATTATTCCCCACAATACCCTCGATGCGCTCACCCACTTTCTTGTCGAGAAGGGCAGTTTGTAATATTTCGATCACCGGGAAGACGCCGCTCTGGCCTTTGATGCCCATGTCTACAGAGATAATCTCCAGTTCGACGGAATAACGATCGCCTTTCGGGTTATCCCAATTGGCCAGCGAGTTAAATCGGTTATCGATCATCTTTAAGGTGTTGCGTAAATTCTGCTGACGATTTTCCCCGCGCGCCAGATTCGCAAAGTTAGTGGTAATACGCGTGTTTTCTGAAGGGTTATAATTCTCATCAAAACGGCTGCGCTTGATGGTAAAAGTAAATTCGTCATTCATCGTCTTTTGGCACCCTGGGTTCAGACATGAAACCGCGCATCAGCTTCGCCAGCCAGATGTAACCGGCTTGTTGGCGCTGCGGCACTCATGTTGTCAGTAAGTTATAACAATATTAATGACAGAGCCGCCGGGGGAGAGAAAGCGAGTTAATTTCAATGCAATATGAGCGATGTTCATGTTGGCATTTGGGTTAATGCGGGTGCGTAAGCGTTGAAGAACGTCGAGAAGCAAAAATCCCGGACAATTTCTTGCCCGGGATTGTGTATTTGGCCAGGCCCAGGTGACCTTCCTTTATCCGATGAGAATAAAGTCATTAACATCCACGCTTTTAACGTTTACGTTTTCTAAAGTAACAACATTGCCATCAATCGGATTGCCGAGGGTAATAACGGTACTGTTACCCGCGCCTCCGGCAATCGTGACGCTGCTGGCAAAATTCGCCACACTAATGCCTGATAGGCTCAGATCGAGGTGGTCCTGTCCTCCGCTGGGATGACTATCGAAACCGCTGGTAATACGGTCTCGGCCAAAGCCTTTGCTAAAGACAAAGGTGTCATCTCCGGCACCACCGGTCATGATATCAGCTCCCAGACCACCCTCGAGTCTATCGTTACCCGCACCGCCTGTCAGGTTGTCGTGACCGGCCCCGCCCTTAAGAATATCGGCGCCGTCTCCCCCCTCAAGCGTGTCATTTCCTGCTCCACCATTGAGAGTGTCGTTGCCACCCATTCCATACAAAACGTCATTACCGCTGCCACCATTGATGGTATTGACAAGGGCATTCCCTCTGCCGGTGAAAGCGCCAGTCCCACTGAATATCAGAGTTTCAACGTTATTGGTTAACGTGTAATCTTTGAGGGTAGTGTAGACAATATCCATCCCGCCATTACGTTCCTCCTTGACAATATCACCACTATTTTCAACGATATAGGTGTCATTTCCAGTACCACCCTTCATCACATCGGCGCCCGCACCGCCGTTAAGAGTATCGTTACCAGCCCCGCCGTTGAGCGTGTCGTTGCCGCCACCGCCATTAAGGACGAGGTTGTGGCCGACAACAACCGGTGGGTTATCAAGCTGACTGGTGCCAAAGATATTCTCAGGAAGATTAATCAGGCCCGTATTGCGTGCCACAATCCCGGCAAAGCCCTGTTCCTCAATGGCCTCGTAGAGATCCAGATGCTCCACGCGGTCGAGATAATAGAGCCGATCACCTTCCTGAATCCGGTCAAGTTGCTCGTGAATGATGGCCCAGAAAGTCTGGCCAACCACGCCGCCATTGATGTGCTTCTCGGCGAGCCCACCAACGAACAGATCAACTCTGTCGATACCTTTGACCGTGTTTCCATTAACAAATTTATAGCCAGGGTTCGCCGCCAGGAAGCCTGCAATCTGAGACTCCTCCAGCACGAGGTCGGGATAAGCCTGCCGGAATTGCCCAATGATGGTGTCGCTGAGATTGTTCCGCGCCTGGAAGTCCTCCCACGAACTGTAAGGTGTGAGGGAGCCAGCAAAGCTGACCGCCTCCCTCACATACGGATCGAGAGAAGCCATCAGGTCGGCCCGGATCTGGTTCATCGACCCCAGGCCGACATCCCACTCGCGGGCGACGTCGAAGGCAAACACGTCAGCACTCATACGAACGAGGTCGTTTCGCACAGCATCAACGATATTGACGTCAACTTCTTCCGCTTGCTGGACAACCCCACCGGCAATGATCCCGGCAGCGCCCAGTTGCTCATAGCCCGGTTGCGGAGAGTAAGGCAATTGCGCTTTAGGGAAGGTGAACGCACTCGTATCGTTGGTCGGATTGAGGAAGGCGTCGAACAGCGGGACCTGCGTGGCATTGCCCTGCGCGTCAAGCACCGTTAGCGTCTGCCCTATCAGCGAATGGCCGAACCGGTAGGCGGCCGTCGCGAACTCGTGCGAGACGCGCGCATCCACGTCTGGATTGTACCCGGCGAAACCGTGATCGCCCGTACCTCTCATCCCCCCCAGCAACTTGTCGGCAAAGTCGGTGTAAATCACGCGCTGATATTCAGCCTCGTTGATTATCTTGGCTGCCTGGAAAAGCTCTTCAGCGGTTCCTTCGAATCCGGCGTCGAGCAGCCCGTTGACATGGAAGTTGTGATTCCGCTCCCAGATGTTATGGATAGCGGTGAGTGCAATATTCTCGTTCGCCCGTCCATCACCCGCTACGTAGTGGTCGAGCAGGTTAATAAAGGGATTGGTGTCGAGCAGCAGCGCAAAGCCGCTTCCCATGAAATTAGAGGTCATGGCAGGCAGCATCGACTGATTGATAACGCCATTGCTGTCGACAAGCCCGGCAAAATACTCACGAAAGGTCACGCTGTGGTCGCCCGGCAGTGTGTAGTCGGCGAACTGCGTGTTGTTGTTCCAGTGATGCAGGATCAGTTCCCTGAGTGTAGGGAGCAGTGTGAAATCCGGATTGGATGGATCCACGCCGCCCTCCAACAGCTTGCCCGAAAACCCGCCCAGACCATTGCCTTCACGCAGGAACTGACCGACAAGTTCGTTCGAACCATATGTTTGGTTCTGGTCAGCGAAGGGGGATGTCTTATTGAGGTGCTGCGGAATACCATTGGCATCAATGCTGTCAACGGTGCCGCGTGTCAGGTCCGCGGGATCAGGAAACATGCCCGGCGTGCCAATCTGGATCGTTCCGTTGCCTCCCTTTCCGAGGAAATCAAGACCGTGATCGAAGTACTGACCGAAGGCCGTGAACAAACTGTTCACCCTGGCGGCGTTGCCGGAAAGGTTGGCTTCCTGTGTGCCAAGGATATTACTGATGGCGCGCGGATCCAGCCCGGAGAACAGAGGATTGATATCGCGGTTATGCGTCATCTCATTGTAAGCACCGTAGTGCGCGTCGGTGAGTCGTATGAACGGTTGATCGGCGGAACCGTAGTCAAGGTGAACACGGTTATTACCGGTACCTTCGAGATCGCGGATACCCAGCGCATCGTTGTCTTCACCGCCTTCGAGCCCATTGACAAGATTCTTCAGGTTAGCGATATCACTGGCGTTGAGCGGGAAAGCGCCGTCGCCGCCGACATCATCATCATTGTCTTTATCATCGTCATCCGACGACGCGTTCTTGCTGGCGACGAGAATGGGATCGGTAACGTTGTTCACTTCAGCGGTGGGTATGATACTGGCGGTCTTGCTACTGCTCGTTGCTGCGCTTCCCCCATGAAACGAGGCATCAATAACGCGCAGGAAGGAATTTTCTGCACCAGCATACCTGGCTTGCCCAGTGGCCAGGTTGCTAATGCTGACCTCGAAGGCAGGTATAACGAACGGTACCAGACGGTTGGATAAGATATTGACGTTGAAACCGTCGTTATCCGTTTGTGTTGCAGGGAGTTGCTTGAGTATATATTTCAGGTCAGGCTTTTTGACATCGTTCATTTTCATTTCTCTCAATAATGACTATGAACAGGCACGAAAAGGCGAAGCCGGTATGAGGCACTCGAATTACGCGCCTGAAATAGCTAACTGAACGAGTAGACAGAGCAGCTCCGCCCCGGGGGAAAACGATCTCGATTCCCCCTTCACTTCAAAAAACGACCCTAAGATGGATATATGCTCAGCCCCACCGGAAAATCGCGACGACTTAGTCTGCTAACGTAATAGCAGGCTTCAGACGCGCGCTTCCCTCACATTGAATAAAGCTAAAAATATAATAACCGTCAATGATTAAACCCAGCACAAAGAAAAAATTAATTATTAATAGCGTCACGATAAAATCATTAATATAAAAGTTTATAAGTAAACCCTGAAAATAATACGTTATGAGTACCGTTTTATTAACATACCGCGACTACCTTATATTCATCTGTCATCGCAGCGATACACGAGTCCGGTTGCCACCGCATTACGCGGGCCTTCCGTTCCACGAATGTTGCCCTGCCCGGCGACCACACCATAATGGGATAACGCATCGGTGATCATTTGCGGGATTTCGAAGTCCAGCGATGATCCTCCCACCAGCACGACAAAGGCCATGTCACGGATTTCGCCCCCCGGTGAGACCTGCCGCAGAGCGCGCAGACAATTGGTCACAAAGACCTTCTCTTTTGCCTGTCGGCGCACCAGACGGATTTTTTCCAGCGACGTGTGATTATCAATCGGGATCAGGGTACCGTTTTTGATATACACCACTTTAGCGAACACGGTCGGGCTGAGCGGTTCACGGAAAAACTCCACCGCCCCATTTTCATGGCGAATACTAAACAGGCTTTCAACTTTGGCGAGCGGGTACTTCTTAATCTCCTCCGCCAGCGTCAAATCGCTTAATCCAAGCTCGGTTTTGATAAGCAAGCTGACCATATTGCCCGCCCCCGCCAGATGCACCGATTTTATCTGCCCTGATCCATTGATGGTGGCGGCATCGGTGGAACCCGCGCCCAAATCCAGGATAGCCAGCGGTGTGTCGCTTCCCGGTGTCGTGAGCGCTCCGGCAATCGCCATATTGGCCTCAACGCCGCCCACTTCCACGCGGGGGCTTAAACGTTGGCTGAGTTCGCGGGCAATGACCTCCATTTGTAGTCGGTCAGATTTCACCATAGCCGCAATGCCCACGGCATTTTCCATCGAGAACTCATCCGCCAGCCCGCCCTGAATCTTGCAGGGAATGAATGTGTCCACGGCAAGTAAATCCTGAATAAAGACCTCATGAGCACCGTGACCGCTCAGGGAAGCCATCACCTGGCGCACCCGTTCCAGCATCCCGCCAGCGTGAGTGCCGGGTTCCCCGCGAATATCGCAAATCGGGGCACACCCGGCGACGGCGCGCATAATCGACTCGGCCCCACGTGCCACATCCGCCTGGACGGTGCGCTTTTCCCCACGCACGGTGATATGCCCCACCGGGATCACCCGCGATTTCACATCACCTTTCGGCGTTTTCAGCACCACCGCCGAACGGTTGCCGATAAGCGCCCTCGCCACGGGTACAATCATCCGTGTCTCTTCCGGGCTGAGCGAAAACCAGGTGGCGATGCCATAGGGGTTAGATAACAGCGAAATCACCTGCCCGGTCGCCGCCACTTCTACCGCCGCGAGCACGCCTTCGGGTACCTGGTCGATAAGCGTCACTTCATCAACAATCGGCAAGGTCCGCTGCAGGCGATTATTGATCAGCACGCCGTCATCCTGCTGGAGGATCACTGCCACCACGTTGATGCCCCGCGTGAGCGCCTCATTCAGTTGCCAGGCGGCATCCATAAAATCGACCTGATGGTCCACCAGCGGTATCCATCCGCTGCTGTACTCTTCGGGTGTAAGCGCGTCCAGATTTTCCAGACGGATGGTGGTTCCCACACCCAGCCCCTCACCGCCCGGCGTCTGGGGGTTATGCCCAATCATCGTCGATTCGGTGATAATGGTTTCGGTAATGGTCTCCATCGCCACATCGCCAATGACCGGCGCGGCCTCATTCAGGCAAATGAGCGCCACATCCTGCTGACTGCGCCCGGCTTTATCCAGCGCCTGCGTGAGGGAGCCAATCACCCCGCTGATGTTGTCCCGTGTCCCTTTCGTTCCGGTCGTCGGCACGATACCGCTGGCAAGAAACCGCAGTCCCTGGTGGGTGGACTCCGCCAGGGCGACCTCTGTCGTGGCGTTGCCAATATCAATTCCCGCAATCAATGCCATATCAGCTCGCCCTTATGCTTCTTTTTTACGCAGCTTATCGCGCTGGCGATAGACTTCTGCCGATTCTCGAATAAACGCGGCGGTGATCGTCGCCTGATACTGGTTTTCCAGTTCATCGGCAATCGCCAGCAGCTCCTCGGTGGAAGAACGATACGGGCGCAGCGCATTGTAGATTTCGAGGATCCGGCTGTCAGGAATGGCAATTAACTCCCCGGCGCGTCGCAGGTTGCGGGCGATAGCATGGCGCTGCATCTGTTCTGCGATTTGCGCCTGATACTCCAGAGTTTCCCGTGAGATACGCACATCCTGCGGACCCACCTTTCCGGCGAGAACATTTTCAAGCGTGATATCGGTAAGCGGTTTTCCGGTCGGCGTCTGGATACGCTCCGGGCAGCGGGTTGCCAGCGGGTAATCTGCTGCCGTCATCGTGGTTTTCGTGGTCATTTTTCCTCCCGGATAATGTCAATATTCAGCGCAACGGGTTTGGCATCCGGCACCACATGTTTTGTCTCTTTGATGTGGAACAACGCCGCCTTCGCCATAAATTTCGGGCGCACCATCTGGTCATTCACCACCGGCACCGGCGAGGGCGATTCTTTGCGGGCATAGCGCGCGGCGTTTTTGCCAATCTGACGATAGGTTTCGAGCGTTAACAGCGGAGCCTGAGAGAACAGCTCCAGATTACTGAGGGGCAACAGATCGCGTTGGTGGATTACCGTTGTCCCTTTAGACTGGATACCAATACCAATCCCCGAGCCGCTGAGATTTGCCGCATCCCAGGACATAAAGGAGACATCCGAGGTGCGCAGGATCCTGACCACTCTGGCATGCAGCCCCTCTTCCTCAACGCCCGCCACCAGCTCTTTGATAATTGCTTTATGCGGCATATCAATGAGGGTTTGGTGCTGAAATTTATCAAATGCCGGGCCAACGCCAATGACAACTTCATCGGCACGTTCACCCACACCGGCAACGCCGTTTTCAACCAGCGTCAGGGTAAAAACCGGGCTCTTTTTCTGTTTCGTTTCCATGATGCAGTTCCCCTTACTCGATGCTGTCAGGCTGGATAACCGTGGCAATGTTTTTGATCTCTTCCCAGCGTTCCGGGGAGATTCGGTAGCCCGTTCCCGGCCCCTGGTAATCGTTGACATCGTTTACGGCGCTGACCACGTCAAAATCACGGTCGAGGATCGCAGAGGTTTGCAGATAATCCCCGGTCACACGCTGGCGCAGCATATTGAGAATATTGTCAGCCACATCATCAAATCCGTTAACGCTCAGGGCCTTAACAATATCCAGCCCGGTGATATTGCGTTTCATCATCTCTTCCACCGCAGCCAGGTCTTCCACCACATTACGCGGCGGCATGTCTTTACTGCCGTGCGCATAAGTCGCCGCCGTCACTTCTTCATCGGTCACCGCAGGCAGCCCCAGTTCACGAAATACTGCCTGCACCGCGCGGGCCGCTTTATTGCGGATGGCGATAGTCTCTTCTTCTGATACCGGACGCAGGCCGCCATCGACCATCAGGTCACGTTGCAGAATGTTGTAATCGTCAAAGTCTTCCGCGTCGAAATTCGACCCGGCGAACATGTTGTCGTAGTTCGGTACGGCGCTATAGCCAGAGAAGATAAAGTCCGTCCCCGGCAGCATCTGCATCAGCGTGCGTGCCGTGCGGCGAATATCAGAGTGGGAGAACGTCTGGTCATTGGCTGAGGCCACTTCCAGGTCGAGCATGGAGGCAATCAGGTTTTCCGCCAGCACCGCACGAATACCGGAAGGTACCGCCCCGGTCATGCCAATGCAGCTTACCGCGCCATTTTGTAGCCCCTGCACCCCGGCACCTTTGGTGATAAAGATGCAGCGTGACTCCAGGTAAAGCATCGATTTGCTTTCTGAATATCCCATCAGCGCTTCCGAGCCTGTACCAGACGTATAGCGCATTTTCAGCCCGCGAGACGCGTAGGCAGATGCCAGAAAGGCTTTGGACCACGGTGTATCGTCGCCATCGGTGAACACCGCTTCAGTACCGTACACGGAGACTGTTTCCGCATAGCTGGTAAACCCGCGCATTCCCAGCTCCAGTTCGGTGGCTTCTTCCACTGAGCACTGGGTTAATACGCCAGGACGGCCAGATTGCGAGCCCACCAACAACGCCAGGGCATTAAACGGCGCATAGCGGGCAATGCCGACGGTGGTTTCCTGTTCGGAGAATCCGCGGATCCCCGCTTCGGCGGCATCCGCCGCAATCTGCACCGGGTTGTCTTTCAGGTTGGTCACATGGCACTGATTGGAAGGCGTGCGCCGCGCGCGCATTTTCTGCAACGCCATCATCATTTCCACCACGTTCATGTGGGCCATCACTTCCACCGCTTTCGCCGGGGTAATGGCGGTGGTGATGTTAATGATCTCTGCCCGCCCCACGTTGATATCCACCAGCATGCGTGAAATCGTCAACGCATCCAGGGCCATTGCGCGTTCTGTCTGTTCAATGTTGATGGCGTAATCGGCGATAAACCGGTCAATCATGTCGAAGTCGGCACGGGCTTTGCCGTCCAGTTCAACAATGCGTCCGTTTTCGACTTTCACGGAAGATGGCGGGTCCCAGGGGCTACCCATTGCAATCAGCCCTTCTTCAGGCCATTCACCAATCAGGCCATCCTGGTTAACTGGCCGCTTTTCGAGGACTTCGAATCGTTTTGATCGTCTCATTTTGCTCTGGCTCATAAGATTAAAAAATTGTGCCCGGTAGTGCTCTCCGGGTGAGAATTACCGGCAACTTAAAGGGTGCAGCGCAATAAAAAAATTAAATAAATTTGGTTTCATTTTGGGACATCTTTTCGTTAATCCGTTTCACTGTGGAACGTAATAAAACAGCCCCACAAATAAATGTGATACACGACCGACGTCAAATCAAAATAGTGCTAAAAAAGCATTTCCTATAAAACAACCCGCCCATTACCCCCTGTTGACTTACGTTCATTAAAAGCAAAAATAACACCAAAGGATTAATGTGATTTTCGTCCATTAATTATCCAGCATTTAATTTTTTATTAAATTAACACCACTCCCATTAACACTCTGTGGATGATTTCAGGAGTCTGTATGATTAAAAGTCTTCCCCGCGCCACCGTCAGCCTTGCCATGGCAAAAGCGATGACGGCAGCCGCTGAGAGTAAAGCCAGTGAAATCAATGTACCCGTAGTCATATCCATCGTCGATGGCGGCGCAAACCCGCTGATAATGCAGCGAATGGATGAAGCCTTCGTCACCAGTTGTGATATTTCGCTGAACAAGGCGTGGTCAGCCTGCTGTCTGCATCAACCGACGCATGAAATAACCGCAGGTGTTCAACCGGGCCAGTCACTCTATGGTTTGCAGCTTACCAATCAGCAGCGAATTGTTATTTTTGGCGGTGGTTTCCCTATTATTGAAAACAATCAGGTTATTGGCGCAATCGGTGTCAGTGGTGGCACGGTTGAACAGGACATGGAAATAGCCAGATCAGCGCTCGACTATTTCGACAAGCATTAATCAACTTTATTTCAAACTCCATTTTCTGAGGCTTATTATGAGCGATCGTATGTATGACTTTCTTGTTCCAAATGTGAACTTCTTCGGCCCGGGCGCGGTGTCTGTGGTGGGCGAACGCTGCAAACTGTTGGGCGGGAAAAAAGCCCTGCTGGTGACCGATAAAGGCCTGCGTGCTATTAAAGACGGCGCAGTCGATCAGACCGTAAAACATCTGCGCGAAGCCGGTATTGACGTGGTGATTTTTGATGGTGTCGAACCGAACCCGAAAGACACCAACGTGCGCGATGGCCTGGCGGTCTTCCAGAAAGAACATTGCGACATGATAATCACCGTAGGCGGCGGCAGCCCTCATGACTGCGGGAAAGGTATCGGTATCGCCGCGACCCACCCAGGCGACCTTTATAGCTATGCAGGTATCGAAACCCTGACCCATGCACTGCCACCGATTATTGCCGTCAACACCACCGCCGGTACTGCCAGTGAGGTCACCCGTCACTGCGTACTGACGAATACCCAAACCAAAGTGAAATTCGTTATTGTGAGCTGGCGTAACCTGCCTTCCGTTTCCATCAACGATCCGCTGTTGATGGTCGGTAAACCTGCCGGCCTGACCGCCGCAACCGGGATGGATGCGCTGACCCATGCCGTGGAAGCTTACATCTCCAAAGATGCCAACCCGGTGACGGACGCTTCTGCCATTCAGGCTATCAAACTGATTGCGACAAATCTTCGTCAGGCCGTGGCGCTGGGCACCAACATCAAAGCGCGTGAAAATATGGCCTGCGCCTCGCTGCTTGCCGGGATGGCGTTTAACAATGCTAATCTCGGTTATGTCCATGCGATGGCTCACCAACTTGGCGGCCTGTACGACATGGCTCACGGTGTAGCAAACGCCGTGTTGTTACCGCACGTCTGCCGCTACAACCTGATAGCCAACCCGGAAAAATTTGCCGATATCGCCACCTTTATGGGCGAAAACACCACCGGGCTCTCCACAATGGATGCCGCTGAGTGCGCGATTAACGCCATTGCCCGTTTGTCCAAAGACGTTGGCATCCCTCAGCACCTGAATGAACTTGGCGTAAAAGAGGCTGACTTCCCGTATATGGCGGAAATGGCGCTTAAAGACGGCAACGCGTTCTCTAACCCACGTAAAGGGAATGAGAAAGAGATTGTTGAGATTTTCCGTCAGGCGTTCTGAAGCACGTCACCAAACCACTCGCGGGCCTCTGTGCCCGCTTTTGTGATTTCCCCCACGTGGAGAACGCGTATGCAAAATCCCGGTATCCCCGGCTCACCCGCAGTGCATCTGTTTTACCACCCGGATCTTACTGACAGCGAAACGCTGCGCCAGATAAGCCTCGGTCTTGAGGAACAGGGTGTACCCTGCCGAACCATCCTCTGCGCTGACATCGATAACGCACTGGCGCTTGCCCATCAGGCCGCGCAGCACTCCGCGCTCCGTACCGGGATCGGCGTTTCCGCCAGCGGCGATACCGTACTGACGCATGCCCAGTACCCTGCCGATCGCCCCCTGCGTCACTGCCCTCCTGCCAGTGGCTACGCCCGGTTACGTAATCTCGGCGCGAATGCGGGCCAGTTGGTGAAAGTCATCCCCTTTAGCGAGGCGCTATAACATGTATCGCATCTATACCCGAACCGGTGATCAAGGCACGACAGCGCTGTTTGGCGGTAGCCGAATCAATAAAGACGATATCAGAGTGGAAGCCTACGGCAGTGTGGATACGCTAATTTCACTGCTGGGCGTCTGTCATGCTGCCAGTGACGATCCTGACCTGCGTGCCGGGCTGCACCGCATTCAGGAGGAGCTGTTTGTGGTAGGGGCTGAACTGGCCTGCGATGCACGGGGGCTTACCCGTCTTAACCGTGTTATCGATCAGGCGGATATTAACCGCCTTGAACAAGAGATCGACCGTAATATGACCGCAACGGGCCCATTAAAAGCGTTCGTCATCCCCGGCAAGAACCTGGCTTCGGCTTACCTGCATGTGGCGCGCACGCAGGCCCGACAGCTTGAAAGGATTCTGGTGGCGATGGACAGAACTGTGCCCCTGCGCGAGTCATTAAAAAGTTACATCAACCGTCTGTCTGATGCGTTGTTTGCGATGGCGCGCGTGGCGGAGTGCCTGCCAGAGGAGAACCTTAATCCTGATGTCGATGCTTGAACTGAGTGACATCAATATCAAACTGCTTCATTTTACGCCACAGGGTGGTGCGGCCAATATTCAACAACCGGGACATCTCCTGCACGCGCCCACTGGTCACTCTGGCGGCGTGGATAATCGCTTCTTTCTCTATGGCCGAAATGCTCATACTGGCGGGCATTAATGTACTGTTTCCCGCCACACCGGGGTGTTCGCTGAATAGCCACCCTGGCAGATTGCTTAAACGGATGTGCCCGTGCTCGCTGCTGATAGCAATATTCTCCACGATGCTGTTTAACTCAAAGTCATTTCCCGGCCACGAATAGGCCACCAGATGCGCCAGCGCATCGTCGTCAACTTTTAGTCGCGATGAGAAACGCCGCTCCAGCGTGCGCAAGCGGCTATGCACCAGCGACGGGATACTGTTCCGCCTTTCACGCAGCGGTGGAATGCTGATTTCAAACGAGTGTAACGCGTAATAAAGCTGACGGCTAAAGCGGTTTTGTTCCACCAGATTGCCGAGATCCATCGTCGTGGTGGCAATCACTTTAACATCCACCGGAATCAAGCGGCGCGCATCCAGACGCGTCACCACACCCTGCTTGATCACCTGAAGTAAAATGGACTGTAGCTCCGGGGCCAGATATTCGATCTTCTCCAGAAAGAGTGTCCCACCGGACGCCAGCTCAAGACGACTCAGGCGCCCGTTCTCTTCTTCCGTTGCCGAACTGCCCATGAAATCCACGCCAAGGGCATTATCGGCATATAACTGGCAGTTAACGGCAATAAACGGGCCCGCCGCCCGTTCGCTTTCGTTATGAATTGCCTGCGCGATTAACTCTTTACCCACCCCCTCTTCCCCGCACATCAGCACCGGGAAATTACCCCGCGCGGCCTGACGGCCAAAATGAATCAACCGCCGGGTTTCCGGATCGTCCGCCGACATCTGCGAAAACGTATGGCTCACCTTACCCAACTGGCTGGTCATTAACTGGCGCATTTGTTCAACCGGATGGAGTAGCAGAATGAAACTGGTTCCCTGCGCTTCGACAATCGGTTTTAGCGTGATGACCGCATCGACAAACTGGTGCTGGCTTTCGAACGTGACTTCGGCGTGGCTGAGGGAGCGCGCCTGTTTGGTGGCCCGCCGAAGCAGGGCGGGCAGCGTGACCAGATCGTTAATATTTTTCCCCTGACACGCCTGCGCATCGAGATGTAATAACCGCGCCGCCTGGGGATTAAGAAACTGTAATATGCCCTGCTCATTCCAGGCCATCACACCATCATCCATGCTTTCGAGCAGGCCGTACATCTGATTGAGATGGCGGTTGGACTCCGCCAGTAAGCTATCCGTCAGCAACGAATTCCCCACTTCTCTGGCCATCGCCAGGGTCAGAGAGAGATCGGCCACGCCCGAGTCCTCAGCCAGACAACACAGGGCAATCGAACCAAATAAACGCCCATTGTTATCAAAAATTGGCGTGGAGCAGAACGCCCACGGGAATAAGGCCTGTTTAAAATGTTGATCGCCCAGAGTTTTTACCGGCTGCCCGATCATGGACGCCAGAGAAAGAGAACAGGTACCAATAATACTTTCCGCGCAGTAGCTACCGGCCATGAATCCCAGCGAATCCAGCGCCTCCAGGGTATCCGGGTGGCCGCAGCGGGTCAGAACACAAGCAGACTCATCCAGAATAAACAGGGCGCACGGGCGACCGTCCATATACTCCCAGGCATCCTCCAGCGCCGCCTGGCCGATGGTCAGCAGCGCAGTCTTACGACGGCAGATAGACTGGAACGTCAGCCCCTGAGCCTGATGCGGCGTACTCCAGAATTCGCGCTTCATCATCTTGCCGCAGCGGTGCCAGGACTGGTCAATAAATGACGTCAGAGCCTGTTCGACGTGCTCATTCTGCGTGGTCATAGCCTTATTACTCTCTTCTTTGCCTGCCTGAAAAGGCCGGTCCATAAAAACAACAACCCCCGGCACCGGTAACGGCAACGCCAGGGGAGATCCACAACGCTGGTGGAACGCTGGCCGGATTAGCGGCCAGCGGTAATCGTTACTCAGTAGCCAACCATTGTGCGCCCAGGCGATCGGCCGTCAGGATCGCGCCGTAAACACTTTCCGGGCTCACCGGGAACGGCATATTGTGGATGGTTTCCCCTTCCGCGCAGGTCGCTTTTGCCACCGCGAGGATTTTCTCCTCGATGCCTTCTTTCACGCCCATCTGCGCCAGCGTCATCGGTAAGCCCACTTTCTGGCAGAAACGCAGTACCGTCTCGATTTCGTCCATTGGGCTGTTTTGCAGCACCAGTTGGGCCAGCGTACCGAAAGCCACTTTCTCACCGTGATACAGATGGTGACACTCTTCCAGAATGGTGAAGCCATTGTGAATAGCGTGAGCCGCTGCCAGGCCACTGCTTTCGAAACCAATGCCGCTCAGATAGGTGTTGGCTTCAACAATGCGTTCCAGCGCAACGGTAACGACACCCGCTTCAGCCGCCAGGCGTGCTTTTTCGCCCTCCGCCAGCAAGGTGTCATAACACAAACGCGCAAGACTCAATGCGGCAGCCGTTGACTGACCACCCGCCATACTGACCGCACGCGCGTCGTAGCAGGCTTTCGCTTCAAACCAGGTAGAGAGTGCATCACCCATACCCGAAACCAGTAACCGTACAGGGGCTTTAGCAATAATCGCCGTATCCATCACCACCATATCGGGGTTTTTCGGGTAGATCAGATACTCTTCAAATTCACCGGCTTCGGTATAAATGACTGACAATGCGCTGGTCGGCGCATCCGTAGAGGCAATGGTCGGGATAACCACAACGGGCAGTTTATGGTAATAGCCAATGGCTTTTGCTGTATCGAGCGTTTTCCCGCCGCCAATACCCACCACGCCTTTGCACCCTTTCTGCTGCAAAATCGCGCCAAGGCGATTGATTTCCGCATGACTGCATTCGCCGTTAAAGCGTTCTGCATGGCAGCTTATGCCGTTTTCATGCAGACCATTCAGCACTTTGTCACCCGCCAGTTTCATGACGAAATCATCGGCAATCACAAAAAAACTGTCTGCCAGATTTTTAGCATATTCACCGAACAACGCAGCTGCATCAGGACCCTGAAGATATTTTGCCGGAGACTGAATCACTTGTAGCATTCTCTACACCCTCACATTGAACTCGTTTCCATGATGACGCCGGGTGACGCTCACTCCTGTTTATCGCGTTTCCAACGGGAGGTTGAGCACGACCGACGCGGTAGCACTCACTGTAGAGCGGGCGCAGAACAAAAAAATGCTTCGCTGTTTAGTTCCACTTCGGAACGCCATTCAGAAAATAACGTTTCAGAATGGAACATTAACCGCGACAAAACATCAGGATTGAGATCAAGGTCTGGATCGCTATCACACAATTCAACGACAGAAAATTCTGTATCGCCGCCATTTTGACCCTAATGGGCAAAAAAAAATAGTCTCTGCTGCGCTCATCGCCTCCGACGAATACCGAAACACACCTTGAAACATTGTCCGGCTTCTCACTTTTAGCGACAACCCCTTAATACCGTTCCAATATGGAACGTTTTCACCTATTTCCGTTCCGACTTGAAACCTAAATCAACAGGGATTTTCTTTTTTACCCGCCAGGGGAGAATCAATTCATCGGCCAGGATACTGAAACGCCAGTATCGCAGCCGAAACCCTACACCGGGCTCACTGACCAGGTGAGCCAATAACCTCCAGCGGAGTATGCATAATGAAAAAACTGATTAACCGTGTGGAAGATGTACTGACTGAACAACTTGCCGGGATGGCGAAAGCGCATCCGGAACTGAAACTACACCAGGACCCGGTCTATGTGACCCGGGCAGATGCGCCCGTCGCGGGTAAAGTGGCCCTGCTTTCCGGTGGCGGAAGCGGTCATGAGCCAATGCACTGCGGGTTTATTGGTATGGGGATGCTGAGTGGTGCTTGTCCGGGAGAAATTTTCACCTCTCCGACCCCGGATAAAATGTTTGAATGCGCGATGCATATTGACGGTGGCGAAGGCGTACTGCTGATCATCAAAAACTACACCGGCGATGTGCTGAACTTTGAAACCGCCACCGAGCTGCTCCACGAGAGCGGCGTGAAAGTCACCACGGTGGTGGTCGATGATGATGTTGCCGTCAAAGACAGTCTTTATACCGCCGGTCGGCGCGGCGTGGCGAACACGGTGCTTATCGAAAAACTGGTGGGCGCAGCCGCAGAACGTGGCGACAGCCTTGAAGCCTGTGCCAGCCTGGGCCGCAGGCTGAACAATCAGGGTCACTCTATCGGCATTGCGCTTGGCGCATGCACCGTCCCTGCCGCCGGAAAACCATCGTTTGAACTCAATGACAACGAAATGGAGTTTGGCGTGGGCATACATGGTGAACCGGGCATCGACCGCCGCCCCTTCACCTCGCTGAACGACACCGTTGACGCTATGTTTACCACCCTGCTGGAGAACGGCAATTACAGCCGTACGTTACGCCAGTGGGACCCGGTAAAAGGAATCTGGCAGGAAGTTACCCAGACCAAACAGGCGCTGCAAAAGGGAGATCGGGTGATTGCAATGGTCAACAACCTTGGCGCCACCCCGCTTTCTGAACTTTACGGCGTCTATAACCGCCTGGAAACACTGTGCGATAACGCCGGGATAACCGTTGCCCGCAGTCTGGTCGGCTCCTGGTGTACCTCGCTGGATATGTCCGGTTTTTCTATTACGTTGCTGAAAGCCGATGCCGAGACGCTCGCGCTTTGGGATGCCCCCGTTCACACCCCTGCCCTCAACTGGGGTCATTAAGGAGATCTGCAATGTCACTGAACAGAAATAACATTGTCGACTGGCTGTATCGCTGTGGCGAAATTTTCACCACCCAGTGCGATTTTCTTACCGGCCTCGACCGCGAAATCGGCGACGCCGATCACGGCCTGAATATGCACCGTGGTTTCAGCAAGGTGGTGGAAAAATTACCGTCCATTGCCGACAAAGACATTGGCTTTATTCTGAAGAATACGGGCATGGTGCTGCTTTCCAACGTAGGCGGGGCCAGCGGCCCACTATTCGGTACTTTTTTTATCCGCGCAGCCCAGGTCACCCAGGCTCGCCAGAACCTCAGCGTTGAGGAGCTCTATTTGATGATCCGCGAAGGCGCTGACGGCGTGGTGAGCCGGGGGAAAGCCGAACGAGGCGATAAAACGATGTGTGACGTCTGGCTGCCGGTGGCGGATTCACTGCGTCACGCCAGCGAAAACCATTTATCGATGACCGCCGCGCTGGAAGCGGCCTGCGAGGTGGCAGAACAGGCCGCGCAATCCACCATTACCCTGCAGGCGCGTAAAGGACGTGCCAGCTACCTGGGGGAACGCAGTATTGGTCATCAGGATCCGGGCGCCACATCAGCGCTGTTTATGGTGCAAATGCTGGCTGCTGCGGCTAACGCGTAATACAGAGGATAAGGCGATGGTAAACCTGGTAATTGTCTCGCACAGTGCCCAACTGGGCCAGGGCGTCGGGGAACTGGCTCGCCAGATGTTAAGGGGGGATAGCTGTAAGCTGGCTATCGCCGCAGGCATTGACGACCTAACCAATCCTATCGGCACCGACCCCATTAAGGTGATGGACGCAATCCTCTCCGTGGCGGATACGGACGCGATTCTGGTGTTAATGGATATGGGTAGCGCACTGTTGAGTGCCGAAACCGCACTCGACCTGCTGGAGCCGGAGGTGGCCGCACGCGTGCATTTATGCCCGGCCCCGCTGGTCGAGGGCGCGCTGGCCGCCACGGTCAGCGCCGCCAGCGGTGCGAGTATCGACAAGGTTATCGAAGACGCGCAAAGTGCGTTGCAGGCAAAGCGTGTTCAGCTCGGTTTCCCCGCGCTGGAAGAGTCCCGTAATAACCTTTCGTCCGCAGAAAACGATGCTTGCGATGCGCAGGCTGAGTCCGTTACGGTGGAAATTAACAATCCTAACGGCCTGCACGTTCGCCCTGCCGCCCGGCTGGTTGAGGGGCTGTCCGGGTTTGATGCGGTGCTACTGCTGGAAAAAGAGGGCAAATGCGTCAAACCTGACAGCATCAATCAAATTGCACTGTTGAAAGTTCGCTGCCACGATCGGATTCGGCTGGTAGCCAAAGGGCCGCAGGCCGCCGAAGCGCTGGCTGCATTCCAGGCGCTGGCAGCGGGCAATTTTGGTGAACATTGCCTGGTGGACGTTACGGCTGAAAATGCACAACCGGCACTGACAACGGCGCGTGGACAAGTGCTAAATTACCGCCCCATCCATCATCGCTTTGATGACGTTGCAGGCGGTACGCAGGAAGAGGAGTTTCGTCGTCTGAAAATAGCGGTAAGTCATACCCTGGACGATCTCATCGACTTAACCCGCCTTGCGGCTGAAAAATATTCAGATGACATTGCCGCCATCTTCTCAGGCCAGCATACCCTGCTTGACGATCCCGACCTGCTGAACAGCGCCAGCGAGACACTGCGTCAGCGGAAATGCAGCGCCGAACGTGCGTGGCAGGACACCATGATGGCCCTCAGTCAGCAGTATCGTGAGCTTGATGATGCCTATCTTCAGGCGCGCTATATCGACGTTGAAGACATTATGCATCGCACGCTGGGGCATCTGACGGATGTGACTGACAACGCCCCTGTTCTGCTGCATCGCACTATTCTGATTGCCGATGACATCTACCCGTCCGTCGTGTTGCAACTCGACACCAGTAACACCGCCGCTATCTGCCTGCGGCACGGTAGCCCATTAGCCCACGGCGCGATTATTGCCCGCCAGGGCGGTATTCCCTGGCTGTGCCAGCAGGGTAACGCCTTTGATAGCCTGCACAACGGCGACCCACTCACGTTAAACCGTCTGAATACCAGACAGTAACGACCGTTCACTCTCTGACACGCGCTGCGCAGTTCACTGTGCAGACGTGTCACACCTTAAGCTCAGGAAACTGTTATGTCGCAATTTTTCTACAATCAACGCGAAAACCTCGTTAATGACGCGATTGAAGGGGCTATCATCGCCAGCCCATGGAACAACCTTGCCCGGCTGGACTGCGACCCTGCGATCCGCATTGTGGTGCGCCGCGATCTGGACAAATCCAGAGTCGCCGTCATTTCCGGTGGCGGTGCAGGGCATGAACCGGCCCATGTCGGTTTCGTCGGAAAAGGCATGCTCACGGCGGCGGTGTGCGGCGATCTCTTCGCCTCTCCCAGCGTTGATGCGGTGCTGACCGCCATCCAGGCAGTCACGGGCGATGCGGGCTGCTTGCTTATCGTGAAAAACTACACCGGAGACCGGCTCAACTTTGGCCTCGCCGCTGAGAAAGCCCGCCGCATGGGCTACAAAGTGGAGATGGTGATTGTTGGCGATGACATCTCCCTGCCGGATAACAAACACCCGCGCGGGATTGCCGGCACTATCCTGATCCACAAAGTTGCAGGCTATTTTGCCGAAACCGGCAGTAACCTGGATACGGTCGCCCGCGAAGCTCGTATGGCGATGAACCGGGTCTTCAGCCTCGGCGTTGCGCTTTCAAGCTGCCATCTGCCTGCCGATCCACAGGATAACGTTCGGCACCATCCGGGCCAGGCTGAACTGGGGATGGGCATCCACGGCGAGCCTGGGGCCGTTGTCGTCGATACACAGAACAGTGCCGACATTGTGCGTCTGATGGTTGAAAAAATCGCGGCGGCAATACCGGATACGGGCCGCCTGATGCTCATGCTGAATAACCTGGGCGGCGTGTCGGTTACCGAAATGGCGATTATTACCCGCGAACTGACCACCAGCCCACTGGCTATACGTACCGACTGGCTCATCGGGCCGGCGCCACTCGTCAGCGCACTGGATATGAAAGGTTTTTCGATTACCGCAATGGTCATGGAAGATGGCATTGAAAAAGCGCTGCTGGCAGAGGTGAAAACCGCAGGCTGGCTGCCGCCAGTACGCCTTCGCCCACAACAAAACATGCCCTGCGATATCCGCAGCGCCCGGGTCGACTTTACGCCTTCCGAAAATGCGCGGGTTGGGCGCTACGTTGAAACGGTTACCGCGACGCTCTCAGGGCTGGAAAGCGAACTCAATGCCCTGGACGCCAAAGTGGGCGATGGTGATACCGGCTCCACTTTTGCTGCCGGCGCGCGTGAAATCGCCAGCCTGTTGCACCAGCAACAACTGCCACTGGATCAACTCGACACCCTGTGTGCACTGATCGGTGAACGCTTAACGGTGGTGATGGGCGGCTCCAGCGGTGTGCTGATGTCCATCTTCTTTACTGCGGCAGGTCAGGCTATTCACGAAGGTAAATCGGTCGTTGCCGCGTTACAGGCTGGGCTCGGTCAGATGAAGTTTTATGGCGGCGCAGATCTGGGGGATCGCACGCTGATTGACGCGCTGCAACCGGCGCTGGAGGCACTGGCGCAACATCCGGGGGATCTGGATGCGGCTTATCGGGCGGCTCAAGCCGGGGCCGATGCCACCAGCCACGCCACCAAAGCCAATGCAGGCCGGGCCTCGTATCTCAACAGCGACAGTCTGGCAGGGAATATGG
Source organism: Pseudocitrobacter vendiensis (assembly GCF_943590815.1). GTDB lineage: Bacteria > Pseudomonadota > Gammaproteobacteria > Enterobacterales > Enterobacteriaceae > Pseudocitrobacter > Pseudocitrobacter vendiensis. The sequence goes on along the minus strand of NZ_CALSBS010000002.1, from coordinate 498 downwards.
ATCCGGGCGCGCACGCTATCGCCATGGTCTTCAACGCGCTGGCACAACGCACAAGCGCGTAATCAAAGACCTCGGGGACGGGCAGAAAGTCGCAGGTGACTGATTGAAATAGATATGAAGGGGGCCATTGCCCCCTTTATCAGGGTAAAGGGCATGTTGACCGTCTCTGAGTAGGCCTGGCCTGTACCATCAGCCCAAAGCAAAAAGGGGTTACCTTTCGGTAACCCCTTTTTTTATTTGGCGGAAGCGTAGGTTGCTGACTTCAAAACCAGACCAGTCCAACGCAATACAATTAACTCTTCAATAATCCCAACTGTATGAGTTGGGATTATTGCGAATCTCACTCAGGGTCTGACGGGGGCAATTTACGCGATTTTCGCTCCTCAAGTTTTGCGAAGATCCATATTCTTGCACCTGAATTTAACCCAATAATCAAACTCACAACAGATAAATAAATTAATGATTTTTTAGAATAATCAATATGTCCAGATAACAACA
>NZ_CALSBS010000001.1 GCF_943590815.1 Pseudocitrobacter vendiensis | reverse complement strand
ACTTTATTCTTAATCTTATTGCTTATAACTTCCCTACCGATACCGCCAATCAGGTCATTAACCTCCCCAGGGAAAGGAGCAAACTCACCAATTTTTACACCAAACCATGCATCAATAGCTGCACCACCGATAGAACCAGTATCTGGAGCATCAGTTAAAAATGCACTCCCCATAGAAATTCCGACGTTTTATCCAATAGTCCTTCCTGGCGCAAGCATACCTGCAATGCCTGAACTAGCACTACTTTTCCAGTTCCAGCTTTTGTTTTCATTACCAGGCTGACTCAGATCAAACCACTGATAGCTTCCGTTGGCCATTTCTGCAACGACTCCACCACTAATTACCTTGCCAACCGATGCAGCAGGCCCCAAATACCAAGCCCCTGCTATCATGACACCATCCTGATAGCCTTCAACAATAACTTTTGTGATATTAGCACCTTCTGGCAGATCCCCTTTTGCCAGCTTATCCATCCCAACCTGTTTTTGTTCTGCAGTTAGATTATTAGCATCTGCATACTGATTTCTGGATGCTACAGCCTGTCCGTAACCCATCATTCCTGATGGCAGACTGAGCGCATTATTCTCAACAACAACTCTCTCCGGTGCACATTGCTGTGATGATAACGGCTTTTCCCTGTACTTTCAGTTAGTTACAACCGTTTTCCCTGCCGTGCTTCCGGCGCGGCAACTTTTGCTCTGTTGAGCGTTTTTGGCCGCGCAGACGCTACCGCCCCTCATTAACAGGAGAAGCTACCGCACCACCATCATATAGACTTAATGCTTTACCAGACTCACCGATAATAAAAATACCAAAAAACAAATCCAGCAGGTACTCCCATCCAAGTTAGTTTGAGACAAGTAATTAAATCTTTTAACGAAAATGGGAAGCTCTCATTCACATCCCAAGCTAACCATGCCCCTAATAAGCGGCCAAGCATAGTCAGGGCAAACAACGCCAAGCTCATAGAGCAGCATAAGGATAAAAGGTTAAGTAATGACTTAGTGCTATCTTTCATCACTTACCTCCACTATCTTTCAGCTTATCCTGAACCATACCCGATACAGCAGAGTCGCCGACATTACCCATTATTGATGGCAATGGATGCTGCGGTGCTGGTTTCGTTATTGTCCAAACACCAGTTGGAATCCATTCATACTGCTTCGATATTGGGTTTAATTTTTTATCAAATGGAACTTTTAGAACATTACCCGCAGCATAACCAGCCGAAGCCCCTACTTTACTCAGTAAAGACGAAATAAATGGATCATCACCACTGATTTCAGCTTGGTAATAACCACCTACTGCATTCCATGTCACGGTTGGATTATAACCTTTACCGGCAGTAATCCCACCAATCATGCCGGTTCCTATCAGATCTGAAAGTTTCACCTCACCCGTCGTTCCGTATTGCATACCGGCTCCTAATCCAACACCAACCCCCACAGCTATAAGCTGTTCTTTAGTATTATTGACTGCATTGGTGATGAAGGCCTTACCTCCCATTACCGCAACAGGCCATGAAGTTGGATCGCTGATAACAGACAGTAAGCGATCACCCTCTGTAATGTTATCTTTAAGAAACTTAAGGTCTGAGCCGTTGAGATAATTTACGATTGCTGCCGCATCGGGATCCTTCAGTTTTTCATCCAGTCTAAATTGTCCTGATTGCGGGTCATTAGCAACATTCGTACCTCCCTGAATCAGCTCCTCCCAGGTTATACACGCGACACCACCACCAGTACAGGCCTCAGCCAGCTCCTTGCTGTTTTTGTTACTAATATCCAGATACTTCTGAACAACAGATTTGCAGTCTCCGCCAGAAGATTTGCATTCAGTTAATTCCTGATCCAGTCGTCGTGCTTCTTTAGAGCTTAGGTAGTTATTCTCAACAACTATCTGAAGTCAAAATTGATCATCTTTTTAGCAAATTAGCGATCCATAACATGAAACCTGCAAAGCTACCTATATATAGACTTATCTTGCTTAAAAATAAAACAATACTTAATGAAAAAGACATTGGTATTCCTTTATAAAAAAAGAAAAAAATCTCCCCGCAGGCATATAAAACGATCCCTGTTAGAAAAATTGAAACCATGCTAAATAAAATTAAAAAAACCAGAGGAAGAATGAATTTTAGAGATTTCATTTATTATCTCCTCCCTGCTTCATTTTGTACTCTGTATACTTACCTCCAGCTTCTGAAGTGATACTACCGCCAATATCACCAAAAGAGCTGGGAATGCTACTTGGTGTCATTTCTTTTGAAATCCCATAATCTCCTTTCACTTCAGTAAACTGTCTCAAGTCAGCATTAAACTTCGGATCCCAGCCGCCTTTCAACCAGTTAGCGCCAGCGTTAACCCCCCATTTAAGGCTATTACCAATGCCATAACCAAAACCAGCACCAATACCATTTGTAATTGCGCCAGAAACTGGATCGTCATCATTTATCTGATTAGCCAGTGCTCCACCTGCAGCATTCCAGCCAACCGATGACCAGAAACCACTGCCCATCGTGATAACGTTAGTCCAGCCAGCAACTACGGCACTTGTCGGGTCAATGGTGCCATCTGCCAGATAACTGATCCCTGCATTAGCTCCAGCCCCCAATCCCCACATGGCATGAGCACCACCGGGCAAGAGAGCTACACTACCTGTAGCCAAAGCCCCTGCATACGCTTTATTAACTGCTTCGCCTCGCTTACAGGCTGCACCACCAGGAGCATCGTTATAGGAAAGGACATCTGCGCCATGCGCCCGAGTAGCTTTAGTCTGATCGATTTCCGTTCCGAGCAGATTATTCTCAACAATAACGTTTAAGCCTAACTCTTATTTTAATATACATCTACTGTCTGGTGTTTGTTGGAGCCGCTCCAGATTCTTTACTTAGGAAAGAAGGTTGAACAGGTCACTTCTAAGCTGATCCAACTCATCGGTTTCACTCATCAAGACCTTCCCGTTTCTATACAGTACGAGATCGTTTAAAGATCCCATTCCACCATAGAGGTTTCGAAAAGTATGTTTGGTATCATCAGGATCCATCACATATTTTTTAGCCAGTTTAAGAATGCTGGCAGACCATTCTGCATAACCACCAAATTCTAATAAAGTAGCCATGCGCTCCATTTTTTCTACGACAAGTTTTTCTTTTTCAGTAGTCATTTTAATGGCTTAATCTCCATAATTTCAGCACCTTTAATTGCCCAAGCCTTTGGAACAACAATCTGCTGAGTTCCGCCAACATATAAACTATTTTGGGAGCCAACTTCACCTACATAGACTTTTGTTCCTGCAGGTATTTTAATTGCTATTGATGAGTCTATTGGCGAAGTCCCCCCTTCTGGCCATTTTGGCAATACAGCCTTATCAATCCTAGTTTACAGGACACCTTGAGGTGGTTCAGAACTAAAGAACTGCCCAAAAGGCTTATCTGATACCCCCCCCCCACGATACAGGATCGTATCCTCCTTCAACACAACTTCTAGGTATTTTGCTCCACTAAACGTCTTAGCTAGATCATTATCCAAAGGACCAGGCTTTATAGCTGAGTACTCACCAAGAACTTTATTCGGGAAATTTAATACCGTAACTTTTCCTGCATGCGCAGCGGCTGACTCAACTTTAATAGCAACCTTAGCAACTATCTTCTCCGTTACGCCTGCGGTAATTTTAACAGCTCCGGTCCCACCTGTAAGCAATCCAGCTATATCCGTCACCAGCTTACCGCCTTCAACACCCGCATTAAACGAACCGCTGGCTCCGGCTTTCTGGTATTCCGCTTCCATCCGTTCTATACGGTCAATATAAGACTGTTTTACCGCATCTGATACATTACCCAGCACGTCACCACTGTTGAATAGTGATTTCAGCGCTTCGTAGGTTTCAAGAGGACTACTAGCTGTTTTCACAATACCATCAACAACGTCATACAGCCCTGCCGGAACACCCGCGATCATCCCTGCCGCAAAACTGCCATCCTGCCCTAGATCAATCGCCGTCCATTTCGCTTCTGTCTGGGCCTTACAGGCAATACTTTTACATTCTGCCAGCTCTTCTTCTTTTTGAGCCTGCTGTTTCAGGTTCAGATAATTATTCTCAACAATAAGTGTGGCTCCATTTTTCAGCGATTGCTGCCGCGGTTGAGTCGCGTCAGTACGATCAATTATTAATACCCTTTTTCCGGGAGCACTTATGGACCGCCGAAGTTCCTGTGTATAAATGACGAAGCAGGCACTGTATAAGGTGATTACAGGCGATCGATAAAATGGTCCCGACGATTTGACCGGGATCTTGATTAAGTTTTCCAGTGAACATCAAAATCGGCTAGCTGATTTTCAAGAAATTCTTTCTTTTCAAACCAATAGTCAAAAACTTCAATATCATTGCGCAGTACCAAGTAAAAGCCACCAGTTTCTCCATTGGTGTCATCGACTACCTGAAGTTCCCAACCAACGTATTCCCCAGAGCTTACTACCCCTTGCTTTAAGAGCATTCATTATCCTCAGTCTTTAAAAGGAACATGGTTATTAGATATGTATTTACCTGTATCTGGATTTTTTACTCCAAAGTGAACATGCGGAACACCAGGAGCGTGTGCGCCGCCAATTGAACCGGAGTCAATTCTAAATTCTCTGGTTCCATCAGCACTATGATAAACACCAGATCCTGATTTACCTATTTCCTTATAATTTGGTCCCAAAAATTTGAGACCGGCAGCCAATGCTTCATTAGCCGTTAATATCGTAGAACTGGTAAAATTTTTCTTTCCAGAGATGGTTTCTTTTATAACGCTATCTATTTTTGAAGTTGACTTACCGCCTTGAGCAATCCCGCCGCCACCTTTGAGCGGATCACCATTCTCATCAACAATACCCGGATTAAACGGATTTACAGGGAAAACTTTTACCGGGCGGTCACCAGTTTCCTTATCGTGTTCATCTTCATCGATACTGAGCGCATTATTCTCAACAACAACTCTTTCCGGTGCACATTCCCGTAACGATGACAGTTTTTCCTGTCCTTTCCGTGAGTTACAACCGATTTTCCCTGCTGTACTTCCTGCCCGCCAACTTTTTGCGCTGTTAAGAGTTTTTGGCCCCGCAGACGCTACCGCCCGGCGGTGACGCCTGTGTCTGTCGCATCATCATATTACACAGACGAACATCATCGCCCATGGAGAATTTCCACCCTATTTTTTGATTGAACCACAGTACAATTCGCTGTCTAGGTGCTTACATATACAATAATAGGTATCTAAATATTAGTCTGGTATTTGAGCTTTATGCCAAGTATCATCCTTAGAATTCCTCCATGCACACCACCCTAGAGGGAGATCTGCCAAAGCAGTAATGGACTGGTCTATGTTAACGATATTTTGCAAACTAACTAAAACAGCATCATTCTCATTAATTGGCTCTTGAGAGTTTGTATGAAATTGCCAAGCACCATCGTCACTGTCATGAGAAACGTAAGCAATCCATTCTTCTGAAGACACAATTTTCCTATTAGCAATAACGGCCATATTTGGGGGATCATCGAATTGCCAAATTGATTTTTTCATTAATTCTCTCCTAAACTATTTTATTTTTCCTGTTTTGTTCTCGCGACAGAACTTGAGCATTATTATAACTATTTGTACCCTGTTGAATATTCGAATCTGCAGGTTTTTTAGGCACAATATGATCGATTTGAGCCTCATTAGGTGGTGGTGTTACCCCTGACTGACTCTTTCTCGGCATAACTAGTTCTTGCCCATCGAGGTCTGAACGCAACACCCCACCATTATCATTCATATTTTGTTGATAAATTTTTGCTTTTTGGGCCCGAGTGAAGCTCTTTCCTGGCCCAACTGCTGGAGAATCAGTTAGATTTGAATATTTACCTTTAGCTATCCCACCGCCACCTTTGAGCGGCTCACCATTCTCATCTACAATACCCGGATTAAACGGATTTACTGGGTAAACTTTTACCGGGCGGTCACCTGTTTCCTTATCGTGTTCATCTTCATCGATACTGAGCGCATTATTCTCAACAACAACCCGTTCCGACACGATTATTGAGAACGCAGAGGTGTTTTCCCTATACAGTCAGCAGGTTAAAGACCATTTTTGTCAGTGCATTCTGACGCTGGCGGCATTTTTCCCCGACGCAAGTTTTTGGCCCGAAGGTGCCATGCTCAGAAAAAAAACCGCCATCTATCGGCTGAAAAGTAAAAATGATAAATACTAATTCAAGTGAGCCTCAATTCGCTTGTACAAAAACTCATAGAAGTTATTCGCGTAATGAAGTGAACTCCCAGATGGCAATCGTTGAAATATTGGGCATTCCTCATTTTTAAATTGCGAGTAGTCAAAATAGAATATTTCACCGAAATCGGTTTCACTCACAACTAGTTGTTTTTGCTTTGCTGTGCCATTTTTTAAATCAGTTAGATTCTGATAAACAATATCTCCACCACAGACATTATCAAAATCCATGCCATAGATACTATATATTTCCTCGCCACCAATTTCACCGCCGACATACTCTTTTAAAAACATTTTGTAGGATGACGTAAACGGTAGACCAAGAATTTTTTCAGCCTGGTCAATCCACTTGCTGTCAACAGCATTTTCAGAACTACCAAAATCCACTAAATCACTATTATTAGCAATAAGTTTGGCAACATCCGATAACGTAAATTCGCTCATAATTTATTTACCATATCCCGCAGCACGCTGCTGCCAATATTGACTTTTCCACTTATCAAACACTGGCCTATTGATACCCGATGGCGTTGTATTAGGATTTATATGAATGACTGCACTGTTTTCTTGATGGAATGACTGAGTTACTTCCGCAATAGGGCCATTTTGGCTTTGCGTCATATGGTGCAGGTTCACAGATTTGCCATCCGCTCCTATCGGAGCCCTTCCCGATGCCATCCTTTCGATGTTTGTACCTGTCACAGTTTGGCCCTTTTCCTTCCAAGATGACACTTGTTGAGGATCAAAAAGATCATTACGTTGATAAACTTTATTACCACTAAATTCAACTGGTTCTGCTGACCAGAATTTTCTCTCCTGACCAAAGTATTTCGCAGAACTGACATCATCGCTAGCTTTAGAGATCAGTTTTGATGCTGTTTCTAGATCGCCCGCTTTAAGGGCTTTGTCAGCCCCTTTCATCAGAGCACCGACTTCATCACCAAGCCCCGGCATGATTCCGACAACGGCCGCCAGATAGCCTAATGCACTGTCTGCTTCCTGGAAGCTCTTGATATCACCGTAGACAGGGATAAAATCGCTGCCAGCTTCTGCAAATCCTGCAAGCAATTCATCCCGATGCTCGTCCATCTTGGCACCGCAGGCTTCTGCACTGAGCCCAGCGCAGTTCTTCACTTTGAACTCCTCAGTCGCCTTAACCAGTGCATCCTGAGCTTTCTGGTATTTCTCCTGCTGGGTTATCCCTGAGGCTTTGTTCTCGGCGATATCACTAAGCGCATTATTCTCAACCGTATTCTTCCCTGCCTGCGCTCCTGCTGCCGCGCCAGAGATGCTATCACCCGTCAACCCACCTGCAATTCCCGCCGATACCGACGCCAGTGCGCTGACCGTTTGTTTCTGCTCTTCCGATAGCTCCGCTGGCTTCTGCCCCGGGTAAAGAGCATTTGCTATTGCGGCTGCAACCAGCTCACCCGATGCGCCGCCCATCGCGCCGGCGGTAGCACTGTTCCCCTGCAAGGATGCGACCACGCCACCCAAAATTGCATGAGCCAGCGCTTTTGTCGCATGGTCATTTTCATCAATTCCCATCCCGTGACCAATCAGGTTGGCCAGTTCCGGGGCCGACGCGCCCGCCAGTGCACCCGCTATATTGCCACCCGCCAGGCCAGACAGCCCGGCCGTCACGCCCTGGATGGCCCGCTGGATATCGCTTCCGGTACCGTACTGCTGCATCGCATTATCATATGCCTGCTGCGACACCATCTCATCGGTTACGGTTTTATGCTCTGCCAGTAACTGTGCCCGGGCGTTATCCAGTGCTTCAGGGTCTTTTTGTGCCGCCAGCCCTGCCAGTTGCCCCTGTGTTCTGGCAATATCAGACGCCTGACTACCGATGTCCTGGACCAGTTGAACAGCCTGCAGACGTTTCTGTTCTTTTTCCTTATCAAAGATCGGGCTGATGCTGTCGTTGGCATGTTCTGTGTCGCGGCTCAGGTCAGCCACATCCTGCTGCTGATTGGCGGTATCACGTATCGTAATCGTGCCATTACTGACCGCCGCCTGGGTCGTCCCTTCTGCGTGACCACTGTGGCTTAACGCTGAAGCCATCCCCCCGGCCATATTGCCGGTAAATTCCTTACCACCAATATCACCGCCGCCACTAATACTGGCCCCTGCGTGACTGACCTTGTAATCAGCTTTATTACCGATATCACTAAAGCCCAGCGTGCCAGTATCGAGGCTGTTTTTATCCGCTGTCGCCGTCGAGGCAATCACCGCGCCATCCAGTTGGGTATGGTTACCGACTGTAATATCGTAGCCACCCTTACCTGCGTATAACCCGGTCTGCTCCTGCACCGAGTCATAGGTGCTCTTCATCTTGTCCTGGCTGGCGTTGATGTAGCCGGAACCTGTCATCGAGCCAAAAGTAAAGCTGCCACCTGCCGCAAGGCTGTTCTGTTTTGAATCGTAGGCATTGCTGTCCTGCTGACTGATGAGCCAAAGATCACGGCCAACATCTGCCACAATTTGGTCACCGCTGACCTGCGCCCCGGAGAGTAGGGTGTCACGGCCACTGCTGAGCGTCGTGGTGCCGCCGCTATCAAGCGTGGTTTCGGTCCATTCGGTACCGTCGCCTTTTTCATTGCCGTGCGCGGAATTTCCGTTAGCAAAAACGCTAACTCCCCAGCCACCGCTACCCACGCCGATCCCAACCCCAACGCCGCCCCCGCTACTGCTGTTGCTTCCGGTGGTTTTCTGGGTGTTGGCTGCGCCGCTCAGCAGAATATCGTTCTGCGCACTGAGAAGCGTATCGCCTCCGGCCTTCAGCTGGCTTCCACCAATCAGAATGTCACCGCTGTTTACCCCGCCCTTTTTGCCATTGGCAACAATAGAGAGATCGTTCCCGGCACTCAGAGTGCTTCCCGCGATGGCATCACTTTCCTGATGTTGTTTTGATTTACTATGCTGGCTGGTCAGAGACGCACTGATACCAATGGTGTTATTGTTCCCATCTGCCGTACCTTTGGCCGCATCCAGCGCCACGCCCTGACTGGCCTGATATCCCGACAACGCCGCTTTCGTCGTTTGCAGCGCCGCCAGTCGGCTATCACTCTCACTCTTCGCCTCTTTCGCGGCGCTGACGGCGTTGTTGATGGCACCACCCACCGCACCGGAGAGCGCAACTGTCAGGCCACTGGATTTTTGCTCAAATTTCTCATCGCGGGTGCGTTTATCGTGGCCGGGTTCAATCACCACGCTGTCCCCGATAACCGACAAATCTTTCTGCGCGATAATATCGGCACCACCAATATGCGCCTGATTTCCCGCTGAAATCACCACGCTACCGCCCGTCGAGCCCACGGTACTGAAGCTCTCACTTTGAGTAGTACCTGCTTCACGCAGGTCGTGTGTCGTTTTACTGCTGCCAATGGTGAAGCCGATACCGCCGGAGCCCATCAGGCCGCTCTTTTTGGTCTCTTTAAAGCGCCACGATGTATCGCTGTTGGTTGCCGCCAGAATATCAACATTATTGCCGCCGTGCAGCGACACGTCACCGTCCCCCACCACATTTGAGCCTTTCAGCAGCAGGTTGTTCCCCGCCGAAACGGTGACGTTATCACCGCTCAGCAACGTGCCAGCTTCACGGGTGGCGCTCTCTTCCTCGATGGTATGCGTGGTCTTTTTGCTGAGGAACCCTTTTTTGGTTTTGGTCTGTTCGAAGTAGTGGTAACCGCTTTCCGTTGCGGTAGTCAGGTTAATATCCCGACCCGCGCCCACGGCGATATCACCCTGTGCTGTGACCTGCGCAGCCTGTGCATTGACGTCCTGCCCGGCAACGATAGTTGTGTTGCCGCCGCTGGCAATTTCCGTACCCTGCTGGCGTACCGACTCATCAATGACGGTTTTTTTCTTCTCATGCGTACTGCTGCCGCTGACCGTGGCTTCGGCCTGCAGATTCACATCACGCCCGGCTTGCAAGGTAACATCATTTTCTGCAGCGAGGCCTGCGGCCTGAGAGTTAATATCCTGGCCCGCTTTCAGAATCAGGTTACCCCCGGCAGAAACCGTGGTACGTTCAAGCCCGGTACTGTGCGACTCACTGTTCCCGTTACGGCTGTCCTGACGGGTATCTGCTGCATTCAGATTGAGGTCGTTCCCTCCGGCCAGGACCACACTGTTGCCTGCGTTAACGCTGCTCGCTGTCAGGTCAAGATTGTTTCCGGCATTCATACCCAGGTTGCCGCCCGCGCTTATCGAACTGCCCTGCCAGCTCACGGCATCATCGCTGGTCTGCACCTGCCAGGCTGTGGAACGACTGAACGAATCGTTGATCTGATTCGCATTCACCGCGACATCACCCCACGCATTCATCAGCAGATCGCCGCCGGATGAAAGGTTTGCCCCGGTCACGGTGATGTTATTACCGGCGGCGAGCGACAGAGAGTCCTGGGCGTTAATAGCTGCGGTTTCCCCAAGCCGGGTATCTTTAAAGCTCGCAATATCAACCTGCTCCACCAGCGTCAGGTTATTAATATTGCCGTCCAGACTTTCCAGCGCGACAGTCTTGCCGCTAATCGTGGAACTGATGTTATTGATATCACCAATTGCATTCAGGTCGAGGTGACCGCCTGCCTGCATCAGACCATTATTGAGATTATTAATACTGTTCTGGCTGTCGAGAACCAGGTTGTTATTTGCCAGCAGCGTGCTGCCAGAGTTAGTAATATGACCGCCCGTAAGCTGGACATTATTGCCAGAAATCACACTACCGTTATTCACCGTGACGTCTTTCGGTGACAGATAGAGTTTCGGTATCATGACGGTTTCACCGTTGATGACAGCGGTCTCCCACCACAGCATACTGTGCTCAAGTGAAGACACCTGCTCTGCCGTCAGAGCCACGCCAAATTTCAGCCCCAGCGACTGCTGTGCGCTGGCGGCGTTATCCATCAGATAACGCATTTGATCCAGCTCGGAACCTATACCGTTAATGTAGCGGCTACCCGTCTGGTTCAGCATGGCGTTACTGACATAGCGCGTATCAAAAGCGGCATCACCCAGGAAACGGTAATCATAATCCGGGTTCAGGTTGAGGCGGCCAAGCATATAGGATGACCCCAGGAACTGGTTTTGATCCGTATATGCGCTGTTGGTTTCACGCGGTACATCGCCAGGTTTAATACCCAATAAAGCGTTCAAATCAGCAAACAAATTGGGATCAAGCTCCCCGAGGCCATTGAGTTTCGGGTTGACGTTGATAAGGTATGGGCTTGACGGATCGTCGGAAACAACAAAGTAACCGTTCTGCCCTGAGGGCAGCGGATACGCAGTGGTATCAACCGTTTTTCCCTGATTTTGCCCGGAGACATCCACCCCATTTGCACCAGGATTAACCGAACCTGTCAGTTGGCCGAGACTGGTATTGCCTTTTTGTGTGCCTGAGATATTACTCAGTCCGGCGTCGGATACCGCCCCATTATCGAGCGCCCCACCGCCATTGATCTGCTGTAGCGCGTTTTGTAGCTGGTCATTCCATTGCGGGGAATTAACGTTGACCGTTCCGCTATCAACCAGTGTCTGTTTTTGGACGCCGTTACCGATTGACTGCTGACTTATTGAATTCATCGTTGGTGCAGAGAGAGTATTGCTGACGCGTCCGGCATTAGCGATCGCGGTTTCGTTACCTATAGTATCCGTGAAGTTTGCCGTTACATCGCCACCAGCCTGAATCACTGCACGAAACAGCTCGCCATTTTCAGTCTCAGTAACAATGCCATCCAAAATATAAGGCACATTATGTTCGTAAGTAGTATCGCGATGTGTCGGCGAATAGGTACCTGAAGATGAGGATGGGGAACCCCCAGTGATCACACGTTCATACTTATAAACGGCGTATTCAGTAAAGGTACCACTCTGGTAGCTCTGATTATTGAGTGTCTGGCCTGTCAGGTTGATATCATTATTCGCCAGGATTACGCTCGCCTGGTTGTTGAGTTGACTCGCAACAATATGAATATCGTTACCGGAAGCAATACGTGCACTGCCACCCTCTGCACTCACAATCTGTGCAGTCTGGCTCAGTGCAAATTTACGCGTTTCATACCCTTCCACCGGGCGATAATAGAAATGGGTATCCTCATACAGGAAGCAGGGTTTGCCTCCGCAGGAACCCGCCCCATCATGAGTATAAGTGCTGTATTTATCCTGAATTAATGTCTCGAGACCCAGGACAGCCACCGGAATATCAACATCCGATTGCCCAATCCAGTCGTAGTTTGAGGAGAGATCTGTCGGCTGCGTTGTTGACTGCAAACCAGCACGTTCATTACGCAATGCCGCCGTCTTAATGGTGATGTCGCCGTTTTGCGTCTCAATGGTGCCGGAGGTATTCACAACTTCAACGTTAGCATTGCCTGCCGCATCTTTTTGCATCCACAGATGATTACCCGCCAGAATATCGCCACGCAGATTGGTAATACTGTTGGCATAAAGCGCAAGGTTATTTGCGGCATACAGCAACGCCGTATTGATAATTTCGCCCGGCGCATTAAGCGTCAACGAACCCAAGGTGCCGGTAAAGCCATCGACCGAAATATTGCCTAAACTGGTCACCGCAATATCACCGCCACCTTGCAGCGTTCCCGCTGCATTCAGCAGGACATTGCGACCGCTGAATGAACTCGCATCGCGACCCGTCGTTATCTGCCCGTTGTTACTGAGTTGCCCGCCAGCGTGCAGATTGACTGCCTGCCCCTGCATAACACCCTGGTTATCAATTGCACCATCGCTGGTGACAGAAAGTGTTTTCCCTGCGGCAAGCGTATTTTTGGCGGTAAAGGCATTAACCAGCTTCAGCGTTATATTTCCCAGCGCAATCACCTGACCGAGAGGATTCAGACCCGTACTCTGAACCGACAAATCACCGCCGCTTAACAACGAGCCTGCGGCACTCTGGTTAACCTGAACGGCATTAACAAGAAGTTGCGACGTTCCCATTAACGTGCCGTTATTGTTCAACTGGCCGTAATTGACTGTAAGCTGGCCTGCCTGGGTTGTGCCCTTATTCGTGAAATCGCTGCCTGTCAGCGTCGCATTATCCGCAAGCCAGTTCCCGTCATTACTGGCCGTTGCAGCATTAACGATAAGATTCGTCGCCTGCAGCCAGCCCGTCCCGGCGTAGTCTGGGGTGGTGAGCGTCAGCCCCGCGCCGGCAAGCAGTTTGCCCTCATTATGCAGTCGGGCTGTGGCATTAAGGCGGCTATCACTGCCACCCTGAATTAATCCATCATTGAAAAGAGAGGACGTATTTACCGTCATCGCCTCGCGGCTGACAATTTCTCCGTCAGTATTGTTAGTTAAATCGCCACCAAGTGTCAGCGTGGTGCCATTATCGCCCTGCAACCTTCCACTGTTGGTTAACGCCCCGGAAGTTACAGCAAGCACCGCGCCCTGAATTTTACCGCTATTAGCTACGGACGCTGCGTTCAGATCCAGCACGCCACCGCTTAACAGACTACCAGAACGCGCCTGGCTGACGGCCCCACTCATGGCTAATGTCAGACCGTTTACACCACTGATCGCCCCACCGTTATCGAACGAGGTTCCCTTCAGCGTAAGGTTTTTGGCGGCCCACTGCCCTTGGTTAGCTAACGAGAGCGCCTGTAGAGCCGCATTACCGAGCGCCGTAATTTTACTTCCTGCAGAAGACGTTAAATGATCGGCGAGCGTCAGTTGCAGCGTATCGGCGCTCTGAATTGCACCGCTATTATTCAGCGACCGGGCACTGAGTAACACCGATTGCCCCTGCCATATTCCGGCATTGGTAACGTCTGCGGACGTCACTGTCAGCGCGCCCTGCGTCAACAATGAGCCACCCGCTGCGTTAATCAGTTCCTGTTGTGATGACGCCATCGCCACCCGAGCCGTCAAATTCTCCCGCGCTTCGAGCGTCAGGCTTTGCAGGCCCGTCAGCGTTCCCTGGTTGTGGATACTATTCTGGTGCGCCGCCAGCGTATTTCCCTGTACTGTCCCGCTGTTCGTCAATTGCTGACCGTCCAGCGTAATACCACGTTCACTCAGGATCTTACCGCTATTATCAAATTGCGGTGCAACCAGCCGCATTGTTCCCTGACTCATCAGATCGCCCGGCGTAGTGAGCGTATTACTAACATCAGCCGTCAGAGCACCAAGGCTAATCAGTGAGCCATTATGCTGCCAGTCATTTGCGACAACGGTAACGTTCTGCCCCTGTAAGGTGCCTTGTGTTGTCATATTCCCTGCATTGAGGGCAAGCATACCGCCGCTCAATGTGCGGGATGCAGAACCGGTAGCAAGGGTATCGCCAGTCAGTGTTAACCCCTTCATCCCCTGCCACAGGCCGGTATTACTGAGCGCCCCGGCTGTGAGCGAAAGCGTATCGCCTGCAATACGTCCGGCGCTGCTCAGGTTATCGGCCACCAGCGACAAAGCACCACCACTTTGAATCTGCCCCTGGTTTATAAGCTGCCCGGTCAGTGCCCCTTGCATGCCGCTCAGGCCATTAAGCACCCCGCTGTTGTTCAGCGTCTTTGCCGTTAGCGCAATCGTATCGCCCTGCATCACACCCGTGTTATCCACCAGGCTTGCGTCCATCGTTAGCGCTTTGCCCGCTAACCATCGGCCTGTCGGGTTCGTTGTGAGGATATCCGCAGTGACCGACACATTGTCATTCCCCTGTACCAGGCCATCGTTACGAATTGATGTTCCGCTCAGCGTCATATTTTGGGCGGCCAGAGAGCCGTCATTTTCCAGTGTGGCAGCGCTGACTAACGCATCGTGCTTCGCCAGTATCTGCCCCTGGTTGTTTAACGCATCACGCATCTGCAGATCGACACTGTCTGCCTGAATATTGCCCACGTTAGACAACTGCGCGCCTTCCAGGGTAAAGCCGTTGTTAACCAGCAACAGGCCGTGGTTTTCCAGCTTGTCGAGATTCAGAACCAGCCCCGCCCCACTCACTATTTGGCCCGGTTGAGCATTCAGCACATTCCGGGAAGTGAGCTGTAATGCACTATTTCCCTGCACAAGACCGTTGTTGGTCAGTTCCGGCGAGCCGATGATGAGCGATTTTGCCGCAATGGTATTGTCGTTAAACAATCGGGATGCAGTCAGTTCAAACAAATTCTGGCTAAGTAATTTCCCCTGATTATCAAGCCGCCCGCTTGCCACAATCTTCAGGTCATTTTGTGCCTGAACACTGCCACTATTTTGCAGGTTGTCAGCGGTGATCGTCGCCGAAGCACCTTCCACCAGGCCGTTATTTTCGAACTGATTGGCATTAATCAGCAGCTCCTCGCCCCCAGTCACCTGAGCGCCAGCAAGGTTACTGAAATGGCTACCGTTCCAGGCGAGAGTCTGGCTTGCCTGCAAAATCCCGCTATTGTTCAGATCACCTTGCAGCTCAAGGAGCTTCGCTGCCAGCATCCCCTGGTTATCAATACGCGTGGCCGCCAACACCATTTTTTGCTGACTTAACACTTTCCCCTGGCTGGAGAAGAGATCGTGAACCGTAGCCGTTACGCCCGATTCACCTAACGCATTTCCACTATTAACCCATTCATTTGTCTGCAGCGTCAGGGTATCTCCCTGTAACAACCCCGCATTATTAAACGTCTGACTGGTGAGATTTAACGCCCCGACGGAGAGCAGATTTCCGCGGTTATCCATGGACTGGCTGTTCAACATCATGCTATTCGCCGCCAGTAAACCGGCGTTATCGAGATGTTGCCCTGAGATGGATAGGGCATTCCCCGCCAGTAAACGACCTGTAGCGTCGTTTGTCACCGTCGCATAATCGTTTTGCATACTGATGCCGTTGATCTCACCTGCATTCACCAGGCTGCTACCGCCAAGACGTAAATTGCCATCCGTCGTGATCAACCCGCGGTTAGTCAGACTGGGAATATCCAGCGTCAGTGCAGCAATACTGTAGAGCGAACCGCCACTGAAGTTAGTTAATTCACCCGTTTGCAAATACAGCGCCGCATTGCCCTGCATCAGGCCACTATTGGTGAGCCGCTGGCTGGTAAGATTCAGGCTATCAGCCACCAGCGTGCCGTTATTGGCGATAGTGTCTTGCGCGTTAAGATAGACAGTTCGGGCATTCGATTTACCGTCATGGGTCAGCGTATTCGCTGCCACGGTAAATTGATTATTCGCGGCGTGGGTTCCGCTAAGGGAGGCAATTTCTGTCGTCAGCGTCAGATCGTTTCCACTTTGTACCTGCGCGCTGGCGGCGGTCGTCACCGATTTAGCGTTGATATTCAGTGAGTCCGCTGCATTGAGTCGCCCTGTAACACGGACATCCTGTTCGGCGACAATCGCCAGTGATTTCCCCTGCGCAACCCCGCCGTTATTCAGGCTGCTTCCCCTAATGCTCGCAGCTTCCTCAGCACTCCACTGCCCACTGTTACTCAAAGATTTTCCGACAACATTAAGCTGTTTTCCGGCAATAATACTTCCTTGAGTAGCGATACTTTCACTGCTGGTGAGCGCAATATTTCCAGCAGCATCTGCCTGAGCTACGTTGTTCTGTATGAGCGTTTGCGCATTGGCTGTCAGATTCTGGCCTGCTGTAAGCTTGCCGCCGTTCTGCGTGAGCCGTCCATTAGCACTTAACTGTATGTTTTTATCACTGACCAGCGTTGCGTTATTCAGGGCGATAGCGTTCTGACTGCTGACAAATACGTTCTCGCCCGCCTTATGATCGCCACTTAACGCAATATCCTGCCCTTGTGCCGTCATCGCTCCACTTGCCAGGCTGTTTTTTACCGTCAGCTTCCCGTTCGCATCCAGCGTAATATCGCCCTGCCGCGCATTCAGGTTCCCCAGGTTAACGCCCAGCCCTTTTTCGCTGGAAACAAGGTGAATACGGTTGGCATACATGCCCCCCAGCGCACCGGTATCGACGGCAACTTTTGGCGCATCGCCTTCACCTTTCAGCGCAGTGATTTCACCGCTGGCCGATACCCGATTGGCTCCGGCGATGACCTTTAAATCTTTCGCATGCAGCGCGGCGTTGATTTCCGTGGCTCGGGCGATAATCGATACGGCGTCGCTCTGGCTGCCATCCAGCCCCAGCCCTTCTATGGTAATGCTGCCTTTTGTGACATCGAGCGACTGGAGTTTACCGTTCGCGTCGAGCACCGGCTTTCCGGTAGTCAGCGTGGCGTTAGGGGTATTGATAAATCCGCAGCCGTTACAGGTGATGCCATAGGGGTTCGCCACGATCACGTTAGCCGCTTTCCCCGCCACTTCGGTGTAGCCCTGAAGCTGCGAGCGATTCGTGCCGGTCACTTCGTTGATAATACCTTTGGCTTCCTGCCCGGCTTTCAGGTTGGGGTTATTCTGGATAAGGCCGCCAAGCTGGGTCTGATTCAGCTTGCCGGTGGCGTTATTGAGGATCAGCCCCTCTTTGCCAACGTTGTAATCGTGATATTTGTTGTGCGAAATACCGGACTGATTTGGCGTGGCGATGTTTACAACGGGCACACCGTTGCCCGCTTTATCCATCTGCGTATTGCCGGATGGGGTGATGGAGGCCGCAATGGCCGGGAGCACAGGCTGTGTAATCAGCAGCAGGCTGAACAGCCCACTCACGACACGTTGGGAAAAACGAACCTGATCCTTTTCCATCATCCTGCCCCTTAAAGTGCCACTGAAATGCGGTAATAAATATTGAGATGATCCGGCGAAAGCCAGCCTGGATACGCCAGCGGCGTACCAACGGTGAACTGGCTGGAAAACCTGCGCCCGGCGCTGGTCAGTCCGACAGCACCGCCCCACAACGTGCCTGCGGCATATTGGTCGCTGGCATCCTTTTTCAGCCAGCCCCTGTCCAGCGCCGCCATCGTGCCGATTTGCCCCAGAACAGGCATCGTGAACAGGGTGTAATTGATTTCATTACGCCAGTAGCCGCCGTTATCGCCAGAGATGTACTGTTCTTTAAAACCGCGTACGGAACTTTCACCGCCAATGCTCAGGCGTTCGCTGCCATAAAGCCGGTCTGGTGACCACTGCCAGTAGACGCTGGAAAGCCACCACAGCTTATCCGTCAGCCCGCGCTGCCAGCTGGCGTTAACGCTCCATTTGCGGAACTGCGCTTTCGGCTGATCGGGGTAAAGGTGATCGTCAGTGGCGTTAAACCACGGCATTCCGCGGCTGAAGGTAGGGTTGAATGTCGCCACGCCGCCGAGGATTTTCTGGGTATGATTGAGGCCAAACAGCAGGCTGGTGAACTCCTGGCTGCTGCTTTCCAGTTTCACACCATCAAGGAAATTACGGTTTACACGGTGGTTCAGACCGAGAGAAACGCCGGTTTTCAGGTCGCCGTTGCGAAACAACACGTGGGAATAATTTATCCGGTGCGTTTCCGTGTCACCCGTGGATCGCCAGTTGTAGCCGGCGTTATCAATGACGTTGAGATAGTCGTTCCAGGTGTAGGTGTAATCAAACAGACCATAGCCATAGGGGATGCTGACACCTGCGGCAAGATTTTTCGCATCGCGCGAATGAGAAAACGCGCTGCTTCGCCCGCCGCTGATAAACCATTTATCTGCCAGACCTAACAAGTTATTCCCGACCAGCGAGGCGGAGATTTGTCCGACACCCGTACTTTTCTGGCCGCTGTTATCAAACGTGACGGATGCCTGAAGTGGAAACTCCGGCGTGGCGGTGAGGTTTACAATGGAGTCGCCCGGCAGCTCTCCGGGCAAGATTTCAATTTGTACGGGAGCGGTACGTATGCGGTTAATTTGCTCCATACCCTGCTCGATATCCCGTAGGTTTAGCGGTTTACCCTCCAGGCCAGGAAAGGTCATTGCCAGTGTACGCGCAGGTACACCTTCCAGGCGGATTTGTTGCAAACGACCTTCCAGCACGGCGATATGTAATTCACCGCCAGAGAGATCCTGCTCCGTCAGATATGCCCGGCTGGTGATATAGCCACGCTGAATATACCAGTCAGAGATCTGATTCGTGAGCTGGGTGATTTGCGCAATATTGAGGCAACGCCCCTGCCACGGGCGAACCATTTTTTGCTGTTCCTGTGGGGACATCAGCGACGCATTTTGCAGGGTAATGTGATTGAGCGTAAAGCAAGGGCCCACTGCATCTGCCGGTGCGGATGAAGGACGTTCCTGCGGTATCGGTGTGGCGCGCTGAAGCTCATCACGCTGCTGCTGGTTTTGTTCCAGCAGTTGCTGTTGCTGCTGCTGAATCGAATTACGGTCAGCAGGCGATAAAAGGGCCGTCATGCCTGAAAAGGAAATACCGCTAAAAAAAAGTGCGACAGCCGCTTGCCGTGGAGAAAACACCATCCATCAATTCCCTGATAATCAATATCATCTTAATAAAAGACACGTGATAAAGAGGGACATTGCACTTTAAGTAAAATCAAGTCAATGAATGTAATTGTTTGTATTTATCCATAAGATCAGGGAGATATACTGCAACATTTCTGGATAGCTTTATTTATCAATAGAATGAATGTATGTCAGGCGGGAACTGATGAGGCTCAGTTTAATTAAAAACATGTTAAAAACGTGAAGTAATGCAGTGCTTTTTGTTAACTTAATCCTATTTGATACTACGCGTACAAAGACCAGAACATCCCGTAAAGATAAAGCCTGAAACAGGCCTTTTCCCTACTCAGTGATGGTGATGATGTTTCTTCCGGTCATGCTTATAGGCCTTTTGGCCGTCTTTATAGCCTTTCTCATAAGCTTTGCGCTGTTTCTTCGCTTTTTTACGCCAGTGCTTATCGTGCCATTCATAATGGCGATCCCAGTAATCCCGGTTTTGCCAGTGGTTACCATCCCAGTAGTGACCATATGAATCACGATCGCCAATTTGTAGCTTAATTGAAGGTAATAGCGTTATCTCTTCCGCCTGAATCACCAGTGGCTGTGACGCCAGCAGCACAGCGGCCAGTAATAGTATCTTTCGCATTTGCCTCTCCTTAACAAGTGCATATTAATTGATACAATTTATCACATCCGTGTTACCTGAAATCCAGGCTAATTCTGCTTTTGCCTGTTCTTATCCCTTAACAGCGGCTGGTATGATTACATTCGGTACTGCTCTTTGCTCAGGCCACATTTTTTCATCCTGAGATAAAGCTTAGTTGAATGACATCATCGCCCGACAGTATCCTGGAACTCAGGCTGCAAGGTAAAACAGATGCTAGTCACGAATCTGTCCGATGTATTCCTGAACTCACCAACGCCAGCCTGACGGAAATGACATACAGGAAACCGACAGAAAAGCAAAAAACCCCAGACAATTTCTTGTCTGGGGTTTCATATTTGGCGGAAGCGTAGAGATTCGAACTCTAGAACCCTTTCGGGTCGCCGGTTTTCAAGACCGGTGCCTTCAACCGCTCGGCCACGCTTCCAATGAGGCGCACTATAAACATCCCGCTCCGACCTGTAAAGCCCCATTTTGTTCGTTTGCCTGAAAAACAGTCAAAAACGTGTTATTCGTCTGAAATTGCAACAAAATGGCGAGTTTTTCGGCACTTACAGCGCGCTCATTTTGATCAATGCTTCTTGATGTACATATCTTTTGTGAAGTAATAACCCAGTCGGTCGGGCGTAAAACCGCCCACCCACGGTTTCACCAGGTGCGATCGTACATAGTGGTACACCGGAATAGACGGCACATCCTGCGCTAACAGATCTTCGGCCTGCTGATAATAACGTCCGCGCGCGGCGATATCAGGGGCTTTCGCTGCATTCACCAGTGCGTCATCATAGGCTGGGTTGCTGTAGCGGCTGGTATTACCGCTATCGCCGGTACGGTAGTTGTTAAGGAAGGTGGTGGCGTCGTCATAATCGGCAATCCAGGCGTAGCGCACGGCGTCAAAATTTCCCGTGCGTTTCGCGTCGAGCATGGTTTTCCACTCCTGATTTTGCAGTTTGGCCTCAACACCAAGATTTTTCTTCCACATCGAAGCGGCGGCAATAGCGATACGTTGATGCGACTCAGAGGTGTTATAGAGCAGATTAAAGCTCAGCGGGTGGTCGTCGCCAAAACCGGCTTCCGCGAGCAACTTTTTAGCTTCAGCTATCCGCTTCTCGCGCGGCCAACTGGCGTAGTCAGGATTTTTTAGCGTGATACCGCCAATCTCTGGCTGACTCACCAGCCAGGCCGGACGTTGCCCCTGCCCCAATACTTTCCCGGCAATGATCTCTTTATCCAGCGCCATATTCAGCGCGCGGCGCACGCGGGCGTCGTTAAATGGCGGGCGGGTGGTGTTAAGTTCGTAGTAATAGGTCGCCAGATGGGGAGAGACATCAAGCTGCTCCGGCATCGTTTTCTTCAGCAGCGCAAACTGGTTAATCGGTACCGTTGAGGTAATGTCGATTTCTCCCGCCCGATAACGGTTCACATCTGCCGCTTCCGATGAGATGGGCAGATAAGTGACCTGATTGATCACCGTGTGGGCGTCATCCCAGTAGCGTGGATTGCGTTTGCCGACAATGCGCTCATTTACCACCCATTGAGACAACGTATAGGGCCCGCTACTGACAAAGTGTTCAGGCTTAGTCCATTTCTCGGCAAAGCGGGTAACCAGCACCTTATCCAGCGCCACCAGCGACGGGTGCGCCAGCATTGGTAAAAAAGCGGCGGTAGGCTGCGTGAGCGTAATTTCCAGCGTTTTATCATCAAGCGCTTTAACGCCCAACGTATCCGGCGCTTTTTTCCCTTCGGCAATATCAGCAGCATTGACGATATTCATATTTCCCGGATAGCTGGCGTAAGGTGACGCCGTTTTCGGGTCAACCAAACGCTGCCAGCTCCAGACGACATCCTGTGCGGTAATCGGCGTGCCGTCGGACCATGTAATCCCCTCGCGCAGGTGGAATATCCAGTTACCTTTGTTTTCCCACGATGCCGCCAGCCGGGGTTCAATCGTGCCATCAGGCTTCACCGCCACCAGCCCGTCGAACATGTCGCTGATGATATTAAATTCAACGTCACTTTCGACTTTATGCGGATCCAGCGAGGCGGGCTCGCTGCCGTTGTTTCTGACCAGTTCCTGTTTTTCCGCCAGGAACGTGCCCTGCGGTACGTTCGCCGCGTTGGCAGAGGTGGAGAGGAACGCCAGCCCTGTCGCCAGCATGATGGCGGTAATACGGTTGTGATGATGTGGTTTCATTTCCCTTGCCTTTATTTTAATTGTTGAGACACCCTCTTCACTCTTAGCCCTGCTAACGATATAAGGCAATGTTTTTCAGTCACCTATAAGAGGTTGATCTCGGTCTTTGCGCTGAGTAAAGATGGGTAAAAGGATTAGGGGATATGCAGGACATTTCTTATGCTGTTTCACTATTAATATCCATCATAAAGAGAGTGAATCATGGATCGCATAATTACCTCATCGCGTGACCGCTCGTCCCTGCTGAGCACGCATAAAGTTCTGCGTAATACCTATTTCCTGCTGAGCCTGACGCTGGCGTTTTCGGCGATCACCGCAACCGCAAGCACCGTGCTGATGCTGCCGTCTCCGGGATTGATTCTGACGCTGGTCGGCATGTACGGCCTGATGTTCCTGACCTATAAAACCGCGAACAAACCGACCGGGATTATCTCCGCGTTCGCCTTCACCGGTTTTCTGGGTTATATCCTGGGGCCAATCCTCAACGCCTACCTTTCTGCCGGTATGGGCGATGTGATTGGTATGGCACTGGGCGGTACCGCGCTGGTGTTCTTCTGCTGCTCGGCCTACGTGCTGACCACCCGCAAAGACATGTCCTTCCTCGGCGGTATGCTGATGGCAGGTATTGTGGTGGTGCTGATTGGTATGGTGGCAAACATCTTCCTGCAACTGCCGGCTCTGCATCTGGCGATCAGCGCAGTGTTCATTTTGATCTCTTCTGGCGCGATCCTGTATGAGACCAGCAACATCATTCACGGCGGTGAAACCAACTACATCCGCGCCACCGTGAGCCTGTATGTGTCGCTGTACAACATCTTTATCAGCCTGCTGAGCATCCTGGGCTTCGCCAGCCGCGATTAACGCTGACTGAACATCACAAGGCCTCGCTTATGCGGGGCCTTTTTTTTTGCTACACTGCCCACCGTTTGTATGGCATGTGAAAAATTATGTTGATCTACGAAGACCGTGAAATTGAGACCGATAACGACGGTTATCTGAAAGACTCCACCCTGTGGAGCGAAGGTATGGCGGTTGCCATTGCTGCGAATGAAGGTATCGAACTGAGCCCGGAACATTGGGAAGTGGTGCGTTTTGTTCGCGAGTTTTATCTGGAGTTTAACACCTCCCCCGCTATCCGCATGCTGGTGAAGGCGATGGCCAATAAGTTTGGCGAAGAGAAAGGCAACAGCCGCTATCTGTATCGTTTATTCCCGAAAGGCCCGGCTAAGCAGGCGACGAAAATTGCCGGCCTGCCTAAACCGGTAAAATGCATTTAATAGCGAATGCTGAAGCCATCCCACGCTTTCTGGGGTTGATGCGGTTCGGCCAGAACCCGGTCAACTCTGGCGCTGCGTGGGCCTCCGGCTTTTAGCCACGCCAGCAACGCTTCCACCTGCTCCTGTTCGCCGCAGGCGACCACTTCCACGCTGCCGTCATCCATATTACGGGCGTAGCCCTTAAGCCCTAACCGTAGCGCTTCTCGCTGAGTGTTGTAGCGAAACCCTACGCCCTGAACCAGGCCATAGACCCACGCAATGGTGCACACTGATGTCATTTTGCCTCCCGTCGCAATCCCTGAAGTTCCGTTAAGTATGACATTTTCCAGACGTTTTACCGAACGCAGGGCCGCAATATTGCCATGTTCATTGCAATTGGACGGCGAAGTCGGGAAAATGCAGCCCTTCCCATCGAATAGCCAGAATAATTATCTATGAGCGTACGTTTAGTGTTAACCAAAGGGCGTGAGAAATCCTTACTCCGCCGCCATCCCTGGGTCTTTTCCGGGGCCGTTGCCCGCATGGAAGGCAAAGCCAACCTCGGTGAAACCATTGATATCGTTGATCACAAAGGGAAATGGTTAGCCCGCGGGGCTTACTCGCCGGAATCGCAAATCCGCGCGCGCGTCTGGACGTTCGATGCCGATGAAACCATTGATATCGCCTTTTTTGTCCGTCGCCTGCAACAAGCGCAGCAGTGGCGCGACTGGCTGGCACAGCAGGATGGCCTCGATAGCTATCGTCTGATTGCCGGTGAATCTGACGGGTTGCCGGGCGTAACGATCGACCGCTTTGGCAACTTCCTCGTCCTGCAACTGTTGAGCGCCGGGGCGGAATATCAGCGCGCGGCGTTAATCAGCGCGTTGCAAACGCTGTACCCGGAGTGCCCGATTTATGATCGTAGCGACGTTGCTGTGCGTAAGAAAGAAGGTATGGAACTGACGCAAGGCCCGGTTACCGGTGAACTGCCGCCAGCCCTGCTGCCAATTCAGGAACACGGTATGAAGCTGCTGGTGGATATCCAGCACGGTCACAAAACCGGTTACTACCTCGATCAGCGCGACAGCCGCCTGGCAACACGCCGCTATGTAGCCGACAAACGCGTCCTCAACTGCTTCTCTTATACCGGCGGTTTCGCTGTCTCTGCGCTGATGGGCGGTTGCCGTCAGGTCACCAGCGTCGATACGTCGCAGGAAGCGCTGGATATCGCAAAACAGAATGTCGAACTGAACAAACTGGATCTTAGCAAAGCGGAGTTCGTCCGTGACGACGTGTTCAAACTGCTGCGCAAATACCGCGATCAGGGCGAAAAATTCGACGTTATCGTGATGGATCCGCCGAAATTTGTTGAGAATAAAAGCCAGCTTCAGGGCGCCTGCCGTGGCTATAAAGATATCAACATGCTCGCTATCCAACTGCTGAATCCGGGTGGCGTGCTGCTGACCTTCTCCTGCTCCGGGCTGATGACAACAGATTTATTCCAGAAAATCATCGCTGATGCCGCAATAGATGCCGGTCGTGATGTACAATTTATAGAGCAGTTCCGTCAGGCGGCCGATCACCCGGTGATCGCCACTTATCCCGAAGGGCTGTATCTGAAAGGGTTTGCCTGTCGCGTCATGTAACTTGAAAAGCGAAACAACGACCACATATTGTATGTAGTTAATGTTTCCCGGGAGGTGACTATGATTGCCAGCAAATTCGGTATCGGCCAACAGGTCCGTCATTCCTTATTAGGGTATCTGGGCGTGGTTGTCGATATCGACCCGGAATACTCACTTGATGAACCTGAGCCCGATGAACTGGCGGCAAACGATGAACTTCGTATGCTGCCGTGGTACCACGTGGTCATGGAAGATGAAGACGGTCAGCCGGTTCACACCTATCTGGCTGAAGCACAGTTGAGTGGTGAAGTGCGTGAAGATCATCCGGAACAACCTTCGATGGATGAGCTGGCGCGTACTATTCGCCAGCAGCTTCAGGCGCCGCGACTGCGTAACTAACCCCCCGCTACACACCCTAATCACACCGTTCACTTGCGTGAGCGGTGTTTTTTTTTACATTAATTCGGTCATAACGCCTGCAACACGCTTTCCAGCCATTGCGCAAATACCCTTACCTTCTGCGGCAGATGCCGATGCGGGTAGATAAGCGATAACTTACGCGATGGGCAGGGAAAATTCGGCAGTACCTCGACCAACTGCCCGCTATCGATATAGGGCTGTAAGAAGAAATTCATCCCCTGCAACAATCCGAGCCCGGAAAGACCCGCCGAAATATAGACCTCGGCATTATCCAGAATCAATCGCCCCGGCAGAACGCGTTCTTCGACGCCCTGAGACGTCGTAAAGTGCCAGGGCACGATCTCGCGATTATTGCTTACAATCCAGTTAATGGCCTGATGATGACGCAGATCGTCAAGCGTCTGCGGCGTGCCATGCTGCGCAAGATACCCTGGGCTGGCGCAGGTCATTCTCCTCACCTCGCCCATCGGGCGCGCCATATAGTCGCCGTCATCAAGCTTCCCGACGCGCAGCATGCAGTCCAGCCCCTCGCGCAGCATATCGCGCCGTACATCGGTACCGGTGAGGATAATCTCAAGGTCAGGGTGTTCGGCATAAAATTCAGCGAGCCGGGGAACCACCAACTGACGAGCAAAGGCAACCGGCGTATCGACGCGCAGCTGCCCGTGTAATGGGCGGTCCGGTGCAAATGATGCCAGGAGTTCATCGGCCTGATACAACAAAGGTTTGCTACGGCGGTAAAACTCTTCGCCTTCCGAAGTTAACGCGATGCGCCGCGTGGTACGCTGAAGTAAGCGGACGCCGCATTGCGTTTCCAGTTGCTGCACCGCTTTGGTGACCGCCGGGCGATGCAGTTCCAGGTTTTCCGCCGCTTGTGTAAAGCTTCCGGCGTCGACTATTTCCATGAATATCTTAATATTTTCAAACAGATTCAATTGCATGTGCGATGACCGTCGTCAGTTTCTATTGTTACTAATTTAATAACAGTGAAGAACTTTTTTCACTATTTTTATGAACAATAAATCGCTATACACTCCCTCCCACACCAGAAATGAGTTCGTGACGAGGAAATAAGATCATGAAAACGAATCGTATCTGCCAGATTTTAGGCATTGAAAAACCGGTTATTCAGGGCCCACTCTCGTGGTTAACCGATGCGCGTTTGGTTGCCGCCGTAAGCAACGCCGGCGGGCTGGGGGTTTTGGGGCCAAACGCAGGTCTTACCGCTGAAACGGCGGTCTCTACCCCGCAAGAAACCGCCGAGAAAATGCGCGAAGAGATCCGCAAAACCAAGCAATTAACCGAAAAGCCGTTTGCCGTGAATCTTATCCCTTCACCGCAGAACGACATCTGGACGCCGGGCATCTTGCAGGTTGTCAAAGAAGAAGCGGTGAAAGCCGTGGTCTATACCGGCTATGGTGAAGGCGCGATTATTCCTGCGCTGTTTGCTGAGCTAAAAGCCGCCGGCATTGCCATTATTTATCGTGATATCAACCCTACGCCCGCCAACAGCCGTGAAGCTGAACGCGCTGGCGCGGATATCATCGTAGCGACCGGTTTTGACGAAGGCGGAACCCTGCCTGCCACCGCGTTGGGCACCTTCTCCATCGTCCCGATGATCGTCGATGCTGTAGAAAACGTGCCTGTACTCGCCGCCGGGGGGATTGTTGATCAACGTACAGCCAGAGCCGCCCACGCATTGGGCGCGGAAGGTGTCTTCGCGGGTTCAGTGTTTATCAGCACGCTGGAAAACCGCGTACCGCAATCGATTAAAGAAAAAATTGTCGCGGCAAACGGGCTGGATTTAAGTCTGTTCCGTACCCTGCCGGACTACTACCGCTCTCTGCCGGGGAAACTGACCGAGAAACTGGTTGCTATGGACAAGTCCGGGGCCAGTAAAGAGGAGATTGGCTACGCGATGGGCGGGCTTCGTGGCTTGCGGTTGGGTATGCTGGAAGGCAATACGGATGAAGGTTATATCTCACTGGGAACCGGGATTGGCGGCATTAAAGCCGTTGTCAGCGTCGCCGACGTGGTGAATGCGCTGACCGTTTAACGGCGTTCTGTACGCAGGAAAATCAGAGACCGCCCGAGTGTTCCACCGGGCGGAATCAATTATTTCGCCAGCCCCAGACGCGGAATTTCAATCGCCGGGCAGCGATCCATCACGACACTAAGCCCCGCATTGCGCGCCAGCACGGCCGCCTGTTCGTTAATCACGCCCAGCTGTAACCACAGTACTTTTGCCCCTATGGCTACCGCTTCCTGCGCCACGCCCCAGGCCGCTTCTGAATTACGGAAAACATCAACCATATCGATTTTTTCCGGCACATCCGCAAGCGTTGCGTAGCCCTTCTGACCCAGCAGTTCTTTACCCGCCACTTTTGGCGAGACCGGTATCACGCGGTAACCCTGATCCAGCAAATATTTCATCACCCGATAGCTTGGGCGATCGGGTTTGTCACTTGCGCCAACCAGCGCAATGGTGCGCGTAGTGTTCAAAATGTCTGCAATATCACTTTCAGTCATCATTATCCTCCTGGCCTTTGCGCTAAGTGTACGTCAATCCGCACAGGGCAGCCATAAACGCGCGCACTGCCGCCAATTTCGCCACTCATCATATTTTTTGTCCTTAAAGCTTGCAGCAGTATTCGCATCCAGTAATCTGTCAGCATTTATTGATCAGGATATTACGCTATGGAACTCACTACTCGCACGCTCCCGGCGCGCAAACACATCGCGCTTGTTGCCCACGACCACTGCAAAGATATGCTTATGAAATGGGTCGATCGCCACAAAGCCGTGCTGGCACAGCACGCGTTATCGGCGACCGGCACGACCGGAAACCTGGTGGCGCGCGCCACAGGTCTGGAAGTGAATGCGCTACTGAGCGGCCCGATGGGCGGCGATCAGCAGGTTGGCGCGCTCATCTCTGAAGGGAAAATTGATGTGCTGATTTTCTTCTGGGACCCGCTAAACGCCGTGCCGCACGATCCGGACGTCAAGGCGCTGTTGCGTCTGGCGACCGTCTGGAACATTCCGGTCGCCACCAACGCCTCAACGGCCGATCTCATTATTCAGTCGCCGCATTTCAGCGACCCGGTGGATATTTTGATTCCGGATTATCAGCGTTATCTGGCCGATCGTCTGAAGTAATTCATCAACCCGGCGATCACGCCGGGTTTCTTTTTCACGGTTTACGCGCCACCGGTACATCCAGCTGTTTAAGAATGTCGACAAACGGCGATGGATTCTCTTTATTGAACATCAACCACACGCGGTGTCGGGCGCGGGTCATCGCCACGTACAGCAAACGACGTTCTTCGGCGTCGATAAAATCCTCCGGCTCCGGCAGCAACGCGTGTTCCATGATTGATTCCCGCGCAGGTGCCGGGAAACCATCCTGCCCTTCCTGCAACCCCAGCACAATCACGTAATCCGCCTGCTGGCCTTTACTGGCATGCACGGTCATAAAATCGATATTCAGCTTCGGCCAACGGGTGGCGACTTTTTCCAGTGCAGGTGGTTTGAGATGGTGATACCGCGCCAGCACCAGAATACGCTGATCCGCGGTGACATAACCGCTTAGCTTATCAAACAGCGCATCAAGCTGATCATCCGGCAATAGGGTAACCGCCTTTTTATCACCGGCCGTCAGGCTGTTTAATGGCTTATGCAATTGGTGCGGGTTTTGTTGAATAAAGCGGTTGGCTATCTGACCGATGCGACCGTTGAAGCGATAGGTGGTATCCAGCGCGCAGTTATCGCCCTCACCGAAATAGTGCGTAAAAGCGGTGGTAAGCGACAACTGTGCACCGCTGAAGCGATAAATGGCCTGCCAGTCATCCCCCACGGCAAACAGCGTAGTGTGTGAATTCTGCTTACGTAGTGCTGCCAGCAAGGCCGCACGCTGTGGGGAGATATCCTGAAACTCATCGACCAGAATGTGTTTCCAGGGGCTGACAAAGCGCCCTTTTTCCAGCACGTTAATGGCCTGATGAATCAGCCCGGAGAAATCCACCGCGTTCTCTTCTTTTAGCGCGGTTTTCCACGCTTTCAGCAGCGGGGCCATCAGCTTAACGCGCTTGCCGAACAGTTCACGAACCTCTTCCGGCGCGTTGTCGATCATCTCAGCCTGCGTACCGCCATGCATGCGCATCAGGCTAACCCAGCGGTCCAGTCGACTGCCCATCCGTTTGAGGATCTTCGCATCGTTCCAGAAATTGTCTTCGCCAACCTCCCAGCCCATCTCTTCCTGCAACCATAAGCGCCAGCCCTTGGCCTGGGCTTTTTTCTCTTTGCACTGCTGCTGCCAGCAGTCGGTGAAAAGTTTGTAGCGGGCGGCGGTGTCATTTTCCAGTTTGCTGACCACCGGCACTTTTTTACTGCCTTGCTGAATGATGTGTAACGCCAGGGAATGGAAGGTTCGCGCGGATATCGCATCCGTACGCAGACGCTCCTGTATACGCTCATCCATCTCCTGCGCCGCTTTGCGCCCAAACGCCAGCAGTAAGATTTGCTCTGCTGCCGCTTCACCGCGTGTCATCAGCCAGCCTGCGCGCGCCACCAGCACCGACGTTTTACCGCTACCTGCGCCCGCCAGCACCAGCAGCGAGCGTTCACCGTTCACCACCGCACGCGCCTGCGAATCGTTAAGCGGTGAGGATTCAACCTGTTCGAAGTAATCGGCGTACTGCTCCAGCATCGAGTCGGTATAGCGCTGATTATGCGCCTGACGGCTGGCTTCCACATCGTTAAGCCAGGCCTGGCACTGTTGCCACGCCTCGCGACAATTGTCGAAGCTGTCCAGACGACTCACCGGCACCGGCAAACCTTCCAGCGCATGCAAAATCCGCTGACGGATAGTCGCAGTCTGCTGGCGGGTAAGCCATTTCCCGGCGTCGTTATTGTCAGCAATTTCCGCCAGCAGTTGCTGTAACACATCGGCGGAAATGTCGCTCATCTCCTGGCTCCATGCCTGCCAGCGGGTGATTAAGTGACGATGAAAACGTTGAGTTTCGCCCCATTCTGTACCGTGCAGACGGACAACTTTATCTTCAGGGAGGACAAATTCCAGCTCACCCCACACTAAACCGCGCTTGCAGTTAATCGACAACAATTGATTAAAAGGAATGAGATATTCATGCTGTTCGCCCGATACCTTAACCCCCGCGTTGAGAAGCTCAACCCGATCGTAAGGATGCTGCGCCATGCGCCTGCCCAATGTTGTCGCTCTTAATTCCATCTTCGCCGAATCCTGACTTTTTCGATATCACACAGTGTAACCGCCAGAGAATAGGTGCTCCAGCGCAAAAAAACGTTACAATTACCCGGACTTATTATTCACAGGCCGCACAGAGGATTTATGCGTACCGTTCTGAATATTTTAAATTTTGTATTAGGTGGTTTTGCTACAACCTTAGGTTGGCTGGTAGCAACGTTCTTTAGTGTCATTTTTATTATCACTCTGCCGCTCACCCGTTCCTGCTGGGAGATAACCAAACTGTCGCTGATCCCTTACGGCAACGAAGCGGTGCATGTTGATGAGCTTGAGCCGCAGTCGAAAAACAGCGTGCTGAATGCGGGGGGCACCGTGCTCAATATCGTCTGGCTGGTGCTGTTTGGCTGGTGGCTGTGCTTGTCGCATATCGCGGTAGGTATCACCCAATGCATCAGCATCATCGGGATTCCGGTGGGCATCGCCAACTTCAAGATTGCCGCGATTGCGCTGTGGCCAGTTGGCCGTCGCGTAGTACCGGTTGAAGTAGCTCGCGCCGCGCGCGAAGCCAATGCGCGTCGTCGCTTTCAGTAATCGGGGCTGATTCTCTTTATGTTAAGTCCCCTGCTACGCCGCTATACATGGAACAGCGCATGGCTTTATAACGTCAGGATTTTTATCGCCCTGTGTGGCACCACGGCGCTGCCGTGGTGGCTCGGCGATTCAAAACTGACCATTCCATTAACTCTCGGCGTCGTTGCGGCGGCGCTGACCGACCTTGACGATCGTTTAGCTGGACGTCTGCGTAATCTGGTCATTACGCTAATCTGCTTCTTTATTGCTTCCGCATCCGTCGAATTGCTCTTCCCCTGGCCATGGCTGTTTGCGCTGGGGCTGACGGTATCGACTACCGGGTTTATTCTTTTAGGTTGCCTGGGGCAGCGCTACGCCACAATAGCCTTTGGCGCGCTGCTGATTGCCATCTATACCATGCTGGGCGTTTCCCTCTATTCCCAGTGGTATCAGCAACCGATGCTGCTGATCGCCGGCGCTGTCTGGTATAACCTGCTAACCCTCACCGGGCATCTGATTTTCCCGATCCGTCCGTTACAGGATAATATCGCCCGTACCTACGAACAGCTGGCACATTATCTGGAACTGAAATCACGTCTGTTCGATCCAGACATTGAAGAAGAAAACCAGGCTCCGCTGTATGAACTGGCACTGGCAAACGGCAAGCTGATGGCGACGCTCAACCAGACCAAAACCTCGTTGCTGACGCGTCTGCGCGGCGACCGTGGCCAGCGCGGGACGCGTCGCACACTGCACTACTACTTTGTGGCGCAGGATATCCACGAGCGGGCCAGCTCCTCGCATATCCAGTATCAGACGTTGCGCGATACTTTCCGCTACAGTGACGTGATGTTCCGCTTCCAGCGTCTGCTTTCTATGCAGGCGCAGGCTTGCCAGCAGCTGTCGAAAGCGATTTTGCTGCGAACGCCTTACCAGCATGACAGCCGTTTTGAACGGGCGTTTACCCATCTGGATGCCGCGTTAGATCGCGTCCGGGCAAGTGGTGCGTCACCAGAACAGATGAAAGCGTTGGGCTTTCTGCTCAATAACCTGCGGGCGATTGACGCACAGCTGGCCACTATCGAATCCGAACAGGCGCAAGCTCAGGCAAAAAGCGAAACGGAAACCCTGCTCGCCGATGACGGCCTGCACGGCTTTAGCGATATTCGCCTGCGTCTGAGCATGAATATGTCTCCGGAGTCTGCCCTGTTCCGCCACGCGGTAAGAATGTCGCTGGTGCTTTGCGCCGGGTATGCATTTATCCAGCTTACCGGCCTGAACCACGGTTACTGGATTTTGCTCACCAGCCTGTTTGTCTGCCAGCCAAACTACAACGCCACGCGCCATCGTCTGGCATTGCGTATTATCGGTACACTGGTCGGCGTGGCGCTGGGTATTCCTGTTCTCTTGCTGGTGCCGTCGCTGGAAGGGCAACTGGTGCTGATTGTAATAACCGGGGTGCTGTTCTTCGCCTTTCGTAATGTCCAATACGCCCACGCCACGATGTTCATTACCCTGCTGGTGCTTTTGTGCTTCAACCTGCTGGGAGAAGGCTTTGAGGTAGCGCTGCCGCGCGTTATCGATACGCTGATCGGTTGTGGTATCGCCTGGTTCGCTGTCAGTTTTATCTGGCCGGACTGGAAGTTCCGAGACCTCCCTCGGGTACTTGCCCGTGCGGTGAATGCGAACTGTCGCTATCTGGATGCGATTCTCGAACAGTATCATCAGGGACGCGATAACCGTCTTGCCTATCGTATTGCCCGCCGCGACGCACATAATCGCGATGCTGAACTGGCGTCGGTCGTATCAAATATGTCGACGGAACCCAAGGTCACCAATGAGATGCGAGAAACAGCCTTCCGTTTGTTGTGCCTGAACCATACGCTCACCAGCTATATCTCCGCGCTCGGCGCACACCGTGAAAAGCTCACTAACCCAGATATCCTGGCCCTGCTGGACGATGCCGTGTGCTATGTCGACGACGCTTTCCATCATCTGCCTACGGATGAAGATCGTGTTCAGGAAGCGCTGGTTGGGCTGGCGGAACGCATCCGCCATCTTGAGCCACGCCCGGACAGTAAAGAGCCGCTGGTTGTGCAACAAATCGGCTTGCTGGTTGCCCTGCTACCGGAAATTTGCCGTCTTCAGCAACGCGTGCTCGCTTAATCGACCTGGGCGGGCGTGTGGATGTTCAACGCGCTTGCCCAGTCAATCAACTCATCGCGTCGGCTCAAAGGAACGGCTGCAGCGTGAACGCCGGTCAACGCCCCTTCGAGCGATAATATAAACCCTACGCTCAGATTCTCGCGCAGACGGCGTAACTTTGCCCACGCGTTTTTTGCGCCTAACTGGCGTAAATCGGCCACGTTTTTGATTCCCGCCTCAGCCATTAATAACTCCATGTGGAAGGAGAGATTGGGTAAGTCCTTCAGTCGCTGTGAAACCTGACGACCGTTTTTCTCTCGCAGTGCGTCTTTTAATGAGAGCTTACTTAAGCGCAGCAATAATTTGTGGTTTTGCCATAAGTTTTCATCAACGTGAAAATAGTTAAGCTGCAGTGGGCCGCCTCTCTTCTTAAGCGTTAAGAGTGGCGTTTTCACTTTACGTTGATAAACAGCCGTTTCTTCACAAGCCCTCAAATACAGTTCTCCTTCTGAGACCATGGCAAACACCGTGTTGTTTACCGAGAGGCTATAGCCCCCAAAGAGCGATCGGGAACGCACGACCCCAAGCGGCGCAAGATATTCCTGGGATTGATAAATCCGTTTATATGATATTTTTTTCATGATTATCCTTTACTAATCATGCGGTTGCAAACATTAGAACTGTTAATAGATCCGGTAATGAGCAACATAAGTAACTTCCGTCGACACGGCAAGAACTGCGTGAATTTGGTGTGCGAATTTGCGAGTCGCTTTCAGAAAATGGGGTTGATCTTTAGTGTCAGGGGTAGTACTGTATATTCATACAGTAACCCACAAGGTTGGATGAGCTATGTATACATCTGGTGTTGTAAATCGTTCTTCTGTCGCGGCAGCGTCTGCGACTCATCACAGTTTCGCGTCTCATGTACAGGCCTCCCCTGCCCTGGTAAGCGAGGTGGTTTATCGCGAAGATCAACCCATGATGGCGCAGTTACTCCTGCTGCCTTTATTACAACAGCTCGGTCAGCAATCGCGCTGGCAGCTGTGGCTTACGCCTCAGCAAAAACTGAGTCGCCAGTGGGTTCAGGCTTCCGGTCTGCCATTATCCAAAGTCATGCAGCTTCGCCAGATGTCCTCGTACAACATGCTTGACGCCATGGAGCGCGCATTACGTACAGGGAACTATAGTGTGGTTATCGCCTGGGTGGCGGAAGAATTGTCGGAGCAGGAACATGCCCGCTTGATGAATGCGGCCGAGGAAGGAAATGCCATGGCGTTTATCATGCGCCCGGTTAACTCTTCCTCTCATCCAGCAGGACAACTGAATGGGCTAAAAATTCACTCAAATTTGTATCATTAAACGAAATTAGGAATTTTCCTGGAAATTTTTTTGCGCTCTCGTTAAGAGCATGTTTCAGGAGCTGAAATTCCTGAGAACGCTGATGTGATGCGGTTCTCAGAATTTTATCTCGCATAAATTCTAGCCGTAAATGTTAAATATTGTGTATACAACCCCTTTTTTTTCATATGCCTGACGGAGTTCACACTTGTAAGTTTCCAACTACGTTGTAGACTTTACATCGCCAGGGGTGATCAGCTTACGCCGCAGAGATCTGCTGAGTAATTAATAAGTCACGCCCCCGGTGAAGGATTTAACCGTGAGTCTTTTAGATTTTCATGGCAAATTTTGGATGATAACGAGGCGCAAAAAATGAAAAAGACAGCTATCGCGATTGCAGTGGCACTGGCTGGTTTCGCTACCGTAGCGCAGGCCGCTCCGAAAGATAACACCTGGTATGCTGGTGCTAAACTGGGCTGGTCTCAGTTCCACGATGTCGGTAACAACCAGATCGACAACAACGGTCCGACCCATGAAAGCCAGCTGGGCGCAGGTGCCTTCGGTGGTTATCAGGTTAACCCGTACGTTGGTTTCGAAATGGGTTATGACTGGTTAGGCCGCATGCCGTACAAAGGCAGCGAGCAGAACGGTGCTTTCAAAGCTCAGGGCGTTCAGCTGACCGCTAAACTGGGTTACCCAATCACTGACGATCTGGACATCTACACTCGTCTGGGTGGTATGGTTTGGCGTGCAGACGCTAAAAACAACACCGGCTTCAAAGACCACGACACTGGCGTATCCCCAGTATTCGCTGGCGGCGTTGAATACGCGGTTACCCGTGACATCGCTACCCGTCTGGAATACCAGTGGACTAACAACATCGGTGACGCGAACACCGTTGGTGGTCGTCCGGACAACGGCCTGCTGAGCGTAGGTGTTTCCTACCGTTTCGGCCAGCAGGAAGATGCAGCTCCAGTAGTTGCACCGGCTCCGGCTCCGGCTCCAGAAGTACAGACCAAACACTTCACTCTGAAGTCTGACGTTCTGTTCAACTTCAACAAAGCAACTCTGAAACCAGAAGGCCAGCAGGCTCTGGATCAGATGTACAGCCAGCTGAGCAACCTGGATCCGAAAGACGGTTCCGTAGTTGTTCTGGGCTTCACTGACCGCATCGGTTCTGACGCTTACAACCAGGGTCTGTCCGAGAAACGTGCTCAGTCCGTTGTTGATTACCTGATCTCTAAAGGTATTCCTTCTGACAAAATCTCTGCACGTGGCATGGGCGAATCCAACCCGGTTACTGGCAACACCT
Organism: Pseudocitrobacter vendiensis; assembly: GCF_943590815.1. GTDB lineage: Bacteria > Pseudomonadota > Gammaproteobacteria > Enterobacterales > Enterobacteriaceae > Pseudocitrobacter > Pseudocitrobacter vendiensis. The sequence continues at coordinate 475,612 of NZ_CALSBS010000001.1, read as the reverse complement.
GTGACAACGTGAAAGCTCGCGCTGCACTGATCGACTGCCTGGCCCCGGATCGTCGCGTAGAGATCGAAGTTAAAGGCATCAAAGACGTTGTAGCTCAGCCGCAGGCTTAAGTTATCGTCTTATGAAAAAACCCCGCATTGCGGGGTTTTTTTTGGCCTGAACAAAAGGTTTAAACGATTATTCTTTGCCTAATAGCGCCTGTAGGTCCTGCTTCAGGGTGCTCATTTTCGAGGCATATTTCTCTTTGTTTTCCGCGTCTTCGATCAACTGCACAATGGTTTCTGATAAGGTTTTGCCGCGTCGCTGAGCCAGACCGGCCAAACGCTGCCAGACGGCGAATTCCAGATCTATCGACTTCTTACGCGTATGCTGATGTTCGGCGTTAAAATGACGTTTACGGCGCGCACGAATTGTTTGCTTCATGCGATTCACCAGGCCGGGATTGATATTCTGCGCAATCCACTCATTCACCTGTACCGGGTCGTGCTCAAGTTTCAGCAGGAGATCAACCGCTTCCTGCGCGGCGCTGGTTTCAATGTAACGGGTGATCTGTTCGCCTTCCCGGTGCTTCTTCACCAGGTACTTCCACTTCCACCCGCTCTCAAGATTTTCCAGTTGTTGATATTTCATTGCGATCCCAAGGTGACCGTGTAACTCTTTTCAGGATATCAGTTTTTTGCCAATGTGCTGAGAAGAAATCTGTGAGTGTGAAAACAATGTCGGCGATATCAGAATAACCGCCCTATTCTCCGTGAGCTTCCCTGCGGCATAAGGTATAATCTCGTGCTTTACATCTGACTAAAAATAGCGACTTTGACCATAAATACTCTTTCCCGGCGCGACCTTGCCCCTGCGACTGATGCATACCAGGCGCTATTTACCCTGCCTGAAATCTCGTCAGTTAATGAATCCTTATTCAGCGAGCTGCAGGCTCGTTTGCACTATGCTCTGGAGCAGTTTCTGCACCCTCAGGGCGTCAGCGACTTTTTACTGGTGAAAGCGCCAGAAGAAAAAGCGTACCTGCAACTGCTTAACAACACGACCAACGCCTTGCGTGGTGATTCAGCGTCTCGCCTGACCGGCGTGAACTATTCCATCGCCGCAGGCCAGGTCAGTGTCTCTCCGGCAACGTCGCCGGACGATAATTTCGCAAGCTCTGGCCCGGTCATTTTTGCCGACTGGGTGGAAGCCGAGCAGCTGTTCGGCTGCGTGCGTCAGTTTAATGGCGATATTTCGCTTCAGACTGGTCTGGTGCACAAAGCCAACGGTGGCGTGCTGATTCTCTCTCTGCGCGCCTTACTGGCTCAGCCCCTGTTGTGGATGCGTTTAAAATCGCAGGTGACCCAGCAGCGTTTTGAGTGGCTCTCCTTTGATGAGTCACGTCCGTTACCCGTCACGATCCCTTCCATGCCGCTGTCGCTGAAGGTGATGCTGGTTGGCGATCGTGACGCGCTGGCCGATTTCCAGGAAATGGAACCTGAGCTGGCGGAAAAGTCACTCTACTGCGAGTATGAAGACAATTTGCAGCTCACCGATGAAGAGACCATCAAGCGGTGGTGTCAGTGGGTTCAGCAGGTCGCGCGTGATGCAAACCTGCCGATGCTCGCGGCCGATGCCTGGCCGCGTCTGATTCAGGAAGGCGCTCGCTACACCGGCGATCAGGAAACGCTGCCGCTTTGTCCGCTGTGGATAAGCCGTCAGTTGCGCGAAACCGCGCCGTTCTGTGAAGGTGAAACCATTGGCGACGAGCAGCTCAAAACCATGCTTGAGCAGCGTCAGTGGCGTGAAGGTTATCTGGCCGAGCGGATGCAGGACGAGATCCTGCTTGAGCAGATTCTCATTGAAACAGAAGGTGAATGTATCGGGCAGATTAACGCCCTGTCGGTGATTGAATTCCCAGGTCACCCTCGCGCCTTTGGTGAACCTTCTCGTATTAGCTGCGTTGTGCACATTGGCGACGGCGAAGTCACAGATATCGAACGCAAGGCCGAGCTTGGCGGTAACATTCACGCTAAAGGCATGATGATCATGCAGGCGTTTCTGATGTCGGAACTCGAACTCGATCAGCAAATCCCGTTCTCCGCATCATTAACCTTCGAACAGTCTTACAGCGAAGTGGATGGCGATAGCGCGTCCATGGCTGAGCTGTGTGCCTTGATAAGCGCTCTTTCCGGCGTACCTATCAATCAAGGCATTGCCATCACCGGTTCCGTCGATCAATTTGGACGCGCTCAGCCGGTTGGCGGTTTGAATGAAAAAATCGAAGGCTTCTTTGCTATCTGTCTACAGCGCGGCCTGAACGGTAAACAGGGCGTGATTATTCCCAACGCCAACGTGCGCCATTTAAGTCTGTCAGTGGAAGTGCAGGAAGCGGTTGAAGCCGGACAATTTTCTATCTGGGCGGTCGATGATGTGACCGAGGCCCTGCCGCTTCTCACCCAGTTGAACTGGGATGCTGAAGGGCAGACGACATTGTTGCAAACGATTCAGGAACGTATCGCGCAGGCCTCACAGCCCGACGCGCGGCATCGTTATCCGTGGCCGTTGCGCTGGCTGGGCTGGTTCAATTCGAACTGATCGGACTTGTTCAGCGTACACGTGTTAGCTATCCTGCGTCCCGAACTCAAAATAAGGCTTACTGAAAACATGGTAGATAAACGCGAATCTTATACAAAAGAAGATCTTCTTGCCTCTGGTCGCGGTGAACTGTTTGGTGCGAAAGGCCCGCAGTTACCAGCCCCTAGCATGCTGATGATGGATCGTGTCGTTAAAATGACCGAAACTGGCGGCAATTTTGATAAGGGCTATGTTGAAGCAGAACTCGATATCAACCCGGATCTGTGGTTCTTCGGCTGCCACTTCATCGGTGACCCGGTGATGCCAGGCTGTCTGGGTCTGGACGCCATGTGGCAGCTGGTAGGCTTCTATCTTGGCTGGCTTGGCGGTGAAGGCAAAGGCCGTGCGCTGGGCGTGGGTGAAGTGAAATTCACCGGTCAGGTACTGCCGACCGCGAAGAAAGTGACCTACCGTATTCACTTCAAGCGCATCGTTAACCGCCGTCTGATCATGGGCCTGGCGGATGGCGAAGTACTGGTTGATGGTCGTCTTATCTATACCGCTAACGACCTGAAGGTTGGGTTGTTCCAGGATACTTCTGCGTTCTAAGACTCCGCATTAACGCGAAACCTCCGCATCGCGGAGGTTTCTTCTAAAGAGACAGCGTCAGGCGATAACTGTCCTGTCCTCCATGGCTTCTCGCCAGCCTCCGAGCCAGTGTGAACGTTGATTTAACGTCTGGTAAGGACAAATTTCTTTCGACTTACCGGCAATACCGGCCTGATACCCACGCTGATGTGCCCGTTCCAGGCGATCTCGTTTTTGTCTCTTCATGCCTCGTTTCCCTCATTACTTTTATCTGGTGGAAATGAAAACAGTGATTACAAAGTGTGCAACCACACATTACGAATAACCTGAATCATCACTATCGTCAATGCGCAAAATTCACGCCAGTGTCATATTTGTGAGCTATCTACGAGTTCATTTGTACAAAAAATGTGAGACGGGACAACTAACCTGCTGAGCATAAAAACAAAAAAAACGCCGTGGGTTTCACACCCACGGCGGTCTTAGCATGATTAATTCTACTTATAGTTGCTGATTGACAGAGCGGGCAATAGAGACCGCTTCCTGGCTCCAGGCTTGCGCCAGCATTTTCACCATCTCATCATAACCATCTTTCTGTTGCGCCAGTTCAATGTGGAACGGACGCTTAATCAGTTGTCCCTGATGGTTCAGCAACCATTCACCGCTGACAATGACCTTGCCATCATAGCGCCCATGGAACCCATTCACCGACACGTTAAGCGTATCCTGATCGTGGCCCAGAGGTTGCGAAGCAATCACCCAACCTGGCAACTGGTTGCTCAGGTTGGCGATGAGCGTGGTACGTAGCTGTTGGTCAAGCGGGCTGGCCCACAGGTTATTGCTGGCAATCACATACTGTACGTCGCTGGTCTGATACACCACGCCGCTCCCGGCGAGGAAATCCGGAACGGTAACCTGCTCTACCCATAACAGGTGTTGACCGGCACTGGCGCTGTTTTGCACCGTGCCTTTGTCCACCGGCAACTGGTAGTAGGTTTTATTCTCACCGCTACTGCTACAGGCTGCCAGCAGGCAGGCCGCCGCCAGTACTATCCATTTTTTCATTGTTTCGCCCTCTTAGGCTCTGGATCTTTTTTATCCTTCGCTTCAAACACCAGCGCGTTACTCTTCTCGTTCAGCGTTTTCAAAACCGGTTGCAGCTCACGCAGTACCTGATCCAGACGTTGCATATCCGCGACCATCTTGTTGTAAGCGGCCGAGCCCGGCTGGAAGCCCTGCATACTGCGATTCAGCTCGCGCAGCGTTTTCTGCATGTCTTCCGGCAACTGCTGCATAGACTGGCTGGCCGTTATCTTATTCAGATTATCCAGCGTCGTTTGCAGCTGACGCATCGTGCGCTGGCTTTCGGTCAACGTATTGGTTGCCTGCTCAATCATCGGATTCAACGGCAAATTGTTGAATTTATCCAGCGTATCCATCAGACGCTGCTGGATCTGCGCCAGACCACCACTTACGGTTGGGATAATCTGATAACCGCTGAACTCACGGATACCGGTCATCTGCGGCTCTTTCGGATAGAAGTCCATGTCCACATACAGCGCGCCGGTCACCAGGTTACCGGTTTTAAGCGAGCCGCGCAGGCCACGTTTCATCAGCTCTTCAAGATGTTTGCCCAAATCCGGGTGCTCGCCCAACTGATTTGCCAGACGTTCTGGTTCGATACGGATCAGCACCGGAATACGATAGTCGTTATTCAGCGCCTGACGCAGACCTTTCACATCAAACGGCACCTGACCGACCGTCCCCAGGCGAATACCGCGGAACTCAACGGGCGCGCCGGGTTGCAGGCCACGTACGGAATCTTTGAAGAACATCAGGTAATCAAGATGCTCGGTATAGAGAGAGTCCTGAATACTTTTTTGATCGTCATAGAGGCGGAAAGCGCTTTTTTCAGTTACCGGCTGACCGAGGTCAAGCCCTTCCGGCACGTCAAAACTGACACCACCGCTAAACAGCGTGGTGAGCGAACCCATCTCTACGCGCATCCCGGCAGAGGTGAGATCGACCGCTACACCGCTGTCTTTCCAGAAGCGAACATTACTGGTCACCAGACGATCGTTTGGCGCAGTGATAAACAACTGATAGCTGATCGTCCGCTTCTGCGCATCAAAGGTGCTGGTTTCGACAGATCCGACACGGTAACCACGGAACAGAACCGGATCGCCCGGATTCAACTGCCCGGCTTTTTTACTGTCGAGGATCACGCGGATACCTTTGGCATCCGGCGGCGCCAGCGGCGGCTGATCCAACAACTGATAATCTTCCTGTTGACCGCCTTTATTACCGGGCTGCAACTCGATATACGCGCCGGAGAGTAAGGTACCCAGCCCACTGATTCCTTCACGCCCAACCTGCGGCTTCACGACCCAAAAAACGGAGTCTTTGTGCAACAGTTTCTCCATGCCGGCATTCAGGCGTGCTTTAATTTCCACGTGCGTAAGATCGTCCGTCAGCGTAGTGCTTTCCACCACGCCCACGTCAACGCTACGACTTTTAATCGTGGTTTTACCGCCTTCAATACCTTCGGCATTGGTGGTGATGAGCGTCACCTCCGGCCCCTGGTGGCTATAGTGGTAAAACAAGATCCATGCACCAATCAGCGCAGTGACAATCGGGAAGATCCAGACCGGAGACCAGTTCTTCACCTTTTGCACTTTGGCCTCCCCACTCTTCGTTTCCATGCTATTACGATTCCTCATGGCTTGATTCCGGATCCCGATCCCACGACAGTCGAGGATCAAAGGTCATTGCGGAAAACATGGTCATTATCACGACCAGCGCAAACATCAGTGCGCCCATCGCCGGGTAGATATTCATCAGTCCGCCCATTCTTACTAATGCAGAAAGCACTGCGATGACAAACACATCAATCATCGACCAGCGCCCTACGAATTCCACCACTTCATAAATCAGATGCATGCGCTCGCTGTCACGACGGCCATGCCCTTTCGCATCCCAGCAGAGCCACGCGATAGCAATCATCTTCAGCGTAGGCACCATAATACTGGCAATAAAAATGACCATTGCCACCGGGTATGAGCCTTCACTCCACAGCAAAATCACCCCGGCGAGAATCGTCGAAGGCATTTTGTCGCCCAGCAGATCGGTAATCATGATCGGCAGAATATTCGCCGGAAGATAAAGAATGATAGAAGTCACCAGCAGCGCCATCGTCCATTGCAGGCTGTTTTTGCGGCGCACGTATCCTTTTGAATGACAACGCGGACAAACGTGTTCATCAGCAGGCAAAATCGCGGTGCAACACGCACATGAACGCAGCCCCTGGCGAATCCCCGTTACACCGGGCTGAGGTTCGGTTTGAAGCACCGGCATCGGGGCAATGTCGTCCCATAACCAGCGGCGATCGACGCACTGAAAAGTGCGCAATTGCAGGAGGCAGAAAAGACACCAGGGAATGAAACTGCTGCCAATACCAATATCACCGTAGGCCATCAGCTTCACAAAACTGACCAGCACCCCAGCGAGAAAGATTTCTGCCATGCCCCAGGATTTTAACTGGAAGAGGATTCTGGCCAGATAGGCTTTCACACGAACCGGCATTTTTACCCGATTCACCAGCAATAAAATGGTGACCAGGCAAAAAGCAGGCACGAGCTGGACAAACAGCATAAAGAAGGTGCCCAGGCTGGCGTAATCTTCGGTAAACAGCACGCGCGGAATTTCCAGCAGCTCAATTTCGCTGTTAACCCCCGCCACCTTCATGTAAATGAAGGGGAAGAGATTAGCCAGCACCAGCATGAAAAGCGCGACAATGGCATAAGCAGTGGGACGCGTTCTCGGCTCGTCCCATACAGTGGTCAGCGTCGTGCCGCAGCGCGGGCACTCCGCTTTATGTCGATGTTCAAGGTGCGGCAACGCCACCAGCATGTCACATTGACGGCACAGAATATGCCGCGCGGCATGATGTTGATCGCACATGAAAACTCCTCAGTATCAGGCACCGTTTTTTAACGCTTCCAGATATTCCCAGCGTTCAAACGCCTCTTCTAACGCCTGCTCGGCCTGCGCCAGTTCAGACAACACTTTTTGCGTATGGTCGTGCGGCTGGCTGAAGAAGGAGGCATCAGCCACCTGGACCTGCAACGATTCCAGATTCGCCTCAAGATCTTCCAGCTTTTGCGGAAGCTGTTCCAGCTCGCGCTGCAGGTTATAGCTTAATTTGGTACTGGTTCGCTTGACAATTTCTGCTTTAGGCTGCGTCGCTTCGGCTGTTTTCTTAACAATAGCTTGTTTTTGCGCCTGTGATTGGCTCTGTTGTCCACGCGCATCGTGATAACCGCCGACATACTGACCAATTTTACCGTCGCCTTCGAAGATCCAGCATTCCGTCACTGTGTTATCAACAAATTGACGATCGTGGCTCACCAGTAAAACGGTGCCCTGATAGCCATCAATCAGCTCTTCCAGCAGTTCGAGCGTTTCGACATCCAGGTCGTTGGTCGGTTCATCGAGAATCAACAGGTTGCTGGGTTTGAGGAACAGGCGTGCCAGCAGAAGACGATTACGTTCACCACCAGATAGCGCTCGCACAGGCGTCATGGCACGTTTTGGATGGAACAGGAAGTCTTGCAGGTAGCCAAGAACGTGGCGCGGTTTCCCGTTCACCATCACTTCCTGCTTACCTTCCGCAAGGTTGTCCATCACCGTTTTATCCGGGTCCAGCTCTGCACGGTGCTGGTCAAAATAGGCGACTTCCAGCTTGGTTCCAACGTGAATGCGCCCACTGTCGGCCTGCAATTGACCCAGCATCAGTTTCAACAAGGTGGTTTTACCGCAGCCGTTCGGGCCAATCAGCGCGATTTTATCGCTGCGCTGTACCTGCGCAGAGAAATCTTTCACCAGCACTTTACCGTCGACCTGGTAATTCACGTCTTCCATTTCAAAGACGATTTTACCGGAGCGAGACGCTTCTTCGACCTGCATTTTGGCGCTGCCCATCACTTCGCGGCGTGCGCTACGTTCATTACGCATCGCTTTCAGTGCGCGAACGCGGCCTTCGTTACGGGTTCGCCGCGCTTTGATGCCCTGGCGGATCCACACTTCTTCCTGGGCCAGTTTGCGGTCGAATTCAGCGTTTTGTAATTCCTCCACGCGCAGCGCTTCTTCTTTCTCAAGCAGATACTGATCGTAATTCCCCGGGTAGGTAACCAGCTTGCCGCGATCGAGATCGACAATACGGGTGGCCATATTGCGGATAAACGAACGGTCGTGCGAGATGAAAATAATGGTGCCTTTGAATGTCTTCAGGAACCCTTCCAGCCAGTCGATGGTTTCGATATCGAGGTGGTTTGTTGGTTCGTCAAGCAACAGCACGCGCGGTGCGCTAACCAGCGCCCGGCCCAGCGCCGCTTTGCGCAGCCAACCGCCGGAAAGCGACGCCAGTTCCATATTCGGCTCAAGCCCTAACTGATCAAGCACTTCGTTGATACGGTTTTCAAGCTGCCATAAACCGTGGTGATCCAGTTGTTCCTGGATCTTCGCCAGTTCCTGCAAATTCTTGTCGCTTGGGTCCGTCATCACCAATTGCGAGACATCGTGATAACGCTTCAAATAAACAGCCTGTTCTTCAATACCTTCGGCAACGAAATCATACACGCTGCCCTGGACGTTGCGCGGCGGGTCCTGTTGCAGACGCGCCACAACCAGGTCCTGTTCGTAAATAATGCGTCCGTCGTCCAGACCCTGCTCGCGGTTAAGGATCTTCATCAACGTCGATTTGCCCGCGCCGTTACGACCAACCAGGCAGACTCGTTCGTTATCTTCGATATGCAGTTCGGCATTATCGAGGAGCGGCGCATCGCTGAACGACAGCCACGCGCCATGCATACTAATTAATGACATTCTTTATTCCTTTCAGGCTGCGGTAATCAGCCAGCAGTTGTGGATCTGACGGTTACGGGCGAAATCCTGAGACTGTGTTTTATGGGTAATGTCTTGTGCTTTCAGTCCCAGTTCGGTCAGGCCGTCGTGATCCATACGGAAACCGCGTTTGTTGTTCGAGAACATGATGGTGCCGCCTTTACGCAGCAGACGCTTCAGGTCTTTCATCAGGCGCAGGTGATCGCGCTGTACATCAAACGCATCTTCCATACGTTTTGAGTTGGAGAAGGTCGGCGGATCGATGAAGATCACGTCAAACTGTTCGTCTGTATCGCGCAGCCAGGCGAGCACATCCGCCTGCATCAGACGATGAGCACGACCGGTCAGGCCATTCAGACGCAGGTTACGCTCGGCCCATTCAAGATAGGTGCGTGACATATCCACCGTGGTCGTGGACCGCGCACCGCCGAGGCCCGCGTGAACGCTGGCGCTACCGGTGTAGGAGAAGAGGTTAAGGAAATCTTTGCCTTTGCTCATCTGACCCAGCATGCGACGGGCGATGCGGTGGTCGAGGAACAGGCCCGTATCGAGATAATCCGTCAGGTTAACCCACAGGCGGGCGTTATATTCGCTCACCTCCATGAAGTCGCCCTTCTCGTTCATTTTCTCGTACTGATTTTTGCCTTTCTGGCGCTCGCGGGTTTTCAGCACCAGCTTGTTTGGCGCGATGCCCAGCACGGCGATAGTTGCGGCAATAATATCAAACAGGCGCTGACGTGCTTTGTGCACATCAACGGTTTTCGGCGGCGCATATTCCTGCACAACGACCCAGTCAGCATAGCGATCGACCGCCACGTTATACTCCGGCAGGTCAGCATCGTACAGGCGATAGCACTCAATGCCTTCCTGCTTCGCCCACTTCTCCAGTTTCTTGAGATTTTTGCGCAGACGGTTGGCGTAGTCTTCCGCGACAGTGGCCTTCACCTCACCGGTGCTTTCCGACACGTGATAGTTCTTCTGGATACAATCCAGCGGGCCGTTTTTGGCTTTAAACTGGCGTTCAGCACGCAGCGACACGCAGCTCAGCAGTTCCGGCGAGGCGCTGAACAGCGACAGATTCCAGCCGCCAAACTGGTTTTTCATGATGCGGCCCAGCAGGCTGTGCAGGGCAATCAGCGCCGGTTCGCTCTCCAGACGCTCACCGTATGGCGGGTTGCTGATAACGGTACCGTACGGGCCTTTCGGCAATGGATTCGTCAGTTGCGCCACATCTTTTTGTTCGAAGGTAACCAGCTCGCCAATACCGGCGCGGCGGGCGTTACTGCGCGCAATATCCACAACACGGCGGTCGGTATCAGAGCCATAAAAACGGGACTCGTAAGCCGCAAGGCCTGCCCGTGCGCGGGTTTGCGCATCGGCTTTCACTTCCTGCCAGATAGCGTCGTCGTGCTGTGCCCAGCCGCCAAAGCCCCAGTGGCCGCGATGCAGCCCTGGCGCGCGATCGGTCGCCCACATCGCCGCTTCAATCAGCAGCGTTCCGGAACCACACATCGGATCGAGCAGTGGCGTACCCGGCACCCAGCCAGAACGCATGACAATTGCCGCCGCCAGGTTCTCTTTGATGGGTGCCAGACCAGTGCGATCGCGGTAGCCGCGAAGATGCAGGCCCTCACCGCTCAGATCGAGAGAGATAAACGCCTTCTCTTTGTTCAAACGCACGTTGATGCGCAGATCCGGATTGTCGCGATCGACATTCGGGCGTGGCAAATTCTTGCGCGTAAACGCATCGACGATGGCGTCTTTTACTTTCAGCGCACCGTACTGGCTGTTACGGATCTCATCGTTCAGCCCGTTGAAGCTCACAGCAAAAGTGGCGTTCGGGGTAAAGATCTCCGTCCAGTTGATCGTCTGCACGCCGAGATAGAGGTCAAGATCGCTCCAGACACTGCACTCGCCCAGCGGCATCATGATGCGCGACGCCAGGCGACTCCACATCAGGCTTTGATAAAGAAGGCGCGTGTCTCCCTGAAAATGGACCCCACCCTGGGTTACTTTGCACTCTTGCGCGCCCAGACCTTCCAGTTCAGTTTTTAACAGCTCTTCCAGCCCACGGGCCGTACTGGCAAACAGAGAATTCATATCATCACTTTTACTTGCAGAAAATTGTTGCGCATTATAGCCAATCTCGGCCCCATGTCATAAAGTTAAAGGCTTATTTCTGACTCAGGGAATGCGTCATGCTGACGTTATCGCGACTTTTCATTCACCCGGTGAAATCCATGAGGGGTATCGGGCTCACTCACGCCTTTGCTGATATCAGCGGAATGGCATTCGACCGCATCTTTATGGTGACCGAACCCGATGGCACGTTTATCACCGCGCGACAGTACCCGGCGATGGTGCGCTTCACCCCCGCTATTCTCCGCGACGGTCTGCATTTAACCGCACCCGATGGTAGCAGCGCATTGGTGCGTTTTGCCGATTTCACTGCGCAGGCTGCGCCAACGGAAGTGTGGGGCAACCATTTTACCGCCCACATCGCTCCGGATGCGATCAATCAATGGCTCTCGCCATTCTTTAAACGCGATGTGCAGTTGCGCTGGCTTGGCGACACGCTCACTCGCCGCGTAAAACGTCACGATGCGGTGCCGCTCTCCTTTGCCGATGGTTTCCCCTACCTGCTGACCAACGAAGCCTCGCTGCGCGATTTACAGCAGCGCTGCCCGGCCAGCGTCAAAATGGAGCAGTTCCGTCCGAATCTGGTGGTGACCGGTGCGCAGGCATGGGATGAAGATACCTGGAAGACCATTCGCATTGGCGAAGTCGTTTTTGACGTGGTGAAGCCGTGCAGTCGCTGCATTTTCACCACCATTAGCCCGGAACGAGGCCAGAAGCATCCGGCAGGCGAACCGCTGCATACGCTGCAGGCTTTCCGCACCGCGCAGGATAATGGCGACGTCGATTTCGGCCAGAACCTGATCCCGCGTAACAGCGGCGTGGTTCGCGTGGGTGATGAAGTGGAAATCCTTTCCACCGGGCCAGGCAAACTCTACGGGGCGGGGGCAGATGACGACGCGCTCGCCGTCGAAGATAACGCGGCCACGAAAGTGAAAATTGACTGGCAGGGACAAACCTTTAACGGGAATAACCAGCAAGTGTTACTGGAACAGCTTGAACAGCAGGGAATTCGTGTTCCCTACTCCTGCCGCGCGGGAATTTGTGGGAGCTGCCGCATTACGCTGGAAGAAGGTGAAGTGAGCCCGCTCAAGAAGAGCGCGATTGGCAACGATGGCACCATCCTGTGCTGTAGCTGTGTGCCAAAAACCGCGTTGAAATTGCGCAGTTAAACCGCCTGCTCCAGGCTGTAACCCGCCAGGCCTGGCTGGGGTTGCAGCCTGTCATTCATCACTTTGATAGCATCGCCCAACTGCATCGTTCGCCCGGCCAGCACCAGCCCAGGCTGGGCCAGCAGACATAGCGCGGCGTTATCACCCGGCTCGACCACCAACAGATTGACCTGTTGATCGGTATCGCTCAGCCAAACGCATGCCGCATCACCCGTCACCGGGGACCAACAATCGCCATGGGCGCGGAAATGCCAGCTTTTCGGCATTTGCGGCTTCAGGAAGCGAATCGCCACCAGCGCATTAAGAATGAGTTCAGCGCGATGTTCTTTAGAGAGTTCGAGGTCGCGGCATTTTTCTTCAAAGGAGAAATAGAGCGCCGCGTCGTCAACGCAGAATCCGGTAGGGTCGAAGGCATCGGGAGTTAACATCCGGCGAGCAAAACGCGAACGGAACAACATGCCATTGGCTAAATCGAGCATCATACGATCGTGCTCTTCATCATAATACCAACGCCAGTTATCGTCTGGTTTAATTCGCATTGTCCGCTCCCCTCATTTCAGCATCCGTTTGCTGTGTAATCTTTCCCGCGTCGTTTTTACTACCTAAATAATAAAAGACTAAAATGTTTAAATAAGCAACAATGAGGAAATATAAAGCAACCAGGGCTTAAAATAAAGCCCTGGTTCACATAATGAGATAAAAGATTAGATGTGGGTAACGATTTCTTTAATCAGCGGTGGGCCTTTAAAAATAAACCCGGAATAGATCTGCACCAGTGTCGCCCCGGCAGCAATCTTCTCACGGGCGGCAATAACGGAGTCAATTCCGCCTACGCCAATAATAGGCAAGCGCCCGTTTAATTCGCCGGAAAGCATACGGATAATTTCGGTGCTTTTTAATTGCAATGGACGACCACTCAGTCCACCGGTTTCATCGCAATTTTTCATCCCCTGGACCAGAGAACGATCCAGTGTGGTATTCGTTGCGATCACCCCATCAATATTATGGCGAACTAAACTATCGGCAACCTGGATCAACTCTTCAACAGAAAGATCCGGCGCGATCTTCACTGCCACAGGAACATATTTATGATGTTTCGCCTGAAGTTCAGCCTGTTTATTTTTAATACTGGAAAGCAGATCGTCAAGCGCGTCACCATATTGCAGTGTACGCAGCCCAGGGGTATTTGGCGAAGAGATATTGATGGCAATATATCCAGCATAAGCATAGATTTTTTCCATACAAATCAGATAGTCATCTTTACCCTGCTCAACCGGCGTATCTTTATTTTTACCGATATTAATACCCAGCACGCCGTCGAAATGTGCTTTTTTAACGTTCTCAACCAGGTTATCAACACCCAGGTTATTAAAGCCCATACGGTTGATCAGACCTTCGGCATCAACCAGACGGAAGATCCTCGGCTTATCGTTCCCCGGCTGTGGACGCGGGGTAACGGTGCCGATTTCGATCGAACCAAACCCCATCGCACCGAGCGCATCGATGCACTCGCCATTTTTGTCCAGACCGGCCGCCAGACCCAGCGGATTTTTGAAGGTCAATCCCATACAGCTCACCGGTTTTGAAGGCACTTTCTGGCGAACCAGCGCTTCAAACGGCGTTCCGGTTACCCGGCGTAATGATTGAAAAGTAAATTCATGAGCGCGCTCAGGATCGAGCTGGAAAAGGGCTTTACGAACGAAGGGGTAGTACATGAACTCTCCTGGATTCCCGGTGTGCAAACCGGGGGCGTATTATGTGCGATTGTGCACAAAAAGGGAATTGACCAGGAACAAAAAAAACGCAAACGTTTTCATCCAAATCTTCAGGGAAGACGCTGTTCGGTTATCGGCGTAAAACCGCCCAGATCGTTAAACGTACGCCAGCGTAAAGTACAGGTCGTTTGTGTGGCGCACCAGCTAAAGTGGCGCTGCGCCAATGGCGGAAGAACACCCGCATCATTAACCAACTGACCGTTCACAGTTACCTGCGTCAGATTGATATAAAAAGGCGTCGGGTTTTCAGCTATCACGCCCTGTGGCTCACGGCGCCAGGTTACTTTCTGCCACGCTTGCTCAGGATCTCCTTTCAATGAGGCTGGACGCCAGAAAAGTTTAAAAGAGGAGCGTAGCGCCACCTTCACGCTACGATCTTCAACCCTCCCCGACGGAATCGACGCGACACTCAGTGCAAACAGCATTTCGCGATCGTTCGGCATGGAGGCATCCGTTTTTACCAGTCGAATCGTCCCGGTCGAGCCTGGCGGTAGTAAAAACAGTGGGGGCGTGGCTAAAACCGGTAGCTGCCCGTGAAAAGCATTCACCCCTGCCCATACGGTGGGCGTACTGATTTTGCTGTTAATCAGCCAGGGTTGATTGCTGGTATTGGTAACTGAAATAGTTCGGGTCTCGACAGAAGACGGAAAAACGAAGCGTGTTCCCCCCACTACCACGCCCGCATCGCTGATACCCGATACCATGCACAGCACTAACAGGGCAAGTCTAGTCATAGCGCACCACAAAAGTCGCGCTGGCGTTCACAGCCCCTGAGTTAATTTTTCCGGCTGTCGGGCGAAGCTGCGCATAAAATGTCAGCGCCACTTTACCCTGTTTCAATGGATAAGATTTGCTCTCCTGCATTAACGGTATAAGACATTGCGCGTCATCAAGAATTGCTACCGCCAGCCCCGTTGCGGCATCACTGCTGGCGTCTATCGCCAGCAAATCAGGTTGGGTGGTATCCGGGTCGCCAGAGAAAGTAACATTGGCGGCGTTCACATCGGCGCCACATTGTTCAAGATTGATAGTGAACACCTTTTCTGCCGATGGGCGTCCCTGAACAAATTGGCTAACGGAAAGTGTGCCAAGAGGGATCTGAATCGCTTTACTGTCCTGCGCCAAAATGCAGGTGTTGCTATGGAATGTGCCACTAATATTAATGGTGCCATCGTGAGCAAAGGCAAGGCGAGAACACATTACCAGAGCAAAAGTAAGATATTGCGCGCTTTTCATCGTCATCGGCCTACTCATACACCAGGTCAAAATAGAGCACCGCGGTGGCATTTCCGCCCGTTGCCCCCTCTTTCGTGGATTTATAGCGCAGCTTGTATTTCAGCTCATTATCTCCGGCCTTGAGAGGACTACGCGCAGTCAGGCTGTTCAGCGGGATCTCCTCCTGGGTTTGCGCGTCAATAATTTGCACCGCGATACCGGTTGCCATATTACCGTTACCGCCGGTATCGGTCAGCTTAAGCAACGTGGGGGCCAGCGGATCGGATTCACCGCTAAAATAAACTCTGGCATCCTGTATACCTGCCGCACAACCGGTAATACCAATCGTTAAATCCGCTGACGCGCTGACGGCATTGGCCGCCTGAAAATCACTGATATTGAAATCGCCAATGAAAACATTCTGCATCGCGCTACTGGTAACCACGTCACAACCCTGATCGATAATGTTACCGTAGATGTGCATATTCACCTGATCAGTGCCTTTTAGATTGCCAAACGCGCAACACGCATACAATGCAAGCAGGACAGGAAGACATAACGATCGGTAAGTCATTTAGTTCGCACCTCAGTCAAAATCGATACGAACCGATGCCGTCGCCTCGAAACTGCCAATTTCCGGCGGAATGCCCGTGGTGCTGACGGGAAAAACATTCATTTTTGCGTAAGCATCCTGGTTATCGGGTATCGACAGTGAGATAGCGCCGCCATCTGGCGATACCACATTGCCCTGCGAATCCGTCACCAATACGCCAACTCCTGGCCGGGAGGTTTTAATTGCTTGCGGATAGTCGCTGTCACGGGTTGCGGTAAGGCTGAGATTCACATTCACCAACCCGTTGTTGCCGGTATTGCATCTCACCGGTATCGAAAGCGCCACCGTTTTTGCGTCCGTCGGTTTCTGCCCCTGCACTTTAAAATTAGCGGCGAAAACATCGCCCAGATCGACCTCGATCGTCTTTCCGGCGTTTACCGAGCAGGATTGAAGCGAATTAATGGTGCCTGAGAGAAAATAGGTCAGCACCGGAGCCCCCGTCGCGGTACAGCTATTGCTGGATGGAATGTTGTAACACTCATAAAGGCGCGCAAGCACCATATTAGGGATAATCACCGTCCCCACGAAAGGTTGCAGTATCTTGAGCGAAAAATAGCCGCTGTTGCCACTGGATCCGGTGCCACCCAGTCGTTGACCGCCGGGATCACAAATATGCCAGCGTGTATCTGCACTGGTGCCGATATTTTCGAAGGGAACTTCACTCGGCGAATTACCTTTAACGCCTAACCATACCTGCGCGGCCAGATAATCGTTGATTTTATACCAACTATCGCCCAGCACAGGGAGCGGGGAATCCGCTGCGAATGCCCAGAGTCCATTTCTCACCGCATTTCCATCACAATCGCAGGATACGTAATAATCGTTGGCCTCATTCCAGCTATAAAAATGCGTCTTAACGGCTCCGGCCTGGTTATCTTCTTCCGAAAGCGTACTGACACCAAAATTTACGCCTATATAAGGATTTCCGCTGGCTGTGTGGCATTTCCCGGTGTAAGCCATCGTTCTCGCGCTTACCAACATGAGAATGCCCATCAAAAGCATCGTCATAATTCGTTGCATGCAACTGTTTCCTCTACTCATTCGCATACTGCATTTCTGCGCGTAATCGGCGCGGTTATCTGTTGCGCCGTCAAGGTAAATTTCAACTGACACTGTTGCTCACGCGCGTCGCCCCAGCGTATGGTGATACTCCCCTTTTCGGGCAGGCCTGACATATAAAGCGAGCCGTCATCATCCACAATGCCGCTGACCTTGTCGGCATTGTCCAGGGTTGCCATCGCGCCAAAGCGTAAGGGTTTACCTTTCATCAGGGGGCTAAACAGCACCCGCGCGCCGACATGTGCGTTAAATCTCGCACGAACCAATGCACCTTTAGTTGGCACTACGTTCACTACCGCGTTTTCGATATCCACATTTTGTTTTAAAGAGGCGGTATCCAGCGCAATACGGTTTTCACGGTACGGCGTGGCGTAGGGCAGCAGTGAGTTGCCTTGCCCATCCGTACTGATGCCGGTGTAGTTGGCGACCTTGGTTTTTTCTGCGCCAGGCGCCGAGAGCAGCACGTTGGTTTCGCCCAGCGATTGACCAAGCGTGACGCCTTCGGAATGCACAATCACGCTGCCGGATACTCCATAGTTCACCTGCTGCTGATTGCCGTTGTCGCTGTAGCTGTAGCCGACTTTCGATTCGCCCCACGATCCTTTGTAATCCAGACTCGCGTTTCCGCTGGCGCTTTCTCCCTGACTGACATAACCCTGTTGCACGCTATAGCTGAGATTGTCGTCATCCAGTAATGAGCCGGAAACACCGACGTTTTGCGTCACGTTGCCATCGTTGTCGGCGCTGGTATTCAAGGTCATCCAGGAGGAGTGGCCCCGGTTGTTCATATTGCCTCTGGACGACGAAAGCCACTGGCCCAGTGGCAGTGAGACATTAAGCGCGAAGACCTGATCAGCAGACGGTTGCCCGTGAGACTGGCTGTAGTTCCACGATAATCCCAGCGTGATGTCCTTGAGCTGCGTGTTGTAACCGAATTGCAATAACCGGTCCTGCTCATCCGTGTTCCAGTAAGTTTGCTCGCTACCACTCAGGTAGAATGAGCCATAGTCACCAAGCTGCTGGGAAATGTTAATTTGCAGCTTCCCGCGCTTGCTGTAGTAAAGGTTGTAGTAACGCGCCCACAACGGCGTGTCATCGTCCTCGCTCTGCGTATACCCCTCCATACGGTGATACATGGTATCGGCAAGGGTATAAAAGCCGGACGTTGAATAGCGATAACCCATCAACTGGAAATTGGTACCGTAGGGGTTCAGCGTTTTCGCGTACAAAAACCGCCAGGATTGCCCCTGATAATCCTGATTGTTGGCAAGCGTACTCTTCGCCCATGTGCCATCCACTGAAATAGCGCCAAGTTCACCGAAGTTGAACCCCAGCCCCAGCATAGCCGCACGATAATCTTCTGAGAATTGCCCGCCGCCATACCAGGTTACGCCCAGGGGGCCGCCCCATTGCAGCGTCGCCTGAACAAACGCTTTTTCATCCTGATCGTTACTGTTGCTGCGATAATTCGCAATGTTCAGGGCGTATTTTAATCGCCCCTTCCGCTGAAGAAGCGGTACGCTGGAGTAGGGGATGGTGTAACGATTGAGGGTGCCATCGGACTCTTTTACTTCAACCTGCAGGTCGCCGCTGGAGGCGCTGGAAAACAGGTCGTTAATTTCGAATGCACCGGGAGGTACATAGGTTTGATATACCGTGTAGCCATTTTGTCTAATGGTCACCTGCGCATTGCTTTGGGCGATACCGCGAACGGTAGGCGCAAAACCGCGCAAGCTATCGGGCAGCATGTTGTCGTCCGAGGACAGCTGCACGCCGCGAAAACCGACGCTATCAAAAAAATCGCCCCCGGTGTAGCTGTCTCCGACGGTTAATTCGCCTTTAAGGGGAATAATCGCATACTGTGCGTAGCTGCTGATATTCTGCCACTGGCCCGATTCATCCTGACCATAGCTCCAGGTAGAGTTATTGCGTAATCGCCAGCCCGCAAGATTCAATCCACTGTTAAGGTTCAGGAAGTAGTTGCTATCGCCGCCGTTTTCATTGCTACTCTGCACGCCATTCGCGCCACTAAAGGAATATCCCAGCAGAAAGGCATTGATTCCACGATCCCATCGTTCGGGTGGAACGAATCCCCTGGCATCATTTTTGACAGCAATTTGCGGCACGGAAATCTCCAGTCGAAGCTGCCGGGCATCGAATTTGACGCCGGCGTCGGGGATGACTTTTGCAAGCTGGACACACGTGTCGTCATCCAGCGCGTTAAACGCTGGAAACACCGTAGTGTTCACGCCAATCTCGCTGAGATAGCCCTTATTCAGACAAGGTTCAATTTGATGATTGTCTTCATTGGCGACAAATTCGATGTCGCGAGTGGCAACGAAGCTTTGGTTGAAGATGACATCAACCCGATACCTGCCAGGCGCAATTTGCTGCCCTTTTTCAAAACGTGAAAGGTCAGCGACCAGCGACGGATCATCTTTAAAGAATGCGGGATCAAACCAAGTCTCAGCCAGCGCACTCAGTGATGTTGAGGCAAATATCGCCATCCCGCCTAAAAAGCAGGTAATCGTACTGACAAGCAGATGACAGCGCTGGCGTTGGGTACTCGGCATTTCACGTCCGGAAGTGTCAATCCGTTAGGATTTGCACGTCATAGACGGCGTTTCAGCGCCATAGTCATTGATGGTTCGGTAGCTTACTTTCTGATTAGCAGCGCCTTTTGGCACATCAAAACGGAAGCTGTTAAGCGGCGATACCATCTGGTTCTTTACACTCTTACCGCCAAGCGTCAACCCGGTCAGCGTGATGTAATAGGGTGTAGGATTATGAATAGTGACGCTCTGCCCAGACCAATCGCAACGCAGTTTTTCTGCCGCCTGATTAACAGAAATTGAGAGACCTTTCGGTCGCCAGAACAACTTAATGACGCTCTGGGTGGCAATTTTTAACATGCTCCCCTCTTCTTTCTTTGTCGTTGATGGTACCGCGCGCACGCTTGCGTAAAATAACGATTCACGATCTTTAGGTAACACAGGCCCGACGTACATAATTCGCAGTAAATTTTCACTGGTAGGGTTAAGTACAAATAACGGTGGCGTCGTGATAAAGTCCTGCGTTTTTTTATTATCGGGCATCATCACCCATGCCTGAA
Organism: Pseudocitrobacter vendiensis; assembly: GCF_943590815.1. Classification (GTDB taxonomy): domain Bacteria; phylum Pseudomonadota; class Gammaproteobacteria; order Enterobacterales; family Enterobacteriaceae; genus Pseudocitrobacter; species Pseudocitrobacter vendiensis. Next base: position 455,485 of record NZ_CALSBS010000001.1, on the reverse strand, counting down.
TTAAATACGGTACGGTTTTACTGGTATTTCTGACACTCAATGCAACCTGCGCATCACCCTCGTTGTAAATGACCCGTGTCGCGCCTACTCCCACACCGCCGCTATCGGCAGCCCAGGCGGAAGCACTGAGTGTTAATACGCCAATAAAACTCACGGTAGCCCTGCTCATCGCTCTACGGGTGTTCACTGGAAGGTACCTTTCGCGTTTTTTGACCTTTAAGAATAAAAGGCAAAAAATCAGTAGTAGTTAATATGGAACGTGGTCGCAACCTCAACGGTACCCGCCGTGGCTTTCCCCGTCGCGACGTAATCTGCTTTGAAGGTTATCGTTTGGTCAGATGTAGCCGCGAGCGTAATACCATTTTGTGCAGTTTCGGTATTAGGCATAATTTTCGTTGTGCCATCAGGCATATACATCTGTACCGCGACATTCGTCGCCGCGCCAGCGCCAGAATTCTGATTCTTAAACGCGGTGATGACTGCGGGATCAGCTTCTGCGGTGAAGGTGAATGCCGCATTGCTGGTCACCGTGTTGTCACAGTCCTTCAGGTTAATCGGAATATCTTTTTTCACACCAGACTCCTGGCCCAGGGTTTGTAGTTTTGTCGCACTCACCTTTTCCATCGCAACAGAGCCGGATTGGCTCTCTGGTGCAATGGTGCAGGCCGGGGCAACAACTTCCCCAGTGATCGTCAGGCTACCATCTGTTACAGCATTATCATCGGCTGCCAGGGCACTACCACATCCCAGAATCGTGCCCATTGATAAAATCAATATGTTTGTCCGCATGTATACCTCCATTTAATAAACACATGGTTCATTGATTAAAATAAAATATTGGTGCATATAAACAGATACACTCGTCCTTATGCAACTGAATTGAGTTTTTAGAAAAAATTAATTGATTATTGCTGAGTGATATATTTAACAGGCAAATTCATTTTCACATCAATCCAACAAACTTAAAGCATTCTGAAAACTTTCCGGCGTTTGTCACGAACATAAAATACGTTAGCGCATATCCATTTATCAGAATTCGTTTAGCTGAAAAAGCATTTAGAAATCGTATTATTGTCTGCGAAACTTCCCTTAACACTGTTAAGCAAAACACACATTATAGTTGCAAGGAGGTTGTATGCGCGTCATCACCTTAGCGGGAAGCCCGCGTTTTCCCTCACGTTCCAGCGCATTGCTGGAGTACGCACGTGAAAAACTGGCAGCGGTAGACGTTGAGGTTTGCCACTGGCATTTGCAAAATTTCGAGCCAGAGGATTTGCTTTATGCACGTTTTGACAGCCCGGCGCTGAAAACGTTGACCGAGCAACTGGCCCAGGCCGATGGCTTGATCGTCGCCACGCCTGTCTACAAAGCATCATTTTCCGGTGCGTTAAAAACGCTGTTGGATCTGCTTCCCGAGCGCGCGCTGGAGGGGAAAGTGGTGTTGCCATTGGCAACAGGCGGGACGGTTGCTCATATGCTGGCGGTGGATTACGCGCTGAAACCGGTACTGAGCGCATTGAAAGCGCAGGAGATCCTGCATGGCGTGTTTGCCGACGACAGTCAGGTTACGGATTACCAGCACAAACCGAACTTCAGCCCTAACCTGCAGGGGCGTCTGGATAGTGCGCTGGAGACATTCTGGCAGGCGTTGCACCGTCGCGATATTCGCGTTCCGGCGTTCCATCAGCAATTTGAACATGCGTAAAAATGCCGGGTGGCGGTGACGCCTTACCCGGCAATGTCATTACGCTAACGCTTTGGTGAGCTTCTCGTACAGATCCCCGGAAAGATTCTCCAGCCCTTTCAGCTGTTCCAGCGCCGCACGCATCAGCGCCTGACGTTTTGCATCATAGCGTTTCAGGCGGATCAGCGGCTCAATCAGGCGTGAAGCCACCTGCGGGTTACGACTATTGAGTTCAGTCAGCATCTCAACCAGGAACTGATAGCCGCTACCGTCAGGCGCGTGGAACGCAGCCGGATTACTGCTGGCGAATGCGCCAATCAGTGAGCGTATACGGTTCGGGTTGTTCATGGTGAATGAGCGGTGATTCAACAGCTTGCGCACCGTTTCCAGCACGTTATCCGCCGGGCTGGTGGCTTGCAGGATGAACCATTTGTCCATCACCAGGCCATCCTGATGCCATTTGTCGTCGTACTCCTGCATCAGCGCATCGCGGCACGGCAGCTCTGCCGCAACGGATGCAGCCAGTGCCGCCAGCGCATCGGTCATGTTGTCGGCCTGATGATATTGCTGACGTACCAGTTTGTCCGCCAGCTCACGCTCGCCAAATGCCAGGTAGCGCAGACAGGTGTTACGCAGCGAACGCTTGCCGATATCTTCATGTTCAACGCGATACTCCGGCAATTTGTTGGCGTTATAGATAACCAGGAATTCATCTGCCAGTTCATTGGCAAGCGTGCGGGTCAGCGCTTCGCGAACGGCAGCGATGGCGATCGGGTCGATAACATCGAACAGTTCTGCGATTTCGTTGGCCGACGGCAGGGTCAGAATCTCAGCCGCCAGCGCCGGGTCGATTTTCTCATCCAGCAGGATGGCGCGGAACGCATCAGCCACATGCACAGGCAGCGACAACGGCTGATTCTGCTGGTGACGGTTGACGTTAATCTTGATGTAGTTGGCCAGCAGGCTTTGCGCCGCATCCCAGCGGGAGAAGTCGTTACGGGCATGACGCATCAGGAAGGTTAACTGCTGATCGCTCCACTTATATTCCAGCTTAACGGGGGCTGAAAACTCGCGCAGCAGCGACGGCACCGGCTGGAAGTAGACGTTATCGAAGATAAAGGTCTGCTCTGACTGGGTGACGTTGAGCACGTTATGTACCGGATGCCCGTCTTTCTGCAACGGGATCACCTTACCTTCGTTATCATACAGTTCGATATCGAATGGGATGTGCAGCGGCTGTTTTTCCTGCTGCTCTGCCGTCGCCGGCGTACGCTGGCTAATGGTCAGCGTGTACTGTTCGGTTTCCGGGTTGTAATCATCATGCACGCTGACAATTGGCGTACCAGACTGGCTATACCAGCGGCGGAAATGCGACAGATCAACGTTGGAGGCATCCTCCATCGCCTGTACAAAATCATCACAGGTTGCGGCACTGCCGTCATGACGTTCGAAGTAGAGCTGCATCCCTTTCTGGAAATTCGCTTCCCCCAGCAGGGTATGCAGCATGCGAATCACTTCCGCGCCCTTCTCGTAGACGGTCAGGGTGTAGAAGTTGTTCATCTCGATAACACTATCCGGGCGAATCGGATGCGCCATCGGACTGGCATCTTCTGCAAACTGCAACCCGCGCATAGTACGCACGTTATTGATGCGATTCACCGCGCGCGAACCGAGGTCGGAGCTGAACTCCTGGTCGCGGAAAACGGTTAAGCCTTCTTTCAGGCTGAGCTGGAACCAGTCGCGGCAAGTGACGCGGTTCCCGGTCCAGTTATGGAAATATTCGTGACCGATGACGCGTTCGATATCGAGATAATCTTTATCCGTCGCGGTGTCGGTACGCGCCAGCACATATTTGGAGTTAAAGATGTTGAGACCTTTATTCTCCATCGCGCCCATATTAAAGAAATCAACGGCGACAATCATATAGATGTCGAGGTCGTATTCGAGGCCGAAACGCTCCTCATCCCATTTCATGGAGTTTTTCAGTGAGGTCATCGCCCACGGCGCGCGATCAAGGTTGCCGCGATCGACAAACAGCTCCAGCGCCACCTGGCGCCCGGAACGGGTGGTGAAGGTATCGCGCAGGACATCGAAGTCGCCCGCCACCAGCGCGAACAGATAGCACGGTTTCGGGAACGGATCCTGCCACTGCACCCAGTGACGGCCATTGTCCAGCTCGCCTTGCGCGACGCGGTTGCCGTTAGACAGCAGGAACGGATACTTCGCTTTATCGGCGGTAATTTTGGTAGTGAAACGCGCCAGAACGTCCGGGCGATCGAGATAATAAGTGATGTGACGGAAACCTTCCGCCTCGCATTGCGTACACAGCGCTTCGCCAGACTGGTAAAGCCCTTCCAGCGCGGTGTTCGACGCCGGGCTGATTTCATTCACAATTAGCAGCGTAAAACGCTCTGGCAAGCCGCTGATAACCAGTTGCTTCTCTTCTTCTTTATAGTTCGTCCACTGCTCGCCGTTCACATGTACGGAAATAAGCGTCAAATCTTCGCCATCCAGACGTAGCGGCACATCGGACGCTGCATGACGGGAAACCTGGCTTTGGGCCGTCACGACGGTTTTTGCGGCATCCAGGTCAAAGGCCAGGTCGATATCACTGATCAGGTAGTCCGGCGCACGGTAGTCGTGGCGGTACTTGGCTTGGGGCTGTTGTGTCATAAAAAACCTTTAGCGTCGTTTGTAAAATGTCGTATCCAGTCTATTCCTGTTGTTTAAATCGCGCTACGCAGAATCTTCATCTTTTCCAGACAAATACCAAAAATTGCTACATTTGGATAACACACTGGCACGAAATGCCCTAGCCCGTTAGCAGGCCTTATGATGTGATCGGGGTTCAATAAATGAATAAACAAGGTATACTCCTGCTAATCTCCCTGTTGTTTATTTTACTAAACGCTCCTGTGAGAGGATGCTATTGCGCACCATGACTCAATTCGTGACTCCTGTTCTGCATTCGTTGCTTGATACGGATGCCTACAAACTGCACATGCAGCAGGCGGTGTTTCACCACTACTACGACGTAAACGTCGCGGCGGAATTCCGCTGCCGTGGTGACGATCTGCTGGGCATTTATGCTGATGCCATTCGGGAACAGGTAGACGCTATGCGCTCGCTGAGGCTCAGTGATGAGGAATATCACTGGCTTTCCGGGCTGCCCTTCTTTAAAGAAGATTACCTGACCTGGCTGCGCGATTTTCGCTATGACCCGCAACAGGTGACCGTCACCAATGATAACGGCAAGCTGAACATTCGGCTCGATGGCCCGTGGCGTGAAGTCATTATGTGGGAAGTGCCGCTACTGGCGGTGATAAGCGAGCTGGTTCATCGCTATCGTTCGCCGGAAGAAGGCGTACCGCAGGCGCTTGAAATGCTTGAGCATAAACTCACTGATTTCACGCGTATGACCGCAGACCTTGATATGTCCGCGTTCCGCCTGATGGATTTCGGTACCCGTCGTCGTTTCTCCCGCGAGGTGCAGGAAGCGATCGTCAAACGTCTCCAGCAGGAGACGTGGTTCACTGGTACCAGCAACTACGATCTCGCTCGTCGTCTTGACCTTACCCCAATGGGTACACAGGCGCACGAGTGGTTCCAGGCGCATCAGCAAATCAGCCCCGACCTCGCGACCAGCCAGCGTGCGGCACTGGCGGCCTGGCTTGCCGAGTATCCAGATCAGCTGGGGATCGCGCTCACCGACTGCATTACCATGGACGCGTTCCTGCGTGATTTCGGGCCGGAATTTGCGACCCGTTATCAGGGGCTACGCCACGATTCTGGCGACCCGGTTGAATGGGGCGAAAAAGCGATCGCCCACTATGAGAAACTGGGTATCGACCCGCACAGCAAAGTGCTGGTGTTCTCGGATAATCTCGATTTGCCCAAAGCGGTCGACCTCTATCGTCATTTCTCTTCACGCGTTAACCTGAGCTTCGGTATTGGTACCCGTCTTACCTGCGATATCCCCCAGGTAAAACCACTGAATATCGTCATTAAACTGGTGGAATGTAACGGCAAGCCGGTCGCAAAACTCTCTGATAGCCCAGGGAAAACCATCTGTCACGACAAGGCGTTCGTTCGCGCATTGCGCAAAGCCTTCGACCTGCCACAGGTCAAAAAGGCGAGTTAATCACCAAAGGGAGCCATTTGGCTCCCTTCTTCTTTATTAATTTCTGAATTCTCTCCTTCACAGTGCGAAATCTGCTTGTCTGATGGCGGATGACAGGTAACATAGATACCTCCCTTTTCAGGGAGCAACTTATTCTTTATTGGACAACTTTACAGAGAGACTATTATGAGCGTTGTGCCTGTAGCCGACGTACTCCAGGGCCGTGCCGCCGTTGACAGCGAAGTCACCGTGCGCGGATGGGTACGTACTCGCCGAGATTCAAAAGCTGGCTTTTCCTTCCTCGCCGTCTATGACGGTTCCTGCTTTGATCCTGTACAGGCCGTTATTAATAATTCTCTGCCCAATTACAATCAGGAAATCCTGCGTCTGACCACCGGTTGCTCCGTGGTCGTCACCGGTAAAGTCGTGGCGTCTCAGGGCCAGGGCCAGAGCTTCGAAATCCAGGCGACAAGCGTGGAAGTGACCGGTTGGGTGGAAGATCCTGATACCTACCCGATGGCGGCTAAACGTCACAGCATCGAATACCTGCGTGAAGTGGCGCACCTGCGTCCGCGCACCAACCTGATTGGCGCGGTGGCACGCGTTCGCCATACGCTGGCACAGGCGCTGCACCGCTTCTTCGATGAGCAGGGTTTCTTCTGGGTGTCCACCCCGCTGATTACCGCATCCGATACCGAGGGCGCTGGCGAAATGTTCCGCGTCTCCACGCTGGATATGGAAAACCTTCCGCGTAACGACCAGGGGAAAGTCGATTTCGATAAAGACTTCTTCGGTAAAGAGTCTTTCCTGACCGTTTCCGGCCAGCTGAACGGCGAAACCTACGCCTGCGCGCTGTCAAAAATCTACACCTTCGGCCCGACCTTCCGCGCTGAAAACTCCAACACCAGCCGCCACCTGGCCGAGTTCTGGATGCTGGAGCCGGAAGTGGCTTTTGCCGATCTGGAAGATAACGCCGCGCTGGCGGAAGCCATGCTGAAATATGTCTTCAAAGCGGTCCTTGAAGAACGCATGGATGACATGAAATTCTTCGCTGAACGCGTGGACAAAGAAGCCATCGAACGTCTGCAACGCTTTATCGAGGCGGATTTCGCACAGGTGGATTACACCGACGCGGTCGCCATCCTCGAAAACTGCGGCCAGACCTTCGAAAACCCGGTTTACTGGGGCGTTGACCTCTCTTCCGAACATGAACGTTACCTCGCTGAGAAACACTTCAAAGCGCCGGTGGTAGTGAAAAACTATCCGAAAGAGATCAAAGCGTTCTACATGCGTCTTAACGACGATGGTAAAACCGTCGCGGCGATGGACGTGCTGGCCCCGGGCATCGGTGAAATTATCGGTGGTTCACAGCGTGAAGAGCGTCTGGATGTGCTGGATGCCCGCATGGCAGAGATGGGCCTGAACAAAGAAGATTACTGGTGGTACCGCGATCTGCGCCGTTACGGCACCGTTCCGCACTCTGGCTTCGGTCTGGGCTTCGAACGTCTGATTGCCTATGTAACAGGCGTACAAAACGTCCGTGACGTGATTGCCTTCCCAAGAACGCCGCGTAACGCCAGCTTCTAAATCTCCGTACTCCCAATAAGGCCAGCAAATGCTGGCCTTTTTTATGCCCTTAACGTAAATCTTCGTCAATTACCTTAAGGATCAACCCCCTACGCCACGTAGTTTGTTACATCCCATTTCTGTTAACGTTTGCGCACAAAAAATGTGCAATTTCTTATGGATTTTAGAAATACCTGAGCAGATAGCATTATTTTTAAGCGAAACCACCGCCATTTCGATACTTAACTTTAACATTTCTGGCAGCTCATATTTACATCAACATGCTCAATAAACAACCATGCCAGAGATTAAAGATAAGAAATTCATATAGATATCCATCATTTCGCTTAATACTTCCCTAACTCCAACAGAACTTTGAGTTGTCTCACAAAGTTCCTTATTTTTAAATTTTTGTTACACATAATTTCTTTTTGTTACTTAATTAGGATATTTGTAGCACTTTCAGGCTAGCGAAACGGTGGTTTGAATGGAAATATGCCTCTCAGACACAAAAAGACACCAAACTATCATCAATGTTTCTGTAAATTTTTATTGACAGAAGTTATTGGCGGCAGTGGCGAGTGTCGATATAAAAAAAACCTAATGAGGGTAATAAATAATGATGAAGCGCAATATCCTGGCAGTGGTGATCCCTGCCCTGCTGGTAGCCGGTGCAGCTAACGCTGCAGAAATCTACAACAAAAACGGCAACAAACTGGACTTTTACGGCAAAATGGTCGGTGAGCATGTGTGGACCACCAATGGTGACACCAGCAACTCTGATACCACCTATGCCCGTATTGGTGTGAAAGGGGAAACGCAAATTAACGAACAGCTGACCGGTTACGGTCAGTGGGAATACAACATGGATGCATCCAATGTTGAAGGCTCCCAAACCACTAAAACCCGTCTGGCCTTCGCAGGCCTGAAAGCCGGTGAATTCGGCTCTTTCGACTACGGTCGTAACTACGGCGCTATCTACGACGTTGAATCCGCAACCGATATGCTGGTTGAGTGGGGCGGCGACGGCTGGAACTACACCGATAACTTCATGACTGCACGTACTAACGGCGTAGCAACCTACCGTAACTCTGACTTCTTCGGCCTGGTCGATGGTCTGAGCTTCGCGGTACAGTATCAGGGTAAAAACGAAGATCGTAACATTCAGAAGCAGAATGGCGACGGCATCAGCACCTCTGCAACGTATGCCTTTGGTGAAGGCTTCGCGGTCTCCGCGGGCTATGCAAACTCTAACCGCACCATCGATCAGAAAACCCAGGCCTTCAGCGCCAGCGGCGACAAAGCTGAAGCGTGGGCGACCTCTGCGAAGTACGATGCCAACAACGTCTATGCGGCTGTCATGTACTCTCAGACATACAACATGACCCCGGAAGACACTGGCTTTGCCAACAAAACCCAGAACATTGAAGCAGTGGTTCAGTACCAGTTCGACTTCGGCCTGCGTCCCTCCGTTGGCTACGTACAGTCTAAAGGTAAAAACCTGGCTTCCCGCCCTGGCTTCGAAGGCGGCACTGCTGACCTGCAGAAATATGTCGAAGTGGGCACCTGGTACTACTTCAACAAAAACATGAACGTCTATGCAGCGTATAAATTCAACCTGCTGGACGAAAACGAGTACACCGCAGCCACTGGTCTGTCTACCGACGATCAGGCAGCCGTGGGTATCGTGTACCAGTTCTAATCAGTACGCCACTTTGTTATATGCACAGGAAACAGGGCTTCGGCCCTGTTTTTTATATTTCAGCCAGTTAAAAATCGCGACTTTTGAAAAGGCTCGCGCTTTTCATTGCAAACGGTTGGCATTTTGTAAATCTGCCGTTAACCTGATAGCGGATTTCTCCAAGTCACTCATAAATGGAACCCGTCATGTTTGAGAACATTACAGCCGCCCCTGCCGACCCAATTCTGGGCCTGGCCGATCTGTTTCGTGCCGACGACCGCCCGAGCAAAATCAACCTTGGGATTGGAGTTTACAAAGATGAGACCGGTAAAACCCCGGTTCTGACCAGCGTTAAAAAAGCGGAGCTTTATCTGCTGGAAAATGAAACGACCAAAAACTACCTCGGTATTGATGGTATTCCAGAGTTTGGTCGTTGCACGCAAGAGCTGCTGTTCGGTAAAGGAAGTGAGATCGTCAATGCCAAACGCGCCCGCACGGCGCAAACGCCTGGCGGTACTGGCGCACTGCGCGTGGCGGCAGATTTCCTCGCTAAAAACACCAGCGCGAAACGCGTTTGGGTAAGCAACCCGAGCTGGCCAAACCATAAAGGCGTCTTTAACGCTGCGGGTCTGGAAGTTTGCGAATATGACTACTATGACGCACAGAACCATGCGCTCAATTTTGATGGCCTTGTTGCCAGCCTGAACAATGCTCAGGCCGGCGATGTGGTGCTGTTCCACGGCTGCTGCCATAACCCGACCGGTATCGATCCGACGCTGGAACAGTGGCAACAGTTGGCGAAGATTTCTGCCGAGAAAGGCTGGCTGCCGCTGTTCGATTTCGCCTACCAGGGCTTCGCTCGCGGTCTGGAAGAAGATGCTGAAGGTCTGCGCGCGTTCGCCGCGCTGCATGATGAGCTGATTGTTGCCAGCTCCTACTCTAAAAACTTCGGTCTGTACAACGAACGTGTTGGCGCCTGCACACTGGTCACCCGTGATGCGGACAACGCCGATCGCGCCTTTAGCCAAATGAAGTCGGTGATTCGTGCTAACTACTCGAATCCGCCAGCTCACGGTGCATCCGTTGTCGCGACCATTCTCAGCAATGATGCTCTGCGCGCTATCTGGGAACAGGAACTGACCGACATGCGTCAACGCATTCAGCGCATGCGTCTGCTGTTTGTGAACACGCTGCAGGAGAAAGGCGCAAACCGCGACTTCAGCTTTATCACTAAACAAAACGGGATGTTCTCGTTCAGCGGCCTGACCAAAGATCAGGTGCTGCGTCTGCGTGAAGAGTTTGGCGTGTATGCGGTAGCTTCTGGCCGTATCAACGTCGCGGGTATGACCCCGGACAACATGGCCCCGCTGTGCGAAGCCATTGTCGCCGTGTTGTAAGACGAGTCAGATGAAATAAAAAGGCCGCAAAAGCGGCCTCATATTGCTGACAAAGTGCGCGCGGTTCTTGCCGGATGCGGCGTAAACGCCTTATCCGGCCTACGAAATAGTGCAAATTTGATATATTGCAGAAACGTTGTAGGCCTGATAAGCGCTGCGCATCAGGCAAAAAAGGCCGCTTTCGCGGCCTTTTTTTCAATTACCAGACAGGCATTTCATCCTGCAGGAACGGGTTGTGCAACCGCTCATAACCGAGCGTCGACAGCGGCCCATGACCTGGAATAAACGTCACGTCATCACCCAGCGGCAACAGCTTACGTTTAATCGCGTCGATCAGTTGGCCGTGGTCACCGCGCGGAAAATCACTGCGCCCCACCCCGCCTTTAAAGATAACATCGCCGGAAATCAACAGACGCGACGCATCATCGAAAAAGACGATGTGGCCTGGCGTGTGTCCCGGACAATGAAGCACCTGCAGCTTCACGTTACCCACGCTCACCGTTTCGCCTTCGTTCAACCAACGGTCTGGCGTCAGCGGCTGGCACTCTTCGAGGCCAAACATCCGGCTCTGTTGCGGTAATCCCTGCAGCCAGAACTCATCTTCTTTTTCCGGCCCAATCACGGGAATACCGTAATGCGCTGCCAGCTCTGCCGCCGCGCCTACGTGATCGAGATGCCCGTGAGTGAGTAAAATCTGAACCAGGGTAACGCCAGCGGCCTCAACCTGCTCTTTGATTTTCTCTGCGTCGCCGCCAGGATCGACCAGCGCAGCAAGTTTCGTCTGCTCGCACCAAATCAATGAACAGTTCTGCGCGAACGCGGTGACCGGAATAATACGATAGTTCATAAGGCTCCTGTTTCGTTACCAGTGCCGCACCGGCCCGGTATCAATATGCACAAAGTTGCTACGTGGGTAGTATCCTACACCACCTGCGCGCATAGATAACGCGGCTTTGCGAATATTGCTTAACGAAACGCCTTCAATATGGAAATCCATCGCCCGTCCTTTCGTGTGGTAGCTATTTTTCGCTACACCACGGCTATGGGCACGTAATTCATTATTGGTGTCTATGGCACGATAGCCAGAGATTAACTGTACCGGGCGATTAGAGCCTAATAAGCCCTGTAACCGATAAAGCTGGTCAAATAATGAGGGGTCGATAGTGGTTATTTTATTCGCGCGATAATCACGGAAGAAATGATTGAGTTTTGCTAATTCATCCTGAATATAGCCTCTGCCGTCAAAAAACTCGGCTTTTATCAACTCACCCGTATGAAGATTGTTCAGCGTCAGGATCCGCGGACGTGGGGTCGAGAGGGTAGCAAGTGCAGGCGTCGGCAAGATGGCAGCAGCGCCCAGCGCAGCCCCACCCAGTGCCAGCAGTTTGCGGCGATTAGCGTCAAATTTGTCCATGATAATCAGGTCTACAAGTAAATGTGATCGAAATTTATGCACTTCTGGCGCACGTAGGGCACCTTACCGGGCATTTCTGCCAGCGTCAAGGCGACCATCCCAGCGCAACCCGCGCCACCAGGGCTTTCCGGGGCGAAGGTTGCGACATAGATAGGACCACTAAATTACCTGAACTACTTCATTTATCTGATTAATTGTTCCGCTTTTGGCAGAATTTGTGCGCCAGATCGCGCTGTTACATCATAATTGTAAATATCTGTGCGATATTGTGTCTTTCCATCAGCATCCACAAAGGCGGTGAGGTAATAAAGATTCACCGGGATATTCTGTCGGATATTCACGTAACGGGTATTACCCTGCTTCAGTGCATCGGAAATTCGCGTGTCATTCCATCCAGCATCACCCAATAACATACCGGCGAGTTCAGAGGCTTTATTCACACGCACACAGCCAGAACTTAACGCGCGGGCATCCTTCTGGAATAAATTATGGTTTGGCGTATCGTGCAAATAAATGGCGTCCGAACTCGGCATATTAAACTTATATCGCCCAAGCGAGTTGCGTGGCCCTGGGGCCTGCTGGAAGCGGAACGGCAGATTCGACGGCGTAATCGTTGACCAGTCAACGCGCCATGGATCGATGGTTTCGCTACTGTTCCAGCCGCGCATCATCGTATAGTTGTGACGCTCAAGATAGCCTGGGTCATTGCGCAGTTTCGGCAGAATGTCATTGCGCGCCAGTGTTGGCGGCACGTTCCACGGCGGATTGACCACCACGTTATTCAGCGCACTGCTCATCATCGGCGTTTTGCGATCCGGGCGGCCCACGATGACGCGCGACGCCAGCACCTGATTTCCGTCCTGATAATAGACCAGCGAATACGCCGGAATATTCACCATAATGCCCGTTGAGAGTTTGCCTGGCAGCAGACGCAAACGCTGTATATTCAGCGCCACCACACCTGCACGTTCGGCGTTAGAAAGATTGAGCGCATCGCGCGTGGCGCCTCCAATGACACCATCACTGCCGAGCCCCTGCGATGTCTGGAAGCGTTTAACGGCATCAGACAGCGTTCGGTCATACACTTGTGGGCCCGATTTCGCGGTTTTTCTGGATGGGGCCGATGGACTGACAGCCGGCTCATCGCCCGGCAGCGTGATAGTGGGCCCGCCATCGAGTATGCCATGGCGCTGTAAAATTTCACGTAGCGCAGGCACATCGCTACTCCATTGCCCCGGACGCAGCGACGCGCCAGCCTTCAGGGTTGGCCAGGGTTTGGTATCGGAGAGCAGCGACAGCAGTGTCTGATGCATGGTTTCATACTGCGGATGCTGCGGGGCAAGCCCGGCGATAAACTGCGGTAACGTGCCATCAGAAAGCGCCAGTTGCCACTGGTTAATAACCGACAGCGGCGGCGTCGCCAGGGTGTACGGTTTCGCGCTGTAGAGCCATCGATTGCCCTGAACCGGGATACCGCTGATGAAGTGCAGATAGCCCATCAGCGCATCAGAAAGCACGACATCCCGTGCCATCCCGCTGACATTCGGGTCGGTTAACAGCTCAACCCATTTAGTAAACTGCGGCTGAAAACCGGCGATAGCGACTTCGGCCAGTTGCTGCTGGAACGCGCGTACGGCATCACGATTTTCCCACATCGGTTTCATATCGTGTGCGGCGTAAAGTGTAACCAATGGATTCAGATAAACCGGCGTGTAGCCTGCCGGCAGCCAGGACTGAATATCGGCACGGCTCTTCGCCGCTGCGCCATCCGGGAGCGGCTGCGTTCCCAATAGATTCGCCATCGCGGATGCCTGACTTCCCGGCACCGCCAGCGCAGGCGCGGTTTCCGCAACCGTGGCGGAACTGTCTGAAGGCACGACTTCTGGCTCATCAGCCAGCACGTTAAACAGTGGAGCAAACGTCATTGCCAGACACATACTCACGACCGACAATCGACGACCATTCTTTTTATTAAGCAACATCCCTTGCCCCCTGTTATTGCATTAATGCTCGTAAAACGGGCTTACTCTCAGTATATAAAGACAAAAAAATTCTGCCTGACCAAATGTAAAGAAGTCTAAAGATGATACCTCTTCCAGCCTCAAAAGCAGATAGCTAAAACGGCGCTTCTCCCTGAATGAGAAAAAACCCGGTCACTTTCGCGCCGGGTTTTTTATTTACGCCCTTTTACATCACGAAGCGTCAGCCGTTCCCGGCAGCGTCTCTGGCAGTTGTGCGGCAAAACCACGTAAACCGACTACGTGAACGTGCTCATGGCTGCCAACCACCTTACGCACCAGTTTATAAGTGGTGCCTTTTTCCGGGCTAATATTTTCTGGCGCAGCGATAATCAGCTGCATCTCCAGACGCTCGCACAGTTCGAATAGCGTCGCGATAGAACGGGCATCCAGACGGGCGGCTTCATCGAGGAACAGCAGACGGCACGGTGAGAGGTCTTTTCCGCGCAGACGACGCGCTTCGTCTTCCCAGCTCTGTACCACCATCACCAGAATCGACATCCCGGTACCGATCGCCTCACCGGTAGAAAGCGCGCCGGATTCGGCACGCAGCCAGCCATCGGAACCACGGTTAACTTCGACTTCCATCTCAAGGTAGCTGCGATAATCCAGCAGTTCTTCACCGATGGTTTGCGGCGTGCGCTGACCCATATCGATTTGCGGGTTGAGGCGAGAATAGAGCTTCGCCAGCGCTTCGGAGAAGGTCAGACGGTTGCTATTAAACAGATCCTGGTGCTGTTCATGCTGCTCAGAAAGCACATTCAGCAGCGTCGAGTGCGTTTCACGCACGTTTACGTTCAGACGAACGCTGTTCACCTGACCAAACGACACACTTTGCAGCCCCTGGTTCAACTGACGAATACGGTTCTGTTCGCGCTGAATGGTTTTGCGAATGATGTTCGCCACGCTGCGAGAGCTAATCGCCAGTTTCTGTTCACGCCCGGTCAGTTCTTCGGTCAGGCGGCTCAGTTCGATTTCCATCTGTTCGATAGCTTCGACTGGATCATCGGTGCGGATAATATCCTGACGGATACGTTCGCGCAGATGCTGGTACACCGCCACGAAGAACTGAATTTTACGTTCAGGACGTTTCGGATCTTCCGACATGCGCAGCACATCGCGCAGGTGTTCGTTGTCAGCCACCGCCAGACGCAGCGCACCCAACGCTTTATCCGACATCGAACGCAGGTCATCGGCAGAAAGATACGCCAGCTCGCGGCGGTGCAGACGACGTTCTACGCCATTGTCTTTCACCAGACGCATCACCGCGCACCAGCCAGCTTTCGCGCTCACCACCTGCTCGCGCATTTCCAGGTAATCACGTTCCAGCTTACGCAGCTTACGGGTCAGGTTATCCATTTCTGCTTCGCAGAAGGTCAGCGCTTTTTCCAGCTGATTACGACGCGCGCGGTTGTTGCTTAACTGCGCATGCAGTTCATCGCGGCGAATACGCGCACGCTCTTCCGCCCCGCTGTCGGCGCGTACGCCAATATCCTGCAACTCTTTATAGAGATCGTTAAGCAGCTCTTTCTTGGTGTCGTAAGAACTTTTCAGCGACGCCAGGACCTGGCTGTACTGACTCAGTTGCGCGGCATGGGTACGCATCGCTTCGCGGGCACGCGTACGCTCGCTTTCCGCCTGCTCCAGACGCTGGCGCAGTTTTTCGTTAAGATCGCTGTTGCCGCTCAGCATTTCAGCCGAATCAGAGTAGCTAAAGTGCGCGCGGCGCTGCACCACTTCCGTCAGGGCAAACGCCTGCTGGCGTGCTTCACGCTGCACCTGCTGCGACCAGGCATAATCTTCTTTTAGCTGTTCAAACTGTTCCGGGTCGTTTTGCAGAACCGACACCACCGGCTCCAGTTTCGCCAGTTGGTTACCGTGCTGCTGAATAAAGCGCGCGGCTTCCTGCGCTTCATCCAGACGTTCCTGAATTTCATCGACGCGGTCTGCCAGCGTTTCATCGGCCAGCAGGCTCAGACGCGGCAGCAGACGGTTGAGTTGCGCTACGCCCTCTTTCGCCTGTTCAAACTGTGTGCGCTGCTGCTGGTTGTCGCTTTCGTGCGTATTCAGCGCGCGTTCCAGCTCACCGCGACGAGTATTGAGTTTGCGAATTTCTGCTTCCGGATCATCGTCAAACGCTACCGACAGATGGCTGCCGATAAAGCGGCTGAACGCCTGATGCAGACGCTGAGTTTTCTGCACGTCAAAGGAGAGCGTGGCGAAGCGTTCAGAAAGCACTTCGCGCTCGGCATGCAGGGTCTCGATGCGGTTTTCACGTGCCGCACGGCCAAACAGCGGCAGGCTTGGGAAACGAGAATAACGCCACTGGCGATCGGCAATTTTCACGACCACCGCTTTTTCCAGCTCATCGACGCTGAAGACGCTGTCATCGAACGACTGCGGGTCACCCTCGATCAGATACAGATCTTCCGGGCAATCTTCCAGCCCTTCAAGCTGTTCGGCGATCTGCGAGAGATCCGGGACCACGATTGCGTGACGAGACGGGCCATACAGGGCAGAGAAGTACGGCGCATCGTCCAGGCTGACATCGTCATAAATTTCAGACAGCAGCACGCCGCCAAAACGCTCGGCCAGCGCATTAAGACGCTGATCTTCCGAGCCGCCCGGCTGGCTTAAACGCTCAATCTCTTCATCGATTTCACGTTTACGCGCGCCAACTTCATCACGCTCAACAATCGCTTCACGCTCGCGTTCCAGCAGTTGTTGCAGATATTCAGTGACATCCGAGCTGGATTCGAACTGCTCGCCGCTCTGTTCGCACAACTGGTTCAGGCTGTTCTGCGCCGCCAGCCATACCGGCGCGCGGTGCATCAGCGCGGAGATGCGCGATTGCAACGTTTCCAGTTCCTGACGCAGTGACATACGCTGTTCGCTGGCGCTTGAAACGCTGTCGGAGAGCGTAGCGATACGTGCTTCCAGTTCCTGATGCAGCGACTCCAGGTCTTCAATATCGTAGTGTTTCCCCTGGCGTTTGCAGAATTCGGCCAGCAGACGTTCGGCTTCCTGCTGCTCACGCAGACGCTGTTCCAGCTCGTTCAGTCGACCACGCAGAGACTGCGCCTGCTCGGCAAGGTGACGCTGATTGACACCATCACGCAGTAATTCACGCGCCACATTCCACGCTTCATCGCGGGCTACCGGGCCGTTGATGGCAACGACAATCTGGTAGGCCTGTTCGAACTGGCTATGGGCGGTTTGCGCCACGCTCATTTTTTGTTCGAGAGTAAGCAGTTTTTCTGTGGCTTCCTGCTCTTTGGCCTGGAACGTTTCCAGCCATTCGTCGGCGCTGTCAGGCGTTAGATCGGGCAGATGGCACAGCTCTTTCGCACGGGCCAGCGCCTGTTGCGCCTGGTTGTACTGAATGGCGCGGGTTTGCTGTACGTCAAGCGCCTGCTGGTAGTCGGCAAGCTGGCTTTTCAGCTCATCCACTTCCAGTTCAGCGGCTTCGGCGCGGGCTTCGTTCTCTTCCTGCTGCTCTGCCGCCTCGGCAACCACTTCATTCTGCTCTTCAAGGCGGACCTGTAACTCTTCTAAATCCGCTTCGTAGCGCTCAATTTTTTCCTGCTGGCGCAACGCAGTCTGCACCAGATTCAGGTGATCGCTTGCCGCCTGGTGATCGGCTTCAAGATCGCCTTCCGCGCCGTTGTGCTCTTGCAGCTCACGGGCCATATCGACGTGTTTATACTGCTCCGCTGCCAGCTGCTGACGAGAGGTAAACAGTTCGCGACGATATTCCAGCGCTTTATCGAGGTGGATACGGCGTTCGTTGGCGTGACGCATGTAGTCCGCCGCCACGTAATCTGTCGCTTCGGAAATCAGATGCTTGAACAGGTCGCGGTCAGATTGGGTGACGCGAATCGCTTCCAGCGTCATGCGGTTTTCACGCAGCGCGGCTTCCATGTCCTGGAACGCTTTGCGCACGCCGCTGTTTTCTGGCAGCAGGTAGTCACGCAGAGAACGGGTGATGGCGCTGGAGATCCCGCCGTACAGCGAGGCTTCAATCAGGCGATAGAACTTGCTACGGTCAGACGCGGAACGCAGACGACGCGCCACGATGCCCAGATCGAACATCAGCGAGTGGTAATCGGTGATGGAGTTGAACTGCTTGAACTGCACGCCTTCGATGGCTTCGAGCTTGTCTTTCAGCTCTTGCAGGGTCAGTACGCGCGCCTGACGCTCGTTGAGCGTTTCGGTGAGCAACGACGTCGGCTGCATAGAGGTTGGCAGCCCCTGAATGGCGAACGGTTTGATGTCAACTTTACGGTCGCGCCCGGCGACCTGTTGCAAACGTACCCCCACGACCACGCGCTGATGGCGCGAGTTCATGACGTCCAGTACCGAGTAACAGACGCCCGCTTTCAGCTTACCGTGCAGACCTTTGTCGCGCGAGCCGCTGGTCGCGCCCGCTTCGGTGGTGTTACGGAAGTGCAGCAGGGTTAAATCAGGGATCAGTGCCGTGACGAAGGCCGCCATGGTGGTGGATTTCCCCGCCCCGTTACCGCCCGACAGGGTGGTGACTAATTCATCAAGGTCAAAAGTGCGGGCAAAGAACCCGTTCCAGTTAATCAGCGTTAGCGAACGAAATTTACCGCGATCGATCATTATTCTTCCTCCCCGCTATCCGGCTGATTGTCTTCATTCTCATCATTGAGTTGCAGATGGTTTTCAATCGCCATCGCTTCGCCGTCGCGGATCATACGCAGTTGCGCTTCACGCGCATCATCGCCCGAACGCACGTCCGCGCCGAAGCGGAACACGGATTCGGTAATACGGAATTTACTGCTGTCATGGCCCATGAACCACACCATGCCCAGACGACGCAGACGGTTCAGGGATGAACGGACTTTTTCCTGCAGCTTTTGACGGTCAAGGTCAGAACCGGTGGAGCGGTTGTTCACCAGCTTCAACAATTTGGCTTCATCCGCCAGCGTCAGCAACTCATCGTAGAGCTCCTGCTGGGTAAAGATCCCCTCGTTTGCCAGGCGCTCCGGGCTCAGATAGAGATAGCAGAGGATCTTGCCGACCATCATATCCAGCTCGGACAATACCGAGCGTGGAATCAGCGTAGTGGAACGCGGGCGCAGGTAGAAAAACCCTTCCGGCGCGCGAATCAGCTCAACGTTATAGCGCGCGTAAAACTCTTCCAGGTATTCCTGGAAATCCATTAAAAAGGCGTGATTATCCAGCTCATCCAGACCGATATGCCGACCCGCACGCAACGCGCTATCCAGCGCCGGAAAAATAGGATTGGCCAGGGCCTGCGCCAGTTTAACTGGCATCACTTGTTCAATATTTGTCGATGACATGCGCCTGTACCTTGGCTCCGTAATCATTAATTGGCTGCCATTTTGCTGGCAACCCGGTGAAATCTGCTTGTGCAAAGCCTAAACGAACCGCCTGATCGACCACAATACGCGCCACATCGAAGTGCCGCGCGCGCGGGTACTGGAGCAGATACTCTTTTACCACCAGCCCCAGATCAAGCGGGATCGCTTTGGTTTTATAGATAGCGAGCTGCTCTTCAATTAGCGCCGCCAGCTGTTCGCGGATTTCGTTAAACTCTTCGTACTCTAAATCAGGCGGAAGTTCACCCATTACCTCTTCGTCGCGCAGAGTCATCTCTTCGTCACGCATATCCAGCAGACGATCGGCGCTGGCATAGGTGAGCGCCCATGGCGCATCGAAGTAATTTTGTACCGACACGCGCAAACGCTGGGCGAAGACGCGGTTTTTATCCATATCAATAGCGGTACGGATAAATTTATGCACGTGGCGATCGTAACCGATCCACAGGTCAATTGCCTGCTGGCCCCAGCTCACGATGCGGTCGAGTTTATTTTGCAAGTCGAACACTAAATGGTCGACAAAGTGCAGATGATCGTGGCTGAGCGTCGCATCCTGAATACGCAACAGGTTTGCCTGTAGCTTATCGCCTGCCGCGTCCAGGGTATCCTGCAATTCACGCAGTGTGCCGGACGTTTCGGACAGCAGCATTTCGCAGCTGGAGATCGCCGCGCGCCAGTCTTTGTTCAGTAACTGGGCGATATCATCTTTTACCGACTGTTGCTGCTCATCCATAATGCGCTGGGTCAGGTCGATGCTATCGAATATCTCGGCCACCGAGTATTTCAGCGGCGCATAGACGTTACGGTGCCAGTGGAACTCGTCGCCGCCTTCCGCTGCCGCATCGGCGGCGCGTTTCAGTTCGCCGGCCACAATCGACAGCTGCATGGAGAGGCGCAGAGTCGAGAATTCGCGCTGGCGGATATAGTAATCGGTTATACCGATCCCTAGCGGCGTCAGGCGATAAATAGAATTGCCTTCGGTCACTTCGCTGGTAAAGCGGTTCAGCAGACGTTGGCGAACCAAATCGTTAATCGCGTTGTTGGCACGCGTACTGATGGTTTCACTGGTTTGCTCAAACGCATCACTCACATGACGAAACGCGTCCACCAGCTCGCCTTCCGTCATTTCACCCTCCAGTCGCTCGCCGTTCAGCGTTGCGACAGCCAGCAAAAATGAGAGCCTGTCGACCGGAAGCGAGATGGCAAAATCATTTTTTCTGGCCCAGGCAACCAGTTCGGGGACTGTCTGGGAAAATTCACTCATAGTTTATCCTTGCTTCTGCGGCTTGCGCGCGGTGACATGAATATAGCGCCCCAGGCTAATGTAAGGCTCCTGACGGCAATAGCGCGTCTCTAATTCCAGTAACATCTCATAGCAGTCATGCTGCCGATGTTTTTCGCGCAGATAATCATGAAACACTCGCACGCCGGTTTTCCCGGTGACCTGCCAGCCAGCCTCTTCCAGCCAGCCATAGACCTGTTGCGGATCGCGCGGATAGTTCGGCGATAACGTCCGCTTTTTCTTTTTCGGCATACCGATCATGACATAGTCAAAATTACCGGCCACCATGTTATGCATCAACAAGCCGTTTGCATTGTAGAACATTAACGATAATGCGCCGCCCGGACGCAGAACGGACCATAACGCATTCAAGGCGTCTTTCGGTTCCGCTATCCACTCCAGCACAGCATGAAACAATATCAGATCAACCGGGGTTTCCAAATGGTGAGCCACGTCCTGGACCGCGCATTGTATAAAATGCATGTTGTCGCTCACACCTTTGTCGCTGGCAGCCTGTTTTGCGCGGGCGATCATTTCTGCAGAAAGATCGCACAGAATGACCTTGTGGCCACGCTCGGCCATTTTTATCGCCGTCTGCCCTTCTCCGCCACCGGCGTCCAGTACGCGCAGTGGACGAGAATCAAAGGTTTCCAGCAGACGATCGAGATCCTGCCACAAAATGGCCTGCCGCAACTGCCCTTTCGTTGTGCCATAGATATTGCGCGAAAATTTTTCCGCGATGTCATCAAAATTGCGATCCTGCACAGGACGACCTCACTCGCCAACAACAAGGCGGCTATTTTGTCACACCCACGGCGATAATGAAGCTATCTGGTGTAATATCCCTGCGTTGATCCACCTAGATGGTTAAAAAAGGACCCATTCAGATGCTTTTTATGCTGAAAAAGTATATTGGCGGAATGATGTTGCCACTGCCGCTGCTGCTTTTACTGACAGGGCTAGGATTATTCCTGGTTTGGTTTACGCGTTTTCAGAAGACGGGCAAAACGGCGATCACCCTTGGCTGGCTCTTGATACTGCTGTTAAGTCTACAGCCTGTTGCCGATGGGTTACTGAAACCTATTGAGGATAAATATCCCACCTGGCGCGGCGAGCAACACGCTGAATATATCGTGGTTCTGGGCGGCGGATACACCTGGAATCCGGCGTGGGCGCCCAGCTCAAACCTTATTAACAACAGCCTGCCGCGCCTGAATGAAGGGATTCGATTGTGGCAGGCGAATCCGGGATCAAAAATGATCTTTACCGGCGCACGCGCGTTGACCAACCCGGTCAGTACCGGTGAAGCCGGCGCGCGGGTGGCGGAAAGCCTCGGCGTGCCGCGAAGCGAGATTATCGTCCTCGACACACCAAAAGATACCGAGGAAGAAGCCGCCGCAGTGAAAGCAGCGATCGGCGATGCACCGTTCCTGCTGGTAACCTCTGCGTCGCATCTGCCACGCGCGATGATCTTCTTTCAGCATGCAGGGCTAAATCCCCTGCCAGCCCCCGCCAACCAGCTGGCAATCGAATCGCCGCTGAACCCGTGGGAGAAAGCGATCCCGTCCCCGGTCTGGCTGATGCACAGCGATCGCGTCGGCTATGAAACGCTCGGGCGAATCTGGCAGTGGCTGAAAGGGATTTCAGGAGAGCCAGGGAAGGAGTGATTTCGCCGCCAGATCGAAATTCTCGCGACTAAACCGCCCGGTGTTCACAAGCTGGGCGACTTCATCCCATAGCAGATACAGCCATCGTCGCCAGAGGAACGATTCCGCCACCGGTGCGCGCTGAAGATATCGCCACAGTAGCCCTTCCGCATGGCCGCTTTCGGTCAAACGAAACAGTTCAAACTCGCGTGGCGCCCACAACATCGCCCCAGGACCAACCATCGCCAGCAGTTGGTCACTGCGTGCATCTTTCAGCATACTGCGCAGGGTAAGGTTTCCGTGGATCAGCACGCAGTTGTCGTTAAAACCCTCGAACAGCGTAGGCAAGCACTCGCGGGTGCGAAACAGAATACGCTTATCCTGCATCGTTAAGCCGGTGTTTTGATAAAGATTGAGGGTACCCCAAAGTACTTCGACGCGCTGGCGATACCAGTATGACCACAGATTTTCCTGCGTGCTGTCGACGAACCCGACCAACCCACCACTATCCTGACGGTGCCAGGCCAGCAAGCCCTCAACAATCTGGTCTTTGAGCTGTTCCCAACGTTCCGGAGTACGAGCTGGCGCTTCGACCGGTACGCCGCGCAGACGTTCCAGCAGGAGGACATCCGGGCCGGGATGTTCTTCGTGGGTCATGACGCCGTAAACAACAGGCATTCGCACAGTGCCGCTACGAGCGAGCATCGAGATTTTCCACGCCAGCTGACGGGCGAGGCCAGGCGTGGTGAAGCTCCTGGCGAGTATAGGTAGCGGGTTGCCGTGAGCGTCATACAGAGACCACAGCGCGGTATCGGCCTTCTCATTGATACATTCCACCCGACTGAGTTTTTCCCCCAGAAGGTGACTTAGTTCGGCGCGCAGTTGTTCCATTTCAGATTGCCCCCATAAAAGCTACTGCTTTCATAATGAGCATATGCAAGGCAGATGTCACCGGATAAGATCAAAACTGTTACAGAAAACAGAAGAATACGTAGCGGTAAACGGCCCCCGCGAAAGCAGGGGCGAGAGGATTACTTCATTTCTGCGCGAACGCGCTCCAGGTCTTCCAGCGTATCGACGCCCGTACCCGGTACTTCCTCGGCAACGGCAACGTGAATTTTTTCGCCATACCACAGCACGCGCAGCTGCTCGAGCATTTCAATCTGCTCAAGCGGGCTCGGCGCCCAGCCAACGTAGCGGCGAATAAATCCGGCGCGGTAGCCGTAAATACCAATGTGGCGCAGCAGGGAATCTCCCACCGTTTCACGGCTTTTGGCAAAGCGGTCGCGATCCCACGGAATGGTGGCGCGGGAGAAATAGAGCGCATAACCCTCTTTATCCATCACCACTTTCACCGCATTCGGATTAAACGCTTCTTCCGCATTGTCGATAGGCACGGCAAGTGTGGCCATTCCGGCTTTGCTGGCCGCGAGGTTTTCCGCCACCTGACGAATGATAACCGCCGGGATCATCGGCTCATCGCCCTGCACGTTCACCACGATGGTGTCATCGCTGAAGCCACATTTCTCGACTACTTCCGCCAGGCGCTCGGTACCGGACTGATGATCGGCACGGGTCATGCACACTTCGCCACCCGCCGCTTCCACGACTTTCGCAACGTCTGCATGGTCGGTCGCGACGATGATGCGATCCGCACCCGATTCACGCGCGCGTTCCAGCACGTGAACAATCATTGGCTTGCCGTTGATATCCTGAAGGGGTTTACCCGGCAGGCGCGTGGAAGCGAATCGCGCTGGAATAATAACAACAAAACTCATGGTCTGCTCTCTTCTGCCGCCAGCGGGCGTGCTTCATGTTCTAACAGAACCGGGATCCCATCACGGAACGGGAACGCCAGGTTATCAATCTTGCAAATCAGTTCCTGCTTATCCTGGCTGTAGTAGAGTTTGCCGTTACAAACCGGGCAGGCGATAATTTCTAATAAACGGTGATCCATGGTTCCTCCTGATGCACCGGGTGGGCCTCGATGCAGCTTATCATAGTGCCATCTCAGGCAACGTCAATTTCCCAGCCATCCCGCTGATGCAAAAAGAGCTTTTCCGGCAGCCGTTGCAGGCGGATCCGGTTAGCGCCTTGCCAACGGGCAAAGTCATCCAGCGCCTGTTTCAGGCCTTTTTCCAGCGAGGCGCTCACACGAGTCCCGTCCTCCAGAAAAAGCGCAAAAATTTCCAGGACGCCCTCTTTACGGTGCATTTTACTGTCGATGCGACCCACCAGCTTACCCTGATGCAACAGCGGCAACACGAAATAGCCGTACTGACGTTTGGGGGCCGGGGTGTAGCATTCCAGCCGATAGGTAAAATCAAAAAATTGTTCCGCGCGTTTGCGATCCCAGACAACAGGGTCGAAGGGAGAAAGCACGGCGCTGTGCGTGGCGTTCAGTTTGCCGTCTTCCGCCAACGCCAGTTGAGGTAGCATGTCGGTATGCACCCACATTTCGCCCAGTTGCTTAACCTGTACGGGCACTACCTGTTCTTTATCCTGCCAGCGTTTGAGCAGTGCGGGGAGATTCGGCTGACGCAGGCGATAGTAATCAGCCAGCCACTGCGGGCGAAATATTCCCAGGCTGCGCGCGCTGTTTTCCAGCATTAACGCTTCCGCATCTTCCTGCGAGAGTGCATGCAGTTCGTCCTGCCAGCCTGGCATCACGCGATGCGTGAGGTCGTAGACGCGCTGAAAGTTGCGGCGCTCCACCACCATCACCTTGCCTGCGGTAAATAACCCTTCCAGATGACGTTTGTGCGGTTTCCATTCCCACCAGCCGCTTGCGCCTTTTCGCGGGTGGACAAAATCCGCAGAACGCACCGGGCCGTTTTCAGCAATATGGGCGATAAGCGAGTCAATCTCGTCAGCATGCTCAGCCATCCACTCCGGATGATATTTCCAGCCCATATTATGCGGCGAGAGCATTTTGTGACGAACCAGCGGGAAATCCGAGCGAGGCAGAAAACAGGCTTCGTGCGCCCAGTATTCCATCAGCTCGCCACGAAGCAGCGCGTCATCCAGCCAGCTTTGCGGATACGCGCCCAGGCGACTGAAGAGAACAAGATAGGGGCTGCGGGCGACAACGTTAATGGTGTCGATTTGCAGCAGTGACATGCGTTGAATAGTGGCAAGAATATCCGCCGGTTTTGCCTTACGCCGTGGGCGTTTGAGTAACCCCTGCGCAGCCAGATGGAGATGACGCGCGGCGCTGAGGGTCAAGTGCAACTCTGACATGTCACATCCCCGTATTCCGCCCGCGCGCCTTACCGTTTCGGCTATTGTTGCGCCAGAGCGACCAGTTCCTGAAGTAAACGTTGCGCCCGCTCGCCGCTCAGTTCGGCATCAACCGGCAAATACCACCAGTTGGACTTAGCAAACGCGCGGCATTTCACCGCATCCTTTTCGGTCATAATGAGCGTTTGCCCCGGCGCAGTTAGCGCCTCGACATCCGTAAGCGTCAGCGCCTGATGATCGGCCAGTGCAACGGTTTTGACCGGTTGCAGGCCGCTGTTTTCAAGCGTTGCAAAG
This sequence comes from Pseudocitrobacter vendiensis, assembly GCF_943590815.1. Taxonomy (GTDB): domain Bacteria; phylum Pseudomonadota; class Gammaproteobacteria; order Enterobacterales; family Enterobacteriaceae; genus Pseudocitrobacter; species Pseudocitrobacter vendiensis. Next base: position 429,777 of record NZ_CALSBS010000001.1, on the reverse strand, counting down.
AAACGTGGCGGGTGACCGATACCGGCCATCGCCACCACATCGTGTAATTCGGTGAGCGCCCGACGTTCGCCGGTCAGCAAGTTTACCGCCTGACCGGGTTGTAAACGCATCGGGATTTCTCCCGCCAGCGCCGTACCGCCGTTGGTTATGATTGCATCGACGGATTTTAAACGTGATGCACGTTCGCGCATCGGCCCGGCAGGCAGCCACCAGCCATTGCCAAAACGGCGCACGCCATCAATAACGACAATTTCTTTATCTCGCGCCAGGCGATAGTGTTGCAGGCCGTCATCGGTGATGATGAGTTGTACAGGATGCGCAGCAAGCAGCGCTTTGACCGCGTCAGAACGAACAGGCGACACCGCGACCGGCGCGCCCGTACGCTGGAAAATAAGCACCGGTTCATCACCGGCCTGGGCAGTGGTGATTTCCGGGTCCAGCAGCAGCGGATACGTTTCCGCTTTACCGCCATAACCACGGGACACCACACCCACGCGAATTCCCTGTTGCTGGAGCTGTTCGACCAGCCAAATCACTACCGGCGTTTTCCCGTTACCGCCCGCCGTCAGGTTACCTACAACGACAACCGGTACCGGTGCGCGCCAGGCCTTTTTAAGGCCCAGCTTATAGCTCAGTCGGATAAGCCCGCTCACCAGACCGTATAGCCAGGAGAGCGGTAACAGCAACAACCAGAGCGGTGATTCGCCCGACCAGATGCGCGCTATCATTCGCCAAATTGCATCTTGTGCAGCTGCGCATAGACGCCACGGTGGGCCAGGAGATCCGCATGGCTACCGCGCTCAACGATTCGACCATCTTCTACGACCACAATTTCATCAGCCTGCTCGATAGTGGACAGGCGGTGAGCAATCACCAGCGAGGTGCGGTTTTTCTGCAACTCATCAAGGGCTGCCTGAATCGCACGCTCAGATTCCGTATCCAGCGCAGAGGTCGCTTCATCAAGAATCAGGATTGGGCTGTCGCGCAGCAGCGCACGGGCAATGGCAATACGCTGACGCTGACCGCCGGAAAGCAGCACGCCGTTTTCACCGATAACCGTATCCAGCCCCTGATCCATCTTGTTGATGAAATCCATGGCATAGGCCATTTCTGCGGCTTTTTCGATCTGCTCGCGGCTGAACTCTTCAGTACGCGCATAAGCAATGTTATTGGCAACGGTATCATTGAACAGGTGAACGTTTTGTGACACCAGCGCAACCTGATTACGCAATGACGCCAGGGTGTACTCACGCAGGTCATGCCCATCAAGCAGAATTTCGCCTTTATCGATATCGTAGAAACGGGTGATCAGGCTCGCAATGGTTGATTTACCTGAGCCCGAACGCCCCACCAGTGCTACCGTTTTGCCTTCCGGAATAGACAGGTTGATATCGCGCAGCGCAGGCGCTTCACGACCAGGATAGGTAAAGGTGACATTACGGAACTCAAGATCGCCTTTCGCACGCTCAACCACGCGAGTGCCTTCATCTTTTTCCTGCTCAGTGTCAAGGATAGCAAACAGTGTCTGGCAGGCAGCCATCCCGCGCTGGAACTGCGCGTTGACGTTAGTCAACGATTTCAGTGGGCGCATCAGGGCAATCATGGATGAAAAGACCACGGTGATAGTACCGGCGGTCAGGGTTTCCATAACGCTCGGGAAGCTTGCGGCATACAGGACAAAAGCCAGCGCCAGAGAAGCAATCAACTGAATGATCGGGTCAGAGATGGAAGATGCAGATACCATTTTCATACCCTGCATACGCATCTTGTTGCTGACTTTATCGAAGCGTTTGGTCTCTACCTGCTGACCACCGAAAATCAGCACCTCTTTGTGCCCTTTCAGCATTTGCTCTGCACTGGTGGTCACCTGCCCCATCGTGTTTTGCATATTTTTACTGATGTTTCGGAAGCGCTTAGAAACCACGCGGATAGCAATCGACACAATCGGCGCCAGTACGATGAGGATCAGCGACAGCTGCCAGCTGTAGTAGAACATCATGATGAACAAGCCGATAATCGACGCGCCTTCACGCACGACGGTAATCAGTGCACTGGAAGAAGACGATGCCACCTGCTCAGAATCGTAAGTAATACGAGAAAGCAGCGTCCCGGTGGATTGCTTATCGAAGAAGGAGACAGGCATCCCCATCATATGACTGAATAAGCGACGGCGCACGGTCATAACAACCTTGCCGGAAACCCAGGAGATGCAATAACTGGAGACATAACTGGTGATGCCCCTAAGCACCATCAGACCGATTACCACCAATGGCATCCATAACAGCACTGACCTGTCCGTTTTACCAAAACCATCATCCAGTAATGGTTTGAGGAGCGATAACATGAAGGTATCGCTGGCTGCGTTGAAGATTAACGCAACCGCAGCCACAATCAGCCCTGCTTTAAATGGCGCAATAGTCGGCCAGAGTCGGCGGAAGGTCTGCCACGTGGAAAGATCTTTGTCGTTCTGCATTCAAAAAACCAGCTTATGTTGAAATAGCCGCATATTCTACCCGTTATCCTGCCCCTCGCCAAACCACTGATGATACCAACGAGGTAAAAGTTGATCCCGTAAGCCTTCTACTTTCCACTTACTGGCAGAAAAAGTGACCGTAATCTGCCCCTGATGCGGGGTGTCGAACCATGCATAATTATGCTGTTGATAGCGCGTCTTCACTTTCGCCGAAGGCAGACGCCACGCGTTATAGCGGGATGCGGAAGCCAACGCGGCTTGCCCGTTAACCTGCTGTAATAATGCGATGCCTGACGAGGTATTACTGCCATGGTGCGGCACCTGAATAATTGTAGACCTAAGATGCTCCCAGTAATGGCTTTGCATGGCCATTTCTGCCGATAACTCGATGTCGCCAGTCAGCAAGACGCTGTTTTTACCATCATCGATACGAATAACACAGGAACCATTATTACCGGTTTGTCTGTTTGCTGATAACGGCCAGAGCACCCGAAAAGATAATCCCTGCCATTGCCAGGCGTCACCGCGAAAACAGCCCTGATGCCCATTCCAACCTAAAGGGCTCCGTACCCAGCTTTTCGGCCAGGCGTTATGCAGGCTGTCAAAACCGCCTCGATGGTCCAGATGTTCATGGCTCAGGATAATCCCCTCCGGGGTCAGATTACGCCAGCGCAGCCAGGGAATAATCAGCTGTGTTCCGCTATCGCCGCCAGGCCACGCGAGACCCGTATCATAAACAATCGCTCTATTATGTCGCGAGATAACGACGGAAAGCCCCTGCCCCACATCCAGCATGGTGACCTGCCAACGGTCATTGGGCGTCGAGCGCCACAGGGGGAAGGTTAACAGCGCTACGCCAGACAGATAGAGCGCAGGATAAGTACGCCAGCCGTGAAGACGCCAGACGATGATCAGCATCCACGGAATGAGCGTTGCCCACGCCCAGCGCGAATCCACGCTTAGCCATCCATCTGGCAAGCTACGCAGATACGCAAATACCCATCCCATCACCGTGTCAGCGCAAACCCAGACCACCGTCTCAAGTGCCATTGGCCCGCTTAGGTGAAGTAACATTCCCAAAAGCACCAACGGCACGATCACAAACGTCACCACCGGTACCGCCAGCAAATTCGCCACCAGCGAGGTGGTGCTGACGCCGTGAAACATCAGCACCTGCAATGGCATTAGCAATAGCATCAATCCTGACTGCAGATAGAACATTTCTTTCAGAAAACACCACGCCCTACATCCCTTCCAGCGCGGCGGTGGCACCCACTGATACCAGAAAATTAGCGTGGCTACCGCGAAAGCAGAGAGCCACAGGCTGTCGGACAACACCGCTAATGGGTCAATGAATACGATAGTCGCAATGCAGCACAGCCATACGTCCCAGCCACGCCATCGCCGCCCGGATAGCCGCAGCAGCGTCCAAATCCCACCTGCCACTACCGTACGTACTGCCGGGGGCTGTAACCCGGTGAGCCAGGCGTAAAGGAAACTGCAGACTAATGCGCCAATCAGCGGGAGGCGCCAGTTAATAAGGCGGCACGGCAGGAAAAACTGTAACGCGCGAATAATCATCCAGCCCAGCGATGCGCCAAGCGCGATATGTAACCCGGAAATCGCCATCAAATGCGAAGTGCCGGTTTGTTGCATCAGCCGTTTAATTTCCGGGTCAACGCGCAGACGTTCGCCGAGCCCTAACGCCAGCAGCACATCGCGCCATTGATAATCTGTAAGAGAGGCCTGTAATGACGCCAGTAACCGCGCGCGCAGAGTACACGTGAGATCCAGCGGCGTGGCATCGATAAATCGTCCGGTCAGAGGCTGATGCTGCGCCAGCGCGTAGCGTTGAGAATCAAATCCACCATCATTAAGCTGACCATGCACCGCGCGTGCGCGAATCGTCATTGCCCAGCGTTGACCTGCGCACGGTGGCTGTGGCAAGTAGTTGCCATACAACGTGATGAGCGGCGTCGGGAAAAGCCGCTGCCCGTTGAAACGGGTAATGTTACCCTGATGCGTAGTTTGTCCGTCAGTCTGGCTAAGCACTATCTCGACGGTCTGATTTTTTCCAGGAATACGCAGCGCAGACAGTTGCACCTGCCAGGCGGCCAGCACGCCCCAGCAAAAAAGTAATCCCAGTAGACACAGAATCCGCACACCTCGTTTTGGGCGAATAAACGCTACCAGGCTAAGCACTATAATGGCCGCTTTAATGATCGGTAACGGCGGAAGCACAGGCAGCCAAATCAAAGGGAGCATCCCCAGAATCACGCAGCAGGCAAACTGTGGTACACGCATCAACACCTCCTTGTTGTGCCGAGTGTCGCGCGGGCGTCATGCCTTGTCGTGGGGCAAAATCGGATGCGTCGAGGCGTCTTCCAGACAATGTTGAGTTTGCAGCAAACGGCAAAAGATTTTGCGAGGGGGATTCAGAAAGCGTGGGGAGTGACGGTGATGCGGGAACGCAAGAAATGAAAAAAGCACCCGCAGGTGCTTTTTTCGCAATCAAGTTAAACCGTTAACGCACGGCACAAACTCAATCGTAAATATTGGCGCGATCGCGCAGTTCTTTACCCGGCTTAAAGTGCGGCACATATTTGCCTTCAAGTTCCACTTTATCGCCAGTCTTCGGGTTACGCCCGGTACGTGGTGCTCGATAGTGCAGGGAGAAGCTGCCGAAACCGCGGATTTCAATGCGCTCACCCTGTGCGAGGGTTGAGGCCATATGCTCCAGCATCTCTTTTACCGCATCTTCCACTGCTTTTGCAGGGATGTGAGATTGCTGGCTGGCAAGTCTTTCAATCAATTCTGACTTGGTCATAATTCCTCCGGTTTCCTTTCAAGGAAAATTAGCTAACAGCTTAAACAAGGGCGGCCGTAGCCGCCCTTTGTGCTTGATTACAGAACGAAAACCGTAATCTGTCAAGTAATCTCATGATTCTTCGGCTGATAATCCGACCGAAGAGTAAGAGAATTACTCGCCTTTAGCTGCTTTGAATGCTTCAGCCATTGCGTTGGAGAAGTTGCCGTCTTCCTGTTTGTTGTTAACAGTCGCGATTGCATCTTTCTCGTCAGCTTCGTCTTTAGCACGTACAGACAGGCTGATTGCACGGTTTTTGCGGTCAACACCGGTGAATTTAGCTTCAACGTCGTCGCCAACGCTCAGAACCAGAGTTGCATCTTCAACGCGGTCACGGGATGCTTCAGAAGCACGCAGGTAACCTTCAACGCCGTCAGCCAGTTCTACGGTTGCGCCTTTAGCGTCAACTGCAGTCACTTTACCGTTTACGATAGCGCCTTTCTTGTTCAGAGCAACCCAGTTGTTGAACGGATCTTCTGCGAGCTGTTTAACGCCCAGGGAGATACGTTCACGTTCTGCGTCAACCTGCAGTACAACTGCAGCGATTTCGTCGCCTTTTTTGTATTCACGTACTGCTTCTTCGCCTGCAACGTTCCAGGAGATGTCAGACAGGTGAACCAGGCCATCGATGCCGCCGTCCAGGCCGATGAAGATACCGAAGTCAGTGATAGACTTGATTTTACCTTCAACACGGTCACCCTTGTTGTGGGTTTCCGCGAACTGCTGCCATGGGTTGTTTTTGCACTGTTTCAGGCCCAGGGAGATACGACGACGTTCTTCGTCGATATCCAGAACCATAACTTCCACTACGTCGCCAACGTTAACAACTTTGGACGGGTGGATGTTTTTGTTGGTCCAATCCATTTCGGAAACGTGAACCAGGCCTTCAACGCCTTCTTCGATTTCAACGAAGCAGCCGTAGTCGGTCAGGTTGGTTACGCGACCGGTCAGTTTAGTACCTTCCGGATAACGTTTAGCGATAGCTACCCACGGATCTTCGCCCAGCTGTTTCAGGCCCAGAGATACACGGGTACGTTCGCGGTCGAATTTCAGCACTTTAACAGTGATTTCGTCGCCAACGTTTACGATTTCGCTCGGATGCTTAACGCGTTTCCATGCCATGTCAGTGATGTGCAGCAGGCCGTCAACGCCACCCAGATCAACGAATGCACCGTAGTCAGTGAGGTTCTTAACGATACCTTTAACTTCCATGCCTTCCTGCAGGTTTTCCAGCAGCTGATCGCGTTCTGCGCTGTTTTCGGATTCGATAACGGCACGACGGGAAACAACGACGTTGTTACGTTTCTGATCAAGCTTGATTACTTTGAACTCAAGCTCTTTGCCTTCCAGGTGCAGAGTATCGCGAACCGGACGAACGTCTACCAGGGAACCCGGCAGGAACGCACGAATACCGTTCAGCTCAACAGTGAAGCCACCTTTAACTTTGCCGTTGATAACACCGGTAACAGTTTCAGCTTCTTCGTATGCTTTTTCCAGCGTGATCCAGGCTTCGTGACGCTTAGCTTTCTCACGGGACAGCAGGGTTTCACCGAAGCCGTCTTCTACTGCATCCAGAGCAACGTCAACTTCGTCACCAACCTGGATTTCCAGTTCGCCAGCTGCGTTTTTGAACTGTTCTGCCGGAATTGCAGACTCAGATTTCAGGCCCGCATCAACCAGAACGACGTCTTTGTCGATAGAGACAACAACGCCACGAACGATGGAACCCGGGCGGGTTTCGATTTCTTTTAAGGATTCTTCAAAGAGTTGAGCAAAAGATTCAGTCATGTTTAATCTTCAGGTTTCATATTTAACGTCCACCTGACTCCGTGTCGGATGGGGTTGTTTAACATACCCGCTGTCACTCCATTGCAACGGGGGTACTGCAAATTCGGTCGCGTATTAGGCGAGAGCCAACTTTTGGCGCGCGTATTGTAGCGCTTTTTCAATCACTTGCTCAATGCTTAAGGTGGTGGAATCCAACACTAAAGCATCAGGAGCCGGAACCAGCGGCGCCACGGCGCGGTTGCGATCGCGGTCGTCTCGTTCCTGTATCTCGGCCAAAAGGCGTTCAAAGTTAACACTAAAGCCCTTTTCCTGCAACTGTAGCATGCGGCGATTCGCACGCTCTTCCGATGAGGCGTCGAGGAAAATTTTTACTGGCGCATCAGGGAATACCACCGTACCCATATCACGGCCATCGGCGATTAAGCCCGGCGCTTCACGAAACGCGCGCTGACGACGCAGAAGCGCTTCGCGAACGCGAGGAAAAGCCGCCACTTGTGAAGCGGCATTCGCCACTTCCTGGGTGCGGATTTCACCGCTCACGTCTTCCCCTTCCAGAATCACTTCCAGGTTGCCTTCCGTTGAGACAAAACGCACATCCAGGTGAGCGGCCAGCGGAACCAGCGCATCTTCCGACGTCACGTCGACGTGGTGATGTAACGCGGCCAGCGCCAGAACACGATAGATGGCTCCCGAGTCCAATAAATGCCACTGTAAAGCCTCAGCCATCGCTTTACACAGGGTGCCTTTACCCGCACCGCTTGGTCCATCAATTGTGATTACCGGGGCAACTGCCGTCATCTTTATCTCCTTCAACACAAGGCGTATAGAACCTAAACGCGCGCATTATACGCATGTCTACGCCTGACAGTTACCTTTGTCTGCGAATTACGGAATTAACGCCAAAAATGGTAGGAATTGTGAACACTAATTATAGCGGGCTGGCACAGGACCAGCCCAAAAGATGACAATGTTTTACTTTTTGTCAGAGGCGATACGTTCGCGGATATGCTGCGCACGTTCGGTTGAAGGCGGGTGCGAATCAAACATCGATTTGGTGTGCCCGGAGTCCAGGCTTGCCAGTTTGTCGAAGCTACCGACCAGGCCCTGAGTGCTGATACCGCGTTTTTTCAGCAGATCGTAAGAGAAGTCATCGGCTTCAGACTCTTTATCACGCGAGTATTTCGCATTGATGGCACCTTCTGCGATATCGCCAAGCTGAGAGCGAGAGAGCTGAGCTGCCACGCCGCTGGTTGCAGAGATGGCATCACGCGCAGCAACCACCGCATAAGACGCTTTCATTTCAGCCAGAGAGTGACCGAGCGCGACGTGACCCAGTTCATGACCGAGAACGCCTTCGATTTCGTTGTCGTTCATCATGTCCATCAGGCCGCTGTACACGCGCACACAGCCGTTAGCCATCGCCCATGCGTTCACATCGCTGGTCATGTAAACCTTATAGTTGACCGGTGTACCGTTGATGTTATTACCCAGCGCTTTGGCGATTTTCGCCAGGCGTTTGCTGTATTTGCTGGATGCGCCAGCCATCTGATTCTGGCTGTCGAGCTCTTTACAGCCCTGATTAGCCATGGCTTTGGCATCAGCATCAGTCAACGTTGCCGCTTTATAAGCTGACATACCTGAACTGATAGCCATGTTGGTGTCGATACCGTGAGTATTTTGACATCCACTGAGCAGCGTAGCGGAGACAGCCAGCGCCAGCAGAAGTTTAGTATTCTTCATGTGAATCATCCATTGATTATATATAATTTATCTAAATATCAATATGTTACAAAAGCAATCAAGATTATCACTATGAAGAAGTCGCAGAAAGTCCGAAAAAAAACGCCGACACAAGGTCGGCGTTTTGGAATTAGGATGTTAATTAAGCCAGCGTACTAATACGCGCCAGCTGTTCGAAATAGTCCGGGAAAGTCTTCGCCGTACATTTCGGATCAAGGATAGTCACTGGCGTGTCAGACAACGCCACCAGCGAGAAGCACATCGCCATGCGGTGATCGTTGTAGGTGCCAATTTCAGCAAACTGCAATTTTGTCGGCGGCGTAACGCGAATGTAATCTTCACCCTCTTCCACTTCTGCGCCGACTTTGCGCAGCTCTGTCGCCATGGCAAACAGACGGTCAGTCTCTTTGACGCGCCAGTTATAGATGTTACGCAGTGTGGTGGTACCTTTAGCGAACAGCGCTGCGGTGGCAATCGTCATCGCCGCATCAGGAATATGGTTCATGTCCATATCAATGGCATTCAGTTCACCACGGGTACAGGCAATGTAGTCATCGCCCCAGGTAACTGTCGCACCCATTTTTTCCAGCACATCGGCAAAGCGGATATCGCCCTGCACGCTGTTACGCCCAATCCCGGTCACCTTCACGGTTCCGCCGCGGATAGCGCCCGCTGCCAGGAAATAGGACGCAGACGAGGCATCACCTTCCACCAGATACTGGCCCGGAGACTGATACTGCTGACCGCCACGCACGACAAAGCGCTGATAATGTTGATTTTCCACTTCAACACCAAACGTTTTCATCAGATGCAGGGTGATGTCGATATACGGTTTAGAAACCAGATCGCCTTTGATAGTAATGGTGGTGTCATTCGATGCCAGCGGCGCGGTCATCAGCAGTGCTGTCAGGAACTGGCTGGAGACGGTACCGTCAACCTCAACGTTGCCGCCGCTAAAGCCGCCCTGCAAACGCAGCGGTGGATAATTATCCTGCTCAAGATAGGTAATTTGCGCCCCGCCCTGACGCAGCGCGTCAACCAGGTGGCCAATCGGACGCTCTTTCATGCGCGGTTCGCCGGTCAGCACGATATCGTTGTGACCCAGACAAAGCGCAGCCGCCAGAGGACGCATCGCCGTTCCGGCATTCCCGAGGAATAATTCCAGTGATTCATTGGCCTGCAACGGACCTGCATTACCCGTGACTTCACAACGGGTGCGATCGGCAGACAAGGTGTATTGAATTCCCAGCGCACTCAGTGCATTCAGCATGTGGCGAACATCGTCGCTGTCCAGCAGGTTAGTCAGGACAGTGGTGCCGCGTGCCAAAGCCGCCAGCAGCAAGGCGCGGTTAGAGACACTCTTTGAACCAGGCAGGTTAATAGTGCCATCAACACGCGCAATGGGTTGTAACGTCAGGGATTCCATGAAACTCAACTCTCAAAATCGACAATAAAAACCCCCGCCGACTATTGCGGGGGATGAAAACGAAAAATTAACCGTGGCGACGTTCGAAATCTTGCATGAAATCGGTCAGTGCCTGAACGCCTGCCAGCGGCATTGCGTTATAGATTGACGCACGCATCCCGCCCACAACGCGGTGACCTTTCAGCGAATGGAGACCCGCCGCAAAGGACTCTTCAAGGAAGACTTTATCCAGTGCGCTATCGGCCAACTGGAACGGAATGTTCATGCGAGAACGGTTCGACACCGCAACGTCGTTACGATAGAAATCACTGTTGTCGATGACGCCATACAGCAGTTCAGCTTTCTGCTGGTTGATGCGATCCATCGCCGCCACGCCGCCCTGCTCTTTCAGCCATTTGAAGACCAGGCCCGCCAGATACCAGGCGAAGGTCGGTGGCGTGTTGAACATGGAATCATTCTCGTTCAGAACGGAGTAATCCAGAATCGACGGGCAAGCGGTATTGGCTTTGCCGAGCAGATCTTCACGCACAATCACCAGCGTCAGGCCTGCCGGACCGATATTTTTCTGTGCACCCGCATAAATTACACCAAAACGGCTGACATCAATCGGGCGGGAAAGGATGGTAGAGGAGAAGTCAGCGGCAACGACCACGTCTTTACCGAAATTCGGGGTTTCATCGATAGCGATGCCATCAATGGTTTCATTCGGGCAATAGTGCAGATAAGCAGCATTGTCAGAAAGCTGCCATTCGCTCATCGGCTTCACGGCACGCTTGCCGTCAACGGTGATTTTGGCGTCAATCACGTTCGGCGTGCAGTATTTCTTCGCTTCTTTTACTGCGCTGGCTGCCCAGTAACCCGCGTCAACATAGTCTGCGGTGGTTTTATCACCCAGAATGTTCAGCGGCACGCCAGCGAACTGGCCGCGACCGCCGCCGTGGCAAAACAACACTTTATAGTTGGAAGGGATGTTGAGCAGGTCACGAAAATCCTTTTCTGCTTCTTCCGCCACGTGGATAAACTCTTTCCCACGGTGGCTGACTTCCATTACTGATGTACCCAATCCGTTCCAGTCGCGTAATTCGTTTTGCGCCTGTTTAAGGACATCTGCCGGTAGCATTGCCGGACCCGAACTGAAATTAAAGACCTGAGCCATTTCCCCTCACCACGTTGCAATGTTGTCTACCCGGGTGTTTTCACCCGGATATAAGTTATTCCTGTGGATATCGGTTTTATCATTCAGTGACACGCGCCGCAATGGGTAATACGGAGTGGTCATAAAATGCGTCATACGTCACACAACAGAATCTTCCGCATTGACGAGTGAAAATGGAGAAATCCGCTATCAGGTGATGCGTTTTGCGGTGCTGGCCTTCGACCATTCTGGATTTGCGCAGCGGGGACATAATTGATGCTCCCCGGCATTAAAGTGAAAAATTGCGCTGCAACGGACACAGGCGTAATCCGCTGCCTCGGGAATCGTCGTAAAGCGCGACGTGCAGCTCGCCGGGAGAATCACCAAACCGGCTTTTACGTCATCATCAGGATAGTAGTAGAGGCTAATCTGCCCATTGGTTTCCATTATGGCTAACCGTACCTGCCCGAGATGCTCAACGCCGCCCAGCCGCAGTTCCATAAAAAACTCAAACTCGGTCATGTTCTCAGATTGCAAACGTTCCCACGCCAGCTCGCCCTCTTCCACGACAATGACCGGTTTCCCCTCCAGCAAATCTTCCAGTTTTTCGCTACGCGACATCAGCCACATCACCAGCCGATAAAGGGCAGCCAGCGTGATAAACACCACCAGCACTGGCAGCATCGGCACATCGTCATAAAATGCCACATCGCCAGCGGCTGAGCCCAGCGTCAGGATGATGAGCACTTCAAACAGCGACATCTGCCGCACGCCGCGCCGACCGGTGATTTTCAGGAACAGAAAAACCAATATAAAGGTGTAGAGCGAACGCAGCGCCACTTCGCCAAGGAAGTCGAGCGGGACTTTATCCAGCGCCATGCGGTGTAGATCGAACGATTTCATTTTATTACCTGAATGGGGAGTTGCGATAAGGATAGACCAGGCGGGGAGACACTGTGGGGATGGGGATTTTGTAAGCTGGTTGCACGGCAGTGAACACAATCCATTCCATTCTATCCGACTGTTTTCTTAAAGAAAAAATCTAATACCTATCATTTCAACCTATTTTTCTCACCCCATAATCGCAGGCTAAAAAATCAACAAATTACGCGCATCCACAAAAAAAGGTTCCGTGGCTAACTGAATATTCATGTCTTCATCTCGCTTTCTGAAGTCACGATCCGTCCCGATTCGATCTTAGTTTCAATGAATATGGCGTCATTAATCCAAACCCCGTATCATTGCGCGCTTTCCGTACGATAAAAATGAGACCGTCATGACGCAAACCTATATCCCCGGCAAAGATGCCGCACTGGAAGATTCCATCGCTCGCTTCCAGAAAAAACTGCTCGACCTGGGCTTTGACATCGAAGAGGCCTCCTGGCTGAATCCGGTGCCAAATGTTTGGTCAGTACATATCCGCGACAAGGCGTGCTCGCTGTGCTTTACCAACGGGAAAGGCGCAACCAAAAAAGCCGCGCTGGCGTCTGCGTTAGGGGAATATTTCGAGCGCCTGTCAACCAACTACTTCTTCGCCGATTTCTGGCTGGGCGAGAAAATCGCTAACGGTCCATTTGTGCATTATCCGAATGAAAAATGGTTCCCTATTCCGGAAGATGACGAACTGCCGGAAGGCCTGCTTGATGCGCGACTACGTGCGTTCTACGATCCTGACGATCAACTGACCGGCAGCCTGATGGTCGATCTGCAATCGGGCAATACCGATCGTGGTGTTTGCGGCCTGCCGTTTACTCGCCAGTCTGACGGTGAAACCATTTATATCCCGATGAATATCGTCGGCAACCTGTACGTTTCTAACGGTATGTCTGCGGGCAACACCGCTAACGAAGCGCGCGTGCAGGGCTTGTCGGAAGTATTTGAGCGTCACATTAAAAACCGCATTATCGCCGAGAGCATCAGCTTGCCGGAAATCCCGAAAGAGGTGATGGCGCGCTATCCTGGCGTCGTAGCATCTATTGAAAAACTGGAAGCGGAAGGGTTCCCTATCTTCGCTTACGACGGCTCTTTAGGGGGGAAATACCCGGTTATCTGCGTCGTGCTATTCAACCCGGCAAACGGCACCTGCTTTGCCTCCTTCGGCGCACACCCGGACTTTGGCGTCGCGCTGGAGCGTACCGTTACGGAACTGCTTCAGGGCCGTGGTCTGAAAGATCTGGACGTGTTCACGCCGCCAACCTTTGATGATGAAGAAGTCGCCGAGCATGCCAACCTGGAAACTCACTTTATCGATTCCAGCGGTTTGATCTCCTGGGATCTCTTTAAGCAGGATGCCGACTATCCGTTTGTGGACTGGAACTTCTCCGGCACCACTGAAGAAGAGTTCGCTACCCTTATGGCGATCTTCAACACGGAGGATAAAGAAGTGTATATCGCGGATTACGAGCATTTAGGCGTGTACGCCTGCCGTATTCTGGTGCCGGGAATGTCGGATATCTATCCTGCGGAAGATCTGTGGCTGGCAAACAATAATATGGGTAGCCACCTGCGTGAAACGATTATGACCCTGCCAAATAGTCAGTGGGAAAAAGAAGAGTACCTGAATCTGATAGAGCAGCTTGATGAAGAAGGTCTGGACGACTTCACCCGCGTGCGTGAACTGCTTGGCCTGGCAACGGGCAAAGACAATGGTTGGTATACGCTGCGTGTCGGTGAATTGAAAGCGATGCTTGCACTGGCCGGTGGCGATCTGGATCAGGCGCTGATCTGGACCGAATGGACAATGGAATTCAACGCATCCATCTTTAGCGCTGAGCGGGCGAATTATTATCGCTGCCTGCAAACCTTATTACTGCTGTCTCAGGAAGAAGAACGTCAGCCGCTGCAATACCTGAACGCGTTTATTCGTATGTACGGTGCTGAAGCCGTTGAAGCCGCCAGCGCTGCGCTGAGCGGAGAAGCGCCGTTCTATGGTTTGCAGGCCGTTGACAACGATCTGGTGGCCTTCCCGGCGCACCAGTCGCTACTGGCGGCCTACGAAAAATTGCAGTGTGCAAAAGCTGCGTTTTGGTCAAAGCAGGGCTAAAAAGACCGGAGAATAAGTAGGTTTAAAGATTACTCTACGCTATATTGTGGGGCCGTTTAACGGCCCTTTTTTTATTTCTAAAATGCCGTAAATTAATATGTGATAATTACGTTACGCACAAGTAAACACTATTATTGGTAGCTTACCAATAATGTTAATTTAAATGATCATTACTCCATTTTAATTAACTGGCAAAACGGGAGGGGGACGAAATAAATCAACTGATATTGCAAACTTTAAAATTTATTTTTATTTTGATAATCAAAAAGTTATGCCGCTTTCGATGAAAAACCATTCGATTTGCGGGCCTATAAGCCAGGCGAGATATGATCTACATCAAATTCTCATCTATAATGCTTTGTTAGTATCTCGTCGCCGACTTAATAAAGAGAGAGTTAGTGTGAAAGCTGACAACCCTTTTGATCTACTTGTTCCTGCCGCGATGGCCAAAGTTGCCGAAGAAGCAGGTGTCTATAAAGCAACGAAGCATCCGCTGAAAACCTTTTATCTGGCGATTACTGCGGGCGTGTTCATCTCGATTGCTTTTGTTTTCTACATTACTGCCACCACAGGAACCGCGGGAATGCCTTTTGGCGTCGCGAAACTGATTGGGGGTATCTGCTTCTCACTGGGCTTGATTCTCTGCGTCATTTGCGGGGCCGACCTCTTCACCTCCACGGTACTGATCGTAGTGGCGAAAGCCAGCGGTCGCATCACATGGGGTCAACTGGCGAAAAACTGGTTGAACGTCTATGTTGGTAACCTGGTAGGATGTCTGCTCTTTGTTCTGCTGATGTGGCTTTCCGGCGAGTATATGACCGCCAACGGTGGCTGGGGCCTGAACGTCCTGCAAACCGCTGACCACAAACTGCACCACACATTCATCGAAGCCGTAGCACTCGGCATCCTGGCTAACCTGATGGTTTGCCTGGCCGTCTGGATGAGCTACTCTGGCCGCAGCCTGACAGATAAAGCCATGATTATGGTTCTTCCGGTTGCCATGTTCGTCGCCAGCGGCTTTGAGCACAGTATTGCAAACATGTTTATGATCCCAATGGGGATTGTGATTCGCAACTTTGCAAGCCCGGAGTTCTGGACCGCAGTTGGTTCAACCCCGGATAGTTTTTCTCACCTGACTATCATGAACTTCATCACTGATAACCTCATTCCGGTGACTATCGGGAATATCATTGGCGGAGGCCTGTTAGTTGGGCTGACATACTGGGTCATTTACCTGCGTGAAGGCGACCATCACTAAAGTGAGCGTTGTGTCAGGCAGTAAATAAAAAATCCACATAAGAAGGTAGGTGTTACATGTCCGAGCTTAATGAAAAGTTAGCCACAGCCTGGGAAGGTTTTACTAAAGGTGACTGGCAGAATGAAGTCAACTTACGTGACTTCATCCAGAAAAACTACACTCCATACGAGGGTGACGAGTCCTTCCTGGCAGGTGCTACTAAAGCAACTACCGAGCTGTGGGACAAAGTAATGGAAGGTGTTAAACAGGAAAACCGCACTCATGCGCCTGTTGACTTCGACACCGCTGTTGCTTCTACCATCACCTCCCACGACGCGGGCTACATCAACAAGTCGCTGGAAAAAATCGTTGGTCTGCAGACTGAAGCTCCGCTGAAACGCGCGCTGATTCCGTTTGGCGGCATCAAAATGATCGAAGGTTCCTGCAAAGCGTACGATCGCGAACTGGACCCGATGATCAAAAAAATCTTTACCGAGTACCGTAAAACTCACAACCAGGGCGTGTTCGACGTTTATACTCCGGACATCCTGCGTTGCCGTAAATCTGGCGTCCTGACTGGTCTGCCGGATGCCTACGGTCGTGGTCGTATCATCGGTGACTACCGTCGTATCGCCGTTTACGGTATCGACTTCCTGATGAAAGACAAATTCGCTCAGTTCACTTCTCTCCAGTCTGACCTGGAAAACGGTGTGAACCTGGAAGCGACTATTCGTCTGCGTGAAGAAATCTCTGAACAGCACCGTGCGCTGGGTCAGATCAAAGAGATGGCTGCTAAATACGGCTACGACATCTCTGGTCCGGCTACTAACGCTCAGGAAGCTATCCAGTGGACTTACTTCGGCTACCTGGCTGCGGTTAAATCTCAGAACGGCGCTGCAATGTCCTTCGGTCGTACTTCCAGCTTCCTGGATATCTACATCGAACGTGACCTGAAAGCAGGCAAAATCACTGAACAAGAAGCTCAGGAAATGATTGACCACCTGGTCATGAAACTGCGTATGGTTCGCTTCCTGCGTACTCCTGAATATGATGAACTGTTCTCCGGTGACCCGATTTGGGCAACTGAATCCGTCGGTGGTATGGGCGTTGATGGCCGTACTCTGGTTACCAAAAACAGCTTCCGTTTCCTGAACACCCTGTACACCATGGGCCCGTCTCCGGAACCGAACATCACTATCCTGTGGTCTGAAAAACTGCCGCTGGCGTTCAAAAAATACGCTGCGAAAGTGTCCATCGATACCTCTTCTCTGCAGTATGAGAACGATGATCTGATGCGTCCAGACTTCAACAACGATGACTATGCTATCGCTTGCTGCGTAAGCCCGATGATCGTTGGTAAACAAATGCAGTTCTTCGGTGCGCGTGCTAACCTGGCGAAAACCATGCTGTACGCAATCAACGGCGGCGTTGATGAAAAACTGAAAATGCAGGTTGGTCCGAAATCTGAACCGATCAAAGGCGATGTGCTGAACTACGACGAAGTTATCGACCGTATGGATCACTTCATGGATTGGCTGGCTAAACAGTACGTCACCGCACTGAACGTCATCCACTACATGCATGACAAATACAGCTACGAAGCTTCTCTGATGGCGCTGCACGACCGTGACGTTATCCGTACCATGGCTTGCGGTATCGCGGGTCTGTCCGTAGCGGCTGACTCCCTGTCTGCAATCAAATATGCGAAAGTTAAACCGATTCGTGACGAAGACGGTCTGGCTATCGACTTCGAAATCGAAGGCGAATACCCGCAGTTTGGTAACAACGATGCTCGCGTCGATGACATGGCTGTTGACCTGGTAGAACGTTTCATGAAGAAAATTCAGAAACTGACTACTTATCGTAACGCTATCCCGACTCAGTCTGTTCTGACCATCACTTCTAACGTTGTGTATGGTAAGAAAACCGGTAACACCCCAGACGGTCGTCGCGCAGGCGCTCCGTTCGGACCAGGTGCTAACCCAATGCACGGCCGTGACCAGAAAGGTGCTGTTGCCTCTCTGACCTCCGTTGCAAAACTGCCGTTTGCTTACGCTAAAGATGGTATCTCTTACACCTTCTCTATCGTTCCGAACGCACTGGGTAAAGACGACGACGTTCGTAAAACCAACCTGGCAGGCCTGATGGATGGTTACTTCCACCACGAAGCGTCTATCGAAGGTGGTCAGCACCTGAACGTTAACGTTATGAACCGCGAAATGCTGCTCGACGCGATGGAAAACCCGGAAAAATATCCGCAGCTGACCATCCGCGTATCTGGCTACGCAGTACGTTTTAACTCCCTGACTAAAGAACAGCAGCAGGACGTTATTACTCGTACCTTCACTCAGTCCATGTAATGGATTTGACTGAAATCGCGATTTAAAAAGCGTACAATAAAGGCTCCGCGTAAGTGGGGCCTTTCTTATAAGTGCCCTACTCTCTCCGAGCCTATTTTGCGGGTTAATCTCTATAATGAAATTAACGTGCAAAATAAACTCAAGACGGCCTGAAGTCATGATCGTCGCCCCTGCCGGACGCGGGGAAAAACTGGAGATAACACTGCAATGTCTGTAACTGGTCGCATTCACTCCTTTGAATCCTGTGGCACCGTTGATGGCCCAGGTATCCGTTTTATCACCTTTTTCCAGGGCTGCCTGATGCGCTGCCTCTATTGCCATAATCGTGATACGTGGGATACACACGGCGGTAAAGAGGTGACTGTTGAAGAACTGATGAAAGAGGTGGTGACCTATCGCCACTTTATGAACGCGTCCGGCGGCGGTGTGACCGCATCCGGCGGCGAAGCCATTCTTCAGGCAGAGTTCGTGCGTGACTGGTTCCGCGCCTGTAAGAAAGAAGGCATCCACACCTGCCTCGATACCAATGGTTTTGTGCGTCGCTACGATCCGGTCATCGATGAACTGCTGGAAGTCACCGATCTGGTGATGCTCGATCTCAAACAGATGAACGATGAAATTCACCAGAATCTGGTTGGCGTCTCCAACCATCGCACGCTGGAATTTGCACAGTATCTGTCGAAAAAAGAGATCAACGTCTGGATCCGCTACGTGGTGGTTCCGGGCTGGTCAGACGATGACGATTCCGCGCACCGTCTGGGCGAATTTACCCGCGATATGGGCAACGTCGAGAAAATCGAACTGCTGCCGTATCATGAACTGGGTAAACATAAATGGGTGGCGATGGGCGAAGAATACAAACTGGATGGCGTCCATCCGCCGAAAAAAGAGACCATGGAACGCGTAAAAGGCATTCTGGAACAGTATGGTCATAAGGTGATGTACTAAAACCCTTAGCGTGACTCCGCATCAGGAGTCACGCATCCTCTCTCCACGTCATATCAATCGCATCCCAAACCTGCTCCAGTTGATTAGGTTGTATCTGCCCAGGCTTCCACAGCGCAACCATCGGATGCGTTAACCCCTTATCGCCCGCCTCGGTCTCCTGACGTTCAACATTTTCCCACCCTTCTACGCCAAAATGGCGCGGTAAAAAAGCCCAGCCGTCTCCGGCGGACAACCGTTTTTGCAGCAACGTGATTTCATTAACGCGAATGATACGGTCGGCAATTTGAATACGCTGCGCCAGCGCCTGCTGCAACATGCAGAACGGCACCAGTTGCGGGCTGGCGGCGAGGTGTAACATCGATACCGGCGAGACCGGGAAAAAGCCCTTTCGCGCCCAGACAGACAGCGAAATAGCCCCCACCGCTCGCCATTTAAGATGATCGTTAACCGAACGATTCAGAGCCTGATATATACCGATGTCCGCCTTCCCTTCATCCAGCCAACGCTCCGCCTGTTGGCGTTCACACATCAGCAGATCCAGTGAAATATGTTGCTGCGCGAGAGTGCTTGCCAGTCTGAGTAAAAAATCACGCGGCGTGAAAGGGTCATAGCACAGCGTCAGTTGTGTCTTGAGCTGATCGGGCAGTTGCTTAGCAACCTGCGAAAAAGCCTGAGCTTCATGCAAAAACAATCGTGCCTGGCGATACAGGCGTTTGCCGGAATCGGTCAGTTCAAGCGGACGCTTAGTGCGATCAAACAGGACATAACCTAAATCTATTTCAAGATAATCAATAAGCTGACTTACCGTCGTCCTGTCCTTCTTTAGTTTTTTCGCCGCCTGTGTCAGGGTTCCACACTCACAAACGCAGGCAAACGCTTCAATTTGCGCCAGAGAAAAATTAATCGGCTCCATAGGTTTCTTATCCATTTACGGGGGATATTCCCCCGTTAAGTGATTTATCGTGCTGGGCATATTAACCCTAACATAGACGGGTGAACTTAACTGAGGAAGAAAAATGAAGAATCAAAAAATCTCCGCCGTCGCATTGGGTCTGGTACTCACTGCGGGGGTAAGTGTCAGCGCCGATGCCTGTACCCGCGCATTTATGAACATGTTTCCGGGCTATATGGTCACCGCCCGCAACCTGGATTTCTTTGGCCCTGTCGATCCGTCACTGGTAATCACCCCAAAAGGCATCGCCCATAATGGCGGAGACAGCGCTAAAGCGGCGCACTGGACCACACGTTATGGCAGCGTCGTAGTTTATGCCGATGGTGTCTTTCCAATGGATGGTATGAATGAAGCCGGCCTGGCGGGGCATACGCTGTTTTATATGAATGGCTCGCAGGTACAGCAGGATAATCAGGAAAAGCCAGTGCTGGAAAGCCGGGCGTGGTTAAGCTATATCCTTGATAACTATGCGACGGTTAACGATGCCGTCGAAGGAATTCGCCATAACGTGCGTCTGGCTGCGGCTAAACTGCCGGTGGATTACGCGACGGATACTAAACATATCGCGATCGAGGATAAGAGCGGCGACTCGGCCATCATTGAAATTGATAATGGCAAAGTGAATATCTACCACGATAAAAATTACCGCGTCATGACTAACCCACCGTCTTACGATAAACAGTTAGCGAATCTCGCGCGCTTCAGCCACGCGAAACGCGACGCTATTCCAACCGGGCTTGACGCAGACCAGCGTCTGGTACGCGCCAGCTGGAACTTGCAAAATCTTCCAAAACCGGAAAACAAGAACCAGGCTCAGGGATTTGTCCTGTCGGTCATCAATAACGTGGCCTACCCGATCGGTATTCCGGCAGAAAGTAGCGAGCAAAAAGTCATAGATATGTACGCGAAATACAGTAAGAAACCGGAAAACAACAAAGGTATTGGCACGTACTGGACAACGATATCTGACCTCTCGCATCAGGAATATCACTTTAAATCGACCTTTGCCGCCTCACAGGTGTGGGTGGATTTAAAACAAATCAACTTCAGTGCGGGTCAGCCGGTGAAAACCATCAGCGGTCTTAATGACTATGCACAGAAAGGCTGGGAAGGGAATATTCTGGCGCAGGCGAAATAATCGTAACGCCCGATAATATTTGAATTATCGGGCTTTCACTTTGAGTGCGGATCAGGCATGCGCCACGGGCGTCGGATGATGCCCGGCTTTACGCAGCAGCATAAGCAAATAGACAAACGAGACGCAGGCAATCATCACGAACAATAGGTTATCGGAATAATTCTGCATCAGCATTGCCGTCAGCGTCGGGCCGAGCAGGCTACCGATGGTATAGCTCAGCAGCAGCGCCTGGTTCATCGATACCAGTTGATGATGTTCCACTTTTTCGCAGGCCCAGGCCATCGCCACCGGGTAAAGCGTAAAGCCGGAGGCACCGAGAACAAATAACGCCGGCGCCATTGCTGCATTGCTCAGCATTGCAAGGCAACCAAGGATCACCACGAAGACCTGAACACGCAGTACTAACAGACGGCCATAGCGATCCGCCAGGCGGCCAACCGGCCACTGCCCCACAATGCCCGCGCTGACCATCACCGCCATCCAGAAACCGATACCGGAATCACTGACGCCCTGGTGGTTCAGATAGAGTGGCATCAGACCGTAAAGTGAGCCCAGCACAATCCCGGAGATAATGCAGCCGTTAACGCCAAGGCGTGCCTGACGCAGCGTGAACATCGACCACACGCGGGTCGAAACATGTGTTTCATCTTGCTGATTGTTAATACGCGTAAACAGCATCGGTAAAATGGCGGCCAGTACCAGTCCCGTCATCACCGGTAACACGGTCAGCAGATCGGTTGGCAGTTTGCTGACCATGATTTGACCCAGCACGGTACCGACGTAGTACACCATCATATAGGCCGCCAGCAGACGCCCACGGTTACGCGATGTGCCACTGCACATCAACGCGCTTTCCACGACCACCCAAATCATTGCGCAGCCCACGCCCGCAACAAAGCGCCAGAACATCCAGCTCCAGAACCCGACCATCACCCCCAAGCCTACGCAGCCCACGGCAAAAATCGCGGAGGCAATGTAGTAGCTACGGTTAAACCCCATACGCTTGATCAGGCGTCCGGTCAGCAGTGTTCCCACCAGGTTACCGGTGAAATAGGAGGATCCGACCATCCCGACCTGCCAGGTTGGCAAGTTTTCATGGGCGAGCCAAAGCGGGACGAGCGTATTTAATACCGCGATCGCCAGAGTCAACAAAAGTAAGCCACAGAGCAACAGCTGCACCGGGCGAGTATAGGTGTTCATGGGTAAAAACCGTGAGGATGATCAGATTTCGAGCGCATCATGCCACGGCCATGATTAAAGTCAATCGCCCGTCTGACGGGGGCTGCGGGGAATATAGGGCGACGATTGATGTTTCTTATCCAACGAAGCGGAAATAAATTCACGCCACCAATCATTTCATTGTTTTTATTCGTTTATTACCGGAACGTGCCGGAACGATTGGTCGAAAAATTTCATGATAAAAAGCATTAAAAAGCCAGGGCGCGATGCCCTGGCTTTTTTCATACCCGCAATAACTTAGCTGGCAATCGCCATGCCAACGGTCATATGCAGGCCATAGAAGACACCGCGACCAATCAGCTCACCCGCAATAACCAGCACCACGGCGATGCTCAGTAGCGGCAGCGCGGGCTGATAGCCTCGCAGCTGCGGCGCAACCCAGCACACCAGCGCAAGGGCAATCAGCACCACGCGCCAGGCCATCAACGAACCATAATCCGGCACCAGTGCTGACGCCTGCTGAATAGAGCTGTGAATCGTCGCCAGTTCAGCGCCCTGCATCAGCGCAACCACCACGCTCACCACCAGCGCAACGATGCTAACGGCAGGCAGCAGACGCATCGCCCAACCGGTGACATCGGCCGCACGCAGCAGCAGATAGCCCAGCAGCGGGCCGCCAATGAACAGCGTCAGGAAGAAGCTCATCGGCGTCCAGACACTGTACCAGGTCGGCACGGTATCAATGCTGTTGTACACACGCACCATCATCCAGACGAATACTACGCCCAGCACTGCGGTGACAATCAGCCACAGCCCACGCAGCGCTGGCGACAGTTTTTTCATCATCGCCAGCAGCCAGCCAAGGCCGCCGACCGCAAAGAAGATTGCGCCGCTGGCAATTTCATTACTCAGCGCCGATGACCCCACGCGGTTCAGCGAGTTGAATGCGCGCATTGGGGAACCCAGGTGAAGCGTCGAGGCAATAAACGCAATACCCATCAGCACCCACAGCGCAAACATCCCGGTCACCACGCGTTGCTGTGCGTCAGTACGTAAGTCGCCCTTTAACAGCGCCAATGCCAGTACGATAAACGCCCCCACCACACATTGACCAAAGACCGTAAAGATCATCAGCGGCCATTCATGCCATCCACTTCCCATCTCACACCTCCTTCGGATTGGCTAAGTAGCCCGTGGTGTCGCCGGTTGGGCGACTGTTGGCATTCGGCTTAATGACGATGCTCGGTTTGGTGAAATGCGCAGACGGCAGCGGCGCAACGGCGGCAAGGTTACCGTGTTTTTTGCGCAGTTCGTCAATCGGGCCGAAATCGAGCGCGCGCAGCGGACAGGATTCCACACAGATTGGCTTTTTACCGTCTGCCACGCGGTCGTGGCAGCCATCACATTTCGTCATGTGCCCTTTCGCTGCGTTGTACTGCGGCGCACCGTACGGGCAAGCCATATGGCAGTAGCGGCAGCCGATGCAGACATCTTCATCGACGACCACAAAACCATCTTCGCGTTTGTGCATCGCGCCGCTCGGGCAAACCTTGGTACAGGCCGGATCTTCGCAGTGGTTGCACGAAATAGAGAGATAGTAAGCAAAGACATTCTGATGCCAGACGCCGTTGTCTTCCTGCCAGTCGCCGCCCGCGTATTCGTAAATACGACGGAAGCTGACGTCCGGGCCTAAATCTTTGTAGTCTTTACACGCCAGCTCGCAGGTTTTGCAGCCGGTGCAACGACTCGAATCAATATAAAAACCGTATTGGGTTGTCATCGATTACTCCTTACACCCTTTCAACCTGAACGAGATTTGTGTGTGACGGGTTGCCCTTCGCCAGCGGCGATGGACGCTGCGTCGTCAGAACGTTGATACAGCCCGCCTGATCCACACCTTTAGCATCCGGGTCATACCATGCCCCTTCGCCCAGTGCGACAACGCCCGGCATCATACGCGGCGTGACTTTCGCCTCGATATGCACTTCGCCACGGTCGTTAAAGATGCGCACACGATCGCCATTGGCGATACCGCGTTGTTTCGCATCCAGCGGGTTGATCCACATTTCCTGACGGCAGGCCGCTTTCAGCACTTCAACGTTGCCATAGGTTGAGTGGACGCGGGATTTATAGTGGAAACCGGTCAGCTGCAACGGGAATTTCTCGGTCAGCGGATCGTTATAGTTTTCAAATCCCGGCGTGTAGATTGGCAGCGGATCGATAACATCGCCTTCCGCCAGTTCCCAGGTTGCGGCAATTTTCGCCAGTTCCTGAGAGTAAATTTCGATTTTGCCCGAAGGTGTGGTCAGCGGGTTGGCCTGAGGATCTTCACGGAAGGCTTTATACGCAACGTGATGTCCTTGCGGATCGCGCTGTTTGAAGATCCCCTGCTTACGGAAGGTGTCGAAGTCCGGCAGCTCAGGAATTGCTTTGCGTGACTGTTCATACAGATGGCGCATCCACTCTTCCTGACTGCGGCCTTCGGTGAACTGCTGCTCCACACCCATCCGTTTGGCAAGTTCTGTGGTCATGTCATAGATGGTTTTGCACTCGAAGCGCGGTTTAATCGCCTGGTCAGCAAAGATGACGTACGACATGTTGCCGCAGGACGCATCCAGCGCGAAGTCCATCTGTTCAGATGCGGTGCAGTCCGGCAGGATGATATCGGCGTATTTCGCAGACGAGGTCATATGGCAGTCGATCACCACAATCAGCTCGCACTTCTTGTCATCCTGTAGGATTTCGTGGGTACGGTTGATTTCCGAGTGCTGGTTGATAATGCAGTTACCCGCATAGTTCCAGATCATTTTGATCGGCACATCGAGTTTCTCTTTCCCACGCACACCGTCGCGCAGCGCGGTCATTTCCGGGCCACGTTCGATGGCATCGGTCCACATAAACATGGAGATGCTGGTCTGAATCGGGTTTTCCAGCGTCGGCATGCGCACGAACGGCAAAGAGTAAGATCCTTCACGCGCGCCGCTGTTACCACCGTGAATCCCGACGTTACCGGTCAGGATAGAGAGCATAGAGATCGCACGGGTGGCGATTTCACCGTTGGCATGACGCTGCGGTCCCCAGCCCTGAGAAATAAACGCTGGTTTAGCGGTTGCAATTTCACGCGCCAGCTTCACAATGCGGTCCACCGGAATACCGGTGATAGCAGACGCCCACTCCGGCGTTTTGGCCACACCGTCGTTGCCCTGGCCCAGAATGTACGCTTTATAGTGCCCATTGGCTGGCGCGCCCGCGGGCAGCGTTTTCTCGTCGTAACCGACACAGTATTTATCGAGGAACGGCTGATCGACCAGGTTCTCATTGATCATCACCCACGCCAGTGCAGAAACCAGCGCCCCGTCGGTACCCGGACGAATGGGAATCCATTCATCTTCGCGCCCGGCGCCGGTGTCGGTATAGCGCGGATCGACGATGATCATGCGCGCATTCGATTTCTGACGTGCCTGTTCAAGATAGTACGTTACCCCGCCACCGCTCATACGCGTTTCGCCAGGGTTATTACCAAACAGCACGACCAACTGGCTGTTTTCGATATCAGACGGGCTGTTGCCGTCGGCCCAACCGCCGTAAGTGTAGTTAAGACCTTCTGCAATCTGTGCGGACGAGTAGTCACCGTAATGGTTCAGATAACCGCCACAGCAGTTCATCAGGCGGGCAACCAGGGTGTTTCCCGGCGGCCATGAGCGCGTCATGGTGCCGCCAAGCGTACCCGTACCATAATTGAGATAGATAGATTCGTTACCGTACTCTTTGATCAGGCGCTGCATGTTGGTGGCGATGGTATCGAACGCCTCCTCCCAGCTGATGCGCTCAAATTTCCCTTCGCCGCGTTTGCCTACGCGTTTCATCGGGTATTTCAGGCGATCCGGGTTGTAGACGCGGCGGCGCATAGAACGCCCGCGCAGACAGGCGCGAACCTGATGTAAGCCGTCGTAGTTATCATCACCGGTGTTGTCGGTTTCGACATATTTGATCTCACCATCCACAACGTGCATGCGTAGCGGGCAACGGCTACCACAGTTTACGGTACACGCGCTCCAGGTGAGACGCTCAGCGGCAGTTGCCGGGGCTAACGCATCAGCAGCGCTTACCATACGGCTAAACGGGAGCGTGAAGGCACTGCTGGCCATCGCCAGGCCGCCAATTGCCGAGGTTTTCATCAAACCGCGACGGCTGACCTCGGCTGCCAGAATGGCATCGGGGGTCTTAATTTTCATGGATACTCACTTCGTTGCTCACATTGAAAACACCATCGCTATATAGATGTATATATAGCGAAATTTTTAATTTTTAGTTTTATATGCTGCGGGTTACTTCGAAGGGAGTATTTCTCTTTTGAATGGTTAAGGTATTGCTCAGTATCAATGATGGGCATAAAAAAAGCGCCCGCAGGCGCTTTTTACATAAGAAAGGTGAATTAACCGATATATTCGAGGCCATTCATGTACGGGCGCAGAACTTCCGGCACCTCAATACGACCATCGGCCTGCTGGTAGTTTTCCAGCACCGCTACCAGCGTACGACCTACTGCCAGGCCGGAGCCGTTCAGGGTGTGCACCAGACGGGTTTTCTTATCAGACTTGCTACGGCAACGAGCCTGCATACGGCGCGCCTGGAAATCCCAGACGTTAGAGCAGGAAGAGATCTCGCGGTAGGTATTCTGCGCCGGAACCCACACTTCCAGGTCATAGGTTTTGCAGGCACCGAAGCCCATATCCCCTGTGCACAGAATAATTTTGCGGTATGGCAGACCCAGCAGCTGCAGCACTTTCTCTGCATGACCGGTCATTTCTTCCAGCGCAGCCATAGAGTCTTCCGGGCGAACAATCTGCACCATCTCAACTTTGTCGAACTGGTGCATACGGATCAGACCACGGGTATCACGACCGTAAGAACCGGCTTCAGAGCGGAAGCACGGCGTATGCGCGGTCATTTTGATCGGCAGGTCGTCTTCGTCGATAATTTCATCGCGCACCAGGTTGGTCAGCGGCACTTCAGCCGTTGGGATCAATGCATAGTTGCTGCTGTCGGCTTCTTCTTCCAGCGGACGCGTATGGAACAGGTCACCGGCAAATTTCGGCAGTTGACCCGTACCGTACAGCGTGTCCTGGTTAACCAGATACGGCACATAGTTCTCGCTATAGCCATGCTGTTCAGTGTGCAGATCCAGCATGAACTGAGACAGTGCGCGGTGCATGCGCGCGATCTGGCCTTTCATCACCACAAAGCGGGAACCGGTCAGTTTCACTGCCGCAGCGAAATCGAGGCCGCTGTGCATTTCGCCCAGCGTCACGTGGTCGCGGACGTCGAAATCGAACTCACGCGGTGTACCCCAGCGGCTGACTTCAACGTTGTCGTTTTCGTCTTTACCGACCGGCACATCGTCGTGCGGAATGTTCGGGATAGTCAGTGCGATATCGCGGATTTCTGCCAGCAGCACATCCAGCTCAGATTTCGCGGCATCAAGCTGCTCACCGAGTTTGTTCACTTCCAGGCGTAATGGCTCGATATCTTCCCCGCGCGCTTTCGCCTGGCCAATGGATTTCGATCGCGAGTTGCGCTCTGCCTGCAGGTTTTCGGTTTCTACCTGCAGCACTTTACGACGCTCTTCAAGAGCGCGAAGTTTATCTACATCCAGCTTAAAGCCCCGGCGTGCCAGTTTTTCTGCGACTGCGTCTGGCTCGGTACGCAGCAGATTGGGATCGAGCATGCTTATCCTGTGCTTATCGAATTAAAAAAGGGAATGCAACCGCAGCCTGCGGTTGCAAAGATACATTGCCAACATTACCGCAACGCCTGCGCTAGCGGTAGCGTTTTGTGCGGCTATTTTGATCCTGTTCAGCGAGCCAGGCGAGCTTTTCGCCAATCTTGCCTTCAAGGCCACGGTTAGTTGGACGATAATAGCGCGTTTGTGCCATTTCCTGTGGGAAGTACTCTTCACCGGCAGCATAGGCATTTGGCTCATCATGGGCATAGCGATACTCCTGCCCGTAGCCCATCTCTTTCATCAGTTTGGTCGGCGCATTGCGCAGGTGAACTGGCACGTCGTAGTCCGGGCGTTCACGCGCATCGGCCATTGCGGCTTTGAAAGCGGTATAAACGGCATTACTTTTTGGCGCACAGGCGAGATACACAATCGCCTGGGCAATTGCCCGTTCACCTTCCGCCGGGCCAATGCGGGTGAAACAATCCCATGCGGAAATGGCGACCTGCATCGCGCGCGGGTCAGCGTTGCCAACATCTTCTGAGGCAATTGCCAGGCAACGACGCGCGACGTACAGCGGGTCACCACCGGCGGAGATGATGCGTGCGTACCAGTAAAGCGCGGCATCCGGCGCGCTACCGCGCACCGATTTATGCAGCGCGGAAATCAAATCGTAGAAACGATCGCCTTTGTTATCAAAGCGCGCGCTGCGCTCACCGGCGATTTCCGTTAACAGTTCAGGTTTAAGCGTGCGCTTGCCGGAATCATCCACTTCGGCCATATCGGCCATCATTTCCAGTGTATTCAGGGCACGACGCGCATCGCCGTTCACCAGTTCGGCAATCGCCCGGCGGGTATCCTCCGGCAACACAATATCCTGTCCGCCGTAGCCGCGCGTTTTGTCTTCCATCGCCTGAGCCAGAACCTGCTCAATATCCTCAGTAGTGAGCGATTTCAGCAAATAGACGCGCGCCCTGGAGAGCAGCGCCGAGTTCAGTTCAAACGAGGGGTTTTCGGTTGTCGCGCCGATAAAAGTAATAGTGCCGTCTTCAATGTGCGGCAGAAAGGCATCCTGCTGGCTTTTATTGAAACGGTGGACTTCATCGACAAACAAAATGGTGCGACGTCCGGCATTGCGATTTTGCCGGGCGCGTTCAATGGCTTCGCGGATCTCTTTCACCCCAGACGTCACCGCAGAGATGCGTTCGACATCCGCGCTGGCGTAGCGGGCAATCACTTCCGCAAGGGTCGTTTTACCGGTGCCTGGCGGCCCCCACAGGATCATCGAGTGCAAATGCCCGGCTTCAATAGCGCGCGGCAGCGGTTTCCCGGCCGCCAGCAGATGCTGCTGGCCGATGTACTGCGCTAAATTTTCTGGCCGCATACGGGCGGCCAGAGGTTGAAAGGTATTATCTGAAAAGTCGAGCGACATGTTGCTCACGACTTACCTCTACTTACGTTGATCGTCCACCGTCACCCCGGCTGGCGGCGTAAAGGTAAACTTAGACGCATCCACCCCGCCATTTTGCTGCGATTTCAGCTGATAGCTGCTGCGCTGGTCGTCCTGTTCAATGGCGCTGAACTGATGGATGGTACCATCGCGGCCAACGTTAATGGTGAACTGCTTCAGGTTGCCGTTACTGCCTTTCGGCGTCAGCATAAAGTCATCGCCGCTCTGTTTGATGTTGTACTGCGCCCAGTCGCTGGACTGGTTACGGGCGATCAGCATAAACGGCGTATTCCCCGTTGCATCGCTCAGACGCGTGGCGGTGACCTGCTCCACAAACGGGTTGTAGAACCACAGGGTTTTACCATCAGACACCAGAATGCTTTCATCCGGCTGAGTCATGTGCCAGTTAAACAGATTCGGGCGTTTTACCCACAGATCGCCCTGACCATCCTGTACCGCATTGCCACTACCGTCAGTCACTTTCTGGGTGAAGCTCGCGTGGAAGCTGCTTACTTTATCAAGACGGCTTTTCAGGTCGCTGGCAGCATCTGCCCAGACGCTACTGACAACAAAGCTGGAAAGTAATGCACACGTGATTGCTGCCTTTTTCATCGTTAATCCTTAATCGCATCATGCTCCCGACGGGAGTCTTCTGTCGCTCACTTTAGGCCTAAGCCCGGCGAGGCGACAGAAGAAAATACTGAATTTTGACTTATTTACCTGGTTTTACGATCACTCGAACGGCGGTGGCGCAAGCACTTCGCGGTTACCGTTGTGCCCTTGCTCGCTCACGATACCTTGCGCTTCCATCTGTTCGATGATGCGCGCCGCACGGTTATAACCGATGCGGAACTGGCGCTGTACGCCAGAGATCGAGGCTTTGCGTTTTTGGGTCACAAAGTTCACTGCCTGATCGAATAACGGGTCCAGCTCTTCGCCACCGTCTAAGCCGCCACCGCCGCCTTCACTTTCGCTGTCGGAGGTGATGCCGTCGATATACTGCGGGCGACCACGCGCTTTCCAGTCCTGCACCACGGCGTGAACTTCTTCATCGCGCACAAACGCGCCATGAACACGCACCGGCGTGCTGGAGTTAGGCCCGGAGTAGAGCATGTCACCCATCCCCAGCAGCGATTCTGCGCCGCCCTGATCAAGGATGGTGCGGGAGTCGATTTTGCTCGACACGGTGAACGCGATACGCGTCGGAATATTCGCTTTAATCAGGCCAGTGATAACGTCAACTGACGGACGCTGGGTCGCCAGCACCAGGTGGATACCCGCGGCACGCGCTTTCTGTGCCAGACGAGCGATCAATTCTTCCACTTTTTTACCGACCGTCATCATCAGGTCAGCAAATTCATCCACCAGCACCACGATGTACGGCAGTTTTTCCAGCACCGGATGCGTGGCATCCATGCTGTCGCCCGGCTTCCAGTATGGGTCCGGAATCGGACGCCCCATGCGTTTCGCTTCGGCAATTTTCTCGTTGTAGCCTGCAAGATTTCGCACGCCCAATGCCGACATCAGCTTATAGCGACGTTCCATCTCGTTAACGCTCCAGCGCAGGGCGTTGGCCGCGTCTTTCATGTCGGTAACCACTTCCGTTAACAGATGCGGAATACCTTCATAAACGGAAAGCTCCAGCATTTTCGGGTCGATCATGATGAAACGCACATCTTCAGGCTGCGCTTTGTAAAGCATGCTGAGGATCATCGCGTTCACGCCGACCGACTTACCAGAACCGGTGGTACCGGCGACCAGAAGGTGCGGCATTTTCGCCAGATCCGCTACCACCGGTTCACCGGCGATGTCTTTACCCAGCACCACAGAGAGTGGCGACGGATTATCGCGGAAACGTGCACAGTCGAGCACTTCGCGCAGATAGACGGTCTGACGTTTTTTATTTGGCAATTCCAGGCCAACGTACGGTTTACCTGGAATGACTTCCACCACGCGCACAGCGACGGTGGAGAGTGAACGAGCCAGGTCACGCGACAGGTTAGAGATACGTGCCGCTTTCACACCCGGTGCCAGGTTCAGCTCGAAGCGAGTGATGACCGGGCCTGGAGAGTAGTTCACGACATCCGCTTTGATACGGAAATCGGCCAGACGTGCTTCAACCAGACGCGCCATTTGTTCCAGCGCGAAGGTATCCACCGGCTCAACTTCCGTTGGCGGCGGGGTCAGCAAATCTAATGACGGCAGCGGTGTGGTCGGCTTAAGCGCCGGACGATCGTCACCGTTACGCATTAATAACGGATGAATCAGACTTTCCTGCGGCTGTGGCGCGACTGGCTGCTGCGGCTGATACGTTGACCGCTGCGGCTGTTGCACCTGCGGCTGGTACGTTGACTGCTGCGGCTGTTGCATCTGCGGCTGGTACGTTGACTGCTGCGGCTGTTGCACCTGCGGCTGGTACGTTGACTGCTGCGGCTGTTGCACCTGCGGCTGGTACGTTGACTGCTGCGGCTGTTGCACCTGCGGCTGGTACGTTGACTGCTGCGGCTGTTGCACCTGCAGCTGGAACGTTGACTGCTGCGGTTGTTGCACCTGGGGCTGGTACGTTGACTGCTGCGGTTGTTGCACCTGCGGCTGCTCCTGCTGTGTCACGCTCGGCGTAAACAGCGGGGCTTTCGGAGTGTCATCAACCAGCGCTTTAGTTGGCGAAAAATCGAAGTCATCCAGCGAGAATGGATGCGCGCCTTCCGGCTGTTCACTGGCATAACGCGACTGCTGGCTGGCGGCAAACTGGCGTGCCAGTTCCGCTTCGGCGGCATCATCTGCATCGTCTTCTGCGCTATCAATATCTGTATTACTGCCGTAACGCTGCTGCTGCGTTGCCGCAAACTGACGCGCTAAAGCATCCTGATGCAGCGCATCGGCTTCATCATCAGTCAGGTTGTCGATATCAACATCGTGCTGATCGCGCTCCATGCCACGGGCACGTTCTTCTGCCATTCGTTGTGACGGTAGTTTGATTCCGAAAGATGCCAG
This sequence comes from Pseudocitrobacter vendiensis, assembly GCF_943590815.1. GTDB lineage: Bacteria > Pseudomonadota > Gammaproteobacteria > Enterobacterales > Enterobacteriaceae > Pseudocitrobacter > Pseudocitrobacter vendiensis. The sequence goes on along the minus strand of NZ_CALSBS010000001.1, from coordinate 397,326 downwards.
CTCACGGCGGGTAGGCACACGTACGCGGTTAGGGCGCGGCAGTTTCGGACCTATGCCCTCTTTCACCTGTGGGCGCGGACCATCAACCGGGCTGAAGAGCGGTGCGGCAGCGGCTGCCGTGGCGGCGGCTGCAACGGTGGAGGAAGCCTCACGCACGCTGGCGGCAACAGGCGCGACGGCAGGCGTCGGGTCTATCGCTGGCGCAACGGCTGGCGCAATATGCTGCTCAACTGGGGCCAGCGGCTCTGGAATCGGTTGATACCAGGCAGCCAGTTGCTCACGCTCGCGTGCACGTTTTTCTTCCACTTCTTCGAAATAGTAAAGCGGAGGACGCTGATGTGGCTTCGGCTCTTCTTCTACAACCGGTTCAGGCGCAGCAGGCTCAACCTGCGGCTGTTGATAAACCGGCTCCGATGTATACGGCTGCGGCTGTTCGTAGACAGGTTCTGACGTCTGCGGCTGAGGTTGTTGGTAGACAGGCTCTGGCGCGTACGGCTGCGGCTGTTGATAGACCGGCTCTGGAACGTATTGCTGCGGCTGTTCGTACACCGGCTCAGGTTGCTGATAAACCGGTTCCTGCACAAACGGCTGAGGTTGTTGATAGCCCTGCAACAGCGGGTCATCCTGATACTGCTGAGATTGCGCAGGCGGCCAACCTTCTGGCGCAGGCGCGATTGATGGTTCCACCGGATTTGCAGCAGAGACCGTTTGCCATTCAACGGCAGGCTGCGCTGCGCCATCGACTGCGCTCGGAGCTGTCGTCACAGGGTCAGCCGGGGCCGCCCAGGCCTGTGTCGCCGTTGTAGCAGCGGCAGCGGCGGCAGCGGCGGCAATGGGTTCGTTCACGGAATGACCGTTCAGCAGCGGATCGTATTCATCGCTTTCGCTGCGCACTGCACTTGAGCCAGAGAACAACACATCATCGGCATCCGGGCGCAATGCGGTAGAGCCAGAGAACAACACATCATCAGGATCGGCCTGGACACCACGCGCGCTATACTGCACCGCCTCTTCCGGGTCATCCATGCGTTTACCCGAGAAAAGCGCCGCATCGGTCTTGCGCCCCATCGGGTTAGAGAATTTTTCAGCGATACGCTGACGGCGCGCCAGCGCGCCACGAAGAATACGCGCCCGACGAGACTCACGTTTCGCAACGGGTTCATCATCTTCGTACTCTTCGTCATCTTCGTACTCTTCTTCGTCCACCCAGGTGTCATCCCGGCGCGTACGATTACTGGCGAAGGTGAGAATATTGAGGATCCAGCTACCGATTTTCTCGGCAATGCTGACCCAGGACCAGCCGGTGAACAGCGTTAAGCCCGCTGCCCAGATACATAACAGCGCAATGGTGCCGCCGCTGCTGTGCAGCATCGGTTGCAGCGCAGTGCTGAGCAGGCTACCAATCACGCCGCCGGAGGCAAAGTACCAGATATCATCGGCGTTAATCGCGGCCAGGCCGCAGGCGGTAAGGATCATCGCCAGCACGCCAATCAGGCGTAACGAGACCGCGAAGTAATCGATGTATTCATCGCTGGCGCGGTGTCGCCAGGCAAACCAGCAACCGCCGACGATAATCACCGGGATGGTGTAAGCCATTACGCCAAAAATAAAGAACAGCGTATCAGCAAGCCATGCGCCCGATGCGCCGCACAAGTTATGGATAGGTTCATGCCAGGCTGTTTGCGACCAACTGGGATCGGAAGGATTGAAGCTCAGTAGTGCCGCCATCAACCAGATGGCAAAAAGGGAACATAAGAGGAGTAACGCCTCAAGGAGTCGGCGTCCACTGCTCAGTTTTGTCAGTTTGACTTCTTTGTCTTCTGTATATTCCTGGCTCAAGAAAGGCTCTCCAGGTGCCAAATGCTAAAACGGACAACAGCGCCGGGTCTCCCCGGCACTGTTGCTGTATGGATTAACAGGAGTGTAATCAAACTGAGCTGATTTTGCACCTGTTCCGTATTAGCGAGTCTTAATTACCAGACGATTACTCTGCTTAACTTCTTCCATAACAACATAGGTACGGGTGTCGTTCACGCCAGGCAGGCGCAGCAGGGTTTCGCCCAGGAGTTTACGGTATGCCGACATATCCGGTACGCGGGTTTTCAACAGGTAGTCGAAATCACCGGAAACCAGATGACACTCTTGAATTTCTTCAAGTTTTTGTACAGCGGCGTTAAATTGTTCAAACACATCCGGCGCACCGCGATTCAGAGTAATCTCAACAAAAACCAGCAGTGAAGCGTCCAGATAATGCGGGTTCAACAGTGCAGTATAGCCCTGAATGAAGCCCTGACGTTCCAGTCGGCGCACACGCTCAAGGCACGGCGTCGGAGAAAGCCCTACTCGTTTTGAAAGCTCGACGTTGGAAATACGCCCATCTTTTTGCAATTCGTTCAAAATATTACGATCGATGCGGTCGAGATCTTTGCCGGGGCGCTTTTTACTATCTACCATTATTATTGTCTCTCTGTATTCCTTCCCTACTCCTGTCTTGACCCTGTGCACTTCACTGTTCAGAGCCTGAACCCGTTGTCCATGCGCAATCTATTCATTGACAGCGCATAACCCAGGGGTACGTGTATGAGAAGCCCGGCGCCGCAAAGCACCGCTGACATCACGTATGATGTCTGTCCACACCATAAGTAGATTTCAGCGAACCGGGTAAAAATGGTGTTTCAGTGCATTAAAATTCGTAACACTGCCAACACTGCTTTTCTTCTTCCTTGAATGTTTTCGCAAAAGCACAGGGGATTGTCAAAGCAAAACATCGTTTTTTAGTACAACATGCCGGATATTCATTATCAGTGGGGCAAAATTGATAGCAAATCGTCTTATAATTGGGCGACTGACAGTAGGAATAGTTATATTTCCTGTAGCAAAAACCATCAATTCATCGGTTCTTGCTATTGCACATATCGTTAACAAAATCGCTCTGCCCTTTTTTTACGTCAACAAATTCCCTACAATCCTGCCCAATGTCTGCCAACAATTATGGGGATCTCATGGGCACGGCCAAACACAGTAAGCTGCTTATCCTTGGTTCAGGACCTGCGGGATACACCGCAGCGGTCTACGCCGCACGCGCAAACCTGCATCCGGTATTGATTACCGGCATGGAAAAAGGCGGTCAGCTGACCACCACCACAGAAGTGGAAAACTGGCCTGGCGATCCAAACGACCTGACCGGGCCGCTGCTGATGGAACGTATGCACGAGCATGCGACGAAATTCGAAACCGAAATTCTGTTCGATCACATCACCAGCGTGGATTTACAAAATCGTCCGTTCCGCCTGATTGGCGACAGCGGCGAATACACCTGCGATGCGTTGATCATTGCCACGGGTGCATCTGCTCGCTATCTGGGGCTGCCTTCTGAAGACGCGTTCAAAGGCCGCGGCGTTTCCGCCTGCGCGACCTGCGACGGTTTCTTCTATCGCAACCAGAAAGTTGCGGTCATCGGCGGGGGTAACACCGCGGTTGAAGAAGCATTGTATCTCTCTAACATCGCTGCTGAAGTGCATCTGATTCACCGTCGTGACAGCTTCCGCGCGGAAAAAATCCTGATCAAGCGTCTGATGGATAAAGTGGAAAGCGGTAACATCGTGCTGCACACCCACCGTACGCTGGAAGAAGTGACGGGCGATCAGATGGGTGTGAGCGGCCTGCGTCTGCGCGATACGCAAAACAGCGACAACATTGAAACGCTGGACGTTGCCGGTCTGTTTGTCGCCATCGGCCACAGCCCGAATACGGCTATCTTTGAAGGTCAGCTGGAACTGGAAAACGGCTACATCAAAGTACAATCGGGTATTCATGGTAACGCCACCCAAACCAGCATCCCTGGCGTTTTCGCCGCAGGCGATGTCATGGACCACATCTACCGCCAGGCGATTACCTCTGCGGGCACTGGCTGTATGGCGGCGCTGGATGCAGAGCGTTATCTCGACGGTTTGGCTGACGCATGTAAATAATCTTTACAAGTCAGTAACAAAGGTAAATAAGGCGACTATCGGTCGCCTTTATTTTTGCCGCGATGTAACATTGCCGTGCCTAAAAATTCTCATTACAAGCACCTGCGAAGCACGCAATGAATAAAAGCCGCCAACAAGAACTCACCCGCTGGTTAAAACAGCAAAGTTTGATCTCCCGTCGCTGGTTGATAATTTCCCGTTTGCTGGGCTTTGTCAGCGGCGCATTAATTATCGCGCAAGCCTGGCTTCTGGCCCGCATTCTGCACCACATGATTATGGAAAATATTCCGCGCGAGGCGCTGCTGCTGCCTTTTGTGCTGCTGGTGCTGGTCTTTATTCTGCGCGCCTGGGTGGTGTGGCTGCGCGAACGCGTGGGGTTCCACGCGGGGCAGCATATTCGCTTCGAAATCCGTAAGCAGGTGCTTGATCGCCTGCAACAGGCAGGCCCGGCATGGATACAGGGCAAGCCTGCGGGCAGTTGGGCGACGTTGATTCTTGAGCAGATCGACGACATGCACGACTACTATGCACGTTATCTGCCGCAAATGGCGCTGGCCGTATGTGTACCGCTGCTGATTGTGGTCGCAATCTTCCCATCGAACTGGGCGGCCGCGCTGATTCTGCTGTTCACCGCTCCGTTGATCCCGCTGTTTATGGCGCTGGTCGGTATGGGCGCGGCGGATGCTAACCGTCGCAACTTCCAGGCGCTGGCTCGCCTGAGCGGCCATTTCCTTGACCGTCTGCGTGGGATGGAAACACTGCGTATCTTTGGTCGCGGGGAAGCTGAAACCGAAAATATCCGCGAAGCCTCACAGGATTTCCGTCAGCGCACGATGGAAGTATTACGCATGGCGTTTCTCTCTTCCGGCGTGCTGGAGTTCTTTACCTCGCTCTCGATTGCCCTGGTTGCGGTCTATTTTGGCTTCTCTTATCTCGGCGAACTCAATTTTGGCAGCTATGGGATGGCAGTCACGCTCTCGTCAGGCTTCCTCGCATTAATCCTCGCGCCCGAGTTTTTCCAGCCATTGCGCGACTTAGGCACCTTCTATCATGCCAAAGCGCAGGCCGTTGGCGCAGCCGACAGTTTAAAAACCTTTATGGAAACGCCGCTGGCGCATCCCGAACAAGGTGAGCGAGAAATCAATGATAAAGAGCCTGTGACCCTAACCGCAACGGATCTGTTCATTACCTCACCAGAAGGGAAAACCCTTGCCGGGCCACTGAACTTTAGTCTGGAGGCCGGGCAGCGCGTGGTGATGGTGGGGCAAAGCGGCTCCGGAAAGAGCTCATTGCTGAACACGCTGGCAGGGTTTCTGCCTTATACCGGTTCTTTACAGGTTAATGGTGTGGAACTGAGTCAGCTCCATCCCGAAAGCTGGCGGCGCATGATGAGTTGGGTCGGGCAAAACCCGCAGCTCCCGGCCGCCACGCTGCGCGAAAACGTTCTGCTGGCCAATCCTCACGCCAGCGAGCAACAGTTACAGGCCGCGCTGGATAACGCCTGGGTCAGCGAGTTCTTACCGCAGCTTCCGCAGGGCCTTGACACCGTGGTAGGCGATCAGGCCGCACGTCTCTCCGTCGGCCAGGCGCAGCGTGTTGCCGTTGCACGCGCGTTGCTGATGCCCTGTCGGTTATTGTTGCTCGATGAGCCCACCGCCAGCCTTGACGCGCACAGTGAGCAGCGTGTCATGCAGGCGCTGACGCTCGCCTCTACGCAGCAAACTACGTTGATGGTAACGCACCAACTGGAAGAAATTACCGACTGGGATGCTATCTGGGTGATGGATAACGGTCAGATTGTTGAGCAAGGCAGCTATCAGCAACTTGCCGGGGCGCAAGGACCGTTTGCGCATCTGCTCGCCAACCGTCAGGAGGAAATCTAAATGCGCGCGTTACTCCCCTACCTGGCGCTGTATAAACGCCATAAATGGCTGCTGACGCTTGGCGTGGTGCTGGCGATTGTCACCCTGCTGGCGAGCATTGGCTTGCTCACGCTTTCTGGCTGGTTCTTATCGGCCTCCGCCGTCGTCGGCGTGGCGGGCGTCTACAGCTTTAACTACATGCTGCCGGCGGCAGGCGTACGCGGTTCAGCGATTATCCGTACCGCCGGACGCTATTTCGAGCGTCTGGTCAGTCACGACGCCACCTTCCGCGTGTTGCAGCACCTGCGCGTCTTCACCTTCAGCAAATTGCTTCCCCTCTCCCCTGCCGGGCTGGCACGTTTTCGTCAGGGCGAACTGCTTAACCGTATGGTGGCTGATGTTGATACGCTGGACCATCTTTACCTGCGCGTGATTTCGCCGTTAGTCGGCGCGCTGGTGGTTATTCTGGTCGTGACCTTCGGGCTGAGTTTCCTGGATGGCACGCTGGCACTGACCCTCGGCAGTATTATGCTGCTGACGCTCTTTTTGCTGCCGCCGCTGTTCTATCGCGCCGGCAAACCCACCGGCGAGCAATTAACGCACCTGCGTGGGCGCTATCGCCAGCAGTTGACCAGTTGGTTACAGGGTCAGGCTGAGCTGACGATTTTTAACGCCAGTACGCGATACCGCGAACAGATGGAACAGACAGAAGTAAACTGGCATGACGCACAGCGTCGCCAGTCGGAGCTGACGGCTCTGTCGCAAGCGCTGATGCTGCTGATTGGCGGCTTAGCTGTCATCGCCATGCTTTGGCTGGCCGCCGGTGGCGTAGGCGGCAACTCGCAGCCTGGCGCGCTGATTGCGCTGTTTGTCTTCTGTGCGCTGGCCGCGTTTGAAGCGCTGGCCCCGGTTACCGGCGCGTTCCAGCATCTTGGTCAGGTGATTGCTTCAGCGCTGCGTCTGACGCAGATTATCGAGCAAAAACCTGAAGTGACGTTCCCACATACAAAAGCCGCTGTACCAACCCAGGTTGCGCTACGCTTTGAGAAAGTGACTTTCCGCTATCCGGAGCAGGCGCAGTCAGCGCTGAGCGATATCTCCCTGCAGATCAACGCAGGTGAACATATTGCCATTCTGGGGCGTACAGGTTGTGGTAAATCGACGTTGCTTCAGTTGATTACGCGCGCATGGGATCCGCAGCAAGGGGCGATTTTGCTTAATGAGCAACCGCTCGGCAATCTGGACGAATCGACACTGCGCCGCACCATGAGCGTCGTGCCGCAGCGTGTGCATCTTTTTAGCGCCACACTGCGCGATAACCTTCTGCTGGCACGTCCTGACGCCAGCGATGCCGAACTGAGTGGCGTTCTGGAACAGACGGGCCTTAGCAAACTGCTGGAAGATAGCGGTCTCAACAGCTGGCTGGGCGAAGGCGGACGCCAGCTGTCCGGTGGTGAGCTGCGTCGTCTGGCAATCGCCCGCGCATTACTGCACGATGCGCCGCTGATGCTGCTGGATGAACCCACCGAAGGGCTGGATGCCACGACAGAGAGCCAGATCCTTGATTTACTGGCAGAGTTAATGCGTGATAAAACCGTGCTGATGGTGACGCATCGCCTGCGTGGGCTGGCGCGTTTTAATCGCATCGTGGTGATGGACAACGGGCAAATCATTGAGCAAGGTACTCACGCAGAATTGCTGTCGCAACAGGGGCGTTATTACCAGTTCAAGCAGCGTTTGTAGGCTATTATTGAGCGATCGGTATTTTGAGGTAGTAGAAACATGCGCCTTGTTCAGCTCTCACGTCACTCGATAGCGTTTCCTTCCCCGGAAGGGGCACTTCGCGAGCCGAATGGTTTACTGGCCTTAGGGGGCGATTTGAGCCCCGCTCGCCTGCTGATGGCCTATCAGCGCGGCATTTTCCCGTGGTTCTCACCGGGTGACCCAATCTTATGGTGGTCGCCCGATCCCCGCGCGGTGCTGTGGCCAGATACCTTTCACATCAGCCGCAGCATGAAGCGTTTTCACAGCCGTTCACCCTATCTCATCACGCTGAATTATGCGTTTGGCCAGGTGATTGAAGGTTGCGCGCAAGACCGCAACGAAGGCACCTGGATTACCCCCGGCATCGTGCAGGCCTATCATCGTCTGCACGAACTGGGTCATGCGCACTCTATTGAAGTGTGGAAAGGTAACGAGCTGGTTGGCGGCATGTACGGTGTTTCGCTGGGTGCCCTCTTTTGTGGGGAATCCATGTTCAGCCGCGCGGAAAACGCCTCAAAAACGGCGCTGTTAGTCTTTTGCGATACGTTTAAGCAAAGCGGCGGAAAACTTATCGACTGCCAGGTGCTGAATAGTCATACCGCCTCATTGGGCGCGGTAGAAATAGCGCGACGCGACTACCTTGAACAACTTGATATATTACGCATGCATCGCCTGCCAGAACATTTCTGGGTACCCCGGACACTCTTTTCACCGGAAGTGTAAATGTTTTCAGCACAATTTTTGTCGGGATGATATAATTGTCCGCTGAGAGTCGCTTCTGCCTTTTGCCCCGCCGCCGTTTGGGAATCATTCGAGTCAGATCTCCCGCAGTATCCAACCCGATCTGCGTCCCTCGCACGCTCTTTTCGCGTGGCATTGGGGTAATGCGCAAAAACGACTTTCGGCGATTCATTCGCAAAATCTTTACTTACTTGATGAAGTTCGGCATTATCTTGCCGGTTAAAAACTATGGTAGTGATACCCCGAGGACTAGATGGCCAAAGAAGACAATATTGAAATGCAGGGTACCGTACTCGATACGTTACCTAACACTATGTTCCGCGTAGAACTTGAAAACGGTCACGTGGTAACTGCGCACATCTCCGGTAAAATGCGCAAAAACTACATCCGCATTCTGACGGGCGACAAAGTGACTGTTGAGTTGACCCCGTACGACCTGAGCAAAGGCCGCATTGTCTTCCGTAGTCGCTGATCGTTCCTGAGCCCTTCGTGGCAACCAGATGCTGAAAGGCCGGGGAAATCCCCGGCCTTTTCTATTTTATAAAAATAAATAAACCGGGCTCTCGCCCGGTTTAAAATGACTAAATTCAGAGAATCAATGCGCCGCTTCCGGTTTGTGCTTTTGCGCACTCTGGAACCCGTAGGTCAGCTCATTTTTCTCTTTGTCCAGCGCCACCGTCACCTGGCCACCATCCACCAGCGAACCAAACAGCAGCTCGTTTGCCAGCGGTTTTTTCAGGTTATCCTGAATCACGCGGGACATTGGACGTGCGCCCATTGCGCGGTCGTAGCCTTTCTCCGCCAGCCAGTTGCGGGCTTCCTGAGTGACTTCCAGCGAAACGCCTTTCTGATCCAACTGCACCTGTAGCTCGACGATAAACTTATCGACAACCTGATGGATGACCTCGGTAGAGAGGTGATCGAACCAGATAATGTTGTCCAGACGGTTGCGGAATTCCGGCGTAAAGATCTTTTTGATCTCTTCCATCGCATCGGTGCTGTTATCCTGCTGGATCAGGCCGATGGATTTACGCTCGGTTTCACGCACCCCGGCGTTGGTGGTCATCACCAGCACCACGTTGCGGAAGTCGGCTTTGCGGCCGTTGTTATCGGTCAGCGTGCCGTTGTCCATGACCTGCAACAGCAGGTTAAAGACGTCCGGGTGCGCTTTCTCGATTTCATCAAGCAGCAGTACCGCGTGCGGATGTTTGATAACCGCATCGGTGAGCAGACCGCCCTGATCAAAACCTACGTATCCCGGAGGCGCACCGATCAGGCGGCTCACCGTATGACGTTCCATATATTCAGACATATCAAAGCGCAGCAGTTCAATGCCCATCGCTTTTGCCAGCTGGACCGTCACCTCGGTTTTCCCGACCCCGGTTGGACCGGCGAACAGGAATGAACCGACCGGGCGATGATCGTGACCGAGACCGGCACGGCTCATTTTGATCGCCTCGGTTAACGCATCGATGGCTTTATCCTGACCAAATACCAGCATTTTCAGGCGATTACCCAGCGTTTTCAGCGTATCGCGATCGCTCTGGGAGACACTTTTCTCCGGGATACGCGCAATACGCGCGACCACGGATTCAATGTCCGCCACGTTGATCGTTTTCTTACGCTTGCTAACGGGCATCAGACGCGCACGCGCACCCGCTTCATCAATCACGTCAATCGCTTTATCCGGCAGATGACGATCATTGATGTATTTCACCGCCAGCTCAACCGCCGCACGTACCGCTTTCGCGGTGTAGCGCACGTCATGGTGAGCTTCATACTTCGGTTTCAGGCCGTTGATTATCTGCACGGTTTCTTCGACAGAAGGTTCAGTAATGTCGATTTTCTGGAAACGGCGCGCCAGGGCACGATCTTTCTCAAAGATATTGCTGAATTCCTGGTAAGTGGTTGAGCCCATTACCCGAATTTTACCGCTGGAGAGCAGCGGTTTAATCAGGTTAGCGGCATCCACCTGGCCACCCGACGCTGCACCCGCACCGATAATAGTGTGGATCTCGTCGATGAACAGAATGCTGTTGTTATCCTGCTCAAGCTGCTTGAGCAACGCTTTAAAGCGTTTCTCAAAGTCACCGCGATATTTGGTCCCCGCCAGCAGCGAGCCGATATCAAGTGAGTAGATGGTGCAGTCGGCCATGATTTCCGGCACGTCACCGCGCACAATGCGCCATGCCAGACCTTCGGCAATAGCGGTTTTACCGACGCCGGATTCGCCCACCAGCAGCGGGTTGTTTTTGCGACGACGGCAGAGCACCTGAATGGCGCGCTCCAGCTCTTTGTCGCGACCAATCAGCGGGTCAATACCGCCAACGCGAGCAAGCTGGTTAAGGTTGGTGGTGAAGTTTTCCATACGTTCCTCCCCGCCTGCTTGCTCTTCATTGTTCGGGGCCTGGCTTCCGGAATCGGAAGACTGGCTCGGTTCGTCTTTACGCGTACCGTGAGAGATAAAGTTGACCACATCGAGGCGGCTCACTTCATGTTTACGCAGAAGATACGCAGCTTGCGACTCCTGCTCGCTGAAAATGGCGACCAGAACATTTGCGCCGGTCACTTCGCTACGACCAGAAGACTGGACGTGGAAGACCGCACGTTGCAGGACACGCTGGAAGCTGAGCGTCGGCTGTGTGTCGCGCTCTTCTTCACTGACCGGCAGAACCGGCGTGGTTTGTTCGATGAAGGCTTCGAGTTCCTGACGCAGCGCGACAAGGTCTACAGAACACGCTTCCAGCGCTTCACGGGCCGATGGGTTGCTAAGCAGTGCCAGCAGCAAGTGCTCGACGGTCATAAACTCATGACGGTGCTCGCGCGCTCTGGCGAAAGCCATGTTTAAACTGAGTTCCAGTTCTTGATTGAGCATAGGCACCTCCCCCAATTTTCATGCCTGATTTCAGGCTTTTTCCAGCGTACACAACAATGGATGCTCGTTCTCCCTCGCGTATTTGTTCACCATGGCTACTTTGGTTTCTGCCACCTCGGCAGTAAAAACACCACAAATAGCTTTACCCTGATAGTGAACGGTGAGCATGAGTTGTGTGGCACGTTCTACATCATAAGAAAAGAATTTTTGTAACACGTCAATAACAAACTCCATTGGCGTGTAATCATCATTGACTAAAATCACTTTATACATCGATGGGGGTTTTAGCCCATCCTGGAGTTTGTCTTCCGTTAGCTGGTCAAAATCCAGCCAGTCTCTGCTCTTACTCATTGTCAGTCATCATCTTCGGTGGCAAGTGCGCAGTCGCTGACCTCTGTTTATACAGGTACTAAATCTACTGTAGATCATAGATAACTATCACCTATAGCTGTCATTAGCGAACTCTGTCACATTCCCGTCAATAGCGTTAACTGCTTCAAATTTTGATTCATTTTCCGTCCATCTCACCCTTCAAACCCTTGACGCTTGGCGCGAAAACTCTAAATTGTAGTGGCGAGAGTTGGCGAGGTTTTAAACAGCTCCTGACTCCACCACCGGTTCATTCCATCTACATATAAGCGTTACGAAGGATGTCGAAGTATGGAAATGGGTACTGTTAAGTGGTTCAACAATGCCAAAGGGTTTGGTTTTATCTGCCCGGAAGGCGGTGGCGATGACATATTCGCCCATTACTCCACCATTCAGATGGATGGTTACAGAACGCTAAAAGCCGGGCAATCGGTCCAGTTTGATGTTCATGAAGGCCCGAAGGGTAACCACGCCAGCGTGATTATTCCCGTCGTCGAGGCAGAAACTGCCGCATAGCCTTCATGCTTCATTGTGTACATCCCGCCGTCAAAATGCCAGTCCCTTCGACTGGCATTTTTCTTTTACTCTCGCGCCAGCGCATCCACCGGGTCAAGCCTGGCCGCATTACGAGCGGGTAACCAGCCAAACAGTACGCCAGTGAGTGTCGAGCAGATAAACGCCGTAAGCAACGCGACGGGCGAGAAACCGATTTCCCAGCCCGGTAAAACCAGTTGCAGCGCCAGCGCTATCATTAAGGATAGCGTCACTCCTAGCGCACCGCCTACCAGACACACTAAAACCGCTTCAATCAAAAATTGTTGCAGCACATTGCTGGCCCGCGCGCCCACCGCCATACGAATGCCGATTTCGCGCGTTCGTTCAGTCACCGACACCAGCATGATATTCATCACGCCTATACCACCTACCACCAGTGAGATGACTGCCACCAATGTCAGAAACAGCTGTAATGTATGTGTGGTGCGTTCCGCCGTTTTCAAGACGCTGTCCATATTCCAGACGAAGAAATCTTTTTTCCCATGGCGAAGATTAAGCAGACGCGTGAGCTGTTGCTCGGCAAAACTGCTGTCGTAGCCCTCTTTCACGCGGACCGTGATCGAATTGAGCCACGACTGCCCCATTACGCGCCCCGCCATCGTTGAGTAAGGCAGCCAGACGCGCAAAATCGTGCTGCTGCCAAACATCGACTGTTTCTCATCCGCCACCCCAATGACCGTGGCAGGCATATTCCCGACCAGAATAATTTCACCCACTACACTGGTTTTATTCGGGAAAAGCTGGCGGCGAGTGTTGTTATCGAGCACCACCACCTGCGCACGCTCAGCGGCCTGAATCGCGTTAAAGGTGTTGCCCTCGCTGAAGGTCATGCCGTAAACATTAAAGTACTGCTGGCCAATGCCCTGCACGCTGGCAGCAACATCAATATTGCCCGCGCGCAACCGCAGATTTTTCGAGACCGCGGGCGTGGCAGAGCTCACCCACGACTGTTTTTCAATTGCCAGCAGGTCGTCATATCTCAGCGATTGCTGATACTGCGGGTCGTCGTCGCCAAAGTCTTTACCGGGATACACATCAATCGTGTTGGTACCAATGGAACGGATATCCGCCAGTACCATCTGTTTTGCCGCATCGCCCACCACCACAATCGACACCACCGAGGCAATACCGATAATAATGCCGAGCATGGTTAACAGCGTGCGCATTTTATTGGCCGCCAGCGCGCGCCACGCCATCGACAACGCTTCGCGGAAACTGTTGCTGAATTGCCGCCATCCGGAGACATGCTCGCCAGTCAGGCGTCGCGCTTCGCCCGTCGCCGCCTTTGCCGGTGGATTACGCAAAATCTCACCGTCATGAATTTCGATCACCCGCTCGGCCTGCGCGGCCACCTGCGGATCGTGGGTAACGATAATAATCGTGTGCCCCTGCTCTTTGAGCTGGTGCAGAATCGCCATCACCTCTTCGCCGGAGCGGCTATCCAGCGCCCCGGTCGGTTCATCCGCAAGGATCACCTGCCCGCCGTTCATCAACGCACGCGCAATACTCACACGTTGCTGCTGACCGCCAGAAAGCTGTGAAGGAGCGTAATCCACGCGCTCTTCCAGACCGAGGCGCTTGAGCAGCTCCGCCGCGCGCAGCAGGCGGGCTTTGCGCTCCATACCCGCATACACTGCAGGTACTTCCACGTTTTGCACCGCCGTCAAATGCGAGAGCAAATGATAACGCTGGAAGATAAACCCAAAGTGTTCCCGCCGCAGTTGCGCCAGCGCATCGCTATCGAGCGTGGCGACGTCAACGCCCGCCACGCGGTAGGTGCCACTGGTCGGTTTATCGAGGCAGCCAATGATATTCATCAGCGTGGATTTCCCGGAGCCGGATGCGCCGACAATCGCCACCATCTCACCGGCGTTGATGTCCAGCGTAATGCCTTTCAGGACATCGATATTTCCGTCACCGGAAGGATAACTACGGCGAATATCCTTGAGCTGCAGCAGTGCCGTCATTTCGCGGCTCCCGCTTTGCCCTCGCCAATAATCACTTCGTCGCCCGCCTCCAGGCCTTTCACAATTTCCACTTCCGTGTCGTTGCGCGAACCTATGGAGACTTCGCGCGGTTTGACCTCACCGTTACGCAGCAGGCGCACGGTATAGCGGTTATCGCCCACGCTATCGCCCAGCGCACTGAGCGGAATGGTCAGCACGTTCTTCACGCCGGTGAGCTGGATATGGACCTGAGCGGTCATCTCCAGACGCAATACGCCCTGTGGGTTAGGCACTTCAAAACGCGCATGATAGAAAATGGCATCATTAACTTTTTCCGGCGTCGGCAGGATATCTTTCAACGTGCCTTCGTAGCGCGTCAGCGGATCGCCGAGAACGGTGAACCAGGCTTTCTGCCCAGGTTTCAGGTTAATCACATCGGCTTCAGATACCTGTGCTTTCACCAGCATGGTGCTGAGATCCGCCAGCGTCAGAATGTTTGGCGCTTGCTGCGCCGCAATTACCGTCTGCCCTTGCAGCGTCGTAATTTGCGTGACCTCTCCGGCCATTGGCGCGACGATCCGCGTATAGTCGAGGTTGGTTTTTGCTGTATCAAGCGAGGCCTGATTCCGCTTGATTTGCGCATCAATCGTGCCGATTTGCGCCTGTTTCACTGCCAACTCGGTCGTCGCGGTGTCGAGATCCTGGCGCGAAATGGCCTGCGTTTTCGCCAGCTGCTGTTGACGAGACAGCGTCACCTGCGCCAGCTTACGTTCGGCATCCGCTTGAGCACGTTGTGCGCGCAGTTCCATCAGCGTCGCTTCAACTTCTTTAATCTGGTTTTCGGCCTGCTCCGGGTCAATGACCCCCAGCAACTGCCCTTTTTTAACTTTATCGCCAATCTCAACAGAGAGCGTTTTCAACTGCCCGCTGACCTGCGCGCCGACGTCAACTTTACGCAACGCATCAAGCTTACCGGTCGCCAGCACGCTTTGTTCCAGTTCGCCCGGACGAACAATCAGCGTTTGATACTGCGGCAGCGGCGCATTCAGCGTGCGCCAGACGGCAACCAGCCCCGCGATGACCACCACCGCAAGCAGCACATATCGTTTTTTTATTTTTCCCTTAATACGCATACCTATCCTGATATTTTTCGTTGTTTCAGCCAGAGTGAGAGCATCAACATCAACCGTTACTAAACAAATAAGTAAAGGTGAACAGGGTAACAGAGTTATTGAGAATTGGTTAAGTTTGCCAGTGGTGAAATCAACGCATCATCCATTACGCGGATTGCTGATATGTTGCAAACCACTGAAAACTCCCACTACCCGACACTCCCCACTTCCAGCGTTGGCCTGTTTTTCTGCTTATGGAGCGGGCTGTGGCGCCCCGGTAAGTTCTGGCATCAGCGCAGCTTTCGTAGAAAGTTTATGCTGCGTTCGCTGTGGATGCCGCGTTTATCCCGCCAATGGATGGCAGAAATGGCGAAATGGCCGGACCTCGAACGTCTGCTGTTAATTCAGCCACGTCTTCCCGTTCGCCTGCACCGCCCTTATCTGGCCGTCAATCTTGATCGCCAACAGTTGCTGGATGCACTGCGCTACCACTACCGCACGCTGCGCCAGGCGCTGACCACGGATGAGTTACAGCGCTACTTCGCCCACGCGGGCATCCCACTGGCTGAAATCGAAGGCAAAGAAGGCGAAATCTATACCCTCCATTTTGCGTCCGTTATCTCGCTGGATAAAGAGGGAGAAAGCACCATTTTGCTGCGCAACGCGCGCAATGAAATGCTGGCGGAAATCACTTTCACCATTTGCGAATATGAAGGCAAACGCACGCTATTTATTGGTGGCTTACAGGGCGGGAAAACCGAGCAGTCACAGCAGGATATTCATCAGGCGACCAAAGCCTGTCACGGCCTGTTCCCGAAACGCGTGGTGATGGAAGCGGTGTGCAGCTTTGCGCAGCGCTGGCAGATGGAGCAAATTCTCGCGGTCAGCAACCAGGCGCATATCTACCGCAGCCTGCGTTATCGCGATAAAGGGAAAAAAATCCACGCGGATTATGACAATTTCTGGGAAGCGGTCGGCGGCGTGAACGATGAGCGCGGTTATTACCATTTACCGCTCTGCGTCGCCCGTAAAGACGAAGCGGATATCGCCAGTAAAAAACGCGCGGAATATCGCCGCCGTTACGCACTGCTGGACAGCATCACCAGCCAGATCCAGCAGCGCTTCAATATTTAGTCGGCTTTCCCGCGCGCCAGCCAGATAACCCGCGAGAACATTTTACGCAGCAGCGTCGGCACGGCATCCACGCCGCGCCGCCCTGCCTCCATCGCCACCTCAATGGCCAGGTCAGGTTTTGAGGAGCGATGAATCGCTTTCGTTATCACCCGGCGCATGTTCATGGGAATATTCTCCGGCAACTGCGCCACCCGATGATAGACATCAGAGAAGCCCTGACGGTACATAAAGTGTTCCATATCCAGCGCCGGGAGCGTCGTCAGGTAGTGACGCTCCTGTTCCCTATCATTGTTGAGCAGGCCGCGCACGGTCGCGGCGTATTTCTTACCGGCCTCATCGCCATCCACCAGCACGTGCCACTCAATTCCCATTCGCCGGGCAAATTTAATCAACGGCTTCAGGCCTGACTGGGCAAATTCGATGACTTTAACGCCTTCGGCATCAAAGTGATGACCACACTGGCGCGCCAGTTCGTTAATGACCCAGGTTTCGGTTTCGCCCTCCACCAGCAGCCAACAGCGCGCAAACAACGACGACGCGCGATTAAAGCGAATGTGGAACGAAATGCGGCGGCTGTCGTCGGGGTTCATGCCGCCCGGTCCTAAACGCCACGCCGCCACGCGGGAGGATTCACGCACCAGGCGGCAAACATGCTCCATCGGCGTCAACGATAACAGCTCGCCAGAATTGGTGGTGGTCACGCGCTGAAGCGGCAGCAGATTGAGTAAATTCCACGCCACCGACAGCATGATCGGGTGTAGTCGCGTTTCCGGGTCTTCAATTAACAGCAACGGACGCGCGTCTTTATCGAGGCGCACGGTGCCTTTTGCCTGCAATAACGTAGAAAAGAGCGCGAGAAGGATCATCCGGTGGCTGCGTGCGCCAGGTTTATCAATCATTCGGTTGATGATGTCAAGATAACGCCAACTGCGCTGTTCATCGTGAGAGCGCTGACGCATCAGGCGGTTGCGCGCTTCATCCGAGCCTTGTTCAGAAAAATAATGTTCCAGCAGTTGCACCATCGCCGACAGCCCCTGGCGAATCTGTGCATCGCTCAAATTTTGCGGGCTGGACACCAGTTCGCGGGAGAGAAAATCAAGCTGTTGCGCGGTCACTTCGACGTCTGGCGTATTGGGCACAGTGCCGTTGCGAATGCGGCGCATAAAGCGCGCGTCGCGCAGGCGGAGCACAGGCATCAGGCGAATCAAATGGCGCGCCATCGCATCGATATCGTCCAGTTCCAGCGCGTGCCCGTTGCTGTCGATAAAACTGCGCAGGGTCATGACGCTGTCATCCGCGCCCAGCTCACCTTCCAGACGATAAAACAGACGATGATAACCATCTTCACCACGCGACCAGCAATCAGCCAGCGGGCGATAGCGTCGCCCACGATAACGCCCCGGCTCAGACTCTCGGAAGGTCAGAATAATATGCAGATGATGTTCACGGCCCTTCACATCCCCCGGCGGAAACCAAAAATCATTGCGCACAAAGTGATAGAGCTCATCACGAGGAGATAACAGCAGGGTTAACGCGTCCAGCAGGCTCGACTTGCCCCAGGCGTTTTCGCCAATCAGGACGTTGTTTTGCTCCAGCATTAATGACAATCGATTAATGCCACGAAAACCGACAATTTCTACGCGTTCAAGAAGCATGTCCCCTCCGTTTCGTTACCGCCTTTTCCTTCTGTTATCGGCAGTATATACGCAAAAACATTCAAGTTGCGTCAAGCCGTTCAGAGAGTGCGGCATTGATACGGTTCCGGACTGCCCGGTCACGACGCGACGATGCTTTTGGCTAGCACAAAAATGGGATAGCAAACAGATAATGCCACCAATGAATATTCTTAAAAAAATGCACTACACTCTATTCAACTACGCAGATTGTTTAAGGAATAACATCACATTGCCTTACATCAAATTTAACGTACAAATTTAACTGGTGAAGGGATGATAACGTTTTTAAAATAACGACTTCTATACTCGGCTTAATTCTGTTGGCAGTGCGGTGATTCTGTTCACTTTCTCTGCCAGCGGTTATGCGTGGGTATAAATTGTGTCGTCACCCCTTTCTGACGATAAATAATGTACAGAGAGAATTTACTCATCCTGTACGTGCTTTTTATTGAGGTGGTTATGTTTAGAAAATTAGCTGCAGAGTTCTTCGGTACTTTCTGGCTGGTGTTTGGTGGTTGCGGTAGCGCCGTTCTGGCTGCGGCATTCCCGGAACTGGGTATCGGTTTCGCGGGTGTGGCGCTGGCATTCGGTCTGACCGTGCTGACCATGGCGTTCGCAGTCGGTCATATCTCAGGCGGTCACTTTAACCCGGCAGTCACGCTGGGCCTGTGGGCGGGCGGTCGATTCCCGGCGAAAGACGTTATCGGTTATATCGTGGCGCAAGTTATCGGCGGTATCGTTGCAGCGGCAGTGCTGTACCTGGTGGCCAGCGGTAAAGCCGGCTTCGACGCGGCGGCAAGCGGCTTCGCGTCTAACGGCTACGGCGAACATTCACCGGGCGGCTTCTCTATGCTTTCCGCTATCGTCATTGAAATCGTGCTGACCTGTGGCTTCCTGCTGGTTATCCACGGCGCGACCGACAAACACGCACCGGCGGGCTTTGCGCCAATTGCTATCGGTCTGGCCCTGACGCTGATTCACCTGATCAGCATCCCGGTAACCAACACTTCTGTTAACCCGGCGCGTAGCACCGCAGTCGCTATCTTCCAGGGCGGCTGGGCACTGCAACAGCTCTGGCTGTTCTGGGTTATGCCGATTATCGGCGGTATCCTCGGTGGCCTTATCTACCGTACTCTGCTGGAAAAACGCGACTAATTTACGCCTTGTTCTTGCCGGATGCGGCGTAAACGCCTTATCCGGCCTACAAAATACTGCAAATTCAATAAATTGTAGAAACTTTGTAGGTCTGATAAGTGCAGCGCATCAGGCAATGTAGCGTTTGTCATCAGTCTCAAGCCCGCTGTGCGGGCTTTTTTGTGCCGGATGGCGCTACGCTTATCCGACCTACTTGATCACTGCATCCCGTAGGCCCGTTAAGCGCAGCGCCACCGGGCACGTTTGATATTTGAAGCCAATTTCGGTAGTGTCATTGCCGCTTAATACACACTGCAAGGAATATGCCGCTCATGTTGTCGGGACTGCTGATCATTCTTGTACCCCTGATTCTGGGTTACCTGATCCCCCTCACCCATCGCCCTACACTCCAGCTGATTAATCGTCTTCTTAGCTGGATTGTTTACGTCATTCTCTTTTTGATGGGCGTGAGCCTGGCTTTTCTCGATAATCTGGCCAGTAATCTGTTGGCTATTTTCTACTATTCCTCTATCAGTATTGTGGTTATTTTACTGTGTAATATTGCAGCACTTTTCTGGCTCGAAAAGTCTCTGCCCTGGCGTCACCACCATCAGCAGGAAAAATTACCTTCGCGACTGGCAATGGCACTGGAATCATTAAAGCTGTGTTTTGTAGTGGTCGGTGGTTTTGTCGTGGGTTTAAGTGGCCTTTCATTTTTACAACACGCGACTGCCGCCAGCGAATATACGCTTATTTTCCTTTTGTTCCTTGTGGGTATTCAACTGCGCAATAGCGGCATGACGCTAAAACAGATTGTCCTCAATCGCCGTGGGATGATTATTTCCGTGGTGGTGATGGCGAGTTCTTTAATTGGTGGAGCGATTAATTCCCTGATTCTCGGTCTGCCGTTAAAAACCGGGCTGGCGATGGCGTCCGGATTTGGCTGGTACTCCCTTTCCGGCATTATGACCACCGATGCTTTTGGCCCGGTAATTGGCAGCGCCACCTTCTTTAACGATCTGGCACGCGAACTCATTGCCATTATGCTCATTCCAGCGCTGGTGCAGCGTAGCCGCTCTACGGCACTGGGTTTATGCGGTGCGACGTCAATGGACTTTACTCTCCCCGTTCTTCAGCGCTCCGGCGGCGTGGAAATGGTGCCGCCCGCGATCGTTCACGGCTTTGTGTTGAGCCTGCTGGTTCCCCTGCTGATGGCCTTCTTCACCGCCTGATACCCCCATGGCGGTAGCCTTTGCTGCCGCCAAAATTGCGCTAAATCAACCTCCCTGTAACTAGCGATAAAAACCGCTTTTCATGCACATGGCACAGGCTTACCCTTAAACATGTATATTAAATATAACTTTAAAAGGTGTGACCATGTTTTGTGTGCAATGTGAACAAACCATCCGTACTCCGGCAGGAAACGGCTGCGCGTACTCGCAGGGTATGTGCGGTAAAACCGCCGAAACGTCCGATCTTCAGGACCTGTTGATTGCCGCTCTGCAAGGCCTCTCCGCATGGGCGGTGAAAGCACGTGAATACGGCATTGTCGATCATGCAATTGATAACTTTGCGCCGCGCGCCTTCTTCTCCACGCTGACCAACGTTAACTTCGATTCTCCCCGCATCGTCGGCTACGCACGTGAAGCCATCGCCCTACGTGATGCACTAAAAGCCCAATGCCTGGCCGTTGATGCCAGCGCAAGCGTGAATAACCCGATGGCCGATCTGCAACTGGTCAGCGATGATTTAGGTGCACTGCAACAGCAGGCCGCTGAATTTACCCCGAACAAAGACAAAGCTGCGATTGGCGAGAACATCCTCGGCCTGCGTCTGTTGTGCCTGTACGGTCTGAAAGGTGCGGCAGCTTACATGGAGCACGCGCACGTTCTCGGTCAGTACGACAACGATATCTACGCGCAGTATCACAAAATCATGGCGTGGCTGGGCACCTGGCCTTCCGATATGAACGCTCTGCTGGAGTGCTCAATGGAAATCGGCCAGATGAACTTCAAAGTAATGAGCATTCTGGATGCCGGTGAAACCACCAAATATGGTCACCCGACGCCGACTCAGGTGAACGTCAAAGCGACCGAAGGGAAATGTATTCTGATTTCCGGTCACGACCTGAAAGATCTCTACAATCTGCTGGAACAAACCGAAGGCACCGGCGTTAACGTCTATACCCACGGTGAAATGCTGCCGGCACACGGCTATCCGGAACTGCGTAAATTCAAACATTTGATCGGTAACTACGGTAGCGGCTGGCAAAACCAGCAGGTGGAATTCGCCCGCTTCCCGGGTCCTATCGTGATGACCTCTAACTGCATCATCGACCCAACTGTTGGCGCATACGACGACCGTATCTGGACCCGTAGTATCGTCGGCTGGCCGGGCGTGAGCCACCTTGAAGGCGACAACTTCGGGCCGGTTATTGCCCAGGCACAGCAGATGGCGGGCTTCCCGTACAGCGAAATCCCGCACCTGATCACCGTTGGTTTCGGTCGCCAGACACTGCTGGGCGCCGCCGATACCCTGATTGACCTGGTGAGCCGCGAAAAACTGCGTCACATCTTCCTGGTCGGCGGCTGCGATGGCGCGCGCGGCGAACGTAACTACTTCACCGATTTCGCCACCAGCGTGCCGGACGATTGCCTGATCCTGACCCTGGCGTGCGGGAAATACCGCTTCAACAAACTGGACTTCGGCGATATCGAAGGTCTGCCGCGTCTGGTGGATGCCGGTCAGTGTAACGATGCATACTCCGCCATTATCCTGGCGGTGACGCTGGCGGAAAAACTGGGCTGTGGCGTCAATGACCTGCCGCTCTCGCTGGTACTCTCCTGGTTCGAACAGAAAGCGATCGTCATTCTGCTGACTCTGCTGTCTCTGGGCGTGAAAAACATCGTTACTGGCCCAACCGCACCGGGCTTCTTCACGCCGGACCTGCTGGCAATCCTCAACGAGAAGTTTGGTCTGCGTTCTGTGACCACCGTTGAAGAAGATATGAAGCAGCTGCTGAGCGCGTAAGGAGTAAATAATGACGATGCCAACCCCTCAATGTCCGTGGCGGATGCAGGTACACCACATCCACCAGGAAACACCGGATGTGTGGACGCTGTCACTGCTGTGCCATGACTACTATCCGTATCGCCCAGGTCAGCATGCGCTGGTGAGCGTGCGTAACTCTGCCGATACCCTGCGCGCGTATACCCTCTCATCGACGCCGGGCGTGAGCGAATACATTACGCTGACCGTTCGTCGTATCGACGATGGCGCAGGCTCCCAGTGGTTGACCCGCGATGTTAAACGCGGCGATTACATCTGGCTGTCTGAGGCGATGGGTGAGTTTACCTGTGACAATGAGCCGAACGACCGTTTCCTGCTGCTGGCAGCCGGTTGCGGGGTGACGCCGATTATGTCGATGCGTCGCTGGTTGGCAAAATATCGCCCGCAGGCCGACGTGCAGGTGATTTTCAACATTCGCTCACCGCAGGATGTGATTTTCGCAGACGAATGGCGCAACTATCCGGTCACCCTGGTTGCAGAGAACAACGCCACTCACGGTTTTGTCTCTGGCCGTTTGAGCCGCGAACTGCTGCAAAGCGTGCCAGATATCGCTTCCCGCACCGTGATGACCTGCGGCCCCGCGCCGTACATGGACATGGTGGAGAAAGAGGTGAAAGCGCTCGGCGTGACTCGTTTCTTTAAAGAGAAATTCTTTGCGCCGGTGGCGGACGCCGTTAACAGCGGTCTGAAGTTCACCAAACTGCAACCGGCGCAGACGTTTTACGGCCCGGTGGGTACGACGCTTCTGGAGGCGATGGAAAGCAACAACGTGCCGGTACAGGCCGCTTGCCGCGCAGGCGTGTGCGGCTGCTGCAAAACCAAAGTGGTATCGGGTAATTACACCGTGACCAGCACCATGACGCTGAGCGAGCAGGAAATCGCCGACGGCTACGTGCTGGCGTGCTCCTGCCATCCGCAGGGTGATTTAGTCCTGGCGTAAGGCTGGCTTGCAGTACAGAAACAGATACGGCCATCGGAAACGGTGGCCGTTTTTTTAGTGTTCGCAACAATGCCTTACTGCCAGGCAGACCCTTTTGCCAGGGCGTATTTCCCTGCGCCCAAGAACGCTATCGCCATCCCACCGATAAAGTAATAGACGATGCTTTCAATCGCCCATGCCCCCACAGCGTCCAGCGCAAAAGTTTTCCCCATTGCCACCATCAGCCAGGCAACAACCATGGTAAATGCCAGCACCAAAGCGGAAAGACGCGTCAGAACGCCGAGGATAATCAAAACGGGCGCAACAACCTCACCGACTAAAACGCCGTAAGCAATAAACCCCGGAAATCCTTTCGCTACCAGCATTGCGCTAATACCGTCGATGCCCGCAAACAACTTATGCAGGCCATGAAACAGCATCAATCCGCCTACAGCGAGGCGTAACAACAGCTTGCCAAAATCCTCATGGGATAACATCCGATTAAACGATCCTTGCACCGTCGCAACCATCTGAACTTTCTCCTTATTCTTCCCTGTTATACGTCTTATCCTCGTTTGTAGTGAGGAGAAGCCGCTGCGGCCGGAAGCATAATCATTATCTTCATCTAAACTTGTAACCGGTATCACAATTAAGGAGATGGAAAACCATGAAACAAACGGTTGCCGCTTTTATTGCTAAAACACTTGAACAAGCGGGAGTGAAACGGATTTGGGGAGTAACCGGGGATTCCCTGAACGGGCTAAGTGACAGTCTCAACAGAATGGGGACTATCGACTGGATGCCCACACGTCACGAAGAGGTCGCCGCCTTTGCCGCCGGCGCAGAAGCGCAGCTTACCGGCGAACTTGCCGTCTGCGCGGGGTCATGCGGGCCAGGCAACCTGCATTTAATCAACGGCTTGTTTGATTGCCACCGCAACCACGTGCCGGTGCTGGCAATAGCCGCTCATATTCCGTCGAGCGAAATCGGCAGCGGCTATTTCCAGGAAACGCACCCCCAGGAGTTGTTCCGCGAATGTAGCCACTACTGCGAACTGGTTTCGTCACCCGACCAAATTCCTCAGGTACTGGCCATTGCCATGCGCAAAGCCGTGCTCAATCGCGGCGTATCGGTGGTTGTGCTTCCAGGCGATGTGGCGCTGAAGGCCGCGCCGGAAAGCGCCAGCAGCCACTGGTACCACGCTCCGCTTCCGGTTGTGACGCCCGCCGAAGAAGAACTTGATAAACTGGCGCAACTGCTGCGCTACTCCAGCAACATCGCCTTCCTGTGCGGCAGCGGCTGTGCCGGGGCGCATAAAGAGTTGGTCGAATTCGCGGCCAAACTGAAAGCACCGATTGTTCACGCCCTGCGCGGTAAAGAGCACGTCGAGTACGACAACCCTTACGATGTGGGCATGACCGGGCTGATTGGCTTTTCATCAGGCTTCCACGCCATGATGAACGCTGACACGCTGATCCTCCTCGGCACACAATTCCCGTATCGTCCGTTCTACCCAACAGATGCCAAAATCATCCAGATTGATATTAACCCCGCCAGCATTGGCGCGCACAGTAAGGTTGATATGGCACTGGTCGGTGATATCAAATCGACGCTTCGCGCCCTGCTGCCGAAACTGGAAGAGAAAACCGATCGTCGATTCCTCGATAAAGCGCTGGAGCACTATCGCGACGCGCGCAAAGGGCTCGATGACCTTGCCAAACCCAGCGATAAAGCGATTCACCCGCAATATCTGGCGCAACAAATCAGCCATTTCGCTGCCGATGATGCCATCTTCACCTGCGATGTTGGCACCCCCACCGTCTGGGCCGCGCGTTATCTGAAGATGAACGGCAAACGCCGCCTGATTGGTTCGTTTAACCACGGCTCGATGGCAAACGCCATGCCGCAGGCGCTGGGCGCACAGGCGACTCACCCCGGTCGCCAGGTGGTGGCAATGTGCGGCGACGGCGGCTTCAGCATGCTGATGGGCGATTTCCTCTCCGTGGTGCAGATGAAACTGCCGGTGAAAATTTTCGTCTTTAATAACAGCGTTCTCGGCTTTGTGGCGATGGAAATGAAAGCGGGCGGTTACCTCACCGACGGCACCGAGCTGCACGACACTAACTTCGCCCGTATCGCCGAAGCCTGCGGTATTTCAGGGATCCGCGTGGAAAAATCGGCTGATGTCGATGAAGCGATTCAGAAAGCGTTCAGCATCGACGGACCGGTACTGGTCGATGTGGTGGTCGCTAAAGAAGAGCTGGCCATGCCGCCGCAGATTAAACTGGAGCAGGCCAAAGGCTTCAGCCTCTATATGCTGCGCGCCATTATTAACGGACGCGGCGATGAAGTGATGGAGCTGGCGAAAACCAACTGGCTCAGGTAAAACTATCGACATTCTCCTCAGTTACAAGGAAATGTCATGATCGATTTACGCAGTGATACCGTTACCCGGCCGAGCCGTGCCATGCTCGAAGAGATGATGGCCGCCCCGGTTGGGGATGATGTTTATGGCGACGATCCTACCGTCAATGAACTCCAGCGCTACGCTGCCGATCTTGCCGGAAAGGACGCCGCCCTCTTTTTACCCACGGGCACCCAGGCGAATCTGGTGGCGCTCCTCAGCCACTGCGAACGCGGCGAGGAGTATATCGTCGGTCAGGGTGCGCATAATTATCTGTATGAAGCCGGCGGCGCGGCAGTGCTGGGCAGTATTCAGCCGCAGCCAATTGACGCCGCTGCCGACGGCACCCTGCCGCTCGATAAAGTCGCAGCGAAAATTAAAGCCTATGATATCCATTTTGCTCGCACCAAACTGCTGAGCATTGAAAACACGCATAACGGTAAAGTGTTACCGCGAGATTATCTGCGCCAGGCGTGGGAATTCACCCGCGAGCGCAAGCTGGGGCTGCACGTCGATGGCGCGCGCATTTTCAACGCCGTGGTGGAATACGGCTGTGAACTGAAAGAAATTGCGCAGTATTGCGATTCGTTCACTATTTGTCTCTCGAAAGGTCTCGGCACGCCTGTCGGCTCCTTGCTGGTCGGCAATCACGACTATATCAAGCGTGCGATGCGCTGGCGTAAAATGACCGGCGGCGGAATGCGTCAGGCCGGGATTCTGGCCGCCGCCGGGCTTTATGCACTGAAAAATAACGTCGCGCGTTTGCAGGACGATCATGACAACGCCGCCTGGCTGGCAACACAACTGCGTGAGATCGGCGCGGACGTAACGCGTCACGACACCAATATGCTGTTTGTCCGCGTGGGTGACGCGCAGGCAGCGGCGCTGGGTGCGTATATGCTTGAACGTGATGTGCTGATCAACGCCTCGCCGGTAGTGCGTCTGGTGACGCATCTGGACGTCAGCCGCGAGCAGCTCAGCGACGTCGTCAGCCACTGGAAAGCGTTTTTAGCTAAATAAGGAGAATGACGTGCCGCAAACCGTTTTAGTCCTCGGTGCAAGTGGGTATATCGGCCAGCATCTGGTGGCGGAACTGAGCGCGCGCGGGTACACCGTGGGGGCGGCGGCGCGGCATATCGAACGTCTGGAAAAGCAGCAGCTTCCCGGCGTGACCTGTCACTCGCTCGATCTTGAATGGCCGGTTTCCCTTCCCGCCCTGCTTGAGGGCGTGGATACGCTCTATTACCTGGTACACGGCATGGGTGAGAGCCGCGATTTTCTCGCCCATGAACGCCAGGTGGCGCTCAATGTGCGCGATGCGCTACGCCAGGTTCCGGTTAAACAGATCATCTTTTTAAGCTCATTACAGGCTCCCGCGCATGAACAATCTGAGCACCTGCGCGCCCGTCAGGCCACCGGGGATATTCTGCGTGAAGCGGGCATTCCGCTGACTGAACTGCGCGCGGGGATCATCGTCGGCGCGGGCTCTGCCGCTTTCGAAGTGATGCGCGATATGGTTTACAACCTGCTCGTACTGACACCGCCGCGCTGGGTGCGTTCGCGCACAACGCCGATTGCACTGGAGAACCTGCTGGTGTATCTGGCGGGGTTGCTGGAGCATCCAGCCTCAGAGAATCGCGTCTTAGAAGCGGCTGGCCCGGAAGAGCTGACCTATCAGCAACAGTTTGAGCGCTTTATGGCGGTAAGCGGGCGTCATCGCCCCTTAATTCCCATACCTTTTCCGACAAGCTGGATCTCGGTGTGGTTCTTAAATGTGATCACCTCTGTGCCGCCGACAATTGCGAAAGCGCTGATCCAGGGTTTAAAGCACGATCTTCTGGCCGACGATCGCGAACTGCGTGCGTTGATCCCGCAGAAATTGATAACGTTTGATGAAGCCGTACGCCAGACGCTGGAAGAAGAAAAGAAGCTGGTGAACTCCAGCGATTGGGGCTACGACGAACACGCGTTTGCCCGCTGGCGGCCCGAATACGGCTATTTTGCCAAACAGGCAGGTTATACGGTTAAAACCCTGGCAAGCCTGGCGGCATTGTGGCAAGTGGTGAATCGGCTGGGCGGTCGCGAAGGCTATTTCTTTGGCAATATTCTGTGGAAAACGCGTGCTGCGATGGATTTGCTGGTAGGGCATAAACTGGCAAAAGGCCGCCCGGCGCACGCACGGCTGAAAACAGGCGATAGCGTCGATAGCTGGAAAGTGATTATCGTCGAGCCGGAGAAACAATTGTCACTGCTGTTCGGTATGAAAGCACCGGGTTTGGGGCGACTCAGTTTTACACTGGTGGATAAAGGCGACCATCGTGAACTTGACGTTCGCGCCTGGTGGCATCCACACGGTATGCCAGGATTACTCTACTGGCTGTTAATGATCCCCGCGCATCTGTTCATTTTTCGCGGTATGGCGCGGCGAATTGCCAGGCTTGCAGAAGAAATCACGGGCAAAAAAGAGGCATAAGCTCATTTCTTCTTAGTTTCCCATTGCATGAGAGTGAAATTCACGGAAAAATGCGCACGAAATTCTTTTTACACAGTGGATCGATATGAAGGTACTGGTTACCGGCGCGACCAGCGGGCTCGGCAGAAATGCCGTCGAGTATTTGCGCAACAAGGGCATCAGCGTCAGAGCGAGCGGTCGCAATGAGGCGATGGGCAAACTGCTGGAGAAAATGGGTGCGGAGTTCGTCCACGCCGATTTAACGGAACTGGTCTCTTCTCAGGCGAAAGTGATGCTCGCCGGTGTCGATACGCTGTGGCACTGCTCCAGCTTTACTTCTCCGTGGGGAACCCAGGAAGCGTTTGATCTCGCAAACGTGCGCGCCACGCGCCGTCTGGGCGAATGGGCCGTGGCCTGGGGCGTGCGCAACTTTATTCATATCTCCTCTCCGTCGCTCTATTTCGATTATCACCACCATCGCGATATCAAAGAAGATTTTCGTCCGCACCGTTTTGCCTGCGAATTTGCCCGCAGCAAGGCAGCAGGTGAAGAAGTCGTGCAACTGCTGGCGCAGGCTAACCCAAATACGCGCTTTACCATTCTGCGTCCGCAAAGCATTTTTGGGCCGCACGATAAAGTGTTTATCCCGCGTCTGGCGCAAATGATGCACCACTACGGCAGCGTGCTGCTGCCGCGCGGCGGCCATGCGATGGTCGATATGACTTATTACGAAAACGTGGTGCATGCCATGTGGCTGGCCAGCCAGCCGCAGTGCGACGGCCTGCCTTCTGGCCGCGCGTATAACATCACCAACGATGAACCGCGCACCCTGCGCAGCATTGTCGAGCGTTTAATTGACGAGCTGGATATCAAGTGCCGGATCCGTTCCGTACCCTACCCGATGCTGGATATGGTGGCGCGCAGCATGGAACGCTTTGGCAATAAATCCGCTAAAGAGCCGGCTCTCACCCATTATGGCGTTTCGAAACTGAACTTTGATTTCACGCTGGATATCACCCGCGCGAAAGAAGAGCTGGGTTATGCGCCGATTGTTACGCTGGACGACGGTATCGTGCGCACCGCCGCGTGGCTGGAAGATCACGGGAAGCTGCACCGCTAGTGAAAATGCCCGATGGCGCTTTGCTTATCGGGCCTACAACGAGCAGTTAATGTCGGCCGGGCAAGCGCAGCGCCCCCGGCAAAAACCATCACCCCTGCCCATATTTCTCCAGCAATGCTTCCGCTATCGCCTGAGTTTGCGCATCCGCCACGCCATTCCACAGCGTCGGGCGGAAGTGCATCTGGAAGGCCATAATCACCCTTTTCTGCTGCGCGGGCGTCATATCCGGCGTCACGTCGTAACCGTAGCGTGACAACAGATCGAGCAACCCGGCAGTATCAACAGACTGATACGGCGAGCGTCCGTTCAGGTAAAACGCGACCCGATGTGCGTCCGGCCAGGCACCAATGCCCTGCGCGGCAAGCTGCTGCCACGGGAAGAGCGGGCCGGGATCATCTTTGCGCTGCGGGGCAATATCGGTATGCGCCACCACGTTTTGCGGCTGGATGTCGTATCGGGCGATAATATCTTTTGCCAGCGGGATCAGCGCATCAATTTGAGAAGGTGAGAATGGCGCAAAATGCTTCACACCCGCTGTTTTCTGCCAGCCGCGGTTCTCAAGCTCAATCCCCACCGAAGTGTCGTTAATCCGCGTCGCCCCTCGCCAGAAGCTGATCCCGGCATGCCAGGCCAGTTTATCTTCCGGCACTAATTGCCAGATGCGCGGTTTGCCGTTGTGGATTGGCGGCACATCGGGGATGAGATAATGCGAGCTGACATGTTTGTCCGTGAGTGTCGCCAGCGAGACGTCAAAATCGTCCGCTGTGTAGTGAATCACCAGCACTTTTACGCGTGGATACGCGGCCTGCGCCGGATGGCGGGTATCAAGCTGATACCCGGTTTTATCTATTACGCCCTTTTCGCCCGCGCAGCCCACTAAAAGCCCCGCGAGTAAAGCCAGCGTCAGGAAGCGTTTCATCGGCGCGTTTTCACCGCCGTGCCGCTGACGCTCACCATCAGCATGCTGCTGTCTTTGCCGACGGTTTCATAATCGATGTCGATACCAACAACGGCATCAGCCCCCAGCGCTTTTGCCTGCTCGCCCAGTTCCTGAAAAGCGATTTCACGCGCTTTACGCAGCTCTTTTTCATAGGCACCGGAACGACCGCCCACAATGTCACGAATACCGGCGAAGAAATCGCGGAAGATATTGGCCCCGAGAATCGCCTCACCGGTGACCACGCCGCAATATTCCACAATGGTCTGGCCTTCCAGCGTCGGGGTGGTTGAGAATTGCATCGTTGTACTCCTTCTTTTAACGTTCAATGCCTTAGCGCAAACTGTCCTCTCCCATTATCGGACCGATGCGCTATGCTTGGAAAGGGATTATACACGTCATCCTTCAAGCTACCTCTGCGTTGGCTGCAGTCGTTCACCCCGGTCACTTACTCATGTAAGCTCCCGGGGATTCACTCCCTTGCCGCCTTGATGTAACTTGAAGGATTTAGTGTAAACATCATAATCGTATACACAAATCCTTCAGACTGCATCGCACAAACGACACGTTTGAAGGAGGATGTGTTGAGCTGCTTAAAAGGAAAAATTATGCGCTACTCCACTCTTGCACTCCTTCTCCCTGGCGTCATGCTGCTGAGCGCCTGTACCACCGTGACGCCAGCCTTTAAAGATATTGGTACACGAAGCGGGCCCTGCGTGGAAGGCGGGCCGGACGCCGTGGCACAAAAGTTTTACGATTATCGCATTCAGCACCGTAATAATGACCTTGCGGCACTGCGCCCTTACCTGAGCGACGATCTGGCAAAAGTGCTGAATGACAGCCGCAGCGACGCCAGCCACAGTGCGCTGTTGCAGTCCGATCCGTTCTCCAGCCGCACAACGCCTGCCGATAGCGCCAGTGTCGCCAGTGCGTCCACAATCCCAAATACGGATGCACGAAATATTCCGCTGCGTGTGACTCTCAAGCAGGGTACGCAAAGCTGGCAGGACGAAGTGCTGATGATCCGCGAAGGCCAGTGCTGGGCGGTTGATGATGTGCGTTACCTTGGCGGCAGCGTCCACGCGCCAGCCGGAACGCTGCGCCAGTCGCTTGAAAAACGTTAAGTCTTCCCCGCTATTCCCCTGTCATGGGTAAATTGTCTGGCATTCCGTGAGGAATGCCGACATTTCCGCCTTCCGCCTCGCCCACCCAACATTTTGTGCTAACTTTAAGTGTAACGCTGGTTTATATTTAAGTTTTAACGCACAAATATTGCATAACTATTCTGTCAAAGGTACTATTTGCGGCCTCAATTGCTGAAAACCTTCGAGAATTTAGCAACATTTTCATTACATGATGAGCGGGCAAAGCCGGGTTGAACAGAAGGTTATTCTGTCTAAGCCTCCGGATACCGCAGCAACTGAGTGAGCCGCTGAACGGACGTTCAGGGTAAGTACCTACAGCTAACGCATCTTGACGAGTATCGATGAGCATTAAATTAAACGGCATTAACTGCTTCTACGGCGCGCATCAGGCGCTGTTCGACATCACGCTTGAGTGCCCGCAGGGTGAAACCCTGGTACTGTTGGGGCCAAGCGGCGCGGGTAAGAGCTCGCTGCTGCGCGTGCTGAATCTCCTTGAGATGCCGCGCTCCGGGACGCTGAGCATCGCCGGTAATCACTTTGATTTCGCCAAAGCACCGTCGGATAAAGCCATTCGCGAACTGCGCCAGAACGTCGGCATGGTGTTCCAGCAGTACAACCTCTGGCCACACCTCACCGTGGTGCAAAATCTGATTGAAGCGCCCTGCCGCGTGCTGGGCCTGAGCAAAGAAAACGCGATGGCGCGCGCCGAGAAACTGCTCGAGCGTTTACGCCTGAAGCCCTACAGCGATCGTTATCCGCTGCACCTTTCGGGTGGTCAGCAACAGCGTGTGGCGATTGCCCGCGCGCTGATGATGGAACCGCAGGTTCTGCTGTTTGATGAACCGACCGCGGCTCTTGACCCGGAAATCACCGCCCAGATCGTCAGCATCATTCGCGAACTGGCGGAAACCAACATTACTCAGGTGATCGTCACCCACGAAGTGGAAGTGGCGCGTAAAACCGCCAGCCGCGTGGTGTACATGGAAAACGGCTATATCGTTGAACAGGGCGATAACAGCTGCTTCACCCAGCCACAGACTGAAGCGTTTAAGAATTACCTTTCTCACTGAAGAGACCCGGGACAATGACCATGAAAAAAGTACTGATTGCCGCACTGCTCGCAAGCGTAAGCCTTTCTGCTGGCGCCGCTCAGACCATCCGTTTCGCAACCGAAGCGTCCTATCCTCCGTTCGAATCGATGGATGCCAACAACAAGATTGTTGGTTTTGACGTCGACCTGGCGAATGCGCTGTGTAAAGAGATTGATGCCACCTGCACCTTCTCTAACCAGTCCTTCGACAGCCTGATCCCAAGCCTGAAATTCCGCCGCGTAGACGCGGTGATGGCAGGGATGGACATCACGCCTGAGCGTGAAAAACAGGTGCTCTTCACCACTCCGTATTACGACAACTCGGCGCTGTTCATCGGCCAGCAGGGTAAAGTCGCCAGCATTGATGCGCTGAAAGGCAAGAAAGTGGGTGTGCAGAATGGCACCACTCACCAGAAATTCATCATGGATAAACATCCGGAAATCACCACCGTACCGTACGACAGCTATCAGAATGCGAAGCTGGACCTGCAAAACGGTCGTATCGATGCAGTCTTCGGTGACTCAGCCGTGGTGAACGAATGGCTGAAAGCCAACGCCAAACTGGCCGCCATCGGCGACAAAGTGACGGATAAAGACTACTTCGGCACCGGTCTTGGCATCGCGGTTCGTCAGGGCAACACCGAGCTGCAGCAGAAATTCAACGCAGCCCTGGAAAAAGTGAAAAAAGATGGCACTTATCAAACCATCTACAGCAAATGGTTCCAGAAGTAAGATCTGATGAACGAATTTTTTCCATTAGCAAGCGCCGCCGGGATGACCGTCGGCCTTGCCGTTTGTGCTCTGGTCATTGGGCTGGCGCTGGCGATGTTCTTCGCGGTATGGGAGTCAGCAAAATGGCGCCCTGTCGCGTGGGCGGGCTCCGCTATCGTGACCATTTTGCGTGGGCTGCCGGAAATTCTGGTGGTCCTGTTTATCTATTTCGGTTCCTCACAGCTGCTGCTGATGCTGTCGGACGGCTTCACGCTTAACCTTGGCGTGGTGCAAATTCCGGTACAGATGCAGATCGAAAACTTCGACGTTAGCCCGTTCCTGTGCGGCGTGATTGCGCTGTCGCTGCTTTATGCTGCCTATGCCTCGCAAACCCTGCGCGGCGCGCTGAAAGCGGTGCCAATTGGCCAATGGGAATCTGGCCAGGCGCTGGGCCTGTCGAAAGCGGCGATTTTCTTCCGTCTGGTGATGCCGCAAATGTGGCGTCATGCGCTGCCGGGGCTCGGTAACCAGTGGCTGGTGCTGCTGAAGGATACCGCGCTGGTGTCGCTGATTAGCGTGAACGATTTAATGCTGCAAACCAAAAGTATCGCCACGCGTACGCAGGAGCCGTTTACCTGGTACATCGTCGCAGCGGCGATTTACCTGGTGATCACCCTGCTCAGCCAGTACATCCTCAAACGCATTGACCTGCGTACCACTCGCTTCGAACGGAGACCAGGCTGATGCTCGAGTATTTACCGGAACTGATGAAAGGGCTGCACACCAGCCTGACGCTAACCGTGGCGTCTATTGCCGTTGCGCTGATCCTGTCGCTGATTTTCACCATCGTTCTGACGCTGAAAACGCCGGTGCTGGTCTGGATTGTGCGCGGTTATATCACCCTGTTTACCGGCACACCGCTGCTGGTGCAAATCTTCCTGATTTACTACGGCCCGGGCCAGTTCCCGTCGTTGCAGGATTATCCGGGCCTGTGGCATTTGCTCTCTGAACCGTGGCTGTGCGCGTTAATCGCCCTCTCGCTGAACAGTGCCGCGTATACCACTCAATTGTTCTACGGGGCGATTCGCGCCATTCCTGATGGGCAGTGGCAATCCTGTAGCGCGCTGGGAATGAGCAAGAAAGATACGCTGGCGATTCTGCTGCCGTACGCGCTGAAACGTGCCTTGTCTTCCTACTCAAACGAAGTGGTGCTGGTCTTCAAAAGTACCTCTCTGGCCTACACCATCACGCTGATGGAAGTGATGGGCCATGGGCAGTTGCTGTATGGTCGCACCTACGACGTGATGGTCTTTGGCGCGGCAGGCGTAGTCTATCTTATCGTTAACGGTCTGTTGACGTTGCTGATGCGTCTGATTGAGCGAAAAGCGCTGGTGTTTGAGCGCAGAAACTGATGACGCTGATTGCATAAAGGCACAATCACAGAGCGGGCAACCTTCTAAGTTGTCCGCTTTTTTTTATATTCAATAAAATAAAAAATCATTTTTATTGAATATAAATTCAAAAACAGGCAGGATGTATTCATGCCACACGCAGGGCAGCATCTTTTAATTTTGACAGACGGGAGCCTTACCGATGAAAAAGTTTGTTCTGGCCGCATTACTCGCCACCTTCGCCGCTGGCGCCAGCGCCGCAGATAAAATCAACTTTGGCGTTTCCGCAACCTACCCACCGTTTGAGTCGATGGATGCCAGCAATCAGATTGTCGGCTTTGATATCGATCTGGCGAAAGCGTTGTGCAAACAGATGCAGGCAGAGTGCACCTTCACTAACCACGCGTTTGATAGCCTGATCCCGGCGCTGAAATTCAAAAAATATGACGCCGTGATTTCCGGTATGGATATCACGCCGGAACGTAGCAAGCAGGTGGCGTTCACCGAACCGTACTATGCCAACTCCGCGCTGGTGATCGCGAAGAAAGATACCTATAAAACCTTCACTGACCTGAAAGGCAAACGCATCGGGATGGAAAACGGCACCACCCACCAGAAATACCTGATGGATAAACATCCGGAAGTGAAAACCGTGGCCTATGACAGCTACCAGAACGCGATTATCGACCTGAAAAATGGCCGTATTGATGGCGTATTTGGTGATACCGCGGTGGTGAACGAGTGGCTGAAAACTAACCCGCAATTGGGCGCGGCGACCGAGAAAGTGACCGATCCGCAATACTTCGGCACTGGTCTGGGCATCGCGGTTCGTCCGGATAACAAAGCCCTGCTGGAAAAACTGAACGGCGCGCTGAAAGCGATTAAAGCTGATGGCACCTATCAGAAAATCAGCAATCAGTGGTTCCCTGAGTAATCGCTCTTCGCCGGATGGCGGCTGCGCCCTATCCGGCCTACAAAGGATTCACATCCGTAGGCTGAATAAGACAACGCCGCCATCCCGCAATTACCGCCCGCACGGAAGCCAAAACCGAAAACACGCCCCGCCCGTTGATTCCTCCAGCCCAATGCCCCCACCGTGTAGCTCCAGCATTTTTTTTACGATCAGCAAACCTAACCCACCGCGCTTCTCGCGCGTTGCCTGCTGACTGAGCGCCGAAGGACGCACAAAAAGCTGTTCCCGCACCGCCGCATCAATGCCCGGCCCGCTGTCGGCCACTTCCATCTGCAACCGTTCCTCCTGCTGCCAAATCTTCAGGCGGATTGTTCCACCCGGCGGCGTATGACGAATCGCGTTATCAAGCAAATTGGTGACCACGCGCTCCACCATCGAGAGATCGGCGTTGATCAGCGGTAAATGCCCGGGGATCTCCGTCTGTAAGGTGATTTTGCGTGTCTCAAGGGGAAGATCAAATTTCTGCACCACATCGGAAACCAGTTCGCTCAGGGCAAAACGCTCCCGCTGCGGCTTAATTGCCCCATGCTCCAGCCGGGCCAGCTCAAACAGCTCCTGTGAAAGGTGACGTACTTTGTGCCCCTGGCGCAGGGCGATTTCCAGATAATGCCGGGATTCTTCTGGCGTCAGCGTAGCGGCTTTCATTGACAGGGTTTCGAGATACCCCAATAACGAGGTCAACGGCGTACGCAGGTCGTGCGAAATATTGGCGATAAACTCACGGCGCTGGCGATCGCTGTCAGCCAGTTCATCCCACTGCGAGGCAATCTTACGTGCCAGCTCAATAAACGTATTGCGCAGCAACGCCACTTCATCGCCCGGCTCATCGACCGTCGGCTGGGCGGCGAGATGTTTAATCGCGCTAATGCTGTCCTGATCGATACGGCTGGCTTCGCGCGTTAAGGCATTCACCGGACGGGTCACCCACTGACGCACCAGCACCGCCACCAGGCCCCCAACGGCCGCCACTAACAGCAGCGCCCACAGCAGCGTGCTCCACAGGGTCTTGTACCAGGCATTTTCTGCCAGTGCGTTGAGTTCTTCACCCTGCAAAATGATATACAGATACCCGCGCAGTTCACCGTCCTGACGAAGCGGTGCGGCGCTAAAGACTTTATGCTTATCAGCACTGCGCGGGTCATCGCCATACACCGGCATCGCGGCCTGATTCAGAAACTGTTCTACGGGTGCGAGCGCGACGCGCTGGCGTTTGATATGCCCGGGCGGCGCGGCATCGGCCAGAATCTCGCCGTCGGGCGAGATAACATAGAGTTCCACGCTGGGATTAAAGGTCATCAGACGGTCAAATAGCGGTTTTAGCATGTTGCGATCCACCCTGCCCTGCGCATCCATGAGCGGCTCTCTGCGCACAATTTGCTGCGCCAGATTCCCCGACAGCCGCTGCACCATGGCATTACCAAACTGCATGCTGCTGTAGAGTTGCACTGCCCCGGCAATGGTCGCGCACAACACCAACAGCAGAATAAACAGCAGCGTTAAGCGCTGGCTCAGGCTAAGTTTCACTTTCATGCCGGGCCTCCAACAAAACGATACCCTTTGCCCCACACGGTCAGAATGATTTCCGGCTCGGCGGCGTTATGTTCTATTTTGACGCGCAGGCGGTTAATGTGTGTATTCACCGTGTGTTCGTAGCCTTCATGCTGATAGCCCCACACCTTCTCCAGCAGATCAAGGCGCGAGAAAGTCTCCCCCGGATGGCGGGCGAAGAACCACAGTAAATCGAATTCACGCGGGGTGAGATCGACCAGATTACCGCGCAAACGCACACTGCGCGCCAGCGGGTCGATCACCAATCCATGGGCCATAATGGTGCCGCTGGTTTGCTGCACATCCTGCCCCATTGCCTGCTGGCGGCGGAACAGCGCTTTAATACGCGCCACCAGCTCCTGCACCGAGAACGGCTTTGCCAGATAATCATCGGCCCCGGTTTCAAGGCCCAGAATGCGTTCCGTTTCGCTGCTGCGCGCGCTAATGATAATCACCGGCAGATAGCGCCCGCGCTCACGAATACGCTGGCAAATCGTCAGCCCATCGACGTTAGGCAGCATTAAATCGAGGATAACCATATCCCATTGCGTCTGCTCCAGGCGCTGCAACGCCCTGCCACCGTCCTCTTCATGGACGATGGTATAGCCTTCATCTTCAAGGTTGAGTTGCAGCAGCGTGGCGATATCGCGATCGTCTTCCACCAGCAGGATCTGTTTTGCCGTCATTAATCAGTGCCTTTTCCATCTCTTCTAAGATAAAGCTTACCTGATTTCCACCCGACAAAAGTTCACATTTTGTTTAACTTCCGCTTTTTACCAGCAGCGTAAGCACTTCGTAATGGGCAGTATGCGGGAACATGTCGAACAGCTGAACCCGCGCGATGTGATAACCCGGCAGATTAGCTATATCTTTTGCCATCGTCTGGGCGTTACAGCTGGAGTAGATAATAAACGGCGGGGCCATCTGGCTTAAGTAATCGCACAGCGCTTTACCAATGCCCCGTCGCGGCGGATTGACCAGCACCAGCTCGGGCACGTCACCCTGGGCGGTGGCAAACTGCGTGGAATCAAGCGCCTGAAACTGAAGCTTAGTGAGCCCCAGTTGTGCCGCAGATTGCTTCGCACAGGCGATGGCTTCCGGGGCAATTTCGATACCGGTAAGCGTCATCTCCGGTGTCGCGCAGTGCAGGCCAAAGCCGCCGACGCCACAGAAGAGATCCCACATGTGCGTGACCGGCAGTGCGCGCACCCAGTCGCGCGCCGTCGCGTATAAGGCGCTGGCAACAGTCGGGTTGGTCTGGAAGAAACTTTGCGGACGGATCCACAGCGGCACGCCATTAAACGTTTCCGCCAGCGCCTGCTGTTCGGTAAAGAAGATCTCCTGCTCGCCTTCCATGATCGCCATGTGTACCGGCTGAATATTGGCGGTGATTACTTTTAGCTGCGGTAACTGCGCCTGTAAGGCTGGCAGCGCGGCGCGCAGTTGTTCAAGCTTACTTTCTGAGCGCAGCACAAAGCGCAGCATCATGCCGCCATCGCGCTGGCTTTCGGTCAGCAGCAGATACTTCAGCTCGCCACGTTTACGCGCGACGTTATAGGGCGTCAGCCCGGCGCGGGCAATGAACGGCTTGAGCGCGGCGAAAACCGGCGCGAAAGAATCGGGATACAGCGGGCAATCGGTCAGGTCAACCGGTGTGCCGTCGCGGTGCAGCATGCCCAACAGCGGTTTTTCCACGCTGCCGCTGACCACCATTTTGGCTTTATTACGAAAACCCTGCTCCGGCCCGCTGACGGGTGCGCACCACGCCTCTACCGCCTGCCCGGCCAGCAGCGTGTGGAGATCGTTCATCTTAGCGGCGAGTTGATCGTTTACCGGCTGTTCAATCCACTGACAGGAGCGACAGCGACCCGCGTCATAAAGTGCGCACTGCATACAAAGACCTTCAGAAATTCAGGGGCGGCGATTGTATCATCGTTATTGGAAGCGGAAAAACCGTCGACTGTGTGCCGGGACAAAAAGCAGGAACAGGACTAGCATATCCGGCATTTTCTGCATCACCAGCGAACGGAATATTTCACGTTTTGATTCCCCGGCGATGCTGAACAGTTCCGGGTATCCATAACCCAGCGAGGCGGCCCATAAATAGCTGGCAGCGATAATTTGCGTCAGCAGATAGAGCCAGCGCGCCCAGTTGCGCCCTTTCACCACCGAAAACGCACACCAGATCTCAACAAACACCAGAGTCAGGCTCGCCAGAAACACCAGCGTCAGGTTCCAGGTTTGCACGCTGCGATGAATAAAATCAAGGAGCCCGCGCAAACCCAGCAGATTAAAAATCATCAACAGATCGAGGCAGCGAATCAAAATAATGGCGAGCGCGGCCACCTGCACCAGAGCAGGAACGTTTAAGCTGGCATGTGAACGGCTGGTTTTAGCAAAGAATCCCAAGATGTCGTCTTCCGTGAAAACGATTCCCTGCTGACAGGGAACCGAATACAACCTTGCTTAATTTTAAGAGGATTATCCTTGTCTTGCACGTTGGATATCACGCGTACGCTGCTTTTCTGCGCGTGCCATCAAATACCAGGCGATAAATCCGACAATTCCGACTACCGCGAGAATGAGCGTCGCAAGAGCGTTAATTTCCGGGTTGACGCCCATACGCACGTTGGAGAAGACCAGCATCGGTAGCGTGGTCGCCCCCGGCCCGGAAACGAAGCTGGCAATCACCAAATCGTCCAGTGACAGCGTAAACGCCAGAAGCCAGCCCGAGATCACCGCCGGCATAATCATCGGCAAGGTAATGATAAAGAACACTTTCAGCGGCGTCGCCCCGAGGTCCATCGCCGCTTCTTCAATCGAGCGGTCCAGCTCACGCAGACGCGACGAAATCACCACCGCCACATACGCCGTACAGAACGTGACGTGCGCCAGCCAAATGGTAAGCATGCCACGATCGGACGGCCAGCCAATCGCGTGACCGAGCGAAACGAACAGCAGCAATAACGATAAACCGGTGATGACATCCGGCATTACCAGCGGTGCGGTTATCATAAAGGCAAAGCCGTTGGAGCCGCGAAAACGGCCAAAACGCACCATCACCACCGCCGCAATCGTGCCCAGAATCGCCGCCATGGTTGCCGCGCAGGCGGCAATGGTCAGGCTAAGCCCCACCGCGCTCATCATCGCATCGTCGCGGAACAATTCGCCGTACCAACGCGTTGACCACCCCGCCCACACGGTTACCAGTTTTGAGCTGTTAAACGAGTAAATGACCAGCATCAGCATCGGCGCATACAGAAACGTAAACCCGAGCACCAGAATCAGAATTCGCCATGGTGAGCGGACGACCGGTAAGTTGTTCATCCGTGTTCTCCCATCTGTTTTTGCTGATGTTTGTGGAACCACATGATCGGCACAATCAGCAGCAGGAGCATGACGATCGCCACCGCCGATGCCACCGGCCAGTCGCGGTTGTTAAAGAACTCCTGCCACAGCACGCGACCAATCATAATGCTATCCGGGCCGCCAAGCAGTTCCGGAATAACAAACTCCCCCACCGCCGGGATAAACACCAGCATCGATCCGGCAATAATCCCGCCTTTCGTTAACGGCACAATCACGCTGAAGAAGGTTTTCAGCGGCCTTGCGCCCAGATCCAGGGACGCTTCCACTAGCGAGTAATCAATTCGCGTCAACGCCGTGTAGATAGGCAGCACCATAAACGGCAGATAGGCGTACACAATGCCGATATACACCGCGAGATTGGTGTGCAGGATCTCCAGCGGCTGGTCGATAATGCCGGCCCATTGCAGGAAATTACTCAGCACGCCGTTGCCTTTCAGGATACCCATCCAGGCATAAACGCGAATCAAAAACGACGTCCACGACGGCAGGATCACCAGCAATAACAGAATATTGCGCGTCGATGGTTTACTGTGCGCCACCGCCCACGCCAGCGGGTAGCCCAACAGCAGGCAGAAGATCGTCGAAATACCCGCCATCTGCAACGACTGGAAATAGGCCTCAATGTACAGGGGATCGTCGGTTAATTGCAGGAAATTGCCAAAATTAAGCGACAGCGTAAGCTGCCCGTCGTCCCACGACATGAGATCCGTATACGGAGGAATAGCTCGCGCCATCTCGGCCAGGCTGATTTTGAATACTGTCAGAAATGGCAGCAAAAACAGCAAAATTAGCCAGATAAACGGCAGCGCGATAACTATTTTACGCCCGTGCGCGACGTTCATACGCGTGAGCCACCGGGCAAAACCCGCCGGTTTCGCGGCGCGGGCTGGCGATTCTAAAGCACTCATCCGCCCTCCTTACACCGTCAGAACAACACAGCTATCAGCATCCCAGCACAGACGCACTTCATCGCCCCAGGTGGGTAATCCTTTTCGATAGCGATGTTCATTCTGTAGCTGCGCGCTGATCATCTGCCCGCTTTTCAGGCGAACGTGATAAATCGACAAGTCGCCGAGATAGGCAATATGCACCACCTCACCCACGGCAAAGTTATAGCCATTTTCAGGCGGCGCCTCGCAGAGCATGATTTTTTCCGGCCGCAGCGCGACGTATACCGGGACGTTATCCACCACCGACGCATCGGCATCGACCTTCAATGGATGCACCAGCCCCGGAGAATCAATCACCAGCCCGTCGTCTTCGCGCGACTTCAGTAGCCCTTCAAAGACATTCACTGAGCCAATAAACTCCGCGCTGTAGCGGGTAGTCGGATGCTCGTAAATCTCCTCCGGCTCGCCAATCTGCACAAACTTGCCGCGATTCATAATGGCGATGCGCCCAGCCATGGTCATCGCCTCTTCCTGGTCGTGCGTCACCATCACGCAGGTCGCGCCAACACGCTCCAGAATATCGACCACCTCCAGTTGCATCCGGTCGCGCAGTTTCTTATCCAGCGCGCCCATCGGCTCATCCAGCAGCAATAACTTTGGCCGCTTCGCCAGGCTTCTGGCCAGTGCTACACGCTGACGTTGACCGCCGGACAACTGATGTGGTTTACGTTTGGCAAATTCCTGCATATGTACCAGCGCCAACATTTCCGCGACACGGGCGCTAATTTCCGCTTTCGGCAGTTTGTCCTGCTTCAGGCCAAAAGCAATGTTTTGCTCAACGGTCATGTGGGGAAACAAGGCATAGGACTGAAACATCATGTTGATCGGACGCTGATAGGGCGGAACGTGCGCCAGGTCGACACCGTCGAGCATAATCTGCCCAGCGCTGGGCTGCTCAAAGCCAGCCAGCATACGCAGCAGCGTGGATTTTCCGCAACCGGATGCACCAAGCAGCGCAAAAATTTCGCCCTTATAAATGGTGAGGCTGACGTCATCCACGGCATGTTGGCCGTCATAAGATTTGGTCAGATTACGTATCTCCAGCAGCGGGGTGAGCGCTTTACGGATTTTCGCCTGTGGGCGGGGGGTCGCGTCGTTCAATGGGGTGCTCTCCGGCAAAAAAAACACACTCGTGATGGCCCGGTTGCCATACGAAAAACTGCTCTGCTAATCCGCCCGGTCGCGCGCGCCGGGCGGATTGCGTCAGTTATTTACCGCTTTTTACTTTGGTCCACGCGCGGGTACGCACGCGATCAATCTTCGGTTCCTGCACTTTCAGGGTGAAGAGTTTGGCGAAGACATCCGGCGGCGGATAAATGCCAGGATTATTGCGGATCGCCTCACTCACTAACGGGGTAGAGGCTTTATTGCCGTTGGCATAGAAAATATGATCGCTGATATGCGCCACCACATCAGGCTTCATCAGGTAGTTGAGGAACTGATAGGCTTCATCTTTATTTTTCGCATCGGCAGGCATCGCGAAGACATCAAAGAACGCCATAGCCCCCTCTTTCGGAATGCTAAAGGAAACATTCACGCCATTTTTCGCTTCTTTCGCGCGGTTAGCCGCCTGCCATACATCACCCGCCCAGCCGATGGCCACGCAGATGTCGCCGTTCGCCAGGTCGTTGATATATTGGGAAGAGTGGAAGTACCGCACGTTCGGACGCAGCTTCAGCAGCAGGTCTGTCGCCGGGCCGGTATAGTCATCTGCTTTGGTGCTGTTCGGATCTTTGCCCAGATAATTCAGCACGGTGGCAAAGACCTCCTCCGGGGCATCGAGGAAGGAAACGCCGCAGCTTTTCAGCTTCTCCAGATTTTCAGGTTTGAAGATGAGATCCCAGCTGTTCACGGGCGCATCCGCACCGAGCACCGCTTTCACTTTATCAACGTTGTAGCCAATACCGGTCGTTGCCCACATATAGGGCATCGCGTATTTGTTGTCCGGATCGTGTTTCGCCACCAGCTTCAGCACTTCCGGGTCGAGATTTTTCCAGTTCGGCAGTTTGCTTTTATCCAGCGGCTGGAACACGCCCGCCGTTAACTGGCGCTCCAGGAAGCTCGCCGAGGGCACGACAAGGTCAAACCCGGTGCTGCCCGCCATCAGTTTTCCTTCCAGCACTTCGTTGGAATCGAAAACGTCATACACCACTTTTATGCCGGTCTCTTTTTCAAAATTCGCCACCGTATCCGGCGCGATATAATCAGACCAGTTATAGATATGCAGCGTTTTTTGCTCCGCAGCGAGCGCGCTTGCCGAGGTGGCCATCAGCACACCCGTCACCAGACCCGTTAACCATTTTTTACTGAAAGCGGCCATATCTCTTTTCCTTCTCAACGTCCGTTAACATTTGGACCAAATACACGCAGTCGGAGGTATGCAATAATCATGCATATTTTGTCGTACCGCATTGAAGAAGAAATGGTTCCTCTCGCTGCAGTCGTTGCTCGCTTAACGGATGCAAAAACCTCGCCAAATCTGCAAAAGATTTGGCTAGTGAGGGGGAATCATCCGGGCATCGCAAGAATAACTGTAGCCAGAGATAGAGGCTATAGCTCAGCGTTAAAAACGCCTTTTATCAATTTTTTATGCAAGATCACTCTATCTGATAGGCCAAAAGGGCCTATCAGATAGTGAATGAATCTTTAAAATTAGGTTAAATACGGAATAAACGAACGTGATACGCAGCCGCGCTGGCAATGGCTGCGCTATTCGGGGGTAGGATCAGTGGAGAAAGTGGTATTGAATCTCTTCAGATGGCTGCTCTTCCTCTTCTTCCGTTTTGAACAGCAATTGCTGCGCGAAAGCCTCCAGAATCACCATCGACACCTGTTCTTCGCTTTGACGCATAAAGGCCACAAACTGCTCGTAGGCCACGCCCACAGAGGCAGATAAAGACTGGCAAACCACCAGCTTTGGCAGATTATCATCCTGTACATCGATGAACGCCTTGACCGTCAGCGAGCTGGCATTAATCGCAGAGAGATCCGCCGCCATCGCTAACAGTGCGGTTGGCCGAATTTCCGCCAGCGCAGAGAAGAGAATGGTGTTATCAATAAGGTCGATTTTAGCGTCAAACACGCCATCAAAATTTTGCATATGCGGCAGGTGCAACGCCTGACAGGTATCGCATTCATAGAAGCTGATGCCTGATTCGTCGAGCCACTGACGTAACGTATCCAGACTCGGGACGACGAGTGAATCCATATGACCTATGACCTCATGCGGTTTAAAACAGAACAAAACCGGGCAATGGGCCCGGCATTCGATCGCTATAGCTTACGCAAAATTGCACGCGTATACCACGAAAGCCGAAAAAACAGTCTCAGCCGCCGATTTTCAGACAAAAGCCAGGATGTGCCTGATGCTCAATCCACTCGATCATTTTGCCCGCGATATCAATACCGGTGGTTTTCTCAATGCCTTCCAGCCCCGGCGAGGCGTTTACCTCCATCACCAGCGGCCCCCGCGTAGCCCGCAGAATATCCACACCGGCGACATCAAGCCCCAGCGTTTGTGCGGCCTTCACGGCAATTTCGCGCTCGCGCAGCGTAATTTCCGCCACCGTCGCCACGCCGCCGCGATGTAAGTTAGAGCGGAAATCCCCCTCTTTCGCTCGCCGCTCAATCGCCGCCACCACACGATCGCCGACCACCAGGCAACGAATGTCGCATCCCTTCGCTTC
This sequence comes from Pseudocitrobacter vendiensis, assembly GCF_943590815.1. GTDB lineage: Bacteria > Pseudomonadota > Gammaproteobacteria > Enterobacterales > Enterobacteriaceae > Pseudocitrobacter > Pseudocitrobacter vendiensis. Next base: position 352,423 of record NZ_CALSBS010000001.1, on the reverse strand, counting down.
TTCAATATATTCCTGAACCAGAATATGCGCGTTTAAGCCGCGAAAGGCGTCAATCACACTTTCCGCTGCCTGACGCGTCTCAGCAAGCACAACGCCAATACCCTGCGTGCCTTCCACCAGTTTAACCACCAGCGGTGCGCCGCCGACCATATCGATTAAATCGCTGGTGTCATCGGGCGAATGGGCGATACCGGTCACAGGCAGGTCGATACCCTGACGAGCCAGCAGTTGCAGCGATCGCAGCTTGTCACGCGCGCGGGTGATTGCGACAGATTCATTAAGCGGATAGCTGCCCAGCAGTTCAAACTGACGCAGCGCCGCTGTGCCATAAAAAGTAATCGCCGAACCAATACGCGGGATCACCGCGTCAAAATGCGGGAGCTTGCGCCCTTTATAATGGATGGACGACGCCGACGGGCTGATGTTCATATAGCAGGAGAGCGGATCGAGAATTTCGACGATATGACCACGGCGCATTGCCGCTTCACGCAGACGCTTACAGGAATAGAGCGTTCCATCCCGGGACAAAATGGCAATTTTCACCTTTTACCTCGCTAAAAAACCTGAAAAAAGCCCGCGTATCATACACGCACCGCCGGAAGAAAAATGGCGTCCGGCGGCCTTTTTTTCTTTCTAATAATCAAATCATTCGAATCGTATCAACGCGCGCAGCCAACGCAGAGACAATTTGAAGGATGAAGATTATTAGCGGGTCGCCCAGCCCTGCTTGTGGAGATAATCGAGAATAAACGGGCGATTCTCTTTGATGATGGTGCGGCGAATATGGTCGCTCCAGGTGTCACGACGGTTATTGCTGCCGCGCGAGAGATAATATTCCGCAAGCTGTTCGTCGTATTTCGCCAGTTCGTTAACATCCAGCGGTTGATAATGGTTTTCATGCACCACGATAGAGGCAGGCAGGCGCGGTTTGATATCCGGGTTGCTGTCCGGCCAGCCCAGGCACAAACCAAACAGCGGCAGCACGTGTTCAGGTAGCTTCAACAGCTCGGTCACTGCCTCAATGCTGTTACGAATTCCGCCGATGTAAACACCGCCGAGCCCAAGGGATTCTGCGGCGGTAAAGGCATTCTGCGCCATCAACGCGGTATCGACCACGCCCAGCAGCAGTTGCTCCGCCAGGCCGAGCTGCGCGTCCGGGCAAATTTGCAGATGGCGATTAAAATCGGCGCAGAAAACCCAGAATTCCGCAGCCTGCGCGACATGCTGTTGGCCGCCGGTCATCTCGACCAGTTGCGCGCGCATTGTTTTATCGGTGATGCGGATAATCGAACTGCACTGTAAAAAACTCGAACTGGATGCCGCCTGGGCGCTGGCGATAATCGCCGCGCGTTGCTCGTCACTGATGGGCTTATCGGTAAACTGGCGAATAGAACGATGGCTGAGAAGCAGATCAATGGTCGGCGTCATCATGTTTTTCCTTTTCTTGTTTAGGGGGCGTTTTGGCACTACGCCCCATCAATTGTGGTGCAACGGTTTGCGCCATGCCCCAAAACAGGGCAAAAGCGGCGGGGAGCATCAGGATTATCCCGGCGAAAATCATCACCGCCGCCGCCTCCTGGCTGGCAACAGGCGCAGGCAATGTGACATAGCCGTTGAGAGAGAGCCAGGCGGCCCCTAACAACACCATGCCGATTGCTTCCAGAATCAAAACGCTTTTGGGTAACGCCCCGAGCGAACGCATGCGTCCTCCGCTTAACCGTGTTGCTTTATCAGACCTCAAGTCTATCTCACACAAAGCGATTGTTGCAGGGCAATTCGCCACACATAGTCAGAATGAATCGAAGCAACAGGCAGAACCTTCTTTCGCACCAGACGTAATCAGGTCATGATGAGCGCCTTATTTTAAGGTTGAGGAGAGAAACGATGTTCACCGTAATTTTTGGTCGCCCGGGATGCCCGTACTGTGTTCGCGCAAAAGAACTGGCTGAAAAACTGACGCAGGAACGCGACGACTTCAACTATCGCTACGTTGATATTCACGCGGAAGGCATCAGCAAAGCCGATCTGGAAAAAACAGTGGGTAAACCGGTTGAGACGGTGCCGCAGATCTTCGTTGATCAGCAGCACATCGGTGGCTGTACGGATTTTGAAGCCTGGGCAAAAGAGACCCTCGGCCTGTACGCTTAATCCTTCCGATGCCCATCCAGCGGGTGGGCATCCTCATCACGGTTTTTCAGCCGTAATAGGGCTGTCACAAACAAGAAGCACAACGCCCCCAGTGCACACCAGAATACCGCACTAAACAACCACGCCAGCTCCTGCCAGAACGAACGCTCAGAATAGAAAAACAACCTCATCAGCACCATACATAATGGCGCAGCCAGAATCGCACCGACCAGTGGCCGTAACAAGCGACGTCTTGGGGAGATAAAGCTGGCGACCGCACCGGGAATTAAAAAGAACAATAACCCCAGCTCAGGCGCGCCAGACGCACGAAATGCGCCCTTCATATGCAGCAGCAATGAAAAGAAAACCACGATAAAAAGCAGGAAACAGCAGATCACGCCGGTCCAGCCGCGTTCAGATCTCAAAGGATCCTCCTGAAAAATTCTCTATCAAACTCAACATTTCACCCATTGGGCGCCCAGTCAGATAAAGCATCTGGCCATCCGTGCCAAAACACTTAAGTACAAAAAGCGATTGTTGCTAGCCGAAGCGATAAGGAACGATTAAACTAACGGCTTCAATTTTTTGGTTATTTTGTAGGTACAGAACAGAGGCAACTACGCGGCTGTCTGAACCAAAACATTAGACTAAATAACCAACTCTTTCAACAAGTTACTGGTAAACAAGAAGTTAGTCTCCGTGAATATAAACGTCGCAGATTTGTTAAATGGGAATTACATCCTGTTATTATTCGTGGTGCTGGCACTTGGCCTTTGCCTGGGGAAATTACGTCTGGGTTCCGTTCAACTCGGTAATTCTATTGGCGTTTTAGTCGTCTCCCTGTTATTAGGCCAGCAGCATTTCAGCATTAACACGGAGGCGCTCAATCTTGGCTTTATGCTGTTTATTTTCTGCGTGGGCGTAGAAGCCGGACCTAACTTTTTTTCAATTTTCTTCCGCGACGGCAAAAATTATCTGATGCTGGCGCTGGTGATGGTAGGCAGCGCACTGCTGATTGCCCTGGGCCTTGGTAAGCTATTCGGCTGGGACATCGGTCTGACGGCCGGTATGCTCGCAGGTTCAATGACATCCACCCCGGTGCTGGTTGGCGCAGGCGATACGCTTCGCCATTCGGGCATGGAACCGGGCTTGCTGGCTATCGCCCAGGATCACTTAAGCCTCGGATACGCCCTTACCTACTTGATTGGTCTGGTCAGCTTGATTGTTGGCGCGCGCTATCTGCCAAAACTGCAACATCAGGATTTGCAAACCAGCGCCCAGCAAATCGCCCGCGAACGTGGCCTGGATACGGACACTAATCGTAAAGTCTATCTGCCGGTTATCCGCGCCTATCGCGTTGGCCCGGAACTGGTCGCGTGGGCCGACGGTAAAAACCTGCGCGAACTGGGTATTTATCGCCAGACGGGATGCTATATCGAGCGTATTCGACGCAATGGTATTCTGGCGAACCCGGACGGTGATGCGGTATTGCAAATGGGCGATGAAATTGCGCTGGTGGGATATCCGGACGCGCATGCTCGTCTCGACCCGAGCTTCCGTAACGGTAAAGAAGTCTTTGACCGCGACCTGCTCGACATGCGCATCGTCACCGAAGAAATCGTAGTCAAAAACCACAATGCCGTTGGCCGTCGCCTGGCGCAACTGAAACTCACCGACCACGGTTGCTTCCTCAACCGCGTCATTCGCAGCCAGATCGAAATGCCCATCGATGATAACGTGGTGCTGAATAAAGGCGATGTGCTTCAGGTGAGCGGCGACGCACGACGCGTTAAAACCGTTGCCGACCGCATTGGCTTCGTCTCTATTCACAGTCAGGTCACTGACCTGCTGGCCTTCTGCGCCTTCTTTATTGTTGGCCTGATGATCGGCATGATCACCTTCCAGTTCAGCAACTTTAGTTTCGGCGTTGGTAACGCAGCGGGTCTGCTGTTTGCCGGCATCATGCTCGGCTTCCTGCGAGCGAACCATCCGACCTTCGGTTACATCCCGCAGGGTGCGCTGAACATGGTGAAAGAGTTCGGCCTGATGGTGTTTATGGCGGGCGTGGGTTTAAGCGCAGGCAGCGGCATCGGCAATAGCCTCGGCGCGGTCGGCGGCCAGATGCTGGTCGCGGGGTTGATTGTCAGCCTGGTGCCGGTGGTGATTAGCTTCCTGTTCGGCGCGTACATTCTGCGCATGAACCGCGCGCTGCTGTTCGGTGCCATCATGGGCGCACGTACCTGCGCACCGGCGATGGAAATCATAAGCGACACTGCACGAAGCAACATTCCAGCGCTGGGCTATGCCGGCACCTACGCAATTGCTAACGTGTTGTTAACATTGGCCGGTACACTGATTATCATCATTTGGCCTGGGCTAGGATAATTCTTAGTCTTAAATGTTTAGAAAAATTTTTAGGGATACAGAGAACTTTTCGCATAAGCGTCAGTCATAACTTATGCCACTGCTTTTCTTTGATGTCCCCATTTTGTGGAGCCCATCAACCCCGCCAGATTTGGTTCAAGGTTGATGGGTTTTTTGTTTTCTACAGCCCCTCTCCCGCAATCCTTCCCACCGTTTCCCGTATCTGCGCCTTTGTCAGCGGCTGGCGGTCGGTGACAAAATGTAGCGTCATCCCTTCGATAAACGCATCCAGCGCGCGGGCGGTTGCCGGGTCAAACCACTGCTCCAGCGTTTGCTGGCTACGCTGCATCCAGTTTTGCATCACGCCTTTTAACGCCGGGCGATTGCTGGCAAAAGCATACAACTGATACATCAGCGTCATGTTACGCGGCGTGGTGACTTCACTACTATAGATAAGCTGAGTGATTGCATCACAGGCGGCGGCAGGGTTTTCAACCCCACAGAAAAAGTCACGATACTCCTGAGACATCCGTTCGGTGAATACCGTGAACGCCTCCACCAGCAATGCTTCAATGCCGTCAAAGTAATAGGTCATCGAACCCAGCGGGACATCGGCACAACTGGCGATTTTGCGGTGCGTGACGGCGCTGATGCCGTGGGCGGCGATGGTTTCCAGCGTGGCGTCCAGGATGCGCTCCCGGCGCTGCGGATCGTTGGGTCGACGGGCCATATTTCTCCTCGTTTGTTTATGTACAAATGTACACAGCCTTGCTAGTGTTGTCGCATCATTTCGTCAACTTCGCTAATGGATAACAATGTGACGCCCCGCAAGACCCTTCAGTTGCGCATGTATGCGCTGTTTATGTTCTTCTTTTTACCGGGCTTACTAATGGCCTCATGGGCGACACGTACGCCTGCTATCCGCGATATTTTATCGGTGTCGACGGCGGAGATGGGCATTGTGCTGTTCGGGCTGTCGGTGGGCTCAATGAGCGGTATTCTTTGCTCTGCTCCACTGGTGAAACGTTTTGGCACGCGCACGGTGATTCGCACGACTATGTCCTGTGCCATTATCGGGATGCTGATTTTAAGTATCGCACTCTGGTTCAGCTCAGCATGGATATTTGCCGCCGGGCTGGCAGTGTTTGGCGGCAGCTTTGGCGCGGCGGAAGTGGCCATTAATGTTGAAGGCGCTGCCGTTGAACAAGAGATGAAAAAAACCGTACTGCCGATGATGCACGGTTTTTACAGCTTCGGAACCCTGGTGGGCGCAGGCGTGGGGATGGCGTTAACCGCGTTTGGTCTACCCGCAATGTGGCATATTGCCCTGGCAGCGCTGGTGGGCATCGCACCTATCGCTATCGCCATACGGGCTATCCCCGAAGGTACCGGCAAAAATGCCGCGGATGGCACACAGCATAGTGAGAAAGGCGTTCCCTTCTGGCGCGATATGCAACTGATGCTGATAGGCGTTGTGGTGCTGGCGATGGCATTTGCCGAAGGCTCGGCGAATGACTGGTTGCCGTTGCTGATGGTTGACGGTCACGGGTTTAGCGCGAAATCCGGCGCCTTAATTTATGCCGGATTCACCCTGGGCATGACCCTTGGCCGCTTTACCGGCGGTTGGTTCATTGATCGCTACAGCCGCGTGACGGTGGTTCGTGCCAGTGCGCTGATGGGCGCGCTGGGTATCGCGCTGATAATCTTTGTCGATATCGACTGGGTTGCCGGCGTATCCGTAATTTTATGGGGGCTGGGCGCGTCGCTGGGCTTCCCGTTAACCATTTCCGCCGCCAGCGATACCGGCCCGGATGCGCCGACCCGCGTGAGCGTCGTCGCCACCACCGGTTATCTTGCTTTTCTTGTCGGGCCGCCGCTGCTGGGCTTCCTCGGCGAACATTATGGTCTGCGCAGCGCCATGCTCGCCGTGCTGGCGCTGGTGCTGGTCGCTGCGCTGGTAGCGCGTGCGGTGGCTAAACCTGAACCCAACGTTGTGATGGAGAGTAATGGATGAGTATCAAACTGATTGCAGTCGACATGGATGGCACCTTTCTCAGCGATGCAAAAACCTATAATCGGGAGCGATTCCTGGCTCAGTATCAGCGCATGAAACAGCAAGGTATCCGCTTCGCCGTCGCCAGCGGCAACCAGTATTATCAGCTCATCTCCTTCTTCCCGGAGATTGTTGATGAAATCGCGTTTGTTGCCGAAAACGGCGGCTGGGTAGTGGATGCCGGTGAAGATATTTTCAACTGCAGTATTCCAGAGCAGCATTTCCTGGACGTGGTGCGCTATCTGCAAACCCGTACCGAACTGGAGATCATTGCCTGCGGAAAACAGAGCGCTTACACGCTAAAACGCTACGATCAGGCATTCAAGGATATCGCCATCCGCTACTATCATCGTCTGGAAGAAGTCGATAACTTCGACAATATTAAAGATACTTTCCTGAAGTTTGGTCTGAATGTCCCGGATACTCTGGTGCCCGAGATGCAAAAACTGATTCATGAAGAAGTGGGCGATATGCTCACCGCCGTCACGACCGGCCATGGCAGTATCGACCTTATCGTCCCTGGCGTTCATAAAGCGAACGGCCTGCGTCTGCTGCAGGCGCGTTGGGGCATTGACGACAGCGACGTTCTGGCCTTTGGCGACAGCGGTAACGATATCGAAATGCTGCAACAGGCGGGGTACGGTTTTGCGATGGCGAATGCGTCGGACGTGGTGAAGTCAGTAGCGAAATATCGTGCGCCGCATAATAACGAAGAGGGTGTGCTGGACATTATTGAGAAAGCATTGAACGGCGAAGCCCCGTTCGCCTGAATGACTGCCCGGCAGCGCTTGCCGGGCTTAAACATTATTGCGGCTGGTTGCTGCTGCCGACCGATTTGTCTTTCAGGAAGAAAACAACCGCCACCAGCCACAGCACGCCGTTCGCCAGGTTGAAGAGGCTAAACAGCCCGTTCCCGCCTTGCAGGTACATGTGTTTGCTGACTTCGATACCGACGGTAAAAATCAGCATCTGCAACATGCCCATCGCCGCCGAAACGGTGCCTTTGCTCATCTCGCTGGCAAACAGCGTCAAACGCACCAGGCCGGCATTCGCCACACCAATGCCAAACGCGTAAACGCTCAATCCCGCCGTCATCCACAGATAGGCGTGCGAGGAAACGACCGTTGCCGCCGCCGCCAGCACTAAACCGGCCATAATCGGCCAACCGCCCATGATAATCAGTGAACGCACAGAGCGGCGAGAGGTCAGGCGCGCCAGCGTCAGGTTACCGGCGATCAGCGCGCCGAAGATCGGCACCTGTAACAGGCCATATTCATAGCTGCTGGCCTGCTCACCGCTGATAATAATCACCGGTGATTGGGCAATCCACGCCAGCAACGGCAGGCTAACAAAGCCCGTTGCCAGCGCGCCCGCCAGGAAACGCCCATTTTTGAGCACCAGCGCGTAATCACGACCTAACTCACCGAGCGATAGTTTTTCGCCGATACGCGTTGCGGTTTCCGGCATTGCGCGGAACAAGCCGCCGAAAGCGACAACCGAGAGCAAGGCGAACAGCACAAACATACCTTCCCACGGCGCAACGTGCACCCAGGCCGCACCGACCAGCGGGCCAAGCAGTGGCGCAATCAGCGCAACGTTTGCCATCAGCGCGGTAATCTTAATGCAGGTGGCTTCGTCGAAAGATTCCTGAATTGCCGCATAGCCTACCGCGCCGATAAAGCACAGGCTGACCCCTTGCAGAAAACGCAGGAAAATAAACTGTTCGATATTGTGTACCAGCAGCGTCGCCAGGCAAGTGACAATAAACCATACCACGCCGGTCAACATCACCGGGCGGCGGCCAATACGGTCCGACAGCGGCCCCAGCAGCCACTGTAAAAACATGCCGCCTGCCATATAAGCCGTCATTGAGGTGGGAACCCACTCGTTGCCCGCGTTGAATTGTTCCACCACCGCCAGCATACCCGGCTGAATCATATCGTTGCCGATATAGGTGGAGAATTCGTACAGCACCAGACAGAGCGGAAAAAGCAGCGCCTGACGGCCCAGACGTTTGCCGGAAAGAGAGGGATTACTCATTACCAAAACTAACTCAGTGTAAAAACGCGCAAGTTTAATCCACAGGTCGTAGTGACGATAGTAAATTATCGCTCAGATGTAATAATTCCGCACAAATTTACTCGTTTAAGGTTTACTTAACTTTGGATGGGTATAGTGTGCTGATTTCAACGAGTTAACCTGATTAGTACGCGTGCATGGGAGCGGAATTAAGACAATCCCCCTTTACCGCTGCGGTTAAGCTTTTTAAGGTATCGGTCATTAATCTGTCATAAAAGTCTGGATATTATGCTGGAAATCCTGAACCACCAACTCTTCGCGCTGTTGAATGCCACCCCCGCTTCGGCACAGTGGTTAATCACTCTGGCGACCTTTATCGCCCGCGACCTTATCTCTATCGTTCCCTTCCTGGCGGCTGCGCTCTGGCTTTGGGGGCCGAAACAACAGGTTTGCGCCCAGCGTCAACTGGTGGTTAAAACCGCGCTGGCAATAGTCGTCGCCCTGACGCTTTCATGGGTTGTGGGCCATCTTTTCCCGCACGATCGTCCCTTTGTTGATGGCGTAGGCTACAACTTCCTGCCGCATGCCGCAGACGACTCCTTCCCAAGCGATCACGGTACGGTGATTTTCACCTTTGCCCTCGCCTTCCTGTTCTGGCACCGTTTGTGGTCCGGCGCGATATTAATGGTTATTGCCTGCGCGATCGCCTGGTCACGGGTTTATCTTGGCGTGCACTGGCCTATCGATATGCTCGGCGGTTTCCTGAGCGGCCTGATTGGCTGCCTGACCTCACAAATGCTCTGGCATCGCTTTGGCTCTCAGGTCTATCAACGCCTGCAATCACTCTACCGTATGCTTTTCTCCCTTCCCATTCGCAAGGGTTGGGTGCGTGACTAAGCCGTCAGGCACAGGTAATATGACAGGCTGACTCCGGCGCCCTGCCGGAGCTGGCCCGGCAGAGGAAACATGGAAACACGACGCGACGAGCGGATTGGTCAACTCATTCAGGCATTAAAACGCAGCGATAAACTGCACCTTAAAGAAGCCGCAGCGCTGTTGGGCGTTTCAGAAATGACGGTTCGCCGTGACCTGAATAGCCAGAGCGGGCCAGTGGTGCTACTCGGCGGCTACATCGTCCTCGAACCGCGTAGCGCCTCGCATTATCTCTTAAGCGATCAAAAAACACGCCTGGTGGACGAAAAGAAGCGTGCGGCTCAGCATGCTGCGCAGTTGTTGAAAGCACACCAGATGGCCTTTTTTGACTGCGGTACGACGACACCGTGGATCATTGACGCTATTGATAATGAGCTGCCTTTTACCGGGGTTTGCTATTCGCTGAACACCTTCCTGGCGTTACAGGAAAAACCCAACTGCAAAGTTATCCTCTGCGGGGGCGAGTTTCATGCCAGCAACGCCATCTTTAAACCGCTGAGCGAACACGACACGCTGGCCCATCTCTGCCCGGATATCGCCTTTTATTCGGCGGCTGGCATCGACATTATTCAGGGCGCAACCTGCTTTAATCTTGAAGAGTTACCCGTAAAACACTGGGCGATGCGTCAGGCGCGCTACCACGTGCTGGTGGCGGATCACAGTAAATTTGGTAAGGTACGCCCGGCAAGAATGGGCGCGCTGGAGAAGTTTGATGTAATTGCCAGTGATATTCGCCCGGATGATGATATTGTCGCGCTGGCGAAAAAAACGCAGATATCCTTACTTTACTGACCGCGCCAGCTGGCGCGGCCTGTTATCGTCAATTAAGAGAACCAGCTACCAAACCATTCGTGGAATTTCATCAGCACGAAATCGAGCATCCGGTTAAAGAACCCGCCCTCTTCCACGGCTTCCATCACGATCAGCGGACGCTGTTCAATAGTTTTATCATTCAGTTTAAAGTCGATAGTCCCAACAACCTGGCCCTTCTTGAGCGGCGCGGTGAGCTGCGGTTGTGTCAGTGAGTAACTGGCCTTCAGGTTTTTCAGTTGCCCTTTCGGTATAGTAATTGAGCCCGCTTCGCCTGCACCCAGCTTCGCTTCGCTGGTATTGCCGAACCAGACGCGCTGCGTCACAAAGGTGGCGTCCGGTTTAATCGGCGTCACGGTTTCGAAGAAGCGGAAGCCCCAGGTCAACAGTTTTTCTGATTCGCCAAAGCGGATACGGTCCGTTTTGGTGCCGAGTACCACGGAAATCAGACGCATTTCGCCCTGACTGGCAGACGCCACCAGGTTATAGCCCGCCCCTGCGGTGGTGCCCGTTTTCACGCCGTCGACGTTCAGGCTTGAGCTCCACAACAGACGGTTACGGTTTGGCTGACGAATATTGTTAAAGGTGAACTCTTTCTCTTTGTGAATCGCGTACTCTTCCGGCACATCGTGGATCATGGCTTTGGTCAACAAGGCCATGTCGCGCGCAGTACTGAACTGCCCCGGCGCATCGAGGCCGTGGACGGTTTTGAAGGTGGTATTGGTGAGGCCAATTTTCTGTGCATAGCCGTTCATCAGGCTCACGAAGGAGTCCTGGCTGCCTGCGACATAATCCGCAATGGCGATACTGGCGTCGTTACCGGACTGGATAATCACACCTTTATTCAGGTTCTCAACGGAAACCTGTTCGCCTGGCTTCAGGAACATGACGGAAGAGCCACGCAGTGCCGGGTTACCTGTCGCCCATGCATCTTTTCCGATGGTGACCATATCGGTCGGCTTAATTTTCCCCGCTTTCAGCGCCTGGCCCACCACGTAGCTGGTCATGATTTTGGTCAGGCTGGCCGGGTCCAGTTTTTCGTCCGCATTCCCTTCGGTTAACACTTTACCGCTGGAGTAATCCATCAGGATCCACGCACGTGCGTCAATCGACGGCGCATCAGGAAGTTGTTCCGCCGCCTGCACAGCAGGTGCGACAAGAAGTAAAAGAGCAGAGCCCGTCACCAGGCCTCGAAGGGAAAAAGCATCACGCGTCATAAAAGCCACCCAAGTATCCATTCCAAAAAAACACGCCACTACCGTTACCGTGCTGCACCAGGCGGTGAGTAATAACGTATAAACTCTCTCAATGAAACAGTGAGTTGGTAAAGTTTGTTAAGTTTACGCAAGATCCCCCTGATGTGCGAAAATCCTGAACAATTTTTTGATCGAGATTGCCTAATGCTCAGGATTGAATCACCATGCTGATACGTACTGATACGAAACATTGGGGTGATTATGATTACGCTGTGGGGACGCAATAACTCAACGAACGTGAAAAAGGTCCGCTGGACGCTGGAGGAACTGGAATTACCTTATCAGCAGATTATGGCGGGCATGGAATTTGGTTTGAACCACGATGCCGAATTCCTGGCACTCAATCCCAATGGTCTGGTGCCGCTGTTGAAAGATGACGAGGCGGGTATTGTGCTGTGGGAGTCAAATACTATCGTGCGTTATCTGATAGCCCAGTACGGTCAGAGTCGTCTGTGGCAGGAATCACCCGTGAAGCGCGCACAGGGCGAGAAGTGGATGGACTGGGCCAATGATACGCTCTCCCCCAGCCACCGCCTGATCCTGATGGGGCTGGTCAGAACGCCGCCGGAAAAACGCGATCACGCGGCGATTGAAAAAGCCATCACCCAGTGTGAACCGTTGCTGGCGATGCTTGACGCCGAACTGGCGAAGCATCGCTGGTTATCCGGTGACGACTTTGGCCCCGGCGATATCGCTGTTGCACCGTTCGTTTACAACCTGCTGGAAACGGTAAAAACCTGGCAGCCGTATCCGAATCTGACGCGCTGGTATCAGCAGCTTGCAGATCGCCCGGCCTTCAAGAATGTGGTGATGATCCCCGTCACCTGATGCCCCTCAGGTACGCTGGCTGCTGCCGCGTACCTGTAATTTCCCCACCAGCCGGACGTGAGTGGCAACATCATCACCGTCGCATAAGTAAGCTACCGCCATTCGGCCCAGCTCGCTGTAAGCTAACTGTACGCTGGTGAGCCTCGGCGTAAGCTGATGCGCAATCCGCTGATCGTCGTAGCCGCACACCAGAATGTCATCCGGCACCTTAATATTCAGCGTCGCCAGCGCCTGGTAGCAGCCGAGCGTCATCCAGTCGCTGGCGCAGAAAATAGCCTGCGGTGGCTGCGGTAATTTCATTAATTCCAGCGTGGCGTTGAAGGTGGCATTCAACGACCAGTCTGTCGGCTTGATTAACGCGTCATCAATGGCTATCCCCGCCTGCTCAAGCGTCTGTCGATAGCCTTCCAGGCGCAGGACGCTGGCGTCCATCCATTCATCCCCGGTAATGTGTGCGATACGCGTCACGCCTTGCTCCAGCAGATGATTTACTATCTGGCAGGCATTCGCGCGGTCGTCTGGCAAAAAGGTAGGCAGCAGTGGCCGCGCAGGGTCGTACTGATTCAGTAATACCACCGGGACATTAAGCAGCGGCTCAAACGGAGAAAAATCGAACGCTCGTGTCGTTGGGCTCGCCAGAATCACGCCCGCGCATTTACGCCCCGCCAGCTGTTGGATGATTTGCCGGGCCATCTCAAAATCATCGCCATAGTCATATACTGTCAGCAACGTATCCCGCTGCCAGGCCGTACCGCTGGCCTCACTCAGCGCATCAATAAAGGGATCGTAACCGTCCATTCCGCACAACAGCAATGCAATCTCTTCCTGCCCTTCCTGGCGGTGCGCCACGGCGATTTTCTTATAACCCAGCTTTTGCGCCGCAATGAAAACACGCTCACGCGTATCGTCGCTCAAACGCACCGCCCGACTATTGTTCAGCACCAGCGATACGGTGGCCTGCGACACCCCCGCTTCTCTGGCTATATCGCTCATGGTTATCTTATTTTTCTTTTGCATTTCGGCTCCTTATCGCTGCCGACTATAGCACAAAACATCTACGACTTTTTTGTGAACAAAACGGCAAAATGCCAGGAATTTTATTGCGTGAGTCACGCAGGTAATAAATATTAGCTAATATTATTACCAATGGAGAAGACTCATGCAATCTCAGTGGAGTAAGTCACAGGCGCAGGAGTGGTACAAGAATCATGGATGGGCCTGTGGATTTAACTATTTACCGCGCACGGCGGTGAACTGGACGGAAATGTGGCAGGCCGATACCTTCGACGCCCACACTATCGATCAGGAGCTGGAGTGGGCGCACAATTATGGCTATAACGCCCTGCGTACCAACCTGCCGTTCATTGTCTGGGAAGACGACCGCGATGGTCTTTTGTCGCGTATCGACACCTTTCTGACACTTGCCGCAAAACATAAAATCCAGGTGATGCTGACCCTGATGGATGATTGTGGTTTCTCCGGCGACGAACCCTATCTTGGCCCGCAAAAAGAGCCAGTACCGAACCTGCATAACAGTCAGGCGGCAGCCAGCCCGGGGCGCGCTATCGTGATGAGCCCAAGCCTCTGGCCACGTGTCGAAGCCTATGTGCGCGACATCTTAACCCGCTTTAAAAATGATGACCGCGTGGCTATCTGGGATCTCTACAATGAACCCGGCAACCGAGGCGTATTTAGCGGCCCCGGCGAATCTGGCGAAGTAGATGAAGCGCTGGAAGAGTTCGCGTTAACACTCATGGTCTCCGTATTCAGTTGGGCGCATGACATCCGCCCGAGCCAGCCGCTGACCGTTGGCGCATGGCATGTGGATCACGATGAATACGACACGTTTGAACATCCCATTGATGCCACCGCGCTGGCGCTGTCTGATATCGTCAGCTACCACAACTACAATACCGCCGCCCGTCAACTGGACATTCTGGCAAAACTGGCCCAGCGCAACCGTCCGGTACTGTGCACCGAATGGCTTGCCCGCCATGTCGATTGCAACTTCAGTGAACAACTTCCACTGTTCAGCGCCTTCGAAACGGGCTGCTACCACTGGGGGCTGGTCGCCGGAAAAACCCAAACCTGGATCCCCTGGCCGGGCGTGCAAAAAACGCATCCAGATCCGCAGTCGCTGTGGTTCCACGATGTGCTTCACGCCGACGGTAAACCGTGGTGCCAACAGGAAATGACACTGGTAAAAGCGTTATCTGCCTACCATCAACAGCGCAGAGAAAGCCGCTGATCTTTTACACGGAGGAATTCTTCAATGAAAAAATCAGTTCTATTGATGTTGGCCTGCTGCGCGTTCAGCGCGATGCCAATCCTTGCGCACAGCGCCGATCAGGTCGAACTGCGTTTTGCCTGGTGGGGCGGTAAAGCCCGTAACCAGGCGACCATGAAAGCGCTGGAAGCTTTCCAGGCGAAATATCCGAACATTAAGGTGAAAGCCGAATATACCGGCTGGGACGGTTTTTATCCTCGCCTGACCACGCAGATGAACAGCAACACCGAAGCCGATGTTATCCAGACCAACTGGAACTGGCTGACGCTGCTGTCGAAAAAAGGCGATGGTTTTTACGATCTCAACAAACTGAGTCAACCGCTGGGTCTGGATCAATACCCGCCTGAAGCGCTGGCAACGACCACCGTAAATGGCAAAATCAACGCCATTCCTATTTCGTCCAACGTCATGTTGTTCTTCTACAACGCCGCTACATGGAAAAAAGCGGGCGTCGAGTTCCCAAAAACCTGGGATGAATTGCTGGCGACTGGCCCGGTATTTAAACAGAAACTGGGCGATAACTATTATCCGCTGATCCTCTCCGAGCAGGATGCTTTGCTGATGCTGCGTTCTTATATGTACCAGAAGAACCAGAAAGAGATGATCGACGAGAAAACGAAGAAGATCGCCTGGTCACATGAGGAACTGGTCGAGGCGTTAACCTTCTACCGCAAGCTGGCGGATAACCACGTTATCCCGGACACCAAAGCGATGGCCTCGTTTGGTAAAGGCGTGAATTACGAAATGAAGCCGTGGATCAACGGCGAATGGGGCGGCGTTTATAACTGGAACGTATTGTACACCGCAGAATCGCAGAACCTGAAAAACCCGTCAGACCTGGTGATGGGCCCCTATCCGATGCATAAAGACGCAAAAGATGCCGGGCAGTTTAGTAAAACCGCGCTGATGTACTCCATCAGCCGCAACACCAAACATCCGCAGGAAGCGGCTCTACTGTTGCACTTCCTGATGAGTGAACCTGAAGGTGTTCTCCCGGTCGGACTTGAACGCGGCGCACCGCTGAGCCATGACGGAGAAAAAATCCTCCGCGATGCTGGCATCCTGAAAGATGAAGACCCGGTGATTGCCGGGCTGATTCAGTCGAAGTCAATGCCAAACAAATCGACAGCCATGCCGTATCTGGAAGATCCGCAATTTGGCGCACTGTTCACCGCCGCCAGAGAAAGCATCGACCACGGTAAAGCCTCTATCGACGAAGCTGCAACCACCTTCGAAGAGCAGGCGAACCGTATTTTACGTCGCATTATGCGTTAATTTTTAGGACTGATTTTCAGCAACTCGCCGTCGGACTCATCGGTTAAGACATACAGATAACCGTCGAGTCCGACGCGTACATCGCGGATGCGCTGTTTGCGCTCGCCGAGAATGCGCATCTCTTCCGTCACTTTATCGCCATCCACCTGCATCACAATCACCGATTCATCCTTCAACGCGCCGATAAACAGTTTGTGCTGCCACTGTGGGAACGTCTTCGCATCGTAAAACGCCATACCGCTCAACGCCGGAGATTTCTTCCACACATAAAGCGGTGGCTCGGTGCCAGCCGCTGTTTCCCCTTTGGCTTCGGGGATTGGCAGCCCACTGTAGTTAATGCCGTGCGTCGCCAGCGGCCAGCCATAGTTTTTGCCTGCTTGCGGAATGTTGATTTCATCACCGCCACGCGGGCCGTGCTCATTTAGCCACAATGTCTCGCTCCACGGATTCATCGCCATCCCCTGCGGGTTACGAATACCGTAAGACCAGATTTCCGGACGCACACCTGATTTATTCACCCACGGGTTATCGCCCGGTATCTTCCCTTCCTCAGTCAGGCGCACGACTTTGCCCTGAAGTTTATCGAGATCCTGCGCGGTGCTGCGTTGATTGTTTTCACCGAGGCCAATATAGAGATGCCCTTTGCCATCAAACACCAGCCTGCCGCCAAAATGATTACCGGTAGAGAGCTTCGGCATCTGTCGGAACACCACGCTGAAATCACTCAGGGTTTGGTTATCGGCACTTAATTTTCCGTAACCGACTGCCGTTCCGGCTTTGCCATCGTCACCCGCTTCCGCAAAGCTCAGCCACACGCGGCGCGACTGGGCAAAATCCGGGGCCAACGCGACATCCAGCAGCCCGCCCTGCCCGTTTGCCCATACCTTCGGCACGCCCGAAATGGGTGCTGAGAGCCCTTTTCCTTGCTGCCAGTGACGCAGTTCGCCGCCACGAAGCGTAATCAGCATGCCGTGACCATCCGGCAGAAAAGCCAGCGACCAGGGGTGCTCAAGCTTATCCTGCAACACCTGAACATTAACCTCCGCCGATTGAGCGGAAGCGACATACAGCAGAGAACTTAAGGTCAAAGTAAGAAAAGTACGACGCATAGCCCACTCCGGTAGCCATCATTGATTGGCTTAAGGTTAGACAACGTCATTGATTATGCGGGAGATTTTACAAAACCTTTAACAGGGGGAGCTAACTCCCCCTGAGGTCAGGCGTGCAGAGGGTCGATGTGGGCATTCATGCTATAAATGCTTTCACTCAACGTCGTCAGACAGCGTTCGAGCGATTCCACGTTAACGGCGATAGAGGTCGGGCAGTCATGGTGCCCGGTCATCAAACACACAGCCGCAGAAGCGATTGCTTCGCCTGCCTGCCGCAAAGCATCCCTTTCTTTCGGCGTTGCGGACTGTATCAGCTGTGGTGCTTTGCTACGCAATTCACCACATAAATCAAACAAGTTAGTACGCAGATGCTCGTTATCGCTGATCGACATGTATCCCTTCGCTTTTCTGAGTTGCAGGTAAGCGTCGAGATCGATGCGCGCATTGATGATTTTATTCATCATGTTGCGTTTCAGCGTCATTCCACTCATGTGATTTCCTCCCTCCTCATCCATTTGGCATATTTATTATAAGGTCATTTTTCGTACAGAACGATGCGTAAGGTCAATAATTCAACAACTGAAACGCGCCGGAAACACTTTTTCTACACTGCCGGTAATCTTCCACTCCGGGCCTGAAAAATGGTGATTGACGTATCTGGCTGTCATGGCGCGCCGTATGTATAATCTCCCGATTCCGAGCAATGAATAGTATATAAAATGAGCAAAATTGGTTTTGTATCGTTGGGCTGCCCGAAAAACCTGGTGGACTCCGAACGTATTCTAACGGAGCTGCGTACTGAAGGTTACGACGTGGTCCCGAGCTACGATGATGCCGATATGGTTATCGTCAACACCTGCGGTTTTATCGACAGCGCCGTCCAGGAATCCCTGGAAGCGATTGGCGAAGCCTTGAAAGAAAATGGCAAGGTGATCGTCACCGGCTGCCTGGGTGCCAAAGAAGATCAAATTCGCGAAGTGCATCCTAAAGTGCTGGAGATTACCGGCCCACACAGCTACGAGCAGGTGCTGGAGCACGTCCATCACTATGCGCCGAAGCCGCAGCACAACCCGTTTACCAGCCTGGTGCCGGAACAGGGTGTGAAGCTGACGCCGCGTCATTACGCCTATTTAAAAATTTCCGAAGGCTGTAACCACCGCTGCACCTTCTGCATCATTCCGTCCATGCGTGGCGACCTCGACAGCCGCCCGATTGGCGATGTGCTCTCTGAAGCGAAACGTCTGGCCGACGCAGGCGTAAAAGAGCTGCAGGTTATCTCTCAGGATACCTCCGCATACGGCGTCGATGTGAAACACCGCACCGGTTTCCATAACGGTTCCCCGGTCAAAACCAGCATGGTTAGCCTGTGTGAAGAGCTGGCAAAACTGGGCGTCTGGGTGCGTCTGCACTACGTGTATCCGTATCCGCATGTCGATGACGTGATTCCGCTGATGGCTGAAGGCAAAATTCTGCCCTACCTCGACATCCCGATGCAGCATGCCAGCCCGCGTATTCTGAAACTGATGAAACGCCCTGGCTCCGTTGACCGTCAGCTGGCACGCATCAAACAGTGGCGTGAAATCTGCCCTGATTTGACCCTGCGATCGACCTTTATTGTCGGCTTCCCGGGCGAAACGGAAGAAGATTTCCAGATGCTGCTCGATTTCCTGAAAGAAGCGCGTCTCGATCGCGTCGGATGTTTCCAGTACAGCCCGGTTGAAGGCGCCAGCGCCAACGATCTGCCGGATCAGGTACCTGACGACGTGAAAGAAGATCGCTGGAACCGCTTCATGCAGCTGCAGCAGCAGATCTCCGCCGAGCGATTGCAGGAGAAAGTCGGCCGTGAAGTGATGGTCATCATCGACGAAGTGGATGAAGAAGGCGCGATTGGCCGCAGCATGGCCGACGCCCCGGAAATCGACGGCGCGGTGTATCTGAATGGCGAAACCAACGTCAAGCCGGGCGACATTATCCGCGTGAAAGTGGATAACGCCGACGAGTACGACCTGTGGGGTAGCCGGGTTTAAGACCTCGCTCTGTAAATCGGGCAGCGTTGACTCTGGATGAGTTATCATGAGAAAGGAATCTCAGCGCTGCCATTGCGTCAATTCTCTCTTTTTTTTACCAAAATAAATATCAGGGGACTATAATTTCCAATAAAGATAAGGCATTACTTATCCGCATTTATTAAATTGGCCTCCTAACCATGAAAAAATTATTATCTATCATTCTCATTTCACTATTTTCCTCGGGTATTGCTATAGCTGACCAATGTAATGGCGTCATCATTAAAGATACAAAAATCAGCACCGGCGAGTTTATCAATGGCGGTAAGGCTAAATATCCTTTGGTTTATCAGGAACAAGGTAATATCCTTTCTGTGAGCATTAACGGAAATGATTTTGATTTCCAGACAACTCCAGTACGTAATGAAGAGTGGACAGAAGATTCTAAGATGCAAATGCGCACAGGTCTTATCGATACAGGAGCGGCACGGATGGAACTCGTCAGCATTAAAGAGAACAATAAAATGGCCACTATCCAATTGACCATTCAGGCCGATGACCAGCAGCGCGTCATTGCAGGCGTGAACTGTGCGCCCTAGTCACGTCTTCGCTTGCACAGCGCAGAGAGTCTGACGACTCCCACGCCCTCGCAAACCCACACTTTCTCACCCAAACTTAAGTCAAAGGCATGGTCTGCGCAGGCATTGTGCATTAAACTGCGCGCTGCAAAACTGAGTAGATAAACAATCAGGCGGTAATGGCGATGAACGGAACAATCACAACGTGGTTTAAAGATAAAGGTTTTGGATTTATCAAAGATGAGAACGGCGACAATCGCTATTTTCATGTGATCAAGGTCGCCAATCCTGATCTTATCAAGAAAGATGCAGCCGTAACCTTTGAGCCCACCACCAACAACAAAGGGCTCTCGGCGTATGCGGTCAAAGTGCTGCCGGAAAGCAAATATATCTACATTGCGGGCGAGCGCCTGAAGCTTACCTCGATTAAGTCTTATGTGGTGTTCAGCGAAGATGTGCCTGCCGATACGCGTATCGACAAAGAGAACGCAGTGCTTTCTGTTGGCGTGCTGATGAACAGCATTCGGCCCAAAAATGAGGCCAAACCCGGTGAAACGCGCACGCTGAAAAAACTGGCTATCACCACCTTCCAGGGGACCACGCACATCTTCTCGGAAGACGAAATTGATATCGATGCCACGGTGAAAATGCTTAAGGTGTAAGCCTGACGTTTTCACCCTGACCCTCTTAACGGACTGACAAGCAAGATGACAAAACTTACCTTACAAGAGCAGATGCTCAAAGCGGGCTTAGTGACCAGCAAAAAAATGGCCAAAGTCCAGAGAACGGCAAAGAAATCACGCGTGCAGGCGCGTGAGGCGCGCGAAGCGGTCGAGGAAAACAAAAAAGCGCAGCTTGAGCGCGATAAGCAACTGAGCGAGCAGCAAAAACAGGCCGTTTTATCAAAAGAGATGAAGGCGCAGGTTAAACAGCTGATTGAAATGAACCGTATCACCATCAGCAAAGGCAATATCGATTTTAACTTTACCGACAATAACCTCATCAAGAAAGTCGTTGTCGATAAAGTGACACAGACCCAGCTGATAAATGGCCGTCTCGCGATCGCCCGTTTGCTGATCGATGCGAATGGCGATGCGCAATACGCGATTATCCCGGCGAGTGTGGCAGATAAAATTGCCCAGCGTGATGCGGACAGCATTGTATTAAACAGCGCATTGAGTCAGGAAGAGCAGGATGAAGACGATCCGTACGCTGATTTTAAAGTACCGGATGATTTGATGTGGTAATTCTGCAGTAAAAGAAAGCCCTCTCGGGCTTTCCTGCCGGATGCGGCGTAAACGCCTTATCCGGCCTAAAAAATTTTGCTAAACCTTGTAGGCCTGATAAGCGAAGCGCATCAGGCACTCAGGCACCGAATCAGAATGAGCGGTGGAAGTTAACCAGGGGTAACACCGGCACCGTGGCGTTCATCGCAACGTTGATCACACCAATCTGCAAACCTTCCAGGTGTTTAGTGGCGTTAATCAGGCCAAACTGGAAGTTGGTGGTATCGGCATAGTTAAAGGCACCAAAGTCGCTGGAGCTGCTGCCAGACGTCACGTTGATGGCCCCAATGTTTGAACCGGTAACATTTTCAGACGTTACGTTCACCGCCCCCATGTTCAGACCCTCAACATTCCCGCCGTTGAAGTTCACCGCGCCCAGATTCATACCGGTGACATTATTCGCTACGTTGAAAGCACCCAGGTTGAAACCGGTCATATCGTTAGTGCGGTTAAACGCCGCCATATTAAAACCGGTGGTGTTTTCAGACCAGTTGAAGGCGGAAATATTCGCACCGACCGTCTCTTTTGATTTGTTAAATGGCGCAACGTTCAGGCCGGTCATATTTTCGGAAACGTTCACGACGGCCACGTTCATACCTTTAATATCGCCTTCGCTCCAGTTCGCGATACCACCAACGTTCAGGCCCTCGACATTCCGGCTATGGTTAGCAAGGGTAACGTTGGCGCCGGTAATATCTTTTTCAACCCAGCTGAACGGGCTGACGTTGAAACCTTTCATGTCACCGCCAATATAGTTACCAATACCAGCAACGTTCATGCCGCGCATAGTACCTTCGGTATAGTTACCCAGACCGGCAACATTCAGGCCGTACATCCGGCCTTTATTATAGTTACCCAGGCCCGCAACGTTCATACCGTTAATATCACCCGTGCCATTCAGGTTACCGACGGCGTTCGCTGCACCGATATTCAGGCCGTTAAGTTCGTCAGCGGCACTGTAAATACCGACGCTGGCACCGTTCATTACGCCAACCTGGTTTGCCAGGCTGATGTTCAGGCCGTTGTCTTCACCACCGTGCCAGTTGAATAAGCCAATCGCCGCCCCGTTGACGCCGTTACGTACATGAGAACCCGCCGCGGCACCAAGCTGGAAACCGTTAACCTGGTCCATTTCCGTATAGCCGAGAATAGGCAGATCAAAACCGTTCACCGTGCCAGTATCGCTATAAAACAAAGAGCTCTGGAAACCATTGACTTCAGTGTCGGTAGAGAGATTTTTTACCGAAGCTAATTGAACCGGCGTAGCAAAGCTCGCCGTGGAAAACATTGCGCAGGAAATGAATAGAGCGAGTGTTGAACGTTTCATTTTGTACTTCCTTTTTTCAACGTAAAAGCCGCTTAGCGACATCAAAATTCAGATAATACTTAGTCTTGATATAATGGTGGCTTAG
The DNA here is from genome assembly GCF_943590815.1 of Pseudocitrobacter vendiensis. Taxonomy (GTDB): domain Bacteria; phylum Pseudomonadota; class Gammaproteobacteria; order Enterobacterales; family Enterobacteriaceae; genus Pseudocitrobacter; species Pseudocitrobacter vendiensis. The sequence goes on along the minus strand of NZ_CALSBS010000001.1, from coordinate 330,080 downwards.
CGAGACGAGGAAATATTTGCGAAACGTGCTCAAAATTAGACAAATAATGCTCTATATTCTGTAACAATAAAATATAGATACATACAATTTGGTTTTTATAAACATTTATATGCACTTATTGCTTTGGCAAAAAATGCGAATTACAACACCATCCTCACAAACATTAATTTAGATCAATCCAGATATATGCAAATAAATAACTAACCACAAGTAAATATATGCATCAGGATAATTTAACCCCTAAAATTATCCCCTAAGGACATTATCCAGTTAGAATATAGTTTCATACTGTTGGCGTGTTTTAATTAACGATTAAACACGCCAACAGACTTCTAGCCTTTAATTTTCGGATCAAGCGCATCACGCAGCCCGTCACCCAGCAGGTTAAACGCCAGTACCGTCAGGAATATCGCAATTGCAGGAAAGAGCGCGACGTGCGGCGACATCACCATATCCGCGCGCGCTTCGTTGAGCATGGCGCCCCACTCCGGTGTCGGCGGTTGTGCGCCCAGCCCGAGGAAAGAGAGACTCGCCGCCGAGATAATTGACACCCCGATTCGCATGGTGAAATAGACCACTATCGACGACACCGTTCCTGGCAAAACATGATGGAAAATAATCGTGAGATCGTTCGCGCCAATGCTGCGCGCCGATTCAATAAAGGTTTGCTGCTTGAGCACCAGCGTATTACCGCGCACCAGGCGCGCGAAGGCGGGCACCGAGAAAATCGCGACAGCGATAATCACGTTGGTCATGCCGCTCCCCATCACCGCCACCACGGCAATCGCCAGCAAGATCCCCGGAAAGGCGAACAGCACATCGCAGATGCGCATAATGATGCGATCCCACCAGCCTTCGTAGTATCCCGCCAACAGCCCAAGCACCGTGCCGATCGCCGCCCCAATCAGTACGGCAAAGACGCCTGCCGCCAGCGAGATTTGCGCCCCCACCAGCACGCGGCTGAAGATGTCGCGCCCCAGCGAATCGACGCCAAACCAATGTATTAATGACGGACCCTCATTGAGCCTGTCATAGTCGAAATAGTTTTCAGCATCGAATGGCGCAATCCACGGCGCGACCAGCGCGACCGCAATCAGCAGCAGAATAAATATCCCTGCCGCCATCGCCACTGGCTGATGACGGAATCGACGCCAGAACTCGCGCCATGGCGTGCGCGGTTGCGTACTGTGAATCGTCGGCATCGCATTGAGAGCGGCCTGGCGTCGCCAGTTGAGTAGTCGCACTTATTTATACCTGATAGCCGGGTTAATGGCGGCGTAGAGCACATCCACCACTAAGTTGATAAGAATAAACTCCAGCGAAAAAAGCAACACTTCCGCCTGAATCACCGGATAATCGCGCATCTCGACCGAGTCGACCAGTAAACGGCCCAGCCCCGGCCAGTTGAACACTTTCTCCACCACAATCGAGCCGCCCAGCAGGAAGCCAAACTGTAAGCCCATCATGGTGACGACCGGGATCATCGCGTTGCGCAGGCCGTGCTTGAGCACCACCAACCGCTCGCTGACGCCTTTCGCCCGAGCGGTGCGCATATAGTCTTCGTTAAGCACATCAACAAACGATGCGCGGGTGAAGCGCGCCATGACGGCGGCCACCGCCGCGCCCAGCGTCAGCGATGGCAAAATGTAGTGCTTCCAGCTATCCGCGCCCACCGTGGGCAGCCAGCCGAGTTCGACGGAGAAAATCTGCATCAGCAGCATGCCCAGCGCAAAAGCCGGGAAGGAAATCCCGGTAACGGCAATCGCCATGCCAAGGCGGTCGGGCCAGCGGTTACGCCAGACGGCGGCGACAATCCCCATCGCCATACCGAAAATTACCGCCCAGACCATGCTGGCAAGCGTCAGCCACAGTGTGGGCATAAAACGGCTGGCGATCTCTTCTGACACCGGGCGACGCGAAACCATCGACAGGCCGAAATCGCCCTGAATCGCGTTGGTAATATAGTGCCAGAACTGCACGTATAGCGGCTGATCGAGGCCCAGTTGCTGGCGCACCAGCGCGATAACCTCAGCGTCGGCCTCCGGCCCGGCAATCAGGCGCGCCGGGTCGCCCGGTAGCATATGAACAAACAGAAACACCAGCACCGCCACAATCAGCAGCGTCGGGATAAGCCCCAGCAGGCGTTTAATGACATAGTTGAGCATGACTCTCCTTGTGTTCAGCCCCCGCGCAGGGGGCAGAACCTTACTTCAGATCCGCCTCATCGAAGCTAAAACCGGTATCCGGCATGATATAGAAGCCAGTCAGTTTTTTGCTGTGTGCGGAAACCAGTTTCTCAACCACCAGCGGCACCCACGGCGACGCTTTCCAGAGCGTATCCTGCGCCGCTTTATAGAGGCTGGCTTTCTGTTTCGTGTCGGTGGTTTTCAGCGCCTCGGTCAGGTCTTTATCCACCTGCGGGTTGCTGTAAAACGCGGTGTTAAACAGGGTTGGCGGCCAGTTCTGCGAGGCAAACAGCGGCGACAGCGCCCAGTCCGCTTCACCCGTCGAGGCGGACCAGCCGGTATAGAACATGCGCACGCCGCTCTCTTTCTGCCCTTTGCCCTCAACTTCCGCCGCACGCTGTCCGGCATCCATCGCCGTCACCTGCGCTTTAATGCCCACCTGTGCCAGTTGCTGCTGAGTAAACTGCAACACTTTCTGCGCGGTGCTGTGATTATGCGATGACCACAGCGTGGTGCTGAAGCCGTTCGGGTAGCCCGCCTCTTTCAGCAGTTCGCGCGCTTTCGCCGGATCGTACTTCCACGCAGGGTAGCTCTGTGCATAGGCAATCGACGGCGGGACGATGCCCGTCGCAGGGGTGGCATAACCGGCGAACGCCACCTTCACCAGCGCCTGCCGGTTGATCGCGTAGTTAATGGCTTCACGTACTTTTGGATTATCGAACGGCTTTTGCGTCACGTTCATGCTGATGTAACGCTGCATGATTGACGGGCTGGCAACCAACTCCAGGTTGCTATTCTTTTCCAGTAACGGGGCTTGTTCGTAAGGGATCGGGAAGGCAAACTGCGCTTCCCCCGTTTGCAGCATCGCCGCACGGGTATTGTTGTCAACAACCGGACGCCAGGTGATGGTATCCAGCTTCGGCAGCCCCTTTTGCCAGTAACCGTCAAACTTCTTCACCTTCACAAAATCGGTCTGATTCCAGGTTTCGAGCGTATACGGCCCGGTTCCCACCGGGTGGAATCCAATTTCATCGCCGTATTTTTTCAGCGCCGCCGGGGAGATCATCGCCGTCGCCGGGTGAGCAAGGATATTAATAAACGCCGAGAACGGCTGTTTCAGGATAATTTTGACGGTACCGGCATCCACCGCCTCGGTTTTGGCGATATTTTTATACAGATTATAACGTTTGAGATGATTTTCCGGATTGCTGGCGCGGTCGAGGTTGGCTTTCACCGCTTCGGCGTTGAAATCGGTGCCATCCTGAAACTTCACGCCTTCACGTAGTTTGAGGGTATAGGTCAGCCCATCATCAGACACCGTGTAGCTTTCCGCCAGCACGTTCTGCAATTTCATCTCTTTATCAAGGCCAAACAGCCCCTGATAGAACGACTTCGCTACCGCCTGCGACAGGGTGTCGTTGGCGTCATACGGATCGAGCGTGGTGAAGTTCGAGCCGACCGCCACCACCACATCTTTGGCGGCAAACGCCGGGGACGCGGCCAGCGCGGAGGCCACGCCCAGCGCCAGAAGCCATTTACCTGATACGCGTTGTGTCATGTTGTTCTCCTGAAGTACCCTGCCTGTCATTATTATTCTCGCAAGAGCGCATTTGCCGTCGGTTCGCGGGCCACGAAATGCCCCGGCGAAACCTGCTGCAACGGAACGCTCACCACCGCGTCTCCCCGCTTATAAATATTGCCCGGCAGTTCGTCAGAGAGCAGCACGCGCTGCGGCCGACGATGCGTGGGATCGGCTACCGGTACGGCATCCAGTAATTTACGGGTGTAAGGGTGCTGCGGGTTTTCAAAGACGGCGCGCCGGGGGCCAATTTCAACAATTCGCCCCCGGTACATCACCGCCACGCGGTGGCTGATGCGCTCCACCACCGCCATATCGTGTGAAATAAACAAAAACGCAATGCCCATCTCCCGCTGTAAGGAAAGCAGAAGATTAATAATTTGCGCGCGAATCGACACATCCAGCGCCGAAACCGATTCATCGGCAATCACCACTTTCGGCTCCAGCGCCAGCGCGCGGGCAATGCAGATGCGCTGACGCTGGCCGCCGGAAAACTCATGCGGATACCGCCAGGCGTGCTCCGGCTGCAAGCCCACACGTTCCAGCAGCCAGGCCACGCGTTGTTGCGCGGCCTCGCCTTCCAGCTTCTTGTGGATGCGCAGGGGCTCCATAATTGAGTAACCCACCGTATGGCGCGGGTCGAGCGACGCATAAGGGTCCTGAAAGATAAACTGAATATCGCGACGCAGAGGCTGAAGCTGATGCGCGGAGAGCGTGTCAATACGCGCGCCGTTAAAGGTGATGGTGCCGCTCTGCGCCTCGACCAGCCGCAGCAACGCGCGTCCGGTGGTGGATTTTCCGCAGCCCGATTCCCCCACCAGCGCCAGCGTTTCGCCGGGCCAGAGATCAAAGCTAACATCTTCAACCGCGTGCACTTCGCGGGTCACGCGATTCAACCAGCCGCTGCGTATATCAAAGCGCGCAACCAGATTGCGCACCTGAAGCACAGGCTCGCCGGCAACCACAGTATTTTGTTCTTCAATGTCAGACGCGGGCGAATTAAATTCCGGGAAGTGGCGCGGCAAATCGCTGCCGCGCATTTCGCCAAGCGTCGGCACCGCCGCCAGCAGTTTGCGGGTATAAGGATGTTGAGGATCACGGAAAATCGCCTCAACGCTGCCTGTCTCGACCGCTTCACCCTGATACATCACCAGCACGCGGTCGGCAATTTCCGCCACCACGCCCATATCGTGGGTAATGAAGATAACCCCCATCGACATCTCTTTTTGCAACACGTCGATCAACTGTAAAATTTGCGCCTGAATAGTGACATCCAGCGCCGTTGTGGGTTCATCGGCAATCAGCACCGCCGGGCGACAGGAGAGCGCCATCGCGATCATCACCCGCTGACGCATGCCACCGGAAAGCTGATGCGGATAACGCGCCAGCATCGCCTGCGCTTCAGGGATGCGCACGCGTTCCAGCATTTTCTTCGCTTCCGCCAGCGCCTCTTCGCGGCTCATCCCCTGATGCAATCGAATAGATTCCGCAATTTGCTCACCGACCGTGAACACCGGATTCAGTGAAGTCATCGGCTCCTGAAAAATCATCGCGATATCCGCACCGCGGACTTTGCGCATCTGCGCAGACGACTGCTCTGTTATCTCGATGACATCGCGGCTGCGGCGGCGCAACAGCATCTGTTTACTGCGCACGCGCGCATTTTCCTGCTCCAGCAGGCGCATCAGCGCCAGCGCGGTCACGGATTTCCCGGATCCCGATTCGCCGACGATCGCCAGCGTCTCACCCCGTTTAAGGCTAAAACTCAGTTGGCGAACGGCCTGCTGTTGGCCGAAGGTCACGCAGAGATCCTGAACGCTCAGGACATTCTGTGCATCGAGGTGTTCAGAGTGCGGCAAGCAATGTCTCCTTATTCCCGATAAATGCCGATGGTTGGCGTGTCGCCTGCATAGGCCCAGGCGCGATACATCCCTTCACTGTTAAACGGCAGTGCCACATTGCCTTCGTTGTCGATAGCAATCAGGCCGCCGCTGCCGCCCAGTGCGGGCAGTTTTTCCATTACCACACGTTCGCAGGCATCGTGCAGGCTAAGATGACCATATTCCATCAGTGCCGCGATATCGTAAGCCGCCAGCGCACGGATAAAGACTTCCCCCGTACCGGTACAGGAGACCGCCACATTGGCATTATTCGCGTAGCATCCGGCACCCACCAGCGGGCTGTCACCGACGCGACCAGGCAGCTTGTTGGTCATACCGCCCGTGGAGGTCGCCGCCGCCAGATTGCCGTGTTTGTCCAGCGCCACCGCGCCAACGGTGCCCATTTTGGTGCGCTCATCGAGTGGGGCGTCATGATCGAGGCAAACAGAACGCTGAGATTTTGCTTCCTGAAGCTGCTGAAAACGTTCAGGCGTAGAGAACATGTTGTTATTCACCAGCTCAATACCCTGCTGCTGCGCAAAGGTTTCAGCGCCCTCGCCAATCAGCAGCACGTGCGGGCTGTTTTCCAGCACCTGCCGCGCCGCCAGCACCGGGTTACGCAGATGTTTTACCCCTGCCACCGCCCCGGCGTTCAGCGAATAACCGTCCATCACGCAGGCGTCCAGTTCATGGGTCTCATCGGCGGTAAACACAGACCCTGTTCCGGCGTTAAACAGCGGACACTCCTCTAACTGGCGTACCGCCTCGGTAACGACGTCGAGCGCGCTCGCGCCCGCCTCCAGGCTATGCTGCGCGTGTTCCACAATTGCGGAAAGCGCCTCAACATACTCCAGTTCCTTCTGCGTCGAGAGCTGCGTGCGGGAAATCGCCCCCGCCCCGCCATGAATCGCAATCACTGCTTTTCCCATGGATTCTTCATTGCCTATCATTAAATAACTTTATCTATAAATATCATTATCGTGGCATCAAACCTATTCGATTTTTGAATAAAGATACGCCTCTGGTGGAATACAGTGAGCCGCGCTTTTCTGCCATAATGGGCGGATTCGATGTTTTCCCAGGAGTTTACCCATGGATTTTACCGCCGGCCTGATCCCGCTTGATGATGCGCTGAGCCAGATGCTCGGAAGAATCACCCCGCTCAATACTTCAGAATCTGTTCCCCTTGTGCAGGCCTTTGGCCGTATCACGGCGCGCGATGTGGTTTCACCGCTGGATGTACCCGGATTTGATAACTCGGCGATGGATGGTTACGCCGTGCGCCTGAGCGATATCGCCACCGACGCACCGCTGATGGTCGCGGGGAAAGCCTTTGCAGGTCAGCCGTATCACGGTGAATGGCCTGTCGGAAGCTGCATCCGCATTATGACCGGTGCGCCGGTTCCTGCGGGCTGTGACGCAGTTGTGATGCAGGAACAAACCGAACAAACCGATACGGGCGTGCGTTTTACCGCCCCGGTGAAAGCGGGCCAGAACATCCGCCGTTGCGGGGAAGACATCGCCAACGGCGCGGTGGTTTTCCCGGCAGGTACGCGCCTGACCGTTGCTGAACTGCCTGTGCTGGCCTCGCTGGGAATCCCTGAGGTAGATGTGATACGCAAAATCCGCGTGGCGCTGTTCTCCACCGGTGACGAACTGCAACTGCCTGGCCAGCCGCTGGGTGACGGTCAGATTTACGATACCAACCGTCTGGCGGTGCATCTGATGCTGGAACAACTGGGCTGTGAGGTGATTAATCTTGGCATTATTCGCGATGACCCGGAACAGCTGCGTCAGACGTTTATCAAAGCGGATAGCGAAGCTGACGTGGTCATCAGCTCTGGTGGTGTCTCCGTTGGCGAAGCGGACTACACCAAAACCATTCTCGACGAACTGGGCGAAATCGGCTTCTGGAAGCTGGCGATTAAGCCGGGCAAACCTTTCGCGTTCGGCAAACTGAGCCACAGTTGGTTCTGTGGTCTGCCGGGTAACCCGGTCTCTGCGGCGCTCACCTTCTACCAACTGGTACAGCCGCTGCTGGCGAAACTGAGCGGTTTCACCGGCTCCACACAAGCGCCACGCCTGCGCGTGCGTGCCGCCGCACGCCTGAAAAAATCGCCTGGCCGTCTCGATTTCCAGCGCGGTGTTTTGCAGCGCGACGCTAACGGTGAACTGACCGTCAGCACCACCGGCCATCAGGGCTCGCACATTTTCAGCTCCTTCAGCCAGGGTAACTGCTTTATCGTGCTGGAACGCGAGCGCGGTCATGTCGAAGCAGGCGAATGGGTTGAGGTGGAACCGTTTAATCATCTGCTGGGAGGCCTGTAATGGCAGCGGAACTCAGCGATGCGGAGATGATGCGCTATAACCGACAAATCATTCTGCGCGGCTTTGATTTCGACGGGCAGGAGCGGCTGAAAGAGGCGAAAGTGCTGGTCGTCGGCCTCGGTGGGCTGGGCTGCGCGGCAACGCAGTATCTGGCCGCCGCGGGTATCGGGCAACTGTCGCTGGTCGATTTCGACACCGTGGCGCTCTCTAACCTTCAGCGCCAGACGCTGCACAGTGACGCCACCATTGGTCAGCCAAAGGTGGATTCCGCACGCGATGCACTGGCGCGGATTAACCCGCATACGCATCTGGTAACGCATAATGCGATGCTTGACGACGACGCGCTGTGGGCGTTGATCGAACAGCACGATCTTGTGCTCGATTGCACCGATAACGTCGCGGTTCGCAATCAGCTTAACGCGGGCTGCTTCCGCCATAAAACGCCGCTGGTTTCCGGCGCCGCTATTCGTATGGAGGGGCAAATCAGCGTCTTCACCTGGCAGGAAGGGGAACCGTGTTACCGCTGCCTGAGCCGTCTATTCGGCGAGAATGCGCTGACCTGCGTAGAAGCGGGCGTCATGTCGCCGCTAATTGGCGTGATTGGCTCATTACAGGCGATGGAGGCGATTAAAGTGCTCACCCACTACGGCACGCCTGCCGCCGGAAAAATCGTGATGTATGACGCGATGAGCTGCCAGTTCCGCGAAATGAAGCTGATGCGTCATCCAGGGTGTGAGGTTTGCGGGTAACCCGGTGCGGTCTGTTTGCCGGGTGGCGGCTGCGCCTTACCCGGCCTACGGTTAGCTATTGTACATCATTGCCGGGTGGCGGCTTCGCCTTACCCGACCTACGGTTAGCTATTGTGCATCATTGCCGGGTGGCGGCTGCGCCTTACCCGGCCTACGGGTCAGGTGCGGGTAGGCCTGATAAGCGCAGCGCCATCAGGCATTGTGCTGGCGACGCCGCCGGGTGGCGGGTCAGGCACAATAACCTGCCTGAAAGTATTCAGCTTTAGAATGTGTACTGCAAGCCAACACGGTAACGTGTCTGGCGTTCATCTGTGGTCGAGCGCACGGAGACGTTCCCCAGTTCCACATAGGGCTTCCAGTTTTTATCAATGCTATAAGCTACTTTTAAGTTCAACTCGTAATCGTCTTTACCGTTATTAAAGCGATCGTAGTCTTCGCTCTTCTTATACAAATAATTGCCTTCAAAGGCCCACTGCTTGATCTTATACCCCAGCCACAGGTCGCCGCGGTTGATATGTTCATCGTCCTTATCCGCCGAAGTATCACGCGTGTATTCATAGCGATAACGCCCAGCGATATAAATGCCATTTTCAAATGTATATTGGCCGCGAATATAAGGCTTATAAATCGCTTTTGAAGATGATGTTTCCAGCGCAAAGCCGGGTTGCACCGTTAAGCCCGGTGCTGCGTTAAACTGGTAGCTGACAACATATTCATCTCCGTTATCAACGACGTCGTTAAACGCCTTATCCTGATCATCACCACCCGACTTCACCTTGCCCTCAATCGAAATACCGAAGCCATTGGCAAAGCGGTGAGAAATCAATAAACGATCTTTCTGAACCTGACTGTCGTCGGTATATTCATGACGCAAGTCGATAGTGACAGCACTTGCCGATGCACTGACCAGGGCAAGTGCAATAAAGGTAACAATTTTTTTCACACTATTTTCCTCTGATATTATAAAAAGGCGGCAGAAGTATTTTTTAGAAGTAATAGCTCCCTGTTACTTAATAATAAAATCATTAAGCATGCCGCAGACATTCATCCTGTACTACTGGCTGGATTTTAAATATAAAAAACGACATTGTCATTTAACTAAAAATAAAAATGAGATCGCTATCAAGTTAATTTAAAATATTGTTTTGATTTTGTTTTTATTAAAAAATACATAATTACGGGCTATTTATAATTATTAGCATATAAAATAATAAATACAAAAATGCCCGGAATATCCGGGCATTAACGTAGCGTTTAATGGCGTACAACAGCAGGCTGGGTGTGGCGTTAACGCCGCACCCAGCCTGTAAATAGGTATGTCAGACTCTGCGTAAAGGTGGGCACCACATCAATTGTTCTTTCAGACTCATCGTTTCCTGTGGGAAGGTCGTTAATAAATCGCGATATTGCTCTGAATATTTATGATAGCCACGCAATGTTTGTAGTAATACGCGGGTGGCGCTATCCCAAACAATGCCCTGTAAATCACTGTATGGCCATAGATCAGGTTCGCGGATAAAAGGCACCAGATAATCGATGCCTTTTTTCACTCCACGCCCATCGCGAATATGATTCCAGCGATCGATTTCAACATGTTCGGCGTAGCGATTTAATAATAAATGGGCTTCCAGATTAAAAAGGGAATAGTGGAAAGGCATGGTGCGTTCCAGCTCCATGGTCTGTTTACCATCCTGATCAATTTGCGCCGCCATTCTCTGGGTGAATCCTTGCTCAATAATTCGCGCCGCCAGACCTTTATCACCGTAAAACAGCGCATTCACCGTCCGTTGCACGTCGTACCAGGTGCCATGATTGTTGTGCCAGACATATTCTGAATGGCCGATATCGCTGTAGTACATCCAGTGGTTAAAATCGCGGAACCACTGATGCAGGCCAATGATATCATCGGTATCGAGAACACCTGCGGGTGAAATCAGGCCGATAGTATCGATTACCATCCACAGCAGGCGCGTATCGATAAGCCCTGTACCTCTACCGGAGACCACGCCGGGGATCGCCTGGCCGTAGTTCAGATGCGGGTTCATTCGTGTATCACTATCAAGGAACCAGCAGCGTATTTGTACCGCCGCCGCCTGAGCATACTGTTTTTGCCCGCTGAAATACCACGCTAGCCCTAGTGTCAGGCAGCGCTCACACATGCGGATAATACGCGTGGTGTCCGTATCATTATTTTCGCACTGCGGATTGGTATGCCCGTCGCGACGGATATAGGGTAAGCCGTTGGGCCTGCGCGGATTCGGCCACCAGTAAGTGCCCAGACTGTAATAATCGTGAGCATCCCCGCTAGCCGGGCGCAGTTTTTTATGTACCACACTTTCCGGCGGCATCCGTTTTAAAGCGTCGGCATCATTGATCAAGCGACTCAACGCCAGTTGAAGCGGTGAAAACGGTTGTTTCAGCCCCAGCCGGGCATTTTCCAGACAGATTTCATCAAGCGTGTAGAGTTTCATCGCCACGACGCTACTCCCCTTTGTTGGCAATACGCTCGCCCGTTGCGGCATCAAACAAATGCACGCCGGAAAGCTTCGGCTGTAACCACACTTTCTCGCCCTCTTTCACCGCCAAGCGCTGCTTAAATACTGAGGTAAAGGCTCCGCCGCCAGTGTCGCAAAATAGCTGCATGTCTGAACCGGTATTTTCAATGGCGGTGATCACCGCGCCCAGCGCATCCTCCTGGGCCTGGCCCACGACATTGACCTGCTCCGGGCGAATGGCGTAAACCACCTGCTGCCCCTGAGTGACATTGATGTCGTCTGGCAGACGCAGCAGCGAACCGTCGCGCAGCCGTAGTTGAGCAATATCGCCATCCAGCACAATCTCACCCTTAAGCTGATTAATTTCAGGCGAACCAATAAACCCGGCAACAAACAGATTTGCCGGACGGTCGTAAAGCTCCAGCGGCGTCCCGGCCTGCTCAATGCGACCGTCGCGCAGCACGACAATCATCTGCCCCATGGTCATTGCTTCTATTTGATCGTGGGTGACGTACACCGAGGTGGTTTTCAGTCGACGGTGCAATTCACGAATTTCGCCGCGCACCTGAGTACGCAGTTTGGCGTCAAGGTTGGAGAGCGGCTCATCGAACAGGAAAACCTGCGGCTTGCGCACGATGGCGCGCCCCATCGCCACGCGCTGGCGTTGGCCGCCGGAGAGATCTTTCGGCAGACGTTCCAGCAGCGGCGTCAGGTTTAATAATTCCGCCGCCTCTTCCACCTTCTGATTAATTTCCGTTTTCGGCAGCTTCGCCATTTTTAGCGCAAAGCCCATGTTTTCGCGTACCGTCATTTGCGGATACAGCGCGTAGCTCTGGAAGACCATCGCAATATCACGAAGCTTCGGTTCCACATCGGTAACGACGCGCTCATTAATATGGATATCGCCCTCGGAGATCTCCTCCAGCCCGGCAATCATGCGCAGCAGCGTCGACTTCCCGCAGCCGCTTGGCCCTACCAGCACGCAGAATTCGCCATCCGGAATCGTCAAAGAGACATTTTTGATCACATGCGCGTCGCCGTAGGATTTACGGACATTATTCAGTACAACCGATCCCATAACAGACTCCTTATCCTTTAACCGCGCCGGACATAATCCCGCGATTGAAATGTTTTTGCAGACCCAGGTAAACAATGATGCTTGGCAGCATAGCCAGCAGCGTAATGGCGATGAAAATATTCGGCGTGATGCTTTCATCGGTACGCAGCGTCCCCAGAATCACCGGAATGGTGTTCAGGCTGTCCTGGTTAATGACAATCAGCGGCAGCAGATACTGGTCCCAAATCATGATGAAACCAAAGGTGACTACCGTACCCAGCGCCGGTTTGACCAGCGGCAAAATGACGTGGAAAAAGATCTGCCATTCGTTCGCACCATCAATGCGCGCGGCTTCTTCCAGCTCTTTCGGGATTGCCGACATAAACTCGGTCAGCACAAAGATTGAGAACGCCCAGCCCACAACCGGCAGGATCATGCCGAGATAGCTGTTATAGAGCGAAGCATCAATAAACGGCAGGCGCCAGTTGATGATCATGTACAACGGAATGGCGATCACCTCTTCCGGTAACATCATGGTTGAAAGAATAACCAGGCTCACCAGCGCAACACCGCGAAACTTCTTACGCGCCAGCGCGTAGGCGGCAAGCGCACTCACCGAAACCTGCAATATGGTGCCGAAAAAGACCACCAGAATGGAGTTCAGCAGATACTGCCAGACGCCGATATCCTGCCAGGCGAAGATAAAGTTCTCCAGCGAGAAGGATTTTGGCCAGGCCAGCAGTTCGCCGGGTTTAACCGGCGCGCCGCTGAATGCCGTGGCGACAATGCCCCAGAACGGGCCTACAAAGACAATTAACAACAACAGATAGATACACCAGCGTCCTGCCGTGTCCCAACGTTTACTTATCATGTTGTCTCCTTAGTAACGCGCAATGCGTTTTTTCAACGTCAGGTGGCAAATGGTCAGCACCACGGTAAAGGCAAACAACAGGAACGACACGGCTGAGGCATAGCCGTAATCGAACTGCTCGAAGCCCAGCTTGTAGATATGCGTCATGATCATCTCGGTGGCGTTAGATGGCCCACCGCCGGTCGTGGCGTAGACTTCGGCAAACACGCGGAAACCACGAATAAATGACAACATCAACACCACGGACAGTGCCGGAATCATTCCCGGGAGCGTGACGTAACGCAGGCGATTCCACCAGTTCGCGCCGTCCACGTTCGCCGCGTCATATAAGTCGCGGCTGATACCCGCAAGACCGGCGATAAAGATAACCATGTTGTACGGCACCGCTTTCCAGATATGCAGCAGCATAATGACCCACAGCGCCTGGTCACTGCTGGCGAGGAATCCCTGATCCGCCACCCCAAACCAGCTCAAAATATGGTTCACCACGCCGTTCGGCGTGGGGTTAAACAGAATGCGCCACATCTCTGCCACGATTGCCGCACTGGTGACCGCAGGCAAAAAGATAGCGGTTCGAATGAACCGCAAATGGCGCGCAGGACCTTCGAGCAGCATCGCAAGGAAAAAAGCCAGTACAGCAGCCACCACCATGGTGACCAGTACGTACAGGAAGGTATTCGCCACCGCCGAATGTAATTCCGCATCAGCAAACGCGCGCGCGAAGTTTGCGCCGCCGACCCACTCATTGGGCTGATTAAAGTTCACCTTGTAGAAACTCATCACCAGCCCCTGAATCATGGGGATGAATTTGAACCAGGTAAAAATGATCAGCGCCGGGGCGAGGAATATCCATGGGATTAGCGCGCGCTTGCGGGCGGGCGTCAACCAGCGAACGCCATCGGCCTCTTTGCATTGAGGCGTCACCATTTTACTTTCGTGTAGTGTCATTAATCGGGACCTCAATTAGCCAGCACGTTTTGCTTTGCCAGTTCCTGATTAAGCTTTTCATTCATGGCATTCAGTTCTTCAGGAATGTCGCTTGAACAATCGGCAAAAATGCGGTTAAAGCCGTCAGCCGTGACCTGGCGCGCTGGCGTCCAGTTTGGGATCTGCGGAACATAGCGACCATGACTGCTATAGAGGACGGCAAAGTTATTCCAGCGTGAGTCCTGATAGACCTGCTCGACATTGACGTTTTTGTTCACCGGCAGGCGAACAACCGGAATGTTTTTGCTGCCTTTACCCATGCCGATCTCCTGCCCTTCTTTCGAGATCATAAACTCGATGAATTTACGCGCATCTTCCTTCTGCTTACTGCTTTTCATCAGAAATACCGTGGTGCCTTCCGCCAGTGTGGCTTCCGTTTTTGGCCCCTGGATGTTGACGATTTCGTAATTATCTTTGCCGGGATCTTTATCCATCAACGCAATGTGATAAGGTCCCGTGAAGAACATCCCGGACTGACCGGACCGGAAAGACGGTATGACATCTGCCGTTGTGGCGTTAATCGCCCCCGGTTGAGCCACTTTTTCGCACAGCAGCGTACGCACAAACTGCGTCGCCTGCGCCACCTCCGGTGTATTCAGCGTGGCGGTAAATTTATCGCCTTTCTTCTCGACATAGTCGCCGCCTGCCTGCCAGATAAAGCTGCTCATAAACCAACTGGCGTAACCGCGCGTGGTTGAGCCCGGAACGATAAACCCGTAGGTATCCTGCTTTCCGTTGCCGTCCGGGTCCTGCGTGGTAAAGGCTTTCGCCATCGCTAAGATGTCGTCCCAGGTTTTCGGCTGAGGCAGGCCGAGTTTTTCGCGCCAGTCTTTTCTTACAAACAGGGCAAAAGTTTGCGCGGAAGTTGGCACACCGTAGTATTTGCCGTCCGCATAACGGGTACTTTCCCATGCCGTGGGGAACAGATCCTGACTGCCGGCAATCGACTCAGGTTTTATTTCCTCGACAATGCCGAGCTGAATAAATTGCCCCAACGCCGTGGCGTCGTTGAAGATCAAATCAGGCAGTGCATTCCCCGCCGCGGCACGTGCCAGACGTTGTTCAAAATCCGTCGTGGCGTTGAAGTACTCAATTTTGACGCCCGTTTTTTTCTCAAAGGCTTGCGCCTCATTTTTATAGATATTTTTTGAGTCATTGCCCGCACGAATCCAGACATTCAGCGTTGTACTGGCAAAGGTTTGCCCACATCCCAGTCCTAAAGCTGTTAACAGAAGTATCGAGCGAATTTTATTTCCAGACATTTTCATATCCTTTTTTTGTAGGGCAGCGTGGTATTACCGATTCAGTTAAATCAGACCGATTCAATATTAACCCTCATTTAATAGAATGCGTTTTTCAAATACAACGGGGCAAAATAGAAATAGCGTTTCGAAATTGAAAAGTTTGTCTCCGATCACACTAAAAATCGGTTAAATTTTATACAAATGAAAAATACGTTTTATTTTCAATTGGTTGTGTAATTATGTTTTTTATTTATGTTTTTCACTTTTTTTGATTTCTGTCATATTTTGTGATGAAGAACACAATTTCATCCCCGTTTTTACGTTCTAACGTCAGGTTGGATCTGCATCACATTTTTTCCTGCATGCTCTTTTACACTGCGACAAATTAAATCCAGAACATTGTTTCAGGCGGTATTTAAATACTGCAGGGTCTTTATTTTTTACTCATCACATAACAAATCGGTGACGCCATGAACATATTTTCCGGCAGTCACCCAGACATTAACTAAGGGTATAAATATGAAAGTTGTGAAATATAGTGGAATATTATGTCTGACGATGCTCTCCCTGAGCATGAGCGCCTCATTGCACGCAGTCACACCGCTAAAACCGGCTATTCTCTCACCCGATGACCTGGCATACAGTCAACAGCAGATTACGGCAAAATCCCCCGCGTTTATCCAGGCTCGTGATACGCTGGTGAAACGTGCCGACGCCGCGCTTAAGCATCCACTTTTTTCGGTGATGGATAAAACGCTGGTCGCGGTGAGCGGTGATAAACATGACTATTACAGTTTCCCGCCCTACTGGTGGCCCGATCCAGACAAAAAAGATGGCCTGCCTTACATCCGCAAAGATGGCGAAACCAACCCGGCGGCGAACAGTGACGCCACAGATAAAAATCGTCTGGTCAAAATGAGCAACGATGTCTATACGCTGACGCTGGCCTGGTACTTCACACAGGATAAACGCTATGCCGAAAAAGCCGTGGCGCAAATCAACAGTTGGTTCCTCAACTCACAAACCAAAATGAACGCTAATCTGCAATACGCGCAGGCGATTCCAGGCATTAACAATGGCCGCGGTATCGGCATCATCGACAGCCGCGCACTGGTTGACGTCGTGGATGCCATTGAACTGCTGCATGGCACACATCAGCTTTCCGATAGCGATTATCAGAAACTTCAGGTGTGGTATGGCGATTTCTGGCACTGGATGATGACCAGTCAGAACGGTTTTGAAGAGCAGAACTGGCATAACAACCATGGCTCCTGGTTTGATTTGCAGGCAGCGACATTCGCCTGGTTTAGCGGAAAACCGGAAGAAGCGAAAAAACAACTGCAAATCACCCAACTTCGCCGCATCGCCGGGCATTTTGATATTCAGGGCCGACAGACCGCCGAACTCGAACGCACCCGCCCGTGGCACTACAGCAACTTTAATCTCGAAGCTTATAGCCGTTTGGGGCGTCTGGGCGAGAAAGTGGGCGTCGATATCTGGAACTTTTCCCTCGACGATCACAGCCTGCGTAAGGGCTACGCCTACGTTGCTCAGTTCGTTGACGGTAAAACCGCGTGGCCGTGGAAAGACATCGATAAATGGGATGATAAAAAGGCGCTGTTCAACGTTTCTTCCGCCGCGCATGCCTGGCCTGACGATGCGGCCTTTACCCAGAAAGCACGATGGTTGCAGGCGAAATACCCGGACGACATCACCACGCTCATCAGCCCGCTGCCGCTCGCGCATTAATGCAAAGGATAAGCAAACCATGAAGCAATTTATTCATCGCTGGGATGCGATTCGCGAACGCGCCTTACGCGGTTCCCAGGTTGAAGCGTTAATACGTGGGCTTAACCCCGTTATCAGCGCCCCTGCGCAAGTGCCAGAGACGGGAATTGCCAGCTGGAATCTCTACTACTTTTGCCCCGAACACGGCGTAAGGCTGGTATGGGATCGCTACTCCCCGACACAGCATCGCTGCCCGATTGATAACCAGATATTCGGCGGCGAACCCTATGACAGCGCGTGGTGGCGCGAGATGAATGGGCGTAATGCACAGGCCTGTTACCAGTTGGGCCTGCTGTGGCAACTCACCGGGGAAAGGCGCTATGCCGATAAAGCGGCGGAAATATTAACCCGCTACGCCGAGTACTATCCCGGCTATCAGGAACACGGCAATATTCCGCACAACGGTCCTGGCAAGATGAACGCACAAACCCTGTGCGAAGCCAACTGTGTACTGGACATGGCGCTGGGCTACGATTTTATCGCCGATGCGTTATCACCCTCTGAGCGGCACGCAATTTGCCAGCGCCTGCTGCGCGAAGCCGCCACGTTTTTGATGGCGCACCGCAGCCCACAAATTCATAACCATGAGGTCAAGATTAATGCGGCAATTGCGGTGATCGGCTTTATTCTTGAAGACGATACGCTACTTGATTTTGCCGTCAATCAGCCCTACGGGCTTCGCTGGCAGCTGGAACATGGCCTGCTGGAGGAAGGCTTGTGGTTCGAAGGTTCGATACATTATCACTACTACGCGCTACAAGGTTTTATGGCCTTTGAAAAAATGGCGTATGGCACCTACTGGAGCCTGCGGCATCTCCCTTACTATCGGCAGATGCTCGATTTTCCGCTTTCCCTGCTGATGCCCGACGGCACCTTCCCCCGCCTGAATGATTGCATCGCAGGACAGGAGACGTTACACCATCGCGATGTCTATGAATTCGCGTGGTTTTTGTATCACGAACCGCGCTACGCCCAGGTACTGCATTTCCTCGGCGAAGAGACTCAGGATATGGAAACGGTGCTCTGGCGTGATAATGCCCTGCCGGAGTTCCTCACGTCGGTGATTCCAGAAACCTCTCTGTACGCGCCGGGCGCGGGCATAAGCCTGTGGCGTAAACCGCAAAACGGCCAGGCTGTGCTGATCAAGCACTCCCCCTATGGCGGCGAGCACGATCATTACGATCGTTTGAGCGTGATGATCTGGGATCACCATTTCCCCATCCTGCCGGATCTCGGCACCACCGGCTACGGCGCGGCGATGCATTACGCGTATTATAAAAATAGTGCGACGCATAACACGATCAGCGTAAATCAAACTAATCAACCGCCCGCGACGCCGCAGGTTTCTGGCTGGCATCAGGGCGCCGATTATTTCTGGCTCGACAGCCACGTCGACTGGCGAGAACCTGCGCCGCAGCTGAACAGCCACACACGCGTGGAGTGGGATGTCGATGCCTGGAAAGACATTCAGTTCCGCCGCCGGGTGTTGTGGGTGGAGGATGCGCTGCTCGATATTTCTGATGTGGTGAATCCGCATGAGCAACAGCTTGACTGGACGCTGCATCTGGATGCGCAGGCGACAGATAGTCAGGGGGAACGGGCAACCTTTGCGGCGACCGGCCCGCTTAGCATCCTGCGTAATGGCGTGGTTTCGCCGCTGAATGATTTTCAGCGGCGTCAGTTCCGCCATCCCCGGGGGGAAATCATCCTTTGGTTCGCGGGCGATGGGGAGATATGGCAAGGTAATGCGCCGGGAAATCCGGCAATTAGCGACCTGAGTTACGTGATTTTACGCAGCCAGAAAAAAAACGCGCAGTTTGTTTGTGTGTGGGATTTCAACACAACCAGCCCGATTACCGATATCCAGCTCACACAGGATGCAGAAGGTAGCTATTTTAGCTGCTGGCGGGGTGAAGCGGTCAGCCGAATCACCCTGCCTGCATCGACGGGGCTGCTACCGATTCGGACATGATCTGCTTATTGCCACCTCCCTGAAAAGAGGTGGCATTCTATTCTACCTAACGCATTCACACTTTAATCGACTGCATCACTTCATCAAACGACAGCCCAAACATGGTTGTATCATCGGTAATAGGCAAAAAGCGTGAGTCCAGCGCATCTTTACCGTACTTAGCCGCTAATGTCTGCCATCTTTGTCCCTCCAGGACAATAAACGCCAGCCCATCGCCACCCAGCGTATCCGTCATAAAACGGAGTTCGTAATCAGGCATAATAACCCGATTGATCGCCTGCAATGCAGGATCTCGGGTAATTTCTTCTTCTTCAAAGAGCACTTGGGTTTTTCTGTCTTTGTAGCTAAAAAACAGGTCATAGCCTAGATCGTTGTCCGCATCACATACTTCGGCAGTCAGGCCATCAATGTGACAGTAGTCGGCAATATCTTCATCATACTCACGCCAGTCGACCCAAAACGCCGGGCTATCTTCTACGTAAATCTGTTCAATGTCTCTTTGCTGCATAAAAGTCTCTACAAACGCGTACGCCTTCTCCATATAGATATTCCTTATCTTTTAACGTCTTTGTGAACACAAAAAGAAGAACAGATCCATTAGATAACGAATGCGAATGCAGCGGCTAGTGTTTGATAGGGAAGCGAAGAAAACCAGGAATAGTGCTTAGCGAGTCCCGACAGCGCCCGCTGTCGGGAAGAATACGATTACAGCGAAGTACGACCAAACGCTGTTTGCCAGTCATGTTCAAATTTCGCCACCGCAGCGTCCACTGCCGGGTAGCTAATCAGTTGCTGTGCGACATCCAGCGGCAACGTAATCGATTTACAGCCCGCCAGCAGGCAATCCAGCGCCTGACGCGGAGTTTTAAAGCTCGCTGCCAGCACTTTCGAACGTGGCGCATGCAGCGTCAGCAGTTCCTGCAATTCACACACGGTCTGAATACCGTTGCCGCCCTGCGCATCCACACGATTGACATAAGGCGCGACATACTCCGCCCCCGCCAGCGCCGACAATAAGCCCTGCGCCGCACCATAAACGGCGGTGCCCAGAGTTGGAATACCTTCCTCTTTTAGCAGCTTAATTGCCGCCAGGCCTTCCGCGGTGACCGGTACTTTTACCACCAGATCAGGAATAATCGCCCGCAGTTTATGGGCATCTGCCACCATGCCGTTGGTAGTGGTCGCCATTACTTGTGCAAACAGACGACCTTTACCGCCCATTGCTTCGTACAGCGCAGGCAGTAAAACGTCGAGGCTTTGTTTACCAGCCGCGACGATACTTGGGTTCGTCGTTACACCTGCCAGCGGAAAAATCCGCGCCAGCTTTTTAACTGCCGCTACATCAGAAGTGTCGAGATAGAGTTCCATCACCGTTCCTTAAACCGTGAGATTGAGCATGCTTTAACACTACCACGGGTAAACCTCACGTTTGGTTGATTTGCGTCAAAATAACTTTCATTCGAAAGTATTTAAATCTTTATACGAAAGATGAGGGCGACCTATGATTTTCAATATTCAGCGCTATTCCACCCATGACGGCCCAGGCATCCGCACCGTTGTTTTCCTGAAAGGATGTTCACTCGGCTGTCGCTGGTGCCAGAACCCGGAAAGTCGCTCCCGCGAGCAGGATCTGTTGTTCGATCCGCGTCTGTGCCTTGAAGGATGCGACCTTTGCCATCAGGCGGTGCCTGAGGTAATTGAACGCGCGCTGAATGGTGTGCTTATCCATCGCGAGAAGCTTAATCAAACGCATCTTGCCGTGCTTAGCGATTGCTGCCCCACCCAGGCGCTTACCGTGTGCGGTGAGGAGAAAAGCGTCGAGGACATTATGACGACGGTTCTGCGCGATAAGCCGTTTTACGATCGCAGCGGCGGCGGGCTGACGCTTTCCGGCGGTGAGCCGTTTATGAACCCGGAACTGGCGCTGGCGTTGCTGAAGAACGCGCATCAGCAAGGTATTCACACGGCGGTGGAAACCTGCCTGCACGTACCGTGGCATTATCTGGAACCTGCGCTGCCCTATATCGATCTCTTTCTCGCCGACCTGAAACACGTTGACGACACGCGCTTCAAAACCTGGACCGATGGCTCCGCCAAACGCGTGCTCGATAATCTGCAACGTATAGCGGCGGCAGGTAAAAAAATGACCATTCGCGTACCGCTGATTCAGGGCTTTAACGCGGATGTTGATTCCATCAAAGCCATTACCGAATTTGCTGCCGACAAACTGGGCGCGCAGGAGATTCACTTTTTGCCGTATCACACGCTGGGCATCAATAAATATTCGCTGCTTGGCCAACCCTACAATGCGCCCGACAAGCCGCTCGACGACCCGGAATTGCTGGATTTTGCCCAGCAGTATGCGCGCGAAAAAGGCTTAACGGCGACCCTACGAGGATAATCTGATGACCACTCTGACGCTCGACAAACTGACCGACCGTATCAAAGCGCATAAACTGGCGCTGGTAAATATCGTCAAGCCGCCGGTCTGTACTGAACGTGCACGCCACTACACAGAAGCCTATCAGCAACATCTGGATAAACCGATTCCGGTTCGTCGCGCGCTGGCGCTGGCGCATCATCTGGCGGAACGTACCATCTGGATCAAGCACGACGAACTGATCATCGGCAACCAGGCCAGCGAAGTACGCGCCGCCCCCATCTTCCCGGAATATACCGTAAGCTGGATTGAGAAAGAGATTGACGACCTGGCGGATCGCCCGGGTGCAGGTTTCGCGGTGAGCGAAGAAAATAAACGTGTGCTGCACGAAGTGTGCCCGTGGTGGCGCGGCCAGACCGTACAGGATCGCTGTTACGGTATGTTTACCGATGAACAAAAAGCCCTGCTGGCCACCGGAATTATCAAAGCCGAAGGCAATATGACCTCCGGCGACGCGCACCTGGCAGTGAACTTCCCGTTGCTGCTGGAAAAAGGCCTCGACGGTATGCGCGCCAAAGTGGCCGAGCGCCGCACGCGCATTAACCTGACAGTGCTGGAGGATCTGCACGGCGAGCAGTTCCTTAAAGCGATTGATATCGTTCTCGACGCGGTAAGCCTGCACATCGCGCGTTTCGCCGATCTGGCACGTAAGATGGCCGCAGAAGAGACCCGCGAAAACCGCCGCGATGAACTGCTGGCGATGGCGGAAAACTGCGATGTCATTGCGCATGAGCCGCCGAAAACCTTCTGGCAGGCGCTGCAACTGTGCTACTTCATACAGTTGATTCTGCAAATTGAATCCAACGGCCACTCGGTTTCCTTCGCCCGTATGGACCAGTATCTCTATCCGTACTATCGTCGCGATGTCGAGCTGGAACAGACGCTGGACCGCGAGCATGCCATTGAACTGTTACATTGCTGCTGGCTGAAGCTGCTGGAAGTGAACAAAATCCGCTCTGGCTCGCACTCTAAAGCCTCTGCCGGTAGCCCGCTGTATCAGAACGTCACCATTGGCGGTCAGAAACTGGTCAACGGCGAGGCGCAGGATGCGGTGAACCCACTCTCTTACGCTATTCTCGAATCCTGCGGTCGCCTGCGCTCCACCCAGCCGAACCTGAGCGTGCGCTACCACGCAGGCATGAGCAACGACTTCCTCGACGCCTGCGTACAGGTGATTCGCTGCGGCTTCGGCATGCCGGCGTTTAACAATGATGAGATCGTTATTCCGGAATTTATCAAGCTGGGCGTTGAAAAGCAGGACGCGTATGACTATGCCGCCATCGGCTGCATCGAAACCGCCGTCGGCGGCAAATGGGGCTATCGCTGCACCGGCATGAGCTTTATAAACTTCGCTCGCGTGATGCTGGCAGCAATGGAAGGCGGGCGCGATGCCACCAGCCAGCAGGTGTTCCTCGGTCAGCAGAAAGCGCTGTCGGCGGGCAACTTCAATAACTTCGATGAAGTGATGGAAGCCTGGGATACACAAATTCGCTACTACACGCGCAAGTCGATCGAAATTGAGTACGTCGTTGACACCATGCTTGAAGAGAACGTGCACGATATTCTCTGTTCGGCGCTGGTTGATGACTGCATCGAGCGCGCGAAAAGCATCAAGCAAGGCGGCGCGAAATATGACTGGGTTTCCGGCTTGCAGGTGGGTATCGCCAACCTCGGCAACAGCCTGGCGGCAGTGAAAAAACTGGTCTTCGATCAGGGCGTAATTGGTCAGCAGGAACTGGCAAAAGCGCTGGCAGAAGATTACGAAGGCCTGACGCACGAGCAGCTTCGTCAACGCCTGATCAACGGCGCGCCGAAGTACGGCAATGACGATGACAGCGTCGATACCCTTCTCGCTCGCGCTTACCAGACTTATATCGACGAACTGAAGCAGTATCACAACCCGCGTTATGGCCGTGGCCCGATTGGCGGCAACTATTACGCAGGCACGTCGTCCATCTCAGCAAACGTGCCGTTTGGCGCGCAGACCATGGCAACGCCGGATGGACGTAAAGCCAAAACCCCGCTGGCGGAAGGCGCAAGCCCGGCCTCGGGAACTGACCATCTGGGGCCGACCGCTGTTATTAGCTCCGTGGGCAAGCTGCCGACCTCCGCAATCCTTGGCGGTGTGCTGCTGAACCAGAAGCTGAACCCGGCGACGCTGGATAACGAGAGCGATAAACAGAAATTGATGATGCTGCTGCGGACCTTCTTCGAAGTCCATAAAGGCTGGCATATTCAGTACAACATCGTGTCGCGCGAAACGCTGCTGGAGGCAAAAAAACACCCGGATCAGTATCGCGATCTGGTGGTGCGCGTGGCAGGTTACTCGGCGTTCTTCACTGCCCTGTCACCCGATGCGCAGGACGATATCATCGCGCGTACGGAGCATACGCTGTAAGCCCTTGCCGGATGCGGCGCAAACGCCTCATCCGGCCTTCAAAATACTGCCAATTCAATATATTGCAGAATCTTTGTAGGCCTGATAAGCGCAGCGCATCAGGCAATGTTTTAAGCCGGGGAAACCCGGCTTTTTTACGTCTTACGGGGCCGTTTTCCGAGTCGCCTCGCAGGATAATCACGCCAAAAACACATATCATTTCACGAGTGCTACAGTCCGCCCATCTTCAACAACCGGCACGGACAGCCATGAAAACCAAATTTCCCGCTACACCTCATGATGCGATTTTCAAAACGTTTTTGCGTCACGGTGAAACCGCGCGCGACTTTCTTGAAGCGCATCTGCCACCCTTTTTACGCCCCCACTGCAACCTCGATACGCTTAAGCTCGAGCCCGAAAGTTTTCTCGATGAAAAACTGCGCTCGCGCTATTCCGATGTGCTCTACTCTCTGCAAACCGGGAACGGTGCAGGCTATATTTACGTCATCATCGAACACCAAAGCTCGCCGGACGATCATATGGCTTTTCGCCTGATGCGCTACGCCATCGCGGCGATGCAACGTCATCTGGATATCGGCCATAAAACTATTCCACTGGTCATTCCGATTCTGTTTTATCACGGCGAGGAAAGCCCCTATCCCCATTCAATGGACTGGATTAACGAGTTTGACGATCCCGACCTGGCACGCCAGGTTTTCTACAATGCCTTCCCGCTGGTGGATATCACTATCACACCGGATGACGACATCATGCAGCACCGGAGAATGGCGCTGCTCGAGCTGCTACAAAAACATATTCGCCAGCGCGACCTCTCAGGTTTGCTTGAGCAACTGGTGACCCTTTTGCTGTTGGGATACACTACGGAAACGCAGTTAAAAGCGTTGGTGAGCTATATGTTCGTGGAAGGCAATACCGAGAACTGTAGCGCACTGCTGGAGAAACTGGCGCAGCGAGCGCCAAAGCACAGGGAGACTCTGATGACAATTGCGGAACAGCTTGAGCAGAAAGGTCGTGAAGAAGGCCAGCGAATCGCCGCGCAACGCATCGCACAAACGTTGCTCAAAGAAGGCCTCGATCGTGAAAAAGTCAGTGCGATAACCGGCGTGGCGGTGGAGGAATTGCAACAACAAGCACATTAACCCACACCCTCATACTTTCATATGAAATAAATTTGTGGTTTCGGTCACATTGTAATTAGAATGTTTCTGGTCGCAGTTACATCAGGAGCACTGAGTATGACCGTTAAAGTTATCGTCACCGATATGGACGGAACTTTTCTTAATGACGCCAAAAAGTACGATCGTGACCGTTTTCTGGCGCAGTTTGAACAGCTTCAACAGCGTGGCATTGAGTTCGTCGTTGCCAGCGGTAATCAGTATTACCAGCTCATCACCTTCTTCCCGGAAATCCAGAACCGCATCTCTTTCGTCGCTGAAAACGGCGCGCTGGTGTATGAGCACGGGCAACAGCTTTTCCACGGTGAACTGACCCATCACGAATCGCAAACCGTGATTGGCGAGCTGCTGAAGGATAAAACGCTCAACTTTGTGGCCTGCGGTCTGGAAAGCGCGTATGTCAGCGAAAACGCGCCCGATGAGTTTGTGGCGCTGATGTCAAAGCACTACTACCGCCTCAAGCGCGTCGCCCGTTATACGGATATCGACGATAAGCTGTTTAAATTCTCGCTCAACTTGCCCGATGAACAGATTCCTGTGCTGATTGATAAACTGCGCATCGCCCTTGACGGTGTGATGAAGCCGGTCACCAGCGGCTTTGGCTTTATCGATCTGATTATTCCTGGCCTTCACAAAGCCAACGGCATCAGCCGTCTGCTCAAGCGTTGGGATATCTCCCCGCAGGCATGCGTAGCCATTGGCGACAGCGGCAACGATGCCGAGATGCTGAAGCTGGTGAAATACGCGTTTGCGATGGAAAATGCGGCCGAGAGCATTAAATCGATTGCCGATTATCAAACGGATGATAACAACCATCACGGCGCGTTAAATGTTATTCAGGCCGTGCTGGACAAAACCGGTCCCTTCCAGGCGTAAACCTGCGCCCTCGTATATTGCCGGATAACAGCTTTGCCTTATCCGGCCTACCGATCCCTGCCGAATCAGCCAGCAACAGTTTAAACTTGCATTAACTTATTTTTAACTTAAAGTATCACTTGTAATCATTTTTACTTTCGAATGAAAGATTGCGAGGTTGATATGGCTCTTACCTTTACCCACGACACGCTGCCCGATAATCCCCAAATGGCTATCCGCCAGATGAAAACCGCGCTGCGTGCTCAACTCGGCGACGTACAGCAGGTTTTCGATAAGCTGACCGCAAAAATTGAAGCCCGTGTTGCAGATATTGAGGCTCGAAAAGCGCAGGGTCTGCCGATATGGCCGGAGATCCCTTTTTCTGAAATTGCATCGGGTAGCGTCAGCGACGCAACACGCGAAGAGATCAAGCGACGCGGTTGTGCGGTGATCAAAGGTCACTTCCCGCGTGAGCAGGCGCTGGCGTGGGATCGCGCCATGCTGGATTATCTGGATGCCAACCACTTTGATGATATCTACAAAGGCCCTGGCGACAGCTTCTTCGGCTCGCTGGAAGCGTCGCGCCCGGAAATCTACCCGATCTACTGGTCGCAGGCGCAAATGCAAGCCCGACAGAGCAACAATATGGCCGCCGTGCAGTCGTTCCTGAACCGCCTCTGGCAGGTCGAGAGTGATGGCAAACAGTGGTTTAACCCGGACGTCAGCGTGATTTATCCGGATCGCATCCGCCGCCGCCCGCCGGGCACCACCTCGAAAGGTCTGGGCGCACATACGGATTCCGGCGCGCTGGAACGCTGGTTGCTGCCCGCTTATCAGCAGGTGTTTGCCAATGTGTTTAACGGCAGGATTGACGAATACGATCCATGGAATGCGGCGCACCGTACTGATGTGGAAGAGTACACCGTCGATAACACCACCAAATGCTCCGTCTTCCGCACCTTCCAGGGCTGGACCGCGCTCTCGGATATGATTGCCGATCAAGGCCTGCTCCACGTAGTGCCAATCCCGGAAGCGATGGCTTACGTGCTGCTGCGTCCGCTGCTTGATGATGTGCCGGAAGATGAGCTGTGTGGCGTCGCGCCAGGCAGAGTATTGCCAATTTCCGAAAAATGGCATCCATTGCTTATCAAGGCGCTGACGTCAATACCGGCAGTGGAGGCCGGTGATTCGGTATGGTGGCACTGCGATGTTATTCACGCCGTCGCGCCTGTGGAAAATCAGCAAGGCTGGGGCAACGTGATGTACATTCCCGCCGCGCCCATGTGTGAGAAAAACCTCGCCTACGCCCATAAAGTGCGGGCAGCACTGGAGAAAGGTACTTCGCCGGGCGATTTCCCGCGCGAAGACTACGAGGTCAACTGGGAGGGCCGCTTTACCCTTAGCGACCTGAATATTCACGGCAGACGGGCGCTGGGCATGGAAGCCTGATTATCGTAGAGCCCTTCACGATCGACGGCGGTGTGCATTTTTCCGGGGCGCACTCGCCGCACCGATTCCCGCACAACTAAGCGCCCATGTAGCAGCAGCGAACCGACCGGCGCATCCGGGCGAATCAACCGTTGTTGCAGCATCTGCACCGCTTCACTGCCCAACTCATCACGGGGGACGTGTACTGCGGTCAGCGGAACATCTTCGATGGCCGCCAGATTAAAGCCATCAATACTCATCACCGAGATGTCCTGCGGCACGCGCAAGCCGTGCAGACGCAGCGCATTAATGGTCCCGGCAGCCATAAAATCACTTCCCACCAGAAACGCTGTCGGCAGGTTTTGCCCTTTATGTGCATCCAGCCACTCCCCCACGCGCTCTTCCGTGGCTTTGGCACTGAAACTGTTGATATTAAGCAGATCTCTGTGGTGCTGAAAATGCAGATTATGCTGCGCCCAGGACTCACGAATGCCAGCCAGCCGCTGTTCCATGGTGTAACGGCGCAGGCACATCACATTCAGCACTTCCCGATGACCCATTTCAAACAAATAGCGTGCAGCAAATGCGCCAATCATACGGTGATCCGGGGCGATCGCCGGCAAACGCATGCGCTCATCGCGACAGTTGATCAACACGCAAGGTTTGCCAAGATCGGCGGCCAGATCGTGGATATGCGGATCATCAATACCGAGCAGGATCGCCGCCTGCGTTTCCGCTTCATTCATCCTTGAGAGAAACAGCGTCGGGTCGCTGTCATTTTCTTCCAGCGGACAATAGCGCAGGCGGACTTCGTGCGGGGCAAGCGCTTTGCTGATGCTCTGGATCACGCGGTAGTAAAAGATATCCGAACGTTCGTCGAAGGCACGCGGGGGCGCGAAAACCATCAGGCTGTTGAGCAGCAAACGTCCCGCCGCCATTCCATCCATTACCCCCAGTTCACGCGCCGTGTTCAGTACGAGTTCACGCGCGCGCGGGCTGGTGTTGGCTTTTCCCGCCAGCACACGCGAAACAGTGCTGGCGGAAAGCCCGGTGCGCCGGGCAATTTCGGCGATTTTCAGCTTCTTTTCCATTTTGTGATCCGATTCAAATTCGCGAATGAAAGAATTTTCATAAGGCAGAAACCCTATGTCATAAGGCCTGAGAAAGTCATTCATAATGTAACTCAGCCACTCATGAAAAAACGTGCACAAAACCCGCTTTCCCTGGCTTTTTTTGTCTCTTAGTCTGAATTGGTAGAACAACTTCCATACAAGAATAGCGGAAGTGTCTAAAACTAATAAATATAGATATCAGAAGGTTAATTAGATTGGTGTGATAACTCTCCACGGAGTTGCCCCACCTTTCCCTACAAAATTCTGTGGAGCTCCCTATGAGTCAGGGCATCAATAACGATATGACCGTCAGCAAAACCCGTCGGGTGGTGAAAAACCTGCGCTGGTGGATGCTGATCTTGTTTTTACTTGGCGTAACCGTCAACTACATCACCCGTAATTCGCTGGGTATTCTGGCTCCCGAGCTGAAAACCAGCCTCGGCATCACCACCGAGCAATACTCCTGGATCGTCGGCGCGTTCCAGATTGCCTATACCCTCTTCCAGCCGCTGTGCGGATGGTTGATCGACGTTATCGGCCTGAAGCTCGGCTTTATGATTTGCGCCTCCCTGTGGGGGCTGGCCTGCCTGCTGCACGCCGGGGCCGGGAGCTGGCTGCATCTGGCGATTCTGCGCTTCTTCATGGGGGGCGCGGAAGCCGCAGCGACACCCGCCAACGCCAAAACCATCGGCGAATGGTTCCCGAAAACCGAGCGCCCGATTGCCTCTGGCTGGGCGGGGGTGGGCTTCTCTATTGGCGCGATGCTGGCGCCACCGATTATCTATTTTGCGCACGCATCATTTGGCTGGCAGGGCGCGTTTATGTTTACCGGCGTGCTGGCGATGCTGTGGGTTGTGCTGTGGTGGGCGTTCTACCATAACCCTGACAAGCACCCGAATCTGAGCAAGAGCGAGCTGGAATACATCCGCCAGGATAACGAAGCGCCGCCGGTGAAGCTTCCCTTCTTAACCGCGCTGAAAACCGTCGGTAAAAACAAACGTTTTTACGGTATCGCCATCCCGGCATTTATGGCCGAACCGGCCTGGGCCGTGTTCAGCTTCTGGATGCCGCTCTACTTCGCAAAACAGTACAACATGGATCTCAAGCAGATCGCCCTGTTCGCCTGGCTGCCGTTCCTGGCGGCAGACCTCGGCAGCGTGGCGAGCGGCTATTTAACCCGCCTTTATACGCGTCTGTTTGGCTGCTCCCGCGTCAACTCGACCGTCGCCAGCTCCGTTACCGGCGCTTTTATGATGATTTCGCTGGCGGTAGTCGCCTTCACTAAAGATCCGATTATTGCCGTGGTGCTGATGTCCATCGGCGGCTTCGGCCACCAGATCATCTCCTGCATGCTCAGCGCGCTGGTGGTGGAGTCTTTCGATAAAGGCCAAATGGCAACCGTTAACGGTATGCGCGGCTCGGCGGCCTGGATCGCCAGCTTCCTCTTTTCCCTGATTATCGGGGTGACCGCCGACAAAATCGGCTTCAACCCGCTGTTTGTCGCCATGGGTTTCTTCGACCTGATCGGCGCCTGTTTCCTGGTGGCATTTATTGCTGAACGTCGCGCTAAACGCGCCTGAGAGTGGATGTAAAAATGAAAACGTTGAAAAACTGGACCCTGCAAAAGCAATCTGACCACCACATTGAACTGCTGGTCGATGACCAGCACACCCTGTGTTTGTACGTGCTGGAAGACACGCTGTTCCGCGTGCTGATTAAACGCAAAGGCGAGCTGTCGCTGGACAGAACCTGGAGCATCGCTCCGCAACAGGACGTGCCATGGGAAGGCCGACAACGCGAAGACCTCAACGGCTTTACCCTGCCCGGCTGGACGCTGACCGAGCAGGATGGCACCGTCATCGTCGCCACCGACTCCCTGCGCGCGACCGTCCACCAGCCGTTGTGGCTGGAGTGGCACTATCGCAATGCCGAAGGCGAATGGCAGCCGTTAGTCAACGATCGCCCCACCAGCGCCTATCTGCTGAACGCCCACGGCGACGGCGTGGCGCACTATCAAAGCCGTCGCAAAGGTGAGCGTTTTTATGGGCTCGGTGATAAAGCGGGCGACCTGCAACGCAACGGTAAACGCTATGAGATGCGTAACCTGGACGCGATGGGCTATAACGCCATCAGTACCGACCCACTCTATAAACATATTCCGTTCACCATCACGCGCCGCGATGATATCAGTTTCGGCCTGTTTTACGACAATCTGAGCAGCTGCTGGCTGGACCTCGGTAATGAGATCGATAACTATCACACCGCGTACCGTCGCTGGCAGGCGGAAGCGGGCGATATCGATTACTACATCTTTACCGGCGAGCGCGTGCTCGACGTCACCAAAGCATTTGTGCGCCTGACCGGGAAAACGCTGTTCGGGCCGAAATGGAGCCTGGGTTACAGCGGTTCCACCATGCATTACACCGATGCGCCGGATGCGCAAAATCAGCTGATGAACTTTATCCGCCTGTGCGACGAGCACGCTATTCCGTGCGACTCGTTCCAGCTTTCATCCGGCTATACCTCGATCAACGGTAAGCGCTACGTCTTCAACTGGAACTATGACAAGGTGCCGCAGCCGAAAGTGATGAGCCAGGCGTTTCACGATGCCGGGCAGCATCTGGCGGCCAACATCAAACCGTGTCTGTTGCAGGATCATCCGCGTTATGAAGAGGTGGCGGCAAAAGGGTTGTTTATTGGTGATTCAGAAAGCGATGCGCCGGAGCGCTCCAGTTTCTGGGATGACGAAGGTTCCCACCTCGACTTCACCAACCCACAAACCGTTAACTGGTGGAAAGACGGCGTCACCACCCAGTTGCTGGAGATGGGGATCGATTCCACCTGGAATGACAATAACGAATTTGAAGTGTGGGACGGGGAAGCGCGCTGTCACGGCTTCGGCCAGCAGATTGCCATCAAACACATCCGCCCGGTGATGCCGCTGCTGATGATGCGCGCCTCGCTGGAAGCGCAGCAGCAGTTTGCGCCGAACAAGCGCCCTTATCTTATCTCTCGCTCAGGCTGTGCGGGCATGCAGCGCTACGTGCAAACCTGGAGCGGCGATAACCGCACCAACTGGGACACCCTACGCTATAACACGCGGATGGGGCTGGGGATGAGCCTTTCTGGCCTCTATAACCTGGGCCATGACGTCGGTGGCTTCTCCGGCGATAAACCGGATCCGGAACTGTTTGTACGCTGGGTTCAGAACGGCGTGATGCATCCTCGCTTTACCATTCACTCATGGAATGACGATCACACGGTAAACGAGCCGTGGATGTATCCGGCGATTACCCCAGCTATCCGCAGCGCCATTGAACTGCGCTATCGTCTGCTGCCCTACTTCTACACCCTGCTGTGGCAGTCTCACGCAGACGACGAACCGATGCTGCGCCCGACGTTCCTCGACCACGAGCACGACGCACAAACGTTCGAGGAGTGTGATGACTTCCTGCTTGGGCGTGATTTACTGGTAGCAAGCGTGGTTGAACCCGGCCAGCGCGAGCGCCGCGTCTGGCTTCCTGATAACGAAACCGGCTGGTACGATTTTTACACCGGCGAGTGGTTTAGCAGCGGCCAGTGGATTACGCGTGATGCACCGCTGGAAAAATTGCCGCTGCTGGTTCGCGCCGGGGCCGCCCTGCCGTTTAGCGAGCGCATTAGCTTTGTCAGCGCCAAAGACGATGATACGCGTGAACTGAAACTCTTCCCGGTAAAAGGTGTGGGCACCACATCCGGCCTGCTGTTTGAAGATGATGGCGAATCGTGGGGTTATCAGAACGGGAATGCGCTGTGGGTAGAATGGGAGATGGTGTGCGATGGCACAACTATTAACCTGAACATCAACTCCCGTGGTGATTATCGCCCGGCGTGGAAAACGTTAACAATTTCTCTGCCGAAGGATGAGAAACGCCAGCTGCGCGTCAACGGTCAGTTAATTGACGCGTGGAAACTCGCGGAATAGCGCTGTAAAAAAGAGAGCGTCCCGATGGTAGGCCGTTCTGTTTTCACTACCCTTCATTTTTCCCATCCATTAACCCCGGCAAAAGCCATCGCCGGGGTTAATTATAAATAATCCTCTCAATACTGACGCGTCCGATCAGGAATCAGGTATTAACTAACGCTCACAATCATTATGGAGATAAGGCACGTGTGTAGTGACTTATCTCTGATCAGAGACAAAGCCATATAAAAAAACAATACAAACAATATAATTAATTACTTCTCTTTATCCCAAACATGCCAGGCAAAATGCAAATTGAAAATAAAAAGCGAAAAGTTATAATCCATCAATGCAGTTAATGTTTAAGCAAAACTCACCCGTATCAAGATAACTTTTATCACTTTGTCACGCTGCGACTTTAATTAACCCATAAATAAAAGGAATTTATTTTAATGAAATATCTAAAAATGTTATTAATTAGCCTGTCATGTCTGTGGTTGACGGGATGCGGGCCCGATCCTAAAACCTATTTCAGTGAGAACGTCGCAATGTGGAATTCGACCAGTAGTGAGATTGAAAACCTGGTTACGAACTTATCTCATAATGACTCGCGTGAAGATCTTGCGAATTCCCATGATTATGTAGTTCGTCATAAAAAAAATTTCCAGGACACCCTGAAATCATGGCATGAAATTGAAGAAAGAAAGGGTGTGCCCAATGATGCCCGAGATCTTCAAAATGCGACTTATCATTACTTAGAACAAGTCATTAAAACAGATGAAAGCCTGGAGGCACTCACTGTACTGGCCGGTGATAAAAATATTAAGGATGATGTACTTCAGACAAAGAAAGAACAACTAACACAATCTTTTGAGAAAATTAGCCAGCAAGCCGATGTGTTCAGCAAAGAGCAAGAAAAATTTGCAAAAGCGAATAATATAAAATTTTACTCACTACCGTGATATAGTTTCATCGATTACAAATAAAAAATGCCGGACTCAGTCCGGCATCACAGCAAGAACACTTCTACTATTTACTCAATTCCGCGCGCGCATACGCAGATGAAATATATTGCCCAACGATCTGCGACATCGTTACAGCATCAAGCTTAACTTTTTGCCCCTCTTTTTCATACCAGGGGCTGTTCACCACGACAACGACCCGGCTTTCCTGAGGTTCATAACGGAATACCTGCATAAAGCGTTTGGTGGTGATATTAAGCTTATCGCCATGTCGCACATAAAGATGAAGCATCGCGACGCCGGAGATGACGACTACCTCATAACGTTCAATGTATTCCAGCGGTAGTGGCTGCGTAAGATAGGGGCTGGTAATACTTTGCGGCGTCAACATGAACAACGGCTGACGTGCCCGGTTTAATGTCACATTACCCAGTATACCCAGCGGGAGCCCGATTAAGGTAAACAGCCAGCATATTGCGCTAAGGTGTTGAAAGAGCACCAGATAGCCCCCACCGAATATCAGCACAATACCCACGATCATTATAGCCCATGCAACCGATGAGGAGGACCATATGGCCTTCGCTTCTGTCGCCAGTGATGCTTCTGCCTCGAGTTCCTCGCGTATCTCGGCGCGCAGTGGTTCAATCTCCTGAGAGATCTCGCAAGATAAAGCGGTAGCCACAGGCCCCAGCAACGCAGGGAAGAAGAGGTTCTCCTCTGGCGTAATAACACGAGAAGCGCGGGAAAGCAGCTCTTCATTGAGAGAAAGATTCAGGGCAGTGATACGCGCGCGGGTCGTGGGATGGCTATCCATGGGATGCGATATTTCATTATCAATGCTGGTAAGGACATCAAGCCCCCCCTGCTTTTGCAACGCAAGTACAAGCCCATTAGCCCAATTATCACTGTTCGCGCGTCCGCGAAGGACGGCTTCCAGGTAGCGTTCGACAGGTTCACTTAGCGCCGTAATTCTTAGCAATGCGCAGGCGAAGGTCGCTGAGGATGATACGCGAGCCCCGGCCTCATCTGCGGCCAGTTCCCGGATGCGGCTCCAGTGGTTCACCGTCTCATGGAATGTTTGTAAAAACCACATCGCCATATCCAGGGCGGAATACAGTACCAGGCGGTCTATCCAGGCATCCTGCATATTTTTGGCCATCTGTTGCAGGCTATTTTGCATGCCCGCGTAGAGTGGCGCGAAGCGCAGGCTGTACTGCGTATCCTCGCCGGTAAAGTGACCTAACTCATGCCCCACAACGGCGGCAATCTCTGCTTCATTAAGGAGCGACAAATATGTTAGCGGTAAATAGAGTGTATTACCCGTTAAGCGCTCGCCCTTTTCAATTTGTACGGGATTGGCCGTGACATAAAAGCCGTCAAAAAAACCGACGACGATGTTATCCGGTAGCGTAAGCCGCCCCTGGGAGATAAGGCGTCTAACCCACTGCCAAAGTTCAGGCGCCTGCATTTCCGGCAGGTTGACGCCTGACACCCGCAAATCTTCAGGCTCAAATAGCGCAAAGCATTTACGCACAGAAAAGAAACTTTTAATGATCATCCAGAGTATGGCAAATACCGCTAATACCATGGCGAACAGCAATTTCATACCGCCGCCATTCATCTCTACATGACCCATAGTCCAGATAATTTCTGAGAGCACTAAGGCAACGGACGCGAGGCCACAAAAAAGAATTTCACCAACCATCATGAAGGGCAGTAGTCGTCGGCAGAGAGTAAACTTTTGGATGAGCACATCCTGGGAACGTTGCGAAGTGCGTGCACTGGCCTTACACGCTATCACCGCGCTCCCCAGAATAAACATCGCGACCAGACTTAAGAGAAGCGCCAGCATGGCTAATCCAAACTGGACGATTTCTATATCATCAGAAGTATCACTTGCCCGCCAGCATTTCCATAATCCATATATAAAGAGAAACAGCGGGGTATAAAAAAGATTAAACACTCTTTTTCTTTCCATAGAAAACGTCATCCATTTAAATGAAGAATACTTTTAATCAATCCAATTGCATCGCTTTATATATTTAATAAATAAATCACATTGCAAAATTTATTATAACTCAGCAATGCGTTGAAATTAAAATTTGGTTTTTATAAAAGAATAGCGTTGAAACGGGGGAAAATAAAAAGTGGCTGGAAACACAAATCGCGCTCTGCGCTTCCAGCCTTCCTATTACTCAATACCCTTACTACGCAGGTAATCTTCGTAATTACCGGTGAAGTCAATCACGCGCTCCGGCGTAATTTCAATCACGCGTGTCGCCAGAGAGCTCACAAACTCACGGTCGTGAGAGACGAAGATCAGCGTGCCCGGATACATTTCCAGGGCCATGTTCAGGGATTCAATGGATTCCATATCCAGGTGGTTGGTCGGTTCATCCATCACCAGCACGTTCGGTTTTTCCATCATCAGTTTACCGAACAGCATACGACCTTTCTCACCACCGGAAAGCACTTTCGCCGGTTTCTTGATATCGTCCTGGCTGAACAGCAGACGACCGAGGATACTGCGCACCACTTGTTCATCATCGCCTTCTTGTTTCCACTGGCTCATCCATTCGAAGACGGTCAGGTCATTTTCAAATTCGAATTCATGATCCTGCGCATAGTAGCCGATTTGCGCGTTTTCGGACCATTTCACCGTACCGGTGTCGGGGGTTAAATCGCCGACCAGGGTTTTCATCAGCGTGGATTTACCGACGCCGTTGGTCCCCAGAATCGCCAGTTTCTCGCCCACTTCCAGCAGCAGGTTAACGCCTTTAAAAAGCGGGCCGTTATCAAAACCTTTGCTGAGGGCTTCCACTTCCAGCGCGTTACGGAACAGTTTCTTATCCTGTTCAAAACGGATGAACGGGTTCTGACGGCTCGACGCTTTGACTTCGTCGAGTTTGATTTTATCAATCTGACGCGCGCGGGACGTTGCCTGGCGAGATTTAGAGGCGTTGGCGCTAAAGCGGCTGACGAAGGATTGCAGGTCAGCAATCTGCGCTTTTTTCTTGGCGTTATCGGCCAGCAGACGTTCACGCGCCTGGGTCGCGGCGGTCATGTATTCGTCGTAGTTACCGGCGTAGACGCGCAGCTCACCGTAGTCGAGATCCGCCATGTGGGTGCAGACCATATTCAGGAAGTGACGGTCGTGCGAAATGATGATCATGGTGCTGTCGCGTTCGTTCAGCACCTGCTCCAGCCAGCGAATGGTGTCGATATCCAGGTTGTTCGTTGGTTCGTCGAGCAGCAGAATGTCCGGGTTAGAGAACAGCGCCTGCGCCAGAAGCACACGCAGTTTCCAGCCAGGTGCGACTTCGCTCATCGGGCCGTAATGCTGTTCCAGCGGAATACCCACGCCCAGCAGCAGTTCACCGGCGCGCGCTTCAGCGGAGTAACCGTCCATTTCACCGTAGAGCACTTCGAGATCGGCCACTTTATAGCCGTCTTCTTCGCTCATTTCCGGCAGTGCATAGATGCGGTCGCGCTCTTGTTTAACTTCCCACAGCTCACCGTGTCCCATGATGACCGTATCCAGAACGCTGAACTCTTCGAAGGCGAACTGATCCTGACGCAGCTTACCAATGCGCTCGTTCGGGTCGAGAGAGACGTTGCCCAGCGTCGGCTCAAGGTCGCCGCCGAGGATTTTCATAAAGGTAGATTTGCCGCTCCCGTTAGCGCCAATCAGGCCGTAACGGTTGCCGCCGCCAAATTTGACGGAGATGTTTTCGAACAGCGGCTTACTGCCAAACTGCATGGTAACGTTGCTGGTAACTAACACGGAAGTATCCTGAGGAATGTGACAAACCGCCTATTATGCCACAATTCCGAAT
Source organism: Pseudocitrobacter vendiensis (assembly GCF_943590815.1). Lineage (GTDB taxonomy): Bacteria > Pseudomonadota > Gammaproteobacteria > Enterobacterales > Enterobacteriaceae > Pseudocitrobacter > Pseudocitrobacter vendiensis. Next base: position 292,795 of record NZ_CALSBS010000001.1, on the reverse strand, counting down.
TAAAATCGCCCGCCTTCGTAACGGGCTAAACTGTCACCTAAGTGAAAAAAATGTGATTTCGTACACATCTGAATTCCCTGTTGCCGGGAATGCACATATAATGCGCTTCCATCATACATCCGATTTTCCAACCACAGCCTGAGTGGCACTGATATCTCGAACAACATGAACATGAAATTAACAACACTTTTCGCTGCGGCGCTTGCAGTCGTTGGCTTCTGTAAAACCGCATCCGCAGTGACATATCCGTTACCGACGGATGGTAGTCGTGTCATTGGTCAGAATCAGGTGATCACCATCCCTGAAAACAACAAGCAGCCGCTGGAATACTTTGCGGCGCAGTATCAGATGGGGCTTTCCAACATGCTGGAAGCTAACCCGGGCGTGGATACGTATCTGCCAAAAGGCGGCACCGTACTGACCATTCCACAGCAGCTGATTCTGCCGGATACCGTGCATGAAGGTATCGTGATCAACAGCGCGGAAATGCGTCTGTACTACTACCCGAAAGGCACTAACACGGTCATCGTGCTGCCAATCGGTATCGGCCAGTTGGGCAAAGACACGCCGATTAACTGGACCACCAAAGTAGAACGTAAGAAAGCGGGCCCGACCTGGACGCCGACAGCGAAAATGCACGCGGAATATCGCGCCGCGGGTAACCCACTGCCAGCAGTGGTTCCGGCTGGCCCGGATAACCCGATGGGTCTCTACGCGCTGTACATCGGTCGCCTGTATGCGATTCACGGCACTAACGCCAACTTTGGTATCGGTCTGCGCGTAAGCCACGGGTGTGTGCGTCTGCGTAACGAAGACATCAAGTTCCTGTTCGAAAGCGTACCAGTCGGTACTCGCGTCCAGTTTATTGATGAGCCGGTGAAAGCCACCACAGAACCCGATGGTAGCCGCTTCATTGAAGTTCACAATCCGCTGTCAACGACTGAAGCCCAGTTTGAAGGCGGTGAAACCGTTCCGGTTACACTGAACTCTGCGGTGCAGAAAGTGACCTCTCAGTCTGACGTAGATCAGGACGTGCTGAGTCAGGCGATTCAGAACCGTGCCGGTGTGCCGATTCGTCTGAACTGATTCGGTTCAGATGTGAAAATGGCGAAGCTGATGCTTCGCCATTTTTTTGGGTATTGGTGCGTTTTTTTCCCCTCACCCCGGCCCTCTCCCACAGGGAGAGGGAGAAAAACGAGCACATTCGGTTCCCTCTCCCTGTGGGAGAGGGTTAGGGTGAGGGCACCAGCGCGCACTCCCCTCACCCATTATTCACCATCACAAACCCGCCATGATCGTAACGATAATGACAGTGTGCGTACTCCAGTGGCGTACCGTCTTCCAGATAGATAACCTGCTCCAGTTCCAGCACCGGGTCAGTCTCGTCGCAGTTGAGATACTCTCTGTCGCGGGCATTCGGTTTACAGGCGCGCACCACACGATATGAGCCCATCATCTTTAAGCCCAGCGTTTCGCGCACGTAGCGAAATACCGAACTTTCCAGATGTGATTTATTGAACCCCGGCACCAACGCGACCGGCATTACTGTCATATCCAGCGAAATCGGTTCACCGTTGACTAAACGCAGGCGGATAAAGTCATACACCGGCGCATCGGCACTGATCAGCAGCGAGGTTTGTTCTTTTTCATCCGGGAAGCGCACCTCAAATGCAATCACCTGGCTTGTTACTTCACCAAGATGTCGCCAGGTTTCCGTTGCGCCGAAATAGTCACTACCTGCGACATCCCACTGCGAAAGCTGGCGAAAGTTTTTACGCACAAACGTCCCCTGCCCCTGACGCGCATAGATAATGCCTTCAACAATCAACTGCCGCATCGCCTGCTGAATGGTCATGCGGCTGGTGTTGAATTCAGCCGCCAGCGCCAGCTGATCGGGCAGCGGTTCTGTCGCCGGGTAGCGCTGGCTCAGAATACGCTGCTTAATTTCCTGTGCGATGGAGAGATACTTCGCCGCCATCTTCCGCTCCTTAATAGGTGTTACATCTCTTCGCCGTTGCTGTGAATTACCCGCTTTAACCACGCGTAGCTTTTCTTCGGCACGCGGCGCAAATCTTTCAAATCATGGTTTTCCCGGTTCACATACACCACGCCATAACGCTTACGCATGTCGCCCTGGGAGCTGAGAATATCAATTAACCCCCAGCCCAGATAGCCTATCACCTGTGCGCCATCCTCAAAAATGGCCTCTTTCATAGCGTTGATGTGGTCGCGATGGTAGGCGATGCGATAATCATCGGCGACGGGCGTTTCGCCATCCCAGGATTCAATCACCCCGATGCCGTTCTCTATCGGGAAGACCGGCAGACGCCAGTCGTTATAGTATCGCGTTATGATGCTGCGGAACCCAAGCGGATCGATTTGCCAGTTCCATTCGGTGGCTTTCAGATGCGGGTTGGGGGTATCGCCAAAGATCATATAGTTATTGACAGCAGTGCCTTCCGGAATGGGATCGCTGCTCAACGTGCGGCTGGCATAGTAGCTGAAGGCCATATAATCATTTTTTAGCGTCGCCAATGCGGCGAGGTCTTCTTCGCGATAAATATCACGCAAACCTTCTCTCTCGACAAATGCCATCACTTCCGGGCTGTAGCCCTGCCCCGCAAACGCGCGTAACAGATTCTGATTGAAGAATTCGTCGAGTTGACGGGCGCAGAACACATCGCGCGGTTTACAGGTTGCCGGGTACACCTGGGCGTGCGCCAGCATGCCGCCCATCAGCTTGCCGGGTTTGGTTTCATGCAGATAGTGTGTGAGATGTGCGTGCGCCATCATCACGTGGTGCTGAATCTGATAAAGCTCGCGTAACGTTTTCTCACCCTGCATATAACCGGAAATCAAAAATGCTTCCGGCATATGGTAAAGGTTCTGTTCATTGAAGGTGAGCCACCAGGTCACCTGGTCGCCAAAGCAATCGATCATCTTCTTGCCATAGCGGATGAACGCGTCCATTACCCGGCGATCGGTGAAACCGTTGTATTTTTCCGCCAGCGCCAGCGGCATGTCGAAATGATAGAGGCAAATCATCGGCGCGATGCCGCGCGCGACAAGCCCATCGATAAAGCGTTGATAAAACGCGATCCCTTCGTCATTAAACTCACCATCGCCGTCCGGGCAAACGCGGCTCCAGGCAATCTGGAAGCGATAACAGTTCATGCCCAGATCCTGCATTAAATCAAAATCTTCGTCGAAGCGATGGTAGCTATCGGTGGCGACCTTCCAGTCAGAGGCATGCTCTTTCGGCTCGCGAATGTCATACACCGACATCCCCTTACCGCCCTCGTTCCATGCGCCTTCGGTTTGCATGCTGGAAACAGAGTTTCCCCAAAGAAAATCAGCTGGCAGTGTATTCATCATGACGCCCTCAAAATATGACTAGTCAAATAATATATATGGCTAGTCATATTAGAAGACAGCGTGCGGCGCAATGAAAAGGCTCACATTTTGTGAGCCTGTCCGAAAGATTAAAGTTGACCGAGGAGATGTAGCAGACCGTAGCCTGTCAACGCCGCCCACAGCAGCATGGGCAGAGAATAGAGATGGAAGCGCCACCAGATACGACGATCGTTCGCCATGCGTAGCGCAATCAGGTTGGCAAGCGATCCGGGCAACAGGCCAAAACCACCGACGTTCACCGCCCAGGCAAGCAGAATGGAGGGCGGGACATAATTAAGCAGCAAAATCGTTGACGGCACGTTGCTGATCACCTGGGAAAGACCGATCGCCGTGAGCCATAAAGAAACATTCGACAGTTGCCCAACGCCTTGCAGTGAATGTTGCAATGCAGGCAGTTGCGTCAGCAGATGCACATCAATGAACATTGCCATAAAGACCAGCAGCAGGGACCAGTCGACACTGTAAACCACGCGCCGCTCCAGCAGCAGGAAGCCCACGGCCACGCACACCAGCCCCCACAGTTCGAGCTTCATCTCCAGTGCCGCGAGGAAAACCAGATAGAAGGCCAGGCAGCACCACACCAGCTTTGGCCGCCATGACGGTGTGGCATCGCTGCTTTGAAATTGCAGTTTTTTCGCCGGAAAACAGCACCAGCAGAGAACGAGCAGCGTCGCCATCATCGCCAGCGCCAGCGGTAACATTTGCAATGTAAAAGCCGGGAAGCTCAGGCCGGAGCGGCCCCACAGCAAAATATTCTGCGGGTTGCCGATGGGCGTGAGCAGTGAACCGGCATTCACCGCCAGCGCCTCGAAAATAATCAAGCGGTTAACCGGAATGGCGCACCATTTTTTGAGCGTCAGCGTGAGCGGCACAATAATAAACAGCGCCACATCATTGGTCAGAAAGGTCGATAGCAACGCCGCCGCCAGCACCATAAAGATAGCCAGCTGTCGCTCGGTAACGAAACGCCGCGCCATCTTACGCCCGAGCACATCAAAATAACCGCTCTGCTCAACGCCTTTAGTGAGCAGCATTAAACCGCTCAGGGTAATGATGGTGTGCCAGTCAATCGCGGCAGGCCAGCGCGCCGGGGCAAACGGAACCAGAAACGTGAGGATTATGCCAATGAGCAGCAACAGATGCAGAAAACGATCGCGCGCCAGCGACCGAATAAAAGGAGGTGTCATTCAACGTACTGCCCATGTTTTTGGGTAAACTGACGGAACATGTCCAGCGTCTCTTCGCTGACATGATGTTCAATGCCTTCGGCATCACGACGGGCGGTATCCTGGCTGACGCCCAGCGCCAGTAAAAAGCTCTCGACAACCTGATGACGCTCGCGGCTCTCCTGAGCCAGCTTCTCGCCTTCAGGCGTTAAAAAAACGCCACGCCATGGGATCTGCTCGATCAGCCCCACGCCCGCCAGACGTTTTAACATTTTCGCGACAGTCGGCTGTGACACGCCCAGTCGCGCGGCCATATCCACCTGACGCGCCTCGCCCACTTCACGGATCAAATCAGAAATCAGCTCGACATAGTCATCAATCAGCTCGCGGCGATGCGCTTCACGCACCTGACGAAACCCTTCAACGTGTTCTTCCACATTCACCAGCTGCGTCACTTTTTTTGTTGTTGGCTTACCTGCGCGGCGGTTCATAGCACTTCCTCATCGGTGTGACGCGTCAAAGCATCTTATAAATTGCCCCCATTGTAATGGATCGTGCTCTGAGTACAAAAATTTAACGTTTAGCCATAGCTATAAAATATAGCCTGTGCTATATCTGTATGTAATGCAATCACTCATCACGGAACGACGAGCGCAAAAGCAGGAGGTTATCATGAACGAATTCAAGAGGTGTTTACGCGTGTTTAGTCACTCTCCTTTTAAAGTCCGCTTAATGCTGGTTAACATGCTGTGTGACATGATCAACAGCAAACCTCAGCAGGACAACAAACCCAATTAACGCGGCGTCGCGGTACGCCGCTTCATTTTTCTCTGGCAGTCTTCCCTGTCATGCTTAAAAACCCCACATTTCTTCCGCTTTTGTAATCGCCTTCGCAAAACATTTTGTTATGGGTAGTTGACCAAAAACAGCGCGCGCTTTATCTTCGTGCGGCCCTGCACTTTTGCGGCTCGCAGATGCGGAGCTTCCCCTTCTCTTTACGCAATAATGTCCGGCAAAAAAGCCCCTTGACGCCAGGGGACGCACATGGCGTTTTTATAGTTGCGATTTATGAATGTCACGCTGAAAGAAACTCTCGCCGCCCGTGGAATTACCCTGAGTCCGTGGACGGGTCTCTATTTCCTGCAATCACTGCTGATCAACCTGGCGCTGGGTTACCCTTTCAGCCTGTTGTATGCGGTGGCATTTACCTGCGTGCTCCATTTAGTGTGGCGAGCCGCACCAACAGTCCAGAAAGTGGTGCTGGGTCTTTATTCACTGGTGGCGGCGCTCTATTTCCCGTTCAGCCAGGCCTACGGCGCGCCGAACTTTAATACCCTGCTGGCGCTGCACTCGACGAACGTCGAAGAATCCACCGAAATGTTTACCATCTTCCCCTGGTACAGCTATCTGGTGGCGCTGTTTATTTTTGCGCTTGGCGTCATTGCCGTGCGCCGCAAGGCCAGCCCGGTAAAACGCTGGGGTAAAATGGAAACCCTATGTCTGATATTCAGCGTCTGCGCCTTCTTCGTGCAGCCGATTCAAAACCTGGCATGGGGCGGCGTTTTTAAATTCAAAGATACCGGCTACCCGGCATTTCGCTTCGTGAAGGATGTCATCGTTAACAACAATGAGGTGATTGACGAGCAGCAGCGCATGGCGCAGTTCGCGCAAATGAAGGATACCTGGACGGTGACCGCCGTGAAGCCGAAATATCACACCTATGTCGTGGTGATTGGCGAGAGCGCGCGTCGCGATGCGCTCGGCGCGTTTGGCGGCCACTGGGACAACACACCGTTTGCCAGCTCGGTAAATGGCTATCTGTTTAGCGATTACATTGCCGCCAGCGGTTCCACGCAGAAATCCCTGGGGCTGACCCTTAACCGCGTGGTCGATGGCAAACCACAGTATCAGGATAACTTTGTTACTCTCGCTAACCGCGCAGGTTTCCAGACCTGGTGGTTCTCCAACCAGGGGCAAATCGGCGAATATGACACGGCAATCGCCAGCATCGCGAAACGCGCAGATGAAGTGCAGTTCCTCAAAAGCGGCGATTTTGAAGCCGATAAGAATACGCAGGACACCGCGCTGTTGAAGATGACCGCACAGGTCTTCGCGTCACAGCGTACTCAACCGCAGCTTATCGTGCTGCATCTGATGGGTTCTCACCCACAGGCCTGCGACCGCACGCACGGCAAGTATGATGTGTTTGTGCAATCGAAAGAGACATCCTGTTATCTCTACACCATGACGCAAACCGACGATTTGCTGCGCCAGCTGTACGATCAGCTACGCAACAGCGGCGACAGCTTCTCGCTGGTGTACTTCTCCGATCACGGGCTGGCGTTTAAAGAGCGCGGAAAAGAGGTGCAGTACCTGGCGCACGACGATAAATTCCAGCAGAATTTCCAGGTGCCCTTTATGGTGCTGTCGAGTGATGACAAAGCGCATAAAGTGATTAAAGCGCGTCGTTCAGCGAATGATTTCCTTGGGTTCTTCGCCCAGTGGACGGGCATCAAAGCGAAAGAAATTAGCCAGCGCTATCGTTTTATCTCTGAACAGAAAGCCGGGCCGGTGTACATCACCAACTTCCAGTTGCAGAAGGTGGATTACAACCATTTGGGTACGGACCTGTTTACCACAAAGAGCCGTTAACACATGCCGGATGGCGCTTCGCTTATCAGGCCTACGAATCGATGCGGTTGTAGGCCGGGCAAGCGCAGCGCCCCCGGCAAAATGCAGGCAAAAAAAATCCGCCACAAGGGCGGATTTTTCATATCACCGAAGTGATTAGAAGCGGTAACCAACACCGGCAATCCAGGTGCCGACGTCAACGCTACGAATACGAGACTGCTCGTAAGAGAAGTCCAGAGCAACGTTTTCGATCGGGTTGAACTGCAGGCCCGCACCGTAAGAGAAGCCGTAATCGCTGGTGTCGTGTTTGTTCGGCAGATCAGCAGTCTGGAATTTGCCGTAACCAACACCTACTACGCCGTAGATGCTTGCCCAGTCGTTCAGACGGTAAGCAGGACCTGCGGTGATGCCGTAGTACTGTGATTTATGGTAGTTGTTGTCGCTGGAGCTACGGTCTTTTTCGGTGTAAGTAAAGGAACCGATAACGCCCAGCGGTTGGTCGTCCATTTCATAGCGGTATTTCAGGTTGAAACCGTTAGCTTTGTTAGCAACGCCCTGCATATCGCTCTGAGCGTAACCGCCAGTAACGGTAGAAGTTGCAGCTACTGCGGTACCTGCGGATACAGCCAGAACAGCGGCCAGTGCTGAAAGACATGCAATTTTTTTCATAACCACCTCAAATGTGCTTCAAGTAAATCCGTAAGTTTTAAATATATCAAAAATTGTTAGGAAACTCTTTCGAACTTGTGATGTCTAACCCTGTCTTTGATGTAACCAAAAATTTCCAGGCAGAGTTATCTCATTCAAACATCACAGGTTTTCCCGAAATACCAGACTAGTATCACACAGTGATTTCATCACATTATTCCAGATAATTCCTAGTTTGACAGATTAATAATCCATCGACTAAGGACATTCTAACGGGTCGTGGGCAGATTTTTTTCAACAATTCCTCAACCGTAGCCTGGTATTTCATTTACACTGCTTTTTTTACTCCGTTTGACACAAATTGACAGGAAAAAGATGTCTGGCTTGCTCCGTAAATCTCCCGCATGGATGCCCGTATTTGTTCTCATCGTGTCGATGCTCTCTATCCAGAGCGGCGCCTCACTCGCGAAGACGCTGTTTCCATTAATTGGCGCTCCGGGTGTCACTGCCCTGCGTCTGGCGCTTGGCACGCTGATTCTGGTTATCGTCTTTAAGCCGTGGAGACTGCGTTTTGCTAAAGAGCAGCGTCTTCCCCTGCTTTTCTACGGGCTGTCGCTGGGCGCGATGAACTATATGTTCTACCTCTCTATTCAGCGCATTCCGCTGGGGATCGCCGTTGCACTGGAATTTACTGGCCCACTTGCGGTCGCGCTGTTCGCCTCCCGTCGTCCGGTCGATTTTATCTGGGTTATCCTCGCGGTGCTTGGGCTCTGGTTCCTGCTGCCGCTGGGGCAGGATGTCGCCCACGTTGATCTTACTGGCGCACTGCTGGCGCTTGGCGCTGGTGCAGGCTGGGCTATCTATATTCTCAGCGGTCAACGCGCAGGCGCAGAACATGGCCCGGCGACTGTCGCGATGGGCTCCTTAATCGCCGCCATGATCTTCGTGCCGCTGGGCGTGCTGCAATCTGTCGATGTCTCCTGGCACTGGTCAATTCTACCGGTCGGCCTGGCCATCGCGGTACTTTCCACAGCCCTGCCCTATTCACTGGAGATGCTCGCCCTGACGCGCCTGCCCACCCGCACCTTTGGTACGCTGATGAGCCTCGAACCGGGTCTCGCCGCCATTTCAGGGATGATTTTCCTCGGGGAAACGTTGACGGGTACGCAAACTCTGGCGCTGGCTGCCATTATTGCCGCATCGATGGGGTCAACCCTCACCATGCGTCGCGAAACAAAAATCCAGAAAGTTGATGTGAGTTAAAGCTTAATGTCGCTATTAGACCGATAGGCAGAGTCAGAATTTTCTATCCCAAACTCGGTGCTATACTTATTGCCAGTTAATACTGGAACACAAAACATCAAGAGGATATGAGATTATGAGTACCGCTAAACTGGTCAAATCAAAAGCATCTAATCTGCTTTATACCCGCAACGATGTCGCTGACAGCGAGAAAAAAGCCACTGTCGAGTTGCTGAATCGCCAGGTGATCCAGTTCATTGACCTGTCTCTGATTACTAAACAGGCCCACTGGAATATGCGCGGAGCTAACTTTATTGCCGTTCATGAAATGTTGGATGGCTTCAGGACTGCGCTTACCGATCATCTGGATACCATGGCTGAACGTGCAGTACAGCTGGGCGGCGTGGCGCTGGGCACCACCCAGGTCATCAACAGCAAAACTCCGCTGAAAAGCTACCCGCTCGACATCCACAGCGTTCAGGACCATCTGAAAGAGCTGGCTGACCGTTATGCCATCGTTGCTAACGACGTGCGTAAAGCGATTGAAGAAGCGAAAGACGAAGATACTGCGGATATCCTGACCGCTGCTTCCCGTGACCTGGATAAATTCCTGTGGTTCATCGAAGCTAACATCGAATAACCATAGGTTATCCTTATGACCCTCTCATCACCCCGATGAGAGGGTTTGCACCATCCAGGTGCACCCTTCTGTTAAAAACCCTCGCCCAAGTAAACCATTTGTAATAATTACCTCACACAATCGTTAATAAAAGATTGTTTTATCACCACCACTTGCGTTAAAAAACAGCATGAATCGCAAAATCGTCATGCTGCACCATAGAAAGGCCCCATTATGGTGCGTTGTCATCTGGCGATCGCCGAAATCGTGCTTCACGCGTTTTCTCTTTTGTTGCAAAACAATAAGTTAAAAAGTTGGCATGATTTTTTCATAGCTCGTACGTTCTCGCAGGGGATTGCCCCGTGGATATAAAAGGAAATGTTATGAAGTCTCTGTTTAAAGTTTCCCTGGCTGCACTTACCCTGGCATTTGCCGTTTCTTCTCAAGCTGCTGAGAAAAAACTGGTTGTGGCAACCGATACGGCGTTCGTTCCGTTTGAGTTCAAGCAAGGTGATAAATACGTGGGGTTCGACGTTGACCTGTGGGCCGCTGTCGCTAAAGAGTTGAAACTGGACTACACCCTGAAACCAATGGATTTCAGCGGCATCATCCCGGCACTGCAAACCAAAAACGTTGACCTGGCGCTGGCCGGTATCACCATCACGGAAGAGCGCAAAAAAGCGGTCGATTTCTCTGACGGTTACTACAAAAGCGGCCTGCTGGTGATGGTAAAAGCCAACAACAACGACGTGAAAAGCGTGAAAGATCTGGACGGCAAAGTGGTTGCTGTGAAGAGCGGCACGGGCTCCGTGGATTATGCGAAAGCCAATATCAAAACCAAAGATCTGCGTCAGTTCCCGAACATTGATAACGCATACATGGAACTCGGCACTAACCGTGCTGACGCCGTACTGCACGATACCCCTAACATTCTCTATTTCATCAAAACCGCAGGCAATGGCCAGTTCAAAGCGGTAGGCGATTCACTGGAAGCACAGGATTACGGCATTGCGTTCTCCAAAGGCAACGACGAGCTGCGTGAAAAAGTGAACGGCGCGCTGAAAACCCTGCGCGAAAACGGCACCTATAACGAAATCTACAAAAAATGGTTCGGTACTGAGCCTAAATAAGATTGACTGAGATTACCGTGCCCGGTTGCGCACTGCGCGCCGGGCACGTTTTTTAGCACACCCTTTTAGTGGGCTATTGTTCTTCCACCACGGTAACAGGAACACATTATGCAGTTTGACTGGAGCGTCATCTGGCCGGCCATTCCAATTTTGCTGGATGGCGCCAAAATGACTCTGTGGATTTCGATCCTTGGCCTCGCCGGGGGTATTGTTATCGGTCTGTTGGCCGGTTTAGCACGTACCTATGGCGGCTGGATTTCGAACCACATTGCCCTGATTTTCATCGAAGTGATTCGCGGCACGCCAATTGTCGTTCAGGTGATGTATATCTACTTCGCCCTGCCAATGGCCTTCCCGGACATTCGTATCGATACCTTCTCCGCTGCCGTGATCACTATCATGATCAACTCTGGCGCCTATATCGCGGAAATTACCCGTGGTTCTGTGTTATCGATTCACAAGGGCTTCAGCGAAGCCGGGCTTGCGCTTGGGCTCTCTCGTCGCGAAACCATTCGCCATGTGATCATGCCGCTGGCGGTTCGTCGTATGCTGCCTGCACTGGGTAACCAGCTGATTATCAGCATCAAAGACACCTCGTTGTTCATTGTGATCGGCGCCGCCGAATTGACTCGCAGCGGTCAGGAAATTATCGCCGGTAACTTCCGCGCGCTGGAAATCTGGACCGCCGTCGGTGTGATTTACCTGATCATTACTCAGGTGCTGAACATCGTGCTTCGCATTCTTGAAAGAAGGATGAAAATCCTGTGATTGAATTTAAAAACGTTTCCAAGCACTTCGGACAGACCCAGGTGCTGCACAATATCGACCTCAACGTGAAACAGGGCGAAGTGGTGGTGATTATCGGGCCTTCCGGTTCCGGTAAATCCACGCTGCTGCGCTGCATTAATAAGCTCGAAGAGATCACCAGCGGCGATCTGATTGTCGATGGACTGAAGGTTAACGATCCGAAAGTGGATGAGCGCCTGATTCGTCAGGAAGCCGGGATGGTGTTCCAGCAGTTCTATCTCTTCCCGCACCTGACGGCGCTGGAAAATGTGATGTTCGGTCCGCTGCGCGTGCGTGGCGCGCAAAAAGCTGATGCGGAAAAACTGGCGAAAGAGCTGCTGGCGAAAGTGGGCCTGGCGGAACGCGCGCATCATTATCCGTCTGAACTCTCCGGCGGCCAGCAGCAGCGCGTGGCGATTGCCCGTGCGCTGGCGGTGAAACCGAAGATGATGCTGTTTGATGAGCCCACTTCTGCCCTCGATCCGGAACTGCGCCATGAAGTGCTAAAAGTGATGCAGGATCTGGCGGAAGAAGGCATGACGATGGTTATCGTAACCCACGAAATCGGCTTTGCCGAGAAAGTGGCATCGCGATTGATCTTTATCGATAAAGGCCGTATTGCCGAAGATGGCGACCCGCAGGTGCTGGTAAAAAACCCGCCGAGCCAGCGCTTGCAGGAGTTTTTGCAGCACGTATCGTAATTTTCCCGGCCCTCTCCCTCAAGGGAGAGGGGACTGACCGTGCAAGCGGTGAGGCCGGTGCGATCTTTCTCCCTCTCCCCGTGGGAGAGGGTCGGGGTGAGGGCAACAACGCGCACCGTCTTACATTCCACACCAGTATTCTCCCAAAATCCCTCCCCCTTCCCCTCGCAAACTATACTTATCCCTTTGTGAGTGTTGCTTTCGGAGGGACTCGTGCCATACATCCTGCTGTTTTTGCTCGCCCTTTTCAGTTCGCCTCTGCATGCGGTGACTATCCCCGGCGTTACGTCAACCACCAGCGAAACCGCCGCCAGCGAGCCCGATGCCGCGCAGAAAAAAGCGGCCTATTCGGCGCTTGCCGATGTGCTGGAAAACGACGCGTCGCGCAAAGAGCTGATTGAACAGCTACGCCACGCTGCCGCCACGCCCCCTCCGGAAGCCGCGCCGACCCTGACGCCACCGGATGTGAAAGACGAAAAAACGGTTCTGGAGAACGTGACGGATGTGACGCGTCACTACGGCGGCGAATTCTCTACCCGTTTCGCCCAGTTGTGGCGCAACATCTCTACCGCACCGCATAAACCGTTTCACACGGCGACCTTCTTCAATGCCGTGACCCATTTTCTGATGCTGGCGGCGCTGGTCTTTGCCTTTTATGGCCTGGTGCGCCTTTGCGCCCTGCCGTTGTATCGAAAAATGGGACGCTGGGGACGGCACAAAAACCGTGACCGCAGCAACTGGTTGCAGCTTCCAGCGATGATCACTGGCGCGTTGATTATCGATTTACTGCTACTGGCGCTGACGCTGTTTATCGGCCAGCTACTGAGCGACCATTTAAATGGCGGAAACAGCACCATCGCCTTCCAGCAAAGTCTGTTCCTCAATGCTTTTGCACTGATTGAGTTTTTCAAAGCCTTGCTGCGCCTGATTTTCTGCCCGCGGGTACCGGATCTTCGCCCCTTTGCCATCAGTGACCAAACCGCGCATTACTGGAACTTACGCCTTAGCGCGCTGAGCAGTTTAATTGGTTACGGCCTGGTGGTCGCCGTACCGATTATCTCTAATCAGGTCAACGTACAGGCGGGCGCGATGGCGAACGTGGTGATTATGCTGTCCATTACGCTGTGGGCGTTGTATCTGATTTTTCATAACAAAAAAGCGATTACCGACGGCTTATTACAGGTTGCCGACCGCTCACTGGCATTTTTCAGCCTGTTCATCCGCGCATTTGCGCTGGTGTGGCACTGGCTGGCGAGCGCTTACTTCATTGTGCTGTTCTTCTTTTCCCTGTTCGATCCGGGCAACAGCCTGAAATTTATGATGGGCGCGTCAGTGAAAAGCCTGGCGATTATGGGTATCGCCGCGTTTATTTCCGGTATCCTGTCACGCTGGATAGCTAAAACCATCACTCTTTCACCGGAGACACAGCGTAATTATCCGGAACTGCAAAAGCGGCTTAACGGCTGGTTATCCGGCGCACTGAAAACCGCGCGCACGCTGGTTGTCTGTGTGGCGATTATGCTGCTTCTCAGCGCCTGGGGACTGTTCGATTTCTGGAGCTGGCTGCATCAGGGAGCAGGTGAGAAAACGGTGGATGTACTGATCCGCATCGCCCTAATTCTCTTCTTCTCCGCTGTCGGCTGGACGGTGCTTGCCAGCCTGATTGAGAACCGACTGGCCTCGGATATTCATGGCCGACCGCTGCCCAGCGCACGCACACGTACGCTTCTGACGCTGTTCCGTAACGCGCTGGCGGTGGTCATTAGCACCATCACGGTGATGATCCTGCTCTCTGAGATAGGCGTTAACATCGCACCGCTATTGGCCGGTGCCGGGGCGCTGGGCCTGGCTATTTCGTTCGGTGCGCAAACCCTGGTAAAGGATATTATTACCGGGGTGTTTATTCAGTTTGAGAATGGCATGAATACCGGTGATCTGGTCACCATCGGGCCGCTGACGGGCACGGTGGAACGCATGTCGATTCGTTCGGTGGGCGTGCGTCAGGATACCGGGGCGTATCACATCATTCCGTGGTCATCGATAACCACTTTCGCCAACTTTGTACGCGGCATTGGCTCCGTGGTGGCGAACTACGATGTTGACCGTCATGAAGAAACTGAAAAAGCCAATCAGGCCCTGAAGGATGCGGTGGATGAATTAATGCAGATGGAGGATATTCGCGGCCTGATTATTGGCGAACCGTCGTTTGCCGGCATTGTCGGGCTCACCAATACTGCCTTTACGCTGCGCGTCACCTTTACCACGCTGCCGTTAAAACAGTGGTCGGTGCGCTTCGCGCTGGACAGCATGGTGAAAAAACACTTTGATCTCGCGGGCGTGCGCCCGCCGGTACAGACCTATCAGGTGCTGCCCGCGCCCGGGAACATTACCCCGCCGGACACGGGGCTGCCGCCAGCGGAACCGACGCTCTAGCGTTTACGCGTCAGGAAGCGACGGCGCTGTTCGTCGTTCATAAAGGTCCAGGCAATGAAGCGGCTCTGCTTCTGCCCCTGGGCCATCTCTTTTTTCACCACCTTCACCGCGCCGACATCCGTCAATGCGCGGTACAGCGGGGGCAGGTTTTCGCCTTTCGACACCAGCGAGGTAAACCACATCACCTGACGGGCATAGTCGCGGCTTTCAGCAATCATCTTCTTGATAAACGCCACTTCGCCGCCTTCACACCAAAGCTCTTGCTGCTGACCGCCAAAGTTCAGCGCATCGTTACGATCCTGGCCGAGATTACGGCGCTTACGCTCACCACCGGCGCGCGCTGCTGCTGCGGAGTCATGGAATGGCGGGTTGCACAGCGTAGCATCGTACTGCTCATTCTTATGGATAATGCCGTTGAACATGGATTCATTATCTTTCTGACGACGCAGGCGGATCATGCGGGTCAGCGACGGGTTGGCGCTGACAATCGCCTGCGCACTGGCAAATGCCTGGGGATGCGTTTCACTGCCGGTAAAGCGCCAGCGGTACTCATGTGCGCCAATCAGCGGATAAATACAGTTTGCGCCCACACCGATATCCAGCACATTCGCGCCCTGCACCACGTTACCGCTCTCATCGGTCAGCAGATCGGCCAGATGATGGATGTAATCCGCTCGCCCCGGAACCGGCGGGCACAGGAAACCGTCAGGAATATCCCACGAACTGACGCCATAAAAATGCGCCAGCAGCGCTTTATTCAGGATCTTTACCGCCTGCGGATCGGCAAAGTTAATGGTCTGCTCGCCGACCGGATTCAGGGTGATAAATTCACGCAGTTCCGGGCACGATTGGCACAGTGCGGTAAGGTCGTAGCGATTATGGTGACGGTTACGCGGGTGTAGACCCGGTTTTTGGGCATTCATGACTTTCTCCTGTCTTAAGCCGCGTAAGATACCCGTTGACGGCGGCGTGGTAAATAAGGGAGTCTGGAATACCTTTGCAAATAACAGGTACGCTATGTATTTCTATGAACCCTCACAGGGGCACGGGCTGCCGCATGACCCGCTCAACGCCATCGTCGGGCCGCGCCCAATCGGCTGGATATCCTCGCAGGATGCGCAGGGAAAACGTAATCTCGCGCCCTACAGCTTCTTCAACTGCTTTAATTATCGTCCGCCGATTATCGGCTTCGCCAGCAGCGGCTGGAAAGATAGCGTGCAGAATATCATGGAAACTAAACAGTTCGTCTGGAACCTGACCACGCAGGATCTTGCCGTCGCTATGAACGAGACCTCTGCCACGTTACCGCACGGGGAAGATGAATTTATTCGCGCGGGCTTAACCGCCGCGCCGAGTCGTCTCGTGAGTGCTCCGCGAGTCGCAGAAAGCCCGGTGAATTTCGAGTGTCGATTATCACAATGTATCCAGCTCACGGCTGCGGATGGTGCAGCCATTGACACCTGGCTGGTGCTGGGTGAAGTCGTCGGTATTCATATTGATGAATCCCTGCTTGAAGAAGGCATCTATCAAACCGCTCGCGCAAAACCGGTGCTGCGAGCCGGTGGGCCCTCCGCCTACTACACCATTGATGAAGCGCACCGCTTCGATCTCATCCGCCCGGACGCACGCCGATAGCTTTAAAATCAGCCACTTGTATGTGGCTGATTTGTCAGTATTTTGTCAACTTATTTCATTCAAAAAAGCCCTATATCTTGCACGATTTTTTGCGGATAAAGCCTCTTCATCACCGCCTACACTTACTGGGTTACCCCGTCGTAACTGGAGGATGTTTTTATGAAGAAGAGTCTCGCCCTGCTTGTCGCAGGCGCGTTTGCCGTCGTTACCTTCTCTACCGTCGCCGCTCCGCAACCCCTTGATGGTGATAACACCGGGCAACTCCGCCCGGCCGGTACGGTTTCAGCCTCAGGTGCCAGCTCGCTTGACGATCTGGAAGCAAAACTCGCGGAAAAAGCGCAGAGAGAGGGGGCAAAAGGTTTTGTCGTGGAATCCGCGAGCGGCAATAACAAGATGTTTGGCACAGCGACCATTTATAAATAATGGCTTCACACACCCACTCCCCTGCCCGATAGCGCCCGCATCGGGCAGTTCTATTTTTCCCCGCTTTACGCTGTTTTTTTCTGCTGGCAGGAGAAAGTCCCCTCGTACTCTGCGCCTTATGTATAAAAAAAGGAGCAAATGTAAATTATTGTATTTATTTTTCCATAAATGAGTGTTAGAAAGTTACGCGTTTGATAATGCTTCTCACAATCATTATCAAACGTATTTGTAAAACCTGCCATGACCAGGGCTAAGAAGTGCCCTGTTGTCATCGTAAAAACAGCTCGTTAAAAATTATAAGACGCTCATTAATATGGATAATAATCGCAATTTACCGTTCAACAGCTTTAGTTCGCTCACCTTCTTTACAGGCCTGTGTATCGGCTTAACCCCGGTTGGTCAGGCAGCTGCCGCAGACAGTAAAGATCAAAAACCCGGCGATACGTTGGTGGTGGAGGCGCAGGCCCCTTCCCTCTACGCGCCACAAAAATCCGCCGACCCGAAATTCAGCCGCCCGATTGCGGATACGACACGTACCGTTACCGTGATTTCCGACCAGGTGTTAAAAGATCAGGGCGTCAATAACCTGACCGATGCGCTGAAAAACGTGCCGGGGGTAGGCGCGTTCTTCGCCGGGGAAAACGGAAGTTCATCGACGGGTGACGCCATTTATATGCGCGGTGCGGATACTTCAAACAGTATTTACGTTGATGGGGTGCGTGATATCGGCAGCGTCTCGCGCGATACGTTCAACACTGAGCAGGTTGAAGTGATCAAAGGGCCTTCGGGCAGCGACTATGGTCGCAGCGCGCCAACCGGTTCAATCAATATGATCAGCAAGCAGCCGCGCCTGGACTCCGGGATCGACGCCTCTGCCAGCATCGGCAGTGCGTGGTTCCGTCGCGGCACACTTGATATTAACGAAGCAATCGGTGAAACCTCCGCCGTGCGTCTGAACGTGATGGGCGAGAAAACTCACGACGCAGGCCGCGACAAAGTGCAGAACGAACGCTATGGCGTTGCACCTTCCGTCGCTTTCGGTTTGGGAACAGAGAATCGCCTCTACCTCAACTACCTGCACGTTACCCAGCACAACACCCCGGATGGCGGCATCCCGACTATCGGTCTACCGGGCTACTCTGCGCCCAATGCGGCCACCTCCGCCCTCAACGGTTCCGGTAAGGTGAACACCAGCAACTTCTACGGGACGGATTCCGATTACGACGATTCCACTACCGACACCGCCACCATGCGCTTCGAGCATGATTTCAGTGACACCACGACAATTCGCAATACCACCCGCTGGTCACGCGTGAAGCAGGATTACCTGATGACGGCGGTAATGGGCGGTGCCAAAAATATCGCCATGCCGGACCCGAACAACGTGGGAAGCTGGACCTGGACCCGTACGCCGAACACCAAAGACGTGAGCAACAAGATCCTCACCAACCAGACCAACCTGACCTCGAAGTTTTATACCGGTGCGGTCGGTCACGATATCAGCACTGGCGTAGAATTCACCCGCGAGACGCAAACCAACTACGGCGTGAATGCCATTACCGCGCCGCCGGTGAATATCTACAGCCCGAACAGCAATATCAACGTCGGCAGCCTGCACCGTAACGGCGCGAACGCCAACGGCCAGACCGATACTTTCGGCATCTATGCCTTTGATACACTGCAAATCACCCATGATTTCGAGCTGAATGGCGGCATCCGTCTGGATAATTACCGCACCGAGTACGACAGTTCAACTGCTTGTGGCGGCTCTGGCCGCGGTGCCTTAACCTGTCCGACCGGAACCCCGAAAGGTTCACCGATCAAAACCGTTGATACGGCGAAATCTGGCAATCTGGTGAACTGGAAAGCCGGTGCGCTCTATCACCTGACCGAACAGGGCAATATCTATGTCAACTACGCGATTTCCCAGCAGCCTCCGGGCGGCAGTAATTTCGCACTGGCACAGGGCGGCACGGGCAACAGCGCCAACCGCACCGACTTTAAACCGCAAAAAGCGAAAACAAGTGAGGTGGGTACCAAGTGGGAGCTGTTTGATAAGCGCCTGCTGCTGACCGCCGCGCTGTTCCGCACCGATATCGAAAATGAAGTCGCTGCGAATGACGACGGTACCTATTCGCAGTATGGAAAAAAACGCGTTGAAGGCTATGAGTTGTCTGTAGCGGGTAACATCACCCCGGAGTGGCAGGTCATTGGCGGTTACACCCAGCAAAAAGCCTCGATTCAGGAAGGCGCAAACGTAGCGCAGGACGGAAGTTCGGCCCTGCCTTACACGCCAGAACACGCGTTTACCCTGTGGACGCAGTATCAGGCAACAAGTGATATCTCCGTAGGCGCAGGCGCGCGCTACGTGGGCAGCATGCACCGTGGCAGCGATGGTGCCGTCGGTACGCCGTCCTACACCGAAGGCTACTGGGTCGCAGATGCCAAGCTGGGCTATCGCATCAACAGCAATCTCGATTTGCAGCTGAACGTCTACAACCTGTTTGATACGGATTATGTCGCCTCGATTAACAAGAGCGGCTACCGTTACCATCCAGGCGAGCCGAGAACGTTCCTGTTAACGGCAAACGTGCATTTCTAATTACATTGCGGGAGCGCTGCGCTTCTCTGATAAGCGCAGCGCTCCAGGCAAGGAGCCCCTCATCATGATGTACCACATTCCCGGCGTACTGACCGCCGATGAACTTCACCAGATGGCAGAGGACCTCAACAGCGCGACCTGGATTGACGGTCGTGCAACGGTTGGCGCACAGGGTGCGCAGGTGAAAAACAACCAGCAAATAGACACCCAGAGCCCGCTCTACGCCACGCTTCAGGCGCGAGTTCTGGCCGCACTGAATCAGCACTCACTCTTCTTCGCCGCCGCGCTCCCCAAAACTCTCTCCACCCCGCTGTTTAACCGCTACCAGCAGCAAGAAACCTATGGCTTTCACGTGGATGGTGCAGTGCGCAGTCATCCGCAAAGCGGCTGGATGCGTACCGATCTTTCCGCCACGCTCTTTTTGAGCGCCCCGGAAAGCTACGACGGCGGTGAACTGGTGGTGAACGATACCTATGGACAGCACAGCTTGAAGCTCCCGGCAGGCGACCTGGTACTCTACCCTTCCAGCAGCCTTCACTGTGTCACGCCGGTGACACGCGGCGTGCGTATTGCCTCGTTTATGTGGATCCAGTCAATGATCCGCGACGATAAGCGCAGGGCGATGCTGTTCGACCTCGACCGCAACATTCAGACGCTGAAAGCCCGCCACGGTGAATCAGAAGAAGTGCTGTCGTTGCTCAATCTTTATCACAACCTGCTGCGCGAGTGGTCTGAGATTTAGGCCTTGTCTGTACGCGAGACGCCCTCATATTGAGTATAATTAGCTCAATAAATAATCAGGAGGTGGGCAATGGCTTCAGGTTGGGCAAACGACGGTGCCGTGCAGGATCAAATCGACAGCACCATTGAAGATGCGGTGGCGCGGGCAAGAAGTGGTCTGCCGAAGGGCGAAAGCGCCAAATTTTGTGAAGAATGTGGGGAACCGATTCCAGAGGCGCGTCGGCAGGCTATACCGGGTGTGCAGTTGTGCGTGAACTGCCAACAGGAGAAAGATTTACACAACTCTACATTTGCAGGATATAATCGCAGAGGATCGAAAGATAGCCAGCTTCGTTGACAGTTCCCTACCTGAATAGACAGCGCAAACGGTTATCTTTACGACCACCTTTTTCGGCTAAATAAGTAGCAAAAAGTGCCTTAAATCATCGAGCAGGTTATTATCCCCCTCCGAAACCATTCATTGCGAAAATAATTTATTAATAATCAGTAAATTAATACTTGTTCAAAATTATTGATGAAGGTTGTCAATTCTCTTCGATTTATTCTTTCGCAATAAAACGTGATACTCATCACATCGACAGAACATCGTCCCCTAACAAATAACCTGCGAGAGATTGAAAATGAAAACTATCAAATATGCTGTTGCTGCTATTGCCCTGTCTACCCTGTCCTTTGGTGCATTCGCTGCTGAAGCGGTAAGCGCCACTCAGGCTCAGAACTTGAATAAAATTGGTGTTGTTTCTGCGGAAGGCGCATCAACTCTGGATGGTCTGGAAGCAAAACTGGCTGCGAAAGCAGAAGCGGCTGGCGCATCTGCTTACAGCATCACCTCTGCTAACACCAACAACAAAGTTAGCGGTACTGCGGTTATCTACAAATAACCGAAAGAATTAACTGCCTAAAGTTGTACCCCGCCAGCTTAACCCACTGGCGGCTGCTGTAACCCTCATTGAACTTGTTGATACCCTTTTTGACGCCCGGCATGCCACGCCGGGTTTTTTTTTGCCTTTTTTCCGGCGATTAGTAGGACTCCGCCACCTTCGCCAGCCCCGCGTCCAGCGATGCCACTTCCCCTGCCGCCAGCAGGCAGCATGCCATCTGGATTTTCAGCGATTGCGGCACCGGCTCGCTTCCTGCCACGCAGCGCTCAATCCAGCGAGCGGTCACTTCCGGATCTTTTCCTTCAGGCAAGGCTTCATTTGCTGTTTCCGTCTGCCGTTCGCTCACAACCCGCGTGCCTTGCGCATCGATCAGCGTAATTTGCGGGCAACGCTGCGGGTTAGCATACACTTCACCTTCTGTACCGTGCATCAGCAGCCCACGCCCCCCGATATCCGAGAAGAACTTCGCAACCTTCCCAACATATTCCGGATGTGAAACGCTCGACAGGCGCAGCGCGGCATCTTCCGCAAACGGCGTGGCCAGCTTCGCCAGTGTATGCGAACTGTTACGCACGCCCATCCGCCAGCGCATGGCGAGTTGTTTTTCCAGCGAGGGACACAGTGCGCCGACCGGAATATAAACCGGCTGATGGCCATCAAGTTTAGCCTGCGCCTGCCCGGCATGGCGCGTAGGTTCAATGCCCAGCAGTTCAAAAATGGTTTCACTGATAACCCGGGTCGGGTCTTCGCTCACCCCGTGTACCACTACCGGAAAGCCAATTTTGTGCAGCAGTATCGCCAACAGCGGCGTCAGGTTGGCTTGTTTCCGCGCGCCGTTATAACTCGGAATAACAATCGGCATTGGTTTACCCACCGGCGGCTTAAGGCGCAGGGTGTGCTGCTGCATCGCCTCATAGAAGCCCAGCATCTCTGCCTCACCTTCCCCTTTAATGCGCAGCGCAATCAGGATGCCGCCCATTTCGAGATCGGGCACATCACCATTGAGCATATGGGTATAGAGACTGCGGGCGGTGTCCTGATCGAGGTCACGGGCATGGTTTTTACCCCGGCCAATCTCTTTAATCACATTGCGTAAATCCATCAGATGCTCCTTGTCCGGTGTCGCGTGCCGATTAGCGTTTTTTGCGACGAGTCGTTTTAGCTTTGCTTTTTACTTTAACATCGGGCACCGGAGGTTGCTCAATAGGAAATACCGGTAGCGCATTTAACAGACGCTGGCCGTAGTTTTTGGTCAACAGGCGCTTGTCGTAAATCACCACTTCGCCCCAACAACCGTGGCTACGTATGAGACGCCCTACCTGTTGAATCAGGTTAAACGACGCGCTGGGCAGGCTTTGCACTTCAAACGGATAACGGTTCAGGCTTTTCAGCCATTCGCCTTCGGTAATCACCACCGGGCTATCGATGGGCGGGAAGGCGATTTTATGAATATGCACCTGGCTGAGCAGCTCACCTTTTAAATCGAGCCCTTCTGCAAATGATTGTAGCCCGACCAGCACGCTGCGCTCGCCATTTTCGACCCGTTTACGGTGAAGCTCCACCAATCGATAACGGGGTTGGTCGCCCTGCACCAACAGCAAAAGGCGCAAATCGGTCACGTGCTCCAGAAAACGTTGCATCGCGCGGTTGCTGGCGAACAGCACCAGCATGCCTTTATGTTTTTTACTTTCCAGCGCCTCACGGAAATAGGCCGCCATTTCCGCAATGTGCAGCTCTTCGTTTTCCATCAACGGCTCGTAGCGCATTTGCGGAATCACGATTTTGCCCTGCTCAACGTGATTAAACGGCGAATCGAGCGCCACAAAGCGGTCGCCCGCTTTCTCTTTCAGCCCGCTCATCTCCTGCAAACGCGAGAAGCTATTGAGCGACCGCAGCGTCGCGGATGTCACCACAATGTGCGGCACGCTGCGCCACAGCAGGCGTTCCAGTTGATCGCTGACGCGAATACCCACGCAGTTAAACCACAGATGCATCTGACCATCACGCGTGTCGCGTGTCGCCCATTTAGAGACCGGCGCGCCGGATGCCTGCGCCAGCGACGCCAGACGCCAGAGCTTGCTTTGCGCCTCAAACATGCCCAGTGCGCGGTTCATTTGCAGGATAACGCGATGCAGACGCACGATATCGTGCGAACCGGTTTTCTCGCTGAGGTCGTTTAAAAACAGTTCCGCCAGCCCGCGCAGCATCTCGGTAAGTTTTGCCAGCCGCTGGACGATTTCCATGACCTCTTCCGGAAGCTCACCCATTGCAAAGCGGTGTTCCGCTTCCTGAGTCGCCGGAAGATATAAATTCAGAATGTTATTGAGTGAGGCAATAAACTCGTAAAGTTCTTCACAGTGAGCGGTCAAACGCTCCGGGATAGCCAGCGGCGGCGTGGTTTTCGGGCGAAACTGCTCCATGCAGGTCGCCACCAGCTTAACGAAGAGATCGAGCTGCAGACGATACCAGGGCGCGGTGATTTCAGCGCTCATCTCCAGCGCATCGCGTGCGACATCCGGCAGATGATGGCCTTCATCCAGCACCAGCAGCAGGTTTTTTGGCTCCGGCAGCACCGCTTCGCTTTCCATCGCGGCCATGACCAGCGCATGGTTTGCCACCACCACTTCCGCTTCCTGGATCTCGCGCCGCGCGACGAAAAACGGGCACTCGCGATAGTAGAGGCAGTTGCGGTTCAGGCAGCTTGCTTTATCGGTGCTCAGACGTCGCCACAAATCATCATTAATCGCGATATCCGTGTGATCGCGCAGGCCATCCCATTTATAGCTGTCGAGGTCGGCCTTTAGTTTCGCGCAACGTTTCTGCTCTTCCTGATTGTTCGGCGTGAGGTCGTCATCAAGAAATGCGAGTAAATCCTGTTGGTTTGGCTCGGTGCTCGCCAGCCCGTTGAGATTACGCGGGCAAACATAACGCCCACGCCCAAAGGCGGCGGTAAACTTAAGATCGGGGATTATTTTGCGCAGCAGCGGGAGATCTTTACTGTAGATCTGATCCTGCAACGCGACGTTGGCGGTACTGACCACCAGCGTTTTTTGCTCTTCCCGGGCAATCGCTATGCCGGGAATGAGATAAGAAAGGGTTTTCCCGACGCCGGTCGGCGCTTCGATAGCCAGATGCCGCCCCTCTTCCCCGGCGAGCGTTTTTGCCACGTCAGCAATCATCTGCCGCTGCGGCGCGCGGGGAATAAAGTCCGGGATCTGTTCCTGAAGCGCCTTATACCAGGCGGCGATTTGCGCTTTCAGCGCAGCGGTCAATGCCATGAGAAAACCTGAAATACTGTATAAACAGCCACTATTGTGGCACTTTCTTACGCGGGCAGCAAAAAATAAAGCCTGGCTTGCGGCCAGGCTTCAGAAATTGGCGTCAAGGCAGAGGCGCTACGCTCATCCACCCTGCAAGGCGTGAATCGCTATTGCGCAGCAGACGGTTTACGCGGGCGGGGGCGACGCTGTTGTTCACCTGCCGGTTTGGCATCGCCAATGCGGCGAGACTGTTTCGGTTTAGCGTCAGATTTCGGCGCGCCACCTTCGCTGCGGCGTGGCTGTTGCTGCCCACGGCCCTGGCTTTGGCCCTGCCCTTGCGGACGACCACCTTGCCCACGACCACCGCCGTTACCCCCGCGCTGCTGGCGACCGTTCTGGATTGGCTCCGCTTTGATAGACGGATCGGGCTCATAGCCCGGCAGTGCAATACGCGGGATCTCTTTTTTCAGCAGTTTTTCGATATCACGCAGCAGTTTGTGTTCATCAACACAAACCAGCGACAGCGCTTCACCGGTTGCCGCCGCACGGCCAGTACGGCCAATACGGTGCACGTAATCTTCCGGTACGTTTGGCAGCTCGTAGTTCACCACGTGCGGCAGTTCTTCGATATCTAGACCACGCGCGGCGATGTCGGTTGCCACCAGCACGCGGATATCGCCGGATTTAAAATCAGCCAGCGCACGCGTACGTGCACCCTGAGATTTGTTACCGTGAATAGCCGCACTGCGGATACCGTCTTTGTTCAGTTGTTCTGCCAGGTGGTTTGCGCCGTGTTTGGTACGGGTAAAGACCAGCACCTGACGCCAGTCGCCCTGGCCAATCATCTGTGACAGCAATTCCCGTTTACGTTTCTTATCAACGAAATGCACATGCTGCGTTACCTGCTCAGAGGCGGTGTTGCGGCGCGCGACTTCAATTTCCAACGGGTTATGCAGCAGTTTTTCCGCCAGCGCTTTAATGTCATCAGAGAATGTGGCGGAGAACAGCAGGTTTTGACGCTTGGCCGGCAGTTTTGCCAGTACGCGGCGAATATCGTGGATAAAGCCCATATCAAGCATACGATCCGCTTCGTCCAGCACCAGAATTTCAATACTGTCGAGTTTTACCGCATTTTGATGTTCCAGGTCTAACAGACGGCCCGGCGTCGCCACCAGCACATCAACGCCACCGCGCAGTTTCATCATCTGCGGGTTAATGCTCACACCGCCGAACACAACCAACGAACGAATGTTCAGATACTGGCTGTATTCACGCACGTTTTCGCCAATTTGCGCGGCGAGTTCACGGGTTGGCGTGAGGATCAGCGCGCGTACCGGGCGACGGCCCTTAGCATGCGGTTGAGTGGTAATCAGATGCTGCAACAGCGGCAGCGTAAAGCCTGCCGTTTTACCGGTGCCGGTTTGGGCGCTGGCCATCAGGTCACGGCCCTGTAATACCGCAGGAATTGCTTGCTGCTGAATGGGGGTGGGTTCGCGATAGCCAAGCTCAACAATGGCACGCAAAATTTCAGGGCTAAGCCCCAGTGAATCAAAAGACATAATTACTCCACACCCACCCCGACCGCAAGCGGTGTAGTTTTCGAGGGGATTACAAACCAGATAATGACAAAAACCACAATGTCATGAAGGGCCGGAGTGTAGCAGCTTTTGTGACCTGGCGCATAAAATATCTCTCCAGCCAGGCGGCCTGCGGGGCGGTGAATATTCTGTGTTTTCGCCGTTTTTTGCGTATGCAACTGGACAAGCTCAAAATTTGGACATAATGTTAATCAATCGATTGATTAATTTTCTGTGACGCGATGAATACGACTCCCATCACTACCAAAGGCGAACAGGCCAAAAGCCAGCTCATCGCTGCCGCGCTCGCGCAGTTTGGCGAGTATGGGCTGCATGCCACCACCCGTGATATCGCGGCGCAGGCCGGGCAGAACATTGCGGCGATAACCTACTACTTCGGCTCAAAGGACGACTTATACCTCGCCTGCGCCCAGTGGATTGCTGATTTTATCGGTGAAAACTTCCGCCCGCACGTAGAGGCCGCCGAAGCGCTTTTCGCCCAGCCGGAGCCCGATAAAGCCGCCATTCATGAACTGATTTTGCGTGCCTGCAAGAACATGATTCTGCTGCTGACTCAGGACGATACGGTCAACCTCAGTAAGTTTATTTCACGTGAACAGTTCTCGCCCACCGCCGCCTATCAACATATCCACGATCGGGTGATTGCGCCGATGCATACGCATCTTACGCATCTGATTGCCGCCTATACCGGGCGCGATCCGCACGACACGCAAACCATCCTGCACACGCACGCCCTGCTCGGTGAAATCCTCGCGTTCCGCCTGGGGCGCGAGACCATTTTACTGCGTGCCGGATGGGCCCGTTTTGACGACGAGAAAGCGGAACAGATTTTCCAGGTGGTGAGCTGCCACATCGATTTCATTTTGCAGGGACTAACGCAAAGGAGCCTGAAACAATGAAGAAACCGGTCATTATTGCACTGGTGCTGGTGCTGATTGTTGCCGCCATTGGCGGAACCTGGTGGTATCAGAGCCGCCAGGACAACGGACTGACGCTCTACGGCAACGTGGACATCCGCACCGTCAATATGAGTTTCCGCGTCGGGGGACGATTACAGTCATTAACCGTGGACGAAGGCGATGCCATTAAAGCCGGGCAAACGCTGGGCCAGCTCGATAAAGCGCCCTATGAAAATGCGCTAATGCAGGCGAAAGCGAATGTCTCAACCGCCCAGGCACAATATGACCTGATGATGGCGGGTTATCGGGCTGAAGAGATTGCCCAGGCCGCCGCCGCGGTTAAACAGGCGCAGGCCGCCTATGACTACGCGCAGAACTTTTACGCGCGTCAGCAAGGATTGTGGAAAAGCCGCACGATTTCCGCCAACGATCTGGAAAATGCGCGTTCCTCGCGTGACCAGGCGCTGGCAACGCTGAAATCGGCGCAGGATAAACTGAGCCAATACCGCGCCGGGAATCGGCCGCAGGAAATTGCCCAGGCGAAAGCCAATCTTGAACAGGCGCAGGCGCAGCTGGCGCAATCAACGCTCGACTTGCACGACACCACCCTGGTGGCACCGTCGGACGGCACGTTGCTTACCCGCGCGGTAGAACCCGGCAGCATGCTTAATGCAGGCAGCACCGCCCTCACCCTTTCGCTGACGCGTCCGGTATGGGTCCGCGCCTATGTGGATGAGAAAAACCTAAATCAGGCGCAGCCAGGCCGGGAAATTTTGCTCTATACCGACGGTCGCCCGGACAAGCCGTATCACGGCAAAATCGGCTTCGTATCACCCACCGCAGAATTTACGCCGAAAACCGTTGAGACGCCGGATCTGCGTACCGACCTGGTGTATCGCCTGCGTATTATCGTGACCGATGCCGACGATACCCTGCGTCAGGGGATGCCGGTGACGCTGAAGTTCAACGATGAGTCGCGCCATGAGTGAGGACATCATCCAGCTCGATGGGCTGGTGAAACGCTTCGCCGGTATGGATAAACCCGCCGTCGCGCCGCTGAACTGTACCATTCACTCTGGTTATGTGACCGGGCTGGTGGGGCCGGACGGCGCGGGGAAAACCACCCTGATGCGTATGCTGGCCGGCCTGCTGAAACCCGACGAAGGAACGGCTTCTGTTCTGGGGCTCGACCCTATCGAAAACGACAGCGAGCTGCACAGCATGCTGGGTTACATGCCGCAAAAATTTGGCCTGTATGAAGATTTAACGGTAATGGAGAACCTCAATCTTTATGCCGACCTGCGCAGCGTTACCGGCGACGCGCGAAAGAAAACCTTCGCGCGTCTGCTGGAGTTTACCGCGCTGGGGCCGTTTACCGGACGGCTGGCGGGGAAACTCTCCGGCGGCATGAAACAAAAACTGGGGCTCGCCTGTACGCTGGTGGGCGAACCGAAAGTGTTGTTGCTCGATGAACCGGGCGTGGGCGTTGACCCCATCTCGCGCCGCGAACTGTGGCAAATGGTGCACGAACTGGCGGGCGACGGGATGCTGATTTTGTGGAGCACCTCTTACCTCGACGAAGCCGAGCAGTGCCGCGACGTGCTGCTGATGAACGAAGGTGAATTGCTTTATCAGGGCGAGCCGACGGCGCTGACGAAAACCATGGCCGGGCGCAGTTTCCTGATGAGCAGCCCGGCGGAAAACAACCGCCGTCTGTTACAGCGTGCACTAAAATTACCCCAGGTGAGCGATGGCATGATCCAGGGGCGCTCGGTGCGGGTGATCGTCAAAAAAGAGGCCACCGCCGACGATATTCGCCACGCGCCTGAAATGCCGGAAATTGAGATTAACGAAACCACGCCGCGTTTTGAGGATGCGTTCATCGATCTGCTGGGCGGCGCGGGAACGTCCGAATCACCATTGGGCGCCATACTGCATACCGTTGAGGGTTCGCCGGAAGAGACGGTGATTGAGGCCAAACAGCTTACCAAAAAATTTGGCGACTTTGCCGCCACCGACCACGTGGATTTCGCCGTTAAACGCGGGGAAATTTTTGGCCTGCTCGGCCCTAACGGCGCGGGAAAATCGACCACCTTTAAAATGATGTGCGGCCTGCTGGTACCGACATCCGGAAAAGCATTAGTGCTGGATATGGACCTGAAAGTCAGCTCTGGCAAAGCGCGTCAGCATTTAGGTTATATGGCGCAAAAATTCTCGCTCTACGGCAACCTGACCGTGGAGCAGAACCTGCGCTTTTTCTCCGGCGTCTATGGCCTGCGAGGGCGAGCGCAGAATGACAAAATTGCCCGCATGAGCGAGGCCTTCGGCCTGAAAAGCATCGCCAGCCACGCGACCGACTCTCTGCCCCTTGGTTTTAAGCAGCGTCTGGCGCTCGCCTGCTCGCTCATGCACGAGCCGGATATTCTGTTCCTCGATGAGCCCACCTCCGGCGTTGACCCCATTACCCGCCGTGAATTCTGGTTGCACATCAACAGTATGGTGGAGAAAGGTGTGACCGTGATGGTGACGACGCACTTTATGGATGAAGCCGAGTATTGCGATCGCATTGGTCTGGTGTATCGCGGCAAACTGATTGCCAGCGGCACACCGGATGACCTGAAAGCGCAGGCCGCCGACGATGAACAGATCGACCCAACCATGGAGCAGGCTTTCATCACCTTAATCCACAACTGGGATAAGGAGCACGCCGATGCGCAATAGCCCCCTTTCCTGGCGACGCGTACGCGCGCTGTGCGTTAAAGAGACGCGGCAGATTATCCGCGACCCCAGTAGCTGGCTGATTGCCGTCGTCATTCCATTGCTGCTGCTGTTTATCTTTGGCTACGGCATCAACCTCGACTCCAGCAAGCTGCGGGTGGGGATTTTGCTGGAGCAGCAGAGCGAAGAAGCGCTCGATTTTACCCACGCCATGACCGGCTCGCCCTATATTGACGCCACCATCAGCGATAACCGCCAGCAATTGGTTGAGATGATGCAGGCCGGGCGTATTCGCGGGCTGGTGGTGATCCCGGTGAATTTCGATAGCCAGATGGCGCGCGACAATGAAACCGCGCCAATTCAGGTTATTACCGATGGTAGCGAGCCGAACACCGCTAACTTTGTACAGGGCTATACGCAAGGGATTTGGCAGCTTTGGCAGGCTCAGCGTGCGGAAGACAAAGGGCAATCATTTACACCACTCATTGATGTCCAGACCCGTTACTGGTTTAACCCGGCCGCCATCAGCCAGCACTTTATCATTCCCGGCGCAGTGACCATCATCATGACGGTGATTGGTGCAATCCTAACCTCGCTGGTGGTGGCGCGCGAATGGGAGCGCGGCACGATGGAAGCCCTGCTTTCAACCGAAGTAACCCGCGTTGAGCTGCTGCTGTGTAAGCTGATCCCCTACTACTTCCTCGGCATGCTGGCGATGCTGCTTTGTATGCTGGTGTCGGTGTTTATTCTCGGCGTGCCCTATCGCGGCTCGCTATTGGTGCTGTTTTTCATTACCAGTCTGTTTTTACTCAGCACGTTGGGGATGGGCTTGTTAATTTCGACCATCACCCGTAACCAGTTTAACGCCGCGCAGGTGGCGCTGAACGCCGCGTTTCTGCCATCAATTATGTTGTCCGGGTTTATTTTCCAGATTGACAGCATGCCTGCGGCGATTCGCATCGTGACCTATATCATCCCGGCCCGCTACTTCGTGAGCACGCTGCAAAGCCTGTTCCTGGCGGGCAATATCCCTGTGGTGCTGGTGATTAACACCCTGTTTCTGATTGCCTCGGCGGTGATGTTTATTGGCCTGACATGGCTGAAAACGAAACGTCGACTGGATTGATTTTGCCGGATGCGCTGACGCTTATCCGGCCTACATACGGCGCTTTTTGTAGGCCGGATAAGGCGAAGCCGCCATCCGGCATTGAGGAATAAACTATGTTTTATCGCTTATGGACATTAATCCGCAAAGAGCTGCAATCGCTGCTGCGCGAGCCGCAGACCCGTGCCATTTTGATTCTGCCGGTGCTGATTCAGGTGATTCTTTTCCCCTTTGCCGCGACGCTGGAAGTGACCAACGCCACCATCGCCATCTACAACGAGGATAACGGCAAACACGCAGTGGAACTGACGCAACGCTTCGCCCGAGCGAAAGCGTTCACCCATATTCTGCTGCTGAAAAGCCCGCAGGAGATCCAACCGACCATCGACACCCAGAAAGCGCTACTGCTGGTGCGCTTCCCGGCGGATTTCTCGCGTAATCTCGACACCTTCCAGCAGGCGCCAATGCAGTTGATTCTTGACGGGCGAAACTCTAACAGCGCGCAAATCGCGGCCAATTATCTGCAACAAATCGTCAAAGATTACCAGCAGGAGTTAACGGACGGCCAGGCAAAACCCAATAACAGCGAACTGGTGGTGCGCAACTGGTATAACCCGAATCTGGACTATAAATGGTTTGTGGTGCCGTCGCTGATCGCCATGATCACCACCATCGGCGTGATGATCGTAACGTCGCTTTCGGTAGCGCGTGAACGTGAACAAGGCACACTGGATCAGCTACTGGTCTCACCGCTGGCGACCTGGCAGATCTTTATCGGCAAAGCGGTTCCGGCGCTGATTGTGGCGACCTTCCAGGCCACTATCGTGCTGGGTATCGGCATTTGGGCGTATCAGATTCCCTTCGCCGGTTCGCTGGCGCTGTTCTACTTCACCATGATTATTTACGGGTTATCGCTGGTGGGCTTTGGGCTGCTGATCTCTTCCCTGTGCGAAACCCAACAACAGGCGTTTATCGGCGTGTTCGTCTTTATGATGCCGGCGATTCTGCTGTCGGGTTACGTCTCCCCCGTCGAAAACATGCCGGTGTGGTTACAGAATCTGACGTGGATAAACCCCATTCGTCACTTTACGGATATCACCAAGCAAATTTATCTGAAGGATGCGAGCTTAACGATTGTGTGGGGAAGTTTGTGGCCGCTACTGGTGATAGCGGCCACGACAGGCTCAGTGGCGTACGCGATGTTTCGCCGGAAGATCGCCTGAGTTGCGTTTTTTCTCTTTGACTAACAAAGAGACCAACGCTGGCCCGGCGAGGATAGCCAGCCCCGCAAGGGCCAGCAGAAAGTTATTGTGTAACACTCGCGACAGCAGCCATAAGGCGATAATTGCCGCGCCAAAATACCAGGTGGTGGTGAGTTCTTCGAGTACGTCGCCCACATCACGCCAGCGCTGTTCACGGTGGCGCTGTAATGCCAGCATCAGAATCACCGTTACGCTGTAGAGCACACACAGGCCCAGACCGACGCGGACTAATGCACCGCCCATCCAGCCCATAACCAGCACCGCCACAACCAGCAAATGCAACATAATCTGCCAGCAACTTAACCCTGTTGCGACACGAACGCGTTGTTGCCACTTCATGGCTTCTTCTCCTGAAGGATTTTATTTGCCTATTCAGAGTACGCCACTTTACGGAAAATTCCGTATCACCGCATCTTTTTGTGACGCCGACTACACTATTTAGTCAGGAGAATATAAATAACGGGAGCCAAATGTCCGCGAACAGCACGCCTTTTTCGGTAAAAATACTGACAATTAACACCCATAAGGGCTTTACGGCATTTAATCGACGTTTTATTTTGCCGGAGCTTCGTGACGCCGTTCGCACTGTCGGCGCGGACATTGTTTGCCTGCAGGAAGTGCTGGGCGCACACGAGGCGCACTCAATGCGGGTCGAAAACTGGCCTGAAACCACGCACTATGAATTTCTCGCCGACACCATGTGGAGCGATTACGCTTATGGTCGCAATGCTGTCTATCCCGATGGGCATCACGGCAACGCGGTGCTCTCACGTTACCCTATCGAACATTTTGAAAATCACGATGTTTCCGTCGGCAACAGCGAGAAACGCGGGCTACTCTATTGCCGCATCACGCCCCCGCAGCTTCGCACGCCGATTCATGTCATTTGCGTACACCTTGGCCTTGGGGAAAAACAACGTCAGGCGCAGCTAAATATGCTCGCCGATTTCGTCAATACGCTGCCACAGGGCGATCCTGTACTGGTGGCCGGTGATTTCAACGACTGGCGGCAGAAAGCAAATCATCCATTAAAAGCAAAGGCCGGGCTGGAAGAGATTTTTACCCGCGCGCGGGGGCGGCCCGCACGCACCTTTCCGGCTAACCTGCCACTGCTGCGCCTTGACCGAATTTACGTAAAAAATGCCAATGCCAGTCAGCCCACTAAACTGGCCCTGCGCGGCTGGCGTCACCTTTCTGACCATGCGCCCCTTAGCGCGGAGATCCACCTATGAAATGCGCCTGGCGAGAAGGCAACCAGATTACGCTGCTGGAGAATGGCGATCAGTACTACCCTGCGGTCTTTAAAGCCATCGATCATGCGAAAAGTAAAGTGATCCTTGAAACCTTTATCTGGTTTGAAGACGACGTCGGTAAGCAGTTACATGCGGTACTACTGCGTGCCGCAAAACGAGGCGTGCAGATAGAAGCCCTGCTCGATGGCTACGGCTCACCCGATTTAAGCGATGAATTTGTCAATGAACTGACCGAAGCGGGGGTTATTTTTCGCTATTACGATCCCGGCCCGCGCGTTTTTGGCATGCGAACCAACCTCTTTCGCCGTATGCACCGCAAAATTGTGGTCGTGGATGCCCAGATCGCTTTTATTGGCGGCATCAACTATTCCGCTGAACATATGTCCGACTATGGCCCAGAAGCCAAACAGGATTACGCAGTGCAGGTTGAAGGTCCGGTCGTACAGGACATTGTGCAGTTTGAGCTGGAAAATCTGCCGGAAAATGCCCCGGTACGCCGCTGGTGGCGCAGGCACCATCGTGCGGAAGAAAACCGGATGCCTGGCGAGGCGCAGGCGCTGCTGGTATGGCGTGACAATGGCGAGCACCGCACTGATATCGAACGCCACTATTTGCGAATGCTGGCAACTGCCAAACGTGAAGTGATCATTGCTAACGCCTACTTTTTTCCCGGCTATCGCCTGCTGCATGCCATGCGTCGGGCTGCACGACGCGGCGTGCGAGTGAAACTGGTGGTTCAGGGCAACCCGGATATGGCCATTGTTAAAGTGGGCGCGGTGCTGCTTTATCGTTATCTGGTAAACAGCGGTGTGCATATTTATGAATACCAGCGCCGCCCGCTACACGGCAAGGTCGCGCTGATGGATGACCACTGGGCGACGGTCGGCTCCAGCAACCTCGACCCGTTGAGCTTGTCGCTGAATCTTGAAGCCAATCTCATGATTCACGACCGCCAGTTTAACCAAACGCTGCGTGACAATCTCAATACCTTGATTACCCGTGATTCACAGCGCGTGGACGAAACTATGGTGCCTAAGCGCAGCTGGTTAAACCTCGGCATTGGCGTAGTGGTCTTCCACTTCCTGCGCCATTTCCCGGCGATGGCGGGTTGGCTACCGGCGCACACGCCAAAACTGGCGGAAGTCCCTCCCCCCGCACAGCCGACGATGGAAACCCAGGATCGCGTTGAACCGGAGAATTCAGGAGCCCGACAATGAAATGGATGAGCAAGACACAGTGGAAGTGGACCAAACGCGCCCTGACCTGGCTGTTTCTGGTTGCCGTCGCGGTACTGCTGGTGCTCTATGCGCGCAAAATTGACTGGCATGAGGTGTGGAACGTCATCCGCGACTACAACCGTCTGGCGCTGTTGGGCGCAGTAGGGTTGGTGATTTTCAACTATTTGCTGTACGGCTGCTATGACCTGCTGGCCCGCGTCTGGTGCGGGCATAAGCTGGCCAAGCGCCAGGTTATGCTGGTGTCGTTTATCTGCTATGCCTTTAACCTGACGCTCAGCACCTGGGTTGGCGGCATAGGTATGCGCTATCGCCTGTATTCGCGGCTTGGGCTGAAGCCCGGCACCATCACTCGCATCTTTTCCCTGAGCATTTCGACCAACTGGCTGGGTTATTTATTATTGGCTGGCGTGATGTTTACCATTGGCGCCATTGACTTGCCGCCGCACTGGTATATCAACGACACGACTCTGCAACTGCTCGGCGCGGCGCTGTTGGCGATGGTGCTGGTGTATCTGGGATTTTGCGCTTTTGCCAAAAAGCGCCAGTATTCTGTCAAAGGACAAAAACTGGTTCTCCCCACCTGGAAGTTCGCCCTCGCCCAGATGGCGATTTCCAGCCTTAACTGGATGGCGATGGGCGCAACCATCTGGCTGCTGATGGGCCAGAGCGTTGATTATTTCTTCGTCCTTGGCGTTCTGCTGGTCAGCAGCATAGTCGCAGTGATTGTGCATATTCCGGCAGGTATCGGCGTGCTGGAAGCGGTGTTTGTCGCACTGCTGGCCAGCGAAGAAGTCTCATCAGGAACGATAATTGCGGCGCTGCTGGTGTGGCGTGTGCTGTATTACTTTATTCCACTGCTACTGGCGCTGGTGTGTTATCTGGGGCTGGAGAGCCAGGCGAAAAGGATTCGGGAGAGGAATGAAACCGCAGGCAAAAGTTATTAGCAAAAAAATCCCGGAACCAGTCCGGGATTTTTGAATGATTAGCCGTTAACGGCGATTGCCAAATATCCGCAGCAGCATCAGGAACAGGTTGATGAAATCGAGATACAGCGTTAGCGCGCCGAGGATGGCGGTTTTGCGCAGGCTGGATGTATCACGCACGTCGATTTGTTCGCCGATATTTTTTAATTTCTGCGTGTCGTAGGCGGTCAGGCCAACGAATACCACGACGCCGATATAGGTCACTGCCCACATCAGCGCGGTGCTTTTCAGCCAGAAGTTAACCAGCGACGCCAGAATGATACCAATCAGCGCCATAAACAGCATATTTCCCAGGCCGCTGAGGTCGCGTTTAGTCGTGTAGCCGTACAGGCTCATGATGCCGAACATCCCGCCGCTCACCACAAAGGTACTGGCGATGGAGGAGTAGGTGTAGACGATGAAAATACTGGAAAGCGTCAACCCGGTAAGCGCCGAATAGAGCATAAACAGCGTGGTGGCGACACCTGCGCTCAGGCGTTGCACCATACCTGAAAGTACAAACACCAGCGCCAGTTGCGCAATAATCAGGCCGAAGAAAGTGATTTTGCTGGAGAAGACAAACATCATCACCGCAGGGGTATTCGCCGCATACCATGCGATAAACGCCGTCAGCAGCAATCCGCAGGTCATCCAGCCATACACTTGCGCCATATACGTTTGCAGCCCGGAACGGGACTGTACGATTGAATCAGAACGAGGGAATCGATCCATGAGAATCTCCTGATGATATAAGGAATACCTCAAGGATATCGCAAATATTGTGGGTGTGCATCGACGGAGAGTAAACGTATGTGTTGTGTCATCCGGCAGTGTGCGGGTGAAACCGCCGGGTGGCGGCTGCGCCTTACCCGGCCTACAAGCCTGGAGTTGTAGGCCTGATAAGCGAAGCGTCATCAGGCGCTATGCCAGCGCCCTGCCGCCTGCTTATCGCTGTCGCGGGCTTCCACCCAACGGTCGCCTTCCGGCGTCGCTTCGCGCTTCCAGAACGGTGCGCGGGTTTTCAGGTAGTCCATGATGAATTCGGTGGCTTCAAAACCGCTGCTTCGGTGCGCGCTGGATACGCCCACGAAGACTATTTCGTCGCCCGGCCACAGTTCACCGATGCGGTGAATAACCGTCACGCGGCCCAGCGGCCAGCGGCCTCGCGCTTCTTCGACGATCTCCGCCAATGCTTTTTCGGTCATGCCCGGGTAATGTTCCAGCGTCAGCGCTTTTACGCTATCGCCAAGGTTGTGGTTACGCACCTTGCCGGTAAACGTCACCACCGCGCCATCTTCATCGCGCTCGGCAAGCCAGACATATTCGTCGCCCACGTTAAACACCTCGTGGCCGACGCGAATGCGCGTTTCGCTCATCATCAACCTCCTGTCACTGGTGGGAAAAACGCCACCTCATCGCCATCGGTAACAGGCGTATCGAAACTGACCAGCGTCTGGTTGACCGCCGCCAGCAGTTTGCCCTCTTCCAGCGCCAGCGCCCAGCGCCCTTCCTGTGAAGCCAGATGCTGACGAATGGCGTCTACCGTGGCGAATTCTGCCGGAAGTTGTAACGCGTCCGTGCCCACCAGTTCGCGAACCTGCGCAAAAAACAGAACCTTAATCATCGCTATCCACCCTGAAATCGCCCGATTTGCCACCGCTCTTCGCCAGCAGGCGCACCGGGCCAATGACCATATCTTTTTGCACCGCTTTGCACATATCGTAAATCGTCAGCGCCGCCACCGAGGCCGCCGTTAACGCTTCCATCTCTACGCCGGTTTTTCCGGTCAGACGACACAGCGTTTCGATACGCACGCGGTTATGCTCAGGCTCGGCCTGAAGATTCACTTCCACTTTGCTGAGCATAAGAGGATGACATAGCGGGATCAGGTCCCAGGTGCGTTTGGCGGCCTGAATGCCTGCAATACGGGCGGTGGCGAACACGTCGCCTTTATGATGGCTACCGTCGATAATCATCGATAAGGTTTCCGGCAGCATGGTGACGAACGCTTCCGCGCGGGCTTCGCGCACGGTTTCAGCCTTGGCGGAGACATCCACCATATGGGCTTCGCCCGCCGCGTTGATATGGGTCAGTTGCGACATCGTTTATTTCTTCAGATGAGGGTAGAAGTTACAAGGACGGGTGCGGGAATCGAGCTGCGCCGCAATAATATTTTCCCACGCGGTACGACACGCTTTGGTCGAGCCCGGCATAGCGAAAATCAGCGTCCGGTTAGCCATCCCGGCAATGGCGCGGGATTGCAGCGTGGCGGTGCCAATCTCTTCAAAAGAGAGCATGCGGAACACTTCGCCGAAGCCTTCAATTTCACGGTCGAAAAGCGGGAGCAGCGCTTCCGGCGCCTGGTCGCCATCGGTCAGGCCAGTGCCGCCGGTGATTAATACCACCTGCACGTCATCGCGCGCGATCCACTCGGATACCTTTGCGCGAATGGCGTAGCGATTCTCTTTCACAATCGCTTTATCGACAACCGTGTGGCCCGCCTCTTGCGCGGAATCACGCAGATAATGACCAGAGGTGTCATCCTCTTCGCCGCGACGGCTGGAAATGGTAAGAATAGCAATACGGGTCGGGAAAAATTCAGTGCTCGCCTGACTCATTTAACACTCCTTGAAAACGAATTATCCACCAATCCAGGACAGGTTCTGGGTGATCCCGGTGTTGCCCTGGTGCAGGAAGTGGGTCTGCTTCTTATGGGTTAACGCTTCTGCGATGCGTGCTTCGAGTTCCTGCTGCTGGGCATCTGCCGCTAACAGATCGCGAAGGTCTACACCACCGTCACCGAAAAGGCACAAATGCAGTTTTCCCACGGAAGAGACGCGCAGACGGTTACAGGTGGCGCAAAAATCTTTTTCATACGGCATGATTAAGCCGATTTCCCCTTCGTAATCAGGGTGACAAAAGACCTGCGCCGGGCCATCGCTGCGCTGTCGGATCTGATGTATCCAGCCGCGTTTGAGCAGTTGGTCGCGCAGCACCATCCCGGAGATATGGTGTTTGCGGAACAAATCGCTGCCGTCGCCGGTTTCCATCAGTTCGATAAATCGGAGTTGAATGCGGCGCGGTTTGATCCACGCCAGAAAGGTGTCGAGTTGGTGATGATTTACATCGCGCATCAGCACGGTGTTGACCTTCACCTTTTCAAAGCCCGCGCTGAAGGCGGCGTCGATGCCGTCCATCACCTGGCGGAATTTGTCCTGACCGGTAATCGCATGAAACTGGCGCGCATCAAGGCTGTCGACGCTAACGTTCAACGCCGTAAGGCCCGCTTCACGCCAGGCGGCAACATCACGCGCCATGCGGTAACCGTTGGTGGTCACGGCAATCTGTTTGATGGCCGCGTTTTCTCTTACTGCTGCAATGATGTCAACAAAGTCGCGACGCAGGCTCGGCTCGCCGCCAGTGAGACGCACTTTTTCCGTACCCAGCGCAGAAAAAGCACGGGTAACCCGTCGCACTTCATCCAGCGACAAAAAGCCATTGTTGGTGACTTCGCCCGGCTTGTAACCATTGGGCAGACAGTAAGTACAACGGAAGTTGCACACGTCGGTTATCGACAGACGCAGATAATAGAATCTGCGCGCGAACGCATCAGTAAGTTGTGAAGCCATAGACACCTTTCCAAATACGGGAGACGAGGTCATTTCTTCCTTCGCCCTGGTGATGCCAGGTAAAACCTTAAGCATCACGGCCAAAGCACCTTATCTTTCAACTTAGGCACAGAGGCTAGAGTGTTTTTCAGCAATGTTGCTGAAAGTGGTTATGCCGATAATAGCGCGAGAAGACAGAATTCGCCATGTTCGCTATCGCTATATAAAATTATACATAGCGAGATGATCGTGCACTTTCCTGACAGAATACGCATAAATCACGCTTTTGCATTGATATACGTCATTTTGCCCGGGATGCGGCATCGTCTTTTGGGAGTAGTTACGCTAATGTAAGCAGATGTACCAACATAAGGAAGTTGTATGCGCAATCGCACTCTGGCCGATCTCGATCGCGTCGTCGCCCTTGGAGGGGGACATGGATTGGGGCGAGTGATGTCCTCACTCTCCTCCCTCGGCTCTCGTTTAACCGGCATTGTTACCACCACGGATAACGGTGGCTCGACCGGTCGTATCCGCCGCTCTGAAGGCGGCATCGCATGGGGCGACATGCGAAACTGCATTAATCAGTTGATCACTGAACCCAGCGTAGCATCGGCCATGTTTGAGTACCGTTTTGGCGGTAATGGCGAACTTTCCGGTCATAACCTCGGAAATCTGATGTTAAAGGCGCTGGACCACCTCAGTGTGCGGCCTTTAGAGGCAATCAATTTAATAAGAAATCTACTGAAAGTAGAGGCATCACTTATCCCTATGTCGGAACAACCGGTCGATTTAATGGCTATCGACCAGGAAGGCCATGAAGTCTACGGGGAAGTGAATATCGATCAATTGCCCTTACCGCCCCAGGAGCTGATGCTTTCGCCTTCGGTTAGCGCGACGCGTGAAGCGGTGCAGGCGATTGGCGAGGCGGATCTCATTTTAATTGGTCCCGGCAGTTTTTATACCAGCCTGCTACCCGCATTATTGTTGAGCGATGTGGCTCAGGCGCTGCGTCGTACGCCTGCGCCTATGGTCTATATCGGCAACTTAGGCCGTGAACTCAGCCCGGCGGCGGCCAGCCTGACGCTGGCGAAAAAACTTGATATTCTGGAACATTACGTCGGGAAACCGGTGATAGATGCAGTGGTCGTTGGGCCGAAAGTCGATACCACGAATATTGGCGATCGTGTCGTCATTCAGGAACCCCTGGAAGCCAGCGATATTCGCTATCGTCACGATCGTCAACTATTGCGCGACGCACTGGAAAAAGCCATTCAGGCATTAGGTTAGCTTTCCTTAAAATCTTAAGGTTGTCTTAAAAAACCCGCGGCAACATAGCGAGCATCATTTATCCAGGAAGATCGCTATGTTGCGCTATTTACGCTATCGCCCCACCGTTAGCCGTTTAACTTATATTCTGCTTTTCGCGTTCTATATTGCGCTGGCGCTAAATATTGCCTTTTATCGCCAGGCCTGGACCCTTTTACCTGTAAATACCGCCCATAACGCGCTGGTTTTCTTCACCATGCCGCTGGTCGCCTTTTCGGTAATGGTGATTTGCCTGGCGCTGGCCTCCTTCCTGCGTCTGGAAAAAGTGCTGACAACGCTGTTTATTTTACTCAGCGCATCGGCGCAATATTTCATATTGACGTTCGGCGTGATTATCGACCGGTCGATGATTACCAATATTCTCGATACCACGCCGGCGGAAAGTTATGCCCTGATGTCGGGCAAGATGATCCTCACACTGCTGTTAACCGCAGTGCTGTTCGTCGCGCTGGCGTGGTGGATAAAAATAAAACCGTCAACACGGAAATGGCGCGAGGCCGGCCTGCGAGCCGCTTCAGTGCTGGCTTCTGTTTTACTTATTGTGGTTGTTGCAGTCTTCTTTTATAAAGACTACGCCTCCCTGTTTCGCAACAATAAAGAGCTGGTGAAGTCGTTAAATCCGTCCAATAGCATTACCGCCATCAACTCCTGGTACGTCCATAATAAAATGGACAACTTACCGCTGGTGCACATTGGCGAAGATGCAAAGCAGAAAGACGCGATGAAAAACGGGCCGCGTAAAAACCTGACCATTCTTATTGTGGGTGAAACCTCGCGCGCAGACGATTTCTCGCTCGGTGGTTATTCGCGTGAAACCAATCCACGTCTGGCGCAGGACAATGTGATTTATTTCCCGAAAACCACTTCCTGTGGTACCGCCACTGCCGTTTCTGTTCCCTGCATGTTTTCAAATATGCCGCGTGCCCATTATAACGAACAACTTGCGCATCATCAGGAAGGCCTGCTGGATATCGTGCAGCGCGCAGGCATTCAGGTACAGTGGAATGAAAATGACGGCGGATGCAAAGGCGCATGTGACCGCGTGCCGCATCAGAATATGAACGCGCTCAACCTGCCAGGTCAGTGCATTGACGGGGAATGTTATGATGAAGTGCTATTTCACGACCTGGATAACTATATTGATCAATTAAACGGCGATGGGCTGATTGTGTTGCACACTATTGGTAGCCATGGTCCAACCTATTACAACCGTTATCCAAAGGCATTTCGTAAATTCACGCCGACCTGCGACACCAATGAAATTCAGTCCTGCACTCAGGAACAACTGGTAAACACGTACGATAACACCGTGCTGTACGTTGATTATATTGTCGATAAGGCCATTAAATTACTGGAGTCAAAACAGGATAAATTTACCACCAGTCTGGTTTATCTCTCAGACCACGGTGAATCATTGGGTGAAAATGGCATTTACCTGCACGGTCTGCCCTATTCCATCGCGCCCGATACCCAAAAACATGTTCCGATGCTGCTGTGGCTATCAGACGATTATCAGAAACGTTATGGCGTGAATTATGACTGTCTGAAAAAAGCATCGGCACAAAATGAATATTCTCAGGATAATCTCTTCTCAACGATGTTAGGTATACTGGGCGTAGAGACCACTGAATATCGTGCGGCTGATGACATACTGAAGACGTGCAGAGGATAAGCTGATGAAAATTTTAGTCGTGGAAGATGACGCATTGTTATTACAGGGCTTAATTCTGGCGATGCAAAGTGAAGGTTATGCCTGTGATGGCGTGACTACCGCGCATCAGGCTGAGCTGAGCCTGCAATCCGGGCTCTATAGTCTGATGGTGCTGGATTTAGGCCTGCCAGACGAAGACGGGCTGCATTTCCTCTCACGTATTCGCCAGGAAAAATGCAGTCTGCCAGTACTGATTTTGACCGCCCGAGACACCCTGGACGATCGTGTCAGCGGCCTGGACACAGGTGCAGACGATTACCTGGTTAAACCGTTTGCCCTGGAAGAGCTCAGCGCCCGTATCCGTGCGCTATTGCGTCGTCATTATAATCAGGGCGAAAACGAAATCACGGTGGCGAACTTACGACTTAACACAACGCGTCGTCAGGTCTGGCTGGACGAACAACCGCTGGAACTGACACCGAAAGAGTTTGCCCTGCTCTCGCGCCTGATGCAAAAAGCCGGTAGCCCGGTACATCGCGAAATTCTCTACAACGATATTTACAACTGGGATAACGAGCCGTCGACCAATACGCTGGAAGTGCATATTCACAACCTGCGCGATAAAGTGGGCAAAGCACGGATTCGCACCGTCAGAGGCTTTGGTTATCAACTGGAAAACGGCGAGGTAACAAATTAACTTATGCCTCTTTCCGCAATCCGAAAATGGCCGATGCGCCATCAGCTGTTATTAACTGTCGGCCTCATTTTGGTGGTGTTTCAGGTTATCAGCGTTTTCTGGCTCTGGCATGAAAGCAAGGAGCAAATTGACCTGGAGGTCGCCAGCATCCTGAAGGGCCACAACAACGCCAAACACATTCAACACGAGGTTCGCGAAGCGGTAGCCAGCTTGCTGGTTCCCAGCCTGGTGATTATTGGCCTGGCGCTGTTTGTCTGTATGAAAGCGGTGAAACGCATCACCCGCCCGCTGTCTGACCTGCAAAAAGAACTCGATGCACGTACTCCCGATAACCTGCAACCGATTCATCTGGAAAAAACCGTTCTGGAAGTGGATGCTGTAACGTCGGCCATCAACCAACTGGTGGCGCGTTTGACGCAAACACTCGATCGCGAACGTTTATTCACCGCCGATGTGGCTCATGAACTCCGCACTCCGCTGGCGGGTTTACGTTTGCATCTGGAACTCATTGAAAAAACACAGGCTATTAACGTTGGGCCGCTGATTCAGCGTCTGGATCAAATGACTAACAGCGTAGCCCAGCTACTGCAACTCGCGCGTGTGGGCCAGTCATTTTCCGCCGGCAGCTACCAGCGCGTTGAGTTAATGGCGGATGTGATTTTGCCGCTGAGGGATGAGCTGGAATCCATGCTAAAAGGACGCGAACAGACGCTGGTGATAAGGGAAAACGTCCAGGACATCGCAGTAGCCGGCGATGCCACGTTGATAAAGGTGATGGTGCGTAACCTGGTCGAAAACGCGTACCGTTACAGCCCAACTCATTCAACCATTACACTCTCCGCTGCCGCATCCCCCACGCCGATGTTGATAGTCGAGGATGAAGGTCCAGGCATTGATGAATCAAAAGTGGGCGAACTGAGCCAGGCGTTTGTACGAATGGACAGCCGCTATGGCGGAATTGGATTGGGGTTAAGTATTGTCACGCGAATTGCGCAGCTGCACGAAGCGGCGTTTTATTTGCAAAATCGTGAAGAGAGAAGCGGCACGCGGGCATGGATTGCATTCACACCCGCGAACCTGAAATCGACGTTAAAAAGTCAGAACCCAGTGGCTGAGAAAACCGACGACAATCAGGCCGGAAAA
The DNA here is from genome assembly GCF_943590815.1 of Pseudocitrobacter vendiensis. Lineage (GTDB taxonomy): Bacteria > Pseudomonadota > Gammaproteobacteria > Enterobacterales > Enterobacteriaceae > Pseudocitrobacter > Pseudocitrobacter vendiensis. The sequence goes on along the minus strand of NZ_CALSBS010000001.1, from coordinate 249,020 downwards.
TAACAGAGTTAGAGATTGCTGAACGTTTAGATTAGACATGGCGCTATCCTCTTGTTGATGAGGAAATTATCCATGTTGGATATTAAGCGAACATTAAGGCTGGCATTGTCATGTGTGATGCCAGCCTCAATTTTTAGAGATTATGACGCCGCGATAAACAATTCACGTAGCTGATGAAGTTTATCGCGGATCTCAGCGGCTTCTTCAAACTCCAGATTCTGCGCATGCTGCAACATTTGCGCCTCCAGCGATTGAATTTGCTGCTGCAATGCTTTTGGCGTCAGCACCTGATCCGCTTCAACAATTTGCGCAGCACCGCGAGACTTACCGCGACCTTTACCTTTGGTTTTCGCAAGCCCCTCACCCAGCGCCAGAATATCGACCACTTTCTTGTTCAGGCCCTGCGGAACAATGCCGTGCTCTTCGTTATAGCGCTGCTGTTTCTCGCGACGACGTTCAGTTTCACCAATAGCCTTCGCCATTGATGGCGTAATTTTATCGCCGTACAGAATCGCCTTACCGTTGATGTTACGCGCGGCGCGACCGATGGTCTGAATAAGCGAACGCTCGGAACGCAGAAAGCCCTCTTTATCGGCATCCAGAATCGCGACCAGCGACACTTCAGGCATATCGAGACCTTCTCGCAACAGGTTAATGCCCACCAGCACATCGAACTCGCCAAGGCGCAGATCGCGAATGATTTCCATACGTTCAACGGTGTCGATATCCGAGTGCAGATAGCGAACGCGCTCACCGTGCTCTTCAAGATACTCGGTGAGATCTTCCGCCATCCGCTTGGTCAGCGTGGTGACCAGCACGCGCTCGTTAATGGCGGTGCGCACGCGTATTTCTGATAGCAGATCATCCACCTGCGTTGCCACCGGGCGCACTTCAATAATCGGATCAAGCAGACCAGTCGGACGCACTACCTGATCGATAACTTCATCGCCGGATTTCTCAAGCTCGTAATTCCCCGGCGTCGCAGACACGTAAATCGTTTGCGGCGCGAGCGCCTCAAATTCTTCAAACTTCAGCGGACGGTTATCAAGGGCCGACGGCAGACGGAAACCGTACTCCACCAGCGTCTCTTTACGTGCCCGGTCGCCGCGATACATGCCGCCAATTTGCGGGATGGTCACGTGGGATTCATCAATGACCAGCAGGCCGTCCGCCGGAAGGTAGTCAAACAGCGTCGGCGGCGGCTCGCCCGGCCCGCGACCAGAAAGATAGCGTGAATAGTTTTCAATGCCCGAGCAGTAGCCCAGTTCATTCATCATTTCGAGGTCAAACTGCGTGCGTTGACTCAACCGCTGCTCTTCAAGCAGTTTGTTGTTTTCCAGCAGCACTTTACGACGGTCAACCAGCTCGTCTTTGATCTCTTCCATCGCCTGCACGATGCGCTCGCGTGGGGTGACGTAGTGCGTTTTCGGGTACACCGTAAAACGCTGAATGGTTCCCTCAACGTGGCCCGTCAAGGGGTCAAACAGCGACAGGCGCTCGACTTCTTCATCAAACAGTTCAACGCGCAGTGCCAGGTCTTCTGATTCCGCCGGGAAGATGTCGATGACTTCGCCGCGCACGCGGAAAGTACCACGCTGAAATGCCTGATCGTTGCGCGCGTATTGCAGCTCAGCCAGACGACGCAGGATGGCGCGCTGGTCGATAATCATCCCGACCGTCAGATGCAGCATCATTTTCAGGTAGAGATCCGGGTCGCCCAACCCGTAAATTGCCGACACGGAAGCCACCACGATGACATCACGACGCTCAAGCAAGGCTTTGGTCGCCGACAGACGCATCTGCTCAATGTGTTCGTTCACCGAGGCATCTTTCTCGATGAAGGTATCTGAGCTTGGGACGTAGGCTTCCGGCTGATAGTAATCGTAGTAGGAGACGAAAAATTCAACGGCGTTTTCGGGGAAAAACTCTTTCATCTCGCCATAAAGCTGCGCCGCCAGCGTTTTGTTTGGCGCGAGTACCATTGTCGGGCGCTGGAGATCGGCAATGACGTTGGCCACAGTGAAGGTTTTCCCCGAACCGGTTACCCCCAACAGCGTTTGATGCGCGAGACCATCTTCCAGCCCTTCTTTCAGGCGCGCGATAGCGTCAGGCTGGTCGCCAGAGGGTTGGAAAGCCGAATGTAATTTGAACGGTTTACTCATGAACAAAGCTACCTGGTGGCGGGTTGATCGGGCAGGTGATTAATTCTACTCCCCAGCGCTAAATTTGCCAACAAAAAACACTGGATATAAAAACAGTGGCACATTATGGTATTGCTGTTACGTCGTTCTGAATCGATGCGTAGTGGCTGAAATTTGCGCTCTGGCAGGATAAAAAAACTCCCGGAAGAGGTTATCCCCAGAACTTTTTCTGTTTTAACATTTGTCAATATGTGTCATTAAACTTTTATGTCAGTGAGTCGCACGCCAACCCCAGCCATTGCTTTTATTCATCTTACTGATAATAAAAGAAAAGATTGAAAAGCCGCGTTTCGCATCAATTTACTGGCAAGCCGCGTATTCTCTCGCCTTCCGCAGGTTTTCTAACTCTAATGCACAAGGTTATCCACAGGAATAGTGGATAAGTGTCTGGAGCCCCTATCCCCTGTCACTCGGGCGCTTACGTCGATCGACTTAAAAGCGACGGGTAAAATTTTTTTATCGTTAATTTTTGATTTTTATCAGCGAAAATCATCATGAGGATTCTGCGTGACAGCCCTCACAGTTTCGTATGAATTTCGCCCAATCGTCGCTGATTATTGCGCCAGTGCCGTGCATCCCACGCTCTCCGACCCATCCCTATTCCTTAGGTTAATTCTTAAAAATCAGTCGTTATGCTGAGGGAAATACGTTCTGGCAAGGTAATTGCAACCTTTTTCGTGACCCTTTCCCTGGGCTTGAGGAGAACACGATGTTAAGTTTGCATGCAGTCAATCATTTCTACGGAAACCAGCACACGCTCTGGAACATCGACCTCGAACTGGCTTCCGGCGAGTGCACCTGTTTAATCGGTCTTCCCGGAACGGGGAAGACCACGCTGGTGAACTGTATTACCGGCCATCAACCCATTGAAAGCGGGAGCATGATTTGGCAACAAACCGGCTCGCCGCCCTGCGATTTAATGCCCCTCTCGCCCGTACGACGCACAACACTTGGGATCGGTTATGTCCCTCAGGATAAACGCATTTTTTCGCAGCTTAGCGTGGAAGAGAATTTGCTGATTGCTCTCAAGGCGGCAGGTGAAAGCAGCGGCACGGTGGGCCCGGAAATTTACGCGCTCTTCCCCTCTCTATATGCGCTCAGGCAACTTAAGGGCTCCGCACTCACGGAGGACGACCGTTATCAACTGGCGGTCGCCTGTGCAATGGTCACGCAGCCACAGTTGCTGATTCTGGATGAGCCCACGCGCGGCGTGGGCCACGCGTTTATCCACCGGCTGGGGGATATGCTTCTGCGCCTGAATCGGGAGATTGGGTTGACGATATTGCTGGCGGAACAACAGCTACCGTTTATTCAGCGGGTGGCGGACCGTTTCTGCCTGCTGCATCGCGGCAGAAACGTGGCCCAGGGCGATGTGGCGCAACTGGATGAACAGATGATTAAAGCGTGGATGACGCCTGAGACAGGGCTGTGAGGTCAAGATACTGTCCAGAGTCGTGCTCTGCCGGCGTCGCCCCCAGCCAGGGGATTTCGCCCAGCATCGGCGCGTCAATCATCCGTTGCAGCGTCGCCAGATAAGGCTGGTGACGCTTTCCAGGCTGCTCGATATCGTTGGCTATCCATCCCGCCAGTCGCAGACCAGCCTGCTTAACAGCCTGCGCGGTTAGGAGCGCATGGTTGATGCAGCCCAGTTTCATGCCGACCACCAGAATCACCGGCAACTGCTCGTGTTGCACCCAATCCGCAAACGTCAGATGGGGCGAAAGCGGCGTATACCAGCCACCCGCGCCTTCCACTAACACCCAATCCGCCTGCGCTTCCAGCGTGCGAAGACCCGCCGACATCACGTCAGCCTCAATCGGGCGCTGTTCCACCTCGCTGATAATGTGTGGCGAGGTAGGCTCAGCGAAGGTGTAGGGATTCACCACGTCATAGGCCAGCGGCAGCACGCTATTGCGCTGCAATGCCAGCGCATCACTGTTACGCAGCCCGTCAGGCGTTTCTTCACTGCCAGAGGCGACGGGCTTGTAGCCTGCGGTCCGATATCCTCGCGCCCGCGCGGCCTGTAGCAGCGCCGTGCTGGCCACCGTTTTCCCCACTTCCGTATCGGTGCCGGTAACAAAATAACGTTCAATCACGAGTAATCACTCCAGAAAAAAGATGGTAGGTCAGCGGGCATTGGCCCTCAACTTTTGGCCATGCCAGCTGCAACTGCTGAAGTTTGCTGCGGGTTAACGGCTCGCGCGCCCGCCCTTCATGCAGATGCGTTGCGCCAATCCCCTTCAGAGAACGCATTGCGCTCAGGGCATCGGGAAACAGCAAAGTCATCGAGCGTGCGCGACTGCGCTGCTGCCAGCCCGCCAGTGCCTGTCGTAGCGTCTCTTCCGGTAAAAAACGGTTCGCATGAGGATGCGTATCCACGGCCTGCCAGGCCTGATTCAGCTCTGGCAACGACCCGGCGCAAAGCGTAGTGAACGCCAGTACGCCACCGGGGCGTAGCTGGCGATAAAGCTCGGCCAGCGCAACCTGGATATCGCTGCACCACTGCACAGCAAGATTGCTCCACACCAGGTCAAACCCGGCGTCAGGCAAGGGAATGGCTTCGATATCCGCCAGCAAATAGTGCTGTGCCGCTCGCTGCTGGCGCGCCTGTGCAAGCATATCAGCGGAGAGATCCAGCGCGGTGACCTCACTGCCCTGTTCGCGCCAGTAGCGGCTGTAGCTACCGGGGCCGCAGCCTGCGTCCAGCACACGGGTAAATGCTCGCGTCGGGAGTTGTTCGAGCAGATGCGCCGCGCTCTGGCGCTGAAGTTCGTTAAACTGGTGATACTGCGCCGCCGCCCGGCCGAAAGCCGCCGCCACAGCCTGTTTATTCACGGACGCCATGTAGCACCTCCAGCAGTGTGTCAATATCTTCTCGCCTGTGCGCCGCCGTCAGCGTTAAGCGTAAACGCGCGGTTCCGGCGGGTACGGTAGGTGGGCGGATTGCCGTCACCCAACAGCCTTTTTCACGCAGCGTTGTCGCCAGGGAGAGCGTACGCGCGTTCTCGCCGACAATCAGCGGCTGAATAGCGCTGTCAGATGGCGTGAGTTGATAGTCCAGCCCTTGCGCCCCCGTGCGAAAATGCGCGATATGCTGCGCCAGGACTTCCCGCCGCTTATCGCCTTCATCGCTGCGAATCACGTCAAGAGATGCCCGCAGCGCCACGGCCTGCGCCGGAGGCATCGAGGTGCTGTAAATCAGATGACGGGCAAACTGCAGCAGATAATCGGCCAGCGATTCGCTACACAGCACTGCCGCCCCGCTCAGGCCAAAGGCTTTACCAAAGGTCACTACCAGCAATTCAGGACGCACGCCCTGTTGCCAACAACTTCCCCGCCCCTGCGCGCCCTTCACACCGATACCATGCGCGTCATCCACCATCAACCACGCGTCTGCCTGCGTTGTCGCCTCTGCGACGTTTGCCAACGGCGCACTATCGCCGTCCATGCTGAAGACACCTTCGGTGACGACCAGTTGTTGCCCCTCAACGGAGCTGCTCAACAACCGCGTCAGATGCTGGCTGTCGTTGTGCTGAAAACGGCGCAACGCCGCCGGGCTTAACGCGGCGGCTTCCAGTAGCGAGGCATGGCTTAAACGATCGGCAACGATCCTGTCTTTATCACTCATCATCGCGTCGATCACCGCCTGATTGGCGGCAAATCCGGAGATAAACAGCAGCGCACGCGGGTAGCCCAACCACTGGGCGAGTTCGGTTTCCAGGTCGCGATGGGCGTGACTGAATCCGGTGACGTGGCCCGAGCCGCCGCTGCCGGTACCGTACTGTTCCGCGCCCTGTTGCCAGGCGTGGATCACTTGCGGATGCTGGCTCATCCCCAGATAGTCGTTACTCGAGAAATTGCGATAGCGCTGACCTTCGTACTCCAGCCAGCGTCCGGCGCCCTGCGCCAGCGGCACACGATGACGCAAGGCATCTGCCTCACGCCGTTGTGCTAACGCGCTATCGATGCGTTGCTGCCAGCTCATACCGCCGCCGCGTTGTAATACGTTTCGGTATCCGGGGTCATCAGCGCCTGCTCCAGACGCTGCTGCTGTTCGTTATCGCCCGCGGTAACGGTGGTTTGTTCCGGGTTGAGGCCCAGCTTGCGGAACAACTGCAGGTCTTTATCTTCTTCCGGGTTCGGCGTCGTCAGCAGTTTGCAGCCGTAGAAAATCGAGTTGGCCCCGGCCATAAAGCACATCGCCTGCGTTTGCTCGTTCATCTGTTCGCGACCGGCAGAGAGACGCACGTGCGAGGTTGGCATCATGATGCGCGCCACGGCGATAGTGCGAATAAAATCAAAGGCATCAACGTCCTCGTTATCCGCAAGCGGCGTGCCCTTCACCTTCACCAGCATGTTGATGGGCACGCTTTCCGGCGGCGTCGGCAGGTTTGCCAGTTGCAGCAGCAGGCCCGCGCGATCGGTGACCGTTTCGCCAAGACCCACAATCCCGCCGGAACAAACCTTGATACCCGCATCACGTACTTTATCCAGCGTATCAAGGCGTTCCTGATAGCTGCGGGTAGTGATGATATTGCCGTAGAATTCCGGCGAGGTGTCCAGGTTGTGGTTGTAGTAGTCGAGCCCCGCCGAGGCCAGGCGTTGCGCCTGCGTGTCGGACAAGGTACCGAGCGTCATACAGGCTTCCAGGCCCATCTCCTTCACGCCCTGCACCATTTGTTCAAGGTACGGCATATCGCGCTCGTGCGGGTTTTTCCATGCCGCGCCCATGCAGAAACGGGTAGAACCGGCCAGCTTCGCCTTGCGGGCCGAATCCAGCACCTGCTCCACTTCCATCAGACGCTCGCTCTCCAGCCCGGTTTTATAGCGCGAGCTTTGCGGGCAGTATTTGCAATCTTCCGGGCATGCGCCGGTTTTAATCGACAACAGGGTGCTGACCTGCACCTGGCGTGGGTCGAAATGCTGGCGATGGATCTGCTGCGCTTCAAACAGCAAATCAAGCAATGGTTTCTCAAAAAGTTCGGTGACCTGCGACATTGTCCAGCGTAAAGGGTTAGCCATTGGCTTCTCCAGGGGTTTTGTTAATTTTCGGATCGGTTTATACTCGTAAACCTAAAACTTTTCAAAATGGTTTACAAGTCGATTATGACAACGGACGATCTCGCCTTCGATCAACAGCATATCTGGCACCCCTACACTTCCATGAGCGCCCCGCTTCCTGTCTATCCGGTGGTTTCCGCGCACGGCTGCGAGCTACAGCTGGCGAGCGGCGAACAACTGGTGGACGGCATGTCGTCGTGGTGGGCCGCCATCCACGGCTACAATCACCCGCGTCTGAATGCGGCGATGAAAGCGCAGATTGACCAGATATCGCACGTGATGTTCGGCGGCATTACCCATCCCAGCGCAGTGGCGCTATGCCGCAGGCTGGTGGCGATGACCCCAGCATCACTGGAATGCGTTTTCCTCGCCGACTCCGGCTCCGTCGCGGTGGAAGTCGCCATGAAAATGGCATTGCAGTACTGGCAGGCCAAAGGCGAGCCGCGCCAGCGTTTCCTGACTTTCCGCAACGGTTATCACGGCGATACCTTCGGCGCGATGTCGGTCTGCGACCCGGACAACTCCATGCACAGCCTGTGGAAAGGCTACCTGCCGGAAAACCTGTTCGCGCCAGCACCAAACAGCCGCTTTGACGGGGAATGGGATGAGCGTGACATAGTGGCATTTGCCCGCCTGATGGCCGCGCATCGTCATGAAATTGCGGCGGTGATCCTTGAACCGATTGTTCAGGGCGCAGGCGGGATGCGCATGTATCATCCTGAGTGGCTGAAACGCATTCGTAAGATGTGTGACCGGGAAGGCATTCTGTTGATTGCCGATGAAATCGCGACCGGGTTTGGCCGCACTGGCAAACTCTTTGCTTGCGAACATGCGGGTATTACGCCTGATATTCTCTGCCTTGGGAAAGCGATCACTGGCGGTACTATGACCCTTTCCGCCGCGCTCACCACCCGGCTGGTGGCTGAAACCATCAGCAACGGCGAAGCAGGCTGCTTTATGCATGGCCCAACCTTTATGGGTAATCCGCTGGCCTGCGCGGTGGCGACAGAGAGCCTGGCGATTCTGGAGAGCGGGGAATGGCAGCAGCAGGTTGCGGCTATCGAACAACAGCTATGTCGTGAACTTGCTCCAGCGAAAAGCATGGCGCAAGTGGCGGATGTTCGCGTATTGGGGGCGATTGGCGTCGTGGAAACTCGCAAGCCGGTGAATATGGCCGCGCTGCAACGTTTCTTTGTCGAACAAGGCGTGTGGATTCGCCCCTTTGGCAAGCTCATCTACCTGATGCCGCCGTATATCATTTCCGCAGAACAACTCAGCCGCCTGACGCGCGCAGTCTGTGAAGCGCTTGAAACGGACACATTTTTTATCGATTAAGACACGGTAAGCTTGCCTCTTGCCCGCTATACTGCTTATTAATCAGTAAATTAAAGGAAGGAGGCAACGATGATTTTAGTCAGTCATGATCTGCATGATGGCGAAAAACTGCCGCAGCGTCAGGTGTTTAATGGCATGGGCTATGAAGGTGACAATCTCTCTCCGCATCTGGCCTGGGATGAGGTTCCGGCGGGTACTAAAAGCTTTGTTGTGACCTGTTTTGACCCCGATGCGCCGACCGGTTCCGGCTGGTGGCACTGGGTGGTAGCGAATTTGCCTGCCGATACGCGGGTACTGCCGCAGGGCGCAGGCTCAGGTATTGCCGCTCTGCCGGAGGGCGCAGTCCAGACCCGCACCGATTTCGGCAAAGCGGGCTACGGCGGTGCCGCGCCGCCGAAAGGGGAAACTCACCGCTATATCTTTACCGTCCATGCGCTGGATGTGGAACGTATCGACGTCGATGAAGACGCCAGCGGCGCGATGGTTGGCTTTAATGTCCATTTTCATACGCTCGGCAGCGCCTCAATAACGGCCCTGTTCAGCTAGTGGGCTTGCCGGAATGTATCGCTGCATTCCGGCCCTAATCCTGTCTAAAAAACCTTTTACATCAGTCACTGCGCTTTTTTATGCAGCGCATCTTCCCGTTTCGCTCAACTTAGTATAAAAAGGCTGGTTTAAATGGAACCCTTTTACTTAACTAGCCTGGAGCAACATGAACACTTTATCGGTTTCCCGTCTGGCGCTGGCATTGGCTTTCGGCGTGACACTGACTGCTTGCAGCTCAACCCCTGCGGATCAACGCCCGTCTGAACAGGCCGCACCGGGGACGTCATCCCGTCCGGTTTTATCCGCAGATGAAGCGCAAAACTTCGTTGCCGCGCGTTACTTCACTGCCCTGGATCCTAATGGCGCGACCTGGTCGCCGTCTTCGATTAGCACCCCGGCACAACCTGACTTCGTGGTTGGCGCTGCAGGCCAGCAGGGCGTAACGCACACCTCCATCCAGGCTGCCGTCGATGCCGCCATTGCGCGTCACAGCAGCAAGCGTCAGTACATCGCGATTCTGCCGGGCGAGTATCAGGGCACCGTTTATATTCCTGCCGCTCCGGGCAGCGTGACGCTGTACGGTACGGGTGAAAAACCGCTCGACGTGAAAATTGGCCTGGCGATCGACTCCGAAATGGCCCCTGCCGCCTGGCGTCATCTGGTCAATCCGGCCGGAAAATATATGCCGGGCAAACCGTCCTGGTATATGTATGACAACTGCCAGAGCAAACGTAGCGCAACCATTGGCGTGATGTGTTCAGCGGTATTCTGGTCGCAGAACAACGGTCTGCAACTGCAGAACCTGACCATTGAAAATAACCTTGGCGACAGCGTTGATGCCGGTACGCATCAGGCAGTCGCTCTGCGCACCGATGGCGATCAGGTACAAATTAACAAGGTGAACATTCTGGGTCGCCAGAACACCTTCTTTGTGACCAACAGCAGCGTCAACAACCGCCTGCAAAACGATCGTCAGACCCGCACGCTGGTGAGCAACAGCTACCTCGAAGGGGATGTGGACATCGTTTCTGGCCGTGGCGCCGTGGTGTTCGATAACACCGACTTCCGCGTGGTGAACTCTCGTACTCAGCAGGAAGGCTACGTCTTCGCGCCGGCAACCCAGGCAAACATCTACTACGGTTTCCTGGCTATCAACAGTCGCTTTACTGCGTCCGGCGATAACGTTGCACAACTGGGCCGTTCTCTGGATGTCGATGGTAACACCAACGGCCAGGTCGTTATTCGCGACAGCGTCATTAACGAAGGCTTCAACATGGCGAAACCGTGGGCCGACGCGGCAATCTCTAAACGTCCGTTCGCAGGTAATACCGGCGCGAAAGACGATAAAGGGAATGTACAGCGTGACCTGAACGACCGTAGCTTCAACCGCATGTGGGAATACAACAACCGCGGCGTGGGAAGTACGGTTCTGGCAGAGCCGAAGCAGTAAGTGTAAATTGCCTGATGCGCTACGCTTATCAGGCCTACAACGAAAAAACCTCGCCGCGGCGAGGTTTTTTGTTTTCAGCATCAACTCAATGCTTAGTAGGCATTAACCACCACCCACATTGGCCCCTGCCCGACCGCATAACGGCCCTTCTCTTCCAGCAGCCCCTGCTCGCCTTTAATTTCATACACCGCGATATGGTGCGATTTCTGTCCGGCGGCAATGACATATTTACCACTATGGTCAATATTAAAACCGCGCGGCTGGGTTTCCGTCGGCTGGAAACCTTCTACTGCCAGCACGCTGCCATCTTCAGAGACGCTGAAAACAGTAATCAGACTGGACGTGCGGTCGCAGGCGTAGAGATGACGACCGTCCGGCGTAATGTGGATATCTGCCGCCCAGCGGGTATCGGAGAAATCAGGCGGCATCATATCCAGCGTCTGCACGCACTCAATTTTGCCATACGGATCTTTCAGCTCCCACACATCAACCGAGCTGTTAAGTTCGTTCACGCAGTAGGCGTACTGTTGATTCGGATGGAACACCAGATGGCGCGGGCCCGCTCCTTCCACCGTGGTCACTTCCGCAGGATCCTGCGCAACCAGATGTCCGTCATCACTCAGCGTAAACAGGCAGATGCGGTCCTGCTTCAGCGCCGGAACCCACAGCGTACGATTATCCGGGGAGATATTCGCCGAGTGGCAGCCTTCCAGCCCTTCAATAACGTCTACCGTTTCACGCGGAATACCGTCTTCCAGAAGCGTCACGCTGACACAACCTGCGTTATAGGAGCCACTGAAGACAAACTGCCCCTGACGATCGGTGGAAATATGCGTCGGGCTGCCCGGCAGAGGCGCTTCAGCGGTATAGGTCAATGCACCATCGTCCGGCGCAATGCGATAGGCCAGTACACGAAATTCCGGGCGTACGCCCACATAGAGATAACGTTTATCAGGACTTACCACCATCGGCTGTACCTGACCCGGTACATCCACCACCTGAACCAGCGTCAGGTTGCCATCATGGCCCAGCGACCAGACGTGGATCTGCTGGCTTTCGGGGCTGGCGGTATAAACGGTTTGTTTCATGACTACACCTCAGAAAATGGAAATCCACTCTACCTCAATAGGTTAACAAATATCGAAGCACAAATTTCACGCGACAATGAGCATACAACTCAACATAACGCTACAAGCAAATCAATAATTTAGCACATCATTTCTTCAGCTTTGAGCAAGTTTAAAAGTATAGGCCCTTCGTTCTTACTAAAGCGAGCTCCACTCTCTTACGGGTGTTGAAGTGTTGCAAGGAACTTTTTTAACACCGCTGAGCGAACGACCCGGTGGCAGACCAGGCACAGCTCGGTCTCTGCCAGCCTATCAATAATGTCAATGTAAACCACGTTATCAAGATGCACTGCGGTGGCTGAAGCGGGTAAGAGAGCAATACCAAATCCGGCAGAGACTAAACTGATGACCGTGGAAACTTCAGTTGCGTATTGCACTACTTTCGGCAGAAACCCTGCATGACGACAGGCATCATAAAAATATTGCTCCAGACCAATCCCTTCAGGATCGCGCAACGTTATCCACTTATCCTCGACAAGAGAGGCGAGCGTAAGCGCTGCTGAACCGGAGAGCGGATGTTGGCGAGGTAGCGCAAGCACCGTTTTCTCTGACGTAAAGGGCTTACATTGCAGCGTCTCGGGCAGCAGAGGTATCGGTGCGCGAATGATGGCTACATCAAGCTGATTACTTTGCAGTGCGGTGTAAAGCGTTTGTACATTTCCCGTGGTCAGCGAAAGGGAGATATTCGGCCATTGCGTGTGTATTTCGCGTAAAACCGCGGGCAGCTTTCCGTCAAGAATCGCGCTAGATACGCAGCCAAGATTTAGAATACCTTGCTCCCCGCGGGCCGTTTGACGGGCATCGAGAATGGCCTGATCCACCATCTGTAAGGCAATTTTTGATTTCTCCAGGAATGCCGCCCCTGCTGGCGTAAGCGTTAAGCGTCGATTTGCACGATGAAAAAGCGTGACGCCCAGACGTTCTTCCAGCGTTTTGATTTGCTGACTCAGGGCAGGCTGCGCCATGTTTAAACGTTCGGCGGCGCGGTGCATGTGTAGCTCTTCCGCAACGGTTATAAAGTGGCGCATGAGTCGAAACTGCATCAGTGGGTACCTGATAAATTGATATGAAATTTATTATCAATTTAGCATCAACGATGCAATTGATGATATCTCTCTTTGGCATAACAATGGCGTTATTCATTTGAAGGAGGATGTATGAAACCGCAGATTAACGACTTGAGAAGTGCCATTGCTCTCTTACAACAGCATGAAGGACAGTACAGGGAAACAGACCATCCCGTGGATCCTAAGGCGGAACTGGCCGGCGTTTATCGCTATATTGGCGCAGGCGGTACGGTAAAACGCCCTACCCGAACTGGCCCGGCAATGATGTTTAATAACATTAAAGGATATCCTGATTCACGTATTCTGGTCGGTATGCACGCTAGCCGTGAACGCGCTGCGCTGCTGCTTGGCGCTAAGCCTTCTGAACTGGCGCAGCATGTGGGTCAGGCGGTTAAAACGCCCATCGCGCCAGTGGTCGTTCCGGCGGATAAGGCGCCGTGCCAGGAACAGATCTGGTACGCTGATGATCCGGATTTTGATCTGCGCAAACTCCTTCCCGCTCCCACCAATACGCCAATTGATGCGGGTCCCTTTTTCTGTATGGGTCTGGTTTTAGCCAGCGATCCGGAAGATGCTTCCGTAACGGACGTCACCATCCATCGTCTTTGCGTCCAGGAGCGCGATGAGCTTTCCATGTTCCTTGCCGCTGGGCGGCATATTGAAGTCTTCAGAAAAAAAGCAGAAAAGGCCGGTAAGCCTTTACCGGTGACGATTAATATGGGGCTTGATCCGGCGATTTATATCGGTGCCTGTTTTGAAGCACCCACCACGCCGTTTGGCTATAACGAACTGGGTGTGGCAGGGTCACTTCGTCAGACACCGGTCGAGTTAGTGCAGGGCGTGGCGGTAAATGAAAAAGCTATCGCCCGTGCGGAAATTATTATTGAAGGGGAATTGCTGCCGGGCGTGCGCGTTCGCGAGGATCAACATACGGATTCCGGGCATGCTATGCCTGAATTTCCGGGCTATTGCGGCGAAGCGAATCCGTCCCTTCCCGTTATCAAAGTGAAAGCAATTACCATGCGTCGCGAGGCAATACTGCAAACACTGGTTGGGCCGGGTGAAGAACATACGACGCTTGCCGGTTTACCTACGGAAGCGAGCATTCGAAATGCCATCGAAGAGGCTATTCCAGGCTTCCTGCAGAATGTCTACGCCCATACGGCTGGAGGCGGTAAATTCCTTGGGATTTTGCAAGTCAAAAAACGCCAGGCCACTGATGAAGGACGTCAGGGGCAAGCTGCACTCATTGCACTGGCCACCTATTCTGAGCTCAAAAATATTATTCTTGTTGACGAAGATGTCGATATTTTTGATAGCGACGATATCCTCTGGGCGATGACCACGCGTATGCAGGGCGATGTCAGCATTACCAATTTGCCGGGACTAAGAGGACATCAGCTGGACCCCTCCCAGTCTCCTGAATACAGTCACTCTATTCGTGGTAACGGCATTACCTGCAAAACCGTCTTCGATTGCACCGTACCATGGGCGCTGAAATCGAAATTTGAGCGAGCCCCCTTTATGGACCTGGATCCTACCCCGTGGGCGCCGGACTTATTTAAATAATAATTGGCGTGCCGTCACGTTAGCGGGCAATGCGGTATTTGCCCGCGTAATTTTGCTGCACAGGCGAGTCGGTGTACCATCCTGCACAATGAATTTTAAACTGACTTGAGACACAACTATGACTGCACGTGTGATTGCCCTGGATCTGGACGGTACCCTACTCACTCCCAAAAAAACGCTGCTGCCTTCCTCGCTGGAAGCGCTGAAGCGCGCGAAAGAGGCGGGATACCAATTGCTTATCGTCACCGGTCGCCATCACGTTGCTATTCATCCTTTTTATCAGGCACTGGCGTTAGAAACACCTGCAATTTGCTGCAATGGCACTTACTTGTATGATTATCATGCAAAAAAGGTGTTAGAAGCCGATCCTATGCCGGTTGATAAAGCGCAGCAACTTATCGCTATGCTGGATGAATATCACATTCACGGCCTGATGTATGTGGATGACACCATGATGTACCAGTACCCTACCGGGCACGTTGTCCGCACCCGTAACTGGGCACAGTCTTTACCGGAAGCGCAACGCCCGTCATTCACCCAGGTGGATTCGCTGGCGCAGGCGACTCATGAAGTGAAAAATGTCTGGAAATTTGCCCTGACCGATGAAGACCTGCCTAAACTGCGGAAATTTGGTGAGCAGGTTGAAGAGACCTTACAGCTTGAGTGTGAATGGTCGTGGCACGATCAGGTGGACATCGCGCGCCAGGGCAACAGCAAAGGCAAGCGTTTGACCCAGTGGGTTGAATCGCAGGGATTATCGATGAAAGACGTTATCGCGTTTGGCGATAACTTTAACGATATCAGCATGCTGGAAGCTGCCGGAATGGGTGTGGCGATGGGAAATGCCGACGACGCAGTGAAAGCGCGCGCCAACGTGGTGATTGGTGATAACACCACCGACACCATCGCCGAGTTTATCTATACTCGCCTGCTGTGATCAGGCTGTAATCGACACGCTCTTAATTTGCGCATAGAGCCATTGGCCTGGCTTCACCGCCAGGTCATCCCTCGCCCACGGGCTGATCCGCGCCCATAACGTTCTACCGCTGACGTCTAACTGCACTTCCACTTGCCCGTTACTGTCGTAGCATTGCACCACTTTCGCGTGCAGCACGTTGCGGATACTGGTGTGCGCGGAGGGTTGCAGTACCAGCGAAACATCCGTCGCCTGAATGCGTACGCGCACAGCGGCCTGAAGGGGGCGCTCGAGTTTATTGACCCACAAATGTTGATCGCCGAGCGCCAGTGCGGTCATCGCGTAATGCGGATGATGCTCCAGCACCGTGACGCGTAGAATCGAACTTTGTTGATCCTGCGGCAGCCAGGGATGCATCACGCTGCTGCCCCAGACCTCCTCCAGGTTGCCGAAGGCTTTGACCTGACCCGCTTCCAGCACCAGCACTTTATCCGCCAGATGAAGAATTTCATCCAGCGAATGACTAACATAAAGCATCGGAATATTAATCTCGCGCGCCAGGCGTTGCAGATACGGCAGTAGCTCGCGTTTGCGCGGAATATCCAGTGAGGCCAGTGGTTCATCCAGCAGCAAAAGCTCTGGCGCAGTGAGTAGCGCCCGACCAATCGCCACACGCTGCTTCTCGCCACCCGACAGGCTTCCCGGCAGACGATCGAGCAGTGCTTCAATCCCCAGCAGCGCGACCAGCTTATCAAACTGGCTCTCCATGCTTTTAGCCATGCCGTAACGCAAATTGCCGCGCACTTTATAGTGTGGGAAAAGACGCGCATCCTGGAAGACATACCCCACCCGCCGCTTTTCCGGGGCCAGGCAGATGCCTTTTTCGACATCATTCAGCACGCGACCATTAAGCACAATGCGGCCTTTCTCGGGGCGAGTCAGACCGCTGATGGCATTAATCAGCGAGGTTTTCCCCGCGCCGGATACGCCAAATATGGCGGTGATCCCGCTAGCGGGCAGCGATTCATGAATACTCAGGCAGTGCGTGCCCAGCGTTTGGCTAAAGTTCAGTTCGAGCATGCTTTACGCCCCAATCCGTTGACGGCTTACGCGTGCCAGCCATTCTGAAATCATCAGGGAAATCAGCGCCAGCACAATCGAGATAAGACACAGCCTTGCCGCCGCGCTCTCACCGCCGGGCGTTTGAATCAGGGTATACATCGCGGAAGGTATGGTGCGGGTTTCGCCGGGAATATTGGAGACGAAGGTAATGGTTGCCCCGAACTCGCCCAGCGAGCGGGCAAACGCCAGCACGGTGCCGACAATAATACCGGGTAGCATCAGCGGCAGCGTAATGGTGCAGAACACGCGCCAGCGCCCCGCGCCCAGCGTTCTTGCTGCCTGTTCAAGTTTGATGTCTACGCCTTCCAGCGCCAGGCGAATAGCGCGCACCATCAGCGGGAAGGACATTACTGCCGCGGCCAATACCGCACCACGCCAGCTAAAGGCAAACGTCAGGCCAAACCAGTCATAAAGCCAGGCGCCAATAAAACCGCGCCGTCCCATCGCCACAAGTAATAAATAGCCGACCACGACCGGCGGCAGCACCAGCGGCAAATGAAGTAATCCATCGAGTAATGCTTTGCCGGGAAAGTTACGCCTCACCAGCAGCCAGGCAAAGAAAATCCCAAAGGGTAAGCTGAATAACACCGCCAGAGATGACACTTTCAGGCTCAGCAACACCGCCTGCCATTCGGGATCCGTCAATATCATTGTTGTGTGGTAAATCCGTAACGTTTAAAGATGGCTGAAGCCTGCGGCCCTTGCAGATAGTCGTAGAACGCGGTCACGGTAGCATTTTTGTGACCATCGGTAATCGCCAGCGGGTATTCCACTTTCTGGTGAGAATCTTCCGGGAACGTACCGATCACTTTCACGCCTTTACTGGCAACAGCGTCTGAACCGTAAACAATACCCAGCGGCGCTTCGCTGCGTTCTACCAGCGCCAGTGCGCCACGCACATCTTCAGCCGGGGCCAGTTTCGGTGACAGGGTATCCCAGGCACCCAGTTTTTGCAGCGCTTCTTTCGCATAAATGCCCGCCGGAACGTGATCCGGATCGCCTACCGCCAGACGTCCACCGTTCAGCAGACGGGTCCAGTCGGTTTTGGCATTAATGGTAACATCGCCCTGCTCGCTGGCTTTAGGCGCCACCACCACCAGGCTATTGCCAAGCAGCGTTTTACGGGTCACCGTGTCGATAGACTTTTTATCTACCGCGTAATCCATCCATTTCTGGTCGGCGGAGATAAAGAGATCTGCTGGTGCACCCGCTTCAATCTGACGCGCGAGCGTAGAGGACGAGGCAAAAGAAGAGGCGACATCCACGTTCTTCTCTTTTTTATACTCTTTCGCAATATCCTGCATTGCGTTCGTCAGCGATGCCGCGGCGAAAACGGTGATTTTCCCGTCATCTGCCAGCGCATGCCCTGCCACCGAGAGCGCAAGCGTCGTCCCTGCAACCAAACGTACCCATGAACCTGTCATCTGAAACTCCTGTGAATATCGTTGTATAGTGACAAATATAGCGATAAGCCAGATTGTTTCCCAGCGTTAATTCATGACTTTTAAGAGGTATATCGGCAAAAAGGCGGGAAGCTTGAAGCAAAACGCCCGGTTAAGACCGGGCGTTGGGGGAAATTAATGGTTCTGCGGGCGCTTATCTTTGTGGCCGACGCCAGAAAAGATATTAAACACTTCACCGAGTCCGTAAATCGCCCCCATAATGATAGCCATTACGATAGGCACCATGATTACGGCAAAAACCAGACTTTTCAGCAGTTCTAACATGGTTTACTCCAGACATTATGTTTACCTTATTGTAACCATCTTCCGGAGAAAAACACTCCCTTTTGTGCGATGCGCTTTGCCCATGCCATCATTTCAGTCACAATACCCCTTTTATCAGGACGTCCTTTATGCAGGCAGAAATTCTCCTCACTCTTAAGCTTCAGCAACGTCTGTTTGCCGACCCGCGTCGCATCTCGCTATTGAAACAAATCGCACAAACCGGCTCGATCAGCCAGGGCGCGAAAAACGCCGGTATCAGCTATAAAAGCGCCTGGGATGCCATCAATGAGATGAATACTCTGAGCGAGCATTCTTTGGTCGATCGCGCTACCGGCGGGAAAGGCGGCGGCGGTGCGGTGCTGACACGTTATGGTCAGCGGCTCATTCAGCTCTACGATCTGCTGGCGCAAATTCAGCAAAAAGCGTTCGATGTGCTGAGTGATGATGACGCCCTGCCCCTCGATAGCTTGCTGGCCGCTATTTCCCGTTTTTCGCTGCAAACCAGCGCCCGTAACCAGTGGTTTGGTACGGTCACCCGTCGCGACCACCAGCAGGTGCAGCAGCATGTGGATATTTTATTGGCAGACGGCGAAACTCGTCTGAAAGTGGCCATCACCGCGCAAAGCGGTGAACGCCTTGGGTTGGATGAAGGCAAAGAAGTGCTGGTCCTGCTGAAAGCCCCCTGGGTCAGCGTCACGCGCGACCCGTCGCAGGCCCGCGATGCGGACAATCAGCTTGCCTGCCGTATCAGCCACATCCAGCGCGGCACCGAACAGTGCGAAGTCCTTATGGCACTACCGGATGGGCAAACCCTGTGCGCTACCTTGCCGCTGGAGAAAGCCACAGAACTGGAGGAAGGCGCCGAGGTAACAGCATATTTTAATGCTGACCGCATCATTCTCGCCACGTTGTGCTGATGCCATTGACATCATGATGTGAAAGACGTATCCCTGATAAAAATCGCTGCAAAAAATGGGATACACAATGTCATCATTGCAAATTTCGCAAGGCACGTTTCGTCTTAGCGATACAAAAACGCTGAAAATTGAGCAACTGACCCTGCGCGCCGGTGAAAGCTGGGCGTTTGTCGGCAGCAACGGCAGCGGCAAATCGGCGCTCGCTCGTGCACTGGCGGGAGAACTTCCGCTGCTTTCCGGCTCGCGTGAATGTCAGTTCACCCGTATCACCCGCCTCTCCTTCGAACAATTGCAGAAACTGGTGAGCGATGAATGGCAGCGCAACAATACGGATTTGCTCAGCCCCGGCGAGGAAGACACGGGCCGCACCACCGCAGAAATTATTCAGGATGAGGTCAAAAATGCCACGCACTGCGCAACGCTTGCCGCACGTTTTGGCATCAGTCATTTACTGGAAAGGCGCTTTAAATATCTGTCCACCGGTGAAACGCGTAAGACTCTGCTGTGTCAGGCGCTGATGGCGGAGCCCGATTTATTGATCCTCGATGAACCGTTTGACGGGCTCGACGTTGCCTCTCGCCAACAGCTGGCGCAGCATCTCGCCAGACTCAGTGAGGCCGGTTATACCCTGATGCTGGTCCTCAACCGCTTCGATGATATTCCCGATTTTGTGCCGTTTGTCGGAGTGCTGGCCGATTGTACACTTACCGAAACCGGCGAGAAAAACGCGCTGCTGGCGCAAACGCTGGTCGCGCAGTTGGCGCACAGCGAAAAACTGGCTGGCATGACCTTACCGGAGCCTGATGCCCCTTCTGCGCGGTTATCCCTTGCCGACGATGAAGCACGCATTGTGCTGCGCGATGGCGTCGTCTCCTATAACGATCGGCCCATTATCAACCACCTGAGCTGGACCGTTGCGCCCAACGAGCACTGGCAGATTGTGGGCCCTAATGGCGCGGGGAAATCCACGCTGTTAAGCCTGATAACCGGTGACCACCCCCAGGGTTACAGCAATGACCTGACGCTGTTTGGTCGACGTCGCGGTAGCGGCGAAACCATCTGGGATATCAAGAGGCACATTGGCTACGTCAGCAGCAGCCTGCATCTGGATTATCGCGTCAGCACCACAGTGCGCAACGTTATTCTCTCCGGCTATTTTGACTCCATCGGCATTTACCAGGCGGTATCCGATAAGCAACGAAAACTGGTCGCGCGGTGGCTTGATATTCTCGGTATGGATACGCGTACCGCCGATGCGCCATTCCACAGTCTGTCATGGGGGCAGCAGCGGCTGGCCCTTATTGTGCGCGCACTGGTCAAACATCCTACGCTGCTGATCCTCGACGAACCATTGCAAGGGCTTGACCCGCTCAACCGTCAGGTCGTGCGCCGCTTTATCGACGTGTTAATCAGCGAGGGAAAAACGCAGTTGCTGTTTGTCTCACACCATGCGGAAGATGCCCCAGACTGTATTACCCATCGGCTGGAATTTATTGCCGAGGGCGAGGGATACCGCTATCAGTTAGGCAAAATATAAATATCAGGGCTCCCATTGAGGGGCCCTGATTATATATAAAGAGAACCTTAATCCTGCATTAAAAAAAACTAAAAAGTGAAAAAGCAACGTCAGGAATAAAATCCCTGCGCTCGTTTATTTTTTAGCGCTGACAATGAAGTCGGCTGTGTTATTTACAGGAAAATATATGAATCTTTCGTTTAGATTTCCCCGTACACGATGTGTATTTCTCAGTTTTCTTTTTGCATTATCTTTTCAGGTTTTTGCAGCTAATCAATCGGAACAGCAGCAGGCCGAAGACCCCGCAGAAATTGCCTTTGCCGCGATGCAGCGCGTGGCCGTTCCCGGTCCGGCGACTGTTCCTCTGGGCAAAAAAGCCACGATTCAATTACCCAAAGATTATGTCTATTTTCCAGCAAAAGAGTCGTCTGTATTTATGACCGAATTGGGAAATTACGTCGATGATGCGAATTTTTATGGATTAATTTTCCATAAAAATATCGATGGTTTTATTTCTATTGATTATGATGATTCCGGTTACATTAAGGACGATGATGCGAAAGACTGGGACGCCGATGAATTACTCAGCAGCCTACGCGAAGGGACAAAAGAAGGGAATAAAGATCGTGTGAAAAAAGGCATTCCGGCCATTGAGGTGATTGGCTGGGTGGAAAAACCCAGTTACGATGCCGCCACGCATCGCCTAATTTGGTCTGCCGCCTTAAAAGACATTGGCAGCAATGTGCCTGTGGAAGAGCAAGGTGTGAACTACAATACCTATCTGCTGGGCCGTGAAGGTTACTTCGAATTGAACCTGATTACCGATCGCGGCAGCGTTGAGGTGGCTAAACCCTTGACCAAAACACTGCTCAATGCGGTTAACTTTAACGAAGGCCAGCGTTACAGCGACTATAACGCCAAAACCGATAAACTGGCTGAATATGGTCTGGCGGCGTTGATTGGTGGGATTGCGGCGAAGAAAATTGGTCTGCTGGCGATGATTGGCATCACGCTGCTCAAATTCTGGAAGCTTGCCGCCATCGCGGTGGTTGCTTTCGGCGCCGGGCTGAAACATCTGGTGTTCCGTAAAAAATCTGACGACTAACCCGCCTCTCCCCTGCTGCGCCGGTGTGGCTTTACTGCGCTGGCGCAACATCACGCCATTACATAAAAATTCACCGCATATTTTTAAGATTTATACGATTACCCATAACCGTATGAAAATAAAGAATTTAAAATCAAAGCTACGTTTATGCATTTAGTGTAAACGATTCCACTAATTTATCCCATGTCACACTTTTACCTTCTCTGGTATGCTATCTTCATTACATACCATAAGCCTAATGGAGCGAAAAATGAGAGTACTGGTTACGGGTGGTAGCGGTTACATCGGGAGTCATACCTGCGTGCAGTTGCTGCAACAGGGCCACGAGGTCATCATTCTCGACAACCTGTGTAACAGCAAACGCAGCGTCTTACCGGTAATCGAACGTCTGGGCGGGAAAAAAGCCACGTTCGTGGAAGGCGATATTCGCGATGAAGCATTGATGACCACAATCCTGACCGATCACGCCATCGAGGCGGTGATTCACTTCGCGGGACTGAAGGCAGTTGGCGAGTCGGTGCAAAAACCGCTGGAGTATTATGACAATAACGTTAACGGAACACTACGACTGGTTTCCGCCATGCGTGCCGCGAATGTCAAAAACTTCATTTTCAGCTCCTCCGCTACCGTGTATGGCGACCAGCCAAAAATCCCTTACGTTGAAAGCTTCCCAACCGGTACCCCGCAAAGCCCGTACGGCAAAAGCAAACTGATGGTCGAACAAATCCTGACCGACCTGCAAAAAGCACAGCCGGAATGGAGCATTTCGCTGCTACGTTACTTCAACCCGGTGGGCGCCCATGCCTCTGGCGACATGGGTGAAGATCCGCAGGGCATCCCAAACAATCTGATGCCGTATATCGCTCAGGTTGCGGTTGGCCGCCGCGAATCGCTGGCGATTTTCGGCAACGATTACCCTACGCCTGACGGCACCGGCGTGCGCGACTACATCCACGTGATGGACCTCGCCGACGGTCACGTTGCGGCAATGGAAAAACTGGCGAACAAAGCCGGTGTGCATATTTATAACCTCGGTGCTGGCGTAGGCAGCAGCGTGCTTGACGTGGTGAACGCCTTTAGCAAAGCCTGCGGCAAACCGATTAACTACCATTTCGCTCCCCGTCGTGATGGCGACCTTCCGGCCTACTGGGCCGATGCCTCCAAAGCTGACAAGGATCTGAACTGGCGCGTAACCCGTAATCTCGATGAAATGGCGCAGGACACCTGGCACTGGCAGTCCCGTCATCCTCAGGGATATCCAGACTAAGGATTTCTGATGACGCAATTTAACCCCGTCGATCATCCCCACCGCCGTTATAACCCTTTAACCGGGCAGTGGATTTTAGTTTCACCGCATCGCGCAAAACGCCCCTGGCAAGGGGCGCAAGAGACACCGTCAAAACAGACGCTGCCCGCGCACGATCCGGACTGCTTTTTATGCCCGGGCAACACCCGGGTGACGGGTGACAAAAACCCCGACTACACCAGCACTTATGTTTTTACTAATGACTTCGCCGCGCTGATGACCGACACCCCAGATGCGCCGGAAAGCGACGATCCATTAATGCGTTGCATGAGTGCCCGCGGTACCAGCCGCGTGATCTGCTTCTCGCCGGATCACAGCAAAACGCTGCCCGAATTAACGCTCCCCGCGTTGCAGGAGGTAGTGAAAACCTGGCAGGAACAGACCGCCGAACTGGGTCAACGCTATCCATGGGTACAGGTCTTTGAAAACAAAGGCGCGGCGATGGGCTGCTCCAACCCACATCCGCATGGTCAGGTGTGGGCCAACAGCTTCCTGCCAAATGAAATCGAACGCGAAGATCGCCTGCAACGCGCCTATTTTGCCGAGCAGGGTTCTCCGATGCTGGTCGATTACGTCCAGCGCGAGCTGGCAGACGGCAGCCGTACCGTCGTGGAAACCGAACATTGGCTGGCAGTTGTCCCTTATTGGGCGGCATGGCCGTTCGAAACGCTGCTGCTGCCCAAAACGCATGTCCTGCGCATCACCGACTTATCGGATGCTCAGCGTGACGATTTGGCGCTGGCGCTGAAAAAACTGACCAGCCGCTACGATAATCTGTTCCAGTGCTCCTTCCCCTATTCAATGGGCTGGCACGGCGCGCCGTTTAATGGTGAAGAAAACGCACACTGGCAGTTGCACGCGCACTTCTACCCGCCGCTGCTGCGTTCCGCTACCGTGCGTAAATTTATGGTTGGCTATGAAATGCTGGCAGAAACCCAGCGCGACCTGACGGCAGAACAAGCCGCCGAGCGCCTGCGCGCGGTCAGTGATATTCATTTTCGCGAGTCCGGAGAATAACAATGAGTCTGAAAGAAAGAACACAATCCCTGTTTGCTGAAAAATTTGGCTACCCTGCTACCCACATTATTCAGGCACCAGGCCGCGTTAACCTGATCGGCGAACATACCGACTATAACGACGGTTTTGTGCTGCCCTGCGCCATTGATTACCAGACGGTGATCAGCTGCGCGCCGCGTCAGGATCGTACCGTTCGCGTGATTGCCGCCGATTACGATAACCAGACCGATGAATTCTCCCTCGATGCGCCTATCGTGACACATGGCACGCAGCAGTGGTCTAACTATGTACGCGGCGTGGTGAAACATCTGCAAAAACGCAACGCAGACTTCGGCGGCGCGGATCTGGTAATCAGCGGTAATGTGCCGCAGGGCGCGGGCCTCAGCTCTTCCGCCTCGCTGGAAGTCGCCGTCGGCACCGTGTTCCAGCAGCTGTATCATCTGCCGCTGGATGGCGCGCAGATTGCGCTGAACGGTCAGGAAGCCGAGAACCAGTTCGTGGGGTGTAACTGCGGCATCATGGATCAGCTGATTTCCGCGCTGGGCAAGAAAGATCATGCGTTACTGATCGACTGCCGCACGCTGGGCACCAAAGCGGTCTCTATGCCGAAGGGCGTAGCGGTGGTGATCATTAACAGTAACTTCAAACGCACGCTGGTCGGCAGCGAGTACAACACGCGTCGCGAGCAGTGCGAAACCGGCGCGCGCTTCTTCCAACAACCTGCCCTGCGTGATGTCACGCTGGATCAATTCAACGCGGTTGCCAGCCAGCTTGACCCCATCGTGGCTAAACGCGTACGTCACGTGCTGACCGAAAACGCCCGTACCGTAGAAGCCGCTGAGGCGCTGGAAAAAGGCGACCTTAAACACATGGGTAAACTGATGGCGGAATCTCATGCCTCTATGCGTGATGATTTCGAAATCACCGTGCCACAAATCGACACGCTGGTTGAGATCGTGAAAACCACGATTGGCGACAAGGGTGGCGTACGTATGACCGGTGGCGGCTTCGGCGGCTGTATCGTGGCGCTGGTGCCGGAAGAGATGGTGGATGCCGTACAGCAGGCCGTGGCTGACCAGTATGAAGCTAAAACCGGCATCAAAGAGACATTCTACGTTTGCAAACCTTCACAAGGAGCTGGACAGTGCTAACCGAAACGCCAACCCTGGCCCCCGATGGCCTTCCGTATCGCCTGGTCACTCTGCGTAATGCGCAGGGCGTGGTGGTGACACTCATGGACTGGGGCGCGACGCTGCTCTCCGCACGTATTCCACTGGCGGATGGTTCTATTCGCGAAGCGCTGCTGGGCTGCGCCTCACCGGAACAGTACAGCCAGCAGGCCGCCTACTTTGGCGCATCCATTGGCCGTTACGCCAACCGTATCGCCAAAAGCCGCTTTACGCTGGATGGCAAAACCTATGCGTTGACCCCAAGCCAGGGCGAAAATCAGCTGCACGGCGGCAGCGAAGGGTTTGATAAACGTCGCTGGGCCATCAGCAACCAGAACGACACCCAGGTGTTGTTCACCCTGACGTCCGACGATGGCGACCAGGGTTTTCCGGGCACGCTCAACGCCTCAGCGCGTTATCACCTGACGGACGATAACCGCATCTCTATCGAATATCGCGCAACCGTCGATAAAGCCTGTCCGGTGAATATGACCAACCACGTCTACTTCAACCTCAATGGCGAGCAGAGTGACGTGCGTAGCCACAAACTGCAACTTCTGGCAGATGCCTACCTGCCGGTGGATGAAATGGGGATTCCCCATGACGGCCTGAAAGACGTGACTGGCACCAGCTTCGATTTCCGCCAGCCGAAGGCGATTTCCACCGATTTTCTGGCCGACGGCGATCAGCAGAAAGTAAAAGGTTACGATCACGCTTTTCTGTTACAGGCGAAAGGCGATGCTTCTCAGGTTGTCGCCCGCGTGTGGTCGCAGGATGAGAAATTGCAGATGAAGGTCTTTACCTCAGCCCCTGCCCTGCAATTTTACTCCGGCAACTTCCTCGACGGTACACCGTCTCGCGGCAGCGAACCTTATACCGCATGGCAAGGTCTGGCGCTGGAAAGCGAGTTCCTGCCCGATAGCCCGAACCACCCGGAATGGCCGCAACCTGACTGCGTGCTAC
The DNA here is from genome assembly GCF_943590815.1 of Pseudocitrobacter vendiensis. Lineage (GTDB taxonomy): Bacteria > Pseudomonadota > Gammaproteobacteria > Enterobacterales > Enterobacteriaceae > Pseudocitrobacter > Pseudocitrobacter vendiensis. The sequence continues at coordinate 222,906 of NZ_CALSBS010000001.1, read as the reverse complement.
GGCCAGGCGAAGAGTATGTCAGTTTGACGGAATATCAGTTTATTGCCGAGTAATGCCCATCGACCGGATGTCCTTCTGACATCCGGTCATTTTTTTTGCGCACTTTGCTGAATTTAGCGTCAATTATCGACAAATTCACAACCCTGCATTCACAACCACCTTACACTCAGCCGCTATTTTCGCTATGGTTATGCATAAGCGTTGCCGTCGAGCCGATCGCGGCAATATAATGAGAATTGTTATCATTCAAATAAAGCTTGAGGAGTGAGAGTATGGCTGTAACTAAGCTGGTACTGGTTCGTCACGGTGAAAGTCAGTGGAACAACGAAAACCGCTTTACGGGTTGGTATGACGTGGACCTGTCAGAGAAAGGCGTTGGCGAAGCGAAAGCGGCCGGTAAACTGCTGAAGGCTGAAGGCTACACCTTCGATTTTGCTTATACCTCCGTGCTGAAACGTGCCATCCATACGCTGTGGAATGTGCTGGACGAGCTGGATCAAGCGTGGCTGCCGGTTGAGAAATCCTGGAAACTGAACGAACGTCATTACGGTGCGCTTCAGGGTCTGAACAAAGCGGAAACCGCAGCAAAATACGGTGACGACCAGGTGAAACAGTGGCGTCGTGGTTTTGCCATCACCCCGCCAGAGCTGACCAAAGATGACGAGCGCTACCCGGGCCACGACCCGCGTTATGCCAAACTGACCGATAAAGAGCTGCCGGTTACCGAAAGCCTGGCGCTGACCATCGATCGCGTCGTGCCGTACTGGAACGAAACCATTCTGCCACGCATTAAAAGCGGTGAACGCGTGATCATCGCCGCTCACGGTAACTCTCTGCGTGCGCTGGTGAAATACCTGGATAACATGGGCGAAGAAGAGATTATCGACCTGAACATCCCAACCGGCGTGCCGCTGGTGTATGAGTTCGACGAAAACTTCAAGCCTATCAAACATTACTATCTGGGCAATGCTGACGAAATCGCTGCAAAAGCAGCTGCCGTGGCAAACCAGGGTAAAGCGAAGTAATCATGAAAAACGGGTAGCGCAAGCTACCCGTTCAAATTGCTGACATTATGCGATTTGTTCTTGCCGGGTGCGGCGTAAACGCCTTATCCAGCCTACAAAACATCGCACAAGTTATGTAGGCCTGATAAGCGTAGCGCATCAGGCGCCTTATCCGCGACGTGCTTTTACCGCATTCGCCAACTGACGCAGGATGGTTTCCGTATCTTCCCAACCGATGCAGGCATCGGTAATGCTCTTGCCGTAAACCAGTGGTTCACCGTTGTCCGGGTTCTGATTGCCTTCCACCAGGTGGCTTTCAATCATCACGCCAATAATCGCCTGCTCACCGCCCGCAATTTGCTGGCAGACGTCCGCGCCCACTTCCATCTGTTTTTTGAATTGCTTACTGGAGTTTGCGTGACTGAAATCGATCATCACCTGAGCGGGAAGGTCGGCTTTTTTCAACGATTCTTTTACGCTGGCCACGTGTGCGGCACTGTAGTTCGGCTCTTTGCCACCGCGCAGAATGATGTGGCAGTCACCGTTACCGCTGGTGTTAACGATAGCGGAATGCCCCCATTTGGTGACAGAAAGGAAACAGTGTGGCGCACCTGCCGCATTGATGGCGTCAATAGCCACTTTCATGGTGCCATCCGTCCCGTTTTTAAAACCGACCGGGCAGGAAAGGCCCGAGGCCAGTTCGCGGTGCACCTGAGATTCGGTCGTACGCGCACCAATTGCACCCCAGCTCATTAAATCGGCCAGGTATTGTGGGGTTATCATATCAAGGAACTCGCCCGCTGCCGGCAGGCCGGTGTCGTTGATATCGAGCAGCAACTTACGCGCGATGCGCAGGCCATCGTTGATTTGGTAGCTGTGATCCATGTGCGGATCGTTAATCAGCCCCTTCCAGCCCACCGTGGTACGCGGTTTTTCAAAATAGACGCGCATGACGATTTCGAGCGAATCACTAAGTTCTTCACGCATCGCCAGCAGGCGTGATGCGTACTCTTTCGCCGCGGCTGGATCGTGGATAGAACATGGGCCAATCACCACCAGAAGACGATCGTCGTTGCCTTTCAGGATTTTGTGAATCGCTTTGCGCGCACGGGAAACCGTATTAGCAGCGTTTTCTGTGGCGGGGAATTTCTCAAGGAGTGCGACCGGAGGCAATAACTCGTTGATCTCTTTGATACGTAAATCGTCGTTCTGATAATTCATGTTCGTTCCAGTGTTGCCATACTTATATGATTGAATGCAATCCCCTCAATCTATATCTTTCGTCAGAAAGTGTAAACTGGGTTTTACACCTTGCGCGGAATAATCCTGGAATTAGCCTAAAAAACGCCAGAAAGTAGCGAATAACGAGATCTAACCTACAATTTTTAACTGTAACGACTCTGTTTTATTATTTTTTCGAGATTCTCTACTGGCTTGATTGGCCTGTGGCGACATCTTTAACCATTGCCTGCCACCCTCGTTGGCATAAGTACGTCGGAAGATGCTATCCGGTACTGAAGACATAACAGGAGCACCTTATGAAAACGACTAAACTGAGCACACTTCTCCTTACCGCTACGCTCACTCTCGCCAGCGGCGCGGCTCTGGCCGCAGATACGGGCGCGCAAAGTAACAATGGTCAGGCGAATGCCGCTGCTGATGCCGGCCAGGTAGCCCCTGATGCGAAAGAAAATGTTGCACCGAACGGTGTTGATAATAGCAATATCAATACGGGTTCTGGCAGCACAATGCATCATCAACAAGGTTCCGCCACCCATCATGACGGGATGACTAAGGATGAAGTGCATAAAAATTCGATGTGCAAAGATGGTCGCTGCCCGGATATCAACAAAAAAGTTGAAAACGGAAATGGCACCAAGAATGATCCCGCGAGTAAAACTGATGGCACCACTCAGTAATGTTTGAAACATGTCGATAACGGGAGAGCTTATGCTCTCCTTTTTTATTTTGTTGGCGTAAAAAAGGTATGATGTCATACAGTTAACAAAAGCATAAAACGGATGACATTATGGCGCACTCACACTCACATGCTTCCCCCCATCTTCCCGAAGACAAAAACGCCCGCCGATTGCTGCTGGCGTTTATCATCACTGCTGGATTTATGGTGGTGGAGACCATCGGTGGGATTATTTCTGGTTCGCTGGCGCTGCTGGCCGATGCCGGACATATGCTGACCGACTCCGCCGCGCTGCTGTTTGCGCTACTGGCCGTCCACTTTGCGCGTCGTCCACCAAATGCCCGTCATACCTTTGGTTGGCTGCGCCTCACCACCCTCGCTGCGTTTGTTAACGCCATCGCACTGGTGGTCATTACCATTCTGATCGTCTGGGAAGCAATCCAGCGCTTCTACCATCCGCAGCCCATCGCTGGGGCAACCATGATGATCATTGCCGTCGCAGGGTTAATTGCCAATATTCTTTCGTTCTGGATCCTCCACCGCGGTAGCGATGAAAAAAACCTGAATGTACGCGCCGCGGCACTGCATGTAATGGGCGATCTACTGGGATCGGTGGGCGCGATTGCCGCCGCGGTGGTGATCATGATGACGGGCTGGACGCCTATCGATCCGATTCTGTCAGTGCTGGTCTCGTGCCTGGTGCTGCGTAGCGCGTGGTCGCTGCTGAAAGAAAGCGTTAATGAACTACTGGAAGGCGCGCCGCGCACTATGGATGTCACGGCGCTGAAACGCGATCTGCGCAGAGCCATTCCCGAAGTCCGCGACGTGCACCACGTTCACGTCTGGCTGGTGGGCGAAAAACCGCTCATGACGCTGCATGTTCAGGTGGTGCCGCCGCACGATCATGATGCGCTACTCGACAGTATTCAGCACTTTCTTGAACATCATTATCAGATTGAGCACGCTACCATCCAGATGGAGTATCAGCCCTGTAGCGGCCCGGAATGCCATCTCAACGAGACGACAGCCGGACACGGGCATCATCACCATCATTAATGAGAAAACGCGCGAGAGCCTCGCTCACGCGCGCTGTTCATCCACATTCGACTACCGTTAAGCGCGATAAAGGTCAGGATCAGGTATTCCAGCGACATGGCGTACACGCCCTGAAGGGCAAAAATCACCACGCTGATAAGGTTGATTATCACCCACAGCAGCCAGTTCTCCACGTATTTGCGCGTCATTAGCACCATCGCCACAATCGACAACACCATCATGCAGGAATCCCAGAACGGGAACGCGTCAGGCTGCAGCGTGGGCTGCGTGACGTTCAGGCCAAAGAACTGCATCACGTTCACCGCCACGCGCGTCAGGAAAGCAAACACCGGGTCGATGTAAACCGTCATCAGGCCAATCGCCACCACACAGGCTGCCAGCCAACCGAGCGCTTTCGGCTTCGGTAGCCAGCGGATTTGCAGTTCGGCTTCATGTTGCTGGGTTTGTCGCGACCACGCATACCAGCCATAAATATTTGCCGCAAAGAAGAACAGTTGCAGCAGCAGGCTGGCGTAGAGCTGAATCTGGAAGAAAATAATCGCGAACAGGGTGACGTTAACCAGCCCGAAAAAGTAGTTCACGATTTTTTCCAGGCTTGCCAGCCAGATACACAGTAATCCCGCCACGGTACCGACGGCTTCAATCCAGGAGAGGTCATAACCGCCCGCGCCGATAGGGATGTGCACCAGAATGTTTTGCGTACTAAAGAAATCCATTTTATCTCCAGAGGGTTATCACGTTATCCCCGAAGTGTAGCCGCAAAATCAAGCATGCGGTTCAGTGGCACCAGCGCGCCCTGACGCTGCGTCTCGTCAACGTGAATTTCATGCGCGGCACCGCCCTGCTCCAGCCCTTCAGCAATGGCTTTCAGGCCATTCATTGCCATCCACGGGCAATGTGCGCAGGTGCGACAGGTGGCGCCTTCCCCCGCCGTCGGCGCCTCCAGCAGTTCTTTTTCTGGTACGGCCTGCTGCATCTTGTAAAAAATACCACGGTCGGTCGCGACGATCAGCTGTGGGTGCGGCAGGGTTTTGGCGGCGTTGATGAGCTGGCTGGTTGAACCTACGGCATCAGCCATATCGACAATCGCTTGTGGTGACTCCGGGTGTACCAGAATAGCCGCCTGGGGATACAACGCTTTCATACGCGCGAGCGCCTGGGTTTTGAATTCATCATGTACGATACAGGCGCCATTCCAGCACAGCACATCTGCGCCAGTCTGTTTCTGGACATAACTGCCGAGGTGGCGATCCGGCGCCCAGATGATTTTTTCACCCAAACTATCAAGATGCTCAATGAGTTCGACTGCGATACTGGACGTCACCACCCAATCCGCACGCGCTTTTACCGCGGCGGAAGTATTGGCATAGACAACAACGGTGCGATCGGGATGCGCATCGCAGAAGGCGTTAAACGCTTCAATGGGGCAGCCAAGATCAAGCGAACACTCTGCATGCAGAGTGGGCATGAGAATGGTTTTCTCAGGGCTAAGGATTTTCGCCGTCTCGCCCATAAAACGAACGCCTGCGACCAGTAACGTTGTTGCCGGATGCTTTGCGCCAAAGCGCGCCATCTCCAGAGAGTCCGAGATGCATCCCCCTGTCTCTTCGGCCAGTTGCTGAATTTCCGGGTCGGTGTAGTAATGCGCCACCATCACCGCATTGCGTTCTTTCAACAGGCGTTTGATTTTCTCGCGGTAGAACTGTTTTTCATCCACGCTGAGGGCCACCGGTTTCGGCGGGAAGGGGTAAATTGCGGCTTCTGGGTCAAACATCACGCTCATCATGCTGTCTCGTTTTACTAACTTAACGATATTGCCGATAACAGGCGTATAAAACGCATCAATCGGGCACCGGTGTTTTATATGCTAAACAAGATAGCTGAAATGAGGGGAAAAGTCGTGGAGATTTTAGTACGGGTGGTTGTCGGGTGGCGCTGCGCTTACCCGACCTACAAGGCAATGCGAGGTATAGGCCTGATAAGCGAAGCGCCATCAGGCAATTTCCCAAACCGTAGATAGCAAAAAGGCGCCTTTAGGGCGCCTTTTTACACTGGTGGGTCGTGCAGGATGACTCGCTTCGCTCGCCCTTCGGGTCGTCGCCGCAAGCGGCTCCGTTGTTTCGCTTCGCTCAACACCGAACCTGCTGCAGGTTCGAATCGTATAAACCGCAGATAGCAAAAAGGCGCCTTTAGGGCGCCTTTTTACACTGGTGGGTCGTGCAGGATTCGAACCTGCGACCAATTGATTAAAAGTCAACTGCTCTACCAACTGAGCTAACGACCCCTTGCGGGATTTTACTACTTAAATCATTCAGGATGGTGGGTCGTGCAGGATGACTCGACTTCGTCTCGCCCTTCGGGCCGTTGCTGACGCAACGTTATCCTTCACGTTCTCTACCAGTAACCACCTTTAAATTGGTGGGTCGTGCAGGATTCGAACCTGCGACCAATTGATTAAAAGTCAACTGCTCTACCAACTGAGCTAACGACCCATTCGGGTGTTGCCTGAAAGATTTTTACTCGGTTACCAATTTAAAATTGGTGGGTCGTGCAGGATTCGAACCTGCGACCAATTGATTAAAAGTCAACTGCTCTACCAACTGAGCTAACGACCCGAGTGGTGGGTGATGACGGGATCGAACCGCCGACCCCCTCCTTGTAAGGGAGGTGCTCTCCCAGCTGAGCTAATCACCCGATACTGCGCTGGATACTACAAACTGCTTCCACCAAAATGATGGTGGGTCGTGCAGGATGACTCGGCTTCGCCTCGCCCTACGGGCCGTTGCTACGCAACGTTATCCTACACGGTTAACATCGTCATTCGATGTTAAAGTGGTGGGTCGTGCAGGATTCGAACCTGCGACCAATTGATTAAAAGTCAACTGCTCTACCAACTGAGCTAACGACCCGGTGGTGGGTGATGACGGGATCGAACCGCCGACCCCCTCCTTGTAAGGGAGGTGCTCTCCCAGCTGAGCTAATCACCCGATACTGCGCTGGATACTGCTTACTAACAGAGTTAGTGGTGGGTCGTGCAGGATTCGAACCTGCGACCAATTGATTAAAAGTCAACTGCTCTACCAACTGAGCTAACGACCCACTTTTACGTTGTTTTCGAGATGTTTAATATCCCGTTGCAACGGCGGCATATATTACTGATTTCAGAATTGAGCGCAACAAATATTTCGACGAAGATCACTTAAGTGCTTATGTTTCATGCGGCATGACCAGAAATAACGCGATTCCTGGTCATGCTTCAGGCATTACATCCCATTAAGGCGTTTCTGAGCCTGTTTAGCCCCATCGGTGCCTGGGTACTTCGCAACCACCTGCTGGTACACTGCCTTCGCCTTAGCAGTATCCCCTTTGTCCTGCATGATCACCCCGACCTTAAACATCGCGTCAGCCGCTTTCGGTGATTTCGGGTAGTTTTTCACCACGGAGGCAAAATAGTACGCCGCATCGTCTTTTTTACCCTTGTTGTAATTCAACTGACCGAGCCAGTAATTGGCATTCGGTTGATACGTTGAATCAGGATATTTTTTGACGAAGTTCTGAAACGCCGCCATTGCGTCGTCCTGGCGAGAGGAATCCTTCACCAGTGCAATCGCTGCGTTGTAGTCCGTATTGGCGTCACCCGTCTGCGCAGGCACGCCAGAGGCCGCTGCGTCGGCTGCCGGTGCTGGCGTTGCCGTCGCGCTGCCGCCCTGCTCACCGGACGCCTGTTGCGTCTGTGCGCCAGCGCCGCCGCTCGTCAGACTGTCAATCTGCAACAGGATCTGCTTCTGGCGCTCAACAATCTGGTTCATCTGGTATTGACTTTCCTGGATTTGACCACGCAGGGAGTCGATATCAGATTGGTTGTCAGAGAGTTGTTGCTGGAGTTGGGTCAAAAGTTGACTGTGAGCATTAGAAATACGCTCAAGGGAGGTGACACGGTCTTCGACCGAGCCTGAGCCGACACTACTGATTGGCGCCTGAGCATTAGCGGCCCAGGGGGCCGCTATGCCAACCAGTAACGACAGACTCAACATGTGATGTCTGAAGTTACTGCTCATGCAATTCTCTTAGTAAACCAGTACGGCACGACGGTTTTTGGAGTAAGCCGCTTCGTCATGACCCAGTACTGCAGGTTTTTCTTTACCGTAAGAAACGATGGAGATCTGGTCAGCAGAAACGCCTTTACCCTGCAGGTACATTTTAACAGCGTTTGCACGACGTTCGCCCAGGGAAATGTTGTACTCAGGAGTACCACGTTCGTCCGCGTGACCTTCTACGGTGACTTTGTAAGACGGGTTGCTACGCAGGAAGTTAGCGTGCGCATCCAGCATTGCAGCGAAGTCAGAACGGATATCGTATTTGTCCAGATCGAAGTATACGATGTTGTTCTGCTGCAGCTGTTGCATCTGCAGACGAGCCTGCTCTTCGGAGGACATGTTGCCGCTGCCGTTTGCATCCATACCAGTGCCAGCGCCGTTCAGCATGCCGCCTTCGCTGCCATCGTTGCTTGCATTCTTGTTAGAAGAACACGCCGCGATCGCCATTACCGGCAGAGCCAGCATCAGTCCTTTCAGCACTTTGTTCAGTTGCATTTCTTTGATTCCTTTAATAATTCAATTATTTATTATTACAGATACGGCGACCAGGCAGGGAATTTGACCTGTCCATCAGTTGCCGGAAGACGCGCTTTGAAACGCCCATCTGTAGAAACCAGATTCAGCACGGATCCCATCCCCTGAGAAGAGCTGTAGATTACCATAGTGCCGTTAGGTGCCAGACTTGGCGTTTCGTCCAGGAACGTTGACGACAACACTTGTACGCCACCCGCTACCAGATCTTGTTTGGCAATGTGCTGCTGACCACTATTGGAGCTGACCATTACCATAAACTTACCGTCGCTGCTCACATCCGCATCCTGGTTCTGAGAACCTTCCCAGGTGATACGCTGCGGAGCACCGCCGTTAACATTCACTTTATACACCTGCGGACGACCGGCCTGGTCAGAGGTAAAGGCCAGATTCTGGCTGTCCGGGAACCAGGTTGGTTCGGTGTTGTTGCTGCGACCATCGGTTACCTGACGGATCTGGCCCGAGCCGATATCCATCACGTACAGGTTCAGGCTACCGGTTTTAGACAGGGCAAACGCCAGTTTGCTGCCATCCGGAGAGAACGCTGGTGCACCGTTGTGACGCGGGAACGACGCTACCTGACGAACCGCACCGTTGGACAGCGTCTGGATAACCAGCGCAGAACGGCCGCTTTCGAAGGTAACGTAAGCCAGTTTAGATCCGTCCGGAGACCACGCCGGAGACATCAACGGCTGTGGTGAACGGTGAACCACGAACTGATTGTAGCCATCATAGTCAGACACGCGCAGTTCATACGGGAACTGACCGCCGTTAGTCTGCACAACGTAGGCGATACGTGTACGGAACGCGCCTTTGATGCTGGTCAGCTTCTCGAACACTTCGTCACTGGCAGTATGGCCCGCATAACGCAGCCACTGCTTGTTCACTTTGTAAGAGTTCTGTGCCAGAACGGTACCCGGCGCACCGCCAGTATCGACCAACTGGTAGGCAACAGTATAGCTGCCATCAGCGTTAGGCGAGACCTGACCGACGACAACCGCATCAATACCCAGCGCAGACCATGCCGCAGGTTGAACTTCCTGCGCGGAGCCTGGCTGCTGCGGCAGCTTGGCTCTGTCTAACGGGTTAAATTTACCGCTGTTACGCAGATCTGCACCGACGATACCGCCGATATCTTCAGGTGCTGCGCCCGGTCCGGCCCACTGGAAGGGAACCACACCAATTGGACGTGCCGAATCGACCCCTTGGGTGATCTCGATACGTACTTCTGCGTGCAGCACCGCCGCCCACAGCATTAAGAAACCAAATGCTACTCGTAATGCCTGCTTCATCATATCTCCCTTATCTGGACGAAAAGCCCACGATAATTTAGCAGAATGTTAACAAACTCAAATACACAAAACTACCAAAACCCTGCGACCGCACTGCCTTTATTTTCCCCATTTGCATGGGGGAAATATAACTTAAGGTTTGAAGTCCAGTGGTGCATTTTTGAACGTTTCCCAGACAGCCTGTGAAGGCGGTTTGGGGAATTTGGTCATCCGACTGGTTGCTGACAGCATCTGCTGACAAAACGCCGGATCGCCGCCTTCCTGTTTAACGGTCAATACAGTTCCATCCTGCGCCAGGTTTACACGTAGCGTACAGGTTTTACCTTTGTAGGTATCCCAGTCATAGAGATGCCCACGGATCGCGGCCTGAACCTGTGCGATATAGGACGCGATTTCTGCCTGAGACGCACCACCCTGCCCCGGCTTATTACCTTTAGCAGGAGATGAGCCCCCAGCGGTACCACTGGTGTTACCTTTCGGCGCATTCTTACCTGAGCTGAGATCGCCCAGCAGGTCGTCAACGCCGGAAGCGGCAGCTGCTTTATCTGCTGCTGCTTTCTTTGCCGCAGCCGCTTTGTCGGCAGCTGCTTTATCCGCTGCGGCTTTCTTCGCTGCAGCGGCTTTATCGGCAGCCGCTTTTTCTGCTGCTGCTTTCTTATCAGCAGCCGCTTTCTCAGCCGCAGCTTTCTTGTCTGCTGCCGCTTTCTCGGCGGCGGCAGCTTTTTCCGCTGCTGCTTTTTCAGCGGCAGCGGCTTTCTTATCAGCCTCTGCTTGCGCTTTCTTCGCAGCCTCGGCTTCGGCTTTTTTCGCCGCTTCAGCTGCCGCTTTCGCCGCTTCTGCTTCGGCTACTTTTTTCGCGGCGGCCGCCGCTTTGGCCGCTTCCGCTTCTGCCGCTTTCTTCGCAGCAGCAGCGGCTTTTTTGGCCGCTTCCGCTTCAGCTTGTTTCTGCGCGTCAGCCGCCGCTTTGGCTGCATCGGCTTGCGCTTTCTTCGCGGCTTCTGCTGCCGCTTTCGCGGCTTCTTCAGCCTGTTTCTGCGCGTCAGCTTCGGCTTTCTTCGCCGCTTCGGCGGCTTCTTTTGCAGCCTCTTTCGCCTGAGCGTCTGCTTTTTCTTTCGCTTCAGCCGCTGCTTTTTCGGCAGCTTCTTTGGCTTCTTTTTCTTTCTGCTGCTGCGCTTTCTTCGCGGCGTTATCGGCCTGCTGTTTAGCGCTGGATTGCTTCTGCGCCTGGTAATTTTCAACCACGGCACCTGGGTCGACCATCACAGCATCGATGGCCGAACCACCGCCGCCACCGGCCGCAGCATCCATGTGCTCATCGAACGAACTCCAGATGAGTGCTGCAAACAGGATAACGTGCAGCACAGCTGAAATAATTATCGCTCGTTTAAGCTTGTCGTTTTGTTCGGTTGCCTTTGACACTCTCGGTTCCCAAAAACTGCTCGCCCGTCAGCCTGTAAGCGTTGCCAATATGCATGCAACGCTTACAGACCACACGCAAAGGTTAGATCGGTTGGGTCATTAACCCGACAGATTTAACACCGGCGCTGTGTAACAGGTTTAGCGCTTTAATTATTTCATCGTAAGGCACGTTTTTCGCGCCCCCAATTAAGAAGACCGTTTTCGGATTGGCCTGCAGGCGGCTTCTCGCTTCAGCGATAACCTGCTCTGGCGGCAGTTGATCGGAGCGATCCTTTTCAACCACTACGCTGTACTGCCCAATACCCGAAACTTCAATGATCACCGGCGGATCATCGTTGCTGCTAACGGCCTGCGATTCGGTTGCATCCGGCAGATCAACCTCCACGCTCTGTGTGATGATCGGCGCCGTCGCCATAAAGATCAGCAACAGCACCAACAACACATCCAGCAGCGGAACGATGTTAATTTCGGACTTCAGTTCGCGACGTCCGCGTCCACGTGCTCTGGCCATGGCTTACCCCTTGTTGCTCTCGCTAACGGTAAACGCCTGACGGTGCAGAATGGCGGTGAACTCTTCCATAAAGTTGTCGTAGTTCAGCTCCAGTTTGTTGACGCGCTGGTTCAGACGGTTGTAAGCCATAACCGCAGGGATGGCGGCAAACAGACCAATAGCCGTGGCAATCAACGCTTCTGCGATACCCGGCGCAACCATTTGCAGCGTCGCCTGTTTCACCGCGCCCAGCGCGATAAAGGCGTGCATGATCCCCCAAACGGTACCGAACAGCCCAATATACGGGCTAATGGAACCGACGGTCCCGAGGAACGGAATATGCGTTTCCAGCGTTTCCAGTTCGCGGTTCATGGAGATACGCATCGCACGCGACGCCCCTTCAACCACGGCTTCCGGCGCATGACTGTTCGCACGGTGCAGACGGGCAAACTCTTTGAACCCGCTGTAGAAGATTTGTTCCGAACCGGCCAGACTATCGCGGCGTCCCTGACTCTCCTGATAAAGGCGAGAAAGTTCGATTCCAGACCAGAATTTATCCTCAAACGTTTCAGCTTCACGCGCTGCCGCGTTAAGAATACGGGTCCGCTGGATGATGATGGCCCAGGATGCGATTGAAAAACCAATCAAAATCAACATGATAAGTTTAACCAGAAGGCTCGCCTTCAGGAACAAATCAAGGATATTCATGTCAGTCACTGCTTAAACTCCGCGACAATAGACTTGGGAAGCGCACGAGGCTTCATGATGAGTGGATCAACACAGACAATCAGTACTTCAGCTTCGTTCAGCACTTTATTCTCAGCGTTGACAATCCGCTGCGTGAACACGAGTGACGTGCCGCGCATTGATGTAATTTCCGTCTGGACTTCGAGCATATCGTCGAGCCTTGCCGGCGCAAAATACTCCAGCGTCATTTTACGCACCACAAACGCGACGCGCTCTTCCAGCAACACTTGTTGGCTGAAATGATGATGACGCAGCATCTCTGTGCGTGCTCTCTCATAGAAAGCGACATAGCTGGCGTGATAAACCACACCACCGGCGTCGGTGTCTTCATAATAGACCCGAACCGGCCATCGAAATATATACTTATTCATTCGTACTGCCTCTTCGTTGGCTGCATCCCTCACCCCGCTCACTTACTGGTGTAAGCTCCCGGGGATTCGCGGATTTGCCGCCTCGATGCAGCATGAATGACGTGGTATATAGCGTTGTATTCACTTTACATCCCGGTAATGCAAAAAATTTTGAGCTTTTGAACTTCGCTACTATACGCGCGGTAATCGTGGTTTGGAATGGGGAGAGGTAAACGGAGAGTAAATTTTTATGGGCTATTGCAAGCCCATTAATATTTGCGGATGTTTCCTGGTTACAGGAAGAAAAAAATCAGACCTGCAAGAAGGACTAAATCGGCGATAAGCGGGCAGAAAATCCCTTGCCAGTGGAGCGCGCGAGGGCGGAAACCCACGCCATGAATGACGCCTGCACAAACAGCCCACATCAGCAGAAAACCGTGCCAGATTTCAAGCTCGCTGGTCTTCGCCGCAAAACGCGTCGGGTCCCAGAAGATGCAACCTGCCAGCAGCAGGGCCATAACAAGGGAAAGCGCCCTCAAGGGGCGCTTATCCATTATCGCGTACAGCGTTGCGATAATTTTCATCACTATTTTTCTTCACCTGCTTTGGTCGCTTCGACGTGTTCAAGCGCCAGTGCAGTGATTATCCCAAAGGCACAGGCAAGAAGCGTTCCTAAAATCCATGCGAAATACCACATTTTAAGCTCCTTACTTAGTACAGAGAGTGGGTGTTGCGTTCAATGTCTTCTTTGGTGATACGACCAAACATTTTCCAGTAGCACCAGGTGGTGTACAGCAGAATGATAGGTACGAATACCGCAGCGACATAAGTCATCACGCTCAGCGTCAGCTGGCTGGACGTTGCATCCCACATGGTCAGGCTCGCGTTAAACATCGTGCTGGACGGCATGATGAACGGGAACATGGCGATACCGGCGGTCAGGATAATGCACGCCAGCGTCAGTGAGGAGAACAGGAACGCCCATGCGCCTTTATCCAGACGGGTCATCAGGATAGTCAGCAGCGGAAGCACCACACCCAGTACCGGAATCGCCCACAGCGCAGGCATGTTGTTAAAGTTGGTCATCCACGCGCCCGCTTCATGTGCGACTTCTTTGGTCAGCGGGTTAGAGGCAGCGGTGTGATCCATTACCGATTTCACCACATAGCCGTCGATGCCGTAGTAGACCCAAACGCCTGCCAGCGCGAAGCACACCAGCGTCACCAGTGCCGCCACCTGAGAGGTGGTGCGGGTACGCAGATGTAGTTCACCTACCGTGCGCATTTGCAGGTAAGTTGCGCCCTGGGTCAGGATCATCCCTACGCTCACCACACCTGCCAGCAGACCAAACGGGTTCAGCAGCTGGAAGAAGTTACCGGTGTAGTAAAGACGCAGATACTCATCAACATGGAACGGTACGCCCTGCAGCAGGTTACCGAACGCTACGCCAATCACCAGCGGCGGAACGAAGCTACCCACAAAGATGCCCCAGTCCCACATGTTGCGCCAGCGGGTGTCTTCAATTTTCGAACGGTAGTCGAAGCCCACCGGACGGAAGAATAAAGACGCCAGCACCAGAATCATCGCGACATAGAAGCCGGAGAACGCGGCGGCGTACACCATCGGCCAGGCAGCAAACAGCGCGCCGCCGGCCGTGATGAGCCATACCTGGTTTCCGTCCCAGTGTGGCGCGATGGAGTTGATCATGATTCGACGCTCGGTGTCATTACGACCGAGGAAACGGGTGAGCATGCCCACCCCCATGTCGAAGCCGTCAGCGACTGCGAAACCAATCAGCAAGATGCCAATTAGCAGCCACCAGATAAAACGCAATACTTCATAATCGATCATTTGACGACTCCTGTCTTAGCGTGCCGGCTGAGTAGTCGCAGAGGACTGCTCAAAGTGATAGCGACCGGTTTTCAGGCTGCTTGGCCCTTTGCGTGCGAACTTGAACATCAGGAACAGTTCGGCCACCAGGAACAGTGTGTAAAGACCGCAAATCAGCACCATTGAGAAGATAAGATCGCCTGCTGTCAGCGACGAGTTCGCCACAGCGGTTGGCAAGACTTCACCAATTGCCCACGGTTGACGACCATACTCGGCGACAAACCAGCCCGCTTCCACAGCAATCCATGGCAGCGGTAAGCCGTAGAATGCCGCGCGCAGAAGCCATTTTTTCTCACCAATACGGTTACGAATAACGGTCCAGAAGGAGGCGCCGATAATCAGCAGCATCAGCACACCGCACGCCACCATGATACGGAAGGCAAAGTACAGCGGCGCAACGCGTGGGATAGAGTCTTTGGTCGCTTTGGCAATCTGCTCTTCCGTCGCATCCGCCACGTTCGGCGTATAGCGTTTCAGCAACAGGCCATAACCCAGATCTTTCTTCACATCGTTAAACTGTTCACGCACAGCCGGATCGGTTGCGCCAGAACGCAGCTGTTCGAGCAGCGAGTAAGCTTTCATCCCGTTACGGATACGCTCTTCGTGCTGCACCATCAAATCTTTCAGACCGGTAACCTGTTTATCAACAGAACGGGTCGCGATGATGCCCAGTGCGTAAGGAATCTGAATAGAAAGGTGGTTTTCCTGCTTATCCTGATCAGGAATACCAAACAGCGTGAACGACGCCGGAGCAGGCTGAGTTTCCCATTCTGCTTCGATGGCCGCCAGTTTGGTTTTCTGTACGTCGCCCATTTCGTAGCCGGATTCATCACCCAGAACGATAACGGAAAGAATCGCCGCCATACCGAAGCTTGCTGCGATAGCAAAGGAACGCTTAGCGAACGCGAAGTCACGACCTTTAAGCATGTACCAGGAGCTGATAGCGAGCACGAACATCGCGCCGGTGACGTAACCTGAAGCCACGGTGTGAACGAATTTCACCTGGGCTACCGGGTTCAGTACCAGCTCGGAGAAGCTCACCATCTCCATACGCATGGTTTCAAAGTTGAAGTCGGAAGCGATTGGGTTTTGCATCCAACCGTTTGCCACCAGGATCCACAATGCGGACAGGTTTGAACCCAGCGCAACCAGCCAGGTCACCGCCATGTGCTGCACTTTACCCAGGCGATCCCAACCGAAGAAGAACAGACCTACAAAGGTGGATTCGAGGAAGAAGGCCATCAGACCTTCAATGGCCAGCGGCGCACCGAAGATATCGCCCACGTAGTGGGAGTAGTAAGACCAGTTAGTCCCGAACTGGAACTCCATGGTCAGGCCGGTGGCCACGCCCAGTGCGAAGTTGATACCAAACAACTTGCCCCAGAACTTGGTCATATCTTTATAAATCTGTTTGCCGGAAAGGACGTAAACCGTTTCCATGATGGCCAGCAGGAACGCCATACCGAGCGTCAGTGGCACAAAAAGGAAGTGGTACATCGCGGTCAAGGCAAACTGTAAGCGCGACAGTTCGACTATATCTAACATCATGACTCCTTGCTCATCGCATGAAGACTCCGAGAATGAACCTGCGGACAGGGTTCATACACATGCCCCAATACAAATTTATTTGCGCCCTCCCCCACTGCTGACCGTTCGCGTTAGCCGATATCAGTGGTGTGTAAAGGTTACAAATACGTTAAAAAACAACTCAATTGATCCCTAAAATATATTACTCTGTAATATCCTTACAATAAACAGGTTTTTATTGTATTAGATTTACGATTTTCGACAGTGATCAATTTATAGCTAATCAGGCGGGTTGCAGCCACTTTGATCCAGGACAATTTAACCACTTTTATGGAGCATATCCAGTTTTTACGTATTGATATAAATCAATATTATCTATTTTTGTTAATATTGTTTTTATTAGATGTGATCAGTGAATGGCATGTTAAGCATATGTTTAAAAATTATCTTGGAGAATTTTCATAAAGGGGTAATGCGAAAAAAAAGACGAGATTTTTTAACCGAAGAGAAAATTTCAAGTACGAAGTTATACCGAATAGTTAATGTTAGCCGACTCACAGTATTTTGCCAGGAAACCTGAACCATTTTTGAATAATTACATTTTATTCACTTGAAATGCCGACAAAATTAACACCACTCCTTTATTATTCAAAAAAAGAGGCAAAATCGACCAGGTCAGGTTTTGCCTCTCTACAGACTTATTTTACGCGCGTGATGCTAAAGGTGCGCGATTGACAAGGGCGGAACCACACCGACTCTTGACAAATATCCCCCCCCTCTGCACCGAAACGTGGTCGTTCATCCATCCCCGTTTCAGCACTCTTCACCGGATGTTGATTGAACGTAATCTGCGCGTCCGAGCACTCCGTCGCCGACGGGTTATAGAGCCGAAGAATCAGTTCAGGCCTGTCTTCTGCTTTCTTCAGCGCGCTGAGCGAACAGCCGACGGACGAGAGAGTGAGAAGGCTATAGTGCTCCGGCACGGTAATGGCCGCGCGATTAAGCTTCATCGCATTCCAGGGAATTTTGTTATAGCACTGAACGGGCGTGAGCCAGCTTCGCGCCTGTTGCGCCACGCCCGCATTCAATGGCGTTCCGCTAAACGTCCACAGACTGAAGCGGCAGTGCAGCGTGCCGCGCAGCTGTGAATCCGGTACTGGCATTTTGATTCCCGAAGGGCGGCCAGGCCGCAGGAGCAGATCCTCTTTTCCCAGAAGCCCAACGCCACGCAACAGCGTTAATGCGAACGCGCTGTTATCTTCACCGATGATTTCAACCTCACGCAGCCCTTCGCTGAATAACGCGATACCGTTAACCCCATGCTGTAAAACAGCATAGTTAAGGAAATTCCAGACCGGTATCGGGGCTTCTTTCCAGCCTTCCTGTTCCCAGTCGCGCATGGCCTCATCCTTAACCGGGCGCATCATCGAACCAAACTGGGTATCGGTCAGCACCGTTTGCGCACGATACGGTACAGGCAGGCGAACACGTAGACGATGATCGTCAGCCTGATTAACGACCCGCACATCAAAATCAATGCGCTTACTGTTGTCGCTCAGCATAATGATGGTTTCGATCTCCACATGCCCACTACATTTTCGTGCGGCGCGCTCGGCCAGATTGCGTGGAACGGCTAGCGTACTGCGTAAAATCGCTTTGGTGCGCCAGCCTTCCTGCACGATCTCTACGTTATGCGGATACGCAGCAGACGTTAATACCCAGTCCTCTCTCGGCGGCGAATAGTCATATTCATCGCCATCATCACCGCTCTCTTCGAACTCCAGCGCCCGGTCGTAGACCAGCCCGCTCTCTTTATCTTCCATTCTGAGCGTTCCGTCGGCGTTGAGCGAGATACGCCATGCCGTATTTTCCAGCATCGAATTCGCCGTAGGAGGGACATTTTTCACCTCGCCCGTTTCGCCTGCAATCACCCGCAGCGAAATGTACCCCATCGCCGGAAGCACCCGCCGCAGCTGGATGTCATACTCCATAAACGGTTCATAATTTCCGTAGTGGACAATTTGCCGGTCAATCAGGCCCGGGTCGATTTCACGGCTGGCGCGAATAAAGTACGGCACCGCCTCACCCTGCTCATCCACCAGCCGGAACTGGCTGGCGCGCAGACGAATCGTGGTGTCGATAACTTCATCGCGCGGCCACGGCATCAGGTTGAATAACCCCAGTCGGTCACCTTCACAGGCGGGCATATTGTCGACAACTTTACGCAGATAAAAGCGAATCAGGTTATCGGCCATGTCTTCCGCCAGCCAGAAACGCGCGGCAATTTCCTGATGAACGTTGTCGCTACAGCAGCAACCAATGCTGTCATGGGCGTGGTTTTTGAGGATCTCCTTCCACATTTTCTCCAGCAGGCCATGGTGATAGTCAAAGCCCAGTGACCAGGCCATCGCGGCCAGTGGTTCAAGGATATTGACGATTTTGTTTTCAATACGCGCGTGCGCAATTTTGATATCCATGCGCGTCGAGCCAATGGTGCGATGCACGCGCATATATTTACCGTCGTTAAATTCACCTGTCTGCGTCGCCAGCTGCGCGCGCTGCGCTTCGATTTGTTCAAAAACCGTTTCGAAGCGGCTCATCACAAATTCACGTTGTGGATAAATTTCTCGCAGTGTGTCCATCACCGCAAAGATATTCTGCTGAAGCGGCATCTGATCGTGACCGTTAGGCAGCAGAATCTCTTTGGTGATTGAGGCGTTCTCCAGAACGGTAAAGTAGTTATCAAGACGTTTACGCAGCCCCGCCTCATCGTCAGGTAAGTACTTACCTATGGCATAACCCAGCGGCAACACCTGCGCCACCACTTCGCTGCCATCCTGGCTTTGCCAGAGAAATTCGGTTTTATCGCTGCCATGGCGCTCCGAGCAGCCACGCCAGAACATCGCCCGTTTAATCCCAAAACCGTTGTAGATATGCGGTAGTTGCCCGGACATTCCGAAGGAATCCGGCAGGTAACCGATTTTCATCGGCTCACCAAACGCGAGACAGTCGCGCATCCCATACATCAGGTTGCGGACGATAGATTCCCCCGCGACAAGGGTCGTATCGGTTTGCGTATACCACGGGCCGATAATCAGTTTACCCGCCTGAACCAGCGCTTTGACGCGCTCGCGGTTTTCCGGCACCACAGCAAAGTAATCTTCAAGAATCGCCGTCTGCCCATCCAGCACGTAATATTTATACTCATCATCCTGCTCCAGCCGGGTCAGGATTTCCGCCATATTGTTAACCAGTAAAATTCGCGACTCTTCAGTGGTGAAGTACCACTCTCTGTCCCAGTGCATATGCGGTGTAATGTGAACGCGAGATACAGCTTTCATCTTCGTTTCCCGAATCAGTCAAAAGGTTAGTCAATGGCTTGTGTGTTGTAGGTTCCGGCCTGAATCGCCTGACGGCGCCACAGCACCAGAATGCAGGTAGAAATTGCGGTACCTATCAACGCCGCGCCGAACCAGCCAGCCGCAGCCATCACGCGCCCCAGCCCGCCATCCTGTAATAAAAAGAGAGAGAAAATACCCGCGCCCGGCGTTTGCAGACCGATGTTCATCGCACCGACGATCGCGCCCGTCGCCATCGAACCGATCACAAACGAACCGATCACCCGTAGCGGATCTTCAATCGCCATCGGGATCGCCCCTTCGGTGATCCCTGCAAGACCCAACAGCCAGGTGGATTTACCTGTTTCGATCTCAAACGATTTAAATAGTCGGGGAGCAATCATCGTGGATGCGGTGACGGTAAACGCGGAGACCATTTTGACGGAAGCGAAGATGGCGTACGGGCCGTACACACCATTTGCCATCGCCCCGAGACAGAAGGCATAAGCGGCTTTATTTACCGGCCCGCCGAGGTCAAACGAGCACATAACGCCAATAATGGCGCCAAGCATCAACGCATTACTGCCCGATAAACCATTCAACCAGGCTGTAAGGCTGTTGTTGATCCAGGCGACAGGCTCACCAATAACAAACAACATCAGGCTGCCCGCAGTCAGCGTGCCAATGACCGGGTAGAGATAGAACGTCAGGAAACCGTTAAAGCGGCTGCTCAGGCGGATGTGGTTTTTCACCCAACGCATCAGATAGCCGGCGATCAAACCACCGGCAATCGCCCCTAAAAATCCTGAACCAATCATGTTGGCGGCAAGCCCTGCCGCAAATCCCGGAGCCAGCGCCGGTTTATCGGCCAGTGAATACGCCGTGTAGGCCGCCAGCACAGGCACCATCAGGATCCCAAGCATGCCTCCGCCGAGTTTACGGTAAAGCCACAGCCACGAGTTCTCCTCGTTAAACAGGTGCTGTAAATCAAACATCTGCGCGAGCAACACCGCCACTGCCAGTACGGTCCCCCCCGCGACAATCAAGGGTACGGCAAAAGAAATGCCGCTAAGCAGCGCCTGTTTTAATTCCGTTTTAAAACCGAGTCGGGTCGTCTCCTGAACGACCGTCGTCCGCGTTTCATTGACCGGTTCCAGCGCCAGCGCCTGCTTTATCAGCCTTTCCGCATGCTTAATCGGCTCGGCAACCGGTACGCTTAGCGAAGGAATACCGCGAAACCGCTCTGTATCTTTAATCGCGACTTCTGCTGCGAAAATAGCCGCCTGGGCGGTTGCCAGTTGATCTGAAGTCAATCGGCCTTCAATGCCATTCGCCCCCTGCTTTTCAACCACCACACGCACGCCCAGTTTGTGTCCGGCCTTTTCCAGATATTCTGCAGCCATATAGGTATGTACAATCCCTGCCGGGCAAGCCGTCACGCAGACAATCAAAGGCGTATCGTCAGATAGAGAGGACGTCTTCTCTGGCGTGGTCAGGGAGAGCGCAGACAATAACGCCTGCGGTGTCGTCGCATTCATCACCGCCGCGCGCACAGTGTCATCAACTAACGCGCTGGTAAGTTGGGTAAGGATTTCAATATGCGTTGAGCCCGCCTCGGATGGCGGAATCGCCAGCAGAAAAATAAGATTGACGCTCTCCGGGCCGTCCACGCCTTCCCACTGCAATGGCTCGGCTAACGTCGCCACGGCGAACGCCGCTTCTTTTACCGCAGCGCTTTTACCATGCGGCACCGCCAGACCTTCACCAAGCGCAGTCGGCCCGATGCTTTCACGATGAAAAACTTCCTGTAAATAGGTTTGGGGATCATCGATTTTACCCAGCTCAGCCAGCCGCTTCGCCAGTTCGCAAATTGCCTCATCCCGGCTGTTAAACCGGGCGTTAAGGCAAATTGCACTGGGATGTGTCAACGCCAATAAATTCATCACGTTCCTTCCTGTGTCATAAAACCTGCGCACCACTGCGCAGAAAGTACGCATTTTGCCCAGGAAATTAATACCATTATGTGATCAATTTCACTTCATAGTGATAATTTGTATTTAATTTGTATTGTTTACAATGTTCCGTAACTGCGCATAATTAGCCGAAATCATCTTATTTTTGTTCTGTCACTGAACGGAATCGTTATGAGTCAAAAACCTCTCTATCGTCAGATTGCCGATGCCATTCGCCAGCGAATTGAGCGCGGAGAGTTAAAAGCGGGAGATGCCCTGCCTACGGAAGCCGCTCTTCAGACAGAATATGGCGTCAGCCGGGTAACCGTGCGCCAGGCGCTTAAACAGCTCACCGAGCAAAAGGTGATTGAGAGCATTCAGGGCAGCGGCAGCTACGTAAAAGAGGAACGGGTTAATTATGATATCTATCAACTCACCGGCTTTTACGAGAAAATTGCTGATCGCCATGTGCAAACACACAGTGAAGTACGCGTGTTCGAAGTGATTACTGCGGATGAGTTCCTGCAAGATAGACTTCAACTCCAGGCTGGCGAGAAAGTCTGGCACATCAAACGCGTGCGTTTTCTGAAACAAAAACCAATGGCGCTGGAAGAGACGTGGATGCCGCTATCGCTGTTTCCCGATCTCACCTGGAGCGTAATGGAAGGGTCGAAGTACCATTTTATCGAAGAGACCAAAAAGCTGGTGATTGATCGCAGCGAGCAGGAAGTGATCCCCCTTCTTCCTGACGCGGAAACAATTGATGCCCTGGAGCTTGCGCCCGGTAAACCCATCCTGGAGAAAATCTCGCGCGGTTTTCTGAGCGATGGGCGGATCTTCGAATACAGCCGCAATGCTTTTAAAAGCGACGATTACCGCTTTACGCTGGTTGCCCGCCGTCAGCATTAAATGAGCTGCGGTTCGATAAATCAGAGCACTGAATAAATATCAGCCATTTCATTCCGCGAAATTTATAGTTTTTTCTTATTTTACAATGAATTACATCTTTCTCATTTTCCCTGGCTCACGGCTGTTTTTATAATCGCGCCGCTAACTGGGTGCAATTTATGCGCACTTACACAGGGAATTCAGGAAGGGATACGCTATGGTTCATGTAAAATATCTGCTGTCGCCCGCGTTACTGTGCTGCACGTTGCACGCCTGGGCCGAAGATACCGTCGATAAAGCCAACAACCCGCTACATCTGGCAACATCATTGTCCGTTCAGGACTACTACACCCCAAACCTCTACGACAGCGATCAGCACACCAACGATACGCTACTGCGTGCCACCATGCCTGTTGCCGCAGGCAATCTCATTCCGGTGCCGCAAATTCTGCGCTTAACGGCGCCCATCGCCACGCGCCCGCAGGTTTCCGGTGGTTATGACACCGGGCTGGGTGATATCAACCTGTTCGATATTTTTCTGCTCAAGCAAAAAGGCGTGATGCTGGGCGTCGGGCCACTGATAACCGCCAATGCCGCATCGAGTGATGAACTGGGGACCGGGCAGTGGCAGACCGGGCTGGCGGCAGTCGCCGTCGATACATCACCTCAATGGTTAAAAGTGGCGCTGGTGCAATGGCAAAAAAGTTTCGCCGGCGATGATGACCGTAGCCATGTTGAAACCGCCACCTTCCAGCCGTTTGTTATCTACAAAATGTCAAAGGGCTGGTATATGCGCTCCAGCGGCATCTGGACGTACAACATCAAAAACGATGATTACTATGTTCCGGTGGGATTAGGTGTGGGGCGTGCGATGCCGATTGGCGGGTATATCGTCAATAGCTTTGTGGAGCCGCAGTGGACCGTCGCCCACAGAGGGGATTATCAGCCGCAGTTCACGCTTTATGCGGGGTTCAGCGTGATGCTGAAATAAGCCTTCTGCTGGCAACGCGCTCGCTGTAGGCATTGCCTGATGCGCTTCGCTTATCAGGCCTACAAAATATGTGCAATTCATTGAAATTGCATTCTATTTTTCGCTTTTACGCGCGCAATCGCCTCTTCATAAGTGGGTTTGTTTTTTTCTGCATTTGCCAGTTGATAATGCCTTAATGCGTCTGCATTTTGCCCGGCATTTTCATAAATTTTCGCGATGTTATAATACGAGTTAGCCCGCGTTGTTGCCGCATTAGCCCCACTCGCCAGTGAAATAGCTTTGCGATTAGCCCAGATCGCTTCCGCAATTTGGCCATTTTTCTGATAAGCCAGCCCAAGATTACTGAAGGCCTGGCCGTAATTACCATCTAATTCAGTTGCTCGCTGGAAATAGCCAATAGCCTGCTCAAGCTGACCATTTTTATAGATAGCCTCACCTTCGCGGTTATACTGTTTTGCCAGCGTAATATCACCACTATGTTGTACTACAGGGGCTGACGTTGCGGCCATTGTTGCAGACGCTAACACGTTGGGTAAGTCACCTACTCCCTGAGGGCGATCGCCAAAGTTGGCACCCGTTATGGTGTTGATATCTTCAAACTCGCCGTTGGGATTGAGCTTAAATACCGTCCAGATATTCCCTGTTTTTCCCACGGGAACGCTATAACTGCGCACCAGAGAACTGCCTACATAAACAAAGACTTTCGCACTGCTGGCGGAAAGCCGGTCGCTTTCAGGGCGTGCGTTATTGCTAAAGTCCTGAACCGCATAGATGTAGCTATCACCGAAATGCTTTTTGCTGATAGTAACGGTTTCAGGACCATAGCTGTCCGTATCATCAACGTCAAGATTCGCATCAACGCCTTCTTTATGCCTAAAAAAGACATGTCCACCCGGGAACATGAGATGCGAATCAAGATCATAGGGCGTATTCCCCCAGTTCAGTACCACACGCATTCCATCAAGGTTGGTCATCACCGGACTAATGGCGTAAGTCATCCCAGCGCAAGGACATTTAACAACCAGGTTAGAATAACCCTCTTTTTTTACGATCAATAACGCGTCCTGATCGTCAGAGAATGTCGATGCCAGTTCAACGCGACCGGATGCATTAGTTACCCCCGTCACCGACTGCGCGCCATTGCGCTGCAAAGTCACCGATGCGCCGTCGATATGTTTATCCTTAACCGTTGCACTTAATATATCGACGTTGATGGGAGAAGCCTGAATGCCACAACTCATCCCTAATGATGCGAATGCCATCGCCAATGCCACTTTTTTCATCAATAAGTCCTTTTAACGATATGAGAACAGAAAATCTGGCAGCATTATTACGGAAAGGGAGGCAAAGAACAGAGCGACAGGCAATTTTGAGAATTGCGCCCGGCAGAAGTTACGATAAATAAAAAAGGCCATCATACGATGGCCAACCATGTCGAAATCGAACATATAAGGCTCCCCTGCTCCATATTTCTTGAAGCTTACCGGGGAGCTGAGAGGATTTTTATCCCAGTACCACTTTCAGCGCTTCGCCGATATCGGCCAGGCTGCGAACGGTACGAACGCCAGCCGCTTCCAGTGCAGCAAACTTCTCGTCTGCCGTACCTTTACCGCCCGCGATGATGGCGCCAGCATGGCCCATACGTTTGCCTTTCGGCGCAGTAACGCCCGCGATGTAACCAACAACCGGTTTAGTGACGTGATCTTTAATGTACGCCGCCGCTTCTTCTTCCGCGCTGCCGCCGATCTCACCGATCATCACGATCGCTTCAGTCTGCGGATCTTCCTGGAACATTTTCAGGATATCGATGAAGTTAGAGCCCGGAATCGGGTCACCGCCGATGCCCACACAGGTGGACTGGCCAAAGCCGTAGTCGGTGGTCTGTTTAACCGCTTCATAAGTCAGGGTACCGGAACGGGAAACGATGCCCACTTTACCCGGCTTATGAATGTGGCCTGGCTGGATACCGATTTTGCACGCGCCCGGGGTGATAACGCCTGGGCAGTTCGGGCCAATCATGCGCACGCCTGCTTCGTCCAGCTTCACTTTCACGGTCAGCATATCCAGAGTCGGGATACCTTCGGTGATGGTGATAATCAGTTTGATGCCTGCATCAATAGCTTCCAGAATGGAATCTTTGCAGAACGGTGCCGGAACGTAGATAACCGATGCGGTAGCGCCGGTGGCTTCTACAGCTTCGCGCACGGTGTTAAATACTGGCAGACCCAGATGCGTGGTGCCGCCTTTACCTGGCGTTACGCCGCCAACCATCTGCGTACCGTAAGCAATCGCCTGCTCGGAGTGGAAAGTCCCCTGGCTACCGGTGAAGCCCTGACAGATAACCTTGGTGTTTTTATCAATTAAAATGGACATTATTTCCCCTCCACTGCTGCAACAACTTGTACTGCTGCATCCGTCAGACCTTTCGCTGCAATAATATTCAGGCCACTATCAGCCAGTTTCTTCGCGCCGAGTTCGGCGTTGTTACCTTCCAGACGAACAACAACCGGTACGTTTACGCCAACTTCTTCTACCGCGCCGATAATGCCGTCAGCGATCAGGTCGCAACGGACGATACCGCCGAAGATGTTAACCAGAACGGCTTTCACTTTGTCATCGGAAAGGATGATTTTGAATGCTTCGGTCACGCGCTCTTTGGTTGCGCCGCCGCCAACATCGAGGAAGTTAGCCGGTTCGCCGCCGTGCAGTTTAACGATGTCCATGGTGCCCATTGCCAGGCCCGCACCGTTAACCATGCAACCAATGTTACCGTCCAGCGCAACGTAGTTCAGTTCCCACTGTGCAGCCTGCGCTTCACGCGGATCTTCCTGAGACTGGTCACGCATTTCGCGCAGGTCAGCCTGGCGGAACAGTGCGTTACCGTCAGCGCCCAGTTTGCCATCGAGGCAGATCAGGTCGCCCTGCTTGGTGATAACCAGCGGGTTGATTTCAATCAGCGCCAGGTCGCGCTCAAGGAAGATGGTCGCCAGACCCATGAAAATTTTAGTGAACTGCTGAACCTGCTTACCTTCCAGACCCAGTTTGAATGCCAGTTCGCGCCCCTGATACGGCATCGGGCCCGCCAGCGGATCCAGTGCGACTTTGTGGATCAGGTGCGGGGTTTCTTCCGCCACTTTCTCGATTTCCACGCCGCCTTCGGTAGACGCCATGAAGACCACGCGACGAGAGGAACGATCGACTACCGCGCCCAGATAGAGTTCTTTATCAATATCCGTCGCTGCTTCAACCAAAATCTGGTTAACCGGTTGACCGTGCGCATCCGTTTGGTAGGTCACCAGACGTTTACCCAGCCAGTGCTCAGCAAAAGCGCGAATTTCTTCTTTGCTCTTCACGACTTTCACACCGCCCGCTTTACCGCGGCCACCAGCGTGAACCTGACATTTTACTACCCACGGACCTGCACCGATTTTTGAAGCGGCTTCTTCTGCTTCACGCGGAGTAGTACAGGCATAACCCACCGGAGCCGGTAAGCCATAGCGGGCAAAAAGTTGTTTTGCCTGATATTCATGTAAGTTCATGTGTTCTATCCATCCTTCAGGTAATCATCGCCAGGCTATATTCATCCTGACTTTCTTTGTTTCGCCGGAGTGCCTAACGCTCTCCGGCCTACAGGTGATGCTCCTGTCCGGCGACGCGCGCCGGACAAAGTGACTACACGTCCAGCAGCAGGCGAGTCGGGTCTTCCAGCAGCTCTTTAATCGCCACCAGGAAACCAACCGACTCACGGCCATCGATCAGACGGTGGTCGTAAGAGAGAGCCAGGTACATCATCGGCAGAATTTCTACCTTACCATCCACAGCCATCGGGCGATCTTTAATGGCGTGCATGCCCAGGATAGCGCTCTGCGGCGGGTTGATGATAGGGGTAGACATCAGAGAACCGAAAACACCCCCATTTGTAATGGTAAAGTTGCCGCCGGTAAGATCTTCTACTGTCAATTTGCCATCACGCCCTTTCAGCGCCAGCTCTTTAATGCGTTTTTCGATGTCAGCCATGCCCAGAGAATCGACATCACGCAGAACCGGGGTCACCAGGCCGCGCGGCGTAGACACTGCCATGCTCACGTCGAAGTAGTTGTGATAAACCACATCTTCGCCATCAATAGAGGCGTTCACTTCCGGATAGCGTTTCAGCGCTTCAACAACCGCTTTCACGTAGAAGGACATGAAGCCCAGACGAATACCGTGACGCTTCTCAAACACTTCACCGTACTGCTTACGCAGATCCATAATCGGTTTCATGTTGACTTCGTTGAACGTGGTCAGCATGGCGGTGGAGTTTTTCGCTTCCAGCAGACGCTCTGCCACACGCTTACGCAGGCGAGTCATTGGGACGCGTTTTTCGCTACGGCCAGCCAGCGGTGCAACCGGTGCTGCAGCAGCGGCTGGCGCTTCCGCTTTAGCCGGCGCTTTCGCCAGGTGTTTTTCTACGTCTTCACGGGTGATGCGACCACCGACGCCCGTGCCTTTAATGGCGCTGGCTTCGAGGTTGTGTTCACCCAGCAGACGGCGAATCGCCGGGCTGAGCGCATCGTTGTTTTGCTCTTCCAGAGACGCCTGCTGACGCTGCGCCGGAGTAGAATCTTTTGCTTCAGACTTGGCGCTGGTTTCTTTCCCGGCGCTGTTGCCTTCACGCAGGCGACCCAGCAGCTGACGAGAGGTTACGGTCGTGCCTTCGTCTTCCAGGACTGCATCCAGAATGCCGTCTGCCGACGCCGGTACTTCCAGTACCACTTTGTCAGTTTCGATTTCTACCAGCACTTCATCACGAACAACCGCGTCGCCAGGTTTTTTATGCCAGGTTGCGACGGTGGCATCTGCTACGGATTCAGGCAGGTCAGGGACCAGAATATCTACGCTACTCATTGTGTATCCTTTAATTAATCGACGTTCAGCGCGTCATTGACCAGATCTTGTTGCTGTTTCTGGTGAACGGACATGTATCCTACCGCAGGTGAAGCGGAGGCCGGGCGACCTGCGTAACGCAGAGACGCTCCAAAGGGAATGACTTCACGGAAATGGTGCTGGCTACAGTACCAGGCGCCCTGGTTAAGCGGCTCTTCCTGACACCAGACGAAATCATGCACGTGGGCGAACGGCTTAAGCACTTCCTGCATCGCCTGATGCGGGAACGGATAGAGCTGCTCAATACGCACGATGGCGACATCTTTCTGCTCGTTCTTACGACGCTGCTCAAGCAGGTCGAAATAAACTTTACCCGAACAGAGCACGACGCGTTTCACCGCTTTCGGATCCAGTTCGTCGATTTCGCCAATTGCCGGCATAAAGGTGCCGTTTGCCAGTTCATCCAGGCTGGAGACCGCCAGCGGGTGGCGCAGCAGGGATTTCGGTGACATAACAACCAGCGGACGACGCATTCCGCGCAGCGCCTGACGACGCAGCATGTGGTAAACCTGTGCCGGGGTGGTCGGTACGCAAACCTGCATGTTTTGTTCAGCACAAAGCTGCAGGTAACGTTCCAGACGCGCAGAAGAGTGCTCCGGACCCTGTCCTTCATAACCGTGCGGCAGCAGCATCACCAGGCCACACATACGCCCCCATTTCTGCTCGCCAGAGGAGATGAACTGGTCGATAACTACCTGTGCGCCGTTGGCGAAGTCGCCGAACTGCGCTTCCCAGATGGTCAGCGTGCGCGGCTCTGCAGTGGCATAACCGTATTCAAACGCCAGCACCGCTTCTTCAGACAGCACGGAGTCCCACACTTTGAACTCGCCCTGACCGTTGTGAACGTGCTGCAACGGGGTATAAGTAGAGCCGTTCGCCTGGTTGTGAATGACCGCGTGGCGGTGGAAGAAGGTCCCGCGACCGGAGTCTTCACCAGACAGACGGACGGAAACGCCTTCATCAACCAGCGTGGCGTAGGCCAGGTTTTCTGCACCACCCCAGTCGAACAGTTTCTCGCCTGCGGCCATGGACTGACGATCGCCATAAATCTTCGCGACGCGAGACTGCATTTCAACCGCATCCGGCACCGTACTGATACGGTTAGCCAGCTCCTGCAAGCGCTTCATCTCAACCTTGTTCGGATAGCTTTCATCCCACTCATGGTTGAGGTACGGCGACCAGGTAAAGGAGTGCAGGTTCATCTGACGCCACTCTTTCACCACGCACTCGCCCGCGTCCAGCGCGTCACGGTACAGGTTGACCATTTCGGTGGCATCTTCCAGCGTGGCGACTTTCTGCTGCTCAAGTTTGTCAGCATAGATCTTACGCGGAGTCGGGTGTTTCTTGATTTTCTGATACATCAGCGGCTGGGTTGCGCTCGGCTCGTCGGCTTCGTTATGGCCGTGACGGCGGTAGCATACCAGGTCGATGAAGACATCACGTTTAAAGGTGTTACGGAAGTCCAGCGCCAGACGGGTGACAAACGCAACCGCTTCCGGGTCATCCGCATTCACGTGGAAAATCGGCGCCATCACCATCTTACCGATATCGGTACAGTACGGTGTGGAACGCGCATCCAGCGGGTTTGAAGTCGTAAAGCCAACCTGGTTGTTAATGACGATGCGAACGGTACCGCCCACTTCGTAACCACGCGCTTTCGACATGTTCAGGGTTTCCTGAACTACGCCCTGCCCTGCAACCGCCGCATCACCGTGAATGGTGATTGGCAGCACCATGTTGCTGCTCGGGTTATCCAGACGATCCAGACGCGCACGCACGGAGCCGATAACCACCGGGCTGACAATTTCCAGGTGTGACGGGTTAAACG
Organism: Pseudocitrobacter vendiensis; assembly: GCF_943590815.1. Lineage (GTDB taxonomy): Bacteria > Pseudomonadota > Gammaproteobacteria > Enterobacterales > Enterobacteriaceae > Pseudocitrobacter > Pseudocitrobacter vendiensis. The sequence continues at coordinate 192,662 of NZ_CALSBS010000001.1, read as the reverse complement.
CCAGCGCCAGGTGTACCAGGCCGCCGTCGGTTTCAAAGTCAGACGAGAAGCCCATGTGATACTTCACGTCACCGGTGCCAAGGTGCTCTTTGTGTTTGCCGGAAAACTCGTCAAACAGGTCTTGAGATTTTTTACCCAGCACGTTAATCAGTACGTTCAGACGACCGCGGTGCGCCATACCCAGCACCACTTCACGCGTACCGTTGTTACCCGCGTGACGAATCATCTCTTTTAACATCGGAATTAACGCATCCCCACCTTCCAGCGAGAAGCGTTTCGCGCCCGGGAATTTCGCACCCAGGTAGCGTTCCAGACCTTCCGCCGCGGTGAGTTCGCTCAGGAAGCGTTTTTTCTCTTCCGCCGTAAAGGTGGCATGCCCGGCCTCGAAGCGCTGCTGAATCCAGCGTTTTTCTTCGGTGCTGGTGATGTGCATATATTCCGCACCGATGGAGCCACAGTAGGTTTGCTTGAGTGCTTCAAGCAGATCGCCCAGCTTCATCGTCTCTTTGCCGATAGCAAACGAGCCTACGTTAAAGCTTTCCTGGAAATCGGCCTCGGTCAGATCGTGGAAAGACGGATCTAAGTCTGCCACTTTATCTTGCTGCCACAGTCCTAACGGGTCGAGATTGGCCTGTTGGTGACCACGGAAGCGATAAGCGTTAATGAGCTGCAGGACTTTAACCTGCTTCGCATTGGTGTCAGGGTCGGAAATCGAAGAAGAGTAACGTGAGGCATCCTTCGCCAGACGACGGAAATATTCACGCGTGGTGGAATGGAGTTGATCCGGTTTGACTCCGGTGCCAGGTAACTGCTGGAACGTCGAACGCCAGTTAGCGTCTACCGAGTCAGGGTCGGTCAAGAAGTCTTCATAGAGCTGTTCTATCCAGCTCTGGTTCGAGCCAGAGAGGTAAGAAGAGTCCAACCAGGCTTTCAAAGCGCTGTTCTGCATCGTGATCCCTTAAGCATTTTTATGCTTACTTCGCCGTGGATACTACCACGTACATTGGCTGTACGTGCCGGGGTTCACCTGCGAGCTCTTGTCTAAGTAGTGGCTCGCGAAGGAACCTTTAAAAACTGTCGAACATAATAAGGGGCAGTTTTTAGAGGTTTCCTGCATATCTTTGTTGCGCCTGATGGCGCTTCGCTTATCAGGCCTACGGGTGCTTACTTGTAGGCCGGATAAGGCGTTTACGCCGCATCCGGCACTGTGCACCGGACAAGGCGTTTTTACTTACGCGCTGCGCTGTAACAACATCGACTTAATATGACCAATCGCACGCGTCGGGTTCAGCCCCTTCGGACATACACTGACGCAGTTCATGATGCTATGGCAGCGGAATACGCTGAAAGCGTCACTCAGGCCATCAAGGCGGCTGTCGGTTTCGGTATCACGGCTGTCAATCAGGAAGCGGTACGCTGCCAACAGACCTGCCGGGCCGATAAACTTATCCGGGTTCCACCAGAATGATGGGCAGGACGTCGAGCAACATGCACACAGGATACACTCGTACAACCCATCGAGTTTTTCACGCTGCTCTGGCCCCTGGAGGTGCTCACGAGCAGGAGGATTTTGCCCATTATTCAACAAGTAAGGCTTAATCTTCTCATATTGTGCATAGAATTGCCCCATGTCTACCACCAAATCACGAATGACCGGTAAACCAGGCAGCGGACGGATGACAATCTTCTGCTTGCCATTGCCCAGCGCCGAAATGGGCGTGATGCAGGCCAGACCGTTTTTGCCGTTCATGTTCAGGCCATCGGAACCACATACCCCTTCACGGCAGGAGCGGCGGAACGACAGACTTGGGTCTTTCTCTTTCAACTGGATGAGGGCATCCAGCAGCATCATGTCGCGCCCTTCTTCGCCTTCCAGGGTATATTCCTGCATGCGCGGAGCGTCATCGACATCCGGGTTATAACGATAAATTGAAAATTCGAGTTTCATTGACCTGTCTCCGCATTAATAAGTACGAATCTTCGGCGGGAACGCCGGACGCAGTTTTGGTTCCATATTGACGCTACGACGCGTCATGGACTCAGACTCTGGCAGATACAGGGAGTGGCACAGCCAGTTTGCGTCATCACGATCCGGATAGTCGAAGCGGCTATGCGCGCCACGGCTCTCGGTGCGGAAGTTCGCGGAAACAGCAGTCGCGTAAGCGGTTTCCATCAGGTTATCCAGCTCCAGGCACTCAACGCGCTGGGTGTTAAATTCGCTGGAAGTGTCGTCCAGACGGGCATTTTTCAGACGCTCACGAATGGCTTTCAGTTGCTCAAGACCTTTCGCCATCGCATCACCTTCACGGAATACCGAGAAGTTGTGCTGCATACATTCCTGAAGCGCTTTACGAATTTCGACCGGATCTTCACCGTCACGGTTACCGTTCCAGCGATTCAGACGTTCCAGAGAAGCGTCAATCTCTTCTTCGGTGGCATCGCGCAGTGCGCCCTGCTCAGCGATAGATTCCTGCAGATGCAAGCCCGCCGCACGGCCAAATACCACCAGATCCAGCAGCGAGTTGCCGCCCAGACGGTTGGCGCCGTGAACCGATACGCAGGCGATTTCGCCTACCGCAAACAGCCCCGGAATCACCACATCTTCGCCCTGCTCGTTTACGGTCAGCGCCTGGCCGGTTACTTTGGTCGGGATGCCGCCCATCATGTAGTGGCAGGTAGGAATGACCGGAATCGGCTCTTTTACCGGGTCGACGTGGGCGAAGGTGCGAGAAAGCTCCAGGATGCCCGGCAGACGGGATTCAAGAACTTCTTTACCCAGGTGGTCGAGTTTCAGTTTCGCGTGTGGGCCCCAGGGACCGTCACAGCCACGACCTTCACGGATTTCGATCATGATGGAACGCGCCACCACGTCACGACCCGCCAGGTCTTTCGCATTCGGCGCATAACGCTCCATGAAGCGCTCGCCGTGTTTATTCAGCAAGTAACCACCTTCACCACGGCAGCCTTCTGTCACCAGCACGCCCGCACCGGCGATACCGGTTGGGTGGAACTGCCACATTTCCATATCCTGCACCGGCACACCGGCACGCAGGGCCATACCGACGCCGTCACCGGTGTTGATATGCGCGTTAGTGGTGGACTGATAAATACGGCCTGCGCCACCGGTCGCCAACACGGTGGCGTTAGCTTTGAAGTAAACGACTTCACCGGTTTCGATACACAGGGCGGTACAACCGACCACTGCGCCATCGGCGTTTTTCACCAGATCCAACGCGTACCACTCAGAGAAAATAGTGGTGTGGTTTTTCAGGTTCTGCTGATAAAGGGTGTGCAGCAATGCGTGACCGGTACGGTCAGCCGCCGCCGCAGTACGTGCCGCCTGCTCGCCGCCGAAGTTTTTCGACTGGCCGCCAAACGGACGTTGATAGATACGACCATCATCCAGACGGGAGAACGGCAGGCCCATGTGTTCCAGCTCCAGAATCGCTTCCGGGCCGGTTTTACACATATATTCGATAGCGTCCTGGTCACCAATGTAGTCCGACCCTTTTACGGTGTCGTACATGTGCCATTCCCAGTTATCTTCATGGGTGTTACCCAGCGCGACGGTAATACCGCCCTGCGCGGAAACGGTGTGCGAACGGGTTGGGAAAACTTTAGAGAGCAGCGCACAGGTCTGGCCGCTCTGGGAAATTTGCAGTGCCGCACGCATACCCGCGCCACCGGCACCAATCACAACAGCATCAAATTCTCTTACTGGCAGTTTCATTACACACCCCACACCACAACAAATCCATAAATGACGTAAACCACCAGCGCAACAACGATTGCCAGTTGCAGCACCATGCGCAGTGCCAGCGGTTTAACGTAGTCGGTCAGCACCTGCCACATGCCAATCCAGGCATGAATCAGGATAGAAAACAGGGCCAACAAGGTGAACACTTTGGTGAACGCAGAGGAGAAGAAACCACTCCAGACTTCCCAGGTGAGGTCGCCGCTCGTCGCGAAAAAACCAACCATGTAGATAATGTACAGAGTCAGGACGATGGCGGTGGCACGTACCAGGATGAAGTCATGTACGCCGTTGCGTCCTAATGCTGAGGCGTTGCTTACCATACGAGGACTCCTGCAAGAATTGAAAGCACGACAGTAATAACAAAAGAAATTTTGGCGGAGCGCTTACCTGCTTCGAGGGTTTCTTCCAGATAGCCAAAATCCATCAGCAGATGGCGGATCCCTACGATGGCGTGATACGCCAGCGCGGTGAGAATGCCCCACATAATAAATTTAACGAAGAAGCTGCCCATGATGGAGGACGCATAAAGGAAGCCTTCCGGAGAGGAGAGACTGGTGCCCAGCAACCAAAGCAGAATACCGACAGCCACAAACGTTATGACTCCGGAGACGCGATGGAGAATGGACGCTATCGCCGTGATTGGGAACCGGATCGTTTGCAGATCCAGGTTGACAGGTCTTTGTTTTTTCACATTTCTTATCATGAATAACGCCCACATGCTGTTCTTATTGTTTCCTTTCCTCCGGTCTGCTTGCGGGTCAGACAGCGTCCTTATCTATAACTTCGCGTCATATAAAACTCTGCTTCCAGATGCTAAAACGACACGTTACAACGCTGGGTGGCTCGGGATTGCAGGGTGTTCCGGAGACCTGGCGGCAGTATAGGCTGTTCACAAAATCATTACAATTAACCTACATATAGTTTGTCGGGTTTTATGCTGAACAGTGATCAACATCACGATTACAACAATATTTTAAAAATTAATCACGTGATTTGACAAATATTAAACATTATTGTTACAACCATCACCTGAAAAAGCATATAATGCGCAAAAGTTATGGGGTCACTCTTTCACCTGATAATAAGTTATGTAACAGTGTCCTGCTATTGACCAAAGTTATCAGGAAAGATATTAGTGATAGACAGGTTTTGACTATTCGGGCTGCTAATGTCCTGATTTGCTGATGTTTCACTGTAGATTAAACGCGTACCGTCAAGCGCCATTTGCTCTGTACCCTGGTATCACCTCTGCAGCAGAGCCTTGAGCCAAATAACAAACTGGTCACGTTAAACTATCATTTGAATGCAAACCAGGTAGCCGGCAGCCTTAAGCAATAAGGCGCTAAGGAGACCGTAAATGGCTGATACAAAGGCAAAAATCACCCTCGGTGGTGACACTCCTATTGAACTGGATGTGCTAAAAGGCACGCTCGGTGAGGATGTTATTGATATCCGTAGTTTGGGTTCGAAAGGCATTTTTACTTTTGACCCTGGTTTCACCTCTACCGCATCCTGCGAATCCAAAATCACATTTATTGATGGTGATGAAGGCATCCTGCTGCACCGCGGTTTCCCGATTGACCAGTTAGCCACTGAATCTAACTACCTCGAAGTGTGCTACATCCTGCTGCACGGTGAAAAACCAACGCAGGCAGAGTATGACGAATTCAAAACCACCGTTACCCGCCACACCATGATTCACGAGCAGATCACTCGTCTGTTCCACGCGTTCCGCCGCGATTCTCACCCAATGGCGGTAATGTGCGGGATCACCGGTGCCTTAGCGGCGTTCTACCACGACTCGCTGGATGTGAATAACCCGCGTCATCGCGATATCGCTGCATTCCGCCTGCTGTCTAAAATGCCGACCATGGCGGCGATGTGTTACAAATATTCTATCGGCCAGCCGTTTGTTTACCCGCGCAATGACCTCTCCTACGCGGGCAACTTCCTGAACATGATGTTCTCCACGCCGTGCGAACCGTACGAAGTGAACCCGATTCTGGAACGCGCAATGGACCGTATTCTGATCCTGCACGCTGACCACGAACAGAACGCCTCGACCTCTACCGTGCGTACCGCAGGCTCCTCCGGCGCGAACCCGTTTGCCTGCATCGCGGCCGGTATTGCATCCCTGTGGGGGCCGGCACACGGCGGCGCCAACGAAGCTGCCCTGAAGATGCTGGAAGAGATCAGCTCTGTTGAACACATTCCGGAATTCGTGCGTCGTGCGAAAGACAAGAATGATTCTTTCCGCCTGATGGGCTTCGGTCACCGTGTTTATAAAAACTATGACCCGCGCGCGACGGTGATGCGTGAGACCTGCCATGAAGTGCTGAAAGAGCTGGGCACCAAAGATGACCTGCTGGAAGTGGCGATGGAGCTGGAACACATCGCGCTGAACGACCCGTACTTCATCGAGAAGAAGCTCTACCCGAACGTAGACTTCTACTCCGGCATCATTCTGAAAGCGATGGGCATTCCGTCTTCCATGTTTACCGTTATCTTCGCGATGGCGCGTACCGTGGGCTGGATTGCGCACTGGAATGAAATGCACAGCGAAGGCATGAAAATCGCCCGTCCTCGTCAGCTGTACACCGGCTACGAAAAACGCGATTTTAAATCAGACCTGAAGCATTAATCTGCCAGGCTGCCGGGAAACCGGCAGCTTCCCTCTCTTTAAATCATTTTCTTTTTCAATATTTCTTTGTGTATTTATTTATCATTTCTATTTATTTCTTCTAAATACCCCCCCTAACTGACGCCCTCCGCACGAATTGCTTATCTCAGACTTGCGCACTCTTTTTGCTCAGCATCTAATTACATACTTTAAAATAAAGATGCTAATGGAATGAGCAATATTATTTATCTGAGAATTACAGGTGAGCAGCAGGGTAATATTTCCGCTGATTGCGGGAGTGAGGCGTCAATCGGTAACCGCTGGCAACAGAATCATACGGACGAAATATTCGCATTTTCACTTCGACACGACGTAGCCAATATCGGTAGAGGATGTCACTTTCAAGCGCTGGAATTCACAAAAACTATCGATAAAAGCAGCCCATTACTCAGCAATGCTATCAATAACAATGAACGATTATTTATCGAAATTGATTTTTATCGCATAAACCGCACCGGTCACTGGGAACGCTATTATTATATTCAGCTAAGGAATGCTTCCGTAACAAAAATTGATATAGACATTAATATCAAGCGTCTTCCTTACGAACACATTTCTGTTATTTATGACTACATTCTCTGCAAGCATCTCATTACTAACACTGAATATAGCTATTTAAATATTCCGGCTGAATATAACAACCTATTTTTTCCCCAACCTAAAACGGCTTCTCCTAAAGTCCCTCTCAAGAATAATGAGGTTAAAACCCCATCTCCTACCCCGGAAAAAGTCACACCGGTATACGCGAAATCCTGTCTGAAAGAAACGGGATGCACGGATGCGGGGGATACTGAAGAGCCCGCAGAACATTTCGGCGAAATGGCGATTTTCGCCAGAACTGACGTCGATGATTGTTGCGGATATGATCATAAGCCGGCCAGTAAACACTCTGCAGTCCCCGCGGAAGCTTCTTCCATAGTACTGGCGCTGCCAGTGGCAATGAACTGGGTATGGGGCTCAAAGTCGTTGGGAGGCCTTCTGGGTGCCGCCGAAAGCGTGCCATGGATAGGCGCGCTGGCATCAGCACTCTACATTCCAGCGGCGGGAGAAGGAAGCGCGCGTGTCCCCGGGCACGATGAGTACTGGTACGACGATATCCTCCGACAAAAGGCCGCCATAGGCGGCACAGCCACCACTCGCGTGCGTTTTTTCTGGCGAAACGATATTCACGGTAATCCTCAGGTCTACGGGGTACATACGGGTGAAGGGACGCCCTATGAAAATGTGCGCGTTGCCAATATGGTGTGGAACACAACAACGGGTCGCTACGAATTTACCCCCGCAAACGGCGTCGATGGCCCGCTGATCACCTGGACGCCCGAACATCCCGAAAATGGCAATGCACCAGGACACACCGGAAATAATGCTCCCACGCTTGATCAGCCGACCATACTGGTTACGCCTATCCCTGACGGGAAAGACGACTACACAACACCACCTTATCCGGTTCCGGATATCACTGACTTTAATGATTACATTCTGGTCTTTCCCGCTGGTTCGGGAATTAAACCCATTTATGTTTATCTTAAAACAGCCAGAGATGAACCCGGTGTTGCCACAGGAAATGGGCAAGTCATCCCCGATAATGTACGCTGGCTTGAGGCGGCAAGCTCCGGAATCGGCGCACCGATACCTGCACAGGTGGCGGATAAGTTAAGAGGAAGGGAGTTCAGGGATTTTGATCACTTCAGGGAAGAATTTTGGCTTGCTGTGTCAGCATTTCCAGAATTAATGTTACAGTTTAATAAAGCAAACCGGGCAAATATTTCCAATGGGCGAGCCCCTTCCTGTCAGACTTCGGAACAGGTAGGTGATCGAAAAAGATTCGAGATCCACCATGTCATTTACATAAAGAATAAAGGTGAGGTTTATGACATAGATAACATGCGCGTAAACACGCCTGAAAATCACATTAATATTCACAGTAAATAAAGGGTTTCAAGATGTTGATTAAACCAGCTATTGAAGATTACACAGAAGAAGAGTTTCTTGAATTTCTTAATGAATTTTTCATCAACACTAAGCATCTTAAAGGCGATGAGTTTGAAAAACACATTGATTGTTTATTGGAGCATTTTGATAAAATAGTAACTCACCCCGAAGGTAACGGTCTCATTTATTACCCTCCAGATGATAGAGAAGACAGTCCTGAAGGCATTTTGCAAGAAATCAAACGCTGGCGTAAATCCCAGGGACTTCCGTTATTCAAAGACAGCGAATAAATATTCCCAACGTGTAGGGCCGGATGACGATGAAAACCATCATCCAGCTCGACGTATAACATCATAAAAATGTTCAAAAACAATTTGAAAGAGTATAAATGGAACTAAAACAATACATTGAAGATTATACAGAATCTGAATTCATTGACTTCCTTAATGAATTTTTCAAAAACCCCAAGAATCTCAAAGGCAAAGAACGAGAGTCATACATTGATTCATTAGTAGAATATTTTGACCAAATCGTAACACATCCGGAAGGAAATGGACTGTTGTTTTACCCACCCAAAGATAGAGAAGATAGCCCTGAAGGTATCGTTAAAGAAATCAAACGCTGGCGGAAATCCCAGGGGCTCCCGCTGTTCAAAGACAGCGAATAAATATGCCCACTATACAGGGCCGGATGATGTAAACCCTCATCCGGCCAAAACCACCCTACTTCTGGCAATTCGGGCACCAGTAAAACGGCCTCGACGACATACTCGTCTTTTCAATCACGCCCCCACAGCGCTCGCAAGCTTCACCCTCGCGATGAAAAACCTTAAAGCGGAACAATGCGCCGTGATGTTTATTCTCATCCACCCGCCCGCGCGTGTTGTATGACAGCCGCGGGATCGCCAGCAACGCCTGTGCCAGCGCATCAAGCTGTGCATCAGAAAGCTGCGAGGCTTTACGCTGCGGGGCAAGCTGCGTCTGCCAGAGAATCTCAACGCGCAGGTAATTGCCTAACCCGGCGAGAAACGCCTGGTCAAGTAACAATCCGGAAAACTGACGATTGCGAAAACGCGGCGACAACAAACGCGCTTTAACATCGGCTTCCGTCAGCTTAAGGTCGAGCACGTCCGGGCCCACGCGTTGTAAAAACGGGTGCGTGGTCAGTTGCTCGGGCGTCAACATTTCGATGTCTGAAGCGCTGTAGAGCAGAATCGCTTTGTCCGCCGTTTGCAGCTTCACGCGCAATACACGCGTGGTTTGCGGCACGGAATTCGCCTTTACCACCCGCCACACGCCGTAAAGCTGATTATGGCTGTAGAGCGTCAAACCGTTAGAAAAATGGGTGAGAAGCGCTTTACCGCGCGTTTCGATATGGGTAATGCACTGCCCCACCAGTTGGGATTCATAAGGTTTCAGTTGTTCGAAGGCAAACCCCACCTCAGTGAGCGGTTTGCCTTTAACAGCTGCCTCCAGGCTATCCGCCGCACGGCGGATCTCCGGGCCTTCAGGCATAGTGTCGTCCTTTGTTAATGCGTTGCGCCGCCAGTAATCGGAATGTCGTTTTCCACCTGCAAGGCAGTGGCAATCGCCAGTTCCAGTCCCTGACGCACGGTTTCCGCCGCCATGCTCGGTGCACCAGGATGCGCCGCCGCCTGCTGCGGCAAATACGGAATATGGATAAAACCGCCCTTCGCTTCCGGTATACCGCTCAGTTTATGCAGCAGACCATACATCACGTGATTACACACAAAAGTGCCCGCCGTTTGCGACACTGACGCGGGAACACCCGCATCACGCAGCGCGCTGACGATGGCTTTGATCGGCAGCGAACTAAACCACGCCGCCGGGCCATTGGCCACAATCGGCGTATCGACCGGCTGATTGCCCCGGTTGTCAGGAATGCGGGCGTCATCAACGTTAATCGCCACGCGCTCAACGCTGATATCCGTGCGCCCCCCGGCCTGCCCGACGCTCAGAACAAGCGTGGGCGAGAGCGAATCGATGGCCGCGTTCAGTTCAATCAGCGCCTCCCCAAAGACGCACGGCAGCTGACGTGCCACCACGCGGCCCCCACCGATGATAGCATTATCAAGACGCGAAACGACTTCCCATGAAGGGTTAACCGCTTCGCCATCAAACGGTTCAAACCCGGTGATTAACACTGTGCGCATTTTCACTCCTTACAGGAACATCAGGAAATAGAGCAGGAAAACGTTAACCAGCAGCAACAGCACGCCCGTCGGCACCTGCGCTTTGATCACCGCGTTTTTATCCGGCAGTTCCAGCAATGCTGCCGGAACGATGTTGAAGTTCGCCGCCATCGGCGTCATCAGCGTACCGCAGTAGCCTGAGAACATGCCAATCGCCGCCATCACCGCCGGGTTGCCGCCGTGCTGCAACACCAGAATCGGGATCCCTATCCCCGCCGTGACAATCGGGAAGGCCGCAAAGGCGTTGCCCATCACCATCGTTAACAAGGCCATGCCGATGGTATACACCGCCACGGCAATGAATCGGCTGTCGACCGCAAGATAGGTTTTGGTCAGCCACGATATCCCTTCTCCCACACCTGCGGCGGTAAACAGCAGGCCGAGGGTCGCCAGGATCTGCGGCAGAATAAACGCCCAGCCGATGGAGTCCAGCAGGCGACGCGCCTCCTGAATCGGTTGATGCACGCGCTCGTGGGTCATTTTAATTGCCATTGCCAGACCAATCAGCGTGCCGACGGTCATCGAGAAAAGCGTGACCAGCGTGGAGTGATTGCCTTCGCCAAACAGCGAAGTCTGTAAGCCCGGCACGTTGTTAAACAGCAGCACGCCGATAACGGTCACCACCGGGATCGCCAGCGCCGGATAGAAAAGACGGTTTCCCAGACGGCTGGCGCTCTCTTCACGCTGTTTCTGCGTGCGCTGAGAATAGCTCCCCAAACGTACACCGCCGAATCCGGCAATCAGCGCCATCAGTACCACCGCCACGCCAACGGCGATATGCACCGTGCGTTTGTCGCCAACCAGTTCATAAGCCCAGTCGCCGAGTAAAAACAGCAGGCCGTAGACGCCCCAGAAAAGGCCCGTCGTCAGGCGACGCGGGTTAGCTTTGTCGCCCCAGGACATCAGCGCCACAATCAGCAGCACAATCCCCGCCAGCCAGTAGAGGTAACTTTGTTGAAAATGCATTATGCGTCTCCCCTGGCTGCCGCAGCATGGGCTTTCGCCACTTCGCGTTGCAGGTAATTATCCAGCCGCCACATCCGGGCGCCGTGGATCAGGAACGCACACAATGCGGTAGGGATACCCCACAGGGCGATGTGCAGCGGTTCGGTCTGAATACCGCCCGACTCCAGCATAAAGTTATGCATGAAGATCACCGCGCCGAAGGCTACGAAGATATCTTCACCAAAGAACAGCCCGACGTTATCGGTCGCCGCCGACATCGCGCGCAGGCGATAACGCACCGCCCCCGGCAATTCACCGTGCGTCTTCTCCGCCGCGCCTTCCGCCATCGGCGCCAGCAACGGACGCACCATTTGCGGATGACCACCGAGGCTGGTCAGCCCCAGTGCCGCCGTGGCTTCCCGCACAAAGAGATAGACCACCAGCAAGCGCCCGGCGGTCGCACTGTGAATTTTGGCAATCCATGCCTGGGCGCGCTCTTTCAGCCCGTGACGTTCAAGAAGGCCGATAACCGCCAGCGGCACCAGAAGGATAAACGGCAGGTTACGCGTGTTGAGAAAGCCCTCGCCGAGCTTTTCGAGGATAGTCAGCAGCGGCATATGCGCCGCCAGACCGGTGACGATACCAGCGGCAATCACCACCAGTACCGGGTTAAAACGCAATAAAAATCCAGCCACAATGACGGCGATACCCATCAGCGGCCAGAGAGATACTATCTCTCCCATACTCTCCACCCTGTTTTCGTTATGTTATGTTGTTGTAAAACATCTAGTTATATGCGCTTATGCGCTAATTTTTATACTGCGCTCGTCAAACGCGCGACGCAAACGGCGCGCGAAAAGGAGTGCGTGTTCCCCGTCGCCATGCAGACATACCGTTTGTGCAATTACCGGCGTCCAGACACCGTTAATACTTTTCACCTGCCCTGATTCCACCATCTCCAGCGTTTGCGCCAGCGCCTGCTCTTCATCGCTGATGAGTGCGCCCGGCTGGCTGCGTGGCACCAGGCTACCATCGTCCTGATAACCTCGGTCGGCAAACACTTCCTGCCGCGTAACCAGCCCGTAATGTTCGCCTGCGCGAATCAACTCGCTACCCGCCAGGCCCACTAAAATCAGCGATGACGAGCAATCATGCACCGCACGGGCGATGGCATCCGCCAGTTGTGGATCTTTGGCCGCCTGGTTATAGAGCATGCCGTGCGGTTTTACATGGCGCAGAATGCCGCCCTGCGCACGAGTGATGGTATCCAGCGCGCCAATTTGATACAGCGTCTGGGCGTAGACCGTTTCCGGCGGCAGCTGCATTGCTGTGCGGCCAAAGTTTTCGCGGTCAGGGAAGCTGGGATGCGCGCCAATCGCCACGCCGTTTTTCAGCGCCTCACGCACGCTTTCAACCATGGTTTGCGCATCGCCCGCGTGGAAGCCGCAGGCGATATTGGCGGAAGAGACCAGTTGTAACAGGGCGGCATCGCTGCCGCAGCCTTCACCTAAATCAGCATTTAAATCAATGTGCATCGTTGAGTCGCCATGCCAGTTGTTCCAGATAACGCTGCTGATCGTGGCGCGCCTTTAGCGCCTCCTCCAGCGTACAGGGAACGAAGTGAATCGGTTGCCCGAGGGGAATTTGCGCCAGTTGATACATATCGGCTTCGATAATACAGGCTATGCGCGGATAGCCGCCGGTGGTTTGCGCGTCGTTCATCAGCACAATCGGCTGGCCGTTATGCGGCACCTGCACCACACCCGGCAGCAGGCCGTGCGAATACATTTCGCGATCGGTCTGGCGCATCAGTGGTTGCCCTTGCAGGCGATAACCCATGCGGTTACTTTGTGGGCTCAACTGCCACGGTGAACGCCAGAACGCGTCCTGTGACGCTTTATCGAACTCATGATATTCCGGCCCCGGCAGCGCACGGATGCGGTTGCTGTGCTGTAACTGTTTCACCCCCTGCGGCCCGTCGAACGGGCGCAACGCTTCACCCAGCGGCAGCGTATCGCCATCCTGCAATCGCCGCCCTTCCAGACCGCCAACGCCCACTTTCAGATCCGTACTGCGCGACCCCAGCACCAGCGGGACATCAATTCCGCCCGCTACCGCAAGATAGCTACGAATGCCGTGAACGGGGCGCTTAAGAACCAACTGCTGCCCGGCTTTTGCCCACTGTCGCCAGCCGCTCCAGACCGGTTTATCATCCAGTTGTGCATCGCAGCCTGCGCCGGTTAAGGCAAACCAGCCGTCGCGGGTAAATTCAACGCTGACCTGGCCGAGGGTGATTTCCAGCGCCGCGGCGTTGGCGTCATTGCCCACCAGCAGGTTAGCAGTGATCAACGCGGGTTTATCCAGCGCACCGCAGCGGCTGATCCCCGACTGCCTCAGTCCTTCTCGCCCGCAGTCCTGTACCGAGGTATAAAGCCCGGCGCGAATGAGTTTTAGCATACGCCCTCCTTTTGCGGCACAAAGCGCAAGGTATCCCCGGGACGTAACAGCACCGGATCGTCTTTATGTGGATCAAACAACGGCTGTGAGGTGAGACCAATTAGCTGCCAGCCACCCGGCGTCGCGAGCGGGTAGATCCCGGTTTGCGCGCCGCCGATCCCCACCGATCCCGCCGGAACCAACAAACGCGGTTCGGCGCGACGCGGCATGGCGAGTTGTTCCGGCAGGCCGCCAAGGTACGGGAAGCCCGGCTGGAAACCGAGGAACCACACCACGTAATCCACCGATGAGTGCAGTTCAACGACCTGCTTTGGCGTCAGACCGCTATGTTGCGCGACCTCATTGAGATCGGGCCCCTGCTCACCGCCGTAAATCACCGGAATTTCGATATAGCGGGATTCCGGCTCCAGCGCGTCACTCTCCTCCCACCATCGCTGTAAACGCTCAATGGCATCAAGGGCCAGATCCTGCGGGTTACGCAAAATCACCGTAATGTTATTCATACCCGGAATGGCTTCCACCACTTCCGGTTGCTCAGCCAGACGCTGAGTTAATCGCCAGATTCTTTTCTGGCTCGTCAGGGTGACCGGCGGCTCGAGTTCGAGCACCACCGCTGTTTCCCCCAATAGATAACAACGCGCTCGCTGCACTCTTTACCCTCTTTAATCAGGCCGGGTTAGGGATGTCGACAAAGGTCACATCCAGATCGGTTGTTTCATTCAGCCATTCGCTTAATGCGCGAATGCCGCCACGTTCAGTGGCGTGATGCCCTGCCGCATAAAAATGCAGCCCCTGTTCACGGGCGGAGTGGATGGTTTGTTCGGACACTTCGCCGGTGATAAACGCATCCACCCCAAAACGGGCGGCGCTATCGATAAAGCCTTGTCCACCGCCGGTGCACCACGCTACGCGGCTGACTTTATCCGGTCCGGTATCGCCGCTCCACAGCGGTTTGCGTCCCAGACGCGCTTCAATCCATGAAGCAAGCTCAAGCCCGGAAACCGGCATGGAGAGCTCGCCCCAGGGCACCAGCGGCTCGATTTCGCCCATCACATTGATGCCCAGCAACTGCGCCAGCTGCACGTTGTTGCCCAACTCCGGGTGCGCGTCCAGCGGTAAATGCCAGCCAAAAAGGTTAATGTCATTGCTGAGCAACGCTTTCAGGCGGTTGCGCTTCATGCCACGAATCACCGGTGATTCACCTTTCCAGAAGTAACCGTGATGAACGATAACAGCATCCGCCTGCTGGCGAACTGCTTCGTCAATCAACGCCTGGCTGGCGGTCACCCCGGTAACAATTTTTTGAATCTCTTCACGACCCTCGACCTGTAAGCCATTTGGCGCATAGTCGCTGAAGGCGGCGCTGCCGAGTTTTTCGTTAATCAGTTGTTCCAGCTCGGTATTTTTCATCATCGCTCCGTTGTGCGCGAATGTCGTATCACAGACTAAAATAGCGTCCTCTTCGCCTGACGTCGATAACCCATTCTTTGTAGTCGAAATCGTGCGTCAAACGAGCCCTATCAACATTTAATCACACAAATTACTTTTCTTTACCTGAACGATATCCTGTATATTTATGCAAACAGACAGCATATTACATAAATATTTTGAGCTGCTTCGCAAAAATACATCACGAAAACAAATCTATCCGGCGCTGAGATGCTGGACAGAACCGAGGTTAAAGCACTATGAACACGTCACAGCCGCGAGCGATCTACTACGTTGTCGCCCTGCAAATTTGGGAATACTTCAGCTTTTACGGCATGCGCGCGCTGCTGATTCTGTATCTCACCAACCAGCTTAAGTACGACGATAACCACGCCTATGCACTGTTCAGCGCCTACTGTTCACTGGTTTACGTGACCCCTATCCTCGGCGGCTTCCTCGCAGACAAGTTATTGGGAAATCGTATGGCCGTCATGATCGGCGCGTTCCTGATGGTGGTCGGTCACCTGGTGCTGGGTGCCAGCGAAATAGCGCCGGTGTTCCTCTACCTGTCGCTGGCAATTATTGTCTGCGGTTATGGGTTGTTTAAATCTAACGTCAGTTGCCTGCTCGGCGAGCTATATCATCCGGAAGATCCGCGTCGTGACGGGGGATTCTCACTGCTGTACGCCGCCGGAAACATCGGTTCAATTGTCGCCCCCATCGCTTGCGGCTACGTGCAGCAGGAGTATAGCTGGGCAATGGGCTTTGCGCTGGCGGCCATTGGTATGCTGGCCGGGCTGGTAATTTTCCTGTGCGGTAATCGCCACTTCACCCATACGGCGGGTGTCAATAAAGCGGCGCTGCATGCACGCCAGTTTGGTCTGCCAAACTGGGGCTGGCTGCTGGTACTGCTGGTTGCCACGCCACTGCTGATCACCGTTTTGTTCTGGAAAGAGTGGTCGGTGTATGCGCTGATTGTCGCCACGGTGATTGGACTTGGCGTGCTGGCAAAAATCTACATCAAAGCGGAAAACAGCAAACAGCGTAAAGAGCTGGGGCTGATTGTGGTGCTGACCTTCTTCAGCATGCTGTTCTGGGCCTTCGCGCAGCAGGGCGGCAGCTCCATTAGCCTGTACATCGACCGCTTCGTAAACCGTGATATCTTCGGATATGAAGTCCCTACCGCCATGTTCCAGTCGGTGAACGGCTTTGCGGTAATGCTGTGCGGCGTGGTGCTGGCGTGGCTGATTAAAGAAGGGGTGAGCGGCAACCGTACCGTGCGTATCTGGGGCAAATTTGCCCTGGGTTTAGGGTTGATGAGCGCAGGTTTTTGCATTCTTACCCTCAGCGCACGCTGGTCAGCGGCCTACGGTCACTCCTCTTTGCCGCTGATGGTGCTGGGGATGGCGGTAATGGGCTTTGCCGAACTGTTCATCGACCCGGTCGCCATGTCGCAAATTACGCGTATTGAAATTCCCGGCGTGACCGGCGTCCTGACCGGCATCTACATGCTGCTGTCAGGGGCGATTGCCAACTATCTGGCGGGCGTGATTGCCGACCAGACCTCACAAAGCGCCTTCGATGCGGCGGGGGCGGTGAACTACGCTATAGACGCCTATATTGACGTCTTTAGCGAGATAACCTGGGGCGCGCTGGCCTGCGTGGGTGCAGTGCTGGTCATTTGGCTCTATCAGGCGCTGAAATTCCGCGCCCGTCGGATTGCCGTTGAAGCCTGACAGCTGCCGGATGCGGCGTAAACGCCTTATCCGGCCTACAAAATGACGCAAATTCAATATATTGCAGAAACCTTGTAGGCCTGATAAGCGTAGCGCATCAGGCAATGTTGCGTTTGAGATCACTCTCAAATGCCCAATGGGCTCACGCTTTCCGCGCCGCCTCATAGGCAGCAAGGGTTTCACTCCGCGCCTGTTTGTGATCGACAATCGGGCGCGGATACGCAAGCGTAACGCCCTGTTTATCCGCCCACTTCCAGGGTTCATGAATCGCCTTTTGCGGAACCTCCGCTAACTCACTCACCCACTGGCGAATAAACTCGCCCGCCTTGTCAAATCGCTCACCCTGCGTCGTCGGGTTAAAAATGCGGAAGTACGGCGCAGCGTCAGTCCCTGTCGATGCCGCCCACTGCCAGCCGCCGTTGTTCGCCGCCAGGTCGCCATCAATCAACTGCGACATGAAGTAACGTTCACCTTCGCGCCAGTCGATAAGCAGATCTTTCACCAGAAAACTGGCGGTGATCATCCGCAGGCGGTTATGCATCCAGCCCGTGGCGTTAAGCTGCCGCATCGCCGCATCGACAATCGGGTAGCCCGTTTGCCCTTCCTGCCAGGCTTTCAGATGCTCAGGCGAGACGCGCCATTTCACCCGTTCCGTCCAGCCGATAAACGGGCGATGTTTACACAACGCCGGGTTATAGGTCATCAGATGACGGTAAAATTCACGCCAGATTAGCTCATTAAGCCAGACGCTTCCCGGCCCGTCATGCAGTGTTTTTGGCTGTTCGGTCAGCAGGCGATGCAGACACTGGCGCGGAGATATGGCCCCGATAGCAAGCGCCGCAGACAAACGACTGGTGCCCTCAATCGCCGGGAAATCACGTGCAGACGCGTACTCGCCCGCGCCCTGCTGGCAGAACTGCCGTAGCTGGCGAATCGCGCTTTTTTCATCGGCGGCAAAAAGCGATGCATCAAAATCCTGCTGCGGATAGCTGAACGTAATCGGCGCAAGGGTTACGTTGTGCGCCGCGTTTTTCCGCTTCGCGGGGGCCGCGACGCACTCAGGCATGCCGTCATTCAGGCGCGTCAGCCACGCTTTTTTAAACGGTGTGAACACTTTGTACATCTCATGATTGCCGGTCATCACCGCGCCCGGCGGCAGGATCACGCTGTCATCAAATCCCTGACAACGCACCCCGTCCAGCGTTTTTTCTACCGCGGCATCGCGCTGACGTTCGTTCACTTCATATTGATAATTGTAGAAAAGAGAGCTCACCTCTTGCTCATCGCAAAAGGCTTTTAACGCCTCTACGCTTGCAGCGAAGTCATCGACTTCCACAAACGCCAGCGGAATACCCTTCTCTTCCAGCGACCCGCGCAGCGCAGTGAGGTGGGCATGAATATATGCCGCCTGTCTGGGGGACATCGCATGTTGCTGCCACTGCTTTGGCGTGGCGATATACAGCGCTATCACCGTCGCATCGGCAGAGCGACAGGCAGCAGATAGCGCAAGATTGTCATTCAGGCGTAAATCGTGGCGAAACCACATCAGATGGGTGGGCATAGCGCTCCTGCATTAAGATCCATAACGTAAACGAAGGGCCTCCGGCCAGGGGTCGAAATAGCGTTGTGTGGCGAGATAAGTATCGGGAAATTCTGCCATATAGTGTTTGAGCAGCGTAACGGGCGCAAGCAGCGGCTGCGTGGCCAGACGGTAGCCCTCAATCAGGCTTGAAAGCTCCTGGCGCTGGCGGCTGTTAAGCCGTTTACGGAAATAACCCTGCACGTGCATCAGCACATTGGTGTGATTACGCCGGGTGGCCGGAATAGAAAGCAGGTTCATCAGCCGCTGGCGATAAGCAATAAACCACGCGTCGAGCGATTCCCACTCATGTAACGTGGCGACAAAACGGCCCAGTTCGCGGTAATCAGGCTGTGAATGGGCCAACAGTGAGAGTTTGTAGCGGCTGTGATAAGCAATCAGTTTGCCGCGCGTGAGGCCTTCTTCGCGCAGGCTGTTCAGTTCATGCAGCGCGTATATGCGCTCGACAAAGTTTTCGCGCAACACCGGATCGTGCAACCGCCCATCCTCCTCCACGGGTAGCCACGGAAAGCGCGCCATCAGCGCTTCGGTGTAAATACCGCGCCCGGCTTTACGGTTGTTTTTGCCGTCCGCCTCGTAAATACGCACTCGCTCCATACCGCAGCTGGGTGATTTTGCGCAGACGATATAGCCACAAAGCCTATCGAAAGATTCTATGCGTTGCGCGCTGAAGTCGCGCATAGCCTGGGTTAAATCACCTTCCCTGCCATCACTAAAACGCAGTGCAACCTCGTCTTGCGCCGCCTTCACCAGCCGTAACGCCGGGCGCGGCACAGGTAAGCCTATTGCCATCTCCGGGCAAACCGGCTCGAAACGCACCCACGGCGATAACTCTTCCACCGCAAAGGGCAAACGCTTATGGCCGCCGTCAAAACGGACGGGCTCACCTAACAGACAGGCGCTGATGCCAACGGGGATTTTCTTTTGCATACTGACTCCTTACATCCTTTCTGTAAGTGTAGCCAGCTGGCATAAAAAAACCGCCGTCAAATGACGGCGGTTCTCGTTGAAAAGTCTTATTTACAGGCTGTGCAGCGATTAGTAGAAGTCGCTCGCTGCTTTTTCGGCCTGATCCATCCACACCGGCTTATCGCTGGTTTTCGACCAGACGCGATGCAGATAGCTGTAAAAACGTGCGCGATCTTTCCAGAACAGCATGATCGGCAGGGCAATGACGCCAGCCGCCACGGCGAAAGTACGACGCAAAATGACAATATGCGCTGGATATTCTTTATACAGTTCCATAATTCTCTCCCCTTACACTTCATCCTTCAAGCTGCCTCTGCGTTGGCTGCGCTTGCTCACCCCAGTCACGTACATTTGTACGCTCCTGGGGATTCACGCGCTTGCCGCCTTGATGCAACTTGAAAGATTTTGTGTTCGTTGGCTGGCAATAAACGCCATAAAAATGAATCTCAGTAATCTGGCTAAAATAATACCGCTTTGACTGTAATTTTACTACTCATCCGACCACTTATTTTTGGTTATTTAAGTTTAATTTACATTCACACTGTAACTAAGTTACAAAAAAGTTAAATTAATACTAACCATGAGTTAAATCATGGTCTTTGCCATTTTTATACTTTTTTTACACCCCTCCCCCTGATTTTTGCGAAATCTTTGCACCGAAAATCCTACCGTTAATCCAATCACTTAATGTGTTGGAGGTGGGTTGTGACTACAGGCGTAATAGCCGGCATGGTGCTGGTGTTCCTGTTACTGGCGTATCTGGTGTACGCCCTGCTGAATGCGGAGGCGTTCTGATGGCCGCTCAGGGATTTTTACTTATCGCCAGTTTCTTAGTCGTTCTGTTCATACTGGCGCGCCCGTTAGGCAAAATACTGGCGGGCATGATCGCCAACGAACCACTGCGCGGTGAAGCCGTACTGTGGCGAACGCTGGGGATTTCGACCGACGAAATGAGCTGGCAGCGGTATGCGCTCGCCATTCTGCTGCTCAACCTTTGCGGACTGGTCGCCCTGTTCGCGCTGCTGATGCTCCAGGGCGTGCTGCCGTTTAATCCGCAGGGGTTCCCGGGGCTCTCCTGGCATCTGGCGCTGAACACAGCCGTCAGCTTTGTCACCAATACCAACTGGCAATCCTACGGCGGGGAAACCACGCTCAGTTATCTCAGCCAGATGGCGGGCCTGACCGTGCAAAACTTCCTGTCGGCAGCGAGCGGTATCGCGGTGCTTTTCGCCCTCGCCCGCGCATTTGCCCGCCAGCGCGTAACGACGCTCGGGAACGCATGGGTCGATCTTGTGCGCATCACATTGTGGGTACTGCTGCCGTTATCGCTGCTGGTCGCGCTGATCTTTATTCAGCAAGGCACGCTGCAAAACCTGCTGCCGTATCAGCACATCACCACGCTGGAAGGCATTAGCCAGCAACTGCCGATGGGGCCGGTCGCCTCACAGGAAGCGATCAAAATGATCGGCACCAACGGCGGCGGTTTCTTCAACGCTAACTCATCGCACCCGTTTGAAAACCCGACGGCGCTGACGAATTTTGTGCAGATGCTGGCGATCTTCTTGATCCCTGCTGCGCTTTGCTTCGCTTTTGGTGAAGTGGTGAACGACAAACGCCAGGGCCGCGCGATTCTGTGGGCAATGAGCATCATCTTTGTCATTTGCGTCGCGGTAGTGATGTGGGCGGAAACCAAAGGCAACCCGCACCTGATGGCGCTGGGCGCAGACAGCAATCTTAACCTGGAAGGGAAAGAGAGCCGCTTTGGCATTCTTGCCAGCAGCCTGTATGCGGTGGTGACTACGGCGGCATCCTGCGGTGCGGTCAACGCAATGCATGACTCGTTTACCGCCCTTGGCGGCATGGTGCCGATGTGGTTGATGCAAATCGGTGAAGTGGTGTTTGGCGGTGTCGGCTCCGGGCTGTATGGCATGTTGCTGTTCGTTCTGCTGGCGGTGTTCATCGCCGGGCTGATGATTGGCCGTACGCCAGAGTATCTGGGTAAAAAAATCGACGTGCCTGAAATGAAAATGACCGCGCTGGCGATTCTGGTGACGCCGACGCTGGTATTGCTCGGCACCGCACTGGCGATGATGACCGACGCCGGGCGCAGCGGCATGCTCAATCCAGGCACCCACGGCTTTAGCGAAGTGCTTTACGCCGTTTCCTCTGCGGCAAACAACAACGGCAGCGCCTTTGCAGGATTAAGCGCCAACACACCGTTCTGGAACTGCCTGCTGGCGTTTTGCATGTTGCTGGGCCGTTTTGCGGTGATTGTGCCCGTGCTGGCCATCGCCGGGTCGCTGGTGAACAAAAAAATCCAGCCCACCACGCCCGGCACGCTTGCCACTCACGATGCGCTGTTTATCGGCCTGCTGATTGGCACCGTGCTGCTGGTCGGTGCCCTGACCTTTATTCCCGCCCTGGCGATTGGCCCGGTCGCGGAACATCTTTCCCTGTTTTAAGCATTGCGGAGTATGTGTTTATGAGTCGCAAGCAACTGGCGCTGTTTGACCGCAAACTGGTTGGGCAGGCGATTACCGACGCCATTAAAAAACTGAGCCCGACCATTCAGTGGCGCAACCCGGTGATGTTTATCGTTTGGATTGGCAGCGTGCTGACCACCGTGATGAGCCTCGCGATGGCGACCGGGCACATGCCGGGTAACGCGTTGTTTAGCGGCGCGATCGCCCTGTGGCTGTGGTTTACGGTGCTGTTCGCCAACTTCGCCGAAGCGATGGCGGAAGGCCGCAGCAAGGCACAAGCTAACAGCCTGAAGAGCGTGCAGAAAACCGCCTTCGCCCGCAAACTTCGCGCCCCGCAGCACGGGGCCGAAATGGACCACGTACCGTCTGATGAACTGCGCAAAGGTGACGTGGTGCTGGTTGAAGCCGGTGACATCATTCCCTGCGATGGCGAAGTGATTGAAGGCGGCGCGTCGGTGGATGAAAGCGCCATCACCGGGGAATCGGCACCCGTTATTCGTGAATCCGGCGGCGATTTCGCGTCGGTGACGGGCGGTACGCGTATTCTCTCCGACTGGCTGGTGATCCGCTGTAGTGTGAACCCGGGCGAAACCTTCCTTGACCGCATGATCGCCATGGTCGAAGGCGCGCAGCGTCGTAAAACCCCCAACGAAGTGGCGCTGACGATTCTGCTGGTCGCCCTGACGATAGTCTTCCTGCTGGCGACCGCCACCCTGTGGCCCTTCTCCACCTGGGGCGGTAAACCGGTGAGCGTGATCGTGCTGATAGCTCTGCTGGTGTGTCTGATCCCAACCACCATCGGCGGCCTGCTGTCGGCCATCGGCGTCGCCGGGATGAGCCGCATGCTGGGCGCTAACGTAATTGCCACCAGCGGCCGCGCGGTAGAAGCCGCAGGCGACGTCGATGTATTGCTGCTGGATAAAACCGGCACCATTACCCTCGGCAACCGCCAGGCATCGCAATTTTTACCGGCTAACGGCGTGGATGAGAGCACGCTTGCCGACGCCGCGCAGCTCTCGTCGCTGGCCGATGAAACGCCCGAAGGCCGCAGCATCGTGGTGCTCGCCAAACAGCGTTTTGGCCTGCGCGAGCGCGACGTTCAGCAGTTACACGCCACCTTTGTGCCCTTTACCGCGCAAACCCGCATGAGCGGTATTAACATTGATAACCGCATGATCCGTAAAGGTTCAGTGGATGCTATTCGTCGCCACGTTGAAAGTAACGGTGGGCAATTCCCGGCGGATGTCGAGCATCTGGTAGACGGCATTGCGCGTCAGGGTTCAACGCCGCTGGTGGTAGTAGAAGGCGCGAAAGTCCTTGGGGCGATTGCCCTGAAAGATATCGTAAAAGGGGGCATTAAAGAGCGTTTTGCGCAACTGCGCAAAATGGGTATCAAGACGGTGATGATCACCGGCGATAACCGCCTGACCGCCGCCGCGATTGCCGCCGAAGCGGGCGTCGATGATTTTCTCGCCGAAGCGACGCCGGAAGCCAAGCTGGCGCTGATTCGCCAGTATCAGTCCGAGGGGCGCATGGTGGCGATGACCGGCGACGGCACCAACGATGCCCCGGCGCTGGCGCAGGCTGACGTCGCTGTGGCGATGAACTCCGGCACCCAGGCGGCGAAAGAAGCCGGCAACATGGTGGATCTCGATTCCAACCCGACCAAGCTGATTGAAGTGGTGCATATCGGTAAACAGATGCTGATGACCCGCGGCTCACTTACCACCTTCAGCATCGCTAACGATGTAGCGAAATACTTCGCCATTATTCCGGCGGCATTTGCCGCAAGCTGGCCACAACTGGGTGTGCTGAACATTATGCATCTGCATTCACCGGATTCAGCGATTCTGAGCGCGGTGATTTTCAACGCCCTGATCATCGTTTTTCTGCTACCGCTGGCGCTGAAAGGCGTGAGTTATCAGCCTCTTTCCGCTTCTGCCATGCTGCGTCGTAACCTGTGGATTTACGGCCTGGGCGGCCTGATTGTGCCGTTTATCGGCATTAAAGCTATCGATCTGTTACTGACTCTGTTTGGTCTGGTGTGAGGTACACAATGTCTCTGCTTCGTCCTGCTGTTGTGATTTTTCTTTTTCTGGCGCTTATCACGGGCGGCGCTTACCCGTTGCTGACCACCGCGCTCGGCCAGTGGTGGTTCCACGATCGGGCCAACGGTTCGCTGATTATTGAGGGCAATGAGGTTCGCGGTTCCACGCTGATTGGGCAAAACTTTACCCAACCTGGCTATTTCCACGGTCGCCCCTCTGCCACGTCAGACATGCCCTACAACCCGATGGCGTCGGGCGGCAGTAATCTGGCTGCGAGCAATCCGGCGCTGGATGACGTAATTCGCGCGCGCGCGGCGCAACTGCGAGCTGCCAACCAGGATGCCCCGGCAGTCGTTCCCACGGAACTGGTGACGGCCTCCGCCAGCGGGCTTGATTACGGCCTGACACCGGAAAGCGTGCGCTGGCAAGTGCCGCGTGTCGCCAAGGCGCGTCACGTCTCAGTTGAATGGCTCAATCAACAAATTGATGCCGCCACGCAGAAACCGCTGCTCGGTTTTCTCGGCCAACCTGTGGTAAATATTGTTGAGCTGAATATGGCATTGGATGCCCACAAGGATAACTGATGATGACCGACGAGCCGCAACGCCCAAACCCGGATCGCCTGCTGGAGCAGACGGCCTCCTCGCATCGCGGAAAGCTGAAGATTTTCTTCGGTGCCTGTGCGGGGGTGGGCAAAACCTGGGCGATGCTGGCGGAGGCACAGCGTCTGCGGACGCAGGGGCTGGATATCCTGGCGGGCGTGGTGGAAACCCACGGACGTAAAGAGACGGCGGAAATGCTTAAAGGCCTGGCGCTGCTACCGCAAAAACGCCTCGCCTGGCAGGGCCGTTATCTGCATGAGTTTGACCTGGATGCCGCCCTCGCCCGCCGCCCGGCGCTGGTCCTGATGGATGAACTGGCGCACAGCAACGCGCCCGGTTCGCGTCATCCCAAACGCTGGCAGGATATCGACGAACTTCTGGAAGCCGGAATCGACGTCTTTACTACTGTTAATGTCCAGCATCTGGAAAGCCTTAACGATATCGTCAGCGGCGTCACCGGCATTCAGGTGCGCGAAACAGTGCCCGACCCGTTCTTTGATGCCGCTGATGAAGTCGTACTGGTGGATCTGCCTCCGGATGATTTACGCCAGCGGCTGAACGAAGGCAAAGTCTATATCGCCGGGCAGGCCGAACGCGCTATCGAGAATTTTTTCCGTAAAGGGAATCTCATCGCCCTGCGTGAACTGGCTCTGCGCCGTACAGCGGACCGCGTGGATGAACAAATGCGCGCCTGGCGCGACACGCAGGGGCAGGAAAAAGTCTGGCATACCCGCGACGCGATCCTGCTTTGTGTTGGACACCATACGGGCAGTGAAAAACTGGTGCGCACCGCCGCACGTCTGGCGGCGCGTTTAGGCAGCGTCTGGCATGCCGTATATGTAGAAACACCGACGCTACATCGCCTGCCGGAGGCACAGCGCCGCGCAATCCTCAGTTCACTCCGTCTGGCGCAGGAGCTGGGCGCGGAAACCGCCACCCTTTCCGATCCCTCGGAAGAAAAAGCGGTGATCCGCTACGCGCGTGAGCATAACCTTGGCAAAATTGTGATCGGCAGGCAGGAAAAGCGTCACTGGTGGAGCGGCGAGCGCTTCGGCGAGCGCCTGGCACGCCATGCGCCGGATCTCGATCTGCTGGTCGTTGCAATGGACGAAAAGCCCGAACCGCTACCTTCATCAACCCGCGATCCGCGTAGCTTCTTTGAGAAATGGCAGGTGCAAATCCGTGGCTGCGCGGTGGCATTTGCCCTTTGTGCCGCCATCACGCTTATCGCGGCGCAGTGGTTGATGGCGTTCGACGCCGCCAACCTGGTGATGCTCTATCTGCTCGGCGTGGTGATCGTCGCCCTCTTCTATGGCCGCTGGCCCTCGGTGCTGGCGACGTTTATCAACGTGATCAGCTTCGATCTCTTCTTTATTGCCCCGCGCGGTACGTTGGCGGTGTCTGATGTGCAATACCTTCTGACCTTTGGCGTGATGCTAACTGTGGGGCTGGTGATTGGCAACCTGACCGCTGGTGTACGCTATCAGGCGCGCGTGGCGCGCTATCGCGAACAGCGCACCCGTCATCTGTACGAGATGTCGAAAGCCCTGGCAGTGGGACGCAGTGCCGAAGATATCGCCCGCACCTGCGAGCAGTATATTCAGTCTACCTTTCATGCCCGCAGCCAGGTGCTGCTTCCCGATGAAAACGATAAGCTCACGCCGTCCACACAGCAGGATGGCCTGACACCGTGGGATGATGCGATTGCGCGCTGGAGCTTCGATAAAGGCCTTCCCGCCGGAGCGGGCACCGATACCTTGCCAGGCGTGCCGTATCAGATCCTGCCGCTAAAAAGCGCCAGCAAAACGCTGGGGCTGGTGGTGGTCGAACCGCTTAACTTGCGCCAGTTGATGATCCCTGAGCAGCAGCGTTTACTGGAGACATTCACACTACTGGCCGCGAGCGCGCTGGAACGGCTGGCGTTGACCGCCAGTGAAGAACAGGCGCGTTTTGCCAGCGAACGGGAAAGTTTACGCAACTCGCTGCTGGCCGCGCTTTCCCATGATTTGCGCACGCCCCTGACAGTGCTGTTTGGTCAGGCGGAAATTCTGACGCTCGATCTCGCCAGCAGCGGCTCACCCTACGCCCCGCAGGCCAATGAAATTCGCCAGCATGTGCTCAACACCACACGGCTGGTGAATAATTTGCTCGATATGGCGCGCATTCAGTCCGGCGGCTTCAATCTCAATAAAGAGTGGCTGACACTGGAAGAAGTGGTCGGCAGCGCGCTGCGTATGCTGGAACCCGGCCTGAACGGGCAACAGATTGCGCTGTCGCTTCCCGACCCGCTGATGTTAATTCACGTCGATGGCCCACTCTTTGAGCGCGTGCTCATCAACTTGCTGGAGAACGCAGTGAAGTACGCCGGATCGCAAGCTAAAATTGGTATTAACGCCAGCGAGCAAAATCATCAGCTCTGTATCGATATCTGGGACAGTGGACCGGGTATTACCCCTGGTCAGGAAACGCGAATTTTTGATAAATTCTCACGCGGGAATAAAGAATCTGCCATTCCCGGCGTCGGGCTGGGGCTGGCGATTTGCCGGGCCATTGTCGATATTCATGGCGGCACGCTTTCAGCCAGCAACCGCCCTGAAGGTGGTGCCTGTTTTCGTGTTACACTTCCGCTGGAGTCTCCACCGGAACTTGAAGAATTTCATGAGGATATGTGACCAGCGTTCTGATTGTTGAAGATGAACAAGCCATCCGCCGTTTTCTGCGCACCGCGCTGGAGGCCGAAGGGCTGCGCGTATTTGACGCTCAAACGTTGCAACGTGGGTTACTTGAAGCGGCGACGCGCAAACCCGATCTGGTTATCCTCGATCTCGGCTTACCCGACGGCGACGGTATCGATTTCATCCGGGATTTTCGCCAGTGGAGCGCTACGCCGGTGATAGTGCTTTCCGCACGCAGCGAAGAGCACGACAAAATCGCCGCGCTGGATGCAGGCGCGGATGATTATCTCAGCAAACCGTTTGGCATCGGTGAGTTGCAGGCGCGCCTGCGCGTCGCACTACGCCGCCACGCCACTACCCAGCCCAACGACCCGCTGGTGACGTTCTCTGATGTGCAGGTCGATCTCGCCGCTCGCCGCATTGTGCGAGGCGGTGAAGAGGTGCATCTCACGCCTATCGAATTTCGCCTGCTGGCGGAATTGCTCAATAACCCGGGGAAAGTCCTGACTCAACGTCAGTTGCTGAATCACGTCTGGGGGCCTAATGCGGTGGAACATAGCCATTATCTGCGCATTTATATGGGGCATATTCGGCAAAAACTGGAAGCCGACCCGGCACGGCCAAAACATTTCCTGACGGAGACGGGAATTGGTTATCGTTTTATGCTTTAAATAAATAGTTATTTCCATCCCATAGAAATAAAACACTAAATATATTCTATGGGGTAATTCCACAGTATTACCCCATGGAATTACCCACTCATTATTTCTGTTTTTTTATCGAGCAAGCTCACAAAAAAACACTACTTTAGCCGTGCATCACGCCATTAATTATTGATAACATCCCACCGACAGTTAATCTGCGACGTCGTGATCACCTTCAGGGAACAGGCAAGTTTAAGGCTTGCTGAACTAACGTTATTAAGGCAAAAGGACATCATGAAAAAATTAAAAATTGCCCTGGGCAAGGCTTGCCCGCAGGCGTTCATCACAACCCGCGAGTTCACCCCACTCGACACCGCAAACTTTGTCGATGTTGCTGCCGTCGTTCTGAGTTATGCTGAACTCAATGATGAAATATTGAATCGCATTAACCTTACTGGATATTCACTACCAATCTTCGTCACAATAGCGCCCACACAGAATATCCATGAAAAATACCTGGCATCTATTACAGCTATTTTCTCAGAAAACCCAGAAGATGCTGAATATCAAGGAAGGCAACTTGAAACCGCGGCACTGAAATATGAAAGCAATATTCTCCCTCCTTTCTTTCATGTGCTCGTCGATTACGTTGAACAAGGTAACAGCGCCTTCGATTGTCCCGGGCATCAGGGAGGGCAATTCTTCCGTCGTCATCCTGCGGGGAATCTGTTCGTCGACTATTTTGGTGAAACGCTTTTCCGCTCAGACTTGTGTAACGCCGATGTCGCGATGGGCGATCTGCTCATTCATGAAGGGGCGCCCTGTACTGCCCAGCAACATGCGGCAAACGTGTTCAACGCCGACAAAACCTACTTCGTGCTAAATGGGACCTCCTCATCGAACAAAGTGGTACTGAACGCTCTGCTCACACCAGGCGATTTAGTACTCTTCGATCGCAATAACCATAAATCCAACCACCACGGCGCACTGCTTCAAGCCGGTGCGACGCCCGTTTATCTGGAAACCACGCGTAATCCTTACGGCTTTATCGGCGGAATTGACGCTCACTGCTTCGAAGAGAGTTACCTGCGTGAATTAATCGCTGAAGTGGCTCCCGCTCGTGCGCAGGAAAAGCGACCTTTCCGTCTGGCTATTATTCAGTTAGGAACCTACGACGGCACAATTTACAACGCGCGTCAGGTTGTCGACAAAATTGGCTCCCTGTGCGACTACATCCTTTTTGACTCGGCCTGGGTTGGCTATGAACAATTTATTCCGATGATGGCTGATTGCTCGCCGCTGCTGCTTAAGCTCAACGAAAATGACCCGGGGATACTGGTAACTCAGTCGGTGCATAAACAACAGGCCGGGTTCTCACAAACATCGCAAATTCACAAAAAAGACAGCCACATTAAAGGGCAGCCGCGCTACGTTCCACATAAACGCCTGAACAACGCCTTTATGATGCATGCTTCCACCAGCCCGTTCTATCCACTGTTCGCAGCACTGGACGTCAACGCGCAGATGCACAAAGGTGAAAGTGGGAAAAAAATGTGGATGGATTGCGTGAAAAATGGCATCGAAGCGCGCAAATTGATTCTTAGCCGTTGCCGCCACATTCGCCCGTTTGTGCCACAGACAATCGACTCTAAGCCATGGCAAAGCTGGGATACTGACGTTATCGCCAACGATCTGCGTTTCTTCCATTTTGTACCCGGTGAACGCTGGCACGCCTTTGAAGGCTATGCCGATCATCAGTACTTTGTTGACCCCTGCAAACTGCTGCTCACCACGCCGGGTATCAACACACAAACCGGCGAGTACGAAGCGTTTGGCGTACCGGCGACCATTCTGGCGAACTTCTTGCGTGAAAATCACGTTGTACCGGAAAAATGCGACCTGAACTCGATTTTGTTCCTGATGACGCCAGCAGAAGACCTGCCAAAACTGCAACAACTGGTTGCACTGCTGGAGCGTTTTGAACAATTACTTGAGGAAGATGCTCCGCTTGCTGACGTATTACCGTGCCTGTACAAACAGCATCAGCAGCGTTACTTCGGATATACCCTACGCCAGCTCTGCCAGGAAATGCACGATCTCTACGCCCGTAATAACGTTAAACAACTGCAAAAGGAGATGTTCCGCAAAGCCCATCTACCGCGCGTGGTAATGAGCCCTCAGGAAGCCAACTATGCCTATCTTCGTGGGCAGGTGGATTTAGTGTCTCTGCGTAATGCCGAGGGACGCATTGCGGCTGAAGGCGCACTTCCTTACCCACCGGGCGTGTTGTGCGTCGTACCTGGCGAAATTTGGGGTGGCGCGGTGCTGAACTATTTTGCCGCGCTGGAAGAAGGTATCAATCTGCTGCCGGGCTTCGCGCCAGAATTACAGGGGGTTTATATCCAGGAACATGACGGCCGCAAAGAGGTGTGGTGTTACGTGATTAAAGAGAGTTAATTGCACGACACGCCATTATAAAAGGAGCCTTTCGGCTCCTTTAGATGACTGACAAAGTGCGCTTTGCTCATGCCGGATGCGGCGTAAACGCCTTATCCGGCCAACAAAATAGTGCAAATTCACTATATTGCATAACCCTGTAGGCCTGATAAGCGTAGCGCATCAGGCAATGTTGCGTTTGTAATCAGTCACCAATAAAAAAGGAGCCTTGCGGCTCCTTTTTTATTTCTTCGCTTTTACGCGTTTTTCAGCACTTCACTGACAATCTCAACCGCTTCTTTCTCAATCTGCTTGCGGTGTTCTTCGCCGAGGAAGCTTTCGCAGTAGATTTTATACGCGTCTTCCGTGCCTGACGGACGTGCGGCGAACCAGCCGTTGTCGGTCATCACTTTCAGACCGCCGATGGATGCGCCGTTACCCGGTGCCGCCGTCAGACGTGCGGTGATCGGATCGCCTGCCAGCGTGCTGGCGCTCACCATCTCTGGGGAGAGTTTAGACAATGCCGCTTTCTGCGCAGACGTCGCCCCCGCCTGCAAACGGTTGTAGCTTGGCGCACCGAAGCGTTTTGCCAGTTCGTTGTAATGCTCTTGCGGGTTCTTACCTGTAACGGCGGTGATTTCCGCTGCCAGCAGGCACATGATGATGCCGTCTTTATCGGTGGACCATGGGGTACCATCGAAGCGCAGGAAAGAAGCCCCGGCGCTCTCTTCGCCGCCAAAACCGAAGCTGCCGTCAAACAGGCCATCCACGAACCATTTGAAGCCCACCGGTACTTCCACCAGCTTGCGGCCCAGATCGTTAACTACACGGTCGATCATTGCGGAAGACACCAGCGTTTTACCTACGGCGACGTCTTTGCCCCACTGCGGACGGTGCTGGAACAGGTAGTTGATGGCAACCGCCAGATAGTGGTTCGGATTCATCAGGCCCGCAGGCGTGACGATACCGTGACGGTCGTAGTCCGGGTCGTTGGCGAACGCGAGGTCAAACTTATCGCGCAGCGCCAGCAGGCCCGCCATCGCGCACTCGGAGGAGCAGTCCATGCGGATTGCGCCATCTTTGTCGAGATGCATAAAGCGGAAAGTCTGGTCAACCTGGTCGTTAACGATGGTCAGATTCAGCTTGTAGTATTCGCCGATACGTTTCCAGTATTCGATACCGGAACCCCCCAGCGGATCGACGCCCAGCGTCAGGCCCGCTTTCTGGATAGCCGCCATATCGACGATATCCGCCAGCCCTTCGATGAACGGCTGAACCAGGTCCATCTCTTTCACATGACCGGACGCCAGCGCGGCTTCCAGAGAAATACGTTTTACGCCTTTCAGGCCATCGGCCAACAGCGCATTGGCGCGATCTTCCACTACTTTGGTGACGTTAGTATCGGCCGGGCCACCGTTAGGCGGGTTGTATTTGATACCGCCATCTTCCGGCGGGTTGTGAGACGGCGTAATCACAATACCGTCAGCCAGTGGGCCACCCTTTTTGTTGTGGACCAGAATCGCATTCGACACAGCAGGCGTCGGCGTAAAGCCGTTATTTTCCTGCACAATGACATCCACACCGTTTGCCGCGAGCACT
Organism: Pseudocitrobacter vendiensis; assembly: GCF_943590815.1. Classification (GTDB taxonomy): domain Bacteria; phylum Pseudomonadota; class Gammaproteobacteria; order Enterobacterales; family Enterobacteriaceae; genus Pseudocitrobacter; species Pseudocitrobacter vendiensis. The sequence continues at coordinate 160,459 of NZ_CALSBS010000001.1, read as the reverse complement.
TCGAGCACCGAGATAAACGCCGGTTCAGAGAGCGCGTGGGTATCTTTACCGACGAAGCAAGGACCGGTAATGCCGTTTTTCGCACGATCTTCGGCGATAGCCTGCGCGATCGCCAGAATATGAGGTTCATTAAAACTCTGGCGCGCCGCACTACCACGGTGTCCGGAAGTACCGAACTTCACTGCATGCTCTGCGTTACCCACTTCCGGTTTCAGCACGTAGTACTGAGACGTCAGTTGGGCGACGTTAATCAAATCACTCTGTTGTGCAGGTTGGCCCGCACGGTTATGGATTGCCATTGCTTGATCCTTCTTATGCAAGGGTTAGATTGTGCCGCATACCTTTTCGATTAATTCAGCGGGGAACTGCATAAATTGCATAATGTGTTCCACCATACTGCATTTACGACCGTTGTTGGTATTCGTAATCACCCAATATGGGGTTTCCGGTACCTGTTTCGGTTTAGTCTGATTACCGTTTTTCAGCAGGGTTTGCTCATTGGCGGCAAAGTAGACACGCGTACGCCCGTGAAGCGATTCCGTCGCCTCGGCAAACGCGTTGTTATCCAGTTTGTAGAGCGTCGTCAGGATCAGCATAAAGCGATTGACGGCTTTTTTCTGCTCAGCGTATTCGTCAGAGAGCAGCAGTTCACGCATAGCACGAACTTTGTCTTTCGCGGTTTTAACCGGTTTTACCTCGGCAACTGGAGCAACCTGAGCAGGCGCAACTTCAGTTTTGGCAACCGGAGCAGCAACAACAGGTTGTGATGCGGCGGTAAACTTCAGCATCCGCCGTAAAATGTCAGATGCGCTCTCGCCAATGTGCAGTGTGTGGGCGGCAATATAGCGATAGAGTTCGTCATCAACTTCGATCGTTTTCATCTTAATCCAGTGCAATTATTTTTCTGAATACAAGTTGCTGGGATTATATGTTCAAAACCCAACAGCGGATAGCGTCATACCAGGATAGCGGCAAAAATGGGATAAAAATCGTATCTTGCCCCTGAACGTGAGAATGTCCAACATAATACCCTAACCCGACAGAGCGAAAAAAAGAACTTTGCTATGAAATTGAATACCCGAGCGCAAACTGCACAAAACCTGCACAATAATTCCCCCATTCTGCTCGTTCACGGCCTTTTTGGCAGCCTGGACAACCTCGGCGTGCTGGCGCGCGACCTGGTGACCGACCACGATATTCTGCAAGTGGATATGCGTAACCATGGTCTTTCTCCGCGAGCAAACGAAATGACCTACCCGGCGATGGCCCAGGATCTGCTGGATACCCTCGACGCCCATAACATCGAGAAAGCCACGGTGATTGGTCACTCGATGGGCGGCAAAGCGGTGATGGCCCTGACCGCGCTGGCCCCGGAACGCATCGATAATCTGGTCGCCATTGATATCGCGCCGGTGGACTACCAGGTGCGACGACACGATGAGATTTTTGCGGCAATTAACGCGGTCACCAGCGCGGGGGTCTCCTCGCGCCAGCAGGCTGCAACCGTGATGCGCGAATATTTAGCCGAAGAAGGCGTGATTCAATTTCTGCTGAAGTCGTTTGTCGACGGCGAGTGGCGCTTCAACGTACCGGTCCTGTGGGATCAGTACCCGCACATCGTCGGCTGGGAGACGATTCCGGCGTGGGATCATCCGGCACTGTTTATCCCCGGCGGAAATTCCCCTTATGTTACCGAAACTTACCGTGACGACCTGCTCTCGCAATTCCCGCAGGCACGCGCACACGTCATTGCAGGCGCTGGTCACTGGGTGCATGCAGAAAAACCGGACGCGGTGCTGCGCGCTATTCGTCGATATTTAGCAGACTGATTAAAAACTCAACGACCGCGCGCCATTATGGCCGTGGTCGTTGGCGTGTCGGTTGCGGTGATGTATGATTGCGCGCTGTCTGCACCGGGCGTTTCCCGGTAGCTTGTTTCCCCGAAGTCACTCTGAACCATGGCAAAAGAACAAACGGACCGCACGACAATTGATTTGTTCGCAAATGAGCGTCGGCCGGGAAGACCCAAAACCAATCCGCTTTCGCGTGACGAACAGCTGCGCATCAATAAGCGTAATCAATTAAAACGCGATAAAGTTCGCGGCCTGAAGCGTGTCGAACTGAAACTCAATAGCGATGCGGTAGATGCCCTGAACGAACTGGCAACCGCGCGCGATATGAGTCGCAGTGAGCTTATCGAAGAGATTCTGATGAGCCAGTTAGCCCTGCTTCGCGCGCAGGAAAAGCTCTGAAAATTTCATAAAATCCCGCTTTCATGTAGCAGAGTGTGCAGTCCGGTACGATTGCTGATTCCGCACCCTTCTCTGTTCTGCTATGATTGCCCTTATCTGTGGGCAATACGCCACCACCATATCATTAAGTTTCAAGAGGTTATTTAACTCATGGCAATCGTTGGCATTTTCTTTGGTAGCGACACCGGCAATACCGAAAATATCGCAAAAATGATTCAGAAACAGCTTGGTAAAGACGTTGCCGACGTGCATGACATTGCCAAGAGCAGCAAAGAAGACCTGGCTGCATTCGACATTCTGCTGCTGGGTATCCCTACCTGGTACTACGGTGAAGCGCAGTGCGACTGGGATGATTTCTTCCCGACGCTGGAAGAAGTTGATTTCAATGGCAAACTGGTTGCACTGTTCGGCTGCGGCGACCAGGAAGACTATGCGGAATACTTCTGTGATGCGCTGGGCACTATTCGCGACATCATTGAACCGCGCGGTGCAACCATCGTCGGCCATTGGCCAACAGCCGGTTACCACTTCGAGGCCTCTAAAGGCCTGGCTGATGACGATCACTTCGTGGGTCTGGCTATTGATGAAGATCGTCAGCCGGAACTGACCGCTGAACGTGTAGAAAAATGGGTTAAACAGGTCTCCGAAGAGCTGCATCTGGAAGAGATCAAAAACGCCTGATGTTTGTTGCGGTGTGATTGTTAAATCACACCGCATTAATAGGTAAAAGCAATCAAAATAATAGCTACAATTTTTTAACTTTTGAGCGCAAATCTGTACAATATCTTCTGAATTTAGCGAGTTTGCTGGTCAAGCCTCGTTTTCGAAATCTTTATTCGCCTGGGTCTTGCTGTTTTCATTTAGAAGGCGTCATTCTATAATGAGACGCATTACACTCGGTGCACTCTCTGTGATACTTCCGCGTTTGGAAGTCAATCGTTTAGCAACAGGACAGATTCCGCATGACTGACAACAATACCGCATTAAAGAAGGCTGGCCTGAAAGTCACACTTCCCCGGTTAAAGATCCTGGAAGTGCTTCAGGAACCAGACAATCACCATGTCAGCGCGGAAGACTTATATAAACGCCTGATCGACATGGGTGAAGAGATTGGTCTGGCGACCGTCTATCGTGTTCTGAACCAGTTTGATGATGCGGGCATCGTAACGCGCCATAATTTTGAAGGCGGTAAGTCCGTTTTCGAACTGACTCAACAACACCATCACGATCACCTGATCTGCCTCGACTGCGGCAAGGTTATCGAATTCAGCGATGATTCCATCGAAGCTCGCCAGCGTGAAATTGCCGCAAAACACGGTATCCGCTTAACCAACCACAGCCTGTACCTGTATGGTCACTGCGCTGAAGGCGATTGCCGCGAAGATGAACACGCGCACGATGGCGTAGAGAAGTAATTTTCACACTGAAATGACAAAACCAGCTTACGGGCTGGTTTTTTATGGTGGTCTATGGCTTCATTTCCATCACCATCCGCAGAAAATTGTCCCGTCCTTCATGCTCTCGCGTAGGATCCCAGGCCATCGCAATTTCCCACCCCACTTTGACATTAGCCAGTTCGACCATTTTTACCCCGGCGGGCAGAACGTTACAGATACTCTCAGGCAAAAAGGCAATACCGTTACCGCCACCGATCAGCGCCAGTAAAGAATGCATATCGTCGGAAACGGATACCGCATGCACATCGGGAAACTGCTCGGCGAGGATGATGCGAACCTGCTCAGCCAGACACGGCGCGGCGTGCGTACTCAGTCGTAATAACGGATAGTGTTCAACAAGATGATGTAACCCTTCTTTTACAGACGCATTCGCGGGAACGGCAAGCACCAGACGCTCCTGTTTAATCACAAAATGTGACAGAGGCGGCAGAACGGGCAGCCGCAAGAAACCAATATGCAGCGCTCCTTCGAGCAGCATTCGGCACTGCACACTTGAAGGAATGTTGTTGAGCGAGACGGTGACATCAGGAAAACGCGCCTGAAAAGTATTAATCCATTGCGGCGTAAGAGAATATGTCGATAGCCCAAACCCGAGGGCGAGTTTGGCTGTCGCCCCCCGTTTGATATCCCCGGCAAATTTCCGCAATTCGCGGTAACGCACCAGAAATTCGCACGCCTCGGGATAGAACAATTTTCCCTGAGGTGTCAACGTTGCGCCATGACGTCCGCGGGTAAAAAGCACCAAATTCAAATCGTGCTCCAACGCCTGGATCTGTTTGCTTAACGCAGGCTGAGTGATACACAACGCATCTGCAGCGGCATGGTAATTCCCCTGCTCCGCGAGCGTAACAAATGCCTGTAGTCGGCGATTTTCCATTCCCGTTTTTTATCCCTGCGCGAAAAAATAGCATTATACATAGCCTCTGTTTCAACCGATTATCCATAAAAAGTCACAGGATGTTTTCAGAAGATACAGGGGGAAAAATGACTCAAGCGATGCCCGTACTGACTGCTGTCCTTTTTGATATGGATGGCGTGTTGATCGATTCTAACCTCGTGATTGAAAAGGCATGGAGGGAGGCAGGCAAGCTTTATAACCGGGATATCAGCGATGCGGATATTGCCCGGCACATTCATGGTCAGCCGGGGCCACATACGATTCACGCATTATTCAACGATCTTTCCCTGCAAGATCAGGCGTTCGTTCAGCAGTACATTATCGATGCAGAAAATAATGCAGATTACGATCCCATTAAGGGCGTTGCCGAGTTTATTACAGCCCTACACCATGCAGGGATCACAATCGGTATCGTCACCAGCGGCTGGCGCAAGAAAATCGATCGTGTCATTCATATGCTGGGCGCAGACGATGCTATTTCAACCGTTGTCGAACGTGATGACGTCGAAAGAGGAAAACCGTGGCCTGATCCCTATTTATTGGCGGCAACGCGGCTGGGGATCACACCAGATAAGGCATTAGTTTTTGAAGATTCCCACAGCGGGATCACCTCCGCTGTCAGCGCGGGTACGTACTGCGTTGGCGTCGGTAGCGAGGCGTTACAAAACGGTGGTCCGGAGTGTGCCGTAATCGATTTCAGTCACCTTCAATGGCACACCGATGAGGCAGGACAATTCGTCTTATCGCTTCGACCTGGGAATACGATAATGTTGATACCCGCTTAGTTTGCACATTCATGCAGCCGTGCCCGACAAGCAAGCTTATCGGGCACGTTATCTTAACGGGGAGTATTATTACTGCGAATTTCCTGCCAGATTAACCCGCAATCTTTCTTCACAGCCTGATCGTTACCGGTTTTTCTCGCCAGAATGCACGCCTGGTAATCGCTTACCCGCACAGTTTCCTGATTAGCAAACTGCTGATGCGCCTTCTCCTGCTTCAGCACGTTCAGCACCTGCTGGCAGGCTTCGATTTTTTCCGGCGAGCCTTCCGCGGTGTTGATACAGGCACTATAGGCATCTTTTAAACGCGTATCTTCTTTCGGTGCTTCAGACTGGGCGCAACCTGCCAGCGTCGCGACCAGCGCAGCAATCATCACTGTTTTTTTCATATTATTAGCCTTATACGACACGGCGGGCGCTGTGGCCCGCCGGTATGCTTATCAGAAGATGGTGAACGGTGCGATAACCATGAATTTCACGTCGCGCTCATCCTGGAAGATGTTGCCGTAACCGCCGCTCCAGCTCGGGATATCGGAGTGGTTGTCGTACTGGGTGAAGTGCAATTTGAACAGGGTGCCTTTCGCGCGGCCTTCCTGTACGGTGTACGCCACGTCAAAGCTGTAAGAAGACTCTTCGATAGTTTTGTTTTTGTCGTAGTACGCGTCCGGGTTGATCTGCCAGGTAGACGGTTTGGCATCCCAGGCGTAAACGTATGATGCGCCCACAGCCCAGCCCGGCAGGTTCCAGTTCTTCAGGTCATACATCGCGCCGAAGAACACCGCTTTTTCGCCGTTGGCGTTGAAGTCAGAACGGTTATCCCACCAGATATCCAGACGACCGTTTGAGGAGGCGTAGGTTGGGGTCATACGCTGTAAGAAGAAGCCCTGCTGGCCTTCTGCCTTAACCCAGGTCCCTTCCAGGCGCAGGTCAACCTGACCCACTTTGTAACCGAAGGTGAGTGCCTGCAGCCAGGCAGTGCCGTCGTAAATGTCGTTTACGCTGCGATCGTCTACTTTATCGCGAGTACCGTAGAACTGATAGCTGGTAGACAGCGGGCTACCGGCGATATCAAATTTGTAGCTGGCTTTGGCGAAGTATTGATCGACATAGCCTTCCGCCTGACCAAATGCCGCTTCCAGCACCAGGTCATTTTTGAAGTCATATTTCATACCGATGGAGTGCAGATAATCGACTTTCGTGCGCTTATCGTTCTGGTAGAAATTATCCATTTCGATATGCCATGGGGCCTTATATTCATTGGTCCACATGTAGGAGAAGCTCAGCGCGCCAGCGTCGTCAAAATCAAAGTTCGCCCCGGCTTCTGCGCCCTGATAAGTACCCGGCATAAAGCTCCAGTGCGGCGCTAACAATGTTTGGCCGGTCGGCTGGATATAACCACCACGCGCCCAAACCGGGCCGTATTTAAATTTCGCCGCGGCTTTATAAAGGCTCACACCGCTTTTATCGCCGGAGTAATCTTCCGAGTAGCCTTTATTTTTAGACGAGAACGCAATTTCGTTCGGGTGACCACTTTCTGAGGATTCCGCCATTTCGATAGCGGTAAACGCCGCAATATCGAGGCCGAACATATCAGCAGCATAGCCGGACTGGAAATCGAGGTTGGCGTTCCAGGTAGAGTGAGAAAGGTTGGTTTTATATTTGTCGTTGTCGGTCACATCTTTACGGTCACGCTCACGCTGCCAGTAATAGATGCCGCCCGTTAACGTAGAGTCATCGATAAAGCCTGCTGCACTCGCCTGGGGAACAACCACCAGGCCCGACATTGCTGTGACACCGGCAATAGCCAGCGCCAGCGTACTACGTTTGCCACTGAACGTACGCATATGTGTATCCTCTTTGACTTTTAAAATGCCGCTGCAAAGCAGAGGCTAAAAATAAAAAACAGATAAAAAAGTAGCGTAGTGAAAAGCACCTTTTGCTACAGGATTAGATTATTTTTCGCGACGCGAATTATCAATCCTTTTTCGCAAGCAAAACGCAGGACTATGACAAAGCGCACATATTTCGTTGCGTCTTGTAACAAATGCGATTTATTAACATTAAGCGGCGCAATGCCTTATCTCATCAGGGGAAAATGTTAATAGCACAGGTTGCGAGGATGTATCCGGGCGAAATGATGCAAACGGGTGATGGCTGGATAAAAAAGATTAATTCGCATCGCGAATATGAGACAAAAAAACGCCGCGTGAGCGGCGTTTTTCACAAACAAGGGATTATTCGCCCGCTTTCGCCCAGGTATCACGCAGCCCAACGGTGCGGTTGAACACCAGTTTTTCTGCGGTAGCGTAGCGGCTGTCGAGGCAGAAGTAGCCTTCGCGCTCGAACTGATACGCTTTACCGGCAACAGCAGCTTTCAGAGACGGTTCAGCAAAGCCCTGCTTGATAACCAGCGAATCCGGGTTCATCACCGACAGGAAGTCATCTGCCGCACCTGGGTTCGGCACGCTGAACAGACGGTCATACAGGCGGATTTCAACCGGCAGCGCGTGTGCCGCACTCACCCAGTGGATAACACCTTTTACTTTACGGCCATCAGCCGGGTCTTTGCTCAGGGTATCGGCATCGTAAGTACAGAAGATGGTGGTGATATTGCCTTCTGCATCTTTCTCTACGCGTTCTGCTTTAATCACATAAGCATTGCGCAGACGCACTTCTTTACCCATCACCAGACGCTTGTACTGTTTATTGGCTTCTTCGCGGAAGTCAGCGCGATCGATCCAGATTTCACCGCTAAACGGTACTTCACGGCTGCCCATTTCCGGTTTGTTCGGATGGTTCGGCATGGTGACCATTTCGCCTTCACCCTGATAGTTTTCGATAACCAGTTTCACCGGATCGATAACCGCCATTGCGCGCGGGGCATTTTCGTTGAGATCTTCACGAATGCAGGATTCCAGCGACGCCATCTCAATGGTGTTGTCCTGCTTGGTCACGCCGATGCGTTTGCAGAACTCACGGATAGCTGCAGCGGTGTAACCACGACGACGCAGACCAGAGATGGTCGGCATACGCGGGTCATCCCAGCCTTCAACGTGTTTTTCCATGACAAGCTGGTTCAGCTTACGCTTGGACATCACGGTGTATTCCAGATTCAGGCGCGAGAATTCGTACTGGCGCGGATGAACCGGAATAGAGATGTTATCGAGAACCCAGTCATATAGGCGACGGTTGTCCTGGAATTCCAGGGTACACAGGGAGTGCGTAATGCCTTCCAGCGCATCGCTGATGCAATGGGTGAAGTCGTACATCGGGTAGATGCACCACTTGTTGCCAGTCTGGTGGTGATCGGCAAATTTAATACGGTACAGCACCGGATCGCGCATGACGATGAACGGCGACGCCATGTCGATTTTCGCGCGCAGGCAGGCTTTACCTTCTTCAAAACCGCCGGTACGCATTTTCTCGAACAGCGCCAGGTTTTCTTCGACGCTACGGTCGCGGAACGGGCTGTTTTTACCCGGCGCAGTCAGAGTGCCGCGGTATTCGCGGATCTCTTCCGGCGACAGTTCATCAACATAGGCCAGGCCTTTGTTGATCAGTTCAACGGCGTACTGGTGCAGTTGATCAAAATAGTCTGAGGAGTAGTGAATATCACCGGCCCAGTGAAAACCTAACCACTCGACGTCGTGCTTGATAGACTCGACGTATTCGATATCTTCTTTTACCGGGTTAGTGTCATCAAAACGCAGGTTGCACAGGCCCTGATAGTCCTGCGCGACGCCAAAGTTCAGGCAGATCGATTTCGCATGGCCGATGTGCAGATAACCGTTCGGCTCAGGCGGAAAACGGGTATGGACTGTGGTGTGCTTCCCACTGGCCAGATCTTCATCGATGATCTGACGAATAAAGTTACTCGGGCGGGCTTCAGCCTCACTCATCGTGGATTCCTCAAAAGCGTAAATAACGTATAACTGCGTATGATCTTATAAGCCGGACGCAGAGACAACCCTTAACTTACAGAAAATGCGTCTTTGAAGAGGAATATGGGGATCATTTGCTGCAAAAAAAAGCGGCGGAGGAAAGTCCCCGCCGCTTAAGGCAATCGCGAACTCAGGAGCGATTATTTACCTTTAATTTCATACAGCGCTGTTTGCCCCGCAACGACATGACCCTGCGCCTTAATCACCAGGCCGCTGAAGTCGTCAATGTTGCTACAAACGACCGGGCTAATCATTGAACGCGCATTGGCGTTCAGGTAGTCGAGATCCATTTCCAGAACCGGCTGACCTGCTTTCACTTCCGCACCCTCTTCCACCAGGCGAGTAAAGCCGTGGCCGTTCAGCGCAACGGTATCGATCCCCATGTGGACAACGATCTCCGCGCCTTTCTCGGTTTCCAGGCAGAATGCATGGTTAGTGTTGAAGATTTTCACGATGGTGCCCGCCGCCGGGGAAACCACGGTTTTATCCGTTGGTTTAACCGCTACGCCGTCGCCTACCGCTTTGCTGGCAAAGGCTTCGTCTGGCACCGCTTCCAGCGCCACTACTTCACCAGTTACCGGGGAAACCAGCTCGGCAATCACCGTGCTGTTGTTCGGCACAGCCTGTGGCTTGGCCGCAGGCGCTGCTGCCGGTGCCGCAGTGGCTTCTGCCGCCGCAACCGGGCCGGTGGTTTTCATCGCGTTGGCGATTTTCTCTGCCACGAAGCCAACGATAATCTGCACGCTGGTTTTGTTCAGGCGAATCACACCGGATGCACCCAGACGTTTCGCCATTGCGTCGTTCACCAGAGAAGAGTCTTTCACGTTCAGACGCAGACGGGTGATACAGGCATCAATACCGGTCAGGTTGTCAGAACCGCCAATTGCGGCGATGTACTGACGCGCCAGGCCGGAAACATCCTGCTCTTTATCGCTACCTACATTCGTATCCTGACCATCCGCTTCGCTACCGGCAACCGCCAGCTCACGACCCGGGGTCATCAGGTTGAATTTGGTGATGGTGAAACGGAACACCACATAGTAGATAACGAAGAACACCAGGCCCTGCGGGATAAGCATCCACCAGTGTGTCGCCAGCGGGTTACGCGACGACAGCACCATATCCACCAGACCTGCGCTGAAGCCGAAACCGGCAATCCACTGCATGCTGGCCGCGATAAATACAGAGATACCGGTCAGGAAAGCGTGGATCACGTACAGTACCGGCGCCACAAACATGAAGGAGAATTCCAGCGGCTCGGTGATCCCGGTGAAGAATGCCGCGAAGGCACCCGCCATCATGATACCCAGCACTTTCGCTTTGTTCTCAGGACGCGCGCAGTGATAGATAGCCAGCGCCGCACCCGGCAGGCCGAACATCATGATTGGGAAGAAGCCCGCCTGATAACGACCGGTGATACCGACAACCGCTTTACCCGCTTCGATAGACTGTGCGCCACCGAGGAAGTTAGGAATGTCGTTAATGCCCGCCACGTCGAACCAGAATACGGAGTTCAGGGCGTGGTGCAGGCCAACCGGAATCAGCAGACGGTTGAAGAAGGCGTAAACGCCCGCGCCAACGGAGCCCAGTTTCTGAATGTGCTCACCGAAGTTCACCAGACCGTCGAAAATTACCGGCCAGATGTACATCAGAATAAAAGCGACCACGATCATCACAAACGAGGTCAGAATTGGCACCAGACGGCGACCGCTGAAGAACGACAGCGCCTTCGGCAGCTCAACGCTGCTGAAGCGGTTGTAGAGTTCTGCAGAGATAATACCGACCAGAATACCCACGAACTGGTTGCTGATCTTACCGAACGCCGCCGGAACCTGGTCCGCCGGGATCTTCTGGATCATCGCTACCGCCGCCGGAGAACACAGCGTGGTCAACACAAGGAAGCCCACAAAGCCGGTCAGCGCCGCAGCACCGTCTTTATCTTTGGACATCCCATAAGCCACACCAATGGCAAACAGGACGGACATGTTATCAATAATGGCCGAGCCAGACTTGATGAAGAACGCGGCGAGTGCGTTATCGCCCCCCCAACCAACAGGGTCGATCCAGTAACCAACCCCCATCAAAATTGCCGCCGCTGGCAGCGTGGCGACCGGCACCATCAGTGCACGACCGACCTTTTGTAAATAACCTAGAATACTCACTTTATTCCCCCTATGAGACCCCGTTAGGCTCACGCTTTGCTGTTTTTTTATAGTGTTACAACTGATAAGTACGACGAATTATTCATTGACATGTGGAGTGTGTGAAAAATTAATTCGTATCGCAAATTAAACACCCTTTTTTTGTGATTTTTGTCACCAAATATCGCTATACCCCCTCCCTTTTGCTGGCTAACTCGCAAAACTTATTTTATCATTCAAAAAATCAAAGCGGATTGACCCCTTGTTACCGTGAAAGTGCGTTACGCTTTAAGATAAGCATTCGTCAATCCACGACCTTTTTAAATTAACTATAGAGGTGAACAATGAGACTGATTCCCCTGGCTACAGCAGAACAAGTGGGCAAATGGGCCGCGCGTCATATCGTTAACCGCATCAACGCGTTCAACCCTACCGCCGATCGTCCGTTCGTGCTGGGTCTGCCGACTGGCGGCACACCGCTGACTGCCTATAAAGCACTGGTAGAAATGCATAAAGCGGGCCAGGTTAGCTTCAAGCACGTTGTGACGTTCAACATGGACGAATACGTGGGCCTGCCGAAAGAGCATCCGGAAAGCTATCACAGCTTCATGCACCGTAATTTCTTCGACCACGTTGATATTCCGGCTGAAAATATTAATTTGCTGAATGGTAACGCCGCAGATATTGACGCAGAATGCCGTCGTTATGAAGAAAAAATTCGTTCTTACGGCAAAATCCACCTGTTTATGGGCGGTGTAGGTAACGATGGTCACATCGCGTTTAACGAACCGGCGTCTTCTCTGGCTTCCCGTACCCGTATCAAAACCCTGACACATGAAACCCGCGTGGCGAACTCCCGTTTCTTTGACGGCGACGTCTCTCTGGTTCCAAAATACGCGCTGACCGTTGGCGTGGGCACCCTGCTGGACGCAGAAGAAGTGATGATTCTGGTGCTGGGCAACCAGAAAGCACAGGCTCTGCAGGCGGCCGTAGAAGGCAACGTCAACCACATGTGGACCATCAGTTGCCTGCAGTTGCATCCGAAAGCCGTTATGGTGTGCGACGAGCCGTCCACGATGGAGCTGAAAGTGAAAACGTTGAAATATTTCAACGAACTGGAAGCGGAAAACATCAAAGGTCTGTAATGTATTATCGCCCTGCGGCATGTGCAGGGCGCTTTTTTAGAAACCCGGGGGTCGTAATGTATGCATTAACTCATGGTCGGATTTACACTGGCCGCGAAATTCTGGATGACCACGCGATTATTATCGCTAATGGCCTTATCGAACGCCTCTGCCCGCTGGCAGAATTACCGTCAGATATTGAACAACGTTCAGTCAACGGCGCCATTATTGCCCCTGGTTTTATCGACGTTCAGCTGAATGGCTGCGGCGGCGTGCAGTTCAACGATACGGCAGAAGCCGTGAGCGTTGAAACGCTGGAAATCATGCAGAAAGCCAACGAAAAATCGGGCTGCACCAGCTACCTGCCAACGCTGATTACCTGCAGCGACGATCTCATGAAACAGGGCGTGCGCGTGATGCGCGAGTACCTGACCAAACATCCTAATCAGGCGCTGGGCCTTCATCTCGAAGGGCCGTGGCTGAACATTATTAAAAAAGGCACACATAATCCGGCCTATATCCGCAAACCAGAAGCGTCGCTGGTCGACTTCCTGTGTGAGAACGCGGATGTGATTACTAAAATCACCCTGGCGCCGGAAATGGTAGAACCTGAGGTAATTCGTAAACTGGTTGCCGCAGGCATTGTGATCTCTGCCGGTCACTCCAATGCGACGCTGGAAGAAGCAAAAACCGGCTTCCGTGCGGGCATTACGTTTGCTACCCACCTTTATAACGCGATGCCGTACATCAGTGGCCGCGAACCGGGTCTGGCGGGCGCCATTTTTGACAATGCTGACGTCTACTGCGGGATCATCGCCGATGGCCTGCACGTCAACTACGCCAACATCCGTAACGCCAAACACCTGAAAGGTGAAAAATTGTGTCTGGTGACAGACGCTACCGCGCCAGCAGGTGCAAACATTGATCAGTTCATTTTTGCTGGTAAAACAATATACTACCGTAACGGTTTGTGCGTAGATGAAAACGGCACACTGAGCGGCTCCTCTTTAACCATGATTGAAGGGGTTCGCAACCTGGTTGAGCACTGCGGTATTGCGCTCGACGAAGTGCTGCGCATGGCCACGCTCTACCCGGCTCGCGCAATTGGCGTCGATAGCCATTTGGGCCAGATTGCCCCGGGCATGACCGCAAACCTGACCGCGTTCACACGCGATTATAAAATCACCAAGACCATCGTTAATGGTAACGAGGTCGTTAACTGAGTAAGCGAAAGTATGACATCAGGCGGACAAGCTCAAATTGGTAATGTTGACCTCGTAAAACAGCTTAACAGTGCGGCCGTTTACCGCCTGATTGACCAGCATGGGCCAATCTCGCGCATTCAGATCGCCGAACAGAGCCAGCTTGCTCCCGCCAGCGTAACCAAAATTACGCGTCAGCTTATTGAGCGCGGATTGATTAAAGAAGTCGATCAACAGGCCTCCACCGGGGGCCGCCGCGCTATCTCTATCGTCACTGAAACCCGCAATTTCCACACTATCGGCGTGCGCCTGGGGCGTCACGACGCGACGCTCACCCTTTACGATCTCAGCAGCAAAGCGGTGGCTGAAGAGCACTATCCGCTTCCAGAACGCACTCAGGAAACCCTGGAACACGCGCTGCTCAATACCATCGCCACCTTTATAGAAACCTGCCAGCGCAAAATTCGCGAGCTTATTGCTATTTCCGTGATTTTGCCCGGTCTGGTTGATCCGGAAAGCGGCGTGATCCGCTATATGCCGCACATTGCGGTGGAAAACTGGGGGTTGGTTGGCGCGCTGGAAAAACGCTTTAACGTCACCTGTTTTGTCGGCCACGATATTCGCAGCCTTGCGCTGGCGGAGCACTATTTCGGTGCAAGTCAGGATTGTGAAGACTCTATTCTGGTGCGCGTGCACCGGGGGACCGGGGCGGGCATCATCTCTAACGGGCGGATTTTTATTGGCCGTAATGGGAACGTCGGTGAAATTGGGCATATTCAGGTCGACCCGCTCGGCGAGCGTTGCCACTGCGGTAACTTCGGCTGTCTGGAGACCGTTGCCGCCAACGCCGCGATTGAACACCGCGTCCGTCACCTGTTAGAACAAGGCTATCAGAGCCGTTTGACGCTGGATGATTGCAATATCAAAACCATCTGCAAAGCCGCCAATAAAGGCGATGCGCTGGCAACGGAAGTGGTTGAGCATGTAGGACGCCACTTGGGTAAAACCATCGCCATTGCTATTAACCTGTTCAACCCGCAGAAAATCGTCATTGCCGGGGAAATTACCGAGGCGGAGCGTGTTCTGCTGCCCGCCATTGAAGGCTGCATTAACACCCAGGCGCTGAAAGCGTTTCGCAAAAATCTGCCAGTGGTGCGCTCCACGCTCGATCACCGCTCCGCGATTGGCGCGTTTGCGCTGGTTAAGCGCGCGATGCTCAACGGCATTCTGTTGCAGCATTTGCTGGAAGGTTAATCCTCTTGCGCGCAGGCGGCCTCTCGCAAGGCAGCCTGCGTAATTCCGTGTATAATTACGCCTCTTTCAGACCATGTCAGGTAGTCCATGACCATTCAGAATGTAATTTGTGATATCGACGGCGTGCTGATGCACGATAACGTGGCCGTACCGGGTGCCGCAGAATTTCTAACTCGAATTCTGGAGAAAGGCCTGCCGCTGGTACTGTTGACCAACTATCCCTCCCAAACCGGGCAAGACCTGGCGAACCGTTTCGCCACCGCAGGCGTAGACGTGCCAGATAGCGTGTTTTACACCTCGGCGATGGCAACCGCGGATTTCCTGCGTCGTCAGGAAGGGAAAAAAGCCTACGTTGTTGGCGAAGGCGCGCTGATCCACGAACTCTACAAAGCCGGTTTTACCATTACCGATGTGAACCCGGATTTCGTAATTGTGGGCGAAACCCGCTCCTATAACTGGGAAATGATGCATAAAGCGGCCTTCTTCGTCGCCAACGGCGCACGCTTTATTGCCACCAACCCGGACACCCACGGTCGCGGTTTTTACCCGGCCTGCGGCGCACTGTGCGCGGGTATCGAAAAAATTTCCGGTCGCAAACCGTTCTACGTGGGCAAACCCAGCCCGTGGATTATCCGCGCCGCGCTGAACAAAATGCAGGCGCACTCCGAGCAGACAGTGATCGTTGGCGATAACCTGCGTACCGATATTCTGGCGGGCTTCCAGGCCGGTCTGGAGACCATTCTGGTGCTCTCTGGCGTCTCGACGCTGGACGATATCGACAGCATGCCGTTCCGCCCATCGTGGATTTATCCGTCGGTCGCGGAAATCGATGTGATTTAAGATTTATGTTGCCGGGTTACACTTCGCTTATCCGGCAACACCCGCAAACATAGATTCATTTAATAAAACCGCTATTTTATTATCGAATCATCAATTTTGTAGGTTAATACCTGTCCGTTTTTCAGCATCCAACAACTCCTGTTGCACTATTTCTTTTTCAGCCCCTAAAACGCTTGCGCCCTTTCGCGCTTTACGGCATTTTTTATCCCATAGCCACAACAATTTCACGACATTACAGGGTTAACGGAGAAGTCTATGTGTTCGATTTTTGGTGTACTGGATATTAAAACTGACGCGGGCGAGCTGCGTAAAAAAGCGCTTGAGCTCTCCCGCCTGATGCGCCATCGCGGCCCGGACTGGTCCGGTATTTATGCGTGCGACAAAGCCATTCTGGCGCACGAACGTCTGTCGATTGTTGACGTCAACGCCGGTGCGCAGCCGCTGTATAACGAAAAGAAAACGCATGCGCTGGCCGTGAACGGTGAAATCTATAACCATCAGGCACTGCGCGCGGAATACGCTGACCGCTACCAGTTTCAGACCGGTTCTGACTGCGAAGTGATCCTCGCGCTGTATCAGGAAAAAGGCCCGGAATTCCTTGACGATTTGCAGGGGATGTTTGCCTTCGCGCTCTACGATAGCGAAAAAGACGCCTACCTGATTGGCCGCGACCACATCGGCATTATCCCGCTGTATATGGGTTACGACGAATTCGGTAACTTCTATGTTGCCTCTGAAATGAAAGCGCTGACCCCGGTTTGCCGTACCATCAAAGAGTTCCCGGCTGGCAGTTACCTGTGGAGCAAAGATGGCGAAATTCGTCAGTATTATCAGCGTGACTGGTTTGACTATGACGCAGTGAAAGACAACGTTACTGATAAAAACGAACTGCGCCAGGCGCTGGAAGAGTCCGTAAAAAGCCACCTGATGTCTGACGTGCCTTACGGCGTCCTGCTCTCCGGTGGTCTGGATTCCTCCGTGATTTCCGCCATCACTAAAAAATTCGCCGCACGTCGCGTGGAAGATGGGGAACGCTCCGAAGCCTGGTGGCCGCAACTGCACTCCTTTGCGGTTGGCCTGGAAGGATCTCCTGACCTGAAAGCCGCGCAGGAAGTGGCAAACCACCTCGGCACCGTGCACCATGAAATTCACTTCACCGTGCAGGAAGGTCTGGATGCCATTCGTGATGTTATCTATCACATCGAAACGTATGATGTAACGACCATTCGCGCCTCGACGCCGATGTATTTAATGTCGCGCAAAATCAAAGCGATGGGTATCAAAATGGTGCTCTCTGGCGAAGGTTCTGACGAAGTGTTTGGCGGTTATCTTTACTTCCACAAAGCGCCAAACGCGAAAGAGCTGCACGAAGAGACCGTACGTAAATTGCAGGCACTGCACATGTACGACTGTGCACGCGCCAACAAAGCAATGTCGGCCTGGGGCGTGGAAGCACGCGTACCGTTCCTGGATAAAAAATTCCTCGACGTGGCGATGCGTATTAACCCGCAGGATAAAATGTGCGGCAACGGCAAAATGGAAAAACACGTTCTGCGTGAATGTTTTGAATCCTACCTGCCGGCAAGCGTGGCATGGCGCCAGAAAGAGCAGTTCTCTGATGGCGTAGGCTACAGCTGGATTGACACACTGAAAGAAGTGGCGGCGAAACAGGTTACCGACCAGCAGCTGGAAACCGCACACTTCCGCTTCCCCTACAACACGCCGGGCTCTAAAGAGGGTTACCTGTACCGCGAAATCTTCGAAGAGTTGTTCCCGGTGCCAAGCGCAGCGGAATGCGTGCCGGGCGGCCCGTCAGTCGCGTGCTCTTCTGCGAAAGCGATTGAGTGGGATGAAGCGTTCAAAACCATGGACGATCCGTCTGGTCGCGCGGTGGGCGTTCACCAGTCAGCCTACAAATAACAGCGTTTTGTGAAATGCCCCGGCCCACAAGCCGGGGTTTTTTATTACTGTTTTTTCGTATCCTGTTCCAGGTACGCTGTCAGGAAATGTTCCGCGTTAGCACCCGATCCGTTAGAAAGTTCCTCGCTATAGTTGATCCACCCGTTGGATTGCTCATCGGGAATATAGAGGTTACCGCTGCCTTCTTTAATGCGCACCAGTTCAAACGGTTTCCCTTTTATTTCAGCGGTATAGCTTTTCTCACCGTCTCGCGTAATTTGAACTTTGCAGCGGAAAATACGCCCGTCAATGTCGTTATCGACATGCGAAACCTGCACTAACGCTTCATTCGCTTCGCGTGGCCCAATGCGCATCAGCCAGACAACGGCACCTTCTTGCCCGCGATAAGCCTGCACATATTTGCTGGTTTCCGGCCGAGCCTGATCGGCAAACGCGGACTGCATCAGGAAAAAAACACCTAAAAAAGCGGTTATCAAACGCAACATACTATTCCCTCAATAATGTAGCGATGGGGAGTTCCCCTCATGGTCGTGACAAATGTACAGGCGCAAGGCTTCCTGCCCTGACAAATTTGGCGGCGTTAGTATTTCACAGAGCAATTTATCAACACTATTGATGGAATCCGAATTTCATCCTTTACACTGAAATAACAGCTTCATGCCGTGGATAAAAACACGAAGCAACCAATTTTTGCCGAATATTCCATCACGCTGTTCGCAACCTAACCAAACAGTCACATTCCGGCAATTTTCCGTGAAAAAGAGGTTGACGCTACAAGGCTCAATACGCATAATGCGCCCCGCAACGCCGATAAGGTAACGCGAAAAAAAGATGGCTACGTAGCTCAGTTGGTTAGAGCACATCACTCATAATGATGGGGTCACAGGTTCGAATCCCGTCGTAGCCACCATCTTTTTTTGCGGGAGTGGCGAAATTGGTAGACGCACCAGATTTAGGTTCTGGCGCCGCAAGGTGTGCGAGTTCAAGTCTCGCCTCCCGCACCATTCACCAGTAAGCGTTGCACGGATGGGGTATCGCCAAGCGGTAAGGCACCGGTTTTTGATACCGGCATTCCCTGGTTCGAATCCAGGTACCCCAGCCATTTTTTCTTCGATATTTGCGGTTAACCGCGACGGTATTGGGGTATCGCCAAGCGGTAAGGCACCGGTTTTTGATACCGGCATTCCCTGGTTCGAATCCAGGTACCCCAGCCATCGAAGAAAGCAGTAAATTGGCTACGTAGCTCAGTTGGTTAGAGCACATCACTCATAATGATGGGGTCACAGGTTCGAATCCCGTCGTAGCCACCAAATTAGAAATTTATCGATCACTTCGGTAAATTAGCAAGAATTGTTGGGGTATCGCCAAGCGGTAAGGCTCTGGTTTCTGATACCAGCATTCCGAGGTTCGAATCCTCGTACCCCAGCCATATTTAAAAGACGTTCAGATTGTGAACGCGCCCTGTTGGGGTATCGCCAAGCGGTAAGGCACCGGATTCTGATTCCGGCATTCCGAGGTTCGAATCCTCGTACCCCAGCCACATAAAACAAAAAAGCTCGCTTCGGCGGGCTTTTTTGTTTTATGAAATCCGAAAAAAATCCCGCCCCGTAGAAGCCGTCAGCGCCTGGTGATACATTGCCCGCTTTCACAGCTAATGGATTTAGCAATGGACGCTGATCTTTACTCTCCCTTTCTGCAAAAAGTTGTCATTTGTCTTGTGGCGCTAATTTGCATCATTCTTGCAAACTACGGTATCTCTGCGCCCGTATTTTACGTTTTTTTTATCGGTATCATTTTTCCCGTCATCATATCCATGCGATTACATCGGCTCAGCGAAGCCGGCACGGCGCTAATGATCACCGCCGATTTACACTGGACACAATACATTCATGGTTTTCCAGCCCAGGAGCGGCTTCAGGTATTAAAAAATCCCTGTTTCTGGTCCCCTCAAAGACTCAAAGCATTTTTTATGTCGGGCATCACAGGCAAACTTATAATTCAATGCATCACTATTGCCATTCTGGTACTTGAATATGCCCCTTCCCCTGAGCCCTCTATGAAAGAGTCACTCGCCGCTATAGTACTGATGTTTATCGTGTATAAAATGAGTCGTAATCTCTGGACGCTTTATCTCATTGCGGCCGGTAACTGGCAGTGCGAAACCCTGATGACCGAGAGTGGAAGTCTCTGGTATCAGGGTTTTGTGAAAAAGGGGAAGAAACGCGTCACGCTTTTTTCGCGCCTTGTATAGCCCGTGCGCTACACGCCTAACGCATACTTCAGCGCCTGACGTTTTAACACGCCTGCGCGCTGGGCGGCCATCAGCCCGAGATTCCGCACCACTTTCAGCGGGCTGAGATCGTTGCTAAAGCCGGCATAGAAGAGATCCATCCCGGACTGCATCAGCAGATTATCCGCACGACGGCGCGCCTGATAGCGCTTCAGCACCGTTTCACTGGCCCAATCTTCGGCATAACCGCGCGCATTCGCCAGCACGTCAATCAGCGCATCCATATCACGATAGCCCAGATTCACTCCCTGCCCCGCCAGCGGATGAATGGTATGCGCCGCATCGCCCACCAGCGCCAGCCCCGGCTGGATATATTGCAACGCATGGCGACGTGTCAGTGGGAACGAACCCGCGGCAACCGGCGTGACATGTCCTAAACGCTGCGGAAAATGAGTATGAATTTCCTGTTGCAGCTGCGTCATGGTGAGCGTCTGCAACTGGCGAATCCGTGCTGGCGTGTCATACCACACCAGCGATGCCCAGTGTTCAAAGAGCGGTAAAAACGCGCGCGGCCCGGTAGGTGAAAACTGCTGCCAGGTGCTGTCGCCCGGATCGTTCTCGCACTGTACGGTGATCAGCATGCAGGATTGCGGATATTGCCAGCCATGTGTGCCAATGCCAGCCATCTGACGTACCTGGGAAAATGCGCCGTCCGCACCAATCACCAGACGTGCGGACAACGTTTCGCCTTCTGCCAGCGTCACTACACGTCGCCCGGCGACCATCGTCATTGCGCTGAGGGTTTGACCCGTTTTCAGCGTGACCTGCGGATGTGCCTCAAGCACCTGCCACAGCGCCAGCTGTAAGACGTTGTTCTCTACCATATAACCCAACTGCGGCAACTTCAGCTCAGCGGCATCAAATACCACGTGCGCGTTTTGCCACTCCCAGGTCTCCAGACGACGCCAGGCATGCACGCGCATCGCCTGAATCGCATCCCAGACGTCGAGCCCGCGCAGAAGCGATACCGACGCGGCGCTGATAGCCGAAATACGCACATCGGGCGGCGATGCCGGATCAAACGCAACAGGCGCGGATTTCTCCAGCACGGTGACGGAGAACCCTTCACGCACCAGCCCTAACGCCAGTGCGCCGCCGACCATCCCACCGCCTACCACAACGATGTCTGTTTGCTGAATTGTCATAGTCAATTATCCTTAACCGTTAATGCGTTAAGTTTACCGGATTTTGCGCCGCTTGAGGTCATACTGGTCACAACCGCGTCAAAGCATTACAATACGCGCCCTGCATTCCTGGCTATTTCCCCGCCATTTTCGGGGGTTAAACATTTGAGCAAGAGCAAGTCGATGACAAAAAAACTCCATATTAAAACCTGGGGCTGTCAGATGAATGAGTACGATTCATCCAGGATGGCCGATCTGCTGGATGCCACTCACGGGTATCAACTCACTGATGTGGCTGAAGAAGCGGATGTGCTGCTGTTGAATACCTGCTCTATCCGCGAGAAGGCACAGGAAAAAGTTTTCCACCAATTAGGCCGCTGGAAATTATTAAAGGAAAAAAATCCGAAGCTGATTATTGGTGTGGGCGGCTGCGTGGCCTCTCAGGAAGGAAAACTGATCCGCCAGCGTGCACATTACGTCGATATTATTTTTGGCCCGCAGACCTTACACCGCCTGCCTGAGATGATTGATACCGTGCGTGGCAACCGCCGCCCGGTCATCGATGTCAGCTTCCCGGAAATCGAGAAGTTTGACCGTCTGCCGGAACCGCGCGCAGAAGGCCCGACCGCCTTCGTCTCCATCATGGAAGGCTGCAACAAATATTGTACTTACTGCGTGGTGCCGTATACCCGTGGTGAAGAAGTGAGCCGTCCGTGCGACGATATTCTGTTTGAAGTGGCGCAACTGGCGGCACAAGGCGTGCGTGAGATTCACCTGCTCGGCCAGAACGTTAACGCCTGGCGTGGTGAGAACTATGACGGCACGACCGGTTCATTCTCCGAACTGCTGCGCCTGGTCGCCGCTATCGACGGTATCGACCGCCTGCGTTTCACCACCAGCCACCCAATCGAATTTACCGACGATATTATCGATGTGTATCGCGATACGCCGGAACTGGTGAGTTTCCTGCATCTGCCGGTCCAGTGTGGTTCCGACCGCGTACTGAACCTGATGGGCCGCACGCACACCGTGCTGGAGTACAAATCGATTATCCGCAAACTGCGCGCCGCGCGTCCGGATATTCAGATTAGCTCTGACTTTATTGTCGGCTTCCCCGGTGAAACGACGCAGGACTTCGAGCAAACCATGAAACTGATTGGCGAAGTCAATTTCGACGTTAGCTACAGCTTTATTTTCTCTGCACGCCCGGGTACGCCAGCCGCCGATATGGTTGACGACGTGCCGGAAGAAGAGAAAAAACAGCGTCTGTATATTTTGCAGGAGCGTATCAACCAGCAGGCCATGGCGTGGAGCCGCCGCATGCTCGGCACTACACAACGTATTCTGGTGGAAGGCCTGTCGCGTAAGAGCGTGATGGAACTGACCGGACGCACCGAAAATAACCGTGTGGTGAACTTTGAGGGTACTCCGGATATGGTCGGTAAGTTTGTCGATGTTGAGATTGTGGATGTCTATACCAACTCACTGCGCGGCAAACTGGTGCGCACGGAAGATGAAATGGGGCTACGCGTGGTTGAATCGCCGGAGTCCGTCATCTCTCGAACCCGTAAAGAGAATGACCTGGGCGTCGGTGTCTACCAGCCGTAAACCTTTCGGCCTGCCGCTCCGGCAGGCCTTGTTTTCTCTGCCTTCCACCCAAATATCCATTGCAATGCTTGCGCCTTTATTCGCTGGCGTGAATAATTTCATCAATGATGACCCGATTGTCGGGATGAGCCTAATCGTAGGCCGGATACGCATATCGCCTTCCGGCAAACATGAAAGAGGAACAGTTTGAACATAGACACTCGCGAAATTACGCTGGAACCAGCAGACAACACCCGCCTGCTGAGCCTGTGCGGCCCGTTTGATGACAACATCAAACAGCTTGAGCGGCGATTGGGCATCGAAATCAACCGCCGCGACAACCATTTCAAACTCACCGGACGCGCGATTTGCGTCACCGCAGCGGCAGATATTCTGCGCAGTCTGTATGTCGACACCGCCCCGATGCGCGGTCAGATTCAGGATATCGAACCGGAGCAAATTCATCTCGCGATAAAAGAAGCGCGTGTGCTGGAACAGAGCGCCGAGAGCGTGCCGGAGTACGGTAAAGCCGTCAATATCAAAACCAAGCGCGGCGTGATTAAACCGCGTACGCCGAACCAGGCGCAGTACATCGCCAATATTCTTGACCACGACATCACCTTCGGCGTGGGCCCGGCGGGTACCGGCAAAACCTATCTGGCGGTCGCGGCGGCGGTTGATGCGCTGGAGCGTCAGGACATTCGCCGTATTCTGCTCACTCGACCAGCAGTAGAAGCCGGTGAAAAACTCGGCTTCCTGCCGGGTGATTTGAGCCAGAAAGTTGACCCATATCTGCGCCCGCTTTACGACGCGCTGTTTGAGATGCTCGGCTTCGAGAAAGTGGAAAAACTGATTGAACGTAACGTGATTGAAGTGGCTCCACTGGCCTACATGCGTGGTCGCACACTGAACGATGCCTTTATCATTCTCGATGAGAGCCAGAACACCACTATCGAACAGATGAAGATGTTCCTGACCCGTATCGGCTTTAATTCGAAAGCAGTCATCACCGGCGACGTCACCCAGATTGACCTGCCGCGTAATACTAAATCCGGCCTGCGCCACGCGGTTGAAGTACTGGCAAACGTCGATGAAATTAGCTTTAACTTCTTCCACAGCGAAGACGTGGTCCGTCACCCTGTGGTGGCGCGCATCGTTAACGCCTATGAAGCGTGGGAAGAAGCGGAACAAAAACGTAAAGCTGAGCTGGCTGCGGAAAGAAAACGCGAAGCTCAGGAACAGGAGCAGAAATGAGTCAGGTGATCCTCGATCTCCAGTTGGCCTGTGAAGATAACACCGGTCTGCCCGATGAAAGTCAATTTCAGGCATGGCTGGATGCCGTTATCCCGCAATTTCAGGAAGAATCAGAAGTGACGATTCGCCTGGTGGATACCGCTGAAAGCCACGAGCTTAACCTGACCTATCGCGGAATGGACAAGCCGACCAACGTGCTCTCTTTCCCGTTTGAAGCACCGCCGGGAATGGAGATGCCGCTACTGGGCGATCTCATCATCTGCCGTCAGGTGGTTGAACGCGAAGCCAAAGAGCAAAATGTGTCGCTCGATTCCCACTGGGCGCACATGGTAGTGCACGGCAGCCTGCATCTGCTGGGCTACGACCATATCGAAGATGACGAAGCCGAAGAGATGGAAGGCATCGAAACGGAGATAATGCTTGCTCTGGGCTATGAGGATCCGTACATTGCCGAGAAAGAGTAACTGCCGGGCTTCGGCCCGACGGTATTTTATTGCCGTCTAACGCTGAGTTTGCGCGTGACGGCCCTGATTAACTAACCATGAGAACCCAAACGACGCCATGAGCGACGACAATTCACACAGTAGTGACACAGTAAGCAGCAAAAAGGGATTTTTCTCCCTCTTACTCAGCCAGCTTTTCCACGGTGAACCGAAAAACCGCGATGAACTGCTGGAGCTGATCCGTGATTCCGGGCAGAACGACCTTATCGACGAAGATACGCGCGATATGCTCGAAGGGGTGATGGACATCGCCGACCAGCGCGTTCGCGATATCATGATCCCGCGTTCCCAGATGATTACCCTGAAACGTAACCAGACCCTTGATGAATGTCTCGACGTCATCATCGAATCTGCGCACTCCCGTTTCCCGGTGATTAGCGAAGACAAAGATCACATCGAAGGGATTTTGATGGCCAAAGACTTGCTGCCGTTTATGCGCAGCGATGCCGAAGCCTTCAGCATGGACAAAGTGTTACGCCAGGCGGTTGTCGTACCTGAGAGCAAACGGGTTGACCGGATGCTCAAGGAGTTCCGCTCACAGCGCTATCACATGGCGATTGTTATCGATGAGTTTGGCGGCGTTTCCGGCCTCGTCACCATCGAAGATATTCTGGAACTGATCGTTGGTGAAATTGAAGATGAGTACGACGAAGAAGATGACATCGACTTCCGTCAGCTCAGCCGCCACACCTGGACGGTGCGCGCGCTGGCCTCAATCGAAGATTTCAACGAAGCCTTCAGTACCCACTTCAGCGATGAAGAAGTCGATACCATCGGCGGGCTGGTGATGCAGGCGTTTGGTCATCTGCCGGCACGCGGCGAGACCATCGACATCGACGGTTACCAATTCAAAGTGGCAATGGCGGACAGCCGCCGTATCATTCAGGTTCATGTCAAACTTCCTGATGACGCGCCACAGCCGAAAATGGAAGACTAAACTAACAGGACATTTCACCTAAATGGTATTTGCCTCTCTTATTGAACGCCAGCGCGTGCGCTTACTGCTGGCGCTGTTATTCGGAGCCAGCGGAACGCTGGCTTTTTCTCCTTATGATATCTGGCCTGCCGCGCTCATCTCATTGATGGGTTTACAGGGGCTCACTTTCAATCGCCGACCGCTGCAAAGTGCCTGGATTGGCTACTTCTGGGGGCTGGGGCTGTTCGGTTCCGGCATTCACTGGATTTACGTCAGTATCGCCCAGTTTGGCGGTATGCCCGGGCCGGTGAACGTTTTCCTCGTGGCATTACTGGCCGCGTACATGTCACTTTATACCGGGCTGTTTACCGGTATTCTGTCGCGTCTGTGGCCGAAAGCGAACTGGATCCGTGTCGCCATTGCTGCGCCTGTGGTATGGCAAATCACTGAATTCCTGCGCGGCTGGGTGCTGACCGGCTTCCCATGGTTGCAGTTTGGCTACAGTCAGATTGATGGCCCGCTGAAAGGCATTGCGCCGATTATGGGCGTGGAAGCGATCAACTTCCTGCTGATGTCAGTCAGCGGTCTGCTGGTACTTGCTGCCTGCACCCGCAACTGGCGTCCGGCGGTAATCGCCATCGTGCTCTTCGCGCTGCCCTTCCCGCTGCGTTACATTCAGTGGTATCAGCTTGAGCCACAGCGCGCGACGCAGGTTTCTCTGGTACAGGGCGATATCGCGCAGTCATTAAAATGGGATGAAAATCAGCTGATTAATACGCTGAAAATTTATCTCGATGCCTCGCAGCCGGAGATGGGCAAATCGCAACTGATTATCTGGCCGGAATCCGCTATTCCGGACCTGGAAATCAATCAGCAGAACTTCCTGCGCATGATGGATGACCTGCTGCGTTCGAAAGACACCACGCTGGTGACCGGTATCGTTGACGCGCGTCTGAATAAACAGAACCGTTACGACACCTACAACACCATCATCACGTTGGGTAAAGATAGCCCGTACAGCTACGAATCGAGAAATCGCTACAATAAAAACCACCTGGTCCCGTTTGGTGAGTTTGTTCCGCTGGAATCGATTCTGCGCCCACTGGCACCGTTCTTCGACCTGCCGATGTCATCCTTTAGCCGAGGCGCATACGTTCAGCCGCAGCTGCTGGCGCACAACCTGAGGCTGACAGCGGCGATTTGCTACGAGATTATTCTCGGCGAGCAGGTACGCGATAACTTCCGTCCGGATACAGACTTCCTGCTGACCATCTCTAACGATGCGTGGTTTGGTAAGTCTATCGGCCCGTGGCAGCACTTCCAGATGGCGCGCATGCGTTCGCTGGAGCTGGCACGTCCGTTGCTGCGCAGCACCAACAACGGCATCACCGCCGTGATTGGTCCGCAGGGTGAGATTCAGGCGATGATCCCGCAGTTCACTCGTCAGGTATTAACCACCTCCGTGACGCCAACGACCGGCTTAACACCGTATGCACGTACCGGCAACTGGCCGCTGTGGGTGCTCACCGCGCTGTTTGGCTTTGGTGCGCTGGTGATGAGTTTGCGTCAGCGTCGCAAGTAACCGCTTCCCCCCCTCACCCTAACACTCTCCCACAGGGAGAGGGGACTGTTCGAACCCATTTTATGAGCCCTGCGCTGGTTTTCTCCCTCTCCCTGTGGGAGAGGGCCGGGGTGAGGGCATCAGCGCGCACATCTCCCCCTCCATCCTGGCACGCCAATTGCTTAATAAACACAGGCAGTAACGAATTCTGCATGAGCGCAACCCGGTAGCACCAAAACGAATCATCGGTAGCACCTCTACAGTGCAATCTGCGATTTTTGCCTCAAAATGGTGCGGAGCAGTTCGCAAAAATAAACAATAAATCAGCAAATTCTTTACATCAAGCCACACTAAATGTTAACAAACACAGATAACGCTGCACGCTGAAATTGCAGACGATAACAACACAAACATCACTATGGGTATCTATGCGCCGATGGCGCAGAGGATAAAGGAGTTGGATATGCAATTACGTAAACTGACCGCTGCTATGCTGGCGATGGGATTATGCGCCGGGCTGGCACACGCAGAAGATGCACCAGCGGCAGGTAGCACCCTGGACAAAATCGCCAAAAACGGCGTGATCGTTGTCGGGCACCGTGAATCTTCCGTTCCGTTCTCTTACTACGACAACCAGCAAAAAGTGGTCGGCTATTCTCAGGATTACTCCAACGCCATCGTTGAAGCCGTAAAGAAGAAGCTGAACAAACCTGACCTTCAGGTCAAACTGATTCCTATCACCTCTCAAAACCGTATCCCGTTGCTGCAAAACGGTACCTTTGATTTTGAGTGTGGCTCTACCACCAACAACCTCGAACGTCAGAAACAAGCGGCCTTCTCCGACACTATTTTCGTTGTGGGTACGCGTCTGTTGACCAAAAAAGGCGGCGACATTAAAGACTTCGCGGACCTGAAAGGCAAAGCGGTGGTTGTAACTTCCGGTACCACCTCTGAAATTCTGCTGCATAAGCTGAATGACGAACAGAAGATGGATATGCGCATCATCAGCGCCAAAGACCACGGTGACTCCTTCCGTACCCTGGAAAGCGGTCGCGCGGTGGCGTTTATGATGGATGATGCCCTGCTGGCCGGTGAGCGCGCGAAAGCGAAGAAACCAGACAACTGGGAAATCGTCGGCAAGCCCCAGTCGCAGGAAGCCTACGGCTGTATGCTGCGTAAAAACGACCCGGACTTCAAAAAGCTGATGGATGACACCATCGCCCAGGCGCAAACATCTGGTGAGGCCGCGAAATGGTTTGAGAAGTGGTTCAAAAACCCAATTCCACCGAAAAACCTGAACATGAACTTTGAACTGTCTGACGAAATGAAGGCCCTGTTTAAAGAACCGAATGACAAAGCTCTGAACTAATTATAACAACCAGGGCGGGACTACCTGCCCTCTCGATTGTTGAATAGCACGGACAGACTACAGGTCTGGCGGTCGTTCCCCGCCAGGCCCGAATATCGCAGTACGCCGTTCACCAATCTTCGAGGGTAGCACTGCTACCCTTTTTTTTCTGGAGTAGATTTATGTCAATAGACTGGAACTGGGGGATCTTTCTTCAGCAAGCCCCGTTCGGCAACACCACCTATCTTGGCTGGCTTTGGAGTGGTTTTCAGGTCACCGTCGCCTTGTCGATTACCGCCTGGATTATCGCCTTCTTCGTTGGCTCTCTGTTCGGCATCCTGCGTACCGTTCCTAACCGTTTCCTCTCCGGAATCGGCACCCTGTACGTTGAACTGTTCCGTAACGTTCCGCTGATCGTGCAGTTCTTTACCTGGTATCTGGTGGTGCCAGAATTGCTGCCGGAAGATCTGGGAATGTGGTTTAAAGCAGAGCTGGACCCTAACATTCAGTTCTTCCTTTCATCAATGATTTGTCTTGGCCTCTTTACCGCGGCACGCGTGTGTGAGCAGGTACGCGCGGCGATTCAGTCCCTACCGCGCGGGCAGAAAAACGCCGGTCTGGCGATGGGTTTAACGCTGCCGCAAACGTACCGTTACGTGCTGCTGCCGAACGCCTACCGCGTGATTGTGCCACCGATGACCTCAGAGATGATGAACCTGGTGAAAAACTCCGCTATCGCCTCCACCATCGGTCTGGTCGATATGGCCGCGCAGGCAGGCAAACTGCTGGATTACTCAGCGCATGCCTGGGAATCGTTCACTGCAATCACCCTTGCTTATGTCTTGATCAACGCCTTCATTATGCTGGTGATGACCCTGGTAGAACGTAAAGTTCGCCTGCCGGGCAATATGGGAGGCAAATAATGTACGAGTTTGACTGGAGTTCTATCGTTCCTTCCCTACCCTATCTGCTTGCCGGGCTGGTAGTGACGCTGAAAATTACCGTGACGGCGGTGATCGTCGGTATCGTTTGGGGCACTATCCTTGCAGTGATGCGCCTGTCGACATTTGCGCCCATCTCCTGGTTTGCCAAAACCTACGTTAACGTTTTCCGCTCCATTCCGCTGGTGATGGTGCTGCTGTGGTTTTACCTCATCGTGCCGGGGCTGTTGCAGGATGTGCTGGGGCTGTCACCGAAAACCGATATCCGCCTGATCTCCGCCATGGTAGCGTTCTCAATGTTTGAAGCCGCCTACTATTCGGAAATTATTCGCGCCGGTATCCAGAGTATTTCGCGCGGTCAGTCCAGCGCTGCGCTGGCGCTCGGGATGACCCATTGGCAGTCGATGAAGCTCATCATTCTGCCGCAGGCGTTCCGCGCCATGGTGCCGCTGCTGCTCACCCAGGGGATCGTCCTGTTCCAGGATACCTCCCTGGTGTACGTCTTAAGTCTTGCCGACTTCTTCCGTACCGCGTCCACCATCGGTGAGCGTGACGGAACCCAGGTCGAAATGATCCTGTTTGCCGGCGCCGTTTATTTTGTGATTAGCCTGAGTGCTTCGTTGTTGGTCAGCTACTTGAAAAGAAGGACAGCTCAATGATTACCCTGAAAAATGTTTCTAAATGGTATGGTCAATTTCAGGTGCTGACCGACTGCTCCACCGAAGTGAAAAAGGGTGAAGTGGTGGTGGTTTGCGGCCCGTCAGGATCGGGTAAATCGACGCTTATCAAAACCGTTAACGGCCTGGAGCCGGTACAGAAAGGCGAGATCCTGGTGAACGGGATTCAGGTCAACGATAAGAAAACCAACCTCGCGGCGCTGCGCTCAAAGGTTGGGATGGTGTTCCAGCACTTTGAACTGTTCCCACATTTGTCGATTATCGAAAACCTGACGCTGGCACAGGTAAAAGTTCTGAAACGCGATAAAGCAGCCTCGCGCGAAAAAGGGCTGAAACTGCTGGAACGTGTAGGTCTTTCCGCACATGCCAATAAGTTCCCGTCGCAGCTTTCCGGCGGCCAGCAACAACGTGTCGCGATTGCCCGCGCCCTGTGCATGGATCCAGTGGCGATGCTGTTTGACGAACCGACTTCGGCACTCGATCCCGAGATGATCAACGAAGTGCTGGACGTCATGGTTGAACTGGCTAACGAAGGCATGACCATGATGGTGGTGACCCACGAAATGGGCTTTGCCCGTAAAGTGGCGAACCGGGTGATCTTTATGGATGAAGGGAAAATCGTCGAAGACTCCGAGAAAGAGGCCTTCTTCGCCAACCCGAAATCAGAACGCGCCAAAGACTTCCTGGCGAAAATACTGCATTAATCTTTTCGGCGCGCGCTTCAGAGTGCGCGCCGCTTCACGCTTTTCTGTTCATCTCCTCGAATGCATTGCCTTGCAGCGCTAACCTTGTCGCAAAAATGCCTGACCAGACAAGGAGTAACTATGGCAACCCCAATCATTCTCGACTGTGACCCAGGACACGACGATGCCATTGCCATCGTGCTGGCCCTCGCCTCCCCGGAGCTGGATGTCAAAGCCATCACCTCCTCCGCCGGAAACCAAACGCCGGATAAAACCCTGCGTAACGTGCTGCGCATGCTCACGCTGCTGAAGCGCTCCGATATTCCGGTGGCGGGCGGAGCGATTAAACCGCTGATGCGTAAACTTATTATTGCCGATAACGTGCATGGAGAAAGCGGTCTTGACGGCCCGGCGCTGCCGGAACCCGGTTTTGCCCCGCTTACCTGCACCGCTGTTGAGTTAATGGCAAAAACCCTGCGCGAAAGCGACCAGCCGGTCACGATTGTTTCCACCGGCCCACAAACTAACGTCGCCCTGCTGCTCAACAGCCACCCGGAACTGCACCCGAAGATCGCGCAAATTGTGATTATGGGCGGTGCAATGAGTCTGGGTAACTGGACGCCTGCCGCAGAATTCAATATCTACGTTGACCCGGAAGCCGCAGAAATCGTCTTCCAGTCCGGCATTCCGGTGGTGATGGCAGGGCTTGATGTTACGCATAAAGCACAAATTCACGTTGAAGATACGGAACGATTCCGCGCCATTGGTAACCCAATTTCCACCATCGTTGCCGAGTTGCTCGACTTCTTCCTTGAATATCACAAAGATGAAAAATGGGGTTTTGTCGGCGCGCCGCTGCATGACCCGTGCACCATCGCCTGGCTACTGAAACCCGAGTTGTTTACCACCGTGGAGCGCTGGGTTGGCGTGGAAACGCAGGGCAAATATACCCAGGGCATGACCGTTGTGGATTACTATTTCCTGACCGGCAATAAACCGAATGCGCGGGTGATGGTCGATGTGGATCGTCAGGGGTTTGTGGATTTACTGGCAGAAAGATTAGCGTTTTACCATTAATAAAAGCCCGGTGGCACTTCGCTTACCGGGCCTGCGGAGAAGCCATATTGTAGGCCGGATAAGCGTAGCGCATCCGGCACAAATCCTTACGGCTCGAACGGCCTTCTCTGGAACTGGTCATGCCCGCATTTCGGGCACAGTGGCAGCACATCCGGCGTATACACTGCCAGGTGGAAATGACACTTCTCGCACACCAGATTGCCCAGCCCTACCACCTCACCGCTGTGATACACGCCGTGGTGATTGAGGTCCTGAAAGACTTCGCGCCATTCCAGCTGTGTTTTATCGGTAATATCCGCCAGTTCCTGCCAGATACTCTCCTTGATGACGCGTAAAAATACGCTGTCTTCTTCGTCGTCCTGGCTTTCACTGTAACTCATGGCGAACTCTTCCAGGTCACGCCTGACTGCGCGAATCAGTTCGTCCACCTCCGTTCGCGTTAACTCGCCGGTCTGAACAACCCGCGCACGCGCCTGTTCCACCAGCGCATCGATATCACGCTCACCGTTGCGTAGACGTTCGGTCAGCGTCGTCACCAGTTCGCGGTAAAATTGAGCAACCTTGTTCATTGTTTCCTCTCCCGGGCAGTTAACCTACTCTTATAATAGACCTTATTTCTTCTCTACTCTGTCAGCTACCCCACAGAGTTCGTAAATCAGTGTCCGGGCTTTTCATCGCCATAATGTGTGAAAGGCTGTTTTGACGATGCGCTTTGGGCTATGCTATGCGGATCTGATTACCACATCCATTGGCTACATTGTAGCTGTATTGAAAACAGGACCACTGGCTGCCATGCAAGAGCAATACCGCCCGGAAGAGATAGAATCAAAAGTCCAGCAACATTGGGACGAGAAGCGTACCTTTGAAGTAACTGAAGACGAGAGCAAAGAGAAGTATTACTGCCTGTCGATGCTTCCTTATCCTTCTGGTCGACTACACATGGGCCACGTGCGTAACTACACCATCGGTGACGTGATCGCCCGTTATCAGCGCATGCTGGGCAAAAACGTTCTGCAACCGATTGGTTGGGATGCGTTCGGTCTGCCGGCAGAAGGGGCTGCGGTTAAAAACAATACGGCACCGGCTCCGTGGACGTATGACAACATCGCCTACATGAAAAACCAGCTCAAAATGCTGGGCTTTGGCTATGACTGGAGCCGCGAGCTGGCAACCTGTACTCCGGAATATTACCGTTGGGAGCAGAAATTCTTCACCGAGCTGTATAAAAAAGGCCTGGTCTACAAGAAAACGTCTGCGGTCAACTGGTGCCCGAACGATCAAACCGTTCTGGCGAACGAGCAGGTTATCGACGGCTGCTGCTGGCGCTGCGATACCAAAGTTGAGCGTAAAGAGATCCCACAGTGGTTTATCAAAATCACCGCTTACGCTGACGAACTGCTGAACGACCTGGATACGCTGGACCACTGGCCTGACACGGTGAAAACCATGCAGCGCAACTGGATTGGCCGTTCCGAAGGTGTGGAAATCTCCTTCGACGTAAACGACTACGCCGACAAACTGACCGTCTACACCACCCGTCCAGACACCTTTATGGGTTGTACTTACCTGGCTGTCGCCGCCGGCCACCCGCTGGCCCAGCAGGCTGCTGCCAACAACCCAACGCTGGCGGCTTTCGTTGACGAATGCCGTAACACCAAAGTGGCCGAAGCCGATATGGCGACCATGGAGAAAAAAGGCGTCGACACCGGCTTTAAAGCCATTCATCCGCTGACCGGCGAAGCGATTCCGGTTTGGGCGGCTAACTTTGTTCTGATGGAATACGGTACCGGCGCCGTCATGGCCGTTCCGGGTCACGATCAGCGCGACTACGAGTTCGCCACCAAATACGGTCTGAACATCAAGCCGGTTATCCTGGCAGCTGACGGTTCGAAACCGGACCTCTCCGAGCAAGCGCTGACCGAAAAAGGCACCCTGTTCAACTCCGGCGAATTCGACGGTCTGAGCTATGAAGACGGCTTTAACGCCATTGCCGACAAACTGGCCTCTATGGGCGTGGGCGAACGTAAAGTGAACTACCGTCTGCGCGACTGGGGTGTTTCCCGTCAGCGTTACTGGGGCGCGCCGATTCCGATGGTGACACTGGAAGACGGCACCGTTATCCCAACGCCTGAAGATCAGCTGCCGGTTATCCTGCCGGAAGATGTGGTTATGGACGGTATCACCAGCCCAATTAAAGCTGACCCGGAGTGGGCGAAAACCACCGTTAACGGTCAGCCAGCGCTGCGTGAAACCGACACCTTTGACACCTTTATGGAATCTTCATGGTACTACGCGCGCTACACCTGCCCGCAGTATCAGGAAGGTATGCTGGATTCAGACGCGGCCAACTACTGGTTGCCGGTGGATATCTACATTGGCGGTATCGAACACGCCATCATGCACCTGCTTTACTTCCGCTTCTTCCACAAACTGATGCGCGACGCAGGCATGGTGAACTCTGACGAACCGGCTAAACAGCTGCTGTGTCAGGGCATGGTGCTGGCTGATGCCTTCTACTATGTTGGCGAAAACGGCGAGCGTAACTGGGTTTCCCCGGTTGATGCTATCGTTGAACGTGACGACAAAGGTCGTATCGTGAAAGCGAAGGACGCGGCAGGCCATGAGCTGGTGTATACCGGCATGAGCAAAATGTCCAAGTCCAAAAACAACGGCATCGACCCGCAGGTGATGGTTGAGCGCTACGGCGCAGACACCGTTCGTCTGTTCATGATGTTTGCTTCCCCGGCAGATATGACCCTGGAATGGCAGGAATCCGGCGTGGAAGGGGCTAACCGCTTCCTGAAACGTGTCTGGAAACTGGTTTATGAGCACACATCTCAGGGCCCGGTTGCGGCGCTGAACGTGGATGCGCTGAGCGAAGATCAACAAGCGCTGCGCCGCGACGTTCATAAAACCATCGCCAAAGTCACCGATGATATCGGTCGCCGTCAGACCTTCAACACCGCCATCGCGGCGATCATGGAGCTGATGAACAAACTGGCGAAAGCGCCGGTGGAAGGCGAGCAGGATCGCGCTCTGATGCAGGAAGCGCTGCTGGCGGTTGTTCGTATGCTCAACCCGTTCACGCCGCACGCCAGCTTTACTCTGTGGCGTGAACTGGGCGGTGAAGGTGATATCGACAACGCACCGTGGCCGGTGGCTGACGAAAAAGCGATGGTCGAAAACACCACGCTGGTTGTCGTCCAGGTGAACGGTAAAGTACGCGGGAAAATCACCGTGGCCGTTGACGCAACCGAAGAACAGGTTCGTGAACGTGCAGGCCAGGAACACCTGGTCGCGAAATACCTTGATGGCGTTACCGTGCGTAAAGTGATTTACGTACCGGGTAAACTCCTTAACCTGGTCGTGGGCTAAGCGCGGGAGGAAGCGTGCGATATCTGACAACTCTGTTGTTATCTTTGGCGGTGCTGGTCACCGCCGGATGTGGCTGGCATCTGCGTAGCACTACGCAGGTTCCCAGCGAAATGAAAACGATGATCTTCCAGTCCGGCGATCCGAACGGCCCGTTAAGCCGTGCGGTACGTAATCAGCTGCGTCTGAACGACATCACTCTGCTGGAAGACAGCACTCTGCGTAAAGATGTGCCGTCGCTGCGTATTATCACCAGCAGCATGTCGAAAGATACGGCATCCGTGTTCCAGAACGGCCAGACGGCGGAATACCAGATGGTATTAACCGTGCGTGCGTCGGTGCTGATCCCGGGGCAGGATATCTTCCCTATCTCGACCAAAGTGTACCGTTCGTTCTTCGATAACCCGCAGCGTGCGCTGGCGAAAGATGCCGAGCAAACAATTATCATCAACGAAATGTACGATAAAGCGGCTGAACAGCTGATCCGTAAACTGCCGAGCGTACACATCGCCGACAGCAAAACGGCACCAGATACCATTCCGATGGCGGAAGAATCGCCGATTGGTCCTGGCCGTGTCTCCACCACTCTGGGTAACTGATGATTCGGTTGTATCCAGAACAACTCCGCGCGCAGCTCTCTGAAGGGCTGCGCGCGGCGTATCTGCTACTCGGTAGCGATCCGCTGCTGCTTCAGGAGAGCCAGGACGCCGTGCGCCATATGGCCACTGAGCAGGGCTTTACCGAGCACCACACCTTTTCCCTCGATGCCAGCACCGACTGGAACGAGATCTTCTCGCTGAGTCAGGCCCTGAGCCTGTTCTCCAGCCGCCAGACGCTGTTACTGCTGCTGCCGGAAAACGGACCAAATGCCGCCATCAACGAACAACTGGCGCGCCTGGTTTCACTGCTGCATGACGATTTGCTGCTCATTATTCGCGGCAACAAGCTTACCAAAGCGCAGGAAAATGCGGCCTGGGTGAGCGCACTTGCCAGCAGTGCCGTTCAGGTAAGCTGTCAGACGCCAGAACAAGCCCAGCTTCCGCGCTGGTTAGCGACGCGTGCAAAACAACTGAATCTTCAGTTAGATGAGCCCGCCAGCCAGCTATTGTGTTACTGCTATGAAGGCAACCTGTTAGCGTTGTCGCAGGCGCTGGAACGTTTATCACTGCTTTGGCCGGACGGTAAACTGACGCTACCGCGCGTAGAGCAGGCGGTGAATGATGCGGCGCACTTTACGCCCTTCCACTGGGTCGATGCCCTGCTGGCGGGAAAAAGTAAACGCGCCCTGCACATCCTGCAACAGTTGCGGCTTGAAGGCAGCGAGCCGGTCATTTTGCTGCGTACCGTACAACGCGAACTGCTATTACTGGTGAACCTGAAGCGCCAAAGCGCTCACATGCCGCTGCGCGCCCTGTTTGATAAACATCGCGTCTGGCAGAATCGCCGTGGTCTGGTAGGCGACGCCATTAATCGTCTGAGTAGCGACCAGTTACGTCAGGCGGTCACCCTGCTGACGCAGGCGGAACTTACTTTGAAGCAGGATTACGGTCAGTCTGTCTGGGCTGAACTGGAAAGCCTGTCGCTACTGCTTTGCCATAAAGCCTTAGCCGACGTATTTATTGACGGATGATATGACAAAGCTTCAGGCACTGTTTGGCGGTACTTTCGATCCCATTCATTATGGTCATCTGAAGCCGGTAGAAATTCTGGCAAATCAGATAGGCTTATCGCGCATAATTATTATGCCCAATAACGTCCCGCCGCACCGTCCGCAGCCGGAAGCCACCAGCGACCAGCGCAAACACATGGTGGAACTGGCGATTGCCGATAAACCGTTATTTGTACTGGATGAACGTGAGCTGCGCCGTGACATGCCGTCGTATACGGCGCAAACCTTACAGGAGTGGCGTCAGGAAGAAGGGGCGGAAGCACCGCTGGCATTCATCATCGGCCAGGACTCCCTGCTGACGTTTCCCACCTGGCACCAGTACGAAACTATCCTTGAGAACGCGCATTTGATTGTGACGCGTCGTCCCGGTTATCCGATGACCATGCAGCAGCCAGAGCATCAGCAGTGGCTGGATGATCGGCTGACGCTGCGTTCGGAAGATCTGCACGAACAGCCTGCGGGGAAAATCTTTCTCGCCGAGACGCCGTGGTTTGATATCTCCGCCACCATTATTCGCGAGCGATTACAAAACGGCGAATCCTGCGACGAAATGATGCCCGCGCCAGTGCTGGAGTACATCATGCAGCAGGGCTTGTACCGCTAAATACCGCATTCAACGCCTGGCACAGCCGGGCGTTTTCTTCCCGACTGCGGATCGCCACACGGTAATAGCGCTCGTCCAGCCCCGGATAATTCGCACAACTGCGGATGAGTACATGGCGCGTCAACAGCGCCTGCTGTAAATCCAGGCCCAGAACATTACAGCGTAAGAACAGATAGTTCGCACGCCCTTCCCAAACCGTAAGCCCGGAAAAACCTCTCAGCTGCGTCAGCAAACCTTCGCGTTCCCGCGCCAGCCACTGCCAGGTTGCCTGCTGATACGCACGGTCGTGCAGGACCATCTCACCCGCC
Organism: Pseudocitrobacter vendiensis; assembly: GCF_943590815.1. Classification (GTDB taxonomy): domain Bacteria; phylum Pseudomonadota; class Gammaproteobacteria; order Enterobacterales; family Enterobacteriaceae; genus Pseudocitrobacter; species Pseudocitrobacter vendiensis. The sequence goes on along the minus strand of NZ_CALSBS010000001.1, from coordinate 122,734 downwards.
AATGCGGCAAACGCATTGATAGACCAGGGCATCTGGCGCTGACGCATTCGCGCCACGGCGTCAGCGTCGCTGTTCAGCAGATACCCCAGACGCAGCCCCGGAATGGCATAGAATTTGGTTAGCGAGCGCAGCACCCAAACATGCGGGTTATTCTCCAGGTGCGGGATAAGCCCTGGTTCATCAGGAAGGAAATCGAGAAACGCCTCATCCACCACCAGCGTTATCGACAGCGCCCGACAACGTTCAACAATCGCCGCCAGTAATGATGCGTCAGGATAAAGCCCGGTCGGGTTATTCGGCGTACACAGAAACAGGCAATCCAGCTCAGCGGTCAGGGCCGGTAGTAAGCGCTCGGTAAGCTGCCAACTCTCTTCTTCGCACAGGGAAAATTCGCTGATCTTACAACCAACTTGCGCCAGCGCGCGTCTATATTCCGCAAACCCCGGCGTCACCAGCATAGCTCGCTGCGGTTGGAGCCCCTGCGCCAGCGTATAAATTGACTCCGTTTCGCCATTACCGGCCAGAATCCACTCAGCGGGAACATCATGGTGCGCCGCCAGTTGCTGATGCAGACCCTGATACTCCACATCCGGATAGCGTTCCGCCACGCCAATTTGCGCCACTAACGCCTGTTTGAGCGGTTCTGGCATACCCAGCGGATTGATATTCGCGCTAAAATCAACAAGCAAAGCGGGTTCAATGCCCAGCAGTTGCGCCGCCTCGCGAATGTTACCGCCGTGGGTGCTGGTAAGCTTAGCCATGATACTTCTCCGCCAAAAAGCAGTATCTTACTTCAGTTTGTTGATTCAGGGAGAAACACAATGAAACTCTGGCTGGTACGTCACGGAGAAACCCAGGCCAACGTCGATGGGTTGTACTCTGGCCACTCACCTACCCCGCTGACGGCGAAAGGCATCGGGCAAGCCGAGACACTCGGTACCCTTCTGCAACAGGTGCCTTTTGATCATGTGATGTGCAGCGAACTCGAACGCACGCAACAAACGGCGCGCCTTCTGCTGGGCGATCGTCCACTGGTGCCCGAAATTGTCCCGCAGCTTAATGAGATGTTTTTTGGCGACTGGGAGATGCGTCATCACCGTGATTTGATGGTCGAAGACGCAGCCAATTATGACGCCTGGTGTAACGACTGGCAGAATGCGGTTCCCACCAACGGCGAAGGTTTTCAGGCCTTCTCAGCGCGGGTTAATACCTTTATCGACAGGCTTCCTCACACAGATTATCAGAACCTTCTACTGATCAGTCATCAGGGGGTCTTAAGCCTTTTAACCGCACTTTTACTGAAGATGCCCTCGTCAGCAATGTGGCATTTTCGCATCGACCAGGGTGCATGGAGTGTGATTGAGTTTACCCCCACGTTTGCCACACTTCGCGTCCTCAATAGCCGCGCGCGCTGGCATCCGGAAGCGGGATAATCCCGATTTCTACCGCCGCGCCCGGCGCAGCCATTGACACCCGGCGACAGCCTGTTATCCTCCGCAGCCAGAATCATTCCACATGCAGCTATTAGCAAAAATTGTTTTACAAAAATGGCGATGCATTCGTTATTAATGAATGGGATGATAGCCCGCCTTACAACCCGTCCGGTGACATTTGTCCCGACAACGCCTTCAGTTCGGGTATACTGTCGGGCTCTACGACTATTTTCTTCACACACCCAAGGGGAACACACTTGCAGGGTAAAGCACTCCAGGATTTTGTAATCGACAAAATTGATGACCTGAAAGGTCAGGACATCGTGGCTATCGACGTTCACGGTAAATCCAGCATCACCGATTGCATGGTGATCTGCACCGGCACGTCCAGCCGTCATGTCATGTCTATCGCCGATCATGTTGTTCAGGAATCTCGCGCTGCGGGCTTAATGCCGCTGGGCGTGGAAGGCGAAAACGTCGCCGATTGGGTTGTTGTCGATTTAGGCGATGTGATTGTCCACGTCATGCAGGAAGAGAGCCGTCGCCTGTATGAACTGGAAAAGCTCTGGAGTTAAGTTGTGAAGCTGCAGTTGGTCGCCGTCGGCACCAAAATGCCGGATTGGGTTCAAACCGGGTTTACTGAATATTTGCGCCGTTTTCCGAAAGACATGCCGTTTGAGCTGGTAGAAATTCCTGCCGGTAAGCGCGGTAAGAATGCGGACATCAAACGTATTCTCGATAAAGAAGGCGAGCTGATGCTCGCCGCCGCCGGTAAAAATCGCATTGTCACGCTCGATATTCCCGGCAAACCGTGGGATACGCCGCATCTGGCAGTCGAACTGGAGCGCTGGAAGCAGGATGGCCGCGACGTCAGCCTGCTGATTGGCGGGCCTGAGGGGCTTTCTCCGGCCTGCAAAGCCGCCGCTGAACAGAGCTGGTCGCTTTCGAATCTGACGATGCCGCACCCGCTGGTGCGCGTGCTGGTCGCCGAGAGCCTGTACCGGGCGTGGAGCATCACCACCAACCACCCATACCACCGCGAGTAATGATGACCAGGGTAATTTAAGCAGCGAATGAAACTACAGAATTCTTTTCGCGACTATTCGGCTGAGTCTGCGCTGTTTGTGCGCCGGGCGCTGGTCGCTTTTACGGGGATTTTGCTGCTTACCGGCGTGCTGATCGCTAACCTCTATAATCTGCAGATCGTCCGTTTTACCGATTATCAAACCCGTTCCAACGAGAACCGCATTAAGCTGGTGCCAATAGCCCCCAGCCGCGGCATCATTTACGATCGCAACGGTACCCCGCTGGCGCTCAACCGCACCATCTACCAACTGGAGATGATGCCGGAGAAAGTCGATAGCGTGCAGGACACGCTGGAGGCGCTGCGCGGCGTGGTCGATCTCAACGATGATGATATCGCCAATTTCAAAAAGGAGCGCTCGCGCTCGCATCGCTTTACGTCTATCCCGGTGAAAACCAACCTGACGGAAGTTCAAGTGGCGCGCTTTGCGGTGAACCAGTACCGCTTCCCAGGCGTGGAAGTGAAAGGCTATAAGCGCCGTTACTACCCGTTTGGTTCCGCCCTCACCCACGTCATTGGCTACGTTTCAAAAATTAACGATAAAGACGTTGAGCGGCTCGACAAAGACGGCAAGCTGGCAAACTACGCGGCAACGCATGATATCGGTAAGCTCGGTATCGAACGCTATTACGAAGATGTGCTGCACGGCCAGACCGGTTATGAAGAAGTTGAGGTCAACAACCGTGGGCGCGTCATCCGTCAGTTGAAGGAAGTGCCCCCGCAGGCCGGGCATGATATCCATCTGACGCTCGATCTTAAGCTCCAACAGTACATTGAAACGCTGCTGGCCGGCAGTCGTGCGGCCGTCGTGGTGACCGACCCGCGAACAGGCGGCATTCTGGCGTTGGTTTCTATGCCAAGTTACGACCCCAACCTGTTCGTCGATGGCATCTCCAGCAAAGATTACTCCGGGCTGCTGAACGACCCGAATACGCCTCTGGTTAACCGCGCTACGCAAGGGGTTTACCCGCCCGCGTCTACCGTTAAGCCATATGTGTCCGTATCCGCACTTAGCGCGGGGGTGATCACCCGCAATACCAGCCTGTTTGATCCGGGGTGGTGGCAGTTGCCGGGCTCTGAAAAACGCTATCGCGACTGGAAAAAATGGGGCCACGGCCACCTGAACGTGACGAAAGCGCTGGAGGAATCGGCGGATACCTTCTTCTATCAGGTCGCCTATGACATGGGTATTGACCGCCTGTCCGAGTGGATGGGGAAATTTGGCTATGGTCATTACACCGGCATCGATCTTGCGGAAGAGCGCTCTGGTAATATGCCAACCCGTGAATGGAAGCAGAAACGCTTTAAAAAGCCGTGGTATCAGGGCGATACCATTCCGGTCGGTATCGGCCAGGGCTACTGGACGGCAACGCCGATTCAGATGAGCAAAGCGCTGATGATCCTGATTAACGATGGCATAGTGAAAGTGCCACATCTGCTGATGAGCACCACCGAAGGCGGGAAGCAGATCCCCTGGGAGCAACCGCATGAACCCCCTGTCGGTGATATTCATTCCGGCTTTTGGGAAATTGCCAAAGACGGGATGTATGGCGTCGCCAACCGTGGCAACGGTACCGCGCATAAATACTTCGCCAGCGCGCCGTATAAAATTGCAGCTAAGTCCGGTACGGCTCAGGTATTCGGCCTGAAAGCGAATGAAACCTACAACGCGCATAAAATTGCCGAGCGTCTGCGTGACCACAAACTGATGACCGCCTTCGCACCGTATAACGATCCGAAAGTTGCCGTTGCCATTATTCTGGAAAACGGCGGCGCAGGCCCGGCGGTGGGGACGATCATGCGTCAAATTCTCGACCACATTATGCTTGGCGATAACAACACCGATTTACCAGCCGAAAATCCGGCCGCAACAGCGGCGGAGGACCAATAAACATGACGGATAATCCGAACAAAAAATCGCTGTGGGATAAAATCCACATCGATCCGGCCATGATGCTGATCCTGCTGGCGCTGCTGACCTACAGCTCGCTGGTCATCTGGAGCGCAAGCGGCCAGGACATCGGCATGATGGAGCGTAAAATCGGCCAGATCGCCATGGGTCTGGTTATCATGGTAGTGATGGCACAAATCCCGCCGCGTGTATACGAAGGCTGGGCACCGTGGCTCTATATCTTCTGTATTATTCTGTTGGTGGCGGTCGATGCCTTCGGTGCAATTTCGAAAGGCGCTCAGCGCTGGCTTGACCTCGGCGTCGTGCGCTTCCAGCCGTCAGAGATAGCCAAGATAGCTGTCCCGCTGATGGTCGCGCGCTTTATTAACCGTGATGTTTGCCCACCGTCGTTGAAAAACACCGGTATCGCGCTGATATTAATCTTCATGCCGACGCTGCTGGTCGCGGCACAGCCTGACCTCGGGACATCCATCCTTGTCCTGCTCTCCGGTTTATTTGTGCTGTTCCTCTCCGGCCTGAGCTGGCGGCTTATCGGCATTGCCGTGGTACTTATCGCCGCATTTATCCCGATATTGTGGTTCTTCCTGATGCATGACTATCAACGTCAGCGCGTCATGATGCTGCTCGATCCGGAATCAGACCCGCTCGGCGCAGGCTATCATATTATACAGTCCAAAATTGCCATAGGCTCCGGCGGTCTGCGCGGAAAAGGCTGGCTGCACGGCACCCAGTCACAGCTGGAATTCCTGCCTGAACGCCACACCGACTTTATCTTCGCCGTTCTGGCAGAAGAACTTGGGCTGATTGGCATTCTGGTGTTACTGGCACTGTACGTGCTGCTGATTATGCGTGGGCTCTGGATCGCCGCCCAGGCGCAAACCACTTTTGGCCGCGTCATGGCCGGTGGCCTGATGCTGATTTTATTCGTTTATGTCTTTGTAAATATTGGTATGGTAAGTGGCATTCTTCCGGTGGTGGGCGTCCCGTTACCGCTGGTCAGCTACGGGGGGTCGGCCCTTATTGTACTGATGGCCGGGTTCGGTATCGTCATGTCGATACATACCCACAGAAAAATGTTGTCGAAAAGCGTCTAAGAGGTGCTCAATGCAAAAGCTTTGGCTGGGGATCTGCATCGCAGCAGGATTGCTGGCAGGTTGTTCGAATGATGATGTGCAACAAAAAACCGTCACCGTTCCGCAGCCCGCAGTATGTAATGGCCCGATAGTGGAAATCAGCGGGGCCGATCCGCGCTTTGAGCCGCTGAGCGCCACCGCAAACCAGGATTACCAGCGCGACGGTAAAAACTACAAAATCGTGCAGGATCCTGCCAACTTCAGCCAGGCGGGTTTAGCCGCTATCTACGACGCTGAACCCGGCAGCAATCTGACAGCGACGGGCGAGGCGTTTGATCCAACACAAATCACCGCCGCGCACCCCACGCTGCCGGTGCCGAGCTACGCGCGCGTCACCAATCTGGCGAATGGACGCATGATCGTCGTGCGCATTAACGATCGCGGCCCGTATGGCAACGATCGCGTGATTTCCCTTTCCCGCGCGGCAGCCGATCGTTTGAATACATCAAACAACACCAAAGTGCGTATCGATCCGATTATCGTAGCCCAGGACGGCACGCTTTCCGGCCCAGGCATGGCCTGTACAACCGTCGCGAAACAAACTTACGCCTTACCCAGCCGCCCTGATCTGAGCGGTGGGTTAGGCAGCGCGTCATCAGCCCCTCAGGCTGCTTCGCCGCAGGGCGATGTGCGTGCCATCAGCAACGATACGCTGAAACCTGAAGACACTGCCGGTGCGCCCGTCAGCAGTAGCGGTTTCCTCGGCGCCCCTACTCCACTTAACAACGGTGTACTGGAAAGCAGCGAGCCCACCCCAGCGGTGCAAACCGCCGCACCGGTGACCGCACCCGCCTCAACGCCGGCCCCTGCGGCTGTCGCTGCCCCCGTAGCTGCGCCTGCCGCAACCGGTGACTTTGTGGTCCAGGTTGGCGCTGTCAGCGATCAAGCGCGCGCGCAACAGTATCAACAGCGCCTGAGCCAGCAGTTCTCTGTGCCTGGTCGCGTCACGCAGAACGGTGCCGTCTGGCGTATTCAGTTAGGTCCGTTTAGCAACAAAGGCGAAGCCAGCACCCTACAACAACGTTTGCAGAGCGAAGCGCAACTGCAATCATTTATCACTCGCGCCAACTAAGATGTAGCCAGGCTTCCGATATCGTTTGCTAATGAATGTAAAAGTCATTAACAAAGTCGTATGCGATGTCGGATGCCTGCCTGCACTGCATTTGCTATAGTAAGGCACTTTTTTTAATTCCATAAACGGACGTCGTTGTTCTGACCATGAAGACCTCTCTCTCTGCTTGCTTACTTATCCCAGCGCTCTCAGTCGCCGTACTGACTTCCGCTGCCCATGCCGATGATTTAAACATCAAAACCATGATCCCGGGCGTACCGCAGATTGATGCGGAGTCCTACATCCTGATCGACTACAACTCAGGCAAAGTTCTGGCTGAACAGAACGCCGACGCCCGCCGTGACCCGGCCAGTTTGACCAAAATGATGACCAGCTACGTTATCGGTCAGGCAATGAAAGCGGGTAAATTCAAAGAGTCCGATCTTGTCACTGTCGGCAACGACGCATGGGCGACCGGCAACCCGGTGTTCAAAGGTTCTTCACTGATGTTCCTGAAACCTGGCATGCAGGTTCCTGTTTCTCAGTTGATTCGCGGTATCAACCTGCAATCCGGTAACGATGCCTGCGTGGCAATGGCCGACTTCGTGGCAGGCAGCCAGGATTCCTTCGTGGGCCTGATGAACAGCTATGTCAGCGCATTGGGTCTGCAAAATACCCATTTCCAGACCGTTCACGGCCTGGACGCTGACGGCCAGTACAGCTCCGCACGTGATATGGCGAAAATCGGTCAGGCGCTGATCCGCGATGTGCCGAACGAATACACGATTTATAAAGAGAAAGAGTTCACCTTTAACGGTATCCGCCAGACAAACCGCAACGGCCTGCTGTGGGACAACAGCCTCAACGTAGACGGTATTAAAACCGGCCACACCGATAAAGCAGGCTATAACCTGGTGGCTTCCGCGACAGAAGGTCAGATGCGTCTGATCTCCGCCGTGATGGGTGGTCGTACCTATAAAGGTCGCGAAACGGAAAGTAAAAAACTGCTGACCTGGGGCTTCCGCTTCTTTGAAACCGTCAGCCCGCTGAAAGCCGGTAAAGAGTTCGCCTCTGAGCCCGCCTGGTTCGGCGACAGCGATCGTGCTTCCCTGGGCGTGGACAAAGACGTTTATCTGACCATCCCGCGTGGCCGCATGAAAGATCTGAAAGCCAGCTATGTGCTGACCTCCACTGAACTGCATGCACCGCTGCAGAAAAACCAGGTCGTGGGCACTATTAACTTCCAGCTGGATGGCAAAACCATTGAACAGCGTCCGCTGGTGGTGCTGCAGGAAATTCCGGAAGGTAACTTCTTCGGCAAAATCATTGATTATATTAAATTAATGTTCCATCACTGGTTTGGTTAAAAATCACCCACTTGAAAGTGTGATTTCGATCCCCATATACTATGTAACGTTAAGCAACTCCCGCCTGTCCGGCGGGAGTTGTTCTTTTTACCACTGGAGCTGACATGAAAACCAAACTGAACGAACTGCTTGAATTCCCGACTCCCTTTACTTACAAAGTGATGGGTCTGGCGAAACCTGAGTTGGTTGACCAGGTGGTGGAAGTGGTACAGCGCCATGCGCCTGGTGATTACTCTCCGCAGATAAAACCGAGCAGCAAAGGCAACTACCACTCGGTGTCCATTACCATCAACGCGACGCATATTGAGCAAGTGGAGACGCTGTACGAAGAGTTAGGCAATATCGAAATTGTTCGTATGGTGCTGTAATCCCTGCCACGTTACCCGGCCTGCCGGGTAACGTTAATTGTTTGTGATATACTCCCCGTCCATGAATTCTTCTCTCTACGGAGATGCTGTTTTGGACACCAATACCCTTCTCATCCGCCAGCTTGGCTTACAGCCGTACGACCCCGTATCGCAGGCCATGCATGAGTTTACCGATCAACGCGACGACACAACGCTCGATGAAATCTGGCTGGTTGAGCATCACCCTGTCTTTACTCAGGGCCAGGCCGGTAAAGCGGAACATGTACTGGTGCCGGGCGATATTCCCGTAATTCAAAGCGACCGTGGCGGCCAGGTGACCTATCACGGGCCGGGTCAGCAGGTGATGTACGTGTTGCTGAATCTGAAGCGTCGTAAGCTTGGCGTGCGTGAACTGGTGACACTGCTGGAACAAACGGTGGTGAATACCCTGGCGGAATGCGGTATTGACGCGCATCCGCGCGCCGATGCACCGGGCGTTTACGTAGGTGAGAAAAAAATCTGCTCTCTGGGGCTGCGCATTCGTAAAGGGTGTTCTTTCCACGGCCTGGCCCTGAATATTGCGATGGATTTATCGCCCTTCCTGCGCATCAATCCTTGCGGTTACGCCGGTATGGAGATGACCCAGGTACAGCAGTGGAAAGCTGATGCCACGCCTGACAATATATCACCGCTTTTAGTCTCACATTTTTTAGCGCTGCTAAACAATCCACCACACGAATATATTCACAGTTAATATATATTCTCCCCAGCCCAACCTTACCATTGGGCTGGCGTTATTTCCCTCCCTGCCCCCTTTACAAAAATATCAAAATTCTATATTTTCTCTTCAGCTTCACTCAGCGAAATTAACAAGCCAGACTACCACAGCAATCAATGTATTAAGACAACCTATTGAATTAAAGCAATAAAATTGAAATAAAATCCCAAAATTAAATTTTTCATCGCCGATAATAATAACGCCACACGCAATAACGCATTCATTTAATGAATGTATAAAGGTAAATAGAGTGGAAAATCAGCAACCGTTAGAAAATAAATCACTTTCACGTATCGATAATGATACCACCCAGATTTTCCGCACCTTACGTAATATTGATCTTAATTTGCTGACAATTTTTGAAGCGGTCTATGTCCATAAAGGGATTGTTAACGCAGCGAAAGTGTTAAATATCACGCCGTCTGCCATCAGCCAGTCGATTCAAAAACTGCGTGGTCTTTTTCCTGATCCGCTGTTTATCCGTAAAGGTCAGGGGGTGACGGCAACGGCCTATGCCACTCACCTGCATGAATATATTAGCCAGGGGCTGGAGTCGATACTTGGCGCGCTGGATCTTACCGGCAGTTATGATAAACAGCGTATCCTCACCATCGGTACGCCGCCCTCCATCGGGGCACTGGTTATGCCAACGATTTATCAGACGATTAAAGAAAGCTATCCGCAAATTCTGGTACGCAATGTTGCCGTCAACGACACAGGCAATCAGCTCAGCCAGTTCCAGACGGATTTGATCATCGATAGTCATGCTCAGACAATGCCAGCGCTTTACAGCCACACGCTCTTTCGCGACCCGCTGGTGCTGGTCTGTCGCCATGGGCATCCCGTTTTACAGCAATCCGTTACCCTGACATTGCTGAAGGCGTATGAATATACGCTGTTGACGCCCGATGGCAGCAGCCATAGCCCCCTGCATAAACGCATCCATGAGATGCTGCCAGACCGACAGGTGAGTTTTAGCAGTTACAATTTGTTCACCATTGCTTCACTGATTGGCGGTAGCGACTTGCTGGGGATTATGCCGCGCCGGTTCTTCTCTCTCTATCGCCAGTGCTGGCCGCTGGCCTGCGTTGATTTTGCGGCCATTCAACAAGAAGAGGTCGAATTTTCATTGCATTACAATAAGCTCAGCCTGCGCGATCCACTTTTAGAAGGTGTCATTGATGTCATTCGTCAGGCATTCTGATCGCGAAAACAGGTAGACCGTCCGATAACTAAAAAGCATAAAACAACAACTATTTTACAATTTGCCGCACTGGCAGGCTGCTTTGACACCCGTTTCAATGGTATACTGCTTACAATGAATTCAAAAATAGTTGATAAATGCAACATTTCATTGAATTGAAACGCTTTCCTTAAAGACTCGCAACTGGAACACGCACGCTATGAGTAAACCCATTGTGATGGAACGCGGTGTCAAGTACCGCGACGCCGATAAAATGGCACTTATCCCGGTCAAAAACGTGGCCACCGAGCGCGAAGCGCTGCTACGCAAGCCCGAGTGGATGAAAATCAAACTTCCGGCTGATTCCTCCCGTATTCAGGGTATCAAAGCGGCGATGCGTAAGAATGGCCTGCACTCTGTTTGTGAAGAAGCCTCTTGCCCAAACCTGGCGGAATGTTTTAACCACGGCACCGCGACATTCATGATTCTGGGTGCTATCTGTACCCGCCGTTGCCCGTTCTGTGACGTTGCCCACGGTCGCCCGATTGCCCCGGATGCCAACGAACCGGGAAAACTGGCGCAAACCATCGCTGACATGGCACTGCGTTATGTGGTCATTACCTCGGTTGACCGTGATGATCTGCGCGACGGCGGTGCCCAGCACTTTGCCGACTGCATTACCGCTATCCGCGAGAAAAGCCCAACCATTAAAATTGAGACGCTGGTTCCTGACTTCCGTGGACGTATGGATCGCGCGTTAGAGATCCTGACGGCAACACCGCCAGATGTCTTTAACCATAACCTGGAAAACGTGCCGCGAATCTATCGCCAGGTGCGTCCGGGCGCGGACTACAACTGGTCGCTGAAGCTGCTGGAACGCTTTAAAGAAGCGCACCCGGAAATCCCAACCAAGTCTGGCCTGATGGTCGGTCTGGGTGAAACCAACGCGGAAATCATTGAAGTGATGCGCGACCTGCGTCGCCACGGTGTCACCATGCTGACCCTGGGGCAGTATTTGCAGCCAAGCCGCCATCACCTTCCGGTACAGCGTTATGTAAGCCCGGATGAGTTTGAAGAGATGAAAGCGGAAGCGCTGGCGATGGGCTTCACCCACGCCGCATGCGGCCCGTTCGTTCGTTCCTCCTATCACGCCGATCTTCAGGCGAAAGGGATGGAAGTGAAATAAACGCAGGCACTGCGTTTAGCGAAGCCGTTGCTTTTAAGCAGCGTCTTTTTTTATACCGGCATTAGAAACATCTGATTGCAACTTAATACCTTTCGTCATATTTCAGGTATCAAAAAAGGCCATTGCGTCTCCGCGTTGGCCTTTTTAACAGGCTATAATTGCCCGCTATAAGACATGCACCTGCTTAAAGCAGAATTTATCCGCACGCCTTACATAATGTTTGCAGCTTACTCTTTGTGAGAGAGTTTTTCCGCCGGGATGTCATCCACATCAACACTTTTCTTCGCGCTGACCTCATCCTCGTTCATGGCTTTCTTGAAGCCCTTGATTGCTGAGCCCAGGTCGCCGCCCAGCGTACGTAATTTTTTGGTACCAAACACCAGAATAATCAGCGCTGCGACAACCAGCAGTTTGGTAATACTAATCTCACCCATAGATACCTTCTTTTCTAAAACAGGCTGCAAAATGCAATAAATGACCATAACGTATTAACGGTCATCTTACCGCGCGCACACAATAGCAATCTGTAACAAGGTGAATCAAGTGTTGTTTAAAAAAACGTCACAGTAATTGCGGTAGCGCAAAGCGACGGTTAGTTAATACCGGTAATTGTGCGCGCACCTCTTTAACCTGCTGTTCAAAGACTTCCGCCATTATAAGTTGCGGCGTTGCTCCGGCACCGGCGAGGGTGACGCCTAAAGGGTCAATGATGCGGCTCTGGCCGATATTCCGACTGCCACATTCGCCCGAGGCGACGATATAACAGGTCGTATCCAGCGCCCGTGCCGCCAGAAGCGTTGACCAGTGGTGCTCCTTCAGCGGCCCGCGTACCCATGCCGCAGGCAGAACCAACAGATTTGCGCCCTGAAGCGCCAGGTTTAACGCCAGCTCCGGAAAACGCAAATCGTAACAGGTCATCAACCCCACGCGCATCTCACCAACCTCAAGCAGCGGTGGCACCACCGCGCCCGCATCCACAAGCCTGGACTCCTGAACGTTAAACGCGTCATAGAGGTGCAGCTTCTGATATTGCGCGATCACCTCTCCGCCACGCAGCGCCACCAGCGTATTCACGGCCCTGCCCGCCGTAGAGGGCACGTGCAGCGTCAGGATGGTCGTCAGGGTGTCCTGTCGACTCTGGGCCTTCAGTTGCTGCATGAAGCCGCCATCGAGCATTTGAGCGGATTTCACGCTGAGATCGGGGTCAGCGATATCGCGCGCCAGCAACGCCTCAGGCAGTACCAGCAATGAGACACCACGTTCTGCTGCCGTGCGCATCAGCGAGATGCATTCCTGCGCGTTGGCCTGCCAGTCGGCAGAAACGCTAAATTGACCCGCCGCGACCCACATATGACGTCCTCTTTTTTACGTTGGTTCTGGCAAGATTAGCAGCTTCAACGCTAAACTCACCCACTTCGATGGTTTGAAAACAGGAAAAATCAGGTGTTCAACGTTCTCCTGGCAGTTTTTATCGGCGGCGGAACCGGTAGCGTCGCGCGCTGGATGCTCAGCACCCGACTCAACCCGATGCATCATGCACTGCCGATTGGCACGTTAACGGCAAACCTGCTGGGCGCGTTTATTATTGGTGCGGGGCTGGCGTGGTTTAACCGGATGGCGCATATTGACCCGATGTGGAAACTGCTAATCACGACAGGGTTCTGCGGCGGCTTAACCACCTTCTCCACCTTTTCAGCGGAAGTGGTCTTTCTGTTACAGGCGGGGAAGCCGGGATGGGCGCTGCTGAATGTCGGGGTTAACCTGCTGGGCTCGTTTGCGATGACCGCCCTGGCCTTCTGGCTGTTTAACGCCAGCCGATAGCAGGCGAAAAAAAACCCGCGATTAGGCGGGTTTTGAATTCTGACTGCTAATGCGCTGATTACAGAGCGATTACGTTAGCAGCAGAAGGGCCTTTGGCACCGTTAGTGATTTCGAACTCTACACGCTGACCTTCAGCCAGAGTTTTGAAACCATTGGTCTGGATTGCAGAGAAGTGTACGAACACGTCTTTGCTGCCATCTTCCGGAGTAATGAAACCGAATCCTTTGGACTCATTAAACCACTTAACGTTACCTTTAATCTTAGACATCAAAATTACCTTTATATGAAAAAACGACACAAATGCTGTGTCAGGTATCAGTACATCAATAAAGCTGTGTTTTGTCCAGTGCAGGTTAGCTAAAAAGTGATAAATGTCTCTAACTTTTATACGGGGGTTGACTTTACTTCGAGTTTGTTAGCAAGCCAGTCAACCCCACTGCTCCCGTGCGCAAAATCAGCGGTTAAAACTGGAAGCGCATCCAGGCAAAGTAGACGTTACCGTTATTGTAAGTGCCCGGTATGTAGGTCATCTGGAACGTTGCCGGGCCATAGCCGATTGACGCCATCGGCAGCAGCACCGGAATGGGCACATAGTTGTAGTTATCACGTGCTGTCACCCCGACTGTATAACCCAGCCCCAGGCGGAAATTATCGTCGGTCAGCGGTCGCCAGGTTTTCTCCCAGCCGTACCCGCCAATCGGCTCCCACTTGTTCCAGGAGTCTTTAAACGCCATCAGATATATACCGTGCCAGTTCCCTTTTTCATCCCAGCGAGAGACACCAAAACCCGCGCCCCAGGGACGCTCGTTGTAGCGATCGGTTTTCTCTTTATCGTAGGCAAAGCGCGCATGCCAGGTGATCGCCGGAACATAGAGATCGTAATGCTGGGGTTCATCCCAGGTTTGCGCAATATTATCGTTGAGCGTGGAGAAGCCGTTGCGCACCGATTCGGTAAATGAGGCATTCGCCGCAGGCAGAACGCAGAGTTGAGCCGCAATTATCGCAGCAAATAAATAAATTCTTTTGAGCATTAACACGTTAGCATTACCAAAGCTTATTACATAATAGAAATAGCGTACCAATGCTAACCTTAATCAAGGCTTAACAATATCGGGTTATTCTTTATTTTAGGGTAATTCTTAGTAAATAAAGTAAAGTAATTAAGCACCCCGCAGGGTGCTTGTATTCATTGTTTACGGTGGATGATGCGATAAAGTGCGGGAATAACCAACATCGAGAGTAATGGTGCGGAAATCATTCCGCCGATCATCGGCGCGGCAATCCGGCTCATCACTTCCGAACCCGTACCACTGCCCCACATGATAGGCAGCAGGCCGGCCATGATGGTCGCCACCGTCATCACTTTGGGGCGCACACGTAGCACCGCCCCCTCATGAATCGCGCGCATTAATAGCGGTGTGCCGCCATCAGGATCGGATTTACGATGTTTCTCAAGCGCATGATTCAAATAGAGTACCATGATCACACCAAACTCCGCTGACACCCCCGCAAGGGCAATAAACCCTACCGCTCCGGCCACCGAGAGATTATAACCGAGAAGCCATAACAACCAGACGCCGCCAATCAGAGAAAAGGGAAGCGTTCCCATTATCAGTAATACATCTGAAATACGTCTGAAGGTTAACCAAAGTAGTGTAAAAATAATCACCAAGGTAACCGGAAGCACTATTTTCAGTTTTGCCGTGGCGCGTTCAAGATATTCAAATTGTCCGGACCAGGAGAGCGTGACTCCCTGCGGCAGGGTCACCTGTTGCGCTACTCGTTGCTGCATTTCATCCACTGCGGATTTCAGGTCACGTCCGCGTAAATCGACATAAATCCAGTTCGACAGTCGCGCATTTTCGCTTTTCAGCATCGGCACACCTTCGGTGATACGGATATCCGCCAGTTCGCTGAGCGCCACCTGGCTCCCATTGGCCGTCACCACCGGCATTGCCCGCAGTTTGTCGATATTATCGCGCCATTCTCGCGGGTAACGGATGTTAATGGGATAACGTTCGCGCCCTTCGATAGTCTGACCGACGTTCTCGCCGCCCACCAGCGTCGACACCAAAGATTGCAACTCTTTCACCGACACGCCATAGCGGGCCGCCTGCTGGCGATTGATCGCGATATCAACATAACGCCCACCTGAAAGTCGCTCGGCGAGCGCGGATGTCACACCCGGAACGCCCTTCACCACCTGCTCGATTTCGCGGGCGACACGTTCGATGTCCGCCAGGTTATTGCCGTTTACTTTAATTCCCACCGGGCTCTTGATACCTGTCGCCAGCATATCGAGACGATTTCGGATCGGTGGTACCCAGACGTTGGCAATCCCCGGAACTTTCACCGTTTTATCCAGTTCCTCAATGAGTTTATCCGGCGTCATGCCCGGTCGCCACTGGTCGCGAGGTTTAAACTGAATGGTGGTTTCCAGCATGGTCAGCGGCGCAGGATCGGTAGCCGTTTCCGCACGCCCGGCCTTACCAAACACGCTGGCTACTTCCGGCACGCTTTTAATCAACCGATCGGTTTGTTGCAGCAGGCGGCTCGCTTCGCGCGCAGAAATACCCGGCAGCGTAGAGGGCATATAGAGCAAATCCCCCTCGTCGAGCGGCGGCATAAATTCGCTACCCAACTGGCTGAGCGGCCAGAGCGTCATGCCCAGCAGCAGCAATGCCAGCGCCAGTGTCGCCTTTGGCCAGGCCAGCACTTTATCAAGCAGCGGCTCATAGGCACGAATCAGCCAGCGGTTGATTGGGTTGGATTGCTCATCAGGAATTTTTCCGCGAATAAAATAGCCCATCAGTACCGGCACTAAGGTGATGCCGAGCCCCGCCGCCATCGCCATCGCCCAGGTTTTGGTGAACGCCAGCGGCGCAAACATCTTCCCTTCCTGCGCCTCCAGCGAGAAGACCGGAATAAACGACAACGTGATAATCAGCAGGCTGCAAAACAACGCAGGCCCGACTTCCGTTGCCGCCTGCCCGGCAATGTGCCAGTAATCGGGGCCGGAAGGCGTTTTGTCGGGATGATCGTGCCGCCACTGCTCCAGCACTTTATGCATGTTTTCGATCATCACGATCGCCGCATCCACCATGGCACCGATAGCAATCGCAATCCCGCCCAGCGACATAATGTTGGCGTTAATCCCCTGATAGTGCATGACGATAAACGCGCCAAGTATGCCAAGCGGCAGCGAAACAATTGCCACCAGCGCCGAGCGGAAATGGAACAGAAACAGGGTACAGACCAGGGCAACGACGATAAACTCTTCAATCAGCTTATGGGTTAACGTTTCGATCGCGTGGTCGATAAGCTGCGAACGGTCGTAAACCGGGACGATCTCCACCCCTTCCGGCAAAGTTTTTTGCAACGACTGAAGCTTCGCTTTCACATCCATAATGGTCTGACGGGCATTCTTACCATAACGCATGATGATAATGCCGCCGGCCACTTCCCCCTCGCCGTTAAGTTCCGCGACGCCGCGCCGAATTTCTGGCCCCATCCGCACATCGGCGACATCTGTCAGCAGCACCGGCACGCCATCACGGCTGGTCACCACCACCTGGCGGAACTCATCAAGCGAATGCAGATAACCGGTGGTGCGCACCATGTATTCCGCTTCGCCCATCTCCATCAGTGCGCCGCCGCCCTCCTGGTTGGCAGATTTCAGTGCATCGACAATTTGCTGATGCGTCACGTTTAACGCCCGCATCCGCGTCGGATCGGCAATCACCTGATACTGGCGCACCATCCCGCCGACACTGGCGACTTCCGACACGTTAGGTACGGTTTTCAGTTCATATTTCAGCGTCCAGTCCTGGAGCGCACGCAGATCTGCAAGGCTGTGTTTGCCGGTACGATCAACCAGCGCATACTCGTAAATCCAGCCCACCCCCGTGGCATCCGGCCCTAATGCCACCGTGACGCCTTCCGGCATTTGCGCCTGAATCTGACTCAGATACTCCAGCACGCGCGAACGCGCCCAGTAAAGGTCGGTACCATCTTCAAACAACACGTACACATAGGCGTCGCCAAACATCGAAAAGCCGCGCACCGTCTTCGCGCCTGGCACCGAAAGCATGGTGGTGGTAAGCGGATAAGTCACCTGATCTTCTATAATCTGCGGCGCTTTTCCCGGATAGCTGGCGCGAATAATCACCTGCACATCAGAGAGGTCCGGCAGCGCATCCAGCGGCGCGCGTTGCACCGCCCAGGCGCCCCACAGCGCCATCCCCAGCGCCGCAAAAATCACCAGCAGGCGATTACGCAACGCAGCACGAATCACGGCGGCAATCATTTCTCGCCTCCCGTCATTGGCATCCATTGTGAAATCAGCGGCCCCTGCGCATCATCCAGCGTAAAGTGGAACATGATGTTATCGCCAGGCTTCGGTTTTGCCGCGCTGGCGCTTAGGGTGAAGTCCATGGTCATCGCCCCCCAGTGCAGCGCGGGTATCGGCTGGTGCGACAGCGTCACCGTGTCTCCTTCGATGGCCTTGACGACGCCGTTGCCGACATACTCTTGCGTCTTTTGGGTTTCCTGCGGCAAGGCGCTGCGCAGGCTGGCTTCGGAATCAATCAGGAACTGGCCGGAGGTCACCACCTTGTCACCCTCTTTCAGCCCCTCTTTGACTTCCGTCCAGCCGTTGGCGGTTACGCCAGTGGTGACGCGTGCCGGTGCGAAGTGCCCGTCTCCGGTGGCGACAATCACCCGATTCTCACTGCCAGTGGCGATCAACGCTTCTTCCGGAATTGCCAACACCGGCGGTTGCGCAGATTCATCCTGCAAACGCACTGTTAAAAACATGCCGGGCTTCAGTTTGTGCTGCGGGTTATCCAGTACAATACGCGCCTTCAGCGTGCGCGTGGTGGTTTCCATCTGCGGCAGCAGTTCGCTCACCTTGCCGTGGAATTGCTCTCCAGGCCAGCCGTCAGCGCTCGCCACGACGTCACTGCCCGGTATCAGGCGTTGCGCCTGGTTTTGTGGGTAATCGATCACCACCCAGACCGGGTTCTGGCTTGCCAGTTCGAACAACGGCGCGGTGGCGTTAACCTGAGCACCTTCGCGCGTGTCGAGCTTCGACACGTAGCCCTCCTGCTCGGCACGCAGCACCATTCGCGACTGCGGTTTGCCGCTGCGTTCCACCTGGCGAATGACGGATTCCGGCATAAAGGTCAGCGTCAGGCGCTCACGAGCGGCCCGGCTGAGCGCGGCATCGCCAAGTTGACGCACGGCCAGATACTCCTGCTGCGCCGCCGTCCATTCGGGGATCCACAGCTGTGCCAGCGGCTCACCCGCTTTTACCCACTGCTGCGGAGCACGAACAAACAATTTCTCGACGACGCCGTTGGCCGGAGACGGAATAATTTGCAGGCTACGCTCATCGGTGGTGACCGTCGCAAACGCGGAAAAAGGCTGTACCAGCGCACGTTTTTCTACGGTGCCGATTCGCATGCCAAGACTTTGCTGCTGTTGCGGGCTAATGCTAACGCCGCCGTTATCCGGCGTTTCATCGGCATAGCGCGGCACCAGTTGCATATCCATAAAGGGTGATTTCCCCGGCTTATCAAATCGCTGTCCGGGAACCATCGGGTCGTACCAGTAAAGCACTTTGCGCGCCGTAGATTCAGTGGCGGCGGAGTCTGTCGCCGGACTGCGATGTCCGGCGTAATAGCCCGCTCCCGCCGCCAGCACGGCCACAATCGCCAGCGTCAGTAAGTTCTTGTTCATAGCGCCAGCTCCTGTGGAATCAAATAGTGAATGGCAGCCCAGGTCCGGGCGACTTCGCGTTCGGCCTGACTGGTGGCAAGGGTGCTGTCCAGCACATCGCGACGTGCGGCAAGTAAGGAAGAAAGATCAGACTGACCGGCGCGATACTGGGCGGTCAGTAAAGAAAGGCGCTGCTGCTGGAGCGGTAGAGTTTCATCGCGCAGGCGTAACCAGATATGTTGCGCAGCCTGATATTCGGCAATCAGCGAGCTAATCTGGGCAGCGTGATCGCGCTCAGTCAGCGAAAGCTGATCGTTGGCCTGCATGGTGCGAGAGACATCTGCCGCGTAATCTTTATCCTGACGTTTATCTTTAAACAGCGGCAAATCCACGGTAAACATCACCCCCGCCATATCGTCATACCCTTCAGAGCGATGACCGTAGTACACCTCGACATCGACATCAGGGATGGCCGCCACCGCCGACTGCGCCGAGCGTGCTTTGGCTTCATTGGCTTCCCGCGCGGCGGCAATCACTTCCGGGTGCTGATCCACACCGGCGAGCAGCGTGGCTTCATCTGCAGGCAAGCGTTGATACGGTGGCAGTGCGCCGGAAACCGAATCAATCGGCTGACCGGTAAACTTCATCAGTTTTGCCCGCGCCACCTGCACGTCACGCTCTGCAAGCGTAACGTTATCGCGCATTGCATTGAGCGAAACCTTCAGCGCCAGTACGCTGTCCGGCGCGGCGGTTCCGCTGCCGACGCTGGCGCGCTGCGTGCCCTGCTGTCGCTCGGTTTCCGCCACCAGCTTTTTGGCTGATTGCAGCGCTTTTTCCGAGAGTGCGAGATCAAGCCAAGCCTGCGCGGTATCGCGTTGCAGGGCGGCGCGAATCGCTTCTGATTTCGCGCTAACGCTTTGTGCCTGCGCCTGTAACGTCTGCGCTTTGCGTTCGCGTTTTTCGGCGCTGACGTAGCGCTGCATGATGCCCACGCGTTGCATCGTCATCCCTTCGCGGGTCAAACGCTGGTTATTACTGCCCTGTACCGGAACGTTTTCGATGCCAAATTTCAGTTTCGGATCGGGCAATTCACCTGCAGAATCCGCCATATTTTCCAGCGCCCGCGCTTCATTGCGATTAGCGGAAAGTTCAGCGGAATAGCGCTGGGCTTGCGACAGGGTTTGCGTGAGTGTCCATGACTCCGCCTGCGCGGCGGAGCCAAAAAACCCAAGCAACACCCCGCCAAGCCAAAGGCTCAACGTGCGTTGTTTCATGTCACCTCCGTCTTAACGGTGCGAGTTCAGGGATACAATCTGGTAACCGCCCTCACCCTCGGTAAAGGTGAAATCCACCTCTTCGCCCACGCGTTGCGCGGTAACAGGTTGAGCAGTCGGTTGAGCAAATTGCATCGTCATCGCAGGCCAGTTCAGCGCGGGGATGGGATGATGGGCAATAGTGATGGAAGTGGCAGTCACTTTTTTGATAATGCCTTCGCCCTGCCAGGTGGCGGCGGAGGGCATTGTCATTGTGGCGTGTGCGCTCATATCGTGCGCAGAAACGGAAAATGCGGATACAGCAAACAGTACGCCAGCCAGCGCACGAGTATAAATTGCAGACATAGTAAACTCCTGATAATCGTTAATTAATTGATAGTTAAACGGATTATCAGGTTTCTATTCGCGGAACCGGCAAAAACGAATCGTTGCCGGAGGCCCTACGGCAGGAGGTGCCAGTGACCACGCGTCTTCCTGTACGGCTTCGCAGGTCGGCATAACTAACGCCAGGCTGTAAACCACCGGAATCGCGACTAAAGAGGAATTATCGAGCGTTTTCTGCGAGGAGTCAGGCACACAGTGCTGCCCGCACAGCGACATATTAGTTTGCCTCGCATGTGATGACATCTGGTGATCCATATGCTGGATCATCGCCGCCTCGCCCGCCGGGCTTAACTGACAGTCATGAGAAGCAATCGCTACCTGGCACTGGATAAACCAAAAACCGAACGCGAGCAGAAGCATCAGAAAATGTTTTCTGATGAAGCGTAAGCGCCAGTTCCAGGATGCGTACATAATCACGATTCGGTTAATGAAAGTAACCGGAGTATACGCAGGCAATATTCGCGAAATAAAGTCTTTTTTAATTGCTTTACGATTCAACAAAATGGAAATAATTATAACAATTAATTTACTTATTGCTTTCAGATACCTCCTGCCCCGCTATAATTAAGAGGTTTTCAGCTTTGTGATTTACTCGATCAATTGTCTGTTGTATTACTACAAATAATCATTTTATTGATTTCCATCAGCAAGTATTGCCGCTTATTTCGGCACATTCCCTTTATTATTCTTTTTTATGTGCTTTTCTCAGTACATATTTTCGACAATGGTGACAGGTAAAACTATGTTAACGGCATTTGAGCTCCTGATTGGGGTTGTGGTCATTGTGGGCGTCGCCCGCTATATCATTAAGGGCTTTTCCGCCACGGGCGTTTTATTCGTCGGCGGGATTGTATTGCTGATCGCAAGCGCGCTGATGGGCCATAAAGTGTTACCCGCCAGCGAAGCAAGCACGGGTTATTCCGCAACGGATATCGTTGAATACATCAAAATCCTGCTGATGAGCCGCGGCGGCGACCTCGGCATGATGATCATGATGCTGTGTGGTTTTGCCGCCTACATGACGCATATTGGTGCCAACGACATGGTCGTAAAACTGGCCTCAAAACCACTGCGTTATATTAACTCACCCTATTTATTGATGATTGCCGCCTATTTCGTCGCCTGCCTGATGTCACTGGCCGTATCGTCTGCAACGGGCCTTGGCGTTTTGTTAATGGCGACGCTGTTCCCGGTGATGGTTAACGTCGGTATTAGCCGTGGTGCGGCTGCCGCGATCTGCGCCTCTCCGGCGGCGATTATTCTTTCTCCTACCTCCGGCGATGTTGTGCTGGCGGCAAAAGCGGCAGAGATGCCGTTGATTGATTTTGCTTTTAAAACGACGCTTCCTATCTCAATCGCCGCGATTATCGCAATGGCGATTGCCCACTTCTTCTGGCAGCGCTATCTCGATAAAAAAGAGAACGTGTCCCATGAAATGCTCGATGTGAATGAAATCACCACCACCGCACCGAGCTTTTACGCCATTCTGCCGTTCGCGCCAATCATTGGCGTGCTGATCTTTGACGGTAAATGGGGCCCACAGCTACACATTATTACCATTCTGGTTATCTGCATGCTGCTGGCGGCGGTGCTGGAATTCTGCCGCAGTTTCAACACGCAGAACGTCTTCTCCGGCCTGGAAGTGGCCTATCGCGGCATGGCGGACGCCTTCGCCGGCGTGGTGATGCTGTTAGTTGCGGCGGGCGTTTTTGCGCAGGGCCTGAGCACGATAGGCTTTATCGATAGCCTGATTTCCATCGCCACCTCGTTCGGCTCCGCGAGCATTATTCTGATGCTGGTGCTGGTGGTGCTGACCATGCTGGCGGCGATGACCACCGGTTCCGGTAATGCGCCGTTTTATGCGTTTGTGGAAATGATTCCTAAGCTGGCGCACACCTCCGGTATTAACCCGGCTTATCTTTCCATTCCAATGCTGCAGGCATCCAACCTTGGACGTACTATCTCCCCGGTTTCCGGCGTCGTGGTAGCCGTGGCCGGGATGGCAAAAATTTCGCCGTTCGAAGTGGTGAAACGCACCTCCGTTCCGGTACTGGTTGGCCTGGTCGTAGTAATCATCGCGACTGAGATTCTGGTGCCGGGTAGCGCGCTGTAAGTATTCGTGAAACGGATAAAAGGCGTCTAAGGACGCCTTTTTTATGCTTTAATAATTGCCTTGAATTATTAACTCCCCCGGATACGTACTATGTTCAGGAAGGATCTTCTGGCCGGATGCGTCGGCACCCTGCTGCTCGTCGCGCAATGCGCTAGCGCTGCCCCCCTCACTCCCACGCAATATGGCGATTTTGACCGCTATGTGCTGGCGCTGTCGTGGCAAACTGGTTTTTGTCAGAGCATGAACGACAGAAATCGCAAAGCGCCGCAGGAGTGCAAAATCCAGAAAGAGACGGCCAACAAAGCCGATCATCTCACCGTTCACGGCCTCTGGCCGGGGCTGCCAAAATCTATCGCCTCTCGCGGCGTTGATGAAGGTCGCTGGATGCGCTTTGGTTGCGCGACGCGCCCTATTCCGAATATGCCTGAAGCCAAAGGCAGCCGTAAATGTTCAGCCCCCGAAACCGGTTTATCGCTGGAAATGGCAAACAAGCTGAACGGCGTGATGCCCGGCAGCGGTGGAAAATCCTGCCTTGAGCGTTATGAATATGCCAAACATGGCGTCTGTTTTGGTTTCGATCCTGACGCGTATTTCGGCACCATGGTGCGCCTGAACAGCGAAGTCAAAGCCAGCGCGCTGGGACAATTTTTAGCCGCCAACTATGGAAAAAAAGTGAGCCGCAGCGACTTTGATGCCGCCGTCGCCAGCGCCTTTGGCAAAGAGAACGTCAAAGCGTTTAAACTGACCTGTAATGGCAACCCGAACTACCTTACCGAAATGCAAATTTCGCTAAAAGCCGGGAACATCAATGCACCACTTTCTGCTTCTTCGTTCCTGCCTCAGCCGCACCCGGGCAACTGCGGTAAACAGTTTGTGCTGGATAAAGTGGGATACTGACAATAATCGAGATAAATCGATAATTTTCAGTGATTGAATGTGCGTTGTATCACTTCAAACCTGATGATTGAATGCGTATGATGGTGTGAGATGAACCCTTGCCGCTGGCGGTGAGGGTTTTCTTTTGGATAGACGTTTCTGGAACGACATGGAGTAACTATGACCAGACCTGCCATCATCATTAATGAGTTCGATGCGGAGCGTATCGACAGACTGCTGGAACTGCCTGCTTACGCAAACTCTCCGGTGGCTGGCGCGCTGAACGACGAACTGGACCGCGCGCAAATGTGCCCGCCGGAACAGGTTCCACCTGATGTCGTGAGCATGAACAGCCAGGTGAGATTTCGCGATCTGACCAGCGGCGAAGAGCGCGTGCGAACTCTGGTATTTCCTACGCAAATGACAGACAGCAACACGCAGCTTTCCGTGCTGGCCCCGGTGGGCGCGGCGCTGATTGGCCTGCGCGTTGGTAGCACGATTCACTGGGAACTCCCCGGCGGCACGTCCACGCATCTCGAGGTGCTGGAACTGCTCTACCAGCCGGAAGCAGCCGGTGATTACCAACGCTAATTGCGATGAATTAAGAGGATGCCCCGGCATCCTCTTTCTGTTTCTGGCGGCGGTATCTGGTGAGATTGAAAAAACTTTACACCCTTCCACCCAGCGAACGATAAATTTGAGATATCAATGACAAACTAAAAAGCCATAATATGCTTTGATATCAAATACAGAGACAAGGAGGAATGCATATGTACAAGACAATCATTATGCCCGTTGACGTATTCGAGATGGAATTGAGTGATAAGGCTATCGCTCACGCTGAATTTCTGGCGCAGCAGGATGGGATCATTCATCTGCTCCACGTACTTCCCGGTTCGGCCAGCTACACCATGAGCCGTTTCGCGGCGGATGTGCGTCGCTTTGAAGAACATCTTCATCAGGAAGCGATCAACCGCTTAGAAACGATGAAAAGCCACTTCAGTATCGACCCCGAGCGCCTGAAACTGCACGTGCGCATCGGCAGCGTTCGCGACGTGGTGAACGAGCTTGCTGAAGAACTGAAAGCGGACGTGGTGGTTATCGGTTCCCGTAACCCGTCCATCTCCACGCACCTGCTGGGCTCGAATGCCTCCAGCGTTATTCGCCACGCCCATGTCCCGGTGATGGTAGTGAGATAAAAAAAAAGAGGCTACCTTTCGGTAGCCTCTTCAGCTTGCTGACAAAGTGCGCGTTGTTCTTGCCGGATGCGGCGTAAACGCCTTATCCGGCCTACAAAATCATGCAAATTCAATAAATTGCATAAACTATGTAGGCCTGATAAGCGCAGCGCCATCAGGCATTTCTACGTTTTTCTCAAGAGGCTACCTTTCGGTACCCTTTTTTCTTTTTGCAGGTGTCGTCTTACTTCTTTTTTTATGCCGTTTTCGTACGAATCAGATAATCAAAGGCGCTGAGTGACGCTTTCGCGCCTTCGCCTGCGGCGATGATAATCTGTTTGTACGGAACGGTGGTGCAGTCACCCGCGGCAAAGACGCCTTTGACGCTGGTTTCACATTTCGCATCGATGATGATTTCACCCATCCGGTTGCGCTCAATCGCGCCTTCCAGCCAGGTAGTATTTGGCAGCAGACCGATCTGAACGAAGATCCCCGCCAGTTCTACCTGATGCGTATCGCCGCTTACACGGTCACGGTATTCCAGGCCGGTCACTTTGCTGCCGTCGCCTTTTACTTCCGTGGTTTGCGCGTTCAGAATGATATCGACGTTTTTCAGGCTGCGAACTTTATCCTGCAGAACCTGATCCGCTTTCATTTCCGGGGCAAATTCCAGCAGAGTCACGTGTTCAACCACGCCCGCCAGGTCGATTGCCGCTTCCACACCGGAGTTACCGCCACCGATAACCGCGACGCGTTTGCCTTTAAACAGCGGGCCGTCGCAGTGCGGGCAATAGGTTACGCCTTTGGTGCGATACTGATCTTCACCCGGCACGTTCATGTTGCGCCATTTTGCACCGGTCGCGATGATGATGCTGCGCGCTTTCAGTACGGCGCCAGACGCAGTTTCAATCTGGTGTAAGCCGCCTTCCTGCGCCGCCGGAATCAGTTTCGAAGCACTCTGGCTATCAATCACGTCAACATCATACTCAGTGACGTGGGCTTTCAGTGCGCCAGCCAGTTTCTGACCTTCAGTTTTCGGTACGGAGATATAGTTTTCAATATCAACGGTATCGAGTACCTGACCGCCAAACCGTTCGCCCATCAGGCCGGTACGGATACCTTTACGTGCTGAATAGACAGCTGCGGCTGCACCGGATGGGCCGGAACCGACGATCAGCACGTCATAAGCATCACGGGTGCTCAATTCTTCCGCTGCGCGTTTTTCCGCACCGGTATCGATTTTGGCCACGATCTCCGTCAGCGTCATACGACCCTGACCAAATTCCTGACCATTCACGAACACTGCCGGAACGCCCATCACATTACGTTCGGTAATTTCGTTCTGATAGGTGCCGCCATCAATCGCCGTGTGCTTGATGCGCGGGTTCAGCACGCTCATCAGGTTCAGCGCCTGCACCACGTCCGGGCAGTTGTGGCAGGAGAGCGAGTAATAGGTTTCGAATTCAAAATCGCCGTCGATATTACGGATCTGCTCCAGCAGAGACTGTGCTTCTTTCGACGGATGACCGCCGGTCCACAGCAGCGCCAGTACCAGCGAGGTGAACTCATGCCCCAACGGGGAGCCGGCAAAACGCGGGCCCTGGTGGGAACCCGGGTTGGTAATCAGGAACGACGGTTTACGAACGGCCAGCGTGTTATCTTCTTTAAAGGTCACTTTATCTGACAGTTCAGCAATCTCAGCCAGCAGTTCCTTGATTTCTGCCGATTTGGCGCTGTCATCCAGCGTGGCAATCAGCTCAACAGGTTTGGTCAGCTTTTCAAGATAGGCTTTGAGCTGGGTTTTCATGTTGGTGTCGAGCATTGTTAATCTCCTGGGCTAAATACATCATCATGCAAGCTGCCTCATTCGGGCGGCCTGGATGCAACTTGCATCATAGTGCGTGAGGGGAAGAAAAACGGGTGCTATGCACCCGTTGGTTGCCGGGTGGCACTGCGTTTACCCGGCCTACATTTGTAGGCCCGTGCAAGCGTCGCGCCGCCGGGCAATAAAGACTTAGATTTTGCCGACCAGATCTAAGGACGGAGCCAGAGTTGCTTCGCCTTCTTTCCATTTAGCCGGGCAAACTTCGCCTGGGTGAGAAGCAACGTACTGTGCTGCTTTGATTTTACGCAGCAGGTCAGATGCGTCACGGCCAATGCCTTCAGCGGTAACTTCGATAGCCTGGATGATACCCTGCGGGTCAACTACGAAGGTCGCACGGTCAGCCAGACCTTCATCTTCACGCATGTTTTCGAAGTTACGGGTCAGGGCGCCAGTCGGGTCACCGATCATCGCGTATTTGATTTTCGCGATAGTTTCAGAGCTGCTGTGCCATGCTTTGTGGGTGAAGTGGGTGTCGGTAGAAACAGAGTACACGTCTACGCCCAGTTTCTGCAGTTCTTCGTAGTGGTCTGCTACGTCGCCCAGTTCAGTCGGGCAAACGAAGGTAAAGTCAGCCGGATAGAAGAAGAATACGCTCCAGCGACCTTCGGTATCTTTTTCGGTGACTTCGATGAATTCGCCGTTTTTGAATGCCTGGTTTTTGAAAGGTTTGATTTTAGTGTTGATTAAGGACATCTATACTTCCTCCGTGTTTTCGTTGAGTTGTAAGTTAACGAAATTTGGTTGATAGGGCCAATGCGTTTCCATTATCAAATCAATAAGCGTTACCTTACAACCGACTCAAGACAACATTGTGAACCTGAAAATGGGTAAGGCACAAAACGCCCCTTTCCCGTAAAAATCCGCGTAACGTAAAAAGGCCCCCTCTTCAGGCGGCCCCGTTACCTGAACACCCGTCGGTGGATTCAGCGCCAGCCAGGCTGGCTATATGTTGCGCTCTACATTACCTTAACAAAGGTTGTAACAGCCAGGGGATTACATCACCCTACCCTTTAAAGGGCAATCCACCCTCGGTTGGTCTTATCTATGGTTGTGATAGGCTACACCATTCCTTTCATCTTACGGACTGATTTTACAGAGATTTTCTATGCTAAAACGTTCTTTACTCCTTACTCTCCTCCCTTTGCTCGCCCATGCGGAAGAACTCCCTGCCCCGGTAAAAGCCATCGAAAAACAGGGTATTACCATCATAAAGCCGTTTGATGCGCCCGCAGGCATGAAAGGCTATCTCGGTAAATATCAGGATATGGGCGTGGCTATCTACGTGACACCAGACGGCAAACACGCCATTTCCGGCTATATGTATGATGAGAAAGGGCAAAATCTCAGCGAGCAGTTGTTCCAGAAAGAGATTTATACCCCGGCCGGGCAGGAAATGTGGAAGCGTATGGAAAAAAGCACGTGGTTACTGGACGGTAAAAAAGATGCGCCGATCATTCTGTATGTTTTCGCCGATCCCTTCTGCCCGTATTGCAAACAGTTCTGGCAACAGGCGCGCCCGTGGGTAGATTCAGGAAAAGTTCAACTTCGTACGCTGCTGGTTGGCGTCATCAAGCCTGAAAGCCCGGACACCGCCGCCGCAATCCTGGCGACGAAAGATCCCGCCAAAACCTGGCATGACTATGAGCAATCCGGTGGAAAACTGAAGCTCACGCTGCCCGCTACGCCCGCTGCCGATGCGATGCGCACGTTAAATGAAAACCAAAAACTGATGGATGACCTGGGCGCAAACGTCACCCCAGCCATTTACTATATGAATAAAGAAGGCCAGTTACAGCAGGTCGTCGGCCTGCCTGATGCCCAAAAATTGAAGGTCATGATGGGCGAAGAGTAATTAACGCAAGGTGATTGTATAAAAATAAAATATCAATCACCTTGTTTTCTAGGATCAGTAGTAAAACACTATTTTCTGATATATATTAAGTCAGGATGTAAGGTGCTTTTAGTTTTACGAAAACATGGAATGTTAATAATCTTCGCGGTACAGGAGCGCAATGGTGCCTTCACTGCAGCCTGCGCCGAAACAAGGACAACATAATGGCTAACCTCTATGATCTAAAGCGATTCGATCTTAACTTATTAGTTATTTTTGAATGCATTTATCAACATCTCAGCATCAGTAAAGCCGCCGAGACGCTGTTTATTACCCCGTCCGCCGTCAGCCAGTCATTACAGCGCTTGCGCATTCAGCTCAACGACCCATTGTTCGTGCGTTCCGGCAAAGGGATCACGCCGACTACGGTTGGCGTTAATCTGCATCATCACCTCGCGGATAACCTGAATCAGCTGGAAAAAACCATCAATATCATGAGCCATTCAGAGCTCACGAAACGCTTTGTCATTTATGGCCCGCAAATTTTCATCTCTGGCCCTATTATCAATATCGTGACACATTTGCTGGACGACCCCAGCATTGAAGTCGCCCATTACGATTACGTCGCAACATCCGATAACATAGAAGATTTAATGAGTTACAGAAAGGCAGATTTGGTTTTAAGCACCTCGCCTATCATTAACCGTTCGGTGGTCTGCGAACCTTTTAAAGAGGTGCCGACGGTTTTAGTCTGCCGCGAGGATCACCCTCGTTTGGGGGAACAGGCAACGCGGGAAGAGATTCTTCTTGAACGTTTCGCAACTTACACGACGGACGAACCCGGCATTAAAGGTTATCAGTCAGAAGTAGATGAACAGTACCAGGGAAGGCGCACAGGATTACGCACTAATTCACTTATTGGTATGGTCAACATTATTCAGAAAACCGATTTAATTGGCATCATTCCGCGTGAACTTTTCGATTATTTGGGTGAAAACAGTAAGCTCAAAGAGATTATCACGCCTGAACCATTACCTTCGATAATGATATATACTATCTATAATCGTTCGTCGATGAATACGCCATCATTTGCCAAAGTGATAGAAAAAATTGCGACAAACAATAAATCACTTTAATAAATTGATTGTGGGTATGTATTCTTATCCAGAATACATCCCCTGCAACAAATGTATCTTACGGTAACCATTAATTAAAATATTACCTTCGGCATCCTTGTCGTTATATGATAGTAAAAAATCATATTACCTATTTCGCAAGGATTGCCGACAATGTCGTTATCAAAGGTCCCATTATCCTGTACTGTGCTGGAAGCCAGCCAGCATCGCGCAGCCTGGGCCTTACAGAATTTTCCCCGTGTTTGCGTCTCATTCTCTGGCGGTAAAGATTCCACGGTCATGCTCCATATTACCGCGCTACTGGCGCGAGAAATGGGCAAGAAAATCAGCGTCCTCTTTATCGACTGGGAGGCGCAGTTTTCCAGTACCATCACCCATTGCGAACGCATGCGCGATCTCTATCAGGATGTTATCGAGAATTTCTATTGGGTGGCGATTCCCCTTACTACACAAAATGCCCTTACCCAGTTTGAACCCGAATGGCAATGCTGGGAACCCGGCGCACAATGGGTACGGCAGCCCCCAGAAGGCGCGATAACCGACCCGACAATATTTCCGTTTTATCATCAGGGCTGCACTTTCGAAAGCTTTGTGCAAAGCTTTGCGGAGTGGTTTTCACAGCAGCGCCCGGCAGCCATGCTGATTGGGATCCGCGCCGATGAATCCTATAACCGATTCCTGACCATTTCTTCACAACGCAAGCAACGTTTTGCCGATGACAAACCCTGGACAACTGCCGCACCCGGGGGCCATGCCTGGAATGTTTATCCTCTGTACGACTGGAAAACAGCGGATATCTGGACGTGGTTCGCGCGCACAAAGCACTGTTACAACCCGTTGTATAACCTGATGTATCAGGCAGGCGTACCACCCCGCAATATGCGCATTTGTGAACCCTTCGGGCCGGAACAGCGCCAGGGGCTGTGGCTCTATCATGTGCTGGAGCCGGAACGCTGGGCCGCTATGTGTCAGCGTGTGAGCGGCGTACACAGCGGCGGGGTATACGCCGGGCGCGACAATCAGTTTTACGGTCACCGAAAACTCGAAAAGCCCGCGCATCACACCTGGCGCAGCTACGCGATGTTTCTGCTGCAAAGCATGCCGCAAACCACCGCCGAACATTATCGCAATAAAATCGCGGTCTACCTGCACTGGTATCAAAAACAGGGCATGGAGGATATTCCGGACAGCCAGGAGGGCGATGTCGGCTCAAAAGATATCCCGTCCTGGCGACGTATCTGCAAGGTCATGTTAAACAACGACTACTGGTGTCGGGCGCTCTCTTTTAGCCCGACAAAGTCTATGCACTATCAGCGCTACCGCGAACGGATGCACCAAAAACGTCAACAATGGGGGATTCTGTGCAACAACGATTAATTAATGATATGACCACCTGGCTACAATCGCTTGATTTTGACGCCCGCGTAGAGGCGATCAATCACTTTCGCCAGGCGCTGCACGGTGTCAGCCCGTTTAACGATCAGCCTGTTGATTGTGTCGTTTGGGTCAAAGAGGAACAGATTACGCCAAACGCCTATAACCCGAATAACATGGCGCCGCCGGAAAAGCGGCTGCTGCAAAAATCGCTGGAGGCGGACGGTTTTACGCAACCGCTTGTCGTGATGAAAAAAAATGACCATCAATACGAAATAGTTGATGGATTTCATCGATTTGCGCTTGCCAGCAGCAAAGCGGGTTTAAAAAAGCAGTTTAAGGGCTACCTGCCGGTCACCAGTATCGACAGTCGCAGCACCACGCTACCTTCACGTATGGCAGCAACCGTGCGTCATAACCGCGCGCGTGGGCGGCATCAGATTAATGCCATGTCAGATATCGTGCTGGAACTGGCGCGTTTGGGCTGGAATGAAGAGAGAATCAGCAAAGAACTGGGGATGGACAGCGACGAAGTGCTGCGTCTGAAGCAAATTAACGGCCTGCTCGAAATGTTTGGCGATCGTAATTTCTCACAGGCCTGGACCGTTAAATAATCAGAGCTGGCGCAAGCGTTCTGCCGCCGCCAGCAGCGTCGATTCCTGCTTGGCAAAGCACAGGCGAATAAGTTTGTGCGGGAACGGATCGGCGCAAAAAACCGATAGCGGAATAGCAGCAACGCCCACTTCAGTGGTTAGCCACTGGCAGAAGCTCACATCGTCCATATCAGAGATAGCGCTGTAATCGGCCAGCAGGAAGTAGGTTCCTTCACAGGGCAGAATTTCCAGTCGACTTTCTCTCAATGCTTCAATAAACAGATCTCGTCGCTCACGGTAAAACGTGGGCAACTGGCGATAGTGCTCCGGCTGCGCGCGCAGCATATCCGCCAATGCCAGCTGCGCCGGGGTATTAACCGCAAAGGTCAAATACTGATGCACTTTACGCAATTCGGCGCTTATCGCCGCGGGTGCAATGCAGTAGCCAACCTTCCAGCCCGTCATATGATAGGTTTTACCAAACGAGGACACCGCGATAGCCCGTTCACGCAGTTGCGGATGCGCCAGCACGCTGGCGTGGCCCTGCGTATCAAAGCAGATATGTTCGTAAACTTCATCGCTCAGCACGTAGATTTCCCGCTCCGCAATCGCCTGCCAGAGTGCGGAAAAGTCAGCCGCATGCCAGACGGTGGCTGAAGGATTGTGCGGCGTATTAAGAATAACCAGACGCGTTTTATCGCTCAGCAATGCGTGAAACGCCGCCCAATCGACACGAAAATGTGGCGGCTGCAATGCAATGCGCTTGAGGACGCCACCCGACAGCTCCACCGCTGGCGCATAGCTGTCATAGCTCGGGTCAAAACAGATGACCTCATCGCCTGGGCGCACCAGGGCAGTAATTGCCGCATAAAGTGCTTCTGTCGCGCCCGCCGTCACGGTGATATCGCTATTGGCGTCTGGGGTGTAGCCATATAGCGAGCCGGTCTTTTCGGCAATGGCCTCACGCAGCGCCTGTACGCCGGTCATCGGCGCATACTGGTTCGCGCCTGCGGCAACGTGATACGCCAGTCGCTCCTGTAAATAACGCGGACCGTCAAAATCAGGGAAACCCTGCGACAAATTAATCGCCTGATGTTTAAGCGCCAGTGCACTCATTTGCGTGAAAATCGTGGTACCGAGATTGGGTAATTTACTCTGTGGGATCAGTGGGTTGTGCGTCATTATTGTTGTTCCATCTGTGATGCAGTGTTGAAGCCACTATAACACGATGTTAGTATTTGGCAATCAAGACGTTTAGACGTCTATAAAACAATAATACCCTGAGGCACAACATCTATGAATCAAACAGATATTCGCGTGGTCCCCGGCCCCGCTAACTACTTCTCGCACCCCGACAGCCTGCAACGTCTCAACGATTTTTTCAGCCCGGAGCAACTCTCCCGCGCAATATGGATTTACGGTGAAAAAGCCATTGCAGGCGCACGCCCTTATCTGCCGGAATGCGCCAGCGCGCCGGGCGCTACGCAGATTTTGTTCACCGGCCACTGTAGCGAACGGGATGTGAACGCACTGGTCGCACAGGCTGGCGATAACCATAGCGTTGTCATTGGCGTAGGCGGCGGCGCGTTGCTTGATACGGTGAAAGCCGTTGCACGCCGACTGAATTTACCGTTTGTCGCTATCCCAACTATCGCCGCGACTTGCGCCGCGTGGACGCCGCTTTCCGTGTGGTATAACGATGCCGGTCAGGCGCTGCATTTTGAAATTTTCGACGATGCAAACTTCCTGGTGCTGGTCGAGCCGCGCATTATCCTCAACGCGCCGGCGGAATATCTGCTGGCAGGCATTGGCGATACCTTAGCAAAATGGTACGAAGCCGTGGTTCTCGCCCCGCAACCGGAAACGCTGCCGCTGACAGTACGCCTGGGCATTAATGGCGCGCTGGCGATTCGGGATGTGCTTCTCGATAGCAGCGAGCAGGCGCTCATTGATCAGCAGCAAGGAAACGTAACACAGGCCTTTCGCGACGTAGTGGATGCCATCATCGCGGGCGGCGGTATGGTTGGCGGCCTGGGCGAGCGCTTCACCCGCGTTGCCGCAGCGCATGCGGTGCATAACGGCCTCACCGTACTGCCCCAGACGGAGAAGTTTCTCCACGGCACCAAAGTCGCTTACGGCATTCTGGTTCAAAGCGCCCTGCTCGGCCAGGACGATGTACTGGCGCAACTGATTCATGCCTACAAGCGCTTCCATTTACCCACTACGCTTGCGCAGCTTGAGGTGGATATTCACAACCGAGAAGAGCTGGATAAGGTCATCGCCCACACGCTGCGCCCGGTGGAATCCATTCATTTCCTGCCCGTCGAACTCACGCCAGACACGCTATTTGCGGCCTTTGAAAAAGTAGAAAACTTCGCCGGTTAATCCACTGCATGTGCAAGCTTCTGTCAGTTGACAGAGGCTTTTGCGAACCTGCGCGAAGCCTTGCCTTTTGCCCCTTCCCCCTCTCCCTAATCTTGCTTATCGTAGCGTTTATTAGAAAATTTTTATTTTCTAATAAACTTATATTTTACTTATTAAAAACGTAAGCGTACAGTGGAGGTACAGGATGATTATTACCTGGTCAAGAGTGGCAAGGCGGCAGTTAGACAGCATTGATGTGAGATATCGGCTAAAGGTCACTGAGAAGATAATGGCGTTAAATGACCGAAACGCACCGATGCCCGATCTCGTTAAGCTTTCTACACCAAAGGACCACTATCGCCTGCGCGTGGGCGACTATCGCATTGTTTTTACGGTGATAGACGACGAAAACACCTGCTACATTGTGGCCGTGAAGCGCAGAACTACGACGACATATCTGCACGAGGAGAAGGCACCCTATGGCTATTCAGCTAATTAAGGATGAAAACGGGAAACCGCAGTACGTTGTGATCCCTTACGACGAATATTATCGCCTGCGTTTGCAACTGGCTGAGTCCACAAGCGACGATGACGATGAATGGGAAGATATCCCCTGCGAACATGATGACGATGACAACACCAGTCTGCCCGGAATCGTGTGCGACATCATGGATAAAGAAGGCGTAAGCTTACAGGCGGCCTGGCGCATACATTGCGGCTTATCACAAAAGGACGTGGCGGAGAAACTGGGTATTAGCCAGTCTGCCGTATCACAACTCGAATCTCCTGAATCCCGCCCGCAAAAACGCACGCGTGAGAAACTGGCGGCAATTTACGGCTGTAAACAGGAACAAATCAGCCTGTATCTGCCAAAAGAGGGTTAACAGCAGCGCGCGCCACCTTTTCCGCCGTAGCGAGCATCCTGACGATCGCGGAAAAACTCTTCATAGGTCATTGGCGTCTGGTCAGGGTGTGTAACACGCATATGCTCGACATAGTTGTCGTAATCCGGCACGCCAATCATCATTTTTGCGGCCTGGCCTAAATATTTTCCTGCTTTTGATAATGTGTCGAACATGGTGAATTCTCGTTGAGTTGGTGCGTTTTGTTCCCCTCACCCCGCCCTCTCCCACAGGGAGAGGGCGAAAACCGACGCAAATGTCACAATGAGCTCGGTCGGTCCCCTCTCCCTGAGGGGGAGGGTTAGGGTGAGGGCATCTATCAATGCGCCCCTTTCGCCTGGGTCACAATCTCTTCCAGGTTTTCCGGCATTGGCTCATAAGGCGTTTCTTTCGCCGTCGGTTTGTCCTCTTTCAGAGCCGCCAGTGCGGTCTTAATCGAGAACAGCGCCAGCACCACAACCACTACCATAAAGAAGATGGTCAGGCCAGCATCCAGACGGTTGTTAAACACCAGTTGAGCCAACTGGGATTCCGTGTACTGCGGCGGAATCGCCCCGCTGTCGATCATCGCCTGGAATTTATTGGCGATAGCCAGGAAGCCCACACGCACGTCCGGGCTGAACGCTTTCTGCCAGCCAGCCGTCAGCGTACATACCAGCAGCCAGGCCGTTGGCACCAGTGCCACCCACGCATAGCGTTGGCGTTTCATCTTAAACAGTACCACCGCGCACAGCATCAGCGCCATACCTGCCAGCATCTGGTTAGCGATACCAAACAGCGGCCACAGGGTGTTAATCCCGCCTAACGGGTCAACCACGCCCTGGTGGAGGAAGTAGCCCCACGCCAGCACGCAAAGCGCCGTCGCCAGCAGGTTTGCGGGCAGCGAGTCCGTCCTCTTCAGGTTCGGGTTAATGACGCCCAGCAGATCCTGCAACATAAAGCGCGCCGCACGGGTACCGGCGTCCACCGCCGTCAGGATAAACAGCGCTTCAAACAAAATAGCGAAGTGATACCAGAATGACACATCCATCAGGCCGCCAAGCGCGCCGTGCAGAATGTACGCCATGCCGACTGCCAGCGTCGGCGCACCGCCCGCACGCGAGATAATCGACTGCTCACCCACTTCATTGGCAATATGGTTCAGGGTTTCCGGCGTCACCGTAAAGCCCCAGCTACTCACCACCTGTGCAGCAGAAGCCACCACATCGACAGTGCCTGCCGGCGCCAGCATCGCCATCGGGCTATTCATCGCAAAATAGACACCCGGGTCGATGATACAGGCAGAAACCAGCGCCATAATCGCGACGAAGGATTCCATCAACATCCCGCCATAGCCAATCAGGCACGCCTGGCCTTCATTCGCCAGCATCTTCGGCGTGGTGCCTGAAGCAATCAGCGCATGGAAGCCCGACACCGCGCCACAGGCGATGGTGATAAACAGGAATGGGAACAGGTTGCCGGTCCACACCGGGCCGGTGCCATCGACAAACTTGGTCAGTGCAGGCATGGTCAGCGTCGGGCGCATAATCAGAATGCCAACAGTCAGCCCAACAATGGTACCGATTTTCAGGAAGGTAGAAAGGTAATCACGCGGCGCCAGCAGCAACCACACCGGCAATACCGCCGCCACGAAACCATAGCCCACCAGCATCCAGGTCAACTGGACACCTGTGAAATCAAACCACGGTGCCCAGGTTTCACTTTCTGCCACCCAACCGCCAGAAATAATGGCAAATATCAGGAAGAACAGGCCAATGACGGAGACTTCGCCAATGCGCCCCGGGCGCAGATAGCGAATGTAGATCCCCATAAACAGCGCCAGCGGAATGGTAAACGCTACGGTGTAGGTTCCCCATGGGCTGTGTGTCAGGGCTTTCACCACGATCATCGCCAGTACCGCCAGAATAATCACCATGATCATAAAGGTGGCAATCAACGCGATAACCCCGGCGGTTGGCCCCATCTCCTCCTTCACCAGTTCACCCAGTGAACGACCATCGCGGCGCGTGGAGACAAAAAGCACCATAAAATCCTGCACCGCACCGGCAAGCACCACGCCCGCGAGGATCCAGATCATCCCGGGCAGATACCCCATCTGCGCCGCCAGCACCGGGCCCACCAGCGGCCCCGCCCCGGCAATCGCCGCAAAATGGTGACCGAACAGCACTTTCTTGTCGGTCGGTACATAATCCAGCCCATCGTTATGACGCACGGCAGGCGTCATACGCGTTGGGTCAACCGCCAGCACATTTTTGGCGATATAGCGGCCATAAAAACGATAAGCAATCAGATAGATACAAACTGACGCCACCACTATCCAAAGGGCGTTAATCTGTTCACCACGATTGAGGGCTATGTAGCCCAGGGCAAACGCTCCGACAATGGAGAGCAATGCCCATGTGAGGTATTTCCCTGAATTGTTCATAGATGTTGTCCGTGTGAGTCGCTGAGAATGTTACATTTTATTTCTGTATAAACAGGTTTGATTTAACAACTCAGAAACCAATAAGTACAACAAGAACACTACGTATTTACATCACATTGTTAACGGGATCACTTTAGTGGCGAAAAGAAGTGTAAAAACAAGCAGGATGAGTGAAGTCTGTCGCGGGTTTGCCGGGTGGCGCTTTCGCTTTCCCGGCCTACGAATTTCCACAAACCGTAGGCCCGATAAGCGCAGCGCCATCGGGCAATTCAGTGCTAATCTAGCCGATCACCGCCGTCCCCAAACGGCAGGTGCAGCAGCGTCGTCCTTGTTCATCGAACACGACGATTTCCCAGCTTTGGCTTTGCCGACCTAAATGCAGCGGGCGGCAGACACCGCGCACTTTACCCTGTGAGACCGGGCGGTGATGTGAGGCGTTAAGTTCTGTTCCTACCACACACTGACCGTCGCGAGTCATCATAAAACCTGCCATCGACCCCAGCGTTTCAGCCAGCGCCGCCGAGGCGCCACCGTGCAGCAGGCCAAACGGCTGATGAGTGCGCGCATCCACCGGCATTTCCGCTTCGAGAATGTCATCCCCGAGATGGGTGTAAACAATCCCCAGATGCGCCACCATCGTATTCAGGCTGGTAGCGTTGAGTTCTTCGAGCGATAAATGACGTTTCCAGATCATCTCAGGCCCCCAGCGTCGAGCCGCCGTCAACCACGATGTCCTGCAACGTGATATGGCTGGCGTAATCAGAGGCGAGGAACAGCACTGTGTTAGCAATTTCCTGCGGTTGTGCGATTTTCCCCAGCGGAATGCCGAGTTTAAATTGTTCGCCGAAGCCGCGAATACGCTGCTGTTCGGCATCGTCGCTTTGCCACATTCCGCGCTGCATATCG
The DNA here is from genome assembly GCF_943590815.1 of Pseudocitrobacter vendiensis. Classification (GTDB taxonomy): domain Bacteria; phylum Pseudomonadota; class Gammaproteobacteria; order Enterobacterales; family Enterobacteriaceae; genus Pseudocitrobacter; species Pseudocitrobacter vendiensis. The sequence continues at coordinate 84,480 of NZ_CALSBS010000001.1, read as the reverse complement.
GTATCCGTCGATCCCGGCGAGACCAGATTACAGCGCACGCCGGAACCCGCCAGTTCGAGGCCCACCGTGAGCGCCAGGCTTTTCAGCGCCGCTTTCGACGCGCCGTAGGCGCTCATGCCGATACGCGGCGTATGCGCGGCGTCGGATGCCACGGTAACAATCGCCCCACCCTGCTGCTGGCGGAACGTCGCCATGGTCTGCTGAAAGAGGTTGAATGCGCCGCCGACGTTGACCGCAAAAGTCTGCTGCCAGTCGTCAATGCTCAATGCATCTGTCGCCCCCATGCGCAGAATACCGGCCGCATTTACCAGCACGTCAAGACGCGGCGTGGTCGCGAGCAGGCGCTCACACACCTCTGCCACCTGACGCGCATCAGAAACATCCAGCGCCTGCGTGGTAAAAGGATACACCTCGTCGGCAAAAGCGAGATCAAACCCCACCACCGTTGCGCCAGCCTCGACAAACGCCTGCGCAGTAGCAAAACCAATGCCTCTGCCCGCGCCGGTGACCCACACCGTTTTGCCGTTGAAATCGAAGCCGCTCATCACTTCACCTCGCGGGAAAGCAGCGCCCACCAGGCATCAATCGTCGGGTTTTTCGCCAGCATCACAAAATCGATATCGCCGTACACCTTACGCCAGCGCGCCGCCAGCGCCATCATGCGCACGGAATCCAGGCCGTAGTCGATCAGGTTCTCATCATCCATCGGCTCGTCGGATTCATCCAGCAGCGGCAGCACCAGCGTTCGCAGTGCGGATTTGCTGGCTGGAATGGAAGGGAGCAGTTCATCCGTCATTACCACGCGACCACTGCGCCCGGCGACATAGTTCAGCGACATCAAATGCTCTTCACGGCTGAAGTCCGCCAGCGCGTCAGCGACAAAGAACGGCTTGATATCACGCATGAACGCGTCGGTCGCGGTGGTCATGCAGCCAATGTGCGCATACACGCCGGTAATGATCAGTTGATTGCGGCCCGTCTCTTTCAGCATCAGCTCCAGCGGCGAGCGGTGGAACGCGCTGTAGCGCCACTTTACCAGCACCGTATCCGCTTCGTCTGGCGCCAGCGCGGCAACAATTTTTTGCTGCTCAGGCGAACGGGTCAGGCCAGGCCCCCACATATCATTCAGCAGGGCGCGATCTTCATCGCTCTGCTCTTTCGGCTGGGCGGTGTAGTAGACCGGAATATTATTCTTTTTACAGAAATCACGCAGCGCAGCGATATTCGCTACCACGGTTTCCATCATTTCGCTGTTATCGCCCCAGAAGTTGAGGAAATATTCCTGCATATCATGGATAAGCAGCGCCGCGCGCTCAGGCTCAAACGCCCAGCTCACTTTGTTATCCGGAAGCTCCATTGCCGTCGGCAGTGGGTAACCCTTTAATTTTGGAATAGCCATTCTGTTCTCTCCTTCAGCACAGCGCGCGGGAAGCCAGCCACTGACGCAGTTGTTTTTTATCGACTTTACCGACGTGGGTCAGCGGCAGTTCATCCACACACTCGACGCGATCCGGCAATTTAAAATCAGCAACGCCCTGCTCACGCAGGAAACGACGAACCTGAACGGCGCGCAGCGGTTCTTTCACCACCAAATACGCGCAGCTTTTTTCCCCCATCAGATCGTCTTCCATGCTGACCAGCGCGGCGTGGACAACCGACTCATGCCTGAGCAGCAGGTTTTCTATCTCTTCGGCGGCGATCTTCTCGCCGCCACGGTTGATCTGATCTTTTTCACGCCCCTGAACGGTGATATAGCCCTCTTCATCAATGGAGATGAGATCGCCGGAACCATAAAAACCGTTAGCATCAAAGGCGCTGGCGTTGTGCTGCGGGCTTTTGTAGTAACCGCGGAAGGTATAGGGCCCACGCGTCATCAGTCGACCGACTTCGCCACGCGGCAGCGGTTCGCCGTTTTCATCAGCCACCCACACTTCATCGTCAGGACACATCGGGCGGCCCTGGGTATTGATGATGCGTTCCAGGGAATCATCCAGCCGGGTGTAGTTCACCAGCCCTTCCGCCATGCCGAAGACTTGCTGTAACTGGCAGCCAATTTCTGCCGGAATACGTGCGGCAAGCGTAGCGGAAAGCCGCGCCCCGCCCACCTGCAGCAGCTTCAGCGAACGCAGCGACGTATTGCTGCCCCACTCGGCGATAGCCTGTAACCACAAGCTGACGGCTGGCGGCACCAGCGCAGCCACATTCACCTGATGCTTTTCAATCAGCGGGAAACAGAGGGTGGCGCTCGGGTCGGCGGCCAGCACTACAGTGCCTTCGGCCAGGAACACACCCAGCGCACCCGGCGAGCTCATGACATAGTTGTGCGCCGATGGAATCGCGCACAGGAAGCGGGTTTCCGGGGTGAAATTGCAGATTTCATTACTGCGGCGAATGCTGTAGTAGTAATCGTTATGCGTACGCGGAATCAGCTTCGGCGTACCGGTGCTGCCGCCGGAAAGCTGGAAGAACGCCACTTCATCGGCAGGCGTAGGCGTGGCGCTGAAGTTATCCGCCGCCTGCGTCAGCGCCGCATCAAGTGAGTGCTCACCTTCCCCGCCACGCAGCAGCACCACACGTACTGATGGATGGGTTTCGATAAAGGTGTTCAGGAAACTGTCATCGGCAAACAGAGCATGGGCGCGGTCGGCAATCAGCAGCGACGGTTCGATTTGATCGGCATAAGCATTCAGCTCGGTGCGCTGATGGCTGAACAGCGCATTCACTGGCGCGACGCCAATCCGCAGCAGCGCAAACAGCGTCATATAGAACTCGACGATATTGCCAAGCTGTACCAGTGCCGTTTCACCCTGTTTCAGCCCCTGGCGCTGAAGCGCCGATGCCAGGTTATCGACCGCCTGATTAAGCTGGCGATAGGTGATTTCACGTTCGCCATCAATGACCGCAACGGCATCGCTATTCGCATGGCGGGTCAAAATATCGGTCAGCGGCAGATCCTGCCAGTAGCCTTTTTCACGGTAGCGTGCCGCCAGGTCCGCTGGCCAGCGGGTAAATTCCACAGACATCGTTGCTCCTTACTGCAAACCAAAAACGTTCAACATGGTGGAAAGCTTCACGCCCGTTTCACGCCACTCCGCTTCGGGAGAAGAAGCAGGCACAATGCCGGCTCCGGCAAACAGACGCACTTTGTTCGCATTCACTTCAGCGCAGCGGATAGTGACCACCCACTCGCCGTTTCCTTCGGCATCGCACCAGCCCACAATGCCGCCGAACAGGTCGCGTTCGAAAGGCTCCAGTTCGGCAATGATTTGCTTCGCCGCCAGATGCGGGAAACCGCTCAGGGCAGGCGTCGGATGCAGCAAGCATGCCAGAGACAGCGCGTTTTCCACCGGATTCGCCTCGCCTTCAATCGGTGTCGCCAGATGCCAAAGGGTTGGTGTGGTAATCAACTGCGGGGTTTCCGGCAGCGACAGCGAGCGGCTGCGTGGTGCCAGCGTGGCTTTCATCGCCTGGGTCACCAGTTCGTGTTCGTGGCGATCTTTTTCCGATGCCAGCAGCTTGTTGCCCGCTTCCCTGTCCAGCACATCATCCGGTTGACGACGCGCGGAACCGGCCAGCGGCAGAGAGCTGAAATGACTCCCCTCTTTACGCAGCAGCAGTTCAGGGCTCGCGCCCAGCAGCACGCCACCGTTCTCCAGCGGCACATGGAAGTTAAAGCTCGCCGGGTTTTGTGCGACCAGGCGCTCCAGCAGTACACCGCTGTCCAGCGGGCGATCGGTGGCGATTTCAATCAGACGCGAGAGCACAACCTTATCGACCTGCGGTGTGACGGTCAGCGCCGCGGCGCGTGCGACCATCTCCATAAACACCGGCTGCTGCGGAATTTCGCGGCGTTCAGTAACGCCAACCGGCGAGGCCGATGCGATATAACGCGCAGAGTGCTGCTTCCCGGTGCGCGAGAAGGATTGCCACTGTTTCGGGATAAAGAGCGAAGAGGGTTGGTTGGTATCGAAAGGGATCGCGCCAACCATCACCGGCTTTTCGATTCCCGCTGCTTTCGCCTCGGCAAATGCGGCGGCAAGTTGTTGCTGGAAAGGACTGTTCAGGGCATCGCCACCCGCCGCCGGGCAGGAAAAACGACGAAAACAACCGGTGGCAGTGAAGCTCCGGTAAGGCGACATAAAGAAGAAGTTATCCGCGCAGAGTGTTTCTTGCTGCTCGTTCGTATCCACAGCCAGTGACGTTTCCATATCATCCTCCAAAAAACGATAAAGATATTACGAATAATTATCATTTATATTTTCGCTCGGTAACCTAAAAGTAAATGCTTCGTATGTCAACTGCACGGGGTAGTAAGTTGTGCTCAATGGACGGCTTTGCCGTACAAATGCGCTAAACCTCGCGCTGTTTACGGTATTTCTTCATGGACTTGCATCCAGCAGGCACAATGATTGAAAATGAGAAGCATTCACCACACCATAAACAGGATACCGCGCTGTGAACTTTTTCTCCCTGCACCACAAAACGTTGCTGTTGTGCTTTGTCAGCCTTTTAGGACTATCCTCAGCTACCGCCGCCGACTGGCCTCGCCAGGTCAGCGACAGCCGTGGCACGCTCACGCTTGAACACAAGCCAGCACGCATTGTCTCCACCAGTGTCACGCTGACCGGTTCATTGCTGGCGATTGATGCGCCGGTGATTGCCAGCGGGGCCACCACGCCGAACAACCGTGTGGCCGACGGTCAGGGTTTCCTGCGTCAGTGGAGCGAGGTGGCGAAACAGCGCAAACTGGCGCGTCTCTATATTGGTGAACCCAGCGCGGAAGCCGTCGCCGCACAAATGCCGGATTTAATTCTGATCAGCGCCACCGGTGGTGACTCGGCGCTGGCGCTCTACGACCAGCTTTCCCCTATCGCGCCCACGCTTATCATCAACTATGACGATAAAAGCTGGCAGGAACTGCTGACGCAGCTTGGGCACATCACCGGCCAGGAAAAAGAAGCGAGCGCCCGTATTGCACGCTTTGATAAAAAACTCGCCGAGGTGAAACAGCACATCACCCTGCCGCCACAGCCGGTGAGCGCCATGGTTTACACTGCCGCCGCGCACAGCGCCAACCTGTGGACGCCGGAGTCGGCGCAGGGCAAGCTGCTGGAACAACTGGGCTTTACGCTTGCGACGCTGCCTGAAGGTTTACACGCCAGCCAGAGTCAGGGGAAACGTCACGATATTATTCAACTTGGCGGGGAAAATCTGGCAACGGGCCTGAACGGCAAAAGCCTGTTCCTGTTCGCGGGTGACCAGAAAGATAGCGATGCTATCTATGCCAACCCCCTGCTATCTCATTTGCCTGCGGTACAGCAAAAGCAGGTTTATGCTTTGGGTACCGAAACCTTCCGACTCGATTACTACAGTGCGATGCTGGTGCTGGAGCGGTTGTCTGCGCTGTTTAGCGCGAAGTAACGTTTTGCCGCATAGCGGCCTGGCAACATGTACGGGTATTACCGGCCGCACCTGCACCTTGTAGGCCCGGTAAGCGCAGCGCCACCGGGCAACCGCACAGAGCGCTTACCCTTCAACAATCACCGGCTGCTGGCGGAAACGTCGCAGCTCGGTCAACAAGCCGAGCAGGATAACGCCAACAATTGCCAGCGCCCAACCGCTGGCGCTGGCCGATGCAATCGGCGTCAGAATTGCCCCTAATCCGCCGAGTAACGCCGCGCCAATGGCATCGCCCGTCACGTTCTGCGCCGTCCATAATCCATTGATACGTCCGAGCATCGATTCCGGCGTTTGCGTCTGAATGAGGGTGTACTGCAACAGCGAGCTAATCGCGCTCAGCCAGCCAAACAGCGCCAGACACACCACGCCCAGTGCCCACATCGGCATCAGCGCAAACAGACCAATCGCCACAAATGCTGCCACGCTAGAAAACAGCATAATGCGCCCAGGCCGCTCATGGCGTGCCAGATTGCCGCTGGTCAGCGCGCCAAACGCCGCGCCCAACGGGATTGCCGCATACAGCAGGCCAATTTGCGCCGCCGACATCTGCCAGTTCAGCGCCAGCGCCGGATAAAGCACACGCACCGCACTCGCCATGGTCAGCAAACCGCCCAGCAGGGCAATGCCGCCAATCAACGGGCTGGCAAGAAGAAAGCGGAACCCCGCCACCAGCGAAGCCAGCGGATGTTCACGCTGCTGTGGCGGAGGGGGCAATTGCGGCAGGCGTAGCAGAGTCAGCGTGGTAATAAAGGTGCCCAGCGCCGCCAGCAGGTAGTTCCAGGAAACGCCCCCGGACGCAAGCAGCAGGCCGCCGACCATCGGGGAAATCACCGAGCCCAGACGCACTGTTAGCATGGTGATCGCCCCGGCCTGCATTAAATTCTCGCGTCCGACCAGCACCGGCGTCGCCGCCAGTAATGCCGTGACACCCAGCGAAGCAAAGAAGCCATCCCACAGTCCCAGCAAATAGATGGCAATTAGCGACGGTTCCGGCAGCAGAGCATTCAGCCACAGGCCAATAAAACCGATGCCGCAGGTACCTCGCGCCAGCAGAATCAACTTGCGGCGCTCGTACCGGTCGGCCAGCACGCCGCCGACCATCAGACCGATAAACATCGCCCCGCCGGTAAGCGTGACGGAAAGCCCCACCTGCCAGGTGGAGTGGGTCATCATTTGGATCTGGACCGGGACGGCAACACCGAGGAGCCCCAGAGAGAGAATAGAGATAAATCGGGCGATAAAAACGGCACGAAAGGCCGGATGCGTTTTGAGCAGGCTAAGGTTCAGCAGCCAGGATTGTCGATTCATTACAGCGCCTTGATGCTTTTTTTTCATACCATTTTCGTGGGCGCACATGCTAACATAAACGAATAAGATAGATAACGATAATTACTATCATTATCAACTTCAGGGATGTGTTATGTCGTTTTCCACTACCGCGCTGCGCGCCGTTGCGCTGCCCGGTTTGTTTTTGCTGCTACTTCTCGCAGTAACACTCAGCTTACTTATCGGCGCGAAAGCGCTTCCTGTTTCCGTGGTTGTCGATGCCTTTAGCGGCACCTGTCAGAGTGCGGACTGCACTATCGTGCTTGATGCCCGTCTACCCCGTACACTGGCTGGATTACTGGTGGGCGGCGCGCTGGGCCTGGCCGGAGCATTGATGCAAACGCTCACCCGTAACCCGCTGGCAGACCCCGGCCTGCTCGGCGTCAACGCCGGGGCCAGTTTTGCCATCGTGCTGGGTGCAGCACTACTTGGCATTGCCTCACCGGAACAGCAACTGGTCATGGCCTTTTGCGGCGCGTTTGTCGCGTCATTGATTGTGGCCTTTACCGGCAGTCAGGGCGGCGGCCAGTTGAGCCCCGTTCGCCTGACGCTGGCGGGTGTCGCGCTGGCGGCGGTGCTCGAAGGCTTAACCAGCGGCATCGCTCTCCTCAACCCTGACGTATACGACCAACTGCGCTTCTGGCAAGCGGGCTCGCTGGAAATCCGCACTTTTACCACCCTGAAAGTGGTACTGGTCCCGGTACTCATTGCCGGGATCGCCGCCCTGATGCTCAGCCGGGCGCTGAACAGCCTGAGTCTCGGCACCGACACCGCCACCGCTCTCGGCAGCAAAGTGGCGCGCACACAAATTTTCGGTCTGTTGATCATCACCGTCCTGTGCGGCAGCGTCACGGCGGTTGTTGGTCCGATCGCCTTTATTGGCCTGATGATGCCGCATATTTCTCGCTGGCTGGTAGGGGCCGATCACCGGAGATCGTTGCCTGTTACGTTGCTGGCAACCCCTTCCCTGCTGCTATTCGCCGATATTATGGGCCGCTTAATTGTGCCCGGTGAGATGCGCGTCTCGGTCGTCAGCGCCTTTATCGGTGCGCCGGTGCTTATCTTCCTGGTGCGTCGCCAGCGCGCGGGAGGTGGCCGATGATAACCCCGTCTCGTCGTTTAGTGACAACCTGCCTGCTACTGGCGGCCGCTTGTCTGTTGGTGATGTTCTGGAGTCTTCGCAGCGGTGCGGTCACCCTGGAGTTTAGCCAGGTGATCTCCGCGTTATTTGGCGATGCTCCACGCGCTATCACCATGGTGGTGACCGAATGGCGTCTTCCGCGGGTGATCATGGCGCTGGTCATTGGCGCAGCGCTCGGCGTCAGCGGCGCTATCTTTCAATCGCTGATGCGTAACCCGCTCGGCAGCCCCGACGTCATGGGCTTTAATACCGGCGCATGGAGTGGCGTACTGGTCGCCATGGTGTTCTTCGATCAGCACCTCACCGCCATTGCGGTCGCCGCGATGGCGGGCGGTGTTCTGACCGCATTGATTGTCTGGCTGCTGGCCTGGCGTGACGGAATTGATACCTTCCGGCTTATTATCATTGGCATCGGCGTGCGAGCCATGTTGATGGCCTTCAATACCTGGCTGCTGTTACGCGCGTCACTGGAAACCGCGATTTCCGCCGGGCTGTGGTATGCGGGCTCGCTCAATGGCCTGACCTGGGCAAAAGCCTGGCCATCGGTGCCGATTATTATCGTAATGCTGGTCTGCGCCGCTCTGCTGGTCCGCCGTCTGCGGTTACTGGAGATGGGTGATGACACCGCCTGCGCGCTTGGCGTTCGCGTAGAATTCTCACGCCTGCTGATGATGTTTGTTGCCGTCATCCTGACCGCGGCATCCACTGCGCTGGCAGGGCCAATTTCCTTTATCGCACTGGTTGCGCCGCACATCGCCCGTCGCCTCAGCGGCACGGCGCGCTGGGGTCTGATGCAGGCAGCACTGTGTGGCGCCCTGCTGTTATCCGCTGCCGATTTTTGCGCGCAGCAGCTGTTCCTGCCTTATCAGCTTCCGGTTGGCGTCGTGACCGTCAGCCTGGGCGGTATTTACCTCATTGTGTTGCTTATTCAGGAGTCCCGCAAAAAATGACCGTTTCTCAGCCCCGTTTACGCGGTGAACAGTTAACACTGGCCTATGGCAAAAAGACGATTGCGGAAAACCTTAACGTCACCATTCCCAACGGCCATTTCACCGCCATTATAGGCCCCAACGGCTGCGGCAAATCTACGCTACTGCGCACGCTCAGCCGTTTGATGACGCCCACGCAGGGGCATGTTTTTCTCGATGGTGAGCACATACAGCATTATGCCAGTAAAGAAGTGGCGCGTCGCATTGGGTTACTGGCGCAAAACGCCACCACGCCTGGCGATATCACCGTACAGGAACTGGTCGCGCGCGGGCGCTATCCGCATCAGCCGCTGTTTACCCGCTGGCGTGAGGAGGATGAACGTGCCGTGGCGAACGCGATGCAGGCCACTGGCGTGACAAATCTCGCCAGTCAAAGCGTCGATACGCTTTCGGGGGGTCAACGCCAGCGCGTGTGGATAGCAATGGTGCTGGCGCAGGAAACGGCCATTATGCTGCTGGATGAGCCGACCACCTGGCTTGATATTAGCCATCAAATCGACCTGCTGGAGCTACTAAGCGAACTCAATCGCCAACAGGGTTACACGCTGGCGGCCGTATTGCACGACCTCAATCAGGCCTGCCGTTACGCCACACATTTAATTGCATTGAAGGAAGGAAAGATTGTAGCGGAAGGCGCTCCGGGTGAAATCGTCACCGCAGAGCTTATTGAGCAGGTTTACGGTTTAAAATGCCTGATCATTGAAGACCCGGTCGCCGGAACACCGTTGGTAGTGCCGCTAGGGCGAACGGGGCGCACCTGAGATTTGCCCAGTGGCGCTGCGCTTACCGGGCCTACGTGAGTGTAGATTGGTAGACCGGATGCACCGCATCCGGCAAATGCTCATTACGCTAACTGCTCTTCCAGCGGCGATGCTTCTTCAAGCTTGCGGGAAAGCAGTGCATTTTGCAGCAACACCGCACCGCAGCCCACCATCCCACCAACCAGCCCAGCCAACAGGATAATCAGCGATTTCCCCGGGCCATCTTTCTTCACCGGTAAGGACGGAGTAAGCTGATATTTAAACGGCTCAAACGATACATCAGAGATATTCAGCGCCGTTAACTGCTGGACATGATATTGCAGGTTACGCAGGTCACCGTTAATATCCGCAAGATCCGTCACGGCCTTTTCAATCTGCAGTTTTTTCGCAATACCATCGGCACCTAATGCAATAGAAAAATCAGGATCGTCTTTAACTGCCTGACCATTACTGTATACCGGTTTAGCAATGCCCGCTGCGGTCGCAATCTCCAGCGAATAGTGCAGACGATTAATCTTCGCATCGAGCTGGTTCTTTAATTTTATCAGCTCCAGCGCCAGTTTTTCTTTCTCGAAATGGGTTTTAATATCGAGACGGTTGCGCATATCGTCCAGCGTCTCTTTCACCACTATCGCTGAGATATAGTCGATATACCCCTTAAGAACCTTCTGCGCTTCTTCCGGATTTGGTCCGGTAAAGCTCAGCGTCCAGGAGGTGAATAGCGCCGGCTCATTCTTTTTACCGAAGTTGTTATCTACCGCTTTCATTTTGTCGCTGAGGCCAACAATGGCACGGTGCAGATCCAGCGGGTCAATATCGGCCCCTTTCAGCTGGTCCATAATTACCGGTGATGTGCGCAGATACTCTTCCAGCAGCGAAAGTGAGTTAAATTTCTTTATGAACTGGGTGAACACATCGGATTTTTTGACGCTGACATCAACGTCCAGCACGCGTAATGCCACCAGCGTCCTCTCAAGCTCCTGCCACTGGCTCGGTTCGGCTGTTGTGATTACCGCCTGACTGGTCCATTTTTGCGGCAGAAGAAACGATGCTAATAGCCCTACGACGGCAAATCCAAAAGCGATAGCAATGATGCGTGTTTTCGCGCGCCATAAAATATCCAACAAGTGGAGCAAATCAATTTCTTTACTGTTTGATGAGAGCGCCGGATAGGAAGAGAAGTCTGAATCTTTGTTAGGTTTTATATTGAGTGATGACATGCTGTATGTCCTGCAGCGGTTCTGATAGATAACATCCCGACAACATAATAGCAGAACTTCAGATTAATCCTACTCAAAATTGCTTATATTGTAATCACGCTACCAATAATGGCAGGAAACCCCTTCACATTGTTATGACTATGTAACAAAACAACACCAGCCAAAATATAACGAATACTAATAATTCATCTTAAAAATAATACTTCAAAAAGTGTCACTGCACTCAAATACTAACAGCGTGAATAGTCCGTGACTTGATTCACATTTTTATAGATTCGATCCCCTTCCGGAATGCTTTCAAATTGAGCCCTTCATCCTGGAAAGATAAAATTAGCAAAATAGTGACGATTCCCTTCAGCTATTTCATTAACAGTACCATCACATTAAGGTTTAAGTGGATAGATAATAATGAAAATAGTATTTATCGGTGAAGCTATTTCAGGTTTTGGCGGAATGGAAACGGTGATTCGAAATGTCATCCAGACATTAAGCGCCGCACCATTTTCTGCGCAATGTAAAATATTTTTCACCTGTCGTAAAAATGACATGGATAAGAAATGGCTTAAAGATATTGATGCTCATTACTCTATTTCAGGTATCAAACTCTCCCCCTTACGCAGGGCAAAGCACCTTCATGCCTTGAGTGCATGGCTCTCAGATGAACAACCTGATGTCGTTATCGCTATCGACCCGCTATCGTGTCTGTATGCCAGTAAGGCGCGCTTGAAAATGAACGGCGACTTCACGCTATTTTCCTGGCCACATTTTTCGCTGGATCATAAAAAACACGCAAAATATATCACCTGCGCCGATGAGCATCTGGCTATCAGTTGCGGCATCCGCCAGCAGATGATTAAACGCGGTATACCTGAAAAGAATATTCACGTTATTTACAACCCAACTGATAAAAGCCCAATTATTATTCCCAGGCAGCGTCAGGATGATATTTCCACATTTATCTATATAGGTAGATTAAAATTTGAAGGACAGAAACGGGTAAAAGATTTACTCGACAGTTTCTCCCGCGTTCCCGGTCGCTGGAAATTACATATTATCGGCGACGGCTCTGACAGCGATCGCTGCAAAACCTATGCACAGGAGTTATGTATTGCGAATCGAATTACCTGGCATGGCTGGCAGGCGCAACCGTGGAAAGTGGTGCAGGAAGAGATTGGCCAGGTTACTGCGTTGCTGCTGACCTCCTCTTTTGAAGGTTTCCCGATGACGCTACTGGAAGCGATGGCACGCGGCATTCCTTGCATCAGTTCAGACTGCGTCTCCGGGCCGGGCGATATCATCATTCCCGGCGTGAATGGTTGCCTCTATCCGCCAGACGAACAGTCAGAACTTTCAGCAATCCTTTCAGCCATGTTAAGCGGTGAGATAACATTCGACCACGCGGCTATTCCGGCCACCATCGACGCGTTTTATGCAGATAATTACTATCGCAGACTAAGTGACATCCTGTTTTCTCGTTCACTTTCGCCTTCTCTTTCATTTCACGAAAGCAAAAAACAGCGCACGCGACTGACTACCGCACTTAACTGATGCCCTCCCCCGAAAGGGAGGGTAAGCGGTTAGTGTTTGCCAAGGATACGCTTCAGAACCGGGCCAATCGTCACAAACGCCTGCGGCGAGATAATATCGACGTGGGCGCAATCCTGACGGTAAACCTCCAGCTCACCGACCCACGGCGCCCAGGTCTGCTGGGGGTCCATGCCTTCCGGTAGGGTGCGTTCAGCCACAAACAGCGTCGCTTTGCCATCGAAACTGGCGCTATGCGCGGTGGTGAGCAACCTCACCGCATCGGCATAGTTGCCTTCGATAGCGTTAAACAGTTCGCCAGAAGCTTGCCCCTGCTGGGCGGCAAGAAACGCTTCACGCTCGCGGGCAATCTCAGCCAACACTTCCGGATCCAGACCGTTGGCTTCTTTCTCCGACCAGTTTTGCGTTTCCGGCGGCCAGGTATCGAGTAATCCCAGGAATGCCACCGCTTCGCCACGCGCACGCAGCCGCGCAGCAATGCCCTGCGCCAGCGTGCCGCCCAGCGAATAACCGAACAGATAGTATGGCCCATGCGGTTGCTGTGCCAGCAGCGTGGCAAGATGATGGTCGCAAACCTCGTCCAGGGTCGCCGCCTGCTCCATCGGCCCTGCCGGGCGCGGGGACTGAATACCCGTTATCGACCAGTTTGCCGGCAGATAACGCGCCAGCACGCTGAATTGCCAGGCAAAACCCGAGGCCGGATGGAAACAGAACAGCGTTGGACCGTGGCTCTCACGCAGCGGAAGCAGGGTTTCATAACCCAGACGCTGCGCCTGTTCGTCATTTTCAGCAGCCAGCAGCGCGCTCAGTTTGCTCACCGTAGAGGCCACCATGACCTGCCCCGGCGTCACCTGACGCCCGGTTTGCTGACTCAGCTGCGCGGCAAGACGCATCGCCAGCAGCGAATGCCCGCCCAGCGCGAAGAAATCGGCTTCCACATCTGTAATCTCGCAACCGAGAAGCGTGCCGAAGGCCTGTGCCACCACCGTTTCCGTGCCAGGCAACGGCGCGCGGCTTTGCGTGCTCACGGTCAATTGCGGCAGCGGCAGGGCTTTACGATCAAGCTTCCCGTTGGCGCTCAGCGGCAGAGAATCCAGTTGAAGCAACACAACCGGCACCATATGCGGCGGCAGTTGTTCACGCAGCTGCGCCAGTAAGACATCCCGATCCAGCGGTAAACCTGATTCCGAAACCAAATAGCCGACCAGCTGACGCGCGTCGCCGCCGGTGGCTGCCGCCTGGTTGATGACGCAGGCATGGGTGACCGCCTGCGCCACATCCGGCAGGCTTTGCATCACGCGGTCAATTTCACCCAGCTCAATACGCTGGCCGCGAATTTTCAGCTGATCGTCACTGCGCCCCAGGTACTCCACCGCGCCGTTTTCCAGCCATCGCGCGACATCCCCGGTGCGGTACATGCGCTCGCCAGGCGCAAATGGATCGGCGATAAAGCGGCTGGCGGTAAGATCGGGTCGCCCCAGATAGCCTTGCGCCAGTTGCATGCCGGTCAGATAAAGATCGCCCGCAATCCCCATCGGTACCGGACGCATCATCGCATCAAGAATGCGTAACCCGGTATTCCAGACCGGATAGCCAATCGGCACGCTGTTGCCGGTAGTATTCGCCAGTTCTGCGCCAAACGCCGGATACCAACTGACGTCCACGGCGGCTTCCGTCGGGCCATAAAGATTGTGCAGCGGCGCGTGCGTAAGCTGTTCCCACTCGCGGCAAAGTTGCGCAGGCAGCGCTTCGCCGCTACAGAACACGCGCTTGAGCGTACGGCAACACGTTGCCGTTTCCGGCGTCAGCGAGGCGACAAACGCCGCCAGCATTGACGGCACAAAGTGGGTGGTGGTAACGCCATATTCCGCGAAGAATTGCTGCATCGCCTGCGGGTCACGATGCGCTTCCGGTTCGGCCATCACCAGTTTTGCGCCGGTAATAAACGGCCACCAGAACTCCCATACCGAGACATCAAAACTGCACGGCGTTTTCTGCGCCACCACGTCATCCGCGCCAAGGGGATAGTGATCCTGCATCCACAGCAGGCGGTTAACGATGGCTTCATGGCCCACCATCACACCTTTTGGTCTGCCTGTCGAGCCTGAGGTAAAAATGATATAGGCCGTCTGCTGCGGCGTGGTGATCGCCAGCGGTTCATCACCATCTACCGGCAGCGGTTCGTTGTAGCAAAGGCTTTCGATGTTCGGGAAACGATGACGCTGATCGGCTGAGGTGATCAGCAGTTTCGGTTTCGCATCTTCCAGCATCATGTGCAGACGATCGTCCGGGTAGCCTGTATCGAGCGGCAGCCATGCGGCTCCCGCTTCCACGATACCGTGCAACGCCAGCGTCAGGAACACTGAACGCGGCAGCGCAACTGCGACACTGTCGCCTGGCTGAACGCCGTGAGCGCGTAATAACCGCGCAAGAGCCAGCGTCTGCTCACGCAATTCACGATAGCTAAATTGATAGCGTACATCCGCCAGCGCCGGGGCGTCTGGCGTTTTTGCCGCCTGCTCCGCCACCAGCGAATTCAGCGTGGCCGCCGGGATCGCCTGCGCGGTGGCATTAATTTTTTCTAACTGCGCGTATTCGTCGTCAGAGAGCAGATCCGCATCGCCACAGGCCAACGCCGGGTTATCGGCAAACTGCTGCAATAAAGCACTCAGGCGCGCGATGTGACGTTTCAGCGTCGGCTCATCGTAGCGTTGTTGATTTGCCAGGACTTCCAGCGTCAGGCCGCCCGACTCATCCGGGAACAGCGCCAACTCCAGATCATTCACCGGGCCGGTCGCCAGCGTATGGGTCGTCGCCTGTATGTCGGTGAACGCCAGATGGTAATCAAACACTTTGACGTTAAAGACCGGGCCGAACAGCGGTTCATCGCCCGCTGCGCGACCGCTGTCGCGCACAATCTGCTCAGCATCGTAACGCTGATGACGACGCATTTTCTTCAGTTGCCCGGAAAGGCGAACCGCCAGTTCTGCCAGCGTTTCTTTGCCGTTCAAGGTAACGGAGAGCGGCAACACATTCAGCACGGGTCCGGTGGCGGTTAACGCCGCGGACCCCATGCGACGCATAAAGATAAACCCGGCGGCAAAGTCGCTGCGCCCGCATAAACGCCCAAGCCAGAGTGCGCTCAATGCCAGCGCCAAATCAGCGCGCTGGCACTGCGGCGCCGAGGCCGCCAGGCGAGAAAACGCGTGGCGATCGGCGGTCAGTTTCAACCGCCAGATATCGGTGGTTTCCGCACGCCCCGGGAGCGGAGCGGGCGAGAGAGAGACCGGTGACGGCAGTGATTGACGCTGCTCGCGCCAGAATGCACCATCACGCTGATACGCCTCGCTTTCCCGATATCGTTGGTATTCCTCCACCACCTCCGCAAACGGGGTAAATGGCGATTCCGGCGTCGGTTCGCCCTGTAGCCATGCGCGGTAAATTTCGCTGATTTGACGGGTAATCGCCGGGAAACTGAAGCCATCCACCAGCAAATGATGATAACGCTGATACCAGTACCAGCGGCGATCGCCGACGCGATAAAGCTGATGACACAGCAATGGATTACCGCTTTCCAGACGCAGGTTCTGCGCAAGGTCGTCCTGCATCAGGGTCATGGCGGCCTGGTGCGGGTCGGCATCAGCGCGAAGATCGCGTATATCAGGCGTGGTGAACGTCAGGCTGTCATCGACCTGCTGCCACGGCTCGCCGTTGTCTTCGCCAAAGCGCATACGTAATGTATCCGCCTGATTCACCCCGACGACAATCGCACGTGCCAGCAGTTCGCCATTGACTTCACCTTCCAGCTCAACGTAATGCGCCACGCTCCAGGCATTCGGTAACGTTGAGAGTTTTTCCGCCATCCAGATCCCCGGTTGCGCGGCAACTAACGGTAAACGCGGGCTCATGCAGCCCCCTTCTCAGACGCATAATGCGACGGGGTAAGCGTTGACCAGTTATCCATCAGCCAGGCATTACAGGCATCAACAGATTGCGGCTCGCTAATCACGCGCCAGCCCTCGGGCAGCGCGCACTGGGCAGGCCACAGGCTGAATTGTTGCTGTTCATTTTGCAGAAGATAAAACTGCCCTTGCACATCGTCGAAGGGGTTACTGACTTGCATACCAAACTCCTGTCGTTAATCGTGCTTTGCTAGTCGGCGTGAACCAAAGGTTCCCAGAGCGTCATCAGCCCTGCGGTTAACCCGCCACGCCAGCAAAGCGCATCATGCCCGCCGTCAACCTGACGCCAGAAAATCGACTGCTGTGTTTGCTGTAGTTGTGATAAAAGCGCCTGATTGGCACGAAAGATGATCGGCTCACGCACGCCGGCTTCCAGCACGATGCGCAATCCTGTTGGCTGTATCTCGCCGCTTTTGAGGCGTTGCAAAATCAGCCCTTCTTCCTGGCCGCCTCGATGCGGCCACCAGTACGATCCCGACTGGCTTAAGACGCAGCCAAAACGCTCTGGCCAGTAAAGCCCGGCGTAGAGCGACGCGAGGCCGCCGAAGCTCTGTCCGGCCACCACGGTGCGATCGGCGCGATCGCTAAACGACACAATGGCCTGTACCTGTGGCAGAAGTTCCTGTTGTAGCGCCTGCCAGAATGCCGGGTTGCAGGGCAGTTCAACGCTGCGGTGCGCATTGTCGATCACGTCGATCAGCAGATAGACCGCGGGCGGCAGTTTTCCAGACTGGGTTAACGCTGTCAGTGCCGGCCAAACGGGCATGCTTTCTGCCCAAAACTGGCCATCGAGTAATACCGCCAGCGGCCTGTCGCTGGCATCGGCTTCGCCTGTGGTAAAAATCCATACCCGCCGCGTGTTGTTCAGTTTGCTGCTACGCCACTCAATACACAGCGGCACGTTCCACGCGGTAGCCGGAGCAGACCAACCGGGTTGTTCTGGGGCCTCGGGCATTTCCAGCGCCGATACCGCATGCCCGCGCCCGCCCTTCCAGCTTTGTGGATTCAGCGGGTCCGCCACCGCACGCGGCAGGAGCTTGCGCCAGCCTTCGCGCAGCAGCGTGCGATCCGGCTCGCTTTGGCTAAAAATTGCCGCCGGAAAATCATCTTCGCGTGCAGAAGGCGCAAAGCAGTAGCTTCCTCGCCAGGTGGCGGGAAGGGTCGTTTTCCAGAACCAGGCATCAGTATGAGGCAGGCGTTCCAGCGTCTGTGGTGCTGAGTTGTGGTGATGATCGGTGACGCCGGTGATGTAAATCCACACCCGACGAACAGGGGATGTTTGCGCGGTGCCATTAGGATCGCGCCACCAGAATGTCACCTGATAGCGATCGCCAACTCGTTCAAATTGCGGGCCTTTTATTGTCGCCCACCAGGCATCGCTTCCTGCTGCTAACTTCTCCGTCACGTTAACCCCATGTTTAGTGTGGAATTTTTTGTTACAAGTGAAAATCTATTGATAATATTATTGATAACTATTTGCATTTGCAATAACGTATTGGCGCGCAAGAGATGTCTTTCAAAATAAAAGATTTGTCAGGAACCGCTTTCTTCCCCATGGACGGCAGCTTTCGCAGTTCCCTGACACAACTCATGCCGCCTCTCCTCCCCGTGGGAATGGAGCAAGTGGAGAGAACGGCGAAGAAAAGCAGGATTAGTGATGAATAACAAGATCAAATCCCTGGCCTTACTGGTCAATTTGGGTATCTACGGCGTCGCCTTCCCCCTCAACGCCGCAGAGACCGCCTCCACCAGCGAAACCGAATCAACTGGCGAGACGATGGTCGTTACCGCCGCGCAGCAGAACCTGCAGGCTCCCGGTGTTTCCACCATTACCGCTGATGAAATCCGTAAAAATCCGGTGGCGCGCGATGTGTCGGAAATCATCCGTACCATGCCGGGCGTCAACCTGACCGGTAACTCCACCAGCGGCCAGCGCGGTAATAATCGCCAGATTGATATTCGCGGGATGGGCCCGGAAAACACCCTGATCCTGATTGATGGTAAACCTGTCAGCAGCCGTAACTCTGTTCGTCAGGGCTGGCGCGGCGAGCGTGATACCCGTGGCGACACCAACTGGGTGCCGCCGGAAATGATCGAACGTATTGAAGTCATCCGTGGTCCGGCAGCGGCCCGTTATGGTAACGGCGCAGCGGGCGGCGTGGTGAATATCATCACTAAGAAAGGCGGCAATGAGTGGCACGGGTCGTGGGATACCTACTTCAACGTGCCGGAACACAAAGACGAAGGCGCCACCAAGCGTACCAACTTTAGCCTGAGCGGCCCGATGGGCGGCGATTTCAGTTTCCGTCTGTACGGTAACCTGGATAAGACCCAGGCGGATGCGTGGGATATTAACAAAGGGCATCAGTCTGAACGTACCGGCATTTACTCCAGCACGTTGCCAGCAGGGCGTGAAGGCGTCATCAACAAAGATATCAACGGCCAGGTGCGTTGGGACTTTGCGCCAATGCAGTCTCTGGAATTCGAAGCGGGCTACAGCCGTCAGGGCAACCTGTATGCGGGTGATACTCAGAACACCAACAGCAACCAGTTGGTGAAAGATAACTACGGCAAAGAGACGAACCGTCTCTACCGTCAGAACTACTCTGTCACCTGGAACGGCGGCTGGGATAACGGCATTACCACCAGCAACTGGGTACAGTACGAACACACCCGCAACTCCCGTAAAGGTGAAGGTCTGGCGGGCGGTACGGAAGGGATCTTCTCCACGAACGACTATGTAAATATCGATCTGGCCGATCTGATGTTACACAGCGAAGTAAGCATTCCGCTCGACCTGCTGGTTAATCAGAACCTGACGCTGGGCACCGAATGGAACCAGCAACGCATGAAGGATTTAGGCTCTAATACGCAAAGCTTTATGGGTGGCGATGTTCCTGGCGCAACCAGCACTAACCGTAGCCCTTACTCGCAGGCGGAGATTTTCTCTCTGTTTGCCGAAGACAACATTGAGCTGACAGATAGCACCATGCTGACGCCAGCGCTGCGTTTTGACCACCACACCATTGTCGGCAATAACTGGAGCCCATCGCTGAACCTGTCTCAGGGTCTGGGCGATGACTTCACGCTGAAAATGGGTATCGCGCGTGCTTACAAAGCGCCGAGCCTGTATCAGACTAACCCTAACTACATTCTCTACAGCAAAGGTCAGGGTTGCTACGCCAGCGGCGGCGCCTGCTATTTGCAGGGTAACGACGACCTGAAAGCAGAAACCAGTATCAACAAAGAGATTGGTCTGGAGTTCAAACGTGACGGCTGGCTGGCGGGCGTGACCTGGTTCCGTAACGATTACCGCGACAAAATAGAAGCGGGTTACTCTGCGGTTTCCAGCAACGCCAGCGGTACCGATATCTACAAATGGGAAAACGTGCCAAAAGCCGTGGTTGAAGGCCTGGAAGGAACGTTGAACATTCCGGTTAGCGAAACCGTTAACTGGACCAACAACATCACCTATATGCTGCAAAGTAAGAACAAAGAGACTGGCGATCGCCTGTCCATCATTCCGGAGTACACGCTAAACTCAACCCTGAGCTGGCAGGTACATCAGGATGTCTCTTTACAGTCTACCTTCACCTGGTACGGCAAGCAGGAGCCGAAGAAATACAACTATAAGGGACAACCAGCCGTTGGTCCGGAGACGAAAGAAGTCAGCCCGTATAGCATTGTTGGCCTGAGCGCGACCTGGGATGTGACCAAAAACGTCAGCCTGACCAGCGGCGTGGATAACGTCTTCGATAAACGCCACTGGCGTGAAGGTAATGCCCAGACTACGGGCGGCGCAGCGGGTTATATGTACGGCGCGGGCGCTAATACCTATAACGAATCTGGCCGTACCTGGTTTATGAGCGTGAACACCCACTTCTAATCGTAATAGTGTTCCGTATCCTCTCCCCGCCAGGGGAGGGGATGATGGAGAAAAGATGCAAACTAACCATTCTACATTTACCCTCGCCCGTCATCTTCTGCACCGTATTGATTTTCAGCCTGAAACCTTTAGCGACGGCGATTTGCTGTGGTTACCGCATCACGCCGACCTGGCGCATTTCGGCAAAAAACGTCGTATCGAGCATCTTGCCGGACGGATTGCCGCCGCGTACGCGTTACAGCCTTTGGGCGTGAAAGCTATTCCAGGCATAGGCGAACAGCGCCAGCCGCTGTGGCCGGAAGGTATTTTTGGCAGCATCAGCCACAACGGAAAACGGGCGATAGCCGCTGTTTCACGAACACCCGTGGGCATCGATATCGAGCACATCTTCAGCTCGCAGTTAGCCGCCGAAGTGGCGACACAAATTGCCTCGCCTGCAGAAATTTTCCGCCTGCAAACCAGCGGCCTGCCTTTTGCGGTTGCCCTGACGCTGGCGTTTTCTGCCAAAGAGAGCGTGTATAAAGCGTTCTCCTCACAGGCGGAGCCCTGCCCGGGATTCGCGGCAGCTGAGATGACCGCGATTGATGAGAACACGCTTTGTCTACGCTTAACACCGGCGTTTTCAGCCCAGCTTGCCGGGAAGGAAATCAGCGTGGCTTATGAGGTGGAGGGCGATGAGGTGGTGACCTGTACGGTTACCCCCCTTTAATCAAAGCGCGATACGTTGTCTCGCATCGCGCACTGTGATTATTTGAATAAATGCTTCAGATTGTGCGGCTGGCAGCGAAGATATTGATTCGACGCGTGAACCTGCGCTCCCAGCGCCGCCGCGGCATGCCATGGCCATCTTGGGTTATAAAGTACGCCGCGCGCGAGCCCGATAAAATCAGCATCACCGCCC
Organism: Pseudocitrobacter vendiensis; assembly: GCF_943590815.1. Classification (GTDB taxonomy): domain Bacteria; phylum Pseudomonadota; class Gammaproteobacteria; order Enterobacterales; family Enterobacteriaceae; genus Pseudocitrobacter; species Pseudocitrobacter vendiensis. Next base: position 63,289 of record NZ_CALSBS010000001.1, on the reverse strand, counting down.
GCCACGATCGCCTCGGCATGTTCTGGCTCGGTAATTAATCCCACCGCAACGACCGGGATGTTAACGGCGGATTTCACCGCCCTTGCAAGCGGAACCTGGTAGCCAGGGAAAACATCAATCTGCTGTTCAGGATGCAAACCACCACTGGAGACATGTATTGCATCCGCCCCGCGTTCTTCCAGCAGTCTGGAGAATGCTACCGCCTCGTCAATGTTGAACCCGCCCTCGACCCAATCCGTTGCCGAGATGCGTACGCTGATTGCTTTGTCCGCCGGGATCGCGGCGCGAACGACGTCAAAGATTTCCAGTGGGAACCGGACTCTGTTTTCAAAAGAACCGCCATAATTATCCGTTCTTTGATTCGACAGCGGCGATAAAAATTGATGCAACAGATAGCCGTGCGCAGCGTGTATCTGGATAAGATCCACATTCAGCCGGGCCGCGCGTTTCGCTGCCTGCGCAAATTGCTGACGCACGCTTTCTAAGCCTTCGCCATCCAGTGCCGCAGGCGTCGAATGCCCCTCGTTATAGGGAATCGCGGAGGGCGCGACGGTCTGCCAACCGCCCTCTTCATCGGGCGCGAGCGGCCCTTTTTGCTCCCACGGTTTGGACGTGGACGCTTTCCTGCCCGCATGGGCCAGCTGGATTGCGATAGGCATATCTGACCACTGGCGAATGGAGGCTATCACCCGGCCCATGGCTTCTTCACAACGATCGTCGTACAAACCTACATCCGCAAATGTAATGCGCCCTTCGGGAGAAACGGAGGTTGCTTCAATGGTCAGTAACCCCGCGCCAGACTGCGCCAGTTGACCCAGATGCTGTACATGCCAGTCATTCATGCAGCCATCCGTTGCCGAGTACTGGCACATAGGTGCAATCACGATGCGATTATCAAGTTCAAGGTTTCGAATGCGGAAAGGGGTAAACAGCTTAGGTTGCGACATACCTTTTTCTCCAGCGTGACTGTTAAATTCCGATAAATTTTACTATCGCGCAAAAATGCCCCCTGGTATAGATAACTCGCCAAATCATTCGACCACACCGAGTAAACCACCAATAATTACCGAATAATCAGCATAGTGAGTAAATAAATCAGACATTCGTCGAGTTTTTGCGGGCAAAAAAGATAGTTTAGCCGCGCAATTACCCCTATCATCCCCGATGATACATTCAGACAAATTATGAAACACCTTGTCAGTGTTAAGGGAAGCGAATGAGTACAAACATAACAACACCAGGGAACGGGGCCGGTGAAAGCCGTCTGATGAGTGGGTTCCTCAATGCCATTGAACGGGCCGGGAATAAACTGCCTGAACCGGCGCTGATCTTTTTCTACTTTTTGCTGGTCGTGATGGGGCTTTCTGCGGTCCTGTCGATGATGACCTTTGATGTCGTCAACCCCATGACGCAGGAGACCGTACAGGTCAACAACCTGCTCTCCGCCGAAGCACTTACCAACACGCTGGCCAATATGGTGACGACGTTCACCACCTTCGCCCCGCTCGGTATCGTGCTGGTGGCGATGCTCGGCGTTGGCGTAGCCGAAAGCTCCGGCTTTATTAACGTCGGCCTGAAGAAGATGCTGCGCGTGACGCCGAAGAAACTGCTGACGCCGATGCTGATTTTTGTCGCGATGTTCAGCCATGTGGCAGCAGATGCGGGCTATGTGCTGGTGATCCCACTGGGTGCCATTATCTTTATGTCCGCCGGGCGTCACCCGCTGGTGGGGATCGCCGCAGCGTTCTCAGGCGTCTCGGGCGGATTCGCCGCTAACATGGTGCCCACCGGAAACGATGCACTGTTGCAGGGCTTTACCCAGGCCGCTGCACAACTGCTCGACAGCACCTATACCGTCAACACCCTGTGTAACCTCTTCTTCGGGATTGCGTCTTCTATTCTGATAACCCTGGTCGGCTGGTGGGTCACCGAGCGTATCGTTGAGCCGCGCGTCAGCAAAATGACGATCGACGGCGATTATAAGCATGAAGAAGATATGTCCAGCGTCTCAGAAAAAGAGAGCCGCGCCTTTAATCGCGCGTCGCTGGTGATGCTGCTGGGCCTAGCGGCGCTGGCAGCAGCGGCCTGGCCGGAAAGCTCCATGCTACGCGGGACCGACGGCTCACTCACTTCTTACAGCGCGCCGATCATGAAATCTATCGTTCCGCTGATTTTCCTGATCTTCATTCTGCCGGGGATTGTGTACGGCTTTGCCTCCGGTACGTTTAAAACCGGAAAAGATGTCATTGCTTCGATGAATGACTCGATGAGCAAAATGGGCTCATACATGGTGATGGCCTTCTTCTGCGCCATGTTCATTAAAGCCTTCAGCGACTCGAACATTGGCACACTGCTGGCGCTGGTCGGCGCGGATGGCCTGAAAGCGATGGAACTGCCGGGCGAAGCGACGATTATCGGCATGATCCTGCTGACCGCCGCCGTGAACCTGCTGATTGGTTCCGCCTCGGCCAAATGGGGCCTGTTATCGCCGATTATGGTGCCGATGCTGATGGCTGTGGGTATCTCTCCGGAACTGACCCAGGCGGCGTTTCGTATCGGCGATTCCAGCACCAATATTATCACCCCGTTAATGGTCTTCTTCCCACTGGTGGTGGTCTATTGCCAGCGCTATGTGAAGGGCGCGGGCGTCGGCACGCTGGTATCCATGATGATGCCTTATTCCATCGCTTTCTTTATTAGCTGGAGCTTGTTCCTGCTGGCCTGGTGGGGGCTGGGCATGCCGCTTGGCGTGGCGGCACCGTATACCTGGAGCGCGGGTTAATCCTCACCTTACGGACGGTACTTCACAGTGCCGTCCACTCTGTTTTTTTCTCCCACCTATACTAAAGGCACCAGTCACCATCGTGAGACGACTATGCCTTTACCTGACTTTCATGTTTCTGCGCCTTTTACGCTCGGCATTGAGCTCGAGCTTCAGGTCATTAACCCGCCAGGTTACGATCTTTGCCAGGACTCTTCCGCCCTGATAGCCGCCGCCAGTCGCGGTGTGACGCAGGGGGAAATCAAGCATGACATCACTAACAGCATGCTGGAGGTGGCAACAGGCGTGTGCGACGATATCCACCAGGCCGCCACTCAGCTTGCCGCCATCCAACGCGCCGTACTACGCGCGGCGTCAGAGCAGCATGTCAAAATTTGCGGCGGCGGTACGCATCCATTCCAGCGCTGGCAAAGTCAGGAAGTCGGCGATAATCCCCGTTATCAACATACCCTGGAAGCCTATGGATACCTTGCCCGCCAGGCGACAGTGTTTGGTCAACACGTGCATATTGGCTGCACCAACGGTGACGATGCGCTTTATCTGCTGCATGGCCTTTCGCGATACGTTCCACATCTGATTGCGCTCAGCGCCGCGTCACCCTATCTACAGGGTGCCGACAGCAGCTTCGCCTGCGCGCGGCTCAACATTTTCTCGGCTTTTCCCGATAACGGCCCCATGCCCTGGGCAGCAAACTGGCAGGAGTTTACCCGGCTGTTTCGCCAGTTGAGCTACACCAGCATGGTCGAAAGCATTAAAGATTTGCACTGGGATATTCGCCCCAGCCCGCATTTTGGCACGGTGGAGGTGCGCGTAATGGATACGCCGCTCACCCTGGGTCACGCGGTGAACATGGCCGGGTTGATTCAGGCACTGGCGCACTGGCTGCTCGAAAAACGCCCGCATAAACCCAGCCCGCAGGACTATCTGCTGTATAAATTTAACCGCTTTCAGGCCTGTCGATACGGCTTGAAGGGTGTGGTCACCGATGTTGCAAGCGGCGAGCAACACACCATCGCCAGCGAACTGGAGATCTTACTGGAACAGTTGCAACCCTACGCCGATCAACACCGTGCTGGCAGCGCGCTCGAAGAACTGGCTCTGATGGTAAAACACGGGAAAAGCGAAGCGCAACGCATGCGTGAGTTCATTGCCGATGGCGGCTCGTTGATAAGCCTGGTACAGCAGCACTGCGAAACCTGGGCGGCGTAAGCACAGAAAACCTTTGCATAAGCGGGATTACGCGCTATTTTGCCCTCCCGCTCATCGCACAAGGAACGAAGATATGTTGCTTCTTTGGCTGTTGCCCGCCCTCCTGCTCCCGCTAACGACTTTTACCCATGCGGCTTGTTCGTTGACCGACCCATCGCTACAAGTTCAAAGCTATGAAGTCGATTTACAGCAAGAAAACATCACGTTGCGCTGGAAGAAACCGGATGGTAAAGCCTGGGGCTCACTCTATTCACTGCTGGCGGATATCAACGGTAACGGGCAGGTGCTGATGGCGATGAACGGCGGGATTTATGGCAAAGATTATGCGCCGCTGGGGCTCTATATCGAAAAGGGAAAAAAGCTCGCGCCGATTAACCGTGCATCCGGCGGCGGCAACTTCTTTATTCGCCCGGGCGGCGTGTTTTATCTCAAGGATCAAAAAGCGGGCATTGTGACCCTCGATGCGCTGAAAAGCACCAAAGGCATGGATTACGCAGTGCAGTCCGGCCCAATGCTGATTGAAAACGGCGTGATAAACTGGCGTCTAAAGCCGTCGGCCAGTTCGCGAAAATTACGTAATGCCGTGGGGATTAACCGTCAGGGTCGAGTGGTGTTTATGCTGAGCGCCAAAGAAACCAATTTTTATGATTTCGCCTGCTATGCCCAGTCGAAACTGGATATCCGGCAGATGCTGTACCTTGATGGCACCATTTCGAAGATGTATCAGAAGGGAAGTTCGATACCGTGGCAGTATCATCCGTTTGTCACGATGTTTACGGTGGAGAGGAAAACGTCTTCCTGAAAGGTGCCGGATGGCGGCTACGCCTTATCCGGCCTACACATGAATTTGCCCGGTAAGCAACGCGCCACCGGGCATTTTTCAATTAAGCAGCCTTGCGGAATCTCCTCGTCAGGCGCTTCTCAATCTCGACGATAAAGAACATCACCGCACCCATCGCCAGCGTCACGAACCAGTAGCGAGCAGGCAGCGCTTCGGTACCGAACATCATCTGCATCACCGGCAGATAGATAATCGCCAGCTGCAGCAGCAACAGAACGCCCGTCACCATCCAGATACCTTTGTTCTTCAGCAGGCCACGGTTGATAGAGAAACCGTCGGAGTTACGGCAGTTAATCATATACAGCCACTGCGCGGTCACCAGCATTTGCAACAGCACGGTGCGGACAAACTCTGCACTGTGGCCGCGCGGGGCCAGCCAGGCCTCAAGGATGAAGGCGCTGATGGCAATCATCGAGCCGACAAACGCCACACGCCAGACCGCAAACGCATCCATTACGTGCTGACCGGTTTTACGCGGCGGGCGATTCATCACGTTACGCTCAGCGGCTTCGAAGGCCAGGCCGAAAGAGAGCGTCGCGGAGGTCGCCATGTTCATCCACAGAATCAGCACTGGCGTCAGCGGGATCATATTTCCGGCCAACAGGGCAATCACCACCAGCAGCCCTTGCGCCAGGTTAGTTGGCATAATAAAGAGGATCGTTTTCTTCAGGTTGTCGTATACCCGACGCCCCTCTTTAACCGAGCTGGCGATGGTCGCGAAGTTATCGTCGGTCAGCACCATGTCCGCCGCCTCTTTGGTGACTTCGGTACCTTTAATGCCCATCGCAATGCCGACATCAGCCTGACGCAGCGCTGGCGCGTCGTTCACGCCGTCACCGGTCATCCCGACCACTTCGCCGTTTTTCTGCAATGCTTTAACCAGACGTAGTTTGTGCTCCGGGCTGGTACGGGCAAAGATGTCATACTCCACTGCCGCTTTTGCCAGCTCGTCGTCATCCATGTGCTCCAGCTGGTAGCCGGTCATCGCTTCGGTGCTGTTATGAATGCCCAGCATCTGGCCAATACTCATCGCCGTTTGCGGGTGATCGCCGGTGATCATTTTCACGCGGATCCCCGCTGTCTGGCAGGTGTGGATTGCATCCACCGCTTCCGGGCGCGGCGGGTCCATCATCCCGGCAATACCGAGGAAGATAAGACCCTGCTGGAGATCGCTGTGATCCAGCGTGGTCGCGCCGATATCAGCAGGTTTAATGGCCGCCGCCACCATACGCAGGCCCTGGCGAGCAAAGCGCTCCATCTCTGACTCCCAGTAGGCGCGATCGAACGTCGCCAGGCCACGTGCGGTCTGCTGCTGCTCACACAATGCAAACAGGACATCTGGCGCACCGGTGACCATCACCCACTCTTCCGCATCCAGCTTGTAGTGCGTTGCCATGTACTTGTACTGTGAATCAAACGGGATCTTCGCCACCAACTGTGTGGTCACCGGCTCCAGCGACGCTTTCGTTGCCAGTACCTTCAGCGCGCCTTCGGTCGGCCCGCCGGTAATTCCCCAGTGACCCAGCTCATTACGTACCAGTTGGCTATCGTTACAGAGATCAATTGTGCGCAGGTATTTTTCCAGCACCGTGTAAGGCTGTACTTTTACCGGCTCGTTGCTACCCTCAAGATAAAGATTACCGACCGGCTCGTAGCTATCGCCATCCACGCGGTAGCAGCTATCGGCGGTAATGACCGCTTTTACGGTCATCTCGTTCATGGTCAGGGTGCCGGTTTTATCAGAGCACACCACGGTCATTGCGCCCAGCGTCTCAACGGTTGGCAGCTTACGAATAATCGCCCGCTTGCGCGCCATCGCCTGTACGCCCAACGAGAGGATAATTGAGATAATCGCCGGTAAACCCTCAGGTACCGCCGCAACAGCCAGGCTAATCAACGACAGCAGCAATTCGCCCATCGGCATATCGCGCAGGAGGACGCTGAAAACGAACAGTACTGCCATCATTGCCAGAATAATGACGAAAATCGCTTTACCGAGTTTGTCCATCTGCACCAGCAGCGGCGTGCGGTTAGTTTCGACATCAGCCATCATCTGGTTGATACGACCAAGCTCGGTCGCCTGCCCGGTCGCCACCACCACACCTATGCCGCCGCCCGCGCTCACGGTGGTGCCCGAGAACAGCATATTGGTGCGATCGCCCAGCGGCAGGTCGCCGGTCAGCGCGTCGGTGTGCTTATCGACAACCGTCGACTCACCGGTGAGAATCGCCTCTTCCACGCGCAGGTTGTGCGCTTCAATCAGACGCATATCCGCCGGAATACGGTCGCCCGCGCGCAGCACCACGATATCGCCTGGCACCAGATCGGTGGTCGGGATGGTGGCATGTTTGCCGTCGCGGATCACCTGCGCGTCGCTGGAAAGCATATTGCGAATGCTTTGCAACGATTTCTCCGCGTTGCTCTCCTGGATATAACCAATCAACGCGTTGATTACCGTAACGCCGAGAATCACGGCGGTATCAACCCAATGGCCCATCACCGCCGTCATCACGGCAGCGGCCAGCAGGATGTAGATCAGGACGTCGTTAAAGTGCGCAAGGAAGCGCAGCCATGCGGGCTTACCTTTCTTCTGCGGCAGCGCATTAGGGCCAAGCTTCTGCAAGCGATCGGCGGCCTCGGCCTGGTTCAGGCCTTCCGGCTGGGTTTGCTTTTGCTCAAGGATCTGGGCAATGGTTTGCTGATAAGCCTGCCGGTGGGTGTTACCGCCCGTTGGCGGTATGTTCTGCGGGTTCATCATTTTAGACACGATAAATTTCCTTCTAAATTCCTGTATACGGAAGGCCTGAAATCATTTCTGGCCAAGGCTAAATTGGTTTAATAATTATTAATCCTTGCGGATGAAAAAATTGATCTCACGCAATATTCACTTTCCAATAAAATTCAAAGATGATGCCAGTTGATTTAATAATATTAATATTACAGAATGTTCTTAAACTCAAACTAAACGGAGGTGAATTATGTTCGGAATCTACCGCGGACGCCGCCTGGCGCTGTACATCGCCGCTGCAATCATCGTTGCTACGCTGATCGGCTACAGCACCTATACATTTGTAAAATTACTGGGTTAAACATGACGATTATTTACGTAAATTAGCGTTCATTTAAACCCAGGAATATTTATTTAATTCATCTACGAATTAAAACGTAGTGGCTGTTTTTCTAAATTCAAAAATATGTTTACTCAGCGTTATTGCGTTATGCCGTCTATTGCCGGAAAATACGGTTTTTAACTTAAGATTAACATCGCATGAAACACCCGCTCGAAACCCTGATTTCTGCCGCCGGTATTTTGCTTATGGCACTGCTTTCCTGCCTGCTGCTACCGGCGCCCTCGCTCGGCCTTACGCTGGCACAAAAACTGGTCGACACCTTCCATCTGATGGATCTCGACCAGCTTTATACCTTGCTGTTTTGTCTGTGGTTTTTAGTGCTGGGCGCTATAGAGTACTTTATTCTGCGCTACGTATGGCGCCGCTGGTTTGCCGTGCGCTAAGCCGGTTAAATCACGCAACCCCAGCACCAGGGCTTCACTCCATCCGGCGTAATCGTGTCCACTGGATGACGCGTGAAAACTGACCGGATACCCTTTCTCCCTCAGCACCTGCTCAAACGCCAGCGTATGGCGATAGTTGCCACCGCCCGGCCCGCTGCTCTCAAACTGCCCGGCTTGTAACCAGAAGCGTAATGGGTAGCGTGGTGCCTGCGCATATTGCCGGGCGAGCCAGTTGACCAGCTCGCCTTTCGGCGTCCACCAGTAGGAGCCCGACAGGCTCAGCACATTGCCAAACAGACGCGGATAGCGCAGCGCCACCCACGATGAGGCCAGCCCGCCGTAGCTCGATCCGGCCAGAATCGTCTTCTGTCGCGTGAGCGTAATGCCCTGGCGTTGCAGGAACGGCACCAGCTCATGCGCCATAAAATCAGCAAATTTGGGGTTTGGCGGTAGCTCTTTTCCGCGTCTTGCGTGGTCCAGGCTATCAATGAAAACAATATTAATCGGCGGCAGCAGATGGCGAGCAATCAGGCTATCCAGCACGTTAGCAGTGCGATACTCATCCTGCCAGTTTTGCCCATCAAACATAAACAGCGTCCAGCGTGCGGGCTGCGCGACGCGGGGGCGATAGATTTTGATTTCGCGGCTATTACCAAGATGTTGGCTACTCAGCGTATGTCGCGTCAGGCTGCCGTAGCGGATAGGCTGCGCCATGCGTTGCGTGGAAAAATAGCGAGAAGCAGGCAGCGCCAGTAAGGAAAAGCGGTTCCAGCGATCGAGCTTCAATGGGCTTAGCGTCTGTGGGTTGAGCGGATCTGCCTGCGCGCTGACCTGAATAGCGCGCTGTTGCTCGCGCAAACTGCCTGCGACTTTAGGCACATCCGGGGCGAGTTTGTATTGCATCAGCGTATCGGCAGGCACAACGTAACTGCGAAACCAAACATCCGACTGCCCTAAGCGAAACAGCGCATCATGATCGCCACCGGGTGAGCCCAGCAAATAAACATTGCTGCGCGCGCCGCGCCACAGAAAAGTCACCCGTTTATGCTGCGCGTCGACCGGCTCTACCATCGGCGTTCTTTCGTGCTGGCGCGCCAGCCAGAACGCGTTAGTATTTCCGCCTGCGGCAAGTTCACGTGAGAGTTTTTGTAGTTGCGGGCTGGCAGGCGACTGCTGCTCTTCCACTGCCAGCGCGTGAGTTTCATTGATTTGCCACTGGAAATGCCAGGCGGAGCCTGCTTCACCGTGTAATACCAGCGAAGAGGCCTGTTTAACAGGCAGAGAAAACAGCAACGTATGCTGCCCGTCCGCCGGACCACCGGAAACCAGCGTGCGGATGGCCCTATTTTGCTCATCCAGTAAACGCGCATCGGTCACGCCCGATAAGCGCGCCGACACATAATTCTCCCCCAGTGTCGGCAGAGTAAAACAAACCTCGCCGCTGGCATCAAATTTCCCTTTCTGCTCGCCCCGGTTGGGAGAGGTTTCGCACTCCATCGCCGAGGCAGGCAGCGCCGTCAGCCCAATCAGTAATCCACTCCACGCCAGCTTCATCGAACACACATTCCCGTTGAAATTTGTTAACAACGCTAATGCAAATGGGAATTGTTTTCAATAGGTGAGGTGGGACTGGGTGAGGGTTGCTTCCCCCTCACCCCGGCCCTCTCCCGCAGGGAGAGGGAGAAAACCGCACATGCCTGACCACTGGCACCATCGGTCCCCTCTCCCTACGGGAGAGGGTTAGGGGAACAGGTCGCACCCGCCACTAATGCATCTGACTACAATAATTCTCCCGACGGTACGCGCCCGGCGACTGGTTAAACGTGCGGGTGAAAACGCGGGTAAATGTCTGCTGCGAATCAAAGCCATATTTCAGACAAATATCATACACACGCTGATTGGTCGTCCTCAGTTCCTGCGCCGCCAGGCTGAGTTTGCGCTGGCGAATATAGCGCCCCAGACTCTCGCCTTTATACTGCAAAAAGAGTCGTTGCAGGTGCCATTTCGAGTAGCCCGCGTGACGTGCGATATCGTCAATGCGAAGCGGTTGGTGCAGGTTGTCATCGATCCACTCAACGATAGTGTCGATAACCTGAGCGGAAATAGTCATGCTTCCCTCTCCTTCTTTTTTTATTACTGCTGGTGATTATTCCCACCAGGCCCGGAATTGTTGTGTACGGTTGGCAAGCGCTACGGGCTCGCCCTGCATCGGCGTAAGTAGACGATAAGCCTTACCCTGACTGGCTTGCGCAAGCCGCTTGTACGGGTCATCCCACGTGTGCTTTGCCAGCACAAAGCGCCCGGAGTGGCCCGGCAGCACGGCAGCGGCATGCAGGTCAACGGCGGCCTGCGCGGTCTCTTCAGGGTGCATATGGATGTAACGCCAGTCCTGGTCATACTGACCATTTTCCAGAATCGCGACATCGACAAAACCAAACTGCTGACCAATGGCTTTAAAGTGCGGCCCATAACCGGAGTCACCGCTGTAGTAAATTTTTCGCTGCGGGGTAACAAACATAAAGCTGGCCCACAGGGTCTGATTGCGCTTAATACCGCGCCCGGAGAAATGCCGCGCGGGCAACACATGCACGCTCAGCGACGGGCTGATTTCAACCTGTTCCTGCCAGTCGGCCTCGGTCACCCGCGCCTCATTCATTCCCCAGTAACGCAGATGCGACCCAACGCCCAGCGGGACCACCGCCCTTTTTACTTTCGGGATCAGCGACTTAATCGTCGCGTAATCCAGATGATCGTAATGATCGTGCGAAATAATCAGCAGATCGATTTCCGGCATATTTTGCGCACGCCATGGATAGTCCCCGGCAAACGCTTTATTCAGAAACGAGAACGGTGCGGCGTAGCTGCTGAACACCGGATCGATCAGAATGCGTTTCCCGGCCAGTTGCAGGTACCACGATGAATGGCCCAGCCAAACCGTGACGTCTTCTTGCAACGGGATGTTTGCCAGATCGGTGGCGACCATCGGCAGCGGTTGCGCCGGACGCGCGTTCTCACGTTTGACCGTCAAAAACTCCCACCAGGCCACCAGCATGTTTTTGTCGCTGGTAAACCCCGGCGTGGGCAGCTGATTGTTAAACACACCGTCACGGTAGTTTGGCGACGCCTCTACCCGGCTTTTCTCCGCCCCCTGGGGAGCCTGGCCGAAACCGGCATTCAGAACAAATGGCAGACTCGCTGCGGATGCAATAAGCATGATGACAACCACACTGATGATGAAAGGTTTCATTTCCTGACCAGACAGATGCCTCATCCTGAAGCAGCGTGAAAAACTTGATTATGAGTGAGTAGGCACTCATTATAGAGAAAGGAAGAAAAAATCGTCAAGCCGATTTTCGAATTTTGACCTGCCTCGTTGAAGTGAGGCCGGGTTGCGTGTTTCAATCTCTACTTTTTCGCAGTGAGGTAAAGTGTAGTGGCTCGTCCCAAGAGTGAAGATAAAAAGCAGGCGTTACTGGATGCCGCAACGGTGGCTTTTGCCCAATCCGGCATTGCGGCCTCTACGGCGCTGATCGCCCGCAACGCGGGAGTCGCTGAAGGCACCCTGTTCCGCTATTTTGCTACCAAAGACGATCTGCTCAATGCGCTTTACCTGCATCTGAAATACGACCTTTGCCAGGCGATGATCGCCGGACTGAGCAATTCTGAAGCACCAAAAGAGGTGATTCACAGTATCTGGAACAGTTACATCGACTGGGGCGTGCGCAATCCGGTCGGCAACCGCGCCATGCGCCGTATGTCGATGAGCGAGAAAATCACCGAAGAGACAAAACTGCAGGTGAAAGAGATGTTCCCGGAACTCAACCGCCTGTGCCAACGCTCGGTGCGCCCGGTGTATCTGTCCGGCGAGTTCGAGACCTTCGGCGACGCATTGTTCCTTTCACTGGCGGAAGCCACCATTGAATTCGCCAGCCAGCAGCCTGCGCGTGCGGACAAACTCAAAGCACTGGGCTTTGAAGCGATGTGGCGTGCCCTGGCCGAGGAAAAGCCTTAACCCCATCCGACAGAGAGCGGATTCCCCCACGTTGACAGCACGATATTCTGAAAATTAAAAAGCTGCGGCCATTTTGCCGCAGACTGTTTTATAGTAGACCCTCTTCTCATCATCATGAAATCAGGGTCATTATGTTCGAACATCAGCTGGCATCGCGCGCCACAGGGCTGAAACCTTCCGCCGTCCGCGAACTTCTCAAACACAGCAAACTGCCCGGCGTTATCTCGCTGGGCGGCGGCATTCCTGCGCCAGAACTGTTTGATAACGAAGGTATTCAACTCGCGGTACAGCAGGTTATGGCGTCACAATTTCAGGAAGCGATGCAGTACAGCCTGAGTGAAGGTTACCCGCCGCTGCGTCAGGCGATTGCCGATATTTGTCGCCAGCGCGGCGTGGCCTGCGACGCGTCACAGGTTTACATCACGTCTGGCTCTCAGCAGTCGCTGGATATTGTCGCCCGTACGTTACTTAACCCTGGCGATGTGGTGGTTGTCGAACGCCCAACTTACCTGGCAGCGTTGCAGGTCTTCCAGCTGGCGCAGGCCAACATTCAGAGTGTCGATACTGACGAAGATGGCATGCTGGTTGAACAGCTGGCCGATTTAGTACAAACCAGCCCGGTCAAAGTGGTGTATCTGGTGCCTACCTTTGGTAACCCGGGCGGTAAAACCCTCAGTGAACCGCGCCGCCGTCGCCTGGTCGAGCTGGCAAAACAGCACGGTTTTATCATCGTTGAAGACGACCCGTACGGTGAAATCAGCTTTACTGATGAACGCCCGCAGCCGCTTTATCAACATGCCATGGCGCTCGGCTGCACTGACCAGGTTATCTATACCTCCACCTTCTCCAAAATTCTGGCACCGGGGATGCGTGTGGGCTGGCTGGTGATGCCGGAATGGCTGGCGAGCAAAGCCATTATCATAAAACAGGCGACCGATCTGCATACCAGCACCCTGTCGCAGCAAATCACGGCACAATATCTCTCGCTTAATCGCCTGCCCGCACAAATTGCGCTGATCCGCGAAGATTATCGTAAAAAATGCGAAACCCTGGCGAGTGCGCTGGAAGCCAAACTGGGCGATCATCTTGCCTTCAGCCGTCCGAAAGGCGGGATGTTCCTGTGGGCCCATTTCCGCTACCCATTTAATGCCACCGAATGGCTGAAAAAGACGCTGGAAAACCGCGTGGTCTTTGTACCCGGCGAGGCCTTTTATAACGACGCACCAGATGTTACGACGCTGCGTCTCTCTTACTCCACCGTGTCACACGAGGGGTTAATTGAGGCGGTCGATCGCCTGGCAAAATCACTGTAAATCTGGCGGGAACGGTGCCGCCGTTCCCGTTTTGCAAAATGGAGGCGCTATGGACAGTGAAATACTGCATGCCAGCGCAAAACGCCTGGCGCTGGAGATGCCGTTTGCCGAGCTGACCTGGCCTTTTGGCCCGGAGTACGATGTGTTCTGTATCGGCGGGAAAATCTTTATGATCAACCTGTGGACGCGTGGTCTGCCGGTGGTTAACCTGAAGTCAAACCCGGAAATTTCGCTGCTCAATCAGGCTATCTATCCCAGCATCAAACCGGGATACCATATGAATAAAAAGCACTGGATCTCCGTCTATCCGGGTGATGATATTACGCCTGAGTTACTGGAATCGCTGATTACCGATTCATGGGAGCGCGTTGTCGATAAGTTACCAAAACGAGAGCAAAAACGGTTTCGTCCTCAATGATTTTCCGTTTTTATCAATAACTGTTATCGCATTTTTCACACTTCTCAAATCGCCTTCCGCGCTGTACCCTTTTCCGACTTAACGCACCGCTTGCGCGGTGCTTTTTATCATTCAGGAGTTGTTATGGATATCATTTCCGTTGCCAAAAAGCGCTATTCCACTAAAGCCTTCGACGCCAGCAAAAAACTGACCGCTGAGCAGGCAGACAACCTGAAGACGTTGCTGCAATTCAGCCCGTCCAGCACCAACTCACAGCCGTGGCATTTTATCGTCGCCAGCACCGATGAAGGTAAAGCGCGCGTCGCGAAATCCGCTGCCGGTAACTACGTCTTCAACGAACGTAAAATGCTGGACGCTTCTCACGTGGTGGTCTTCTGCGCCAAAACTGCAATGGATGACGCCTGGCTTGAGAAAGTGGTCGATCAGGAAGAGGCCGATGGCCGCTTTGCCACCCCGGAAGCAAAAGCCGCAAACCACAAAGGTCGTACCTTCTTCGCCGATATGCATCGCAAAGATCTGAAAGACGACGATCAATGGATGGCAAAACAGGTTTACCTGAACGTCGGTAACTTCCTGCTGGGCGTGGGCGCGATGGGCCTGGACGCGGTACCGATTGAAGGTTTCGACGCCGCCGTGCTCGATGCCGAATTTGGCCTGAAAGAGAAAGGCTTCACCAGCCTGGTGGTTGTGCCGGTAGGTCATCACAGCGTGGAAGATTTCAACGCTGCACTGCCAAAATCGCGTCTGCCGCTGTCAGAAATCTTGACTGAGATTTAACTTATCCCCCTCACCCTAGCCCTCTCCCACAGGGAGAGGGAACCGATCGCGCCAGGTGAAATTTTGGTGCTGGTTTTCTCCCTCTCCCTGTGGGAGAGGGCCGGGGTGAGGGCACCAAACTGCACCGTGCCCCCAATTTGCATAATATTCCCTCAGCAGCCATTATAGGCACTGGTTATAAAGGAGATGTTATGCAGGAATTGATAGCTCAGGTCGAAGAACTCGGCATCGAAATAAATCACACCAGTTCCCTGGTGATTATCTTTGGTATTATTTTACTTACCGCAATTGTCGTACATATTATCCTGCACCGCATTGTGCTACGGACGTTTGAACGACGCGCACAGGCCAGCAGCAAATTATGGCTGCAAATCATTACCCAGAATAAACTTTTCCATCGACTGGCGTTTACCCTGCAAGGGATTATCGTCAACGTACAGGCCGTTTTATGGCTACAAAAAGGCAGTGATGCGGCACAAATTCTGACAACCTGTGCCCAACTGTGGGTCATGCTTTATGCCCTGTTGTCTTTCTTCTCATTATTAGACGTCATCTTTAATCTCAGCCAGAAATTTTCCGCTGCGTCTCAGTTACCGCTTAAAGGTATATTCCAGGGCGTGAAACTGGTCAGCGCCATCCTGGTCGGCATTCTGATTATTTCTCTGCTACTGGGGCAATCACCGGCGATTCTGATTAGCGGCCTCGGCGCAATGGCCGCCGTGCTGATGCTGGTGTTTAAGGACCCGATTCTGGGCCTGGTTGCGGGTATTCAGCTTTCAGCCAACGACATGTTGAAGCTTGGTGACTGGCTGGAGATGCCAAAATATGGCGCAGACGGCGCGGTAACGGATATCGGCCTGACCACGGTAAAAGTGCGTAACTGGGATAACACCATTACCACCATTCCAACCTGGTCGCTGGTCTCTGACTCTTTTAAAAACTGGAGTGGTATGTCCGCATCCGGCGGGCGTCGAATTAAGCGCAGCATTAATATCGACACCACCAGCGTACATTTTCTCGATGAGCAGGAACAGCAGCGTCTGATTCAGGCTAAACTGCTAAAACCGTATATGGATTCGCGCCATCAGGAAATCGATGAATGGAACCGCGAGCACGGTAGCGAAGCCTCGGTACTGAATCTGCGCAAAATGACCAATGTCGGTACGTTCCGCGCGTATCTCAACGAATATTTACGCAACCATCCGCGTATTCGTAAAGATATGACGCTGATGGTCCGCCAGCTTGCGCCAGATAATAACGGCCTGCCGATGGAGATATACTGTTTTACCAATACGGTAGTATGGGCGGAATATGAAAGCATTCAGGCGGATATCTTCGACCATATTTTTGCGGTGGTGGAAGAGTTTGGCCTGCGCGTATATCAGTCGCCTACCGGGAACGATATTCGCTCGCTGGCAGGCGCGATTCAACCGCAATAATCAGGCACTGGCGCGTGAAATAAAGCGCCAGTCCATCATCACTCGCTCGGCCAGTGAGGCCGGGTTTTCAATTCTTTTTAGCAGCAGTTCTACCGCTTTCGCGCCTATTTCGCGCGAAGGCTGCTGCACCGTCGTCAGTTGCGGGGAGACCATCTCCGCAAGCTCGGTACCATCGAACCCCACCACAGCGATATCCTGCGGAACCTTCAACCCCGCCTGTTCAATCGCGCGCATCGCCCCGGCGGCCAGGGTATCAGAAACGGCAAACACCGCATCCGGCCTCGGCTGTTGCGCCAGTAATTTTTCCATTGCCGCTTTCCCCGCCGCAGAACTCAGCTCGGCCGCGTATTCTACTGTCTGATACTCCAGCTCACGCACATGCAGCACGCTTTTGTAGCCCCGCTCGCGCAGACGGGCATATTTATAGCTCAGGTCATGGTTAATCAACGCAATGCGCTGGCGGCCACTGTCGGCCAGATGACTCACCACATGCTGAGCAGCATCGACATCGTTAATTCCCACGCAGGAAACCGAGCCGGTGTCGGCATACTCCGCACACTGCACCCATGGCGCATCGCCGATAATCATTTTCAGCTCCGGCAACTTACTGAACGCATCCATAGTGATAATGCCGTCAACCATCTTACCGGTCAGCAAGCGCAAACCGGATTTCGAACGTTCGATATCAGAACCGGAATGGCACAGCAGAATGCGATAACCCTTTTTCTCGGCCTGTTCTTCGATGCCCTTCACCACCTCGGCGCAAAACGGGTTGGCGATGTTAGAAACCATCACGAGGATCATCGAACTGCGCGCTGTGCGTAGCTGACGCGCCAGCAGGTTTGGCTGGTAGTTACTCTCTTTAATCGCCTGCAGTACCCGCTCGCGGTTTTTTGGCTTTACGGTGTCGCTGTTGTTCAGCACGCGCGACACCGTGGCGACCGACACACCGGCCAGCCGCGCAATTTTCTGAATGGACATAGGAAGGAGATATCCTGCTATTAACGCGTGGGATGCAGGCTATCATAAAAACGCCGCCCGGCGAACCGGGCAGACGCTTAATCCGCTACGCGTACCCAACGCTGTTGCTGATGGCTTTTCATAATTGCGTCAATGATATACATCACATTTGCACCGTCCCGGAAGGAGGCAAAACGTCGCGACCTGGCTGGCGGCATTTCCCCCTGCGCCACCGCGCGATAGAAGTTCTGCATCATGTTTTTGAAGGCGTCCGGCCAGCCCTCAATATGGCCACCGGGAAAATGGGCGCTATCGGCAATATCCCGATTCAGCAATCCAGGGTCGTCACTGAGCAGTTGATTTGCCCCTTCACGCTTGCCAATCCACAGCTGCTGCGGCACTTCCTGATCCCACGCCAGCGAGCATTCACTGCCGTTGAGCTCAAAGCTAAGACGATTTTTACGCCCGGCGCTCACCTGCGAGACGCTAAAGCAACCTTTGCTGCCATCGTCAAATCGAAACAGTACCGAACCCGCATCCTCCGTGGTGACAGGATAATCCGCGTACTGCGTGGCCTGCGTCTGCGGGCTAAACGTTGAGGAACCTGCAACATTCGCTTTGCGCGTCGGCCAGACAATCGCGAGATCCGCCATCACTTCTACGATGCGCTTGCCGGTTACAAACTGCACCGTATCGCACCAGTGTGAACCGATATCCGCCATTGCCCTCGATGCCCCGCCCTGTGCGGCATCTACGCGCCAGTTGAAATCCGTTTCGTTGAGCATCCAGTCCTGTAAATAGCTACCGTAAACCGAGAACAGCCGCCCGGTTGCGCCGCTGCGCTGCATACTTGCCGCCTGCTGCACCATCGCGAACTGGCGATAAACAAAGCTGACGCCATGCACGACGCCCGCGCCCTCCGCCATCGTCACCAGTTCCCGCGCCTCATCTGGCGTCAGGCACAGCGGTTTTTCCGAGAAGATATGCTTCCCGGCGGCAAGAATTTGCCGGTTAATCTGCGCATGCAGATGATTGGGCGTGCAGTTGTGAACCACCTGCAAGCCCGGATGCGCCAGAAAGGCGTCGACGTCGCCATACGCGTGCGGCACCGAAAGTTCATCCGCTTTCGCCTGCGCATGCGCCAGACTGCTGTCGCATAACGCCACCACCTGCACGTTACCGAGACGACGTAGCGCTTCAAGATGCGCCGGGCCAATAAATCCGCTGCCGATAATTCCTACCTGAATCATTTCTCTGCCTCGCTGCCGGCGGCAAAATCATCAAACGCCCGAGTGGATACCGGGATGATGTGCCGACGAATAAACTCGCTTCCCTCGCGTGCCCCCACTTCTGCGGATTTCAGACAACACTCCCACTCCAGCACCGCCCAACCATCGTAATCATGCTGGGTTAACTTGCTGAAAATCCCTTTAAAGTCGATTTGTCCGTCGCCCAGTGATCGAAAGCGCCCGGCTCGGGTGAGCCAGTTTTGATAACCGCCGTACACGCCACTGCGCCCGTTGCGCTCAAACTCGGCATCCTTAACGTGAAACGCTTTAATGCGTGAATGATAGATATCGATCCACGCCAGATAGTCGATATTTTGCAGGTGCAGATGGCTGGGGTCGTAAAGCATATGACAGCGCGGATGATGTCCTACACCTTCCAGAAAACGCTCAAACGTCAGACCGTCATGCAGATCCTCACCCGGATGAATTTCATAACACAGGTTCACGCCGTGCTCATCAAACACATCCAGAATCGGTTGCCAGCGACGCGCCTGCTCAGCAAAGGCGTCCTGCAACAGGGCGGCATTGTGCGGCGGCCAGGGGTAAAAATAGGGCCACGCCAGCGCGCCAGAAAAGGTTGCGTGCGCCGATAACCCCAGCCGGGCGGATGCCTGCGCGGCTTTCTTCACCGTCTCTACCGCCCACTGCTGGCGCGCCTGCGGGTTGCCGCGTAGCGCGGTCGGCGCGAAGTGATCGAACGCATCATCATAGGCCGGATGCACCGCCACCAGTTGCCCTTCCAGATGCGTCGATAACTCACTTACCTCCAGCCCTTTTTCAGCCAAACTGCCGCGAATCTCATCGCAGTAAGTCTGGCTGGCAGCCGCCTTTTCCAGGTCAAATATCGCCGGATGATTGCAGGGAATTTGCAGCGCTTTATAGCCTAACCCGGCAGCCCACTCCGCCAGGCCATCCAGGGTATTAAAGGGCGCATCACCTGCGATAAACTGAGAAAGAAAAATGCCCGGTCCTTTGATTGTTTTCATACCACCTCCTTAAACACTACGCCTGCGTCTTATCGTCATACTTAAACGAGAAGAGGAAAATAATGGCAATAACGGCGGCGGCAACCGCCGGGATCCACCAAAAGGTTACCCATGCCTGCGGCACGCTGTGCCCGGCCACCAGACGGTTGTAGAGCGCACCGGAAATCTGCGAGCCCAGCAGCATGCCAATACCGTAGGTGAACATCACCACCATGCTTTGCGCCTGCCCTTTCACCTTCTCGCCCGCCACGCGGTCGGTGTAGATAAAACCCACCACGAAGAAAAAGTCATAGCATACGCCGTGCAGCAAAATGCCGAGATACAGCAGGAAGCGCCCCTCTTCGCTGACGCCCAGCGCAAAGAATGCATAGCGCACAAACCACGCCAGCATGCCGATAAGCAGCATGTACTTCACGCCCAGACGGCGGAACAGCAGAGGAATAACCAACATGAAGAAAATCTCGGACATCTGACCGAATGTCATCGCAGTACTGACATCTCCCACGCCCGCATCGGCAAGATAGGACGCGGTATACGCGTAATAGGTGCCCAGCGGAATAGAGATAAGCGTCGCGCAGATAGCAAAGACCAGGAAATGGCGCGTTTTCAGCAGCGCGAAAGCATCGGCGCAAAAGAGATCGCGCAGCTTAACCGGCAACCCTTTTGCCGGAGCCGGGGTATGCGGTAACGTCAGGCTGTAGACCGCCAGCGCCACCGAACACATCGCCGCCAGGGTAAAGATGCCCGTGGTATCGGAAATCCCCGTCACGCCGATAAAAATACCCGCCACAATCCAGCCAATAGTGCCGAACACGCGCACCACCGGGAACGTTTTATCGACATTCGCCAGGCTGTGGAAGGCAATGTTATTGGTCAGCGCCAGAGTCGGCATATAGCAAAGCGTATAGCCAAACAACAGCGCAATCAGCAGCGAGCCGTTTTGCGCCACTAACGCCTGCGGTACAAACCAAAGGATCGCCGCGCCCAGCAGATGCATCACCGCCATCACTTTCTGCGACGCAAAGAAGCGATCCACCAGCATGCCCAGCACAAACGGGGAAAGAATAGACGCAATGGGGCCTGCGGAGAACGCATCGCCAATTAACAGTGACATGTTGTGCTGAGTCATCACCAGCCCGAGCGTGACCGACCAACTGCCCCAGATAAAGAACTGCATAAACATCATTAACGACAGCCGTGGAACCAGCATACGATGCTGAACGGCGAGGCCATTACGACTTTCGATTGTTGACACCATGTTTGCCACCCTCAAAAAGTAATCGATTACAATTAACCCTGAAAAGAAAAGTAATCGATTACAATAAGAAGATCGCGGATCATAAGTGGGATCTGGGAGATGGGTCACGATTAAAATATTGGAAGCAGTATCTGTGCGGGTACGATGTTTGTAGGCCCGGTAAGCATAGCGCCACCGGGCTTAATGCGTGCACGAAAACAGAGACGTTTTCGCCGACTGAGTTTTACCCTTTGCGCCGCAACGTCTTAAACGCAATAAACAGGAACACCACCCACACTGGCAGCAGAATTGCCGACAGCCGCATGCCGTCCATGGTGCACATCAGGCCGAGGATCATCAGCAGGAAGGCGATACAGATGTAGTTACTTGCAGGCGACAGCAGCGCTTTAAACTTCGGCTCACGGCCTTTGCGACGCATCGCCGCACGGAACTTCAGGTGCGCCATGCAGATCATCACCCAGTTCAGCAGCAGCGTGGCAACAACCAGCGCCATCAGCAAGCCGAAGGCCTCTTTCGGCAACAGGTAGTTCACCAGCACCACCAACGAGGTGATCGCCCCGGAAAGCAGCAGTGAATTCACCGGCACACCGCGACGGCTGACTTTGGTGAGGAACTTCGGCGCGTTACCCTGCATTGAGAGCCCAAACAGCATACGGCTGTTGGAGTAGACGCCGCTGTTGTACACCGAAAGTGACGCCACCAGAATTACGAAGTTCAGCGCCGATGCCACGATGTTGCTATCCAGATTATGGAAGATCATCACGAACGGACTGCTATCGGACTTGATCTCCACCCACGGGTAAAGCGCCAGCAGAACCACCAGCGAACCGATATAAAACAGCAGGATACGGTACACCACCTGATTTACTGCTTTTGGAATGGTGGTCTCCGGGTTACGCGCCTCTGCAGCGGTAATACCAATCAGCTCCAGCCCGCCGAAGGAGAACATAATCACTGCCAGTGAGGTAATCAGCCCATTCCAGCCGGTGGCGAAGAACCCGTTATAACGCCACAGATTATCAATGCTGGCGCGATCGCCACCATGATCGGTGAATAACATCCACAGGCCAAAGCCGATCATGCCGATGATAGCCAGCACCTTAATCAGCGCAAACCAGAACTCCGTTTCGCCATATAAGCGAACGTTTACCAGGTTGACGGCGTTAATCAGCACAAAGAAGCCTGCCGCCCAGATCCAGGTAGGCACATCCGGCAGCCAGTACTGCATATAAATGCCCGCTGCGGTGAGCTCCGCCATGCCGACCAGCACGAACATCACCCAGTAGTTCCAGCCGGAGAGGAAGCCCGCAAACGGCCCCCAGTACTTGTAGGCAAAGTGAGCAAACGACCCGGATACCGGTTCTTCCACGACCATTTCACCGAGCTGGCGCATGATCAGAAATGCGATAATCCCGGCAACGCCGTAGCCCAGCAGAACCGCCGGGCCCGCCATCTGAATCGCCGGGCCAATGCCGAGGAACAGACCGGTGCCAATCGCGCCGCCAAGAGCTATCAATTGAATATGTCGGTTTTGTAAGCCGCGTTGCAGCGTCGGAACCTGTTCCGACGAAGCATCCTGAATACGCTCGGATGCTGAGGACGTGTCTTTCACGTCAAACCCCTGTAGCTTTTTTATGAAGGCGCATCTTTTAACACTTCGATGCCGTTGTCGCAAGGCAATACATTCAGAGTGGTGATTAATGAAACGCCCCGATAAGCCAGGCTTACCGGGGCGCGAGACCACAAAATAGCGCGATTAGAAGTCGTACGTCATTGAGACTTTCAGCGTTCTTGGTTCACCCTGGAACAGATAAACGCCGGTATCATCCACGCCAGACCAGTACTTCTCGTTGGTCACGTTGTTCACACCGACGCGCCAGACCATTTCGTTTTGATCCGCGTTCAGACGCATGCGGTAGCGCATACCGAGATCGAGGGTGGTATAGCTATCCAGTTTCTTGGTGTTTGCCGCATCGGCATATTGAGAGCCTGTATGATTCACGCGTGCGGTGGCGGTTAAGCCCTCCACCGGTTTGATATCGTACTCAGCGCCCAGCACCATGTAGAAGTTTGCCACGCCCACGGCATCTTTGCCGTCGGTTGCGCCATTAGCCGTTTTACGCTGTTCCGCGTTCAACCACTGGGTGCTGCCGTTCAGGCGCAGGCCCAGCATCGGTTCACCAAAGACGTTTAACTCAACGCCACGGTTGCGCTGTTCGCCGTCCATTTTGTAATAATTCTGCGCATCGGAAATGGCATTTGGTTTTTTGATTTCAAACAGCGCCAGCGAACCGCCGACGTTGCCGTAATCCACCTTCACGCCCAGCTCATTCTGTTTGGAATGTGCGATACCGGTGCTTTGCCCGGCATTGGCGGCGGTGCTCGGTGCGTTAGAGCCCGGTTGCAGTGCTTCGGTATGGTTGGCGTAGAACGAGACCTCTTCCCACGGTTTGTAGACCAGGCCCACGGTTGGCGTCCAGCGGCTTTCCGTGTAGCGGCCAGAGAGGTCTTCATTGCCCGTGGCGTTGCTGTAGTTACGTACCACCACTTTCTGGTAGCGCGTTGCCGCCGTCAGCAGCACGCTGTCGTCAAAGAAGCCCAGCGTATCGCTGAACAGCCAGCCCTGAACGCGGCTGCGCGAGGTGGTCAGCGGGTCGGTATAATTACCGCCAAACCACGCGTTATCTGGCATCGCAACATCATGATTATCATAGATGTTCGTGGTCGGGTTATTGGAGGACATGCGCCATGCCGTCGCATCTTTGCGTACCTGTGCGGCATAACCGATATTCACCTGATGACTGACCGGCCCGGTATCGAAGTTACCGCGCACGCCGCCCATTCCGCTGTAAGAATCGATCAGACGATTGGTATCCAGACGACCAACCGTCGCATCACCATTGGCATTAATCAGCTTCGGCGCGCTGTAGGTTCCCTGCTCATGACCATGCTGCATGCCCCAGGCCGCGTAGGTCGTCCAGTTATCGGTCAGATCATATTCAGCTTTCGCCATACCGAATTCATTTTCGATATCGCTGTAGCCCCATTTCTGGCTGTAGTTTTTAGTGGTATCCGGAACGGAAGGAACGAAATCGACGCCGCTGATGTTGACGCCCATCGTGCCACCGTGGAAGGTTTTCTTCTGGTAGCCAAAATCAAGGGATGAACGGAATCGCTCGCCGCGATAGTCCAGCCCCACCGACGCCAGCGTCGTGCGGCGTTTGTCGTTATCGACCGCCCCCTCTCCTTCGCGGTGCAGCACGTTCACGCGCGCGCCGAACTGGTTGTTATCACCAAAGCGACGCCCCAGATCCAGCGAACCCCCCACCTGAGAGTCAGAGGTGTAGTCCACACCCACGCGGGTGATTGGCGTATCTTCAGCCCGTTTTGGCTCAAGGTTGATCATCCCACCCACGCCGCTGCTCGCCGCGCCATTCAGCAAGGCGTTCGCGCCTTTGAAGACTTCCACGCGCTCCAGCATCTGGGTATCCATTACCTGACGTGGCACCACGCCGGCCAGGCCGCCCATGGTCATGTCATCGCCATCAAGCTTAAAGCCGCGAATACGATAGGTTTCTGCAAAGTTACCGTAGCCCTGCACCGTCTGCACGCCCGCATCATTGCTGACCACATCGGCGATGGTTTTTGCCTGTTGATCGGCCATCAGTTTTGAGGTGTAGCCAATGACGTTAAAGGGCACATCCATCGCTTTCTGCTCACCCAGCATGCCCAGACGCCCGCCGTGGGCGATTTGTCCATCAAGATAGGCCGGAACCGGCTGGTCGCCGCCCGGCTTAAAATCGCTGCCCTCAACGGCCTGAACCACCATCGTCTCTTCCTGGGCCTTTTTAGCCGGAGTATCGCTGGTGGTTGCCGCGCTGGCGGAGTGTGCGATGCTGCCTATCGCTAACGCCAGCAGCGTTTTGCGTAATGGAGAAGTGAAACCCTTTGTGTTGTGCATAATTCGCTCGTGAAAGACGCTGAAGATGACGTTTGCGGCGATGCTTATTTATTTGCCTGTACGCCCGATGAACAGCGTCAGAACTCGCCGCAAACGATAAAGAGAACGAGAACTATACTCATTAAATTTTAGCAATCAAGCATAATTAGCCGGGTAATGAAAGGGATGACGCACGAAGCAGAGCCTGTAGAATGGAGCGCTTATACAGAGGGGGAATATCGGTGCTGTTGAAAATTATTCTGGCGATGGTCGCGTTCGCGGCAAATTCCCTGCTCTGTCGTCTGGCATTAAAGGGTCTGCATATGGATGCGGTCTCTTTCAGCAGCGTGCGCCTGCTCAGCGGCGCAATTGCGCTTTTTCTTTTGCTCCAGCTACCCGCCCTTAAGCAGAAACCAGAATTTAACTGGCTGAACGCTTGCCTGCTCGCACTCTACGTTTTCGCGTTTTCTCTTGCTTATGTCTCGATGGGCGCGGCAATGGGCGCATTGCTGTTATTTGGCACAGTACAGCTGGTCATGACCGGGTGGGGATTTCTGGGCGGCGAGCGCCTGACACTACTGAAAACTGTCGGTATCATCGCCGCCATGGCAGGGCTGGTGCTACTGTTGCTGCCAGGTGCTGCGCATCCGCCGCTCAGCGCGGCGTTAATGATGATCGCATCCGGCGCCGCCTGGGGCGCGTACTGCATTACCGGGAAACGAGTACAAAATGCCGCCGCTGCCACCGCCGGGAATTTTATTCTGGCAGTGCCGATTGCGCTGCTCGTTTTTCTGCTAAGCGGAATGCAAAGCCATATAGATGCGAGCGGATTTATACTGGCGGTCATCTCGGGCGCGCTGGCGTCAGGCGCCGCCTATTTACTGTGGTATTCCCTGCTACCGATGCTCAGCCCGGCCACGGCAAGTACCCTACAACTTAGCGTGCCTTGTCTGGCGGCGTTGGGTGGAATGGTGTTTCTGGGTGAGGCATTAACAGTACGAATGCTGATGTCGATCGTGGTGACATTGTCAGGGATTGGGCTGGTTATCTATGCCGATCGCAGCCCAACTATTAAGGAATAGACGCCACATCCCGCACCAGCGCCCTACCCCCTTCGCGAGCCTGGTTAACAATACTGTAAAAAGCCTCTTTATGCTGATACAGCAACGCGACGATTTCACCGTCAATCGAACCGTCCTCTACAGCTTTATCCATGATGTCCAGCGCATCCTGAATACTCAGAGGACCACGATACGGACGGACTTCTGTCAATGCGGTAAAGAAGTCTGCCACCGCCACAATACGACTGGGGATATCGAGATAAATACGGTTCAGATGGTAAGGATATCCTGAACCATCAAGCCGTTCATGATGGTTCGCTGCCCAGGCTGCAATCTCGCCTAATTCCGTCACAACGCTGAGAATTTCTGCGGTTTTATAACTGTGCTCTTTCAGCATGCTGTACTCTTTGCGCGAGAGCGCGCTTTTTTTCTCAAGCAAGCTAATAGGAACATACAGCTTGCCGATATCATGAAGATAACCGGCAATTTCAATTCGCTGCTGATCGTAGCTGGTCATTCCGCTGTAATATGCCAGCTCTCTCGCCACAAGCCCTACGGTCATGCTGTGGGCCGCTGTAAATCCGCTATGGGTATCGACAATACGGGCAATCAGCGTACAAATTTGCTGGAAGTCATCGATATCCAGATGAATGACTCTTATCGGCGAGATAACATTAACAACCCGAGGAATATTATCGGTTTGCAAACGGAACCAGAAATATTCTCTCTGGCTGACGGCATTGAGAAAATCGTAGAACTCAGCAGGAAAATCACTGTAACGCTGAGCAAATCCGTTGCAGATATCCTCGCTACAGGAAGCCAGGTTTTCCGGATAGAGACGTAAATCGTACTCAAACCGATCGCAGAAAGAGAGGATGGATTTTTCCAGCCGATAGTTGTCTTCAGCCCCAGCACGACGGGTGTAAACAATCGCTTTAGTCTGTTCAAAAATATCCAGACCATTCAGCATGTTATAAGTATAACGTTGGTGCAATTCGTTATTAGAATGAAAATCGCCACACTCACGAGTACGTATATCGATAAGCTCCCCGATATCATGGAGTAACGCAGCAATATAGAGATTTTTCTGCTGCTCTTTACTCAGCCCCAAATACTCGCAAAGCTCCATCGCGACAATGGTCGTCCGTTCCATGTGTTTCACTAACTCCGGAGAGACGATTTTTATAACTTCGTTAATAAACTTGATTGATAATTGCAGGGATATATACATGATACGATTCTATTTTTCTCTCTTTTAACCTATGATAAACCGTCGCCTTCCCGTGGCAGATTGAAGACCCTGCAATTAATAAATAATACGATCACTTTAGTTATCGTGTCTATTCAGTATAACCCATACACGATCTTTTTTATTGTTATTTTACTCAGCAATGCATTTTTCATTATACGTTATTGCAAATTAAAAGCGGGAAAACTATTGGTAAAACTAAATAATAACCTACCCACTTAGTCGTACTTTCGATTACAGGTAAAGTTGTCGTTAAGTTAGCGTAACAATTAATACAACATTAGTTCAAAAGATAACGCATTACCTGGTCTCGCGAGGCTATAACAAAAAAACAGATAATCTATTCAACATTTGTTATTTCAAATTGGCGAAAGACCCTCGCTATTCTGGCCTTCAGGCGGAACATCCCGCATTCCATCAGGAGGTAAGGCACATGACTAAACAGATAAAGCTCGGCGCTTTTCTGCCCGGCGGTGGTCAACACATCGCGGCATGGCGTCATCCGGACCAGCCAGCAGATGGCGCAACCAGTTTCGAGTTTCATAAACAGCTCGCGCAAACGGCCGAACGCGGCTTGTTTGACGCCTATTTTCTGGCGGACGGTCTGGCGGTCCCCGCAGCCGGAGGAACCGAAGGCGGCAGCGCCAAAGTGGCCGGTTTTGAACCCGTCACCTTATTCAGCGCCCTCGCCCCGTTAACCAAAAATATCGGCTTTATCGCCACCGCCTCCACCACTTATGAAGAGCCCTACAACCTGGCACGCAAATTCGCCTCGCTGGATCTCATTTCCGGCGGTCGTGCAGGCTGGAACGTGGTGACGACCGCGACCGACGCCGCCGCGCACAACTTTAATCTCGATACGCAACATCCTCATGAATATCGCTACCAGCGTGCGGCCGAGCATGTTGATGTAGTGAAAAAGCTGTGGGACAGCTTTGAAGACGACGCATTCATCCGCGATAAAGCCTCCGGCGTTTTCTTTGATGCGCAGAAGGTGCACGCCACACATCACCGGGGAAAATTCTTCAAGGTGAAGGGCCCACTGAACGTGCCACGCTCGCCGCAGGGGCAACCCGTGATTGTCCAGGCCGGCCAATCCGAGAGCGGACGCGCGCTGGCCGCCGCCACCGCCGAGGTGATATTTACTTCCCATCAGCATCTGCACACCGCACAGGCGTTCTACCGCGATATCAAAACGCGCGCCAGAGCAGCAGGCCGTGACCCGGAGCACGTGTTGATCATGCCGGGCGTCGCGCCGTTTGTTGGCCGCACGGAAGAAGAAGCGCAGAAAAAGTACCGCAAAATTACCTCGCTGATTGTCGAGTCTGACGGTATTGCATTGCTCAATGGTCTGGTCGGAGGAGCGATCAATCTGGCGGACTACGATCTCGATGGGCCGCTGCCGCCTCTGCCGGTGACGGAAGGGATGAAATCGCGCCCGGAGCTGATCCGCCAGATCGCCGATGAAAACAACTTCACCCTTCGCGAGCTCTATCAGTGGGTCGCCACCGCCCGTGGTCACTTTACCATCGTCGGCAATGCCGAACAGGTGGCCGATACGCTCCAGCAGTGGTTCGAGAACGAAGCCGCCGATGGGTTTAACATTCTGCCACCGTGGCTGCCGGGCGGGCTGGATGACTTTATTGAACTGGTGCTGCCCATCCTGCAACAGCGCGGGCTGTTCCGCACCGCGTACGAAGGCACGACACTGCGCGAAAACCTCGGGCTGCCGTTTGCCGAGAATCGGCACTCCCCCTTGCACCGCGCCAAAGTCGCCTGAGGAGTGAATGATGAGCATGTTATATCCCTCCACTGGCGCCCCTCTTTCCCGCCCGCGTGCGGCGGCAAAAACCGCGGCGCGTTGGTCCACGCGCAGCCTGAACTTTTTCGCTCGTTACGGGTTGCTGATGCTTTTCTTCGCGGGCTGGCAGGTCGCCAGCAGCGTCGGTTGGCTGAACCCGGCGGTGATCCCACCGCTCGATAAAGTGGTGCTGGCATTATGGAACGGCGTTCATTCCGGCGCATTATTGGGCGATATCTCCATCAGCCTGCAACGCGCCGGGCTGGCGTTTTTCTCGGCGGTGATTATCGGTATTCCGCTGGGCCTGTTTATGGGGCAAATCCGCCCGATTGAACGCGCGCTGGATCCGATTCTGCAACTGTTCCGTCAGACCTCCGCGCTGGCACTCTATCCGGTCTTTATTCTGCTCTTCGGCCTTGGCGAAACGTCAAAAGTGTTCGTCATCTTCTGGGCCGCGCTCTTCCCGGTTCTGTTATCAACCATTAGCGGTGTGAAGCAGGTCGATGGCAAGCTGCTGGAAATGGCGCGAACGTTCGGCGCAGGCGAACTGACGCTGTTCCGCCGGGTGATCGTTCCGGCCTCAATTCCGGGCATTTTCGTCGGCCTGCGTCTCTCCGCCACCACCGCCCTGCTGCTGCTGATTGCCGCCGAGATGATTGGCGCAAATCGCGGAATTGGCTTCCAGGTGATGAACGCCCAGTACAATTTCCAGATCCCGCTGATGTTTGCCGCCATCTTCCTGCTGGCGCTGGCCGGGCTGCTCGCCAATACCATTCTGGTGTTCCTGCAGCGCCGCCTGTGTCGCTGGAATCCGCGTGACCAGTAATGTTTTGCACCACCCACTATAAGAAAACACTCATCGCAGACAGGAACAGATCATGAAAAAAATTCTTCCGCTTTTTTGGGCGACCACGCTGATGCTCTTTGGCGCCTCCTCCACAGCACAGGCGCAGGATGCCGTAACGATGCGCTATATGACCAGCCACGGCGGCATTTCGGCCCATGAACTGGCGGATGCCTTAGGGTATTTCAAGGGCACAGGCATTACCTTTAAAAGTGCCGGTTACGCCAGTGGCGGGCCAGAATCGCTGTTCGCGCTGGCGTCTGGCAGCATCGATATCGGCTCTGCAGCCACACCTGCGGTGATCAACTCCATCGCCGGAGGCAATCAGTTTGTTGCCGCTTATCCGACCAACGGCATCGATGCCACCACCAAATCGATTTTCTACGTTCGGGAAGATAGCCCGATTAAATCAGTGAAAGATTTGGCGGGGAAAAGCATTGCTATCAATACGTTAGGCGCGCACCTCGATTACACCGTCCGGGAAGCGCTGCATAAAGCCGGGCTACCGGAAAAAGCCGCGCGCCTGGTGGCTGTACCGGGCCCGCAGCTTGAACAAACTTTGCGCTCCGGCCAGGTGGATGTCGCCGCGTTTGGCTACTGGCAAACCACCTTTGAAGGTGTCGCCCGCAGCCACGGTGGCCTGCGCCCGATTCTTAATGACACAGAAGTGCTTGGCCCTATCGCCGGTGGATTTACCGTTTTGCGTGCGGATTTCGTCAAAGCACACCCACAGGCGGCGCGTGACTTTGTGCTGCAATCGGCGCGTGCACTCGATTTCGCCCGTGAGAACCCGGAAAAAACGCGCGAAATTCTGGCACAGAAGCTGAAAGAACGCGGCGAAAACCCGGAACTGGCGAAATATTTCACCGGCTACGGCGTGCGTAAAGGCGGGCTGGCGGAAGATCACGATGTACAGTTCTGGCTGGATGTTCTGCAACGCGGCGGTGTGCTGCAAAAAGATCAGCTGAAAACCAGCGATATTCTGTTAAAAGTCTGAGGAGACCGCCATGACGATCCCACACACGAATTTACCGCGCGGCGATATCGCCATTCGCCGTCTCCATAAAGCGTTTTCTCTCGACGGCCAGCCGTTTGATGTATTTCGCGATTTGAATCTGCATATTGAAAGCGGGCAAAGCATCGCCATCGTCGGGCCCAGCGGCTGCGGTAAAACCACCTTGCTGCGTATCCTTGCCGGGCTCGAGCAGCCCGATGCCGGAGAGGTGGTCATCGACGGGCGCGCAGTACAGGGAATGAGCCGCGAACGCGCGGTGATTTTCCAGGAGCCACGCCTGCTGCCCTGGCTGTCGGTGCTGGATAACGTCAGCTTCAGCCTGGACGTACAGGGCAAGTCAAAAGCACAGGCGCGCCTTCGTGCACAGCAATCCATTGAACTGGTCGGCTTGAGTCAGTATGAAAATGCCCTGCCCGGCCAGCTTTCCGGCGGCATGGCCCAGCGCGTGGGTATCGCCCGCGCGCTGGCAATCGACCCGGAAATTCTGCTGCTGGATGAACCGCTCGGCGCGCTGGACGCGATGACCAAAATCACCATGCAGGAAGAGCTGGAACGCATTCGCGCCACGGAAAATATCACCATGATACTGGTGACGCACGACCTGGAAGAGGCGATTTATCTGGCTGATCGGGTGTTGATTTTGCCGAAAGTGAAAGGCAACCCCATCAGAATTATCGATGTGAATCTACCCCGCCCGCGCGAACGCAGCGACGGCGCATTTGTGGAACTGCGCCAACAGTTGATGGCGGAGTTTGGCCTGCACTGAAATAACGCCCGGCAAAGGCCGGGCGAATCTCACAACACTTTACTCAGAAATGCTGCCGTGCGCGGGTTTTGCGGCGCGGTAAAGATCTGCTCCGGCGTTCCCTCTTCCTGAATAATGCCCTGATCGATAAACAGCACGCGGTCAGCCACTTCTCGCGCAAAGCCCATTTCATGGGTGACGATCACCATCGTCATCCCTTCCTGAGCGAGATTTTTCATCACTTCCAGCACTTCGCCCACCAGCTCAGGGTCCAGCGCGGAGGTTGGTTCATCGAACAGAATAATGGAGGGGTCCATCGCCATCGAGCGGGCTATTGCTACGCGCTGCTGCTGACCGCCGGACAGGCTGGACGGCCAGGCATCGATTTTGTCGAGCAACCCAACTTTGCGCAGCAGCACTTCCGCACGACTTATCGCCTCGGAACGCGACAGCCCTTTCACCGACATGGGCGCCATAATCAGATTTTCCAGCACCGTCATATGCGGGAAAAGATTAAAACGCTGAAACACCATGCCGACGCTTTCACGCATCTTATTGAGATTGGTTTTCGGCTCATGAATGTCAAACCCATTCACCGATACTTTACCGTCATCAGGCGTTTCCAGCGCATTCAAACAGCGCAGAAAAGTACTTTTCCCGGAGCCGGATGGGCCGATAACGCACACCACTTCCTGAGGCTTAATCTCGCAGGAGATCCCGCGCAGCACGTGAGTCGCACCAAAACGTTTTTGCAGATTTTCAATGTGAATCACTTTTGCTCAACCTCTTTTCCATATGCTGGACCAGCAGCGACAAGATAAACGTCAGGACCCAGTAGATAATCGAGATAGCCAGATACGGTTCCCAATAGGTGGCATACGCGCCAGAAACCGTCCGCGCGGCGTAGGCGAGATCGGCCAGGCCAATCGCCGAGGCCAGCGAAGAATCCTTCACGATGGCAATCGCATTATTGCCGAGCGGCGGCAGAATACGTTTAAACGCCTGCGGCAGGATGACCTTGCGCATAGTTTTGCCCCACGTCATACCCAGCGCGCGTGAAGCTTCCATCTGCCCGCGGTCGATAGACTGAATGCCGGCGCGGAAGATTTCAGAAACATACGCCCCGGCATTGAGGGTAATCGCCACAATGCACGAAAGAAACGCACCGTAGTCCGAGCGCAGCATACGGGCGAAATCGACCGACATGATGCCGCTCGTCACCAGCACGCCATCGCGCGGGTTTATCAGCAATGGCACCAGCGCGAAATGCACAACCATAATCTGCACAAAAAGCGGCGTGCCGCGAAATGCGCTGACGTAAATACGCACTGGCAGTTGCACAAAGTAGCGCAAAATAAAGCGCCACGGGCCATGCTCGGCTTTTGCCATCCGCCCGAGGCCAAGTAATAACCCCCACAAAGTGCCCAAAATCACACAGATAATGGTGCATTTAATGGTCATCCACGCGCCATCAACAAAGAGCGGCGCATACTCCTGGATGATTTCCCAACGAAATCCGGTCATGACACATCCTGTCCGTTTTTAAAATAAGTATCCGCGTTGTTATTGCGCAGGTAAGACAGGCACATCCGCATCAAACCACTGGGTGTAAATTTTGGCATAAGTGCCGTCGGCAACGATTTTCTTCAGGCCAGCGTTGATTTTGCCCAGCAGTTCATCGTTCCCTTTGGCGACCGCGATACCAAAATATTGACGCTGGAATTTGGCATCCTGCACCAGTTTAAAGGCTTTTTCCGGGTGATTTTTGATGTAGTACTTCACCACGCCGACATCGCCTACCGCCGCGCCAAGGCCGTCTTCATACAGCTCCTGCAACATCAGCGGGGTATTATCAAAACGTTTGATATCGGTGCTGTTTTTTCCCAACACATCCGAAACCACGATATCGCCGGTGCTGGAGTTCACCACGCCGACTTTCTGGCCTTTCAGCGTGGCGAGTGAATTCACCGCAGAGTCTTTTGCCACCACAATGGACTGATCGGCCGGGAAATAAGGCGCAGAGAAGTCCACCATTTGCTGACGTTTGTCGGTGATGGTAATGCCGGAAATAATGATGTCACGGTCGCCGGAGTTCAGGGTGGCGAAAATCCCTTCCCATGGCGTATTCACCAGCTTGATGTCAAAACCTTCCGCTTTAGCGATCGCTTTGATGATATCGATATCAAAGCCTTCCAGCTGTTTTTGGCTGTTTTCGAATTCAAACGGACGATAGGTTCCACCAGAGCCCACTACATAGGTTTGCGCCGCCGCGACAGTTTGCGCTGCCAGCGCCGCCAGAACACATCCCGCCAGTGCTATTTTCTTCAACATGATTCATCCCCTAAATAATCAATTTTGTTAATTATGCGATTTTAATGAATAAAAATACACTAACAGTTTTATGAACTCAACCATGCGCGGGTTCGCAAAAAGACTTTTCGCATCGAAAAGTGTCAGTCCGCTTTCTTTTCGTCCATTCCCTTTTTTCCGTGCGCATCAAACAATTAACTGACTTCGACACCTGCATTCATCACATAACAAGGGAGTAACCCAATGAGCGAATCACATCAAACTCACGACTGGTTAGGGCTTGCCGGGCGCGTCTTCGCGGTTAGCGGCGCAGCAAGTGGAATTGGTGAAGCCATCGCCACGGCGCTGGCGCATCAAGGCGCGGATGTCGCTTTGCTCGACCGAAACCCCGAAGGCTGCGAAGGGGTAAAACAACGACTGTCGGCATATCCAGGGCGACGTTTAGTGGTGGCCTGCGATGTAAGCAGCGAAGCGCAAATCAAAGAGGCGGCGTTGAGCGTACGAGAAAAACTGGGGCCGTGCCGCGGGCTGGTGAACGCCGCCGGAATTTTGCGCCCGGCTGGGCTTGCGGACATTAGCGTTGAGCAATGGCAGGCTCAACTGGCGGTCAACCTGACCGGATATTTGCTGTGCGCGCGCGAGTTTGCCCATGATATGCGCAAGGCGGGTAGCGGCAGTATTGTGCATATTGGCTCCATCTCAGGGCGCATTCCGCAGCCGTGGAGCGGCGCGTACAGCCCGGGCAAAGCGGCGGTTGGTTTGTTATCGCAACAGATTGCCGTGGAATGGGGGACTGATGGAATACGCAGCAATGTGGTAGCACCTGGGATGATCGAAACGGCATTGACCGCAGACTATTATGCGCAGCCAGGCGTACGCGAGAGCCGCGAAGCCTTTACCGCCAGCCAGCGAATTGGCAAGCCGGAAGATATCGCTAATGCGGTACTTTTCCTGCTGAGCGACAAATCAGGGTATATCAATGGCGCGGAACTGGGCGTCGATGGCGGCCTGCCCACCATGCTGATGGGGAAACTGCCGCGACCCGGGTTTACCGGAAAATAAAAACAAACGCCTGCCCGCGACTAGGCGTGGGCAGGCGTCTCGCAGGCTGCGGTTGGTTTGTCACGAAATCCTCGTGGGGAGGCGCCTGTTGCGCGGCGGAAAAAGCGTGAAAAATAGGTCGCATCGCTGAAGCCAAGATAATCTGAAATTTGACTCACCGTCATGCTGGTGTACAGCAGGCTACGTTTGGCCTCCAGCAGCAGGCGCTGATGCACTACGCTCAGGGCGCTACAGCCGTGAAACTCCCGGCACAATGTGTTGAGATGAACGCCGGACATGCCAATTTCACTGGCGTAATGCGCCACCGGAAAGTGCTCGCGATAATGATTTTCCACCAGTTGATTGAAGCGACGAATGGCGGCGCGCTTGCGCTCGACTTTGTCGCTGGCGCTCGGCTGCGGTGCGGCCTGGCGGTTCAGCCATACCATCAGGGCGCTGAGCAGGGAGTGGATCATCATATCGCGCGCATCGTTATCGGCCTGGTATTCCTGCTGGAGCGTCTCGAAGAGTGACTGAATTTTCTCTCGCGAATTACCGACCGGGACACAGGTGGCCTGATTTAACACCTGGAGCGGGCGGCCAAACTGCTGCTCGAACTGCGCCACCAGCGGTGCGGCGAGCGAGAGGGAAAAACCTTCCGTTCCGGGTGAAAAACGAAAACCGTGCACGCAAAGCGCGGGGATTATCTGGATGCAGGCGTCTTTGAAGGTGTGCGTCACGCCTTCGATTTCAATTTCGCCCTGCCCTTTGTGGACGTAGAGAAGCTGGATGAGATCCGTATGCTGATGCACGCGGATACACCAGTCATAG
Source organism: Pseudocitrobacter vendiensis (assembly GCF_943590815.1). Lineage (GTDB taxonomy): Bacteria > Pseudomonadota > Gammaproteobacteria > Enterobacterales > Enterobacteriaceae > Pseudocitrobacter > Pseudocitrobacter vendiensis. Next base: position 27,654 of record NZ_CALSBS010000001.1, on the reverse strand, counting down.
AGGCTGCTACGGCTGTGAATGGATTCACAATGCAGCAAATCCGGCGTCGGCCAGTGCAGGCTTTCACCGTAGAGCTTAAAGACCGGAATGCTGTTGCTCAGGTTCATGGTGCCTCCATTGGATAGAAATCATGGGGAACATCGGCGTGCGCATTTTCCCCTCACCCTAACCCTCTCCCCGAAGGGGCGAGGGGACTGATGGTGCTCAGTTGCTCGTCCTGTGCCGGTTTTCTCCCTCTCCCTCAAGGGAGAGGGGACTGATGGTGCTCAGTTGCTCGTCCCTGCGCCGGTTTTCTCCCTCTCCCGGTGGGAGAGGGCCGGGGTGAGGGCATCAGCGCGCACATTCCATCGTTGCCCGAATTAACCGCGTCTCCTGCGCCACAATAAACGGTTCCGACGCTTTTAAATAGGCGGCGAATCCAGGATGCGAGTCGCGCAGCCGGCTACGGCGTTCATACTCCGCCAGGCTTTCGTACCCCCACAGGTGAACGAACTGGTTCTGTGGCCCCACAAAACTCGTGTAGAACCCCAGCGGATGCCCCAGCGTTTCCAGCAAAATCGGCATCGCCAGCGAATCAAAAACCTCGATGAACTCGTTCATCTTACGCAGGCGAATGGTGTAAATGCGGTGATCGACAATCGGCATTGTATTCATTTGGCCTCCTGGGTCTGATGCGTCGGCCAACCAAGCGGCCCGAAGCGGTCATACGGTTTCGGCCACGGCGGCGTTTCGCCGAGGGCAATCGCGGCATGAATCGGCCAGTTCGGGTCGTCGAGCATCCCGCGCCCTATCGCAACCAGATCGGCCCTTCCCTCTTGCAGGATCTCTTCCGCCTGCTGCGCTTCATAAATCAGCCCTACGGTTATCACTACCGCCTCCGGCAATGCCTCTTTTACCGCTGCCGCAAACGGCACCATATAACCAGGTTTATCCGCCGGCGGGGTTTGGTTGTAGATATTGTAGCCGCCAGAAACATGAAGATAATCATAGCCCAGCGCATGAAGTTCGCGGGCAAACTGCACCACCTCTTCCAGCCCTAACCCGCCTTCTGCGAATTCACCGCCGTTGAAACGCACCCCCAGCAGTTGCGTTTTCGGCCACACGTCGCGCAGCGCTTTTGCCACCCGCAGCGGGAAACGCATTCGGTTTTCCGGGCTGCCGCCGTAAGCATCCTGGCGCTGGTTGCTGAGCGGCGACAGGAACTGATTCAGTAAATAACCGTTGGCGGCGTGCAACTCAACGAAATCGACGCCCGCTTCCCGCGCACGCAAAGCCGCTGCGACAAAGCCGTCAATAATGCGCGTCATGCCCGCTTCGTCGAGTTCTTCCGGCACCCGCCAGCCGGGTTTGTAAGGAATGGCGGAGGGCGCGACCGTCGGCCAGCCGCCCTCTTCGTCAGACAGAGAGGCGCCCTGATTGCGCCACGGCGGATTGGTGCCCGCCTTACGCCCCGCATGGTTAAGCTGCACACCGATTGGCGTGGCGCTGTAGGTGCGAATATCGTCCAGCAGCTTTTTCAATGCCTGCGCCTGTTCGTCATTCCACAAGCCGAGGCAGTGCGGCGTAATACGTCCATCCGGCGTGACGCCGTTTGCTTCACAAATCACCAGCCCCGCGCCGGAAATCGCCAGGCCACCGATATGCTGGACGTGCCAGGGCGTAGCAATGCCATCGCTGGCGGCGGAATATTGCGACATCGGCGGGACGACAATACGGTTGGTCAGCGTTAACGGCCCTACGGTAAGGGGCGTAAAGAGTGTAGACATAATTATCTCCGAATTCAGGATGCTTCACGCTGAGGCAGCGCTGTGGTTTCACCGCGTGCGGCAAGGGAGTTGGCGGCGATATACCCGAAGGTAGCGGCAGGGCCGAGGGTGATACCCGCGCCCGGATAACTGCCGCCCATGATGCTTGCCATCTCATTCCCGGCGGCGTACAGGCCGGGAATGGGCAGGCCCTGTAAGTCGAGCACGCGCGCTTCACCATCGGTTTTCAGACCATGGAACGTGCCCAGGTCGCCCATGAACAGCTTCACGGCATAAAACGGCCCTTGTTCAATGGGCGCAACGCAGGGATTAGGCTGATGATTGGCATCGCCGAGATAGCGGTTATACGCCGACCCTCCACGGCCAAACTGGGTATCTTTCCCACACCGCGCATCAGCATTAAAGGCGGTAACCGTATGATTTAACGCGGCAACGGGGACCCCCATCTTCTCTGCCAGTTCCGTCAGCGTTTTGCCCTTCAGCAGATAACCGTTGCGGGTATAGAGCGAAACGGGCAATGGCGCAGGCTTGGCGAATCCCATGCCATATTTACGCAAGGCTTTGTGGTCGCAGATTTGCCACGCAAAGGTTTCATTATCGTCGCGGCAGGTTTCAATCATGGCGATGCCGACGTCATGATAGGAGTCCGCTTCATTGCAAAAACGCACACCGTGGCGATTGACCATGATAAAACCCGGTTTGTAGCGATCGACCAGATGCGGGAAGACAAATTGCTGGCGGCCAATCTGTACTTTCGATGCCGGGATCCATGCCGCACCGTTCGGATAGCTGTTATCAAAACGCGCGCCAATGCGTTCGGCCATTGCAATACCATCGCCGGTGTCCGCGCCCGGCGGTGTCGGTGAAAGCTGAATGCCGCCACGTTTAACGTGCGGATACAACTTCTTCAGCCGTTCATCATCGCGGGCAAAACCACCGGAAGCCAGCACCACCCCGCGCTTCGCATACAGAGACACTCGCTCGCCGTCGCGCTCAGCCACCACGCCGCGTACCACGCCGTTTTCCACAATCAGTTCTTTAACAGCCATCCCGGTATGAATCGGCACGCCCAGGTCACGCGCCGAGCAGGCCAGCCGAGCCACCACCGCATTACCCCCGTTAGCGGTAATGCCGCGACCATAGCGAGCAATTTCCAGCAGATGGCGACTCAGCCGTTTCAGCACATAGACGAAAGATGTGAGCGAACGGGTGGCATTGAAGAAGTGTTTGAGATCGTTGTTTGACGAGCTGAACATCATTCCCATAAAGGTGATGGTGCGTAACGGTTTACGCAGACGTTTCATGTCATCGCCCAACTGACGGATATCGAACGCTTCCGGCACTACCGAGCGCCCACGCATCACGCCCCCCGGCGCATCCGGATGGTAATCGGGGTATTGATAGAGGTTGCAGCGAAAATGGGTTTTCTCTTCAAAAACACGCAGCATCTGCGGGGCCTGTTGCAGAAAAGCCTCCACCAGCTCCGGGCGATAGCTCTCGCCCGCTTCACTACGCAAATAGGTACGCGCCGCATCGGGAGAGTCCTCAATGCCCTGTTGCTGCGCCAGATGATTGTCTGGTATCCACAGCACGCCCCCGGAAAACGCCGTGGTGCCGCCGAAAACGGCTTCTTTCTCAATGACCTGTACATCCAGCCCATTCAGGCCAGCCGTCACAGCCGCCGAAAGCCCGCCTACCCCGCTACCGACCACCAGAACGTCACACTCGCGTGCCGGTTGCTTCATCGCCATAAGCCTCTCCCCTTATCCCACAAAAGGAGATGCTTGCCAGGATTGTTCATAGGATACCTCGCAGATGAATGTTTTAATTTGTTTAATTTATGTTTTAATTTTGTTTCATCTGCATTTTTGACAGGCTGAAAGAGAAAAAGAAGGCCAGTTTCTAAGCAAAACTTGCACTTTTCGACAATGACGCAGAAGTGTGGAGTGAATCAACGTTTTTGGCAGGAAAGAAAAAACCGGTAGTGGCGATGATGCCACTACCTGAAGGGGAACATCAGAATGCGTATTTAATGCCTAACATACCTTGCGTATCGCTGTAGCCTTTATCACCCAATTGCTGAGCAACGTTGCCCCAGATATGCAGGTTTTTATTAAGCTGGCCTTCAACACCGACTTTCACTTCACCAATATTACGCGTGCCTTCCTGGTAGCTGGAGACGTTGTTCATGGTGACGCCATAGGTTTTAGTGTTGTAAATCCAGTTAGCTTCAACAAACGGCTGGAAATCACGGTCTTTTGCATCATCAATCGCGTTATGTCCTTTGATGAATGCCCTTACGCCCAGACGCGTTTGCAGGTTACCGTCACTTTTATCCTTAACGCGTGTGCCATTGGCTTCTGTATGGTTGTCTGCCTGCACATCCATCCAGGTTACCTGGACTTTCGGCTGTACCCAGTATGTTGAACGTTCACTGCTGCCGGTCAGGAAGCTGTAACCACCTTCCACCGATGCGGTGATACCGTCAGAATCATACTTCTCACTGGCAAGCCCCTGACCTGAAACTGTGTTATCGAACCAGTTATAGAGGATCCAGCTATCAAGATATGTACCGGTTTTATCAGCTTCATTGGCATACCAGGTGCCGTAAAGCCCCACGCTGTATCCCGTTACCTGTCCACGAGAACGGTAGCCTGTGACATTCGATTGCGTATTACTTTTGCTATTACCGTAACCCGCCATCGCGCCAAGGTGCCAGCGGTCCTGGCCGTTGGTGCTCCACGCAGCGAGATCGCCGCCTAACTGCACGACATAGCGGTTACTTTGCGTTTTCAACTGTCCCTTCGCCGTATCAAAGCGGTTGTGCCCACCGACCTGACGCAGCCACAGGCTGGTCACCTTCTCTTCGCCTGTTAACAGATCGGTATACTGTGTGTCGCCCACGCGATCGTGCAACCGGGTGTTAAACATCGTGTTAGCCGCCGCCAGGTTAGCGAGATAAGAGCCGCTTTCAGGACGATGGGTTGATGGGCCAGGGTGCACCGGATCGGTCGGGTCGGTTGGTTCTGTTGGATCAACCGGGTCCGTTGGATCAACCGGGTCTGTTGGATCGACTGGGTCTGTAGGGTCCGTCGGGTCGGTTGGATCAGTCGGTTGCACTGTGTTGGTCAGATACCAGTTTCCGGTGTTGCTGCCTTCCCCACGCCCCAGAAAGTATTCGTAACTTCCCGCCACAATACGCCCGGACTGAACAAACTCACCGTCGGAGCTTCCCCCAACATTAACGACTTCAATACCGTTAATGGTTTTTGCTCCGCTACCGCCCGCATTATTAATAACCACGTTGGTCGTGCCGGAAGTATCACCCTCAACAATCAACTTATCCGTTAATGAGTTATCACTACCCAATACGGTATTCATCACCAGCGTACCGTTATCGCCGACGTAGTCACCGTTGATGGTGAGCGTATTTCCAACGCTGGAACCCGCCAGTTGAACTGTGCCGGTATTATTTAACGAACCGAGATTCAGGTTGGTCGCACGGTTTGCGTCACCGTAGCCAGAGATCGCCGCCAGAGCGTTATACGCGGCGATCACGCCGGCATTATCCACATGACCCACAACGTTGCCGGTTCCTGACAGAATACCGCCAGTCCCTACCGTGACATCACCGCCTAGTGCTGAGGACGCCGTATCCATTTCTCCCACTACCAACGTGCCGGATGCCACTTCAGTGGTGCCGCTGAAGCCTGACATCGAAGAGCCTACACTTAATGTACCGCTGCCGTTTTTCAGCGTCAGGCCGCTACCGGTGACGTTATTCGCCAACATCCAGTCAGTTGCGTTGTTAACGACCAGGGTCCCTTCCGTTGCGACATCTGCGCTCCCCAGGTTTTTCGCTTCAGAAACCTGCAGTGTTGCCCCCTCATCCACCTGGAAATGGCCAGAAAAGTGGCTGTTGTCCCCCGCAAGCGTGATATCTGTGCCTTGCTGAGCCTGAACGTTACCCAGCCCGGCAATCGCTACGCTTGCCACACCTACCGGGAGCGATGTCCATGCGGCATTGTCACTGCTCAGGTTGCCAAAAGTCAGCCTATCGGCATCCGTTGTAAGGGTGATCCCCTGCGCACTGTTAAAGGCGCTGGCAGCGTTCAGCTTGAGTTCGGCACCACCAGTGAGAGCAATCTGTCCGGTAAAATCATCCTGAGCTCCATTGACCAGAACGACGCTCGGATCAATGTTCAGAGAACCGTTACCCGCCAACGTACCCGCTTCAATCATGCCTCCGAGGTGATCACCTGCGGCACGCTGGCTATCGGTGATAGTGAGTGCCCCTGAGAGAGTCATCTGGCTCCCTTGTGCCGTATTCAATGCACCTACAGCCTGATTGTAACCCTGCATGTCTGCCGTTGTACCCGCATCCAGATTCAGCGCCGAGGTCTGACCAAGTACGTTATTGTTGGCCAATACCAGCGTGCCTGAGCGCACATCGGTTACGCCGCTGTAGCTGTTACTTCCGTTGGAGAGCGATACCTGCTGGCCTGTACCTGCAACAATGGCCAGGTCGCCTGTACCAATTACTTTTGCCCCCAGGTCGGTTGCCGCCCCCGTCGCCCCGGTAACAGGCGTCAACACTAACGCCTGCTCACCCGTGCCGAGCAGGTTCACCTGTTGAAGTCCATAATTAACATACAAACCGTCAGATGCTGTTCCCGCTGTCAGACCGAAATCATAGGTGCCTTCCGCCACAGTGACGCCATCCTGAGTAATACCCAGCGTGCGTGCATCGGAAATCGCGTTACCATTTTGATCGACTAAATCGATAGCGCCGCCGGTTCCCGTGACATTGCTGGCACTGACCAGTTGTACCATCGCCCCCTGGTCGTCCTGCTCAAGCAGCGATAAAGACGTATCCGGTACGGGTTGGCTGTTGTTGAAATCTGCCGGAACGGTGACCTGTACAGTGCCGGTACCGGTGATATCAAGTTCACCCGCCGTAATCGTGCTGACGGCTTTTTTATCGGCAGGGACATTCGCATTGAATATCGCCTTCCCGCCGTTAAAACTCAGGCCACCAATTTGTTGATTCGTATCGGTTAATGAACCATCGCCTACCGTGGTGATGTTGCCGGCATCAAGCCGTAACGTGGCCTGGCTCAAGGCGGAGGTATTCTCGCCTGTAAGCGCAAATGAGTTATTAGCCAGTGCCGCCGTACCGGTAAACGCTGTGCCGACCGCTGAAGAGAAATTAAAGGCTTCGCCGTTGTTCGATGCAACTAACAACCCATCGCCGGTCAGCGCGTTGTTGAAGGTAAACGCGCCGTCGGCAAGCGTGGCGAGCGTAGCGTCGAGTGCGATATTGGCTACACCGCTACCAAGATTTACCTGTGACGTTGCCGTTGTCGGGTCGAGTTGTAATGTGCCCTCTTTTACATTCGTGCCACCCGTGTAGGTATTGACTCCCGTGAGCAGAAGCGTGCCTTCACCCGTTTTGCTGAGTGATCCCGTACCGGAAATCACTTCACCAAGAGTGTTGTCATAACCGTTAGTGTCAACTGCTCCACCGCCGCCATTGAGTACAAACTCATCGGTGCTGATATTCGCGACGGTGTCATATTGCAGCGTTGCACCGCTATCCAGGTTGAGCGAATTCAATACCGAGTCACCCGTCATGGTCCAGACGCTATTATCGCCATTAATCGATAAATTCAGCGTGCCTGCATCAGCCGTATCGGAATAGGAGTTTGTTATCCCTTTAAAAGCACTTCCTTGCGCCATATTGAGGGACACAAGGGCTCCTTTATCGCTGAGAATATTGCCATTGATAGTGTAGGCACCCGATGTCTCAGCATTAGAGGCCGCATCCCAAGATTTGATTAACGCTTCACTCCCGGTGGCATAGATTGCAGACCCCGTCCCTACGCTAATATTTGCATCTTTCGCAAGATAAATTGCAGCAGTTTTATCTGCAATTGTGGAGGAAGCAAAAATCCCGTTTGCGGTTTTCCCTGTGGCTGAAATATTCACATTACCCAGTGAGATCATCCCCGCTGCGCGGGCATAAACCCCATGCGCATTATTGCCGACGGTAGTTATCTTACTGTCGCCATTGATATATATTTCGGCTTTGCCTAATGGCGTCGTGCTATTTTCCGTATCCTGCCCTGCATACACGGCATATCCCGACCAGGTCGCTCCTGATGAGGTAGTCTCTATAGTAGACTGACCATTGAGCGTGATCGTTGCCACCGCATTTGCGCTGCCTATTGAGGCATTGGCACGAACGCCCATTCCTGTTGCTTTGATATTGGTTTCATTATTTATAGTGACTTTGGCGTAGTTCGCAGTAAGTTCTCGTCCAAGGTTAATCCCATCGGAACTGAAGCCGCTGGTAACGGCATTATAATTTTCAATTTCGACCTGCCCGCCGCCATTTTTAGTATGAATGCCGTCTGACAGCATGCCCGTTGTGTTGACAGTGAGATCGTTAAATTTGTACGTTGAACCATCGTTTAAATAAATCGCCCAACCTTGTAGCGGACTCGTTTTTGCCGTTACTCCGGTAACGATGTTAACTTCATCATAATTTGTGTAATCGCGTCCTGCGCCATTGGGATTATTCGAACCATAGTAATAGAGTGTGCTTGTGGCATCCAGTACAGCCGCATTGGAGGCTGAGATATAGCCTCCGGACGTCATTAAAGCAAATGATATATACAACGCAACCTTATTTGGCCTTAGAGGTATCAACATCATAGAGAGCTCCTTGGGTTTCCCCTCATTGTTAAAAGCATTAGAAATAAACAATGTTCTTTGATGTAAATAATAAACAATGGCCGTATTCGAGGAATACGGCTAACAGGAGACAATAGCCAACCAGAGCATCTATCGGACAAACCAGATGCAAAAATTGAAAGAACGAATTGTTATATCAACCGCAGTTCTTGCGATTTTTCATGAAAATTAATCAAATTGCCAAAGAAAAGCGAAAGAGATCGTTAACATCATTTCCCATCTTCTTTTCTACACGCTGCTTTGCCGCATACACACTTCTAATATCAATATTGAAAAGTGCTGCAACAGAAGTACAATCACGGCCCGCCATTAATTCACGTAATACGTTTAGCTCTAGTTTCGACAGGGTTTCTCCCTTTACGGGTACGGCACCTCGCCCGATAAACTTATTTTTAATTTTTTCAGTAACATAAGGCATACTGTCGTTGGGGTAGATAATTAGAAAAATCCCCGACTCGTTTTTCAGCCAATAATTCGCTAACGGTTGCAAATGCTTATCGCAAACGACAATAATATTCAATCGAGTTTCCAGAAGGTAATCGATCCATTGCCTGTCCATTAGCAACCTGAGAAAACTGATCGAAAAATCAACAAACACACAACCATTGTAAAAATAATTATGACTTTGCTTCAGCACTCCTTCTACAATACCTATTGAAAAATAACCACTTCCCTCTGGCCATGTCCCAAAACAGAAATTTTGACAAAATGACACCCGCAAAGATGTTTTGGGTTTTATCTCACAATTAAGAGGGCACGTAATACAATTCATCTTTTGAAGATTAAACCTATCCGGCATTCTCCCTCCTTCCCTTTGTTTTTGTATAATTTCACTGACAAAAAGCCTTGTCAACATCCATTGATTCGGTGAATGATCATACCAATCGCCAATAAATTTCGATATACGAGAATAATCCTAGCAGCTCAAAAAAAATGTTCTTAACAAGAGTCCCAAAACACTCAAAAAAAATAGCAAGCATCAGATTTTAGACGAATTAAACTAAGAGTTATGACACCGGCATTAAGAATTTTGCCACTAAAAAATTTTTTATTCTAAGAAGGTGATAATACCAATAGTCAACGATCTCAGTGGGAAATCATTTTACCGCACTGGCTAAGAGGGGAGCAGTTTTATTAGACCTACTATCCATAATTTTAAAATGGAGGTTCATTTTATTAGGTTGGCTTAAATCATCTTCTCTTCACCTAAGCGCTTGTCATTTAAATAAGTTTTGCAATACGATCACAATTTCTGGTTTTAAGTACTGGCGAGGTTGACGAGAAAGAAACTTGAAAGCGGATACCACCTGGTTCAAACTCCCCTCAAGGTGATGGCGTTCCACCTTCCCCAACCGCCTCGTTCGTAGGCTAATGACGCCTGATATGACTCTCATTCACGATGGGGCGTGTCAGGCTGGTCTTTTTTTTCCGGCTCAGCATGCTTCCCTGAAAAGGTTTATGCAATGATAAATGTACTTGGACATCTTCACCCGGATAGCGACGCCATTTGCACCGCGTATATGACAAGCCGCTGGCTTACGCTGCGCGGTCTTCAGGCACAGGCCTGGCGTTGTGGGGAAATCAATCGCGAAACGCAGTTTATTTTTGAACAGGCAAAACTGCCAGTTCCCGCCTTACTCACCGATTCTCTCGCCGATCGCGATGTCTGGCTGGTCGATTTTACCGAGCCCACTCAGGGCCCCGCCTCTTTAGCGGAAAGTAATGTTGTCGGTATCATCGATCACCATCGTCTTGGTGGCCTGGTCACGCGCCTGCCGCCGGAAGTGTGGGTGAAGCCGGTAGGCAGCAGCAGTACGCTGCTCTGGCAATTGATGACGCCAGAGATCCGCCGCATGATAACGCCCGCCGAAGCGCTATTAATGCTGGGAGCCGTGATAAGCGACACCGTCGCGCTTCGCTCCCCCACCACGACATCGGATGACACGCTTGCCGTTGAAGAACTGTCGGCTCTCGCGGGTATCGAGAAAGATGCCTTTATTGCCGGGCTACTGACCGCGAAAACCAGTATTGAGGGGCTAAGCGGGAAAGCGCTGCTGAATAAAGATATCAAAACATTCCAGATTCAGGGTGTGAAGGTTAACGCCGCACAGATCGAACTGTTTTCATTGAGTCAGGTGGATGCAGTACTGGATGAGTTGCAACAAGAGATGGCGCGGAATATCCAGGAAACCGGCGCGCAACGGGTGGTGGTCATGCTGACGGATATCAATGCTGGGTATTCGACTCTCTACTTTGCCGCGCCGGAAGGCCAGCAAGCAGACGCTCCCTGTGTTGTAGAAGGGATGCTGAGCCGTAAAAAACAGTTATTGCCGTGGCTTGAGAACTATCTTGCTAAGGGAAAATAACGGTTTGCAGTGAAATGGTACGCCCTACAGGATTCGAACCTGTGACCCACGACTTAGAAGGTCGTTGCTCTATCCAACTGAGCTAAGGGCGCACTGAAGAAGTTGTGACTTCACGGGAGTGAAACGCGAGGAATTATACGGTCACCGGGCGGTGAGTCAATCCATTTCAATGTTAAATCAGGGTTGTTCGCGATGATGCACATAACGCGAGCAGCCCTTGTCTTATTTTTAACCACCCTTCCTGTTTCAGCCCGAGCACTGCGAAAACCCTTACCTTACTTTAAGTATTGCCTTAGGGAAGAACCTGCCTCTGGTGTCACAATGTCTGCTACTGGCTGTTTGACCGCACCGTTAGATAAGCTATAAGTGAATACGCGCGTGACGGCGCCAGGAAGAGAAGCATGCGCATCGCAATTCGCAGAGAAAGGAGGCGTCGTTCAGGCACCGATCACCCTGGATTTAAGAATCCACATGACTGGCCCCCATTTTTTGACAGACTCGAACGCCTTACTCACTCACTTGCCCTCACGCATAAAACCGACTCTCCCCATTTTATACTGGTCAGCAGCGATCAATTCTTGCGTCACGGGTTTCGTTTCGCCCCTTATCCGCTGAGTAACGGCTGGGTAACATCAACGCTGGATAATGCGCTGGACCTGCTCCCCAAAGCACCTGGCGTACAGTTGCTGGTCGATATTTATTACACTGATGCGCCCGCCATCGAAACGCTGGATCGCTTGCGCCGCATCAGTTTCGAGTATCCACAAAATTATATTCATCTGATTGCGCCGACACAGGATAAAAAAGCCCTGCGCTTTATGAAAGCAGTGACGGCACTTCGGATAATCAGTCGACATTCGCCGTTTCGTACCCTGCGTAAAAAACTGCTCATGCCTCAGCCGATACAGTTCAACCGGAAAAGCCATTTTTCGCGCGATGAGTGGCTCATTCTGATGGCGCTGACCCAGGGGCGTTCGTTGAAATCTATTGCCAGCGATCATGACAAAGATTACCACAGGATTATCTATCGTCTGGGGCGCATAGTGGAACGACTCAAGCTTCAGCATCGCTCAGAACTTATTCACTTGCTGCAAAATCTTTCTGCTAGTTCAAACTGACAATTTCATTAACCTCTTAAATCTTAGATTGTTTTAAGAAATTACTTAATCAAAATGATCTTTTTTTGTTAAATTTTAACAATATTGCAAAGTTTATAACTATTCCTAAGACCCGGATTTGGATAGCAAAAATCACTATGGAAAAAGGCCTCTAAAGAGCATTACTCTGTCGCACATTCAGGCAGGAACCTCCTGATTAGCGCTATTTGTAGGCCTGTCAGTCGGTAACCACCAGATATAGTAGGGTTTTGCATTGTGCTGATAAAATATTTTCCTTAAGCCCTCCCCATAGCTTGAGTTGAGATCAAAAGGAATTTTTTGTGGAATAATCGTTGAATTGCGTCATTCCAGATATGTTTACCGATCGATTATTCCCCAATAATTGCGCCATATCAATTAACACGTTTTCAACATTTAGCATCTATTTATATTTATGCCAGAGAAAAAAGTTAACTCCTCTACAGGATTTTAAACACCTGGAGGTAAATACCAAAAATAATTTGAATAAACTTTCTGACTAGAACATCATATTAATTACTGATTGTTGCGACTTTAATAATGCTTTTCGGACAATTCATAGCAAGTATAATAGCCATGTACTTATCGTGTTATAAGAAAAGCCTTTTTAAGGGTTTAGGCATTGTTTAAGTACCGGACAAAATTGTCACTTTATAATGGTACAAGTAGGGATAGATAACTCCTCTGGAAGTAAGACAAGAATTAAATTTTTTATTTATCCATTCGACTTGTAATAGTTTCCGTAAAGGAATCCCACGTAACTATTCCACCAGTCTGAGGCATATAAAGATGAAACCGGCATCCGTTATCATTATGGACGAACACCCTATAGTCAGAATGTCGATCGAGGTCCTGCTCCAAAAAAACCCACAGATTAAGGTCGTTCTCAAGTCAGACAATAGCCATGAAGTTATTGAATATATTAGAAATAATGACGTAGATATGGTAATACTTGATATTGAGCTTTCCGGCTCAGACGGGTTTTCATTACTCAAACGGATAAAGAACATCAGTGAAAGCACCAAAGTTCTTTTCTTGTCATCTAAATCTGAGTCGTTCTATGCCTGTCGGGCGATTAGAGCTGGCGCAAATGGTTTTGTCAGCAAGCGGAAGGATCTGTGTGATATCTATAAAGCAGTGGAGATGCTTCTCTCCGGATATTCATTCTTCCCGGCAGATTCCATGAATATCTTTGGTGGCGGTAACATGCGTCATAAGTTTAGCGACATGCCGTTATCCAACCGAGAAATTACCGTACTACGTTATCTTGCTAATGGTTTATCTAATAAAGAGATAGCAGCCCAATTCTTGTTGAGCAATAAAACCATTAGTGCACATAAATCAAATATTTTCACCAAACTTGGCGTGCATACTATCGTGGAATTGATTGATTATGCGAAAGCCCACGAATTACTCTAGTCATTCATGAATCCCGGCCCTGAAACGGGCCCGGGAAGTCAGTTATAGTTAAGCGTAAAGGTCGCATCCGCATCGGCACTGCCTGGCTGAGGGTTGTCTGCCGTGGAAATATAATTGGCGTAAAACGACAATGTGGCATCCCCTTGTGCGTCGATAGCCACCTCTTTACTCTCCTGCTGTAACGGTAGGCGAGTTTTGTCCTCATCAAGGATCTCCACCGCAACACGACTGGCCTGGCTTGCGCCATTCAGCGCCAGCAAGGTGTTGTCCTGATCGTCGGGTGTTCCGGCAAAAGTGATTGATACCGCCCCCGGCGGGCAACCGGTCAAGCGAATCGAAAATGGCATCGCCTGAGTTTTGCTGCCTGCGGTTTGCAACTGCTTCGTGGGCCACGATCCCAACTGGACTTCTTTCGCGCTATCGCTGGCGTTTACCACGCAGCTTAAGTCCACGATATTACCGCGCAGTTCTATGTTGATTTCGCCCAATGGCGTTGCTGCCTGCGAAGTACTTATCATCGCCAGCAATGACAGGGCATAAGTGAAATAACGTGGCATCTTGCCTCTCTTAATCGTAATCAACACGCAAATAGCCTCGCGATGTAAATATCCCTTCTGCCGGTTTATTGCCGGTAATACTGACCGGCCATGCGCGAATCCCCACCTGCGCCTGTGCGGCGTCATCCAGGCGGAACGGAATGGTGCTGCCCAGCGTATTCGGTGTTAACGGATTGCCGTTTGCATCGGCAACCACGAAGCCTAAATCGGGGTTGTCGGAAACCAGCGCATTACCCGACACTTTTTCAGCTTCGATACGCATCGTCAGATAGGCATTCGCTTCCACGTTAGTGCATTTAATCCCGATGGTTTTGCTCTGCGCAGGCACGCTCGGCGGGCGCTGGCCGGCTCCCGCCTGAGAAAACAGCGATGCGCCAATATCGCCAAAATCGAATTCAACCACATTCCCGGCGTTAATTTCGCAGCTTTGCGGAACTTCAATGATGCCACTGTAGCTAATGGTGTAGACCACCGTGGTGAGGGGGTCTCCCTTTGTGGTTGTCACATAGACCCGAAACATAGTCTGCTGGGGAATGACCACCATATTGATAAAGCGCCGGGTCACTTTGAGGCGGAAAACCAGCTTCGAATCGGTTACCGGAAAAGCTTTGTTTTTCGATACGTTAGGGTGTGATCCCATCTGGATATATTTCACAGGAGGGTAAAACTCCCCAGCAAAGTCATCCGTTATTTTCATGGCGCCATCAAGATATTCATTCAGTTTTACATACTGAAATTTATCTTCCACGCTGGTGACCGTGAGATCGGTGGTGTAACTTCGCATGGTCGTATTGCCTGAGGTTCCTTTGGGGCAAATGGCGTTAACACCGACTAAGCCCGATTTCTGCGCCAACGTGACTATCTGCCCCACCTGGTTATTGGCACTGGTAAAGACATCAGTCAGGTTGTAAGCAATATCTTTTGACACACCGTCCGAGTTCGCACACACCGTAGCCCAGGCGGGAAGCGCCGTCATTCCCAGACATACCCCCGCCAGTGCAAGGGCGCCTTTCATTCTCTTATTAACGTTCACAGCGTGCTCCCATCATGGTAATCGCCTGATTTAAACTCTCCTGCGGGAGCGTATACGTTGCACGACAGCGTTCCTGCGCGCTGTCGCCCCACTGAATGAGCAGCTCCCCGCTCAACGGCAGGCCGCTGAGATAGATTTGCCCCTCTTCACCCGCCATACTGGTGACGCCGCTGTTGACTTCGCGCACGATTGCGCCAAACGGTACAAAACGATCGCCACGGCGAACGGTGATCAACGCACGCACGCCAATTCGCGTATCAAACGCCGCACGCACCAGCGCGCCACGGGTTGGCACCACGCTGCTGACGTTGTTTTCCACGTCCGTATGGTCATTCATGGAGTTGGTATCGAGCGCCACACGGTTATAGCGATACACCGTGGCGTAAGGCATGACAGCGTAACCGCGCCAGTCGGTCTTCACTCCGGTCTGGTTTTCAACTTTCACCCCACTGGCGCCCGGCGCTTTGATAAGTACGTTGGTATCGCCCAGCGGCTGACTGAACGTCACGCCATCAGCATGACCGACCACGCCACCGGCCAATTGCCAGTTGAAATCATGCTGGTCACGGGAGTAGTTGTAGCCTGCGCCAACCGTACCGTATGTCGCCTGCCAGTTCGCCGATGCACTGCCGCTGGAACCGTTGTTACTGGTGTGGCCCTGCGTCACGCTGTAGTTCAGGTTGCGTCCTTCCAGCAGCGTGCCACTCACGCCGGTTTGCCAACTGCTATCACCGTCTTTATTACGGCTGGCGGAAGCTGTCGCATAGGCGCGATCCAGCACGCTATCGCGACGATAGCCGTTCGGTGTAAACAGACTGAACGGAATAGAGACGTTCGCAGAAACAATGCGATCGGTGCCATCAATGCCCACGGAGCGGTTCCAGGACCAGGACAACGAGTAGCTGATGCCTTTCCAGCCGCCGGCATAGCCGAGCTGATACCAGATATTGGAGTCGCTGGTTCCCCAGTAGGTCTGCTCGCTACCGGAGAGATACACCGAACCGTAATCGCCCAGCGATTGCGAAATGTTGACCTGAAAACGTCCTTTTTTACTCCATGTGAGGTTGTGATAACTCACGACATCCGGCACGCCATTTTTATCGTTTTCCGTTTCGGAGTACTCATACCCGGACATCCGTTTCCACGCCACATCATCAAGGGTATAAAAACCACGCGTCGAGTAGCGATAGCCCAGAAGCTGGAAGTTGGTGCCGAAGCCGTTCAGGGATTTGGCGTACAGGAAACGCAGAGACTGCCCTTCATGCCAGCTATCGTCAGCCAATTGACTCCGCGCATGGGTCACATCAAGAGAAATTGCGCCCCAGTCGCCAAGGTTTTTCCCCGCGCCAATGGCTGCTGCCGCGTAGCGCGACGCCATCTGCGTACCGCCATAAACGGTATAACCGCCTGGCAGGCCGACAATCATCGTGCCCTGACCAAAGAACGGCGTGTCTTTTTGGCTATTCCCGCTGCGATACTCCCCGGCAACCAGGTCATACTTCAGTCGCCCTTCACGTTGCAGCAATGGCACCGTGGAATAGGGTACGGTGTAGCGCTGCTGGCTACCGTCTTTCTCCTCTACGGTCACATCCAGGTCACCGCTTGAAGAGGTCGGGTTCAGGTCGCTTATCGCAAAAGCGCCCGGCTGCACGTAGCTTTGATAAATCACGTAGCCGTTCTGGCGGATCACCACCTTCGCTGGCGTACGCGCAATCCCGCGGACTGTCGGGGCGTAGCCCTGCAGGCTGTCCGGATACATGCTGTCTGAGGAGTACAATCGGCCGCCGCGAAAACCGATGCTGTCGAATACATCATTGCCGGTATTGCTGTCGCCCAACACCATTTCGCTTTTCAGCGGGATAATCGAGCGCTGGAGCCAGGTACCGATATTTTCCCATTCGCTGTGGCGCTGCCCGTTATTACGGGTATAGCGCCATGCGCCGTTATTACGCAGCCGCCACGGGCCGTAGTTCAGGCCGCTTTGC
The DNA here is from genome assembly GCF_943590815.1 of Pseudocitrobacter vendiensis. GTDB lineage: Bacteria > Pseudomonadota > Gammaproteobacteria > Enterobacterales > Enterobacteriaceae > Pseudocitrobacter > Pseudocitrobacter vendiensis. Next base: position 10,636 of record NZ_CALSBS010000001.1, on the reverse strand, counting down.
AAATTGAGATAATGACTGTCGTCATCGCTGCCTTTGTTACCGGTCAGACTATAGTTCAACAGCAGCGCGGGAATGCCCTCATCCCACTCGTCCGGCGGAATATAACCGCGCGCGCTGTTGCTCATCGCCGCCTGTGGCAGGCTCAGTCGCAGGCGTAGCGAGGCGAAATCAAACGCCACGACGCTTCCCGGCAGCAGGTTTTCCAGTGCCACGCAGTTCCCTTTCGGCTCACTGGCGAGCGCCGGAAAGGCCGTCATGTTGACGCCCAAACGTTGTAAAAAATCACGCTGAATACAGGGCGCAAGGCCCGCAGCAGGAGGCGCCGCCCCTTCGGCGGCGACAAAGGTGAGATCCTGAGTACCGATAAATTCATCGTTGCGCCAGATATCGACGCGATATACGCCCGGCGCTTGCTGATGCCCCTGCTCAAAACGCGAAAGATCGGCCACGGTGGCCGTATCTTCCGACAAAAATGCGGGGTTGAAGTAGCTCTCGCCGCGCCCGTTGGGTGACCAGAGCGCCGCCATCACAGCCAGCGTCAGCATACTGAGCGGGTGAAGGTTTTTCATGGTGTCGGCCTGCCCTGACTTCATCAAAGGTTGACGCGGTGAACGGGGGTAATAGCCCCGTAATCATTCACGCTCTGCCACGAAAGCGTACCGCTTGCCGAGGCGGGAATCGCCTGCTGGGCGCTGTTTTTCGGCGCAATCATCAGGTTGTTGATGCGCTGACCGCCAAGCTGCAAATTGACAAGCGTAACGTAATAAGGCGACGCATTGGTCACCTTCAGGTGCGTGCCGCTGCGCTCAAAACGCAGGTGCGACAGGGCCTCTTCCGGTGGCATAGCCAGATTTTTCGGGCGAACGAACAGTTTGATGCGCGACAAAATCGCCAGTTGCAGAACGTTCTTCCCTTCGATATTTGCTTTATTGACGGACGGAATCGCCTTCACGTTCATCCAGAACAGCGACTCGCGATCGGACGGCAAAGGCTGCCCAGCATAAATAATACGCAGGGTGTTTTCGCTTTTTGGCTCACTGACGAACAGCGGAGGCGTCACGACAAATGTTGATTCTTTTTTCCCGAGGTCGTTTTCAATCCATGCGTTAATTAAATAACGTTCTTTATCATTGCTGTTAGTGATGGCCAGCGACGTCTGTTTGGCGTCCGCCGGATAAATAACGCGCGTAGCGCCCAGTGCCACTCCCCCGGATGCCTGTGCAGGTAATGAAACACACAGCAGTAAAAATGACAGGGCCATGCTTGATTTAATAATTGCGTTAATCACAACAATACCTTTTCTCTTTTTGACGCTTCAGGGATAAAGCAACGTAAACCAGACATCAGACTGAATTGCGCCTGGCATAACCTGGCCAGAAATAGCCCGATAGCGCGCGCTGAAATGAAATATCAGCTCGTCATCATTAATTGGAAAATAAGAAACCGGCTGGGCGTTCGGAATAATATGCCGCTGGCTGTTATCAAATAACGCCAGACCTACCCCGCTGTTTGGTTGACGGCCATCGACGCGCGACGTGGTCATAAACACCAGCGGATCTTCCGTTGGCGTCAGCCCCTGGAAGGCAATCCCCACGGTCTGCGAAACATCTTTTCGGCAATCGACCAGGCGCAGCGTAAACGGCACCTGCGTGGTGGCAAAGCTTCCCGGCCCGGTAAACGCGTTGGTTCGGTACTGCCCCATCTCAATGCGCATATTCTGGCTTTCGGTGGCGACAGCACAGGCGCTGTTAACCAGCTCGCCGCGCATTTGTACTTTTCCACCTTCGATGACAACTCTGTGCGCCAGCGCGGGCAGAGAAAGCATCAGCGTGGCCAGCAGGAACACAATCCCTCTCATTCGTGGCTCTCTTCAGGTGATTCGAGCCTCATCCCTGAGGCAAAGTCACTCCCTGTATGAGCAATTACTCGTACTTCATCACAAAGGTCGCGTCCGCATTCGCCTGACCCGGCTCTGCGGTATCCGCCGTTGCTTTGTAGCGTGCGGAGAAGTTCAGGGTGTTGGTGCCCTGCAGCAGAGTCTGTGCAGAAGAGAAGGTTGCGCCATCCGGGCTCAGCGTTTTCGATTTGCTGTCGAGGATCTCGATACCCACGCCTTTCGCCGCGGTATTGTTGTTGGAAGAGTTCACTGCCAGCAGCGTTGCGTCGGTGGCGTCAGCCTGGCCGCTAAATGCAACAGCAGCGGTAGCCGATACGCTCGGATCGCAATCGTTCAGAACGATGGTGAACGGCATATTGGTGGTGGTATCGCCGACTGCAGTAAATTTCGCCGTGCGATACTGGCCCAGTTCAACAATTTGATCTGAAGACTCAGTATTTACCGCACACGCTGCGTTGACTAATTCACCTTTAAAGTGAACGCTGCCGCCATTTACGGAAACTGCCGCAGCTTGCGCCGCACCCGTCATTAATACGAAAGACGCCATCACAGTAGAGGCAATAGTACTCAGTTTCATAGGTATTCCTTGATGAATTAAAACATTGTGACGAACCGAATATCCTGTACGACTCGCATGACATAGCACGGCAAATAATTGCCAGACCGCATAACCTCAGCGTCCTTGAGAGAGTTAAAAGCACTACCAAATAACAGGCAGTGAGATATTCCGGCGATAACACCGGAAGAATTTATTTCGACGCTAAGGTACAGAAATTAAATAAGAGAAAATACGTATAAACACTGAGCTCAGGCTAAGCCGCGTCCTAATTTTTACCAGGACAAAACCCTGTAAACCGTAAGACTATCGCTAGCAGGAAGGGCTTTCGCGCGAAAACTCGTAAAGGATGACTGACAGAAAGCCCCGCATCTGACAAAATATGGCCATCCCCCTTTCGAAAGTGACAGATGGAATCTTCTCTCTGATGGCAGCTAAGATTATTGACGGTAAAACGATTGCGCAGCAGGTGCGCTCTGAGGTTGCGGAAAAAGTGCAGGCGCGCGTTGCAGCAGGAAAACGTGCCCCCGGGCTTGCCGTTGTGCTGGTTGGCAGCAACCCGGCCTCACAAATTTATGTCGCAAGCAAACGCAAAGCCTGCGACGAAGTGGGGTTCGTCTCCCGCTCTTATGACCTGCCGGAAACCACCAGCGAAGCCGAGCTACTGACCCTTATCGACACCCTGAACGCCGACAAAACCATTGACGGTATCTTAGTGCAGTTGCCGCTCCCGGCAGGCATCGATAACGTGAAAGTGCTGGAACGCATTGCACCCGATAAAGACGTTGACGGTTTTCACCCGTATAATGTGGGCCGCCTGTGCCAGCGCGCGCCGCGTCTGCGCCCGTGTACGCCGCGCGGTATCGTCACGCTGCTCGAACGCTACAACATCGACACTTATGGGCTCAATGCCGTCGTTATCGGCGCCTCTAACATCGTAGGTCGCCCGATGAGCATGGAGCTGCTGCTGGCCGGTTGTACCACCACCGTGACTCACCGCTTCACTAAAAACCTGCGTCACCATGTCGAAAATGCCGACCTGTTGATTGTCGCCGTCGGTAAACCGGGCTTTATTCCGGGCGACTGGATCAAAGAAGGCGCTATCGTCATGGATGTCGGCATTAACCGACTGGAAAATGGCAAAGTAGTGGGCGATGTAGTTTTTGAAGATGCAGCCAAACGCGCGTCTTACATTACGCCGGTTCCGGGCGGCGTCGGCCCGATGACCGTTGCAACACTTATTCAGAATACGCTTCAGGCCTGTGAAGAGTATCACGACGTCGAGGAAGCATAATGGCCACATTCTCTTTAGGAAAACACCCGCACGTTGAACTGTGCGATCTGCTGAAACTGGAAGGCTGGACCGAAAGCGGCGCGCAGGCGAAAATCGTCATCGCCGATGGTCAGGTGAAAGTTGACGGCGCGGTTGAAACGCGCAAACGCTGCAAAATCGTCGCCGGGCAAACGGTGAGCTTTGCCGGACAAAGCATTAGCGTTATCGCATAAGCCTGTTAATACCCGGCAACCTGCCGGGTATTATTTCACTCGTCACACACCTATTATATTCCCCTGCTTTCAGCGCGGTCACTTATTGATCAACTTCAAATAATCACAATCTCCTATCGCTACGCGTCATAATCTTGTTGCGGAAATTTTACGTTTCTCCGACCATAAGTAGAACGTTCTACTAGAACGTTCTACTTACAATAACAGCGCGCTTTACGCGCAATTCATTATCTCCAGTCGGGGGAACGGGTATGGGTTTGCTGTCCGGTATTGTTAAATCATTGTCAAAACTATCGATGATTGGTCGCGCATTAATGCTGCCAATCTCACTCCTGCCTGCGGCGGGTTTGCTGCTGGCGTTCGGTGATAAATTCCATTTGCCGCTAATGATGAACGCAGGGGGGGTTATTTTCGATAATCTGCCGATGTTGTTCGCGATTGGTTCTGCAGTCGGGCTGGCATCGGAATCGGGTATCGCAGCACTCTCTGCCGCCGTTTCCGTGTTTGTCACCAATATCACTATCGGTACCGTGCTGGGGATTACGCCGGAAATGGCCTCTCAGGGCGGGAAATATGCGATGGTGGTCGGTATTCCGACGCTGCAAATGGGCGTCTTTGGCGGCCTGATTTGCGGTATTCTCGCGGCCTGGTGTTATAACCGCTTCCATGCCATGCAGTTGCCGGAATTTCTGGGGTTCTTCTCCGGCAAACGTTTTGTCGCGATTGCCACGGCAGTGCTGTCATTCCTGCTCGGCCTGCTGCTACCTTACGTCTGGCAGCATATCCAGGCGGGTATTGATGCGCTCTCCACGGTGGTGAACGGTGATAATCAGGCAGCATCGACGTTTATTTTTGGTCTTGTCGAACGCGCATTGATTCCGCTCGGCCTGCATCATATCTGGTATCCCTCTTTCTGGTACTCCTTTGGGGACTACACCACGCAGGCAGGCCAGGTCATCCACGGCGACCAGACTATCTGGTTCAAAATGCTGGAAGAAGGGGTGAAATCCTTCAGCAGCGATACCTACCAGAATGCCGGTAAATTCATGCAGGGAGAATTCCCGCTGATGCTGTTTGCGCTGCCTGCCGCCTGTCTGGCGATGTATCACGAAGCGAACAGCAAAAACAAGAAAATCGCTTTCGGTATTCTGTTCTCCGCCGCCCTCACCTGCTTTCTGACAGGGATCACCGAGCCAGTCGAGTTTACCTTTATTTTCGTTGCGCCAATCCTTTACGTCTTTAACGCCATCATGGCTGGTCTTGCGTACATGTGTATGTTCCTGTTGCACGCACACATCGCGAAATCCTTCTCTGCGGGGATGATTGACTACATCTCGTTCGGTATTCTACCGTCGTTTAACGGTTATCAGACCAACTTCCTCAGCGCAGCAATCGTCGGTGTTCCGATGGCGATTATCTACTACTTCACCTTCCGTTTCGTGATCCGTCGCTTTGATATCAAAACGCCGGGCCGCGCCGATGTGGTGGCTGATGCCAAAGATAAAACCGATACCGAACTGGCAACGGAAATTATCGCTCTGCTGGGCGGCGCGCAGAATATCGATTCGGTAGGTTCCTGCATCACCCGCTTGCGTCTGGAAGTCACGCAGGGTGATAAGGTGGATAAAGACGGCCTTAACGGTGTCGGCGCACGCGGGGTGGTGTTTGTCGGGGATAAAGGTATTCAGGTTATTTTCGGTGCCAGAGCACAGTTTATCGCTCAGACCATGTCCACGATGATTGGCAAATAATACTATGCCGCTCGACGGCGCCTCCGTTAGGCTGAGGGGGCGTCGTGATATAAATCGATTATTTCAGGGAGCGGAATTGAAGAAAGTCAGCATTATTGATGTCGCAAAGCAGGCAGGCGTGTCAGTGTCGACCGTATCTCTGGTACTGCGTCAGAAAGGGAAAATTTCTGACGCAACCATCGGCAAAGTCCATGCTGCTATCGAGGCGCTCGGTTACGTTCACAACGTCGCGGCTGCTAACCTTCGCGCCAACACGTCCAATCTGATTGGCCTTATCCTCCCGGATTTCAGCGACAGTTTTTCCATCAAAGTGATGGCAAGCATCGTGCAGGAGCTGGAAAAACAGGGATTTATGGTTTTTCTCGGTCAACCGCTCAACAGCCATGATCATTTAGAACGCTGCCTGCTGTCATTTAAACAGCAAGGCGTAGCGGGGGTTATCTACCTCGCATCTGACGCCTTTAGCCCACATATTCCGGACAAAATACGCCACTGTCCGCTACCTTATGTGGTGGTTTCCCAGTCGCCGCTTGATGAACAGTGCAACCTGGTGATGCGCGATAACCGTCAGGCCGCCGTTCTTGCAGCACGGTATCTGATTGAGCGTGGGCATCGCAGCATTGCCTACATTGGCGGGCGCGAAGACGATTTAATTCGCCAGCAGCGGCTGGCGGGTTTTCGCAGCGTGTTAACGCAATATGGGCTGGTGAATCGCGAAGAAGCGACGCCGTGCTGTAGCGAGGATACCCATGCTGCAAGTCTCGTCACACGTCAGTTGCTTGAGAAAAATAACACCTTCACTGCACTATTATGCCACTCGCCTGCGGCGATGATTGGCAGCATAACCGGAATTCATCAGGTTGGGCGTACCGTGGGGAAAGATGTGTTTCTGACTCAGCAAGTCGCGTTGATTGGCTTTGAAGATATGCTTAATGTGAACCTCACCTCCCCCTCTTTTACCTATGTCTCATCATCAAGCGAAGAGACCGGTCGACAGGCTGCGGGCTTAATGATGCGGAAGCTTAAAGAACCTGAACTGCAAACGCAGAAAATTACACTTTCTGGTCAATTGATTACGCGGGAATCGGCGTAGTTTCGGAATTGTGCCCGGGGCCTGATGCGCCCAATTGCTGCTATATTCTCCTGATTTCCCGGGAATATTTAGCCATGCCGACCGTTATCACACACGCCGCGGTTCCTCTGTGCCTGGGCTTAGGCCTTGGCAGCAGAGTCATCCCTCCCCGATTACTTTTTACCGGCGTTGTGCTCGCCATGCTCCCAGACGCCGACGTGCTGGCATTTAAGTTTGGCGTGGCTTACGGCAATGCGTTTGGTCATCGCGGGTTTACCCACTCACTGCTTTTCGCTTTCGTGGTTCCGCTACTTTGCGTGATGATTGGTCGACAATGGTTCCGGTCCGGGCTCATCCGCTGCTGGCTATTTCTGAGCGTATCGCTGCTATCGCACAGTCTGTTGGATTCAGTGACCACAGGCGGAAAAGGCGTCGGCTGGCTGTGGCCATGGTCAGAGGAACGCTTCTTTGCGCCGTGGCAGGTAATAAAAGTCGCGCCGTTCGCGCTGTCGAGTTACACCACGCCCTATGGTCATCAGGTGATGTTTTCGGAGTTGTTGTGGGTATGGCTGCCGGGAGCCATGTTGATGGGAATATTGTGGTGGCAAAGGCGCTGATGCCCTCACCCCGGCCCTCTCCCACAGGGAGAGGGAGAAAACCGCACTCACTTAAACATTGACACAATCGGTCCCCTCTCCCGATGGGAGAGGGTTAGGGTGAGGGGTTACTTACGACGCCACGTCGTCCCCTGCGGGCCATCTTCCAGCACGATACCCATCTCATTCAGACGGTCACGCGCCGCATCCGCTGCTGCCCAGTCTTTCGCTTTACGCGCGTCGAGACGCTGCTGAATCAGGGCTTCGATTTCCGCGACTTCACCATCATCCGCCTGAGCACCACTTTGCAGGAATGCTTCTGGATCTTGCTCCAGCAGGCCGAGAACAGCCGCCAGTGTGCGCAGACAAGTGGCCGCCGCATTCGCTTCTTCGCTGTTGCCTGCCTGTTTCGCGTTGTTCACTTCTTTCGCCAAATCAAACAGTACGGCGTAAGCCACCGGGGTGTTGAAATCGTCGTCCATCGCCTCTTTAAAGCGATCGACATACTGCGCGCTGCGAACGAATTCAACGTCCGTAGCCGAGGTACCGCGCAGCGCCGTGTAGAGACGCTCCAGCGCGGAACGCGCCTGTTTCAGGTTATCTTCGCTGTAGTTCAGCTGGCTGCGATAGTGGCCGGACATCAGGAAGTAACGCACGGTTTCCGCGTCGTAATACTTCAGCACGTCACGCACGGTAAAGAAGTTGCCCAGCGATTTTGACATCTTCTCGCGGTCAACCATCACCATCCCTGAGTGCATCCAGTAGTTAACGTATTCGCCATCGTGCGCACAGGTAGACTGGGCGATTTCGTTTTCGTGGTGCGGGAACATCAGGTCAGAACCGCCGCCGTGGATATCAAAATGATGCCCCAGCTGTTTGCAGTTCATCGCGGAACATTCAATGTGCCAGCCCGGACGGCCTTCACCCCACGGCGATGGCCAGCTCGGCTCGCCCGCTTTCGACATTTTCCACAGTACGAAGTCCATCGGGTTACGTTTCACTTCCGCGACTTCGACGCGCGCACCGGCCTGCAACTGCTCCAGATCCTGACGCGACAGTTTGCCGTAGTTCGGATCGGTCGGCACCGAGAACATCACGTCGCCGCTATCGGCAACATATGCGTGACCGCGTTCAATCAGACGTTCAGTAATCTCGATGATTTCATGAATATGGTGCGTCGCGCGCGGTTCGGCATCCGGGCGCAGAATGTTCAGCGCATCAAAGTCTTTATGCATTTCGACAATCATGCGATCAACCAGCTGCACAAAGCTTTCGCCGTTTTCATTGGCGCGTTTGATGATTTTGTCATCGATATCCGTGATGTTGCGGACGTATTTCAGCTTATAGCCAAGAAAACGCAGGTAACGGGCTACCACGTCAAAGGAAACAAAGGTACGTCCATGACCGATATGACAGAGATCGTAAACGGTAATTCCACACACGTACATGCCGACTTCACCGGCGTGAATAGGCTTAAATTCCTCTTTTTGGCGGGTCATTGTATTGAAGATTTTTAGCATCGATAATTCCATGTTGACGTGTGTGATCTGGGCTTGCGCCTGAAACGGCGTATTCTACCTTTAATTCAACTCTGAAGCAGCACACATTGCAAGGTGATCGAACCTCGCGGTTATGCTATAACAGGCGCCTATATACGACTCGCACGCGAGTTAACGCACCACTATAACGGAACAGGATGCAGAAATGGTTACTTTCCACACTAATCACGGCGATATCGTAATCAAAACCTTTGATGACAAAGCGCCGGAAACAGTTAAAAACTTCCTGGACTACTGCCGCGAAGGTTTCTACAACAACACGATTTTCCACCGTGTAATCAATGGATTTATGATTCAGGGCGGCGGCTTTGAGCCGGGCATGAATCAGAAAGCGACCAAAGAGGCTATCAAAAACGAAGCCAACAATGGTCTGAAAAACACCCGTGGCACGCTGGCAATGGCGCGTACTCAGGCTCCGCACTCCGCAACCGCGCAGTTCTTCATCAACGTGGCTGATAACGACTTCCTGAACTTCTCCGGCGAAAGCCTGCAGGGTTGGGGCTACTGCGTATTCGCAGAAGTCGTCGAAGGTATGGACGTGGTGGATAAAATCAAAGCTGTCGCCACGGGCCGCAGCGGTATGCACCAGGACGTTCCTAAAGAAGACGTTATTATCGAAAGCGTGACCGTCAGCGAGTAATCGTGGCGACACTCTTTATTGCAGATTTGCACCTGCAGACAGAAGAACCGGCGATCACCGCCGGTTTTCTGCGTTTTTTAGCCGGTGAAGCGCGTCACGCCGATGCGCTCTACATTCTCGGCGATCTCTTCGAAGCCTGGATTGGCGACGACGATCCGAATCCCCTGCACCAGCAAATAGCCCACGCCATAAAAGCGCTGGTCAATTCCGGTGTTCCTTGTTATTTCATTCACGGTAATCGTGATTTCCTGCTCGGTAAACGCTTTGCCCGGGAAAGCGGCATGACACTGCTGCCAGAGGAACAACGTCTTGAGCTGTACGGTCGCCCGGTGCTAATTTTGCACGGCGATACGCTCTGCACCGATGACGAAGGCTATCAGGCGTTTCGCGCCAAAGTGCATACGCCGTGGATCCAGAAATTATTCCTGGCACTGCCGTTGTTTATCCGCCAGAAAATTGCCGCCCGCATGCGCGCCGACAGTAAAGCCGCCAACAGCCATAAATCGATGGAGATTATGGATGTGAACCCGCAGGCCGTTGTGGATGTGATGGAAAAGCACCACGTGCAGTGGCTGATTCACGGGCACACGCATCGCCCGGATGTACATACATTGAGCGCTAACGGCCAACCCGCGTATCGCGTCGTGCTCGGTGCCTGGCATACGGAAGGGTCGATGGTGAAAGTGACGGCTGAGGATGTTCAATTGCTGCGTTTTCCTTTTTGAACAGCATGAGACTATTTCGCGCTTTTGCCTTGCGTTAGACGAAGCCAAATGCAGGCAATGCTGAACAGAAGAGCCAGATCTAAAATAGCAGCAAGAATAAGTGAGGTCATTGCGATAGCATTATTTGCCAGTTCGTCATCTTCTGAGATAGAGGCAAAACAAAGATAGATATCCAGCTGAACCATTGAGGGAACCAATAAATCTATCAATATTATCGACGGCGGAAACAGCACTATATTGCCGATAGTAAACATAATAATATACATAGTTAATTTCATATAATCATAATCAATGTTTATTTTTAATAAAAATGCTGCTGTCACACTTAAATAAT